>NZ_CP090376.1:0-1200000 GCF_022836875.1 Flavobacterium enshiense
ATGAGTACAACTGCGCAATCAGTATGGGAGAACTGTCTGTCTTTTATAAAAGATAACATTCAAGACCAAGCTTATAAAACTTGGTTCGAGCCTATCAGAGCTGTTGAACTTACAGATAACGCATTATATATTCAAGTTCCCAGTAAATTCTTCTACGAATGGCTGGAAGAACACTATGTTAAATTATTGAAAGTAGCCCTTACCAAAGAGCTTGGACCGAACGCAAAGTTACTTTATAAAATCAAAATGGAGAACAAACTTGGCAACAAACTTCCGTTTACGGAACAGCTGCCGAGCAACAACCGTCCTGCAGTAAAACCTCAGGAGATTGACGTTCCCATCCAAAATAAAAATCCGGAATTAAAAAACCCGTTTGTAATCCCAGGAATCCGAAATGTAAAAATCGAATCGCAACTGAATTCAAATTACAGTTTCGACAATTTCCTTGAGGGTGATTCCAACCGTTTAGCTCGTTCTGCCGGTATGGCTGTTGCAAACAAACCGGGGGGAACTTCTTTTAACCCGTTCCTTATTTTTGGAGGTGTAGGTTTAGGAAAGACACACTTAGCTCATGCTATTGGCGTTGAAATAAAAGAAAAATTCCCTGAAAAAACAGTTTTATATATTTCTGCTGAAGTATTCACCCAGCAATATATTGACTCGGTTAAGAAAAACACGCGAAATGACTTCATTCATTTCTACCAACTGATTGATGTATTAATTATAGATGACGTGCAATTCCTTTCCGGAAAAGCAGGAACACAAGATGTTTTCTTCCACATATTTAATTACTTACACCAAAATGGAAAACAGGTAATCCTTACTTCCGACAAGGCTCCTGTGGATATGCAGGATATCGAACAACGTTTGTTATCGCGATTCAAATGGGGACTTTCAGCTGAGATTCACCAACCGGATTATGAAACAAGAGTTTCCATCCTAAAAAACATTTTATACCGTGACGGTGTTCAAATGCCAGATGACATCATCGAATATGTTGCCAAAAACATCAAATCAAACGTTCGGGAATTAGAAGGTGCTATCATCTCATTGATTGCCCAGTCTTCTTTCAACCACCGTGAAGTCACTATTGAGTTAGCAAAACAAGTAGTTGAAAAATTCGTAAAGAACGTAAAACGCGAAGTTTCCATCGATTACATCCAGAAAATCGTTTCGGATTATTTCCAAATCGATGTAGAGACTTTACAGTCAAAAACCAGAAAACGTGATGTGGTTCAGGCGCGTCAATTAGCTATGTTTTTTGCTAAAAAATTCACTAAAGCTTCTTTGGCAAACATTGGTTCACAAATCGGCTCCCGCGATCACGCAACCGTTTTACATGCCTGCAAGACTGTAGACAATTTGGTCTCAACAGACAAGCAGTTCAAAAAATACGTAGACGACATCCATAAAAAGTTATCGTTATAATATGCCCGTTAAAATTTTAATGGTCTGCCTTGGAAACATTTGCCGTTCTCCTCTGGCGGAAGGAATTTTACAATCAAAACTCCCTAAAGAACAATTTTTAGTGGATTCTGCAGGAACCGGCAGTTGGCATGTCGGCCAGGAACCTGACAAGCGTTCTGTTCTGATTGCCAAAAACAAAGGTCTTGACATCACAAATCAACGGGGAAGACAAATCAAAAAGTCGGATTTCGACAACTTTGACTACATCTACGTAATGGACATTTCTAATTATAAAGATGTTATGGCATTAGCCCCTAATGCGGAAGCCAAATCAAAAGTAACCATGATTTTAAATGAGCTTTTTCCGGGAGAAAATGCAGATGTTCCAGACCCTTATCATGGAGGACAAAGCGGATTTGAGCACGTTTTCATGCTGCTTAATGAAGCCTGTGAAATTATCGCTGAGAAACTTAAAGCCAAACACTAATGAAAGCAAACACTCTTTTTGGAAAATTATATTTGATCCCTACCACTTTGGGCGAGATGAATCCTGAGGATGTTCTACCACACACCATTAAGAGAACCATTGATTTCATAGATCATTATATTGTTGAAAACGAAAAAACGGCCCGTCGTTTCATAAAAAGCGTTCATCCTGAAAAAAAACAACCCGAATTAAAACTTTTTGCGCTTAACAAATTCACAGACGTTAAGGAACATAATGAGTTTATCAAACCATTATTGGAAGGGAAAAACATGGGGTTAATGAGCGAAGCCGGTTGCCCAGGAGTTGCCGATCCCGGTGCCGTAATAGTAAAACTGGCACATGAAAAAGGAATTCAGGTAGTACCTTTGGTTGGCCCCTCCTCTATCCTGTTGGCCATGATGGCCTCCGGAATGAATGGACAGAGTTTTGCCTTTAATGGATACCTGCCGATTGACAAATCGGATAAAAAAACAACAATAAAAAATCTGGAAAAATTATCTTACGATAAAAACCAATCGCAATTATTTATTGAAACACCTTACCGCAACAATAAATTCCTGGAAGATTTACTTCAGATTTTGCAACCAAACACCCTTTTGTGTGTTGCGTGTGATATCACCCTTCCAACCGAATTCATTAAAACGCAATCGGTAAATCAATGGAAAAAAAACAAGGTCGATTTACATAACCGACCTTGCATTTTTATAATTCACAAAATGAATTAATCTTTTACTTCATCTTAACTTTTACATCAGCGCTGGCAATGATATTTGAGGTATCATAACCTCCAAACTTTTTGATGTAGCTTTTCAGGGAAGTTCCGAATCCGTCGGTAAAACCATTTTGGCCGTTCGACCTCAAATAACTTTTCACCGAACCGGCACCACCCAAGTGAGCTGCCGCCAACAATCCTGATTCTGTAATTTTTACACCGTTGATAATTCTGCCTTCATAACGCCTTATCTCGTTCCTCAGTTCCCATTTATTTATAGAAAGCAATGCCTTAAACGCTTTTTCCTGTAAGGCCGGATTCTTTAAAAAATCAGCAGTATTATAAATCCCTATCATACGAAGTGTACTTTTACCAAACTGATATTTCCCCATGTATCCAAAGGAATTCACCAATCCATAAAGCCCCGAGGACTCCTTAATTGCAACTGCCTGCTTGAAACCGACGAAAGACTTCCCAGTAAAAGGAAAATTAAAATTAACTTTTTCGGTTTCTTCTTTAGTAGGAACCAGATAAGTAATCACCTCATCATTTTCAACGTGGAAACCTTCTAATTTTTCAGGATCAAAGGCTTTAAAACCCGAACTGATCAAAGTGATCAAAATTACTAATCCTGAAAAATACGTCCATTTTTTTATCATAAATTAAATTTTCTCATCCGCTGTCACCAGTATGAAATTACTTGATGCAAAGGTACAGTATTAATCTATGTTGTTAAAAATCAATGAGTTAAAGTTTGTTAAAAATAAATAAAGTAGCCTTTTACATCACCATACTGATCCACTTCCAAAGTTGGAGCCGGCACTTTAATAGTATTCAAAACCGAGAAGAGAGTACGCAAAACCGGAGACTTGGTTTTGATTCGGGTTAAATCCACATCCATACTTAGGTAAAATTGACGCACGCGCTGATTATGAGATTCTATATCTGCAGGAACCGATTCACTATCACCATACAACATGCCATCGGCACCATAACCTAAGGCCACATTAAACCATTTTGGTATTTTACTTTCCTTAAAAAAACTATGCAGATTAACCGACAACCAATAGGTTTGCCCGTTATAATCTTTTAGAATCTGCTCATTCAAACTGCCGCCTAAAGTATTCGGACGCATAGCGGCATATTCTGTAGTATGAAATGAAAATTTTGGCATCATTCGTTGTTCGTTCCAAAGTAATTCCTGAGAGACATACAAACCCGTTCCGGCGGCATTAGCAACCACATCCCCCCAGGAAGCACCCCATTCGGCCGAAAAACCATCGAAAACCTCAACAACCGTCATAAATGCAAAACCGACGGTTGCCCCATAAACTAATTGATGTTTTTTATCAGCCCCACTCCAAGCCAAAGCTTCTGCTCCAAAACGCCCCATATGATACGTTGTATACACATGTCCAGCCTTATCCATTTGCAGCCATTCATTATTATCATTGATAAAATGGAAGGACGATTTCGGATAATCCTTGTACCATAATTGGTTCAGGCCTATTAATGTCACACCCAAAAAGGCGGTTTCAGAAATATAAACTGTATTTCTTCTCTTTATATTTAAAGTATCCGAAGGAGTTAAAAAAGCTTCAAATTTAGATTGGGAGTAAATAGGAAACGCTATCAATACAAAAAGAATCGCAAGCACCTTTCTTCCAAAAAATGCTTGCGATTCTCTTATGATTATTTGAAATTTCCTTTTCAAAAATTAACGCTGATACCCTTGTTTGGCAACCCATTCAGCATATTTTTTTGCAATTACCTGATGTTGTTCATAGGTTTCTGCAAACTCATGGTAACCAAAACGCTCCACGCTGGCACAAAAATAATCGTAATTATGTTTCTCTGCATTCAACACAGCATCAATAGCCGAAATATCGGGCATCGAAATTGGCCCCGGAGGCAAACCCGTATGAATATAAGTATTATATGGCGAATTGATTCTCAAATCATTAAACATTACACGTTTGATTATCGTATCAAAGTCTCCTGACTTTTCTTTTAAGGAGTAAATTACGGTCGGATCCGCCTGTAAAGGCATGTCTTTTTTCAAACGATTCAAATACACTCCTGCAACGCGCGGTCTTTCATCGACTTTAGCTGTTTCCTTATGAACAATTGCCGCCAGTGTTGAAACCTGAACAGGGGTTAAACTTAACGCCTTTGCTTTTGCCTGACGCTCTTCGTTCCAGAACCTTCTGTATTCTTTTGCCAGTTTATCGCGTACTTTTATCGGACTTACATTCCAGTAAAATTCATACGTATTCGGAATAAACATAGCCAGGATTGTTTCTTTTTCGAATCCGTTTTCTGCCATAAAAACAGAATCCGTAAACACTTTGGTAAGCGTTGTACTATCCGGCTCAATCTGAGAGGCTAAGCGCTGTACCAGTTTACCCAATGATTCCTGATTATTGAAGGCTAGTTTTACCGGAACATTATGACGTAATGACGAAACTATGCTAAAACTGCTCATCCCTTTTGTCAGCAAAAATTTCCCGGGATTCACATTGGCATTATAACCGCGCTGTTCGGCTACAAATGAAAATTTCTCCATATTATCCACATAAGGCGATACAATTTTCTTTACATCTTCATAAGTGGAATTCGTCGGAACATAAACAAACATTTCATTCTCGCTAAATCTCGTGTTGGCTGTAAATGCTTTTAAATAAATTACAACACCTAAAACGGTTGCTGCAATCAAGATACCAACCGACACAATCGGCACAATTCTTTTCGGATTCAAAACTTTATTTATTTTATTTATTTGTTGGGTTAATTAACTGATAAAGACCTTCATCTTCATAACTATTCCTAATACGGTTCCAGTCTTTTTTAATACCTATGCATTGGAAGCCAAAATTAGTAAAAAGGTTGATACTTGGTGTATTTTCCGTACCAATATTTGCATACAGCTGATGAAGCTGCAATTTTTCAAAACAATAATTGATCAGCAATTCCAACGACTCTTTTCCAAAACCTAAACTCCGATGCTCATGATTTTTAATCACGATTCCTATACCGGCACGTTGGTTTCTCGGATCAAAATCAAATAAATCAATCAGACCGACAGCTTCTGAATCATCATTTTTACAGATGGCCAATCGGAGCTGCTTCGCCTCGTAAACATCCTGATGCGCATTCTCCAGATACTGTCGGATCAAAAAACGACTGTAAGGTGTCTGCGTATTACTCATTTCCCAGATAGCCTCATCGTTTTCTATCGCATAGACGAATTCCAGATCTTCCGGCTCAAGCGCACGAAGGTAAACTGTATTTCCTTTGAGTGTTATCAATTCAGATTTCTTAGATTTTTAGACTTCTTAGATTTTTAGATTTTTAGATTTTTGACAAAAAACAACCTACATCTCGCCTCTTCTCCCTTTTCCCTTATCTCTTATCCCTTTCTTCTTATCCTAACCTACTGAAACTTCACCTTTAAAAACAAAATTCGCAGGCCCTTTCAGGAAAACATGGGTGAAAAATCCGTTTTTCTCTACAAAGGAAACTTCAAGAATCCCTCCTTCTACCTGCAGTTCTATTAGCGAACTATTGGTTTTTCCGGTTGATTTCATTGCAATAGCCACCGCAGTGGCCCCAGTACCACATGACAAGGTTTCACCTTCTACACCACGCTCGTAAGTACGCAATCTAAAGGTGTTTTCACTGGTTTGCGAAACAAAGTTCACATTGCTCCCCGCCTTTCCGTACAATGACCCATATCGGATTTTAGCACCTTCGTTCTGAACGTCGAAAATATGCAAATCTTCCACCATCTGAACGTGATGCGGCGATCCAGTATTTAAGAAAACGTGATTTTCATGCTCCTGAACCTCATCCACATCTTTCATTTGAAGCGAAACAATACCTTCTTCATTAATAGTCGCATAATGAAGACCGTCGGTAGCTATGAACGTAGTTTCGTTATCAATAATTCCGAGTTGTTTGGCAAAAGCCACCAGACATCGCCCACCGTTTCCACACATTGAGCTCTCATTTCCATCGGAATTATAATAAACCATTCTAAAATCAGTCGACGCATCATTCTCTAATAAAATAAGTCCGTCGGCACCTATGCCAAATCGTCTGTCGCATAATTTTTCGACTAATTTGGTATCATTTTTGGGGAAATGTAAATCACGATTATCAATCATGACAAAATCATTACCCGTTCCTTGATATTTGTAAAATATGTAATTCATCTGACATTCAAATAAGTAGCAAAAATACGAATAAAAACGAATATTAAAGGCAAGTTAAAGATTGTTAAACCGTAGTTAAAGCATTTTTTTAAATTAACAGAATTCTTAATTTTATCGTTAAATAAATAAACATTTCTTAGCACTATGAATAGATTTTCAAGCTTATTAGTCGTATCTCTGTTAAGCGGAACTATAACGCTTGGCGCATACAAATTATTCTTCGAACCGAATAACGGCTTCGGAAGCAAATTATCAATTGCTTCAGACAATTATACAAGAAACGTAAGTCTGGGTATGGAGAACAGTGATTTATCCGCAGCTGCAGAAAATGCGGTCCACTTTGTGGTGCACGTAAAGAACGTTTCCGTTTCTGAAGTACCTTCGAATCCAATTATGGAATACTTCTACGGATACCGCGGAGGGCAGCAGCAAACACAGATAGGAACCGGTTCGGGCGTAATTATTTCCCAAGACGGTTATATCGTAACCAACAATCACGTAATTCAGAACGCTACCGAATTGGAAGTCACCCTGAACAACAACAAATCATACAAAGCAAAATTAATAGGCACCGACAGTAAGATGGACATCGCCTTATTAAAAGTAGATGCCGATGAAAAACTGCCTTACGCGACATTTGGAAACTCAGACAACATGAAAATTGGCGAATGGGTTCTGGCTGTTGGAAATCCGTACAACCTGAATTCGACAGTTACTGCGGGAATTGTTTCGGCTAAGGCAAGGGATTTGAGCAATACCGGCATCCAATCCTTCATTCAAACTGACGCAGCGGTAAATCC
This sequence comes from Flavobacterium enshiense, assembly GCF_022836875.1. Taxonomy (NCBI): domain Bacteria; kingdom Pseudomonadati; phylum Bacteroidota; class Flavobacteriia; order Flavobacteriales; family Flavobacteriaceae; genus Flavobacterium; species Flavobacterium enshiense. The sequence goes on from NZ_CP090376.1 coordinate 7,621, forward strand.
AGGAAACAGTGGTGGCGCTTTAGTAAACACCCGAGGAGAATTAGTCGGAATCAACACCATGATTTCATCACCAACAGGAAGCTATACCGGTTATTCCTTTGCAGTCCCTTCAAATATCACCCGAAAAATCATTGAAGATTTAATGGAATACGGAAATGTGCAACGTGGGGCTTTGGGAGTTGAAGGACAGGAATTAAACAGCGCAGTTTCTAAAGAATTTGACATCAAGCAGACCCAAGGTTTTTATGTTAACTCCGTTTCAAAGAACTCTGGAGCAGAAAAAGCCGGTTTGAAAAAAGGAGACATTATTGTCAAACTGGACAACCAGACAGTAAACAGTTTTTCGGATTTAACGTCCTATATCAACACAAAAAGACCTAACGATGTGGTTCAGGTAGGCATCCTGAGAAACAACGAGAACAAAACAATACCAGTAAAATTAACCAAAAAAGAACTGATCAATGTTGACTACAAGGGCTTTGAATTTGAAGAATTAAGCACTCAGGACAAAAAACGTTTCCGATTAAATGAAGGTATAAAAATCAAAGATGTTACCAATGAAGAATACCAGGAATATGCCGAAATTTTAAGAGGAAGCATCATCCTTAGTATCGACGGAAATAAAATAACATCGATGGATCAGGCTTCGAGAATTCTGAATTCCAAAACAAATAACCAAAGATTTAGAGTCGTATTGATTACCCAAAATGGCAAACAATTAGAAATGATATTATAAACAAAGAAACATTTAACAGAACCCGGTCAGCTGATCGGGTTTTTTTATATAATTTTTCACAAAAATATTTTCCGTAATCCGATTAAAAATCAATAATTTTGCACCAATTTCAAACAACACACATTAATATATGGACAATTCAGTTTTATACGAAAAAGAATTGGCTTTTCAGGCAGACAGAAGAAGAGCTGGAGTTGAACTTATCAAGATTATCAGCGATTTATGGTATGACAAATCGATAGAGTTGGTACTTTTCAGAAACCAATTAATCGACAGAAATGTTAGTGACATCATCAACCTGCACGAATATGCAGTTGAATTTGTTCAGAAACCAATCAACGTTTTCGATTCTGTGGAAATTGCAAGAGCTATCCAGGCTTTAGATTTACCACCCTCAAGAATTGACATTGGTAAACTGACATACGAGTACCATTTAGAAGATGACAAATACAATGACGCTACAGCGTTTGTTATCGACAAGTTGAAAAACGCTAAAGACACTTCTGAAATCAAACCAAAAGATGTGGTATTGTACGGATTTGGTCGTATTGGTCGTTTATTGGCTCGTGAAATGATGTCGAAAATCGGAAAAGGACAACAATTACGTTTAAGAGCAATTGTTACCCGCGATAAAAACGATGCTGTTTTATTGGAAAAACGTGCTTCTTTATTACGTTACGATTCAGTTCACGGTGACTTCGAAGGTTCTGTTACTGCTGATGTAGAAAACAACGCTTTGATCATCAACGGTTCTACTGTTCATATCATCACCGCAAATTCTCCAGAAGAAATTGATTATACAAAATACGGAATCAACGACGCTTTAGTAATTGACAACACTGGTGCTTTCACAACTGAAGAAGCATTAAGTCGTCACTTAACTTCTAAAGGAGCTGATAAAGTATTATTAACAGCTCCAGGTAAAGGTGTTCCAAACATCGTTTACGGTGTTAACCACGAAGATTACAACCCGGATGAAGTAAAAATCTACTCTGCTGCTTCTTGTACAACCAACGCAATTACGCCGGTTCTAGCAGCTATCGAAGAGACTTTAGGAGTTGTTAAAGGACACTTAGAGACTATCCACGCTTATACAAATGATCAAAACCTTGTGGACAACATGCACAAAAAATACCGTCGTGGTAGAGCTGCAGGTTTAAACATGGTTATCACTGAAACAGGAGCTGGTAGCGCTGTTGCAAAAGCATTACCTAGTTTAGCAGGAAAATTGACTTCAAACGCTATCCGTGTACCAGTACCGAATGGATCTTTGGTAGTTTTAAATCTTGAAGTGGGCAAAAACACTTCTAAAGATGATATCAACGCTATCATGAAACGTTATGCTTTAGAAGGCAACTTAGTAGAGCAAATAAAATATTCATTGAACAACGAATTAGTATCTTCTGACATTGTTGGAACTTCGGCTCCTGCTATCTATGACAGCAATGCTACTATTGTTGCTGCAGACGGTAAAAACGTTGTACTTTACATCTGGTATGATAACGAGTACGGGTACAGCCACCAGGTTATCCGTTTAGCGAAATACATTTCTAAAGTTAGACGTTACATGTACTATTAATATTCAGAAATGAAAATATAATTCAAATCCGCTTCAAGAAATTGAGGCGGATTTTTTATTTTTGAACAACATCATCAATCGTTATCCATGAAAAGAGCTTTATTGTTTTTTATGCTGATAGGCGGAGTAATCACAACATCCGCTCAAAAAAGCAAGCTAAAAAATCTGACCGAACCCCAACCTTTTGTTTTAGGCGAGATTCAGCAGATTAATTCAAAAATATTATCCGAGAAGAGAACGCTCAACATTTATTTACCGGAAGGATACAAAGAAACAGACACCGTAAAATACCCGGTAATTTATTTACTTGACGGTTCTGCTGATGAAGACTTCATTCATGTTGTCGGTTTGGTTCAATACAACAACTTCTCATGGATTAACCGTATCCCGCAATCCATTGTCGTTGGGATCGCCAATACCGACCGACGCAGGGATTTTACTTCCCCATCTGCCTTTCCGGAAACAAAAGAACAGTTCCCTACTGCCGGCGGTTCGGAGAAATTCGTTTCGTTTATTGAAAAAGAGCTTCAGCCGTTTATTGAAAAGAAATACAGAACCAACAATTCGAAAACCATTATCGGACAATCCTTGGGCGGACTCTTAGCTAGCGAAATCCTCTTTACCAAACCGTTTCTTTTTGACAAATACATCATTGTAAGTCCAAGCCTATGGTGGAATGACGGAGCTCTTTTGAAAACAAAACCTTTGATTTCTGAAAATCAATTTTCTCAAAATACAAGCATTTATATCGGCGTAGGAAAAGAAGGCCTTGGACCCGTTTTTGACAATCATGTAATGGAAGTCGATGCCAATCTGTTATACGATAAAATCAAAAATTCCGAAAACAAAAACATTCAGGTTTATTTCGATTATCTGCCGCAAGAGGATCACGCTACCGTAACCCATCCAGCGTTATTTAATGCTTTTCGAATTCTATATCCCAAAAAAGAAAACTGATGAAACTGCAACCCATTCTGGAAAACAAAATCGTAAAATTAATCCCGCTTCAAGAACAGGATTTCGAGGCTTTATATCAAGTGGCTTGCGACCCACTGATTTGGGAACAGCATCCGAACAAAGACCGATATAAAAGAGAAGTTTTTCAAAACTTTTTCGAGGGAGCCATACAATCAAAAGGAGCCTTTTTAATAATCGACAAAACAAATACCGGCGTTATCGGAAGCACCCGTTTCTACGATTTAAATGAATCAGAAAAAAGCGTTCTTATCGGATACACTTTTTATGGAAGAAATTATTGGGGATCTACTTATAATCCCATGGTAAAAAAACTGATGCTGGATTATGCTTTTCAATTTGTAGACAAAGTATACTTTCATATTGGCGCACAAAATATCCGTTCTCAGAAAGCCATTGAACGACTTGGCGCGGTTAAAGTCCGCGAAACAGAAGTGGCTTATCATGGAGAACCGGAAAAACTTAATTTTGAGTATCGGATTGAGAAAAAAAATTGGAAATAAAAAACTCCCTTTATGAGGGAGCTTCGGTAAAAAATTATCAACAAGAAACGAAAAATCAATAATTAAAAACATAGTTAATCAAAACCGGATCGTGATCGGAAACATCACCCAAATTCGGATATTTAGCTATTAGCTGCTGCATTGGAGCGATCTGAGAAGGCAATTTATGCTCATTGCTGTACAAAACATAATCCAGTGTATTATTATAGCTTGTGTATCCCTGATATTGCACCACAGTATTCTGATTGGAATACGTTCCCCTCATGGTCAATGGATCAAAATAATAATCCACACTTGCATTCAAAATACTTTTCATTGTATCATATTCTGAAGTCAGTGTATATTCCACGTTCATATCACCGGCATAAATAACAGGCTCGGAAACGGGGATATTGAATTTGTTTTTGAAAGCGCGCATTTCAGCAAATTGCTTTTCACGAGTTGCTCTTCCAGGGTATCCAGGCTGTTCTGAAGCAGTATGCGTGCCGAAAACATGGAACTTTTTTCCATTTTTATTAATAACTGCATAGGCCACACCTCTATTGGAATTTCCTTCTAAAGAGCTGATTTTGTTCACATATACCAACTGATGTTTTGCTAAAATCGGATATTTACTTAGGATAATAGTCCCTCCGTTAACATAGAAAATCGAATTGCCACATGCTCCGCTATAACTGTTCCAATCGTTCGGATACAGACTTGTTCCTCCTCCGGAACCACAATACAATCCCAGTAAAGGAGTAGCGTAGGGATAGAGTGTTTTGATTTTGGCTAAAAATTCATTGCCGAAATTGGTATTAAAACCTTCTTCGATTACCAAAACATCAGGAGAATTTGCGCCCAGCGTGCTGATATATGTATACAATGCCGCAGCCCTGTCCCTGCTTTTATACTGAGGCATAATTGAAGGCAACTGATAAACATTGTAACTCATCACTTTAAGTGATTCGGTTACTTCTGCCAATTTAGCTGAACTTGTTTGTATAGGTTCAGATTCATTCTGCAACTGTTCGGTATCACACGAAACCATAGCTGCAACAACTAAAAAATAAAGGATTTTTTTCATAAATTAATTTTTTGTCAAAACTAACTTACAAAATCAAATCACATGTTATCAAAGCCTTATTGTTGTATTAACAAAAATTTAACAGTCTAAATCATTCAAAAAAACTTTCAGACGACTGAATTTCTGAATTTAATTTAGAACTCGGTTAATCTGCACAAATCGTTTTGCATAATATGACTCTTTAGTAGAGGAAATAATTACACCTGAACTGGTAGACGAATGAATAAACTTAATTTCATCATCCAAAACCTCAGTGACCATCCCCACATGACCTACCCATCTGCCACGAGTGGCAAAGAAAATCAAATCACCTTTTTGCGCCTGACTTTTATCGATTTTCACACCCGAATTTGCCGCCATGTCTGATGACGATCTAGGCAAGGTCATGTCAATATTTTTAAAAGTGGAAAACATCAATCCCGAGCAATCAAACCCGTTTTTATCAGTTCCTCCGCCTCGGTAACGCACTCCTAAATTTTCAGAAGCCTTTTCAATAAGGAAATCAGCTTTCATCGAAGCATCTGCAGATAATGGAAGCACCTCCTTTTTAATTTCAGAAGTTTCCGCATTAGAAGCTAAATCCGTTTCATCAGTATCATTACTTACTACAATCTCTTTAGTTATCTTGACCTCATCACCTTTAGCTGCACCTTTTATAATTAACTTTTGACCTACATCCAAGCCATTGATGATTTGAGGATTAAGCTTTTCTAACTCTGCAATAGTTATACCGTAGCGCTTTGATATACCGTATTTCGTTTCCTTAGGCAACACCTCATGAAAAACTGAAGCAACATGATCAACAGCATTTATCTTCTCTTCTGTGTTTTCAGTTTTGTTGTTTTCTCTTTCTTTCTTTTTCTCTTCTCTGCCCTTCTTTTCTTTTACTGCAATTTCTTCAGTGCCCGGAATAAACACTACATCTTTGACATCCAGCTTATCATTTTCGATTTGCGGATTAACTTTTTTTAATTCTTCAACAGAAATATTGTACTTTTTAGCAATCACATAAAATGATTCTCCAGAAGCAACCGTATGTTTTTGCAATTTACCTTGAAGTTTATCGATTTTCCTTCTTTCTGCTTTTGAAAGTTTTTCTTCCTCCTGCTTTTTAATGCCTTTTGGCAAAGCCAACAACTCTCCCAATTGCAAATTATCCGATTCCAATTGCGGATTGACATCTCTAAGTTTTTCTACCGAAGTATCGTATTTTTTAGCAATGGTATATAACGATTCACCCGATTCCACTTTATGCGAAGGCCCTTTGGGAACAAATTTAGCTGCTTTCTCATCATTCTTTTTCTTGGAATTATTAGGAATGTAAAGCACCATATCCAATTGCAACAGACCTTTAGCTTTTGGGTTTAGTTCGAAAATTTCTTCTTCCGTCACATTGTATCTTTTGGCAATACTATAAACAGACTCTCCGCTTACTACCTTATGACTGATTCTTTTTTGAGCAAAAACAGATACAGACAGGAGCAGGAATAGAAAAGAAAGTGATTTTGAAAATTTCATTAAGATGGGGGATTAAGATTTTGGGGATAGTTTTATAGTAAACGTAATTCTTGGGGAATTATTTTTTAAACTTTTTCTTTATTAAACCATCTAGAATATTTCTAAAATAATCAGAATTCCAATTGGCTGCACCCGTATAATCAACAACTACTCTTCCTTTTTTGGTAATCAGATATGTTTTTGGCGCCTTGTCCAGTACAATTGACTTCAAAGGCGTACTGCCGGAATAATAAACCGGAAAAAGATATCCGGTATCTTGAAGGAACTTATTTACATCCTGCTGCGAATCATTTGTAACGAAAATAAAAAACACTTTGTCTTTATAATCTTCATACAATTTAGCCCAAATCTTTAATTCTTCGACCGATTCAGGTACATTTGGCGACCAATAGTTAACAATAACATCTCTCCCCCCATATTCCATAAAGGAAATTGAACTACCTGTCCGACCGACCAGATTCCAATTATAAGAAAACAAAGGCAGTTGCTTTTCAAAAACTATACTTGTAGGCTCCGGTAAATCTGATCCGAAAAAAGCATCCTGGATTTTATCAATATTTAAAAATCCAACTATCCCTACCAAAACTACAACTATTACAATTATTTTCTTCATTTTATGACTTAATGCGTGATTAAGGTGTAAATATAGAAATACCATTGCTACCAACAAAAAAACGCCCCCAAATGGGAGCGTTTTTAATATAATTTTAATAGTATTAAGCTTTACCGGCGGCAATTAAGTTTAATGCCGAACCCGCAACAAACCAGCCAATCTGACTTTCGTTGTAAGTATGGTTAGCCATAATTACATCTTTAGAACCATTTGTGTGTATAAACTCCAATGTCAATGGTTTTCCAGGTGCAAATTCTGTCAAATCTAAGAAGTTGATAGTATCATCTTCCTGGATTTTATCGTAATCCGCCTCATTAGCAAACGTTAACGCTAACATACCTTGTTTTTTAAGGTTTGTTTCGTGGATACGGGCAAATGACTTCACCAATACCGCCTTAACCCCTAAGAAACGTGGTTCCATAGCAGCATGCTCACGGGAAGAACCCTCTCCGTAATTGTGATCACCCACAACTATAGAAGAAACTCCTGCGGCTTTGTATGCCCTCTGAACTGCCGGAACTTCCGCATACTCACCTGTTAATTGATTTTTAACAGCGTTTGCTCTTCCGTTGAAAGCGTTTTCAGCACCAATTAACATGTTATTTGAAATATTATCCAAGTGACCACGGAAACGCAACCAAGGCCCAGCCATAGAAATATGGTCTGTAGTACATTTTCCGAATGCTTTGATCAACAATTTAGCACCCGAAATATTCTTGCCGTCCCAAGGCGTGAACGGAGCTAATAATTGTAAACGGTCTGAAGTTGGAGAGACTACTACTTCCACAGAAGAACCATCTGCTGCTGGAGCCTGAAATCCGGCATCCTCTACGTCGAAACCTCTTTTTGGCAATTCATCACCTGTTGGGGCTACCAATTTCACTTCTTCACCTTTATCATTGATTAATGAATCAGTAATTGGATTGAAATCCAAACGACCTGAAATTGCTATCGCAGCAACCATCTCCGGAGATGTTACAAATGCGTGTGTATTCGGGTTACCGTCAGCTCTCTTAGAGAAGTTACGGTTGAATGAATGTACGATAGTGTTTTTCTCTTGTTTGTCAGCACCTTCTCTGTCCCATTGTCCGATACATGGTCCGCAAGCATTAGTAAACACTTTTGTTCCCAATTTTTCGAAAGTAGCGATAATGCCGTCTCTTTCGATAGTGTAACGGATTTGTTCAGAACCCGGATTAATTCCAAATTCGGCTTTAGGGGTAATTCCGTGCGCTACCGCTTGTTCCACGATAGAAGCAGCTCTTGACATATCTTCATAAGACGAGTTTGTACAAGAACCAATTAATCCCCACTCTACTTTTATCGGCCATCCGTTAGCTGCCGCTTCTGCTTTCATCTGAGAAACAGGAGTACCTCTGTCCGGTGTGAAAGGTCCGTTGATGTGTGGTTCCAATTCTGACAAATTGATTTCAATCAGTTGATCAAAATATTTCTCAGGATTAGCATAAACCTCGGCATCAGCAGTTAAATAAGACGCCACTTTATCAGCGGCGTTCACCACAGCCTGACGACCTGTTGCCGTTAAATATCTTCTCATTGAATCATCGTAACCGAAAGTAGAAGTTGTAGCTCCTATTTCAGCACCCATGTTACAGATTGTACCTTTTCCGGTACACGACATAGACTCAGCACCTTCACCAAAATATTCTACGATAGCCCCTGTACCACCTTTTACAGTAAGGATATCAGCTACCTTTAGGATTACGTCTTTTGGAGCAGTCCAACCGCTTAATTTTCCGGTCAATTTTACTCCAATTAGTTTAGGAAATTTCAACTCCCAAGACATGCCGGACATAACATCTACCGCATCAGCACCACCAACTCCTATAGCCAACATCCCTAAACCACCTGCGTTTACAGTGTGAGAATCCGTACCGATCATCATACCTCCGGGGAATGCATAGTTTTCCAATACGATTTGGTGAATAATTCCTGATCCTGGTTTCCAGAATCCGATTCCGTATTTGTTAGAAACCGAGGAAAGGAAATCAAAAACTTCTTTTGATTGTGTATTAGCAACCTCTAAGTCAGTTTTAGCACCAACTTTAGCCTGGATCAAGTGGTCACAGTGCACTGTTGTCGGAACAGCAACTTTATTTTTTCCGGCGTGCATGAACTGCAACAAAGCCATCTGAGCTGTTGCATCCTGACATGCTACTCTGTCCGGCGCGAAATCAACATAATCTTTTCCTCTTGTGAAAGCATGAGAAGGAGTTCCTTCCCAAAGGTGAGAATATAAAATCTTTTCAGATAAGGTAAGTGGACGACCAACCAACTCACGCGCTTTATCCACACGAGAAGCCATATTTGCGTACACTTTTTCAATCATTTCTATATCAAAAGCCATAATATTTAAGTATAATTGTTAATATTATTTATTTTAAACATCACAATATACAAAAAATAGATGATATATAAAAAAAGCCTAAGTCAATAAACTTAGGCTTTTGAATATGATTAACGAATCATGTAATTATTTAACCAACTGCTTGTGGGACGGCGCGAACTTAGTTAAGTCAATACCTTCCACAGCAACTGTATATTCTTCAATTGTAGGAGTTCTACCAAGGATTGTAGACAACACTACAACTGGTGTAGACGAAAGCAATGATTCTCCTTTTTTCTCAGCAGAATCTTCAACAACTCTTCCTTGGAAAAGACGCGTAGAAGTTGCCATTACAGTATCTCCTTTCGCCGCTTTTTCCTGGTTACCCATACAAAGGTTACATCCCGGACGCTCTAAATACAACATGTTTTCGTATTCAGTACGTGCTGCAGATTTAGGATCATTATCATTGAATTCGAAACCAGAGTATCTTTGTAAAACTTCCCAGTCTCCTTCAGCCTTCAATTCATCAACAATATTATAAGTAGGTGGCGCAACTACAAGAGGAGCATTGAATTCAACTTTACCTTTTTGAGCTTCCACATTTTTAAGCATTTGAGCAAGGATTTTCATATCTCCTTTGTGAACCATACACGAACCGATAAATCCAAGATCTACTTTTTTCGTTCCTCCATAGAAAGAAAGCGGTCTGATTGTATCGTGAGTGTATCGCTTAGAAACATCAGCATTATTCACGTCTGGGTCAGCAATCATTGGCTCTGCAATCTGATCTAAATCAACAACTACTTCAGCATAATATTTAGCATTTGCATCTGGAGTCAAAGCAGGTTTCTCTCCTGATCTAATCTCAGCAATTCTCTTATCTGCTTTATTGATCAATCCTTGAAGAACCTGTTTTGCATTGTCCATTCCCTTGTTGATCATGATCTGAATTCTTCCTTTCGCGATTTCCAATGATTCAATCAAAGTAGCATCTTCAGAAATACAGATCGAAGCTTTCGCTTTCATTTCTGCAGTCCAGTCAGTAAACGTAAAGGCTTGGTCAGCATTAAGTGTTCCAATGTGAACTTCGATAATTCTACCTTGGAATACGTTTTCACCACCAAATTGCTTAAGCATTTGCGCTTGTGTAGCGTGAACCACATCTCGGAAATCCATATAAGACTTCATATCACCTTTGAAAGTAACTTTCACTGATTCAGGAATTGGCATTGAAGCTTCTCCGGTAGCCAGCGCAAGAGCAACTGTTCCTGAGTCAGCACCAAAAGCAACACCTTTAGACATTCTTGTATGAGAGTCACCACCGATGATGATAGCCCACTCATCGATTGTAATATCGTTAAGAACTTTATGAATAACATCGGTCATTGAATGATAAACACCTTTTGGGTCACGAGCAGTGATCAATCCGAAATCATTCATAAACTTCATCAATTTCGGAATGTTTGCCTGTGCTTTTTTATCCCAAACTGACGCTGTGTGACAACCTGATTGATAAGCACCGTCAACGATTGGTGAAATCACAGTTGCTGCCATAGACTCCAATTCCTGAGCAGTCATAAGACCAGTCGTATCTTGAGAACCTACAATGTTTACTTCTACACGAACATCAGAACCAGCATGTAACACTTTTCCCGGAGTCGTTCCAACAGCGTTTCTGTTGAAGATTTTCTCAACTGCTGTTAACCCTTGCCCTTCATGAGAAATTTCTTTTGACGGAGCAAATACAAGAGGAGTATCGATACCAAGCGTTTTCGCTGCGAATGTTTGGATTTTTTTACCAAATACGATTGCATACGATCCGCCCGCTTTGATGAATTCCATTTTCTGAGGAGTGAACGCCTTAGAAATATCAATCAACTCTTTATCGCCGTTATATAATTTCTTTGTTTTTGTATTAATTGTAAGCACAGTACCTGTTGCTACAGAGTAAGCTTCCTCTAAAACAGGTTCACCATTTTCATTACGAACAACGTTACCGTTTTCATCCACTTTCTTTACCCAGTTTTGAAGATCAAGACCGATACCACCGGTAACATCAACTGTGGTTAGGAAAATTGGAGAAATACCATTCGTTCCTGCTACAATTGGAGCAAAATTAACAAACGGAACATATGGACTTGCTTGTTTTCCTGTCCAAAGCGCCACGTTGTTTACTCCTGACATTCTTGACGAACCTACACCCATGGTACCTTTTTCAGCAATCAACATCACAGATTTATCAGGATGTTGTGCCTGCAAAGCTTTGATTTCCTCTTGTGCTTGAGGAGTAATCATACATTTACCATGAAGTTCGCGGTCTGAACGAGAGTGCGCTTGATTTCCTGGTGAAAGTAAATCCGTTGAAATATCTCCCTCTCCAGCAATAAACGTAACTACTTTGATTTCTTCCGCTACTGCCGGAAGCTTCGTAAAGAATTCAGCCTTAGCATAACTTTCAAGAATCTCTTTAGCAATAGCATTACTGTTATCGAAAGCTTCCTTTAGACGGTTAGTGTCTGCATCATAAAGGTAAACCTGTGTTTTAAGCACATTTGCCGCTTCCTTTGCAATAGCAACATCATTACCTAATGCTAAATCAAGCAATACCTCAATTGAAGGACCACCTTTCATGTGTGATAACAACTCAAAAGCAAAAGCAGGAGTAATTTCTTTCACAACTGATTCGCCCAAAATGATCTCCTTTAAAAACTTAGCTTTTTCACCAGCAGCACTAGTGGTTCCCGGCAAAGTATTGTAAATAAAAAACTTAAGAGAATCTTCACGATGCGGACTTTCTAAATCTTTAATTTGCACAATGATTTCGCTTAATAATTCAGCGCTATCAATTGGCTTAGGGTAAAGCCCCTGAGCTTTACGTTCTTCAATTTCTTTGATGTAATCTTTATAAACACCCATCTCATTATCAAAAGCCATAATATGAATAAGTTATGTTATTATTAGTTTTATTTTTATGTGGCACAAATTTAATCAATCTCAACCTAATTAAAAAATATTTAGCATTTCATTAATTTCAAGAGAATATTATTTATAAACATTCTATTTTAATGCAGATAACTTAACAAAATCACCCATAAACGTATATTTTTTACGAATACTTAATTTTTAGATTTTATTTTGTCAAATCGTAAAAAAACAGGCTTTAATTTTAAGAAATCAGCAGAATATGTATTTATCAGGAAGGTTTTCATAGCCACTATAAAACAAAAAAAGCGCAAAGAAAATAACTCCTTGCGCTTTTTTATTGCTTATTTAAAATTAAAACAGCTTCTTAATAATCATTTCTTCAGTAATACCTTCCGCATCTGCTTTATAATTCTTAATGATACGATGGCGTAAAATTCCGGTAGCCACAGCCTGAACATCTTCTATATCCGGTGAAAACTTACCGTTCAATGCGGCATTAGCTTTTGCTGCTAAAATTAAATTTTGAGAAGCACGCGGGCCGGCACCCCAATCTAAATAGTTTTTGATAAAGTCTGTCGACAGAGGGTTGTCCGGACGGGTTTTAGACACCAATGTCACGGCATATTCAATTACATTATCCGCAACAGGGACACGTCGGATTAACTGCTGAAAACTGATAATCTCTTCCGCGGTAAATAACGGATTCACCTGAACGGTAAAATCTGTAGTCGTACTTTTCACTACCTGAACTTCTTCTGCAAATGAAGGGTAGTCAAGCTTAACAGCAAACATGAAACGGTCTAATTGCGCTTCCGGCAACGGGTAGGTCCCTTCCTGTTCAATAGGATTCTGCGTAGCCAAAACAAAGAAAGGCAAATCGAGCTGATAATGTTGTCCAGCTATGGTAACCGCTTTTTCCTGCATCGCTTCCAACAAAGCCGCTTGGGTCTTGGGAGGCGTACGGTTAATCTCGTCAGCCAGGATAATATTGGAGAAAATCGGACCTTTTATGAATTTGAAATTGCGACTTTCATCTAAAATCTCACTCCCTAAAATATCGGATGGCATCAAATCGGGCGTAAACTGAATACGTTTGAAATCCAACCCCAAAGCTTGCGAAATGGTGTTTACCATCAGTGTTTTTGCTAATCCAGGAACACCTACCAAAAGCGCGTGTCCTCCCGAGAAAATACTTAACACAATCTGGTTAACCACATCCTCCTGACCAACAATAATTTTGGCAATCTCCTCTTTTAGGGCTTTCTGTTTTTCAACCAGATTTTGAATTGCTGTTACGTCCGACATATTTCCGTTTTGAGTTTTAAGTTAATGAATTATGAGATAAAAACGATACAGGTTTTAACACCCATAATTTACAATTATTTCTTAAGCCAATTATTTGTGAACTTACATTCACGGTATTCTCCGTTAATTTTGATGTATGTTTCCTTAATTTTTTCTTCTGTCCATTTTGCAATCGCTTTAATCTGCTTTTCTTTCAAAGCCAGATCTTTTATCTTTAAATAATCTGTTGCAAAATCAGCCGTATGCTCCTCATAGCGATGCGTCACTGTAATCAGTTTGTATTTTCTATTTCCGTTTTGCTCCTGGTCCATCAACGGCAACGAAACAGCATTATCTTTTAAATCCGCAACTTCACTATACAACGACGGATCCATTTTTGTCAATTCAAAACGTGTTTCCAAAGTTCTTGGATTGACCAAAATACCTCCACTGTTTCGTGTTTCTTTCTCGTCTGAATGCGCCTTAGCAGCTTCTGAAAACGTAATCTGCCCGTCTACAATTCGCTTACGGATATTTTCAATTTTAGTTTTTGCATCCTTCATAGCCTCATCAGTTACCTTAGGCGCGATTAAAATATGACGAACATCTAATTCCTGTCCGCGAATTTTTTCCAGATAAATAATATGAAACCCGAATTCCGTTTCAAAAGGTTCTGAAATTTCCCCTTCCTGCAAACTGAACGCTACGTCTTTAAACTCTTTAACGAATTGTGTTTTTTTAGTCAGCTTGTAATAACCTCCGTTAGGTACGGAAGCCTTATCTTCGGTATAAATAACTGCTTTACTAGTAAAACTTGAGTTCCCTTCCAGAACATCTTTTCGGATTTCATTCAGCTTATCAATAACCTTTTGTCTTTCAGCCTGACCAATTACTGGTTTCACCACAATCTGAGCTACTTCCATTTCCGCTCCAAAAACCGGTAATTCTTCTTTCGGGATTTTATTAAAAAATGTTCTTACTTCCTCTGGAGTAATCTCTACGTCATCCAAAATTTTGCGCTGCATTTGCTCAGTCAGCTTATTCATTTTAACCACATCAAAAAAATAGGTCTTGAAATCCTCTAAATTTTTCTTGTTGTAAAACTGAATTACTTTCTCTATAGAACCAACCTGATCGACCATCTGATCCAACTGAGAATTCATAAATTCATTCACCTCACCATCAGATACCACAATACTATCCTGTATGGCTTGATGGGCATACAATTTATCTTCCAGTAATTTACCAAGCATTTCACAACGGGCAATATCTTTTGTATCGACACCTCGTGCCTGCAACTCAACAAAAGTCTTGTCAATGTCCGAATCCAAAACCACATAATCACCAACAACTGCAACAACACCATCAATTTTCTTTTTCTGACTTGTTTGTGCATTGATTGAACCAAAAGCACAGATTGACAATCCGAAAATCAGGGCAATTTTATTGTTTACCAACTTCATTTTAATCTTTTTAAATAGCATTTGCTTTACTTAAATTATATGGTTTATCTTATATCTAACTGATTTTTTACTTTGCTAAAAACCTCCTGATTCACTTTCACATTGAATTCTTTTTTCAACTCATCCACCCAATGCGCTTCAAGATACTGCTGATAATCATTAATAACCTTCCCTCTGGTTTCTTCCAATTTTTTAGGACCTTTCTCGATCTTTTTATTAACCTGGGTTACAAAGTAATAATTACCATCCTTAGTGATATCTGTAACTCCAACATTAAATTTTTGGTTCTTTGGCAAAGCATCGCTGCCTATTTCAAAAACGCCCGATTTTACCATTACATCAACATCCTTTTTATTAAGGTTTGATTTGATGAAATCAACTGATTTTTTCTTTTTCAGATATTTTTGTGTTTTATTGATCACATCCTCTTTGGTAGATGAAAACACATTCACATCAACTCTGTCTTTCCATTGATAATTAGCTTTATTCTTTTCGTAGAAATTCTGTAGCCCGATCGAATCGTTTTTCGCTTTTGTCCAGATTTCTTTCTCCATCAAATCAAACAACAACAAACCATCCCTGTATTCTTCCATCACATAAGAAAATTCAGGATATTCTTTCTCTAAATTTTCATCATAATGCTTAGACAATTTTGAATAAACAAAATCATTATACAATCTTTCATAAAGCTTAGATAACGGTTTAATACTCAAATTCGATTTCTGTTGGTTAAAAATATACGTAAGAAATTCAGTTGATTTTACTTTTACATTTTGATCCATTGTAAATATCACCTCAGACGGATCTTTCACACCAGGCAACTCCCATTGCTGAGTATAATACTTATCATTTAAATAAGAAAACACATTTTTATAGGCTTTTTTATTTTGTACAACTTTGTATTTAGCGCTCAATTTCTCATTTAAAGACTTGTTTATTAACTTGGAACGATCGTCTTTCCTTATTTTACTGTCAAAATCCACATCAGTTTCTTCAAACGATTTAACCGGGTGTTTTTCAATCAGTTTAATAATATGCCATCCGAACTGACTTTGAAACGGCTCTGAAATATCACCTTCTTTTTTTAATGAAAAAGCAACATTTTCAAACTCATCCGAACTTAATTCACCAGAACCAAATCGCTGCAACTGACCGCCTTTACCCGAAGACGATTTATCCTGAGAGAATTGCTGGGCTAAACTTTCAAAAGATTCACCCTGTTTAAGTTTTTTGTAAATATCGTCAATAGTAGATTTTGCTGTAGCTGCCTCAACAGGAGTCTGCCCGTTTAACGTCATAATGTGTGCAACGGTAACCTGTCCTCTGTTATCGCGGATGTCGTTTACTTTTACCAAGTGATATCCGAAACGGGTTCTCACCGGCATGGAAACTTCTCCTTTTGGAGTTTTGTAAGCAGCGGTTTCAAAAGGATATACCATTCTGAAAACACTGAACCAGCCTAAATCACCTTTATTCTCTTTTACCGATGGATCTTGGGAATTCTGTACTGCAAGTGTTTCAAAATCCTCTCCGTTAAGGATTCTTTTGCGTACGTTCATTGCCTGATTATACACTCTTAAAGTGTCTGCCGGAGCTGCATTCTCATCAAGGTTGAATAAAATATGAGAGGCTTTTATTTCTTTCAACGATCGCTTGTAAGCTTCATCGATCAATTCTTTTGTCACTTTCGAATCCGTAACATAATTTCTCGCAAGCTGCGCGCGATACGATTTAAGTTCATTCTGATAAGCAGGATTGTCTTGAAGTCCTAACTTATTGGCTTTTTCAACTTTCAATTTGTAGCCGATGAAAAGATCCAGATAATGATTCAAATCCTTTTGAGAATCGTCCTTTACCAATTCAAGATTTTTCTTGTAAACTCTTGTAAATTCGTCTGTATAAAACGGTTTGTTATCAATCGTAAAAAGAACCTCTTTTTTATTTTCCTGAGCAAAAGAAACTGCATTGGCAGTCATGAAGAGACCTAGTAGAATTTGTTTTAATTTCATTTCTTTTTTTATAACTATTTAGTTTTGAAATTTTTAAATTTTGAACCATTATCAATGGTCTGCACTATTTACAGAACATTCGATTTGCAATCAACAAAAATAACAATTCAAAGCTATTATACAACCATACGAAATACTATTAACAAAAAATTATGCGCAAAATTGAACATGATTACCATAAGGCTATTTTTCGGATAATGAAATGAGTTCTCGTAAATTATAATTACTTTTGCACTCACAAATTTTGTCTGATGAGTTTTCAAAAAGAGATACAACGTAGAAGAACCTTCGGGATTATTTCTCACCCCGATGCCGGTAAAACAACATTAACAGAAAAACTGTTATTATTTGGTGGTGCTATTCAGGAAGCAGGTGCCGTAAAAAGCAATAAAATCAAAAAAGGAGCTACTTCCGATTTTATGGAAATTGAGCGTCAAAGAGGAATTTCAGTTGCCACCTCTGTATTGGCTTTCAATTACAAAGACAAAAAAATCAACATTCTCGACACCCCTGGTCACAAGGATTTTGCGGAAGACACCTTCAGAACATTAACTGCAGTTGATAGCGTTATTGTTGTTGTTGACGTTGCAAAAGGAGTTGAGGAGCAGACGGAAAAACTGGTTGAAGTTTGCCGCATGCGAAACATCCCGATGATTGTTTTCATCAACAAATTGGACCGTGAAGGAAAAGACGCTTTTGATTTGATGGATGAAGTGGAGAAAAAACTAAAACTTCACGTTACTCCGTTGAGTTTCCCTATTGGAATGGGATACGATTTCAAGGGAATCTATAATATCTGGGAGAAAAACATCAACCTTTTCGAAGGAGACAGCCGCAAAAACATTGAAGAAACCATCGAGTTTTCCGATATTGAGAATCCGGAACTGGAAAAAATTATCGGAGAAAGACCCGCAAACAAACTTCGCGAAGAATTAGAACTTATTAGCGAAGTATATCCGACTTTTGACAGAGAAGCTTATTTAGCAGGACATTTGCAACCTGTTTTCTTTGGATCTGCATTAAATAATTTTGGGGTACGCGAATTATTGGACTGTTTCATTGAAATCGCTCCAACGCCAAGACCAAAAGATTCCGACACACGTGAAGTAAAACCAGACGAAAACAAATTTTCCGGGTTCGTATTTAAAATCCATGCCAATATGGATCCAAAACACCGTGACCGCTTGGCCTTCGTAAAAATCGTTTCAGGAACATTCGAGAGAAACAAACCGTATTTACACGTTCGTTTAGGGAAAAACCTGAAATTCTCAAGTCCGAATGCATTCTTCGCCGAGAAAAAAGAAATTGTAGATATTTCGTATCCGGGAGACATCGTTGGACTGCATGATACCGGAAATTTTAAAATCGGAGATACACTTACAGAAGGTGAATTAATGCTGTTTAAGGGAATCCCGAGTTTCTCTCCAGAGCATTTCCGATATATTAACAATGCCGACCCATTAAAAGCTAAACAACTTGAAAAGGGAGTAGACCAGTTGATGGACGAAGGTGTAGCGCAGCTTTTCACACTCGAGATGAACAACCGAAAAGTGATCGGTACCGTAGGTGCTTTACAATATGAGGTAATTCAGTATCGTTTAGAGCACGAATATGGCGCTAAATGTTCTTATGAGAACTTCCCTGCGTTTAAAGCTTGTTGGGTAAAACCGGAAGACCCTAAAAATGAAGAGTTTGCCGAATTCAAACGTATCAAACAAAAGTTTTTGGCAAAAGACAAATACGATCAGTTGGTTTTTCTTGCTGATTCTGATTTTTCCATTCAGATGACTCAAAGTAAATATCCGACTGTAAAATTATTTTTCACTTCCGAATTTGATTAATTTACATTTTGACAATTCGTTCTAAAACTAAATTAATAGTTCTAAAAAAATTAAAAACACATGAAGTCGAACCTACTAAAAATATACATTTTCAGCTTTTTATTCATGTCTGATTTTGTAATGTTCGCGCAACCAGGAACCGATGACGGAGGTGGCGGATTGGAAGATGATGACCCACCCGTTGCTCCAATAAACAGCAAATTGTTTTGGCTGGCACTTTTTGGAATTGTATTAGCTCTTAATTTCTTCCGAAAAAGAAAAAACAAAACCGCATAAAATAAAAAATCCACCTTTTGGTGGATTTTTTATTTGTATTTATTTAAGACTGATTAAAAAACAATTTTCTTATTTACCATTCTGCCATCCTCAGAAAAAACTCTAACAAACAAAACAGTATTTTCTTCTCTAATTTCTGAAATTAAAACAGCAGTATTACTTTTTGCCTCTTTCTGTATCAACATTCTTCCGCTCACATCAAACACTTCTATCTTATCTATAGCAACACTATTGGCATCGACATTTAAATCCCCATTTTTATCCTTAAACACAATCACTGTATTCTCACTAAAGTTGACTTGATTACTACTCAACAAAGCCGGATAAATAATTTCAAAACGATTAGCAAAAGCACCTGCATCCGATGCAAACGAATAGGACGATCCTTTTAAATCGTGTGAAACATTTAATAATTTATCTCTTAAATAAACATTCTGGTTCCCAGAGAAGACTCCGTTCAGATGATCAATGGAAATAGTATGAGTACCTGCAAATGAAGTTTTGAACCGCAATGGAACGACATCCGAGGCATCAAAGGAAGGTCTTCCCTGAATAAGATAATTGCCACCACCTATTTCCATAGTTAATGAAACAGGTGAATCTTCTATTGCTTTACCATCTATTCCATAATCTATCCCTAAAGTAGCAGTCTGGAAATAACCCAGAAGCATTTGATTGTTTGCTCCGGAAGTATTCGATACATTAAGCCAGATACGATCTCCGTTTAATACTCTTTGCTCTGATAAATTACCATTCTTAAAAAACTGATCTGCGTTATTGGCCACACGCATTGCATTCGTAAAAGAAATATTGGTTGCCCCATTAATCATTTCAACCAAGAATCCCTGTCCGGTCCTCAAGATACCTTGAGGATCAACCACCTGTGCTTCGCCATTGCTAACAAAACCGGCGGTAGTCCAAGTACAATAACCCGGATCTGTGTTAGCGTTATTGGTCTTGCGCCAAAAATAAAGCGTTCCTGTTATATTTCCGGCATTCCCATTGACAAAACTTGCCATATCCACACAAGACGGATATGGATTACCAACCCCGTTAAATCCTAAACCAGTCCCGCCATTGTAAGCGTTAAAATTGACGTTTCCGTTATTGGGTACTCCAGTGAATATACCATCCCATTTGGTTGGTGTTGTAGGATGGTTATCCGGCATACGAATCAGATAGCCTTTAGCCAACTGAAAATTATTAGAAGCCGGTGCTATTGTGCTGTACACATTCGTTGCCGAATTATACACATAAAAACGGGTTGAAACTGTTAATGGTGAAAAAGCCAATAAATTTTGTGAAGCTACCGGCGATGACCATAAGGTATAATCCAAACGCATTAAAGCTGAACTTTTTCTATTTACCACAATAGAACCTGAATTGGCCACATCGTTTATCTGA
This sequence comes from Flavobacterium enshiense, assembly GCF_022836875.1. Classification (NCBI taxonomy): domain Bacteria; kingdom Pseudomonadati; phylum Bacteroidota; class Flavobacteriia; order Flavobacteriales; family Flavobacteriaceae; genus Flavobacterium; species Flavobacterium enshiense. Next base: position 28,163 of record NZ_CP090376.1, read on the forward strand.
ATCAAATTAGCATTATTTTGAATGACCATATTGGCACCACTTGAAACAATTACCTCATTTGCAACTGTAATATTATTACCAGAGCTAACCGTTAAAACAGAAGTCCCGTTTAGCATCAGCTTATTAGCGAAAGCATCACTCCCAACAACAAGCACATTCCCCGAATTGATAGTCACATCTGCACCAAGAGTCGGAACAGCTCCACAGCTCCAGTTCCCTGCCGTGTTCCATTGATTATCAATAGCTCCGGTCCATACATTTGAATTATTCACCACGACTGTCGAACTACCACTGACAACCTGGGTACAAATTCCGAAACTGACGGAAACCAAGGACAACGTTTGGTTTGTATTAGCACCTGTAACAGTAATTATTGCTGCTCCACCTGTTAAAACAATTGTCTGATTACTTCCTCCATTTATGGTGTAAGTAAGCGTTGCATCAGGGGTTCCACTTACATTAAAAACAGCATTACTTCCCGAACAGATTGGACTATTATTGGAAACAATCGTAGCTGTAAGCATTGGATTCACCGTAATTGTTGCTGTAGTGCTATAAGCCGTACAATTCGGATTCCCTACCACCGCGCGATAATAGGTTGTTACTGTTAAATTAGTCACGGTTAAAGTTGCTGAAGTATTAGCAATATCTGTAACTCCTGAAGAAAAATCACTCACCGGTGATGACTGCCATTTCTGTATAGAATTATTAGTATAACCTGTTAAGGTTAAAGTCGTGCTGTTGGTTCCATAACACACGGTTGTACTTCCAGAGAGTGTTCCCCCGTTTGGACTGTTTTGAACAGTAATTTTCACACGTGAACTATTTTCAGCGGCACAAGCACCGCTTTGAACAACCGCCCTATAATAAGTAGTTGATGTTATATTGATAACCGTTAACGTATTTGTCGTATTGGCAATATCAACCGGATTATTGAAATTTTGCATAGCTGAGGACTGCCATTTAATAACATTTCCTGTATAACCTGTTAATGTAAGCACTGTTGAATTATTCACAGAACAAACCGTAGCATCGGACAATACAGTACCTCCTACTGTCGCAGGAGAGACTGTAACCGTCACAACCGAACTGTTGACAGTACCACATCCTCCGGTTACCGCAGCTCTATAGTATGTAGTCACACTTAAGGTTCCCATTTGTGCTGACGTAAGCGTTGCAGATGTAGCTCCGTTAATATTAGAAAAAACAACATTATCGGTGGAGCGTTGCCATTGAATTGTCCCAGTACTACCTGCAAGAACAATATTTGCGGGCTGGGTTCCTGAACATATGCTCTGATTCGAAGAAACCGAACCGGCATTCGGATTGACAATTATACTAGCGACAGAACTTCTTGATGAACAGGTGCCATTCGTAAGCACTACCCTATAATAAGTTGAAACTGAAACATTAGAAACTATCAGACTGGTTGTTGTATTTACAATGTCAGTCACGGAAGAAGAAAAATCACTAACAGTACTTGACTGCCATTTAACGACACTTCCACTATGACCACTCAGTGTTAAAACAGTATTATTCGTACCAGGACATACTATTGCACCTCCCGAAACCGTTCCTCCATTGGGCGCAGCATTTACTGTAAAGTTAGGTGAAGCACCGCTTCCGTCAGCGGCTGAAAAATCAGGATCAGTCGAACCTACCGCGATAGAATAATTCCCTGATGCATTGGCAGGCAAGGTTATTGTTCCCTGAACATTCGTATTAACAGCATTATTACCACCTGTAAAAGTATAGGGAAGCAGCGTTAATGGCCCCAACAAGGAATAAGGAGCACCTCCCGTGTTACTACTCAAATAAACATTAAAGCTTGTACTGAATGAATATCTTCTATTAAAGCCATTCCCGTTTCTTGTCTGAAAGGTAACAGTAACTGTTTCACCGCCACATACAGGATTAGGAGTTACACTGTTTACCTGAATGGATTGCGAAAAGCCAAAAAATGAAAAACCAAAAAAACAGATCACGAAAAACAAAAAGTTGGTTTTGATCGATTTTGATTTTTCAAAAAAACCGGAATCAGAAGTATTTATTTTTATCATTGAGGAACTGATTTACATTACAAAACCATCTGAAAGCCATTAAAAAACAAGACAATTCAGACATAATCATTTAACAAGTAAATGTAAGCATTTTATCCCTATAGCAAAAAAAAATCATCAATTAGGAGAACATAAAAATCACCATATAACAAAAAAAGTCTTCCATTGCTGAAAGACTTTTTTTTATTCAATTATGCCTGCCCTGTCGGACCAAAATTAAACGGGATTGGTGTTGGTTCCGCTTCCTTTATCTCACCATGCGCATTTTCGAAACGGTGGATATTTTCTCCTAAAGCGTTTAACAATCGTTTTGCATGCTGTGGTGTCAACACAATTCTGGATTTCACCTTTGCCTTAGGAACGCCAGGCATGATACTTACGAAATCAATAACAAATTCGGTGTTCGAATGATTTATGATTGCCAGATTGGAATAAGTCCCTTCTGCTGTTTGTTCGTCCAACTCAATATTAATTTGTCCTTGTTGATTGTTTTTATCACTCATCGTCTTACTTTTTAATAATTATGCTAAAATATAAAATCCTAACAGTAAGACACTGTTAGGATTTATAAATATAGTGATTAATTTAATTTCTAGTAATTAAATTCTTCTTTCACTGCCATAAGTTCGTTGAACTCTTCTTTAGAACCTACGATTATGTTGTCGTAATCTCTCATACCGGTACCGGCTGGGATTCTGTGACCCACGATAACATTCTCTTTCAATCCTTCTAATCCGTCAACTTTACCTGCAACAGCAGCTTCATTCAATACTTTGGTTGTTTCCTGGAACGATGCCGCAGAGATGAACGATTTTGTTTGTAACGAAGCTCTTGTAATACCCTGAAGAACCGGAGTTGCCGTTGCCGGAACTACGTCTCTTGCCACTACAAGATTTCTATCATTACGTCTTAACAATGAATTTTCGTCTCTTAAATCTCTTGGAGAAACAATCTGACCTGCTTTCAGGTTTTCAGAATCTCCTGCATCCTCCACTACTTTCATTCCATATAACTTGTCGTTTTCGATAATAAAGTCAGAAGTGTGAACCAATTGATCTTCTAAGAATAGAGTATCTCCCGGATCCTGAATCTGAACTTTACGCATCATCTGACGAATTACAACCTCAAAGTGCTTGTCATTAATTTTTACCCCTTGTAAACGGTATACCTCCTGAATCTCGTTAACCAAGTACTGCTGAACAGCAGCTGGCCCTTTAATTCTCAAGATATCATCCGGAGTGATTGCTCCATCAGACAATGGCACACCCGCTCTTACGAAGTCATTCTCCTGAACTAAGATCTGACTTGATAATTTCACCAAGTATTTCTTAATCTCACCGAATTTAGATTCGATGATAATCTCACGGTTACCTCTTTTGATTTTTCCAAAAGATACTACACCATCAATTTCAGAAACCACCGCAGGGTTTGAAGGATTACGAGCCTCTAACAACTCGGTAATTCTTGGAAGACCTCCGGTGATATCGCCTGCTTTCGAAGAACGACGAGGGATTTTCACTAATACTTTACCTGCTTTAATCTTCTCACCGTCGTTAACCATCAAGTGAGCTCCTACCGGTAAGTTGTATGAACGAATAAGTTCACCGTCTTTTCCGTAGATTAATAAAGTAGGGATTAATTTTTTATTTCTACCCTCTGTAATTACTTTTTCCTGGAATCCTGTTTGCTCATCGATTTCAACCATGAACGTTTGTCCTTGTTCGATATCTTCGTAAGCAACTTTTCCTGTAAATTCAGAGATGATTACACCATTATAAGGGTCCCATTTACAGATTACATCTCCTTTATCCACTGTCTGACCATCTTTAACAAAGATACTCGAACCGTAAGGAATGTTATGTGTATTTAATAGGATTCCTGTTTTCTCATCAACCAATTTCAATTCAGTTGAACGGGAAATTACGATATCCACTGAGTTTCCTTCGTTATCTTCTCCTTTAACTGTTTTAAGATCTTCGATTTCCAATCTACCTGCAAAACGAGTGATGATGCTAGACTCTTCAGAGATACCTCCCGCAACCCCTCCTACGTGGAACGTACGAAGTGTTAACTGTGTACCAGGCTCACCAATTGACTGTGCTGCAATAACACCAACCGCTTCACCTCTCTGCGTCATCTTACCAGTTGCCAAGTTACGTCCGTAACATTTAGCACAGATTCCTTTCGGAGCCTCACAAGTAAGCGGCGAACGAACATCTACTTTTTCAACTGGAGAAGCATCGATTGCTTTCATAATAGCTTCGGTAATTTCTTCACCTGCGTGAACCAATACCTCGCCACTCAACGGATTGATTACATCCTGTAAAGCAACACGTCCTAAGATTCTTTCACCTAAAGACTCTACAATCTCTTCGTTTTTCTTTAAAGCCGAAACTTCCACACCTCTTAAAGTACCGCAATCTACAGAGTTTACGATAACATCCTGAGATACATCATGAAGACGACGAGTCAAGTAACCAGCATCCGCCGTTTTAAGAGCCGTATCCGCAAGACCTTTACGGGCACCGTGAGTAGAGATAAAGTACTCAAGGATGGAAAGACCTTCTTTAAAGTTTGATAAGATCGGGTTTTCAATAATTTCACCGCCACCAGCAGTTGATTTTTTCGGCTTAGCCATCAAACCACGCATACCAGTTAACTGGCGAATCTGCTCTTTCGATCCACGCGCCCCAGAGTCAAGCATCATATACACCGAGTTGAAACCTTGCTGGTCTTCTCTAATGTTTTTCATTGCCAACTCAGTAAGCTGCGCATTTGCAGAAGTCCAAATATCAATAACCTGGTTGTAACGCTCGTTATTGGTAATAAGACCCATGTTATAGTTCATTGAGATACCGGAAACTTGTTCTCTGGCGTCTGCAATCAATTGTTGTTTTTGTTCCGGAATACGGATATCTCCTAATGAGAATGACAAACCACCTTTGAAAGCGAATTTGTATCCCATATCCTTCATGTTATCCAAGAAGGCAGCAGTTGTAGGTACATCAGTAGCACTTAAAATGTGTCCGATAATATCACGCAACGATTTTTTAGTCAATACCTCATTGATATATCCGGCCGCTTCAGGTACTACTTCATTAAATAATACTCTACCGGCAGTAGTTTGGATAATTTTGTTTACCAATTCTCCTTCTTCATTGAAATCTTTTGCTCTGATTTTAACGCGAGCATTCAACTCAACTCTTCCTTCATTCAAAGCGATATTACACTCTTCTGCAGAATAGAAAGTTAAACCTTCACCTAAAATCTTGTGATCCGGTGTAGACAAACGCTCTTTGGTCATATAGTAAAGACCAAGAACCATGTCCTGAGAAGGTACCGTGATAGGCGCACCATTGGCAGGGTTAAGGATATTGTGCGAAGCCAACATTAATAATTGCGCCTCTAAAATAGCCTCAGGTCCTAATGGTAAGTGAACTGCCATCTGGTCACCATCGAAATCCGCGTTGAATGCCGTACACACTAACGGGTGTAACTGAATCGCTTTTCCTTCGATCAATTTTGGCTGGAACGCCTGGATACCTAAACGGTGTAACGTAGGAGCACGGTTTAGCAATACCGGGTGACCTTTAATTACGTTTTCAAGGATATCCCATACTACCGGCTCTTTTTTGTCGATAATTTTCTTAGCCGACTTAACTGTCTTAACGATTCCTCTTTCGATTAATTTACGAATAACGAATGGTTTGTACAGCTCAGCAGCCATATCTTTTGGAAGACCACATTCAAACAATTTCATTTCCGGCCCAACGACAATAACCGAACGGGCAGAATAATCCACACGTTTACCTAATAAGTTTTGACGGAAACGACCTTGCTTACCTTTCAATGAATCAGAAAGTGATTTCAATGGTCTGTTTGATTCTGTTTTAACAGCAGAAGCTTTTCTTGTGTTATCGAACAACGAGTCTACAGATTCCTGTAACATACGTTTTTCGTTTCTCAAGATTACCTCAGGCGCTTTGATTTCCATTAATCGCTTCAAACGATTGTTACGGATGATTACACGACGGTAAAGGTCGTTCAAATCCGAAGTCGCGAAACGACCACCATCAAGTGGCACTAACGGACGTAATTCAGGCGGGATAACAGGAATAACTTTCATGATCATCCACTCCGGACGGTTCTCTCTGTTATTATTTGCTTCACGGAAAGACTCCACTACCTGAAGACGTTTTAACGCTTCTGTTTTTCTTTGTTTAGATGTTTCATTATTAGCCGCGTGACGTAATTCATATGACAAAGCATCTAAATCGGTACGAGCCAATAAATCCATGATACACTCAGCACCCATCTTAGCGATGAATTTGTTTGGATCGGTATCATCTAAATATTGGTTTTCCATCGGAAGAGAATCCTGAATATTCAAATATTCTTCTTCAGTTAGGAAATCTAATTTGTTTAAAGTTTCTCCGTCTGGACCTTTAGCAATACCTGGCTGGATTACTACATATCTTTCGTAGTAGATAATCATGTCTAATTTTTTAGACGGCAAACCAAGGATATAACCAATTTTGTTAGGAAGTGAACGGAAATACCAGATGTGAGCAATAGGCACCACCAAATTGATATGACCTACTCTGTCTCTACGTACTTTTTTCTCAGTAACTTCAACCCCACATCGGTCACACACGATCCCTTTGTAACGGATTCTTTTGTATTTACCACAAGCACATTCGAAATCTTTTACAGGACCGAAAATTCGCTCACAGAAAAGACCGTCACGCTCTGGTTTATGGGTACGATAATTGATGGTTTCCGGCTTTAAAACCTCACCTCTTGACTCCGCTAGGATAGATTCCGGAGAAGCTAAACCAATGGAAATCTTGTTAAATCTTTTGATCGTATTCTTATCTTTATTTCTATTATTCATCATAGTTTTTACTATTGATTTATTTGCAATTAAAAATTGATTTTAGACTAACTATTTACTCTTAAAAAGAGTCAATTTATTACGTCACTACCTCGAATTACTTCTCTAAACTTCGAACTCAAATTTGAAGTGCTAGTTATAAAATGCACAGCATTCTTATAAAAAATCGGAACGGGTTACGGGTATAAATCCTTAAAAACTTATTATAAATAAGTATTCAGTTCCGATATTTTGGAACTGAATACTGCATTCTTTATTATTCTTCTAATCTGATGTCTAATCCAAGACCTTTCAATTCATGCATCAATACATTGAATGATTCAGGTAGTCCTGGCTCCGGCATAGTTTCACCCTTAACAATTGATTCGTAAGTTTTAGCTCTACCGATAACGTCATCCGATTTAACTGTCAAGATCTCTCTTAAAGTACTTGAAGCACCATACGCCTCAAGAGCCCAAACCTCCATCTCTCCAAAACGCTGACCTCCGAACTGCGCTTTACCTCCAAGAGGCTGCTGCGTGATCAATGAGTATGGACCGATAGAACGTGCGTGCATCTTATCGTCAACCATGTGTCCTAATTTCAACATATAGATCACACCTACGGTTGCCGGCTGGTGGAAACGCTCTCCAGTTCCTCCGTCATACAAATACGTATGACCGAATCTTGGAACTCCTGCTTCGTCTGTCAAGGCATTGATTTGATCAAGAGAAGCTCCGTCGAAAATTGGCGTAGCATACTTTCTTCCTAATTTCTTACCTGCCCATCCAAGAACCGTTTCATAAATCTGTCCGATGTTCATACGAGATGGTACCCCTAGTGGATTCAATACGATATCTACCGGTGTTCCGTCTTCTAAGAATGGCATATCTTCCTGACGAACGATTTTCGCAACGATACCTTTGTTACCGTGACGACCTGCCATCTTATCTCCAACTTTCAGTTTACGTTTCTTAGCGATGTATACTTTAGCAAGTTTCAGGATACCTGATGGTAATTCATCTCCAACAGTGATCGTGAATTTCTCTCTACGTAATGCACCTTGTAAATCGTTCAACTTAATTTTGTAGTTGTGGATCAAATCATTTACCATAGCATTTGACTCGTCATCTGTAGTCCACTGACCTTTAGTTAAGTGAGCGAAATCCTCTACAGCGTAAAGCATTTTTTGCGTGTATTTCTTACCTTTTGGCAATACTTCTTCACCCAAATCATTCATTACACCCTGAGACGTTTTACCGTTAACGATTTCGAATAATTTTTCAACCAATTTGTCTTTCAATTCAACGAATTTCACTTCAAACTGAGTTTCTAAAACTGCTAAATCGTCTTTATCCTTAGAACGTTTACGTTTATCTTTTACCGCTCTCGCGAATAATTTTTTATCTAAAACCACACCGTGTAAAGATGGAGATGCTTTTAACGAAGCATCTTTCACATCACCCGCTTTATCTCCGAAGATCGCTCTTAATAACTTCTCTTCAGGAGTTGGATCTGATTCTCCTTTTGGTGTAATTTTTCCGATTAGAATGTCGCCAGGTTTAACCTCTGCTCCGATTCTGATCATACCGTTTTCATCCAAGTCTTTAGTAGCCTCTTCAGAAACGTTTGGAATATCATTCGTTAACTCTTCGTTACCCAATTTCGTATCACGAACCTCTAATGAGTAATCGTCTACGTGGATTGAAGTAAAGATATCATCACGAACTACTTTTTCAGAAATTACAATCGCATCCTCGAAGTTATACCCTTTCCAAGGCATGAACGCTACCTGAAGGTTTCTACCTAAAGCAAGCTCTCCGTTTTGCGTTGCATAACCTTCACAAAGTACTTGTCCTTTTGCAACTCTGTCACCTTTTCTAACAATAGGCTTCAAGTTGATAGATGTACTCTGGTTGGTTTTTCTGAACTTGATTAACTGATATGTTTTCTCATCCGGATCGAAGCTTACAGCACGCTCTGCATCAGTTCTATCGTATTTGATAGTAATCATGTTTGCATCTACATACTCAACAACTCCTTCACCTTCTGCATTGATAAGTACTCGGGAATCAGTAGCCACCTGACGCTCAAGACCAGTTCCAACAATTGGCGATTCAGGACGTAACAATGGTACGGCCTGGCGCATCATGTTCGATCCCATCAACGCACGGTTCGCATCATCATGCTCTAAGAATGGAATCAACGAAGCCGAAATCGAAGCAATCTGGTTTGGTGCTACGTCAGTATAATGAACAACCGTAGGATCTACAACCGGGAAGTCACCCTCTTCACGAGCAATAACATTCTCAGCCGTAATTTTACCGGTTTGGTCCATCTCGATGTTTGCCTGAGCAATCATCTTACCTTCTTCTTCTTCTGCACTTAAATAAACAGGAGTTGAAACTAAATCTACAGTACCATTGGTTACCTTACGGTAAGGTGTTTCGATAAAGCCCATTCCGTTTACTTTCGCATAAACCCCAAGAGATGAAATCAAACCAATGTTTGGTCCCTCTGGTGTTTCAATCGGACATAAACGTCCGTAGTGAGTATAGTGAACGTCACGCACCTCGAATCCGGCTCTCTCTCTCGAAAGACCTCCAGGCCCTAAGGCAGACAATCTTCTCTTGTGTGTGATCTCCGCTAATGGATTGGTTTGATCCATAAACTGAGATAACTGGTTGGTACCGAAGAAAGAGTTGATAACCGATGATAATGTTTTTGCATTGATCAAATCGATTGGCGTGAACACCTCGTTATCACGAACATTCATTCTCTCACGGATCGTTCTTGCCATACGAGCAAGACCAACACCAAATTGTGCAGACAATTGTTCTCCAACGGTTCTAACACGACGGTTTGATAAGTGATCGATATCATCAATCTCTGCTTTAGAGTTGATAAGCTCAATCAAATACTTCACGATTGTGATGATATCCTCTTTGGTCAACACTTGTTTTTCCATTGGGATATCCAAACCTAATTTTTTATTCATTCTGTAACGACCAACTTCACCTAAGTTATAACGCTGATCCGAGAAGAATAATTTATCGATAATACCACGAGCAGTTTCCTCATCAGGCGGTTCTGCATTACGCAACTGACGGTAGATGTGCTCTACAGCTTCTTTTTCTGAGTTTGTAGGGTCCTTTTGCAACGTGTTGTGGATAATTGCATAATCCGCTTGGTTGTTATCTTCCTTGTGTAACAAGATAGATTTCACGTTTGCGTCTACAATTTCCTCTACATTATCTTTATCTAACAAAGTGTCACGATCTAAGATAATCTCGTTACGCTCGATAGATACAACCTCTCCTGTATCCTCATCCACGAAATCTTCGTGCCAAGTGTTCAATACACGAGCCGCAAGTCTTCTACCAATATATTTTTTAAGACCTGATTTTGAAACTTTGATTTCTTCAGCAAGGTCAAAGATTTCAAGAATGTCCTTATCACGCTCGAATCCGATAGCACGGAATAAAGTCGTAACAGGTAATTTTTTCTTTCTATCGATATAAGCATACATTACGCTGTTGATATCGGTAGCGAATTCAATCCAAGATCCTTTAAAAGGAATTACTCTGGCAGAGTATAATTTTGTTCCGTTAGCGTGGAAAGATTGTCCGAAGAAAACACCCGGTGAACGGTGTAACTGAGATACAACAACACGCTCTGCACCGTTGATAACAAAGGTACCGCTTGGTGTCATATACGGGATTGTACCTAAATATACATCCTGTACAATTGTTTCAAAATCTTCATGCTCAGGGTCTGTACAGTACAGTTTCAAACGTGCTTTTAATGGCACACTATACGTTAAACCTCTGTCTATACACTCTTCAATTGTATAACGGGGTGGATCAACAAAGTAGTCTAGGAATTCCAATACGAACTGATTTCTTGTATCAGTAATTGGGAAGTTTTCCATGAAGGTATTGTAAAGACCTTCGTTGCCTCTTTCATCAGATTTGGTTTCCAATTGGAAAAAATCTTTAAAAGATTTTACCTGAATATCCAAGAAATCCGGATAGTCTGGGATGTTTTTCGTCGAGGCGAAATTTAATCTTTCAGTCTGATTTGTTAACATCAATGGACAAAATTTTGATTAAAAAAAAAGTTTTGTGCAAAAACACAGTGTAATTTTACTTTCTTCTTAATAATCGATACATCTCCGAAAATGAACAGAAAGTTGTAATTTCATTTTCTTTCTTCGTATTGATTAAAAATATTACGTATTTCAAACTATACTTAAAGTTAATTTTTATTATACGCAAAATGGTTTAGGCCTTGAGAAAAACTCTCAAAGGCCTAAACCTAGCTTATATAACTTAAGTCAGCTTATTTAAGCTCAACTGCAGCTCCTGCTTCTTCTAAAGCTTTCTTAAGACCTTCTGCTTCGTCTTTAGAAACACCTTCTTTAACGTTAGTTGGAGCAGCATCTACTAAATCTTTAGCTTCTTTAAGTCCTAAACCTGTTAATTCTTTAACAGCTTTAACAACTCCTAATTTAGAAGCTCCAGCATCTTTCAATACTACAGTGAATTCAGTTTGCTCTTCAGCAGCAGCTTCACCTCCACCTGCAGCAACTACTACAGCAGCAGCAGCCGGCTCGATTCCATACTCGTCTTTTAATATTGTTGCTAATTCGTTAACTTCTTTAACTGTTAAGTTAACTAATTGTTCTGCGAATTGTTTCAAATCTGCCATTTTTTCTATCTTTTAAAATGATTTGTAAAATATAATAATTAATTAGTGCTAAACTTATTCAGCTCCCTCTTCGTCTTTGAATTGGTTCTTAAGAGCAGAAATAACTCTTTGAGCTGGTGATTGTAATAATCCGATGATTTCTCCAATAACCTCTTCTTTCGATTTAAGAGACGCTAACGAATCAAGTAAGTTATCTCCAATGTAGATTTCTTCGTTGATGTAAGCACCTTTTAATAAAGGCTTATCAGATTTTTTACGGAATTCTTTGATAATTTTTGCAGGAGCGTTAGCTGTATCTGCAATTAATATAGAAGTGTTTCCTTTTAAAACTGTAGTCAATTCACCGAAGTTTGTTTCAGAAGCTTCCATTGCTTTTTCAAGTAATGTATTCTTAACAACCTCTAATTTGATACCCGCTTTAAAACAAGCTCTTCTTAAGTTTGAAGTAGTATCTGCATTAAGTCCAGAAATATCAGCTAAATATACTATATTTCTACCAGCCAACTGTGCAGTTAAATCTTCAATCGCGATTGATTTTTCTTCTCTAGTCATACTAAAAATTTTTAACTACCAATTAAACTGCTTTAGGATCTAAAGCAATTGCAGGACTCATCGTAGATGAGATGTGGATACTCTTAATATAAGTACCTTTTGCTGCAGTTGGTTTCAATTTGATTAATGTTTGAATAATTTCGTGAGCGTTCTCTGTGATTTTTTGAGCATCAAAAGAAATTCTTCCGATTCCAGCGTGAACGATTCCTGTTTTATCAACTTTAAAGTCGATTTTACCAGCTTTAACTTCTTCAATAGCTTTTGCTACATCCATAGTTACAGTACCTGTTTTAGGGTTTGGCATCAAACCTCTTGGACCTAAAACACGTCCTAATGGACCTAATTTACCCATAACAGCCGGCATAGTGATGATTACATCAACATCTGTCCAACCATCTTTGATTTTTTGTAAATAGTCATCTAAACCTACGTGGTCAGCACCTGCCGCTTTAGCTTCAGCTTCTTTATCTGGAGTAACTAATGCTAATACTCTAACATCTTTTCCAGTACCGTGAGGTAAAGTAACAACGCCTCTTACCATTTGATTCGCTTTTCTAGGATCTACTCCTAATTTCACTGCGATATCAACAGACTCATCAAATTTTGCAGAAGCAACTTCTTTAATTAATGCAGATGCATCTTTCAAAGAGTATAATTTGTTCTTCTCAATTTTTGCTGCAGCCTCTTTTTGCTTTTTTGTCAATTTTGCCATGTCTTAATTCTTTATAGGATTAAAAAGGAGCTGTTCCTGATACTGTTATACCCATAGATCTAGCTGTTCCGGCAACCATACTCATTGCTTTCTCGATTTCGAAAGCATTCAGGTCAGCCATTTTGTCTTCAGCGATAGCTCTAATTTGATCCCAAGTAACGTTAGCTACTTTTTTACGGTTCGGTTGCCCTGAACCAGACTTTAATTTAGCTGCTTCTAATAATTGAATTGCAGCAGGTGGCGTTTTAACAACAAAGTCAAAAGACTTGTCTTTATACACAGTAATTTGTACTGGTAAAACTTTGCCAGGTTTATCTTGTGTTCTAGCATTGAACTGCTTACAGAACTCCATGATATTAACCCCAGCAGCCCCCAAAGCAGGTCCAACCGGTGGCGAAGGATTCGCGGCACCTCCCTTAACTTGTAGTTTAACTACTTTACTAATTTCTTTAGCCATTTTTAAAAAAATTTAGCACATCTATCAATTGGAAGCGATTGATGTGGATTTATACATGTAACGATATTATACTTTTTCAACTTGCATGAAACTCAATTCCAACGGAGTCTTTCTTCCAAAGATTTTCACCATTACCTCAAGTTTACGCTTTTCTTCATTCACTTTCTCAACAGTTCCATTGAAACCATTGAAAGGACCGTCAATTACTTTCACAGTTTCTCCAACTGAATACGGTATAGCTCCCTGATCTACCTTAACAGATAACTCATCCACTTTACCTAACATCCTGTTTACTTCCGCTTGTCTTAACGGCACCGCTTCCCCACCTTTTGTTTCACCCAAAAAACCAATTACACCGGTAATCGATTTGATGATGTGTGGAATCTCTCCGGTTAAGTTAGCTTCAATCATAACATACCCTGGAAAATAAACACGGTCTTTGCTGATCTTTTTTCCATCACGTACCTGCACTACTTTTTCAGTAGGAACCAATACCTGAGAAATATAATCACCCATACCCAAACGATTAATTTCCGTTTCGATATAGTTCTTAACCTTATTCTCCTGGCCGCTAACCGCTCTAACTACATACCATTTTTTGACATTGTTATCAATCATATCAAAAAAATTAAGCTTTTAACCAATTGAAGAAAAATCCTAATGCTTTAGCAAAAACGGAATCCACTCCCCAAGTTGCTAACGCGAATAAAATAGAAAATAAAGCTACTATTATAGTTAACTTTTGTACTTCAGCCCATTCTGGCCAAGCAACATTTGACTTTAACTCTTCAAATGCCTCCGTTATGTAATTAACAACCTTTGTCATTGTATATTGCTTTTGCACGGGCGGAGGGATTCGAACCCCCATCAACGGTTTTGGAGACCGCTATTCTACCCTTGAACTACGCCCGTTTGTTTAAAAAACCAGCAGCGAACCGCTGGTTTTTATTATAGTGACTATATGAATTAGTCTAAGATTTCAGTTACCTGCCCAGCACCTACAGTTCTACCACCTTCACGGATAGCGAAACGTAAACCTACTGATAAAGCGATTGGGCTCAACAATTGAACATCGATTGTTAAGTTATCACCTGGCATAACCATTTCAACACCTGCAGGTAAAGAGATAGTACCTGTTACGTCAGTTGTACGTACGTAGAACTGTGGACGGTAGTTATTATGGAATGGAGTGTGACGTCCACCTTCTTCTTTTTTCAAGATATAAACCTCAGCTTTGAAGTGAGCGTGTGGCTTAACAGATCCTGGCTTAATAATAACCATACCTCTTTTGATATCAGCTTTATCGATACCACGTAATAATAAACCTACGTTATCTCCAGCTTCACCTCTATCAAGGATTTTACGGAACATCTCAACTCCAGTGATTGTAGAAGTCAATTTCTCAGCCCCCATACCGATGATTTCAACAGCATCTCCAGTATTAGCAACTCCAGTTTCGATACGACCTGTAGCAACAGTTCCACGACCTGTAATTGTAAATACGTCCTCAACCGGCATCAAGAATGGCTTCTCAACATCACGCATTGGCAATTCAATCCAGCTATCAACAGCATCCATTAACGCCATAACAGTAGCAACCCATTGAGGCTCACCATTTAAAGCACCTAATGCAGAACCTTGAACAACTGGTCCGTTATCACCATCATATTGATAGAAAGACAATAAGTCTCTGATTTCCATCTCAACAAGCTCTAACAACTCAGCATCATCAACCATATCCACTTTGTTCATGAATACAACCATTCTAGGCACACCAACCTGACGACCTAAAAGGATGTGCTCACGAGTTTGTGGCATTGGACCATCCGTAGCAGCAACTACTAAGATAGCACCGTCCATCTGAGCAGCACCAGTAACCATGTTCTTAACGTAATCCGCGTGACCTGGACAGTCAACGTGAGCGTAGTGACGGTTAGCTGTAGAATACTCTACGTGAGAAGTGTTGATAGTAATACCTCTTTCTTTTTCTTCAGGAGCGTTATCGATTTGATCGAATGATTTAGCTTCTGATAAACCAGCGTCAGCTAATACTTTAGTAATAGCAGCAGTTAAAGTTGTTTTTCCGTGATCTACGTGTCCGATAGTTCCGATATTTAAATGGGGCTTCGAACGATCAAAGGTTTCTTTTGCCATGATTTAATAATTTAATCTTAGTTATATAATTAGTGTTCAAATTTCAAATTGAGCCAATGACGGGATTTGAACCCGTGACCTCTTCCTTACCAAGGAAGCACTCTACCCCTGAGCTACACCGGCAATCATACTTTTTTGTGGGGAGAGCAGGATTCGAACCTGCGAAGACTTAGTCAGCAGATTTACAGTCTGCCCTCGTTGGCCGCTTGAGTATCTCCCCAACTTCTTTTATTTTTCGTTGCTAAAAAACCAGAGCCGATGGAGGGACTCGAACCCACGACCTGCTGATTACAAATCAGCTGCTCTAGCCAGCTGAGCTACACCGGCAACTACAATAAAAAAAGTCCGCTATTTCTAACGGACTGCAAATGTAGAGATTTTATTTTTTAATCAAAATAATTTTTCTCTTTTTTTTTATTTTTTTAAGCATGCGCCCTAACAATTTCTTTTCTCTTCACCAAAAGACGCTCTAAAGAACCCACAGACAAATCCACAGCCTCTTCAAAGGTCTTACACTGCTTTTTAACTATAAAATCATCACCTGGCACCATAACCTTAACCTCCACTATCTTATTTTCTTTATCACTCGTATTATCCAATTTCAAGAAAACATCGGAAGACACCACCCTGTCATAATACTTTTCTAACTTATCTAATCGTTCCTGAACAAAATCTACCAATTTTCTGTCAATGTTAAAATTAACAGCATGAACATTTACCTTCATAATAAAAATTTTTATTTGGTTACACTTTGAATTATTTTCGGTTTCGCGGGTGAGCATCTTGATAAACTCGCTTCAATTCAGACAAACTGCTGTGCGTATAGATTTGAGTGGAAGATAAACTTGCGTGACCTAACAATTCTTTTACTGAATTTAAATCGGCTCCATTGTTAAGCAAATGGGTTGCAAATGTATGCCTAAGAACGTGGGGACTCTTTTTTGTTTTTTCAGAGACAGTACTAAAGTAATCATTTATTAATCGATAAACAAACGATTCACTTATTTTATGACCGTTTTTATTCAATATTAACAAATTGCAATTTTCGATTGCAGTTAGTCGATTTCTCTCAATAATATAACGATTTAATAACGCAACAGTACACTCAAGAAGCGGAAGAACACGTTCCTTATTCCGCTTCCCCAACACCTTAAATGTCTTGCTGTAAGCACTGTAATTTCCAAGTTCAAGCGCGATCAATTCAGCCCGACGCATACCGGTAGTATAAAAAAGCTCAATAATCAATCGATTTCGAATCCCTTCAAAGTCATCCGGATAATCATTTTCCTCAAACACCAATTTAAGTTCTTTTTCCGAAAAAGGAATCTGCACCTTCTTAGGTGTTTTTAAAGACTTATGCTTCTGAAGCGGACTTACCTCAATCTGCTTTGTCTTTAAAAGAAATTTATAAAACGATTTTAGCGATGATATTTTACGGTTAACCGAAGTATTGGAAATACCGTTTTCCACCAGAGAAACAATCCAACTTCGCACTTGAGAATAATCGACCGACTCCAAAACCACATCTGAATCATGTTCTCCGAGGAATTTTTCAAACTCAAAAACATCGTTAAGATAAGCCGTAAGTGTGTGATGAGAATAGTTTTTCTCTTTCTGAAGATAATCGTAATACGCCTGTTGAGTAGAAACCATAAAAAAACCGTTAGTTACAAAGTTAAAAAACTTCATATACTAACGGCAATTTTATTATTCAAAAAAGACTATGCTTCTAAAGAATCTCTTAGTCCTTGAATATATTGTGCTTTTTGAATTTGAGCTCTTCTTGTTACAGATGGCTTAGTAAACGCCTGACGTGCTCTTAACTGACGAACAGTTCCTGTTTTGTCGAATTTTCTCTTATAGCGCTTTAATGCTCTATCGATATTTTCTCCGTCTTTAATTGGGATAATTAACATTGTTTAGACACCTCCTCTCGTTTAGGCCGCAAACTTATAACTTTATTTTGAATTATGAATTATAAATTTTGAATTATTTTTCACACTGACTTTCAAGAAACAAGAACAAAAGCGTAAGCGAAGAGATTTTACTCAATGCTAACTTCTTCCGCTGTTTATTTCGTTCACGATTTCCCTAAAAAAGCAAAACCAAGAAACAATTTCTTGTTTCTTGGTTTTGCTTTTTATACTCTTAATTCAACCTACTAATGTTTTACAGCCGGCTTGTAATTTTGCTTATCGATAATCATTTTCGATAAGATTTCTTTTAAGATCTCCGAAGTCCCTCCTCCGATTGGCCCTAAACGACTATCTCTTAACAATCGCGCTAAAGGATACTCTTCCATATAACCATAACCTCCTAACATCTGCAAACAACTATAAATAGTTTCATCGGCTACTTTTGTTGACTTCAATTTAGCCATTGTAGCTTCTTTCACTACGTATTCCCCTTTATCCAAACGGGCTACAGTAGCATAATTGAACAACTTACAATGCTCTACATCCGTTGCATGCTCAACTATCGTATGTCTTAACGCCTGAAACTTATCGATTGTTCTTCCAAAAGCCTCACGCTCCGACATGTACTCTAAAGTGTATTCAATTGCATACTCTGCACTTGCATGTGCATTAATAGCCATAATTAATCGCTCTAAGGCAAAGTGCTGCATAATATACGGAAACCCTTTTCCTTCCTCTCCCATTAAATTCTCCGCAGGAATTTCAACATTATCAAATGCTATTTCAGCTGTATCAGAAGCTCTCCATCCTAATTTATCAAGTTTAGTAGCAGATATCCCTTCAATATTAGCATCCACCAAAAACATACTGATCCCTTTATTTCCAAGTTCCGAATTTGTTTTAGCTGCAACAACATAATAATCGGCATAAACTCCGTTTGTTATGAATGTTTTAGAGCCATTGATAACATACTTATCACCTTTTTTCACAGCTGTTGTACGCATACCTGCCACATCACTCCCACCAAAAGGCTCTGTTATACATAAAGCCCCTATTTTATCACCAGAAATACTAGTTGCTAAATATTCTTGCTTAATTCGTTCGTCTCCTTCTGCATTTAAATGAGTCATTGCTAAATAAGCATGTGCCCACATGGCAGCTGCAAAACCTCCGGATTTGATTCTTTGTAGCTCCTCTAAAAAGATAACTGTGTAAAATAAATCCAAATTCAATCCGCCATAAGCCTCAGGATAACGCAATCCGAAGAAGCCCATTTCACCAAATTTTTTCCATATAAATCGTTCTATCGTTCCAGTTTTTTCCCATTTTTCAATATGAGGAACTACTTCTTTTTGCAAAAAATCTCGCAAACTCTCTCTAAATAATTGATGCTCTTCGGTAAAGTATAATGAATTCATACAGTTTGAATTATTTAACTATCTTACAATAGTTTGTTTATTTGTTTTAAAAGGCCAAATATAAGGCAATTATATCAACTTTATCAATAGGAAAATCTTTAATTTTTCTTAAATCGTCTTTTCCTTTTATCGCCCCCTGCATGCTCCTGTAAGTAACAATTTCCTTGGCAAGATGATATTTAAAAAACGGAAATTGAGACAACTCTTTTACAGAAGCCTCATTAACATCAATCTTCTTGACATTCGGGGAAGTCAAAACAGAAAAATATTCGTTCATGTTTGCAATGACTTCAGGAGAAAGCCCCCAAACATCATCCAACTGTTTCATCGACACAAAAGCCCCCAGTTTTTCACGTTCCTTTAAAATTCTTTCGGAAAGAGCCGGACCGATTCCATATACCTTCATCAAATCTTCTTGGGAAGCCAAATTGATATCCGCCACAATTCTTTTCGTTTTTTTATCAATCGTCGGCTTCGAAAAACGAGAAACAAAATCACCCTTAGCACCATTTTTAACCCAATCCGGAAACTTAAAATAAGGAGCCATTTCTGCCAGCAGTTTATCAGAAACCATGGTGACTTTTTGAAATTCGACTACGGAATTCACAAATCGATTCCCTTTTCGAAATTTATGCAGACGATCAATCTCAACAACCGACATCCCCAATGTGTATCCTTTGAAATCAGAAATAAAATTTGGGTTGAACGGATAAATCTTATGCTTTATATTGTCCTTTTCAATTTTAAGCTTATCGATTTCCGACTGTAATGCCAGCCACTCTTTTTCCTCTTTACTTACTGGTTGATCTGAAAAAGAAATTTCCGAAAAATAAAAACAATAGGCTAACTGCACAATTATCATCAATAAAATAAGCACAGCAATTCCACTCCGCTGTTCGCGGGTGTATTTAAAATCAGACGTAATTTTCATGATGGAGAGATTTACAAATCAAAAACAGAACTGCGTTTGGTATAGACCTTATCCTTCAACTTGAACAAAAAAGCAAGTGTAAGATACACTCCAAACCAGAGTCCGACAGTAAAAAAAGAAATGTAAATAAAAAAAAGACGAACGCTCGTGGTCCTCATACCAAGGCGATCGGCTAAACGGGAAGAAACTTCGAAACCGTGTTTCTCGAAAAAGTGACGTATATTGGTTATCAATCCCATAGTACAAATGTAATTATTTCTTTAACAATTCAATACCTATTTCGCATTGCAAACATTTTTTAACGTTGCAAAACTCATTTTTTAGTTGCAACAGTGTTTGTGAATCAAAAGCATTTTTGGCATGGATTCCAAAATTTGTAAACTTATCGATGATTACATTTTTCTCGGCTTCGATTTCTTCCAAAAAACCGATTAAATCATCGGTCACCTCTTCACCCAATTGTTTGGCAAGAGCAAACCGGATTGGAATGATGGTATTCATGATCAACAAGTCCACAAAAGAAGAAGTTAACCCCTTGTGTTTCTTCGGACTTTCTTTATCGAACTGATAATGGATCTGCCAATAATCAGAAACCTTCACATCAAAAATTGTATAGAAAGCCGAAACCGATTCGGAAGCCATCATTTTGGAAAACAGATTGTCCTGTTGATGGTATAATTGCGCCAGTTGAGCCAGACGGATTGTTGGAAAATTATCGGGACGAAGTTTAAAAAATTGAACTGGTGCTATAAATGCCTTTTCTAATTGATATTTATCAGACAAATGACACCAACGATTCTTTAGGTCATTATAATAAACATCCTGTTTTTCTTCTTCCAGTAATCCGGCACGCCCTAAAAACAAGGCTTCCAGATTTTCAAGTTCATTCTTTTCCTTTCGTATAATCGAAAACGGAATTGAAGCCGCAATCGCAAAGAAAGAATCTCCATTAGTATTTAAACCAAAATTCTTTGCCAAAAAACAAAACAACGTTGCTTCCCAATCGTTCTTGTTACGAAGCAACTGCTCCTGCATGAGAAGTGCTTTTCGTTCAAGCCGATCAAAAAACAATCGTTCCTGCCATTTTTTCAAGACAAATTTATCAACGGAAGCTAAATCTTTTTCACAATAAATCCAGGATTTAGCGAATGAAAGTGAATAATAACTCTCTAGAATTTCCTTAGCAACGTAGTTTTTCAATTCCAAAACCGGAATTTCTGTATTGTCTGCCCGAAAAACACCAGTATCGTGTTCCCAAACAACGTGTAGGATTACGGCATCATAAGCAGGATCGTTTTCATGATGGTGGATATACCAATCGGAAGATTTGATGTGAATTTCAATATTGCCTGCCCATTTTTGATTTCCGATATAAATTTGGGCATTGAAAAAATCGGGGCCTGCCTGTTTCAGATAATGGCCCGGATGGAGAATCCGAAGTTCTTCCCCATTAAAAGTACGTAAGTAAACATAGGTAAATTTTCTGTATTGCCAGATGTGGTGTAAAAAATCTTCTTGCATGGCGTTTAAAATGAAAAACGAATGTAGGAAAAAAAATTATCTTTGTGAACCAACACTATTAAAAAAATGAAAAAAAATCTTACAATTTTAGTTTTCTGTGGTTTCCTGTCGGCCTTCGGACAAACCAAACCTAAACAGCCCAACGGATTAAAAATAACGTATTTAAAAAGTTCCAACGGAAAACTGATCGAAAACCAAGATCCTATACTGATATTTGCAAATGACAGCCAAACGGTAATAACTTCCGAAAAAATAAACACCAAAAAAGCTGACTTCCCTTTTGAACAAACCATTGTTAACCGACCAAAAAACAATTTTGTTCAGGTGGCTAATCTTTCGGCTACAAAAACCACTTCGACAACAGACAGCATTACCATAGGCAAACAGTCTTTTGAAATAACAACAGACACCAAAACAATTTTGGGTTACAAATGCAAAAAAGCAAAAACTGTTATCAATTCTAACACGATAGAACTTTGGTACACCGACGAATTAAAAGTAAAGGGTGCCCCAACCGTTTTAGGACAGAACCTTGGATTGGTTTTGGAGATGGTCCGCAACGGAAATTATACTGTATCGGCTTCCAAAATAGAAACGGTAAAAAAACTAAACACTTCCAGCCTCGTTCCTAATACCGGCAAAAATGTTGATCCTTTAACGTATCGCGATTTGTTATGGAAAAGCCGTTTCACAACTTTATCGGTTTTTGAAAATGAAGTCATCAATTTTTCGGATGCGTCAAAATCGAACGACAGCATTTTGCGATTTGCGAATGGGACCATCATCCTGAGAAAAATAAAATTCCCGGAGATAAAAAGCGGGAGTCAGATTTTTGTAGATGTTGCCGAACAATCTAACGGAGATGCCTACGACCGTACCGGTTCTGTTTTCGTTATTCCGACGGATGAAAAAGCGACTTTCATGGACGGATTAAAAAACGGCGCCAAAACCCTTCCAATCTACGAAAACGGAAATGGAAAGAAATACCAGGGTGTTGTCCGCACCGATGACTATGCTCCACTTTTGGAGTTAATGCGCTTTTTTACCCCTTTTGGCATCAAACAATATAACCATATAGAATTAAAAGATAAAAAGTGGCATGAAATCGTTCCTTACCGTCAGGACATCTCCGAGTTGTATTCGACCTTAAGCAATAAAGAACTTTGGGTAGGCACTTTTATCGGAAACTATGACAAAGGCGGACATAAGGTTTCGATACATATCACTATTCACAATGAAGAAAATCAACCGATAAAAAACACTTTTGCGCTCCCACTTTTCAACACTACCAACATCATGGAAATGGCAGAACAGGAATACAGCACTATGTTTAACAATGACAACGGACTTTTGGTCACATTTACACTGGACAAAGACGTTAAGAATGCAAAACTTCGCTACACCACTACTGGTCACGGAGGATGGGAAAACGGCGATGAATTTGTACAAAAGAAAAACACTATTCTTTTAGATGAGAAAGAAGTTTTCAGCTTTATCCCATGGAGACAGGATTGTGGTTCTTATCGTTTGTTCAATCCTGCATCGGGGAACTTTCCTAACGGATTATCCTCTTCCGACTACAGCCGTTCCAATTGGTGCCCAGGAATGGTTACCAATCCCAACTTGATTGACTTAGGCGATCTAAAAGCAGGAAAACATACCATACGCGTAAAAATACCGCAAGGCGCTCCAGAAGGAACCGGGTTTAGTGCCTGGAATGTTTCCGGGGTATTGATTGGGAATTAAAACAAAAAAGCCACTGAACACAGTGGCTTTTTTGTTTCGCTTATTTTATCGAATTGATAATATCGTGTTTGGTAATGATATGGTGTTTTCCGTTTCCTAAATCAACCAAGACTGCTTGATTGTCTTTATTGATTAACTTAGAAACTTCTTCAACCGGCGTTCCTAATTTCACAATTGGGAAAGCAGCCCCCATAACTTCACGTATTGGTTTATCAGCTACATTTTTATCTGCAACATAACTTTGGAACAAATCCGTTTCATCTACTGAACCTACAAATCCGTTTACGTCGATAACCGGTATTTGCGAAATCTTGTGTTTACGCATACGGCCAATAGCATGAGAAACCAATTCCTCTGTACGGACAACCACTAGAGGCTTGTCGATATGCTCTCTGATCAAATCTTCGGCTTTGGTAATTTCATCGTCCAGATATCCTCTGTCACGCATCCAATCATCATTAAATATTTTACCCACATAGCGGGAACCTGAATCATGGAACAATACCACAACCACATCGTCCGGCCCGAATTCCTCTTTTAACTGCAGTAAACCTTTGATAGCTGATCCGGAAGACATCCCAACAAACAAACCTTCTTCTAAAGCCAGTTTACGGGTATACACCGCCGCATCTTTATCGGTAACTTTTGTGAAACCGTCAATCAGGTCGAAGTTTACGTTTTGAGGAAGGATATCTTCACCGATTCCTTCTGTTACATAAGAATACACTTCGTTCTCATCGAAGATTCCGGTTTCCTTGTATTTTTTGAAAACCGAACCATAGGTATCCACTCCCCAGATTTTGATATTCGGGTTTTTCTCTTTTAAAAATTTAGCTACCCCGGAGATTGTTCCACCAGTACCTACACCTACTATAAAGTGCGTAACTTTACCATCAGTCTGTTCCCAGATTTCAGGTCCTGTTTGTTCGTAGTTTGCCTGGGTGTTTGATAAGTTATCGTATTGGTTAACGTACCACGAATTTGGAGTTTCTTCAGCTAAGCGCTTGGAAACGGAATAGTATGAGCGCGGGTCGTTTGGTTCTACATCTGTAGGACAGATTACCACTTTAGCGCCTACGGCACGTAAGATATCCATTTTTTCTTTGGACTGCTTATCCGTGATAACACAAATCAGTTTATAGCCTTTCACAATTGCCGCTAAAGCCAATCCCATACCGGTATTTCCGGATGTACCTTCTATGATTGTCCCCCCTGGTTTTAAACGTCCGTCTGCCTCTGCATCTTCGACCATTTTAAGCGCCATACGGTCTTTACATGAATGACCGGGATTAAAATACTCTACTTTAGCCAATACAAGAGCGTCGATTTCAGAAGTTATTTTGTTCAATTTAACCATTGGTGTATTCCCGATGGTTTCCAATATATTATTTGCGTATTTCATTTCTATTTATAATTTACTGCCTTGGATTTTGAGCGCCATAAAGATATTGATTTAAACCAGGTTTCCAAAAGGAAAAAAGGCTTACCCAATAGCCCCGATGGGAGGGACATCCATCTCATTTTTTCAACGAGATGGATAGAGCGTCCCGATAGCTATCGGGAGATTCGCGTCAAAAAATCAACTGAAGAAATTCCAAACAAGTCCGAATCGGATCATAAAATCACGGTAAGGATAATTTGGAGCGGTGTAAAAATCATAACCCGTTATACTTGAGTTAATATGTTCTGCCTTGAAGAAAACCCTAAAAGTTCGGATTTTGGCATTAAGGAAATAATCAAACACGGGATAACCACCAACTTCTTTTTGCTCTTGGATGTAAAATTCGCCTAACAAAGGATTGTAATCATTAGCCTTATATTTGGTAAAATAGTTAAATGTGAACCCAGTTTGTAAAAACAATGCTTTTTTAAAGAAATAATCACTGTAATACAAACTATTACGGGTGGTAAACTGAGGTACATTTAAAATATTATCCGATTGCTCCACTTGTTGAAACAGAAAAGTATTATCTAAACCAAATTTACCAACTTTAATTTCGTTTCCGGCTTTAATCGATAAATAGTTGATTGTTTTTTCGTATTGCAAAGGTTTTACAATAAGCTGATTGGCTATACCCTCTACGTTATAGGTTGGGTTCTGGTTAGCAAAATACAAATGATCATTTAAAACGGAATATTGCATCGAGGCTTCAAACCATTTTGTTTTTGCTTCTACCTCGATATTATTAATTTTTTCGTTTTTAAAACTATTATTCCAATTGTATTCCTTGTAATCACTTTGATAAAGGACATAATTCAGGTTAGGCAATTTATTCATGTTTTGATACCTGAATGAGAAAACATTGTTTTCATTTAGTGTGTATCGAATGTTGGCATCAAGATTCGCAAGAGACTGATTCGTTATCGAATTCGATATTAAGAAAGTTCCCTTCCATTTATCTTTATTGTAGATATACTGGCCACCCCAAGTGTTGATTTTATCATTGATAGCATTCGGGACAAAAGCTCCTGAAGCCTGCACGACTGTTCTATAGTAATAATAATTGTACTGGTAATTTTCCACAAAAAAATTAAAATCCCCCAGATATTTATGGGAGTACGCTGCACCAAACTTATTATACATACGGTTGTAGCGGGTCTTATTATTTATGAAAGACGAATAACTCTCACCGAAACGCTCGTGCGCAGCCATGGATAATTCGAAATATTTATACTCGTAGTTAAACTGGTGATTCAACACTACACTACTCGGACTCTTACTAAGCTTAAACGAGTGATCCACAAAAAAACGTTTACCATTCAAAAGTGATTGTGCATCATAAAAATTCACATCAATTCGGGATCGTTCCTGATACAGATCATCCCCGCTTTCAAATTGGGAAAGTACTTTTATTCCACCATTTTCATGGTTTAGGATATCCTGAGCAGTCATGTGAGCTTTAAGAAAATAACGTTTATCTTTCGTATTGTAGCTCGAGATCAATTTTAAATTCCCTGTACTTGAGAGTTGGTTTTGATATTTCCCTAATGAACGAAGCCCTTTATAGCCTACAGCGAAATTAAGATTTTTTGACACATTGGCAGAAACAAAGGCATCCAGGTTTTGACCTTGTTCCATAACCGATTTAAAGTACATGTCCGAATATGGCGTTGGAAGATTATAATAATTGATATCGCGAACTTCGAGATAATTAAAATGTTTGGCAAGGAAACCAAATTCGGGGAATGGGTTAAAATGGGTCAACCCGAAATCCAAAGTATTATACGTTTGTCCTTCATTTAGAAAAGGCAACAGTCCGAAAATATCTTTACGCAAATAATTGAATTTATACTCTCGTTTGATAGTAAGCGATGTATCTACTATTGTGGTATCTCTTTCTATAGAAATGATTTTGTATAAATCAACGGTTGCTTTTTTTTCCGCTTTGTCATTAGACGCTTTTTTTTCTAACTGCAGATCATCATCCTGTGCAAAAGCAGAAAAGGAAATCGAAAATAAAAATAACAAACAGAAAAGCCCTTGTTTCATAAATTTTGATTAGACAGCAAAGGTAATCAGATTTGTATAAATTATTCAAATAAAAAAAGCCCCACCGAAGTGGGGCTTATAAGAATTACAGAAAACGAATTATTTTCTTAGTCTTTATGAAACATTAATTTATTATTAACGCGTTCTACCAGTAATTATCACTTCACCTGTAGCCTGATTAGTCACAGTGTAAGTAGTTCCGACTTTAGTAATCTTAGCAACAGCTTTATTTCCAAGTGCGCTATCACTGAAGTACGTTAATGGCAACTGAACATTCCAAATACCAAATTTGGCAGCAGTCAGCTTCATATCAAACTGGAATTTTTTTGCTGGCGCTACAGCTGCTCTCGCATAAAAGTTAACAACAACATAATAATCGCCATCCGCCAAATCATCGTTCAATAATTCAGCACTTTCAGGCGCATTTCCTGTTTGAGCAGCGAAATCAGCATAATCAGTACCTGTACCAGCAGTATTGGTAGTCACAAGCATATCGAAATCATATTCAGCAAACTCGTGTACTTTACCATCGGTTCCTACATAAGTACCACCATGAAGAGTACCATGTTTATCAGCTGTAGTTTTAGTCCAATCCAACTCAAGTGCAAGATCATTGCTTACGTAGTCTGCAACATTAATGGTGATTACTTGATCGATTATACCATTTGAATTACCCGCTGAATACAATCTCAATTTAATTGTTTCAGGTCCCTCAACAAGCATGTCTTTTATTGGCTTGATTGTGAAAGAATAGTCTGACGCATAAGCCGGAAAGGACAATCTGTGTCCAATAGCTCCCATACCATCATCAACACCGGTTTCTTCGCTTGATTCAGAATCACCATCGCCGTCAGCAGTATAATCTCTGAAAGTCGCTGTACCCCCAATCAATTCAAGTTTCATTTCCATTGTCTTATAGAATGGGCTATTTGTAGAAAGGTCAATAACTACATCTTGATCTTCAGTAACTGAAAAATCAGTTTTGTCGATATGTATTGTAGGCTTATACCCCTGCACATGCGTAGAATCATCTTCCTGATCACATGATGCCAACAAACCTACTGCTGCAGCTGCAAACAAAAAGTTATATTTTAGTATCTTTTTCATATAAATAATTTAAAAATTGAAATTATTGTCTAACTAAAACCCATGTCTTATTAACGTGTGAAGCAACACCGCCAATAGTTACATTATTGAAAGTTAGATTTCCATTATCTTCTACTTTTCCTTTTACCGGACCACCGTTTGCACCGGTCATCGCATTACTTGCTTGGTATTCCCAATCAACGATTTCCAATTCTTTACAAACGTCAGAAAACTGCCACCAATAATAGTTTAAATAAGGTACAAAATCACCTTCATAAACATTTGGAGCTATTTTAACAATATTAACATCAATTTGTCCATTCCAATTGTAAACACCTTCCAGGTTTGTTGGACAACCAACAAAAACAACTTTAACAGTTTGATATTGAGCACCAATAACAGAATCAGACGTATCAACCAATTTCAAAATCAATTCTGTTTTTTTAATTGGGTCTAAATTATCTGTGTTTACAGTAATAGGAAGCGTAACAAAAGAACCTCCGGCAGGAATCGTAATCTTACGAGTATCATCCACAAAATTAAATTCATCTCCCTCAACAGCTGTAGAGTTCACTAAATCCACCTCATATGTCATATTTATAGAAGATGTAGGGTAGTCACCATTACCACGTCCGATAAGTGCAACTTTAACTCCTTGGTCTTCTACAGGACCAATATGTTCAAAATAGGCCATATTCACAGTTGACTTTGCGAAACCAACAATTTTTGGCCCTTCATTAAGAACATGTTCTGATCTGATATCGTCATCAGTACAAGCAAATCCAAGAGATGCCAGGATGATTAAAGACATTAACTTTTTCATAATTCTATGTATTTTTTATTTAATTAGTTTCTAAACCAGAAAGGAGCCGTGTTGTACGCATCCGATATGCTCTGAACAGGTACGTTAGCACTGTTACTAGCGTACTCAGAAATAGGATACATTAAACGACGTGGTTTTTCGTTTGTCGGTGTAGTCGAATTTAATGGCATAGGAATAACTTCATCAATCAACGGTCTTCCGTTTTTACGAGCTCTTGTATACTCGATGAAGATTTCTGCTCCATTGATACCATTCAAAGCAACATCCTTTTGGTAGAAAATAGCCTCCAATTGCTCCTCACTAGTTGCTCCCGGAGCGCCATATCCTTTTCCAACTACTCCATTAATCAGAGAAATATAAGCTGGAGCACCAGTTGCAACGAATGTTGTAAAAGAAGCAGTAATAGCCTGGTTAAATAATGTTTGAGGAGTACCTGGCAAATATCCTCTGTGAGCTGCCTCTGCTTGTAACAACAAACTTTCTGCACGCAACATCATGTATCCGTCTTGTCCATTATCCCTCACTAAGCCTGGGCCCAATGAAGAAATAGCACCTGGCGCTGTACCTCCACCGTTTAATGCAGACTGGTCACCCTGGATAACCCCAGTAATATCTGTTCCAGAAACAGGAGCGAAGATTCTTGCTCTTCTTCCGTCAGCAGTAGAATTTAATTGTCCAGCGATGTGCGCAGAAGCTCTTCTGAAATTGAATGCCTGTCTGTAAACGAATTGATTACTTGAATTTTTCTTTAATTCAACCATTAAGTTCATCCAAGGATTTTGTCTTGAATCACTTCCGCTTGAATATCCAGGATTAATAATAACATCAGCTTCTACGAAAAGAGCACCATTCAATTTAGCAAATTCGTCAGTTATGTATTGTTTAATAACCGGATCCGCTTCAGCCACTTCAGACTGTCTCAATAAAATTCTTAGTTTCAATGTGTTAGCAAATCTAACCCAACCAGCCATGTCTCCTTTTAAGATAACATCTTCAGTACCAACAACTTTAGCACCAGGAACAGGATTTTGGATTGTATTGATTGCAGCATCTAATTGCACAATTAAATCTTTGTAAATCTCTTGGTCATCATCATATTTAGGAGTCACATTGGCCATACCCTTATGAGCCTCAGAATAAGGCACGTCCCCATAAAGGTCAACTAAATATTGAAAATAGAAAGCTTTACAAATTTTTGCAATCGCTTTGTGGTTATCAAATCCTTGAGCAGGGTGATTAATAATCTTAGAGTATAAACCAGTACCTCTGTATAGACCATCCCAAACATCATCATAGAAATTGTTACTCACGAAGATTCCAAATTCTTCAGCATACCCACCAGTGAAAGAGTTAACGTTTGCACCCCAGTTATTCATGAATACGTTACCATACTCATTCATACGTCTTGTCAAATTTCTATAAGAATCAGACTGCGCTGCAGCTAAAGATAAATCAGGTGTAACTGCGTTCCCGTCAGCATTATTTGGAGACTTATTTATATCCAAATAATCACTACAAGAAAATAGCATAAAACCAGCTATTAACGGTAATATAAATTTAATTCTTTTCATTTTTCTTTAATTAAAAAGTTAGGTTAACATTGAAACCGAAAGTTCTGGTTGCAGGATATTGACCTGTAACTGCAATACCTTGATCATTTCCACTTGTTCTAGATTGCTCCGGATCACTGTATCCTCTGTTCTCTTTAGGTAATACAGTCAATGGATTTCTTGCATTAACACCGAAACGTAATGAAGTCAAACCAGCTCTTTCAATCATTTTAGTCGGTAAAGCGTAGCTTAAAGCTAACTCTCTAATTTTAAATGCAGTAGCATCTAAAACCATATTTTCAGGTGTATTACTGTACTCGTTAGAGAAATAGTTCAAATAAGAAGTATATGTATTTCCTCCTGTCACTACAGTATTGTTAGGATCATCATAAACTCCGTCTTTATCTAAATCTGTAACTGAATTAGGGAAGATAAATCCTGTACGACCTCCTTCAGCAGACTCTACTAAGTGACCTGACCAAGACAACCAGTCTTTAGTACCTGACCAGAATTGGTGTCCTGTTCTGTAATCCATTACCGCAGATAAACGAATTCCTTTGTATTCCACTGAACCATTGTAGTTGATGATATAATCTGGAGTAGCTTTTCCTAAGATTTTGTAGTCACCAGTTTTAATAGGGTTACCTGTAGTAGGATCAATCTTTACTCTACCTTGACCATCTCTTTCGTAAGCAATACCTTTAATTAAAGGGAATTCTTCTCCTTCTTCAGCAAAGATACCAACACCGTTTCCAGAGTCATTAAACAATGCAATTGATTTTGCATCTGGAGCCGCTTTGTCTACAACCGATTTAGAGTGAGAATAAGAAATTCTGTTTTCCCAAGCAAAGTTTTCATTTCTGATAGGCGCAAAACCTAACTCGATTTCAAAACCATCAGTTGTCATTTCACCAACATTTGTCAATACACTTGAAATACCTGAAGCAGCAGAAACACTTCTTCTAGTGATCAAATCATCAGTTTTCGTATTAAAGTATGCAGCTTCTAAAGTAATTCTATCTTTAAGGAATCCAAAATTACCACCAATTTCAAAAGTTTTCATAAACTCAGGTTTGATATCATTAGCAATCGGAGTCTGAGTATAAGTAAAAGAGTTCAACGCTCCAAATGGATATCCTGTAGAAGGACCATAAAGATCATTTGTTCCGTAAGCATCTACAGCTGAAGTATTACCAACCACGATATAGTTACCGTAAAGTTTAGCATAGTTCAATACACTGTTATTGTTCAAGACATCAAGTTTTGTAGGAATAAACGAAACCCCAACAGATGGATAGAAATAATTATCTTTCTCAGTCTCTGTCATTGTAGAGTTCCAGTCGTTTCTTGCTGTTACGTTAAGGTTTAAGAAATCTTTATATCCTAAATCTACGTTACCAAAAAATGCAAATCTTCTTTGTCTAGAGAAACCATTACCTCTTCTAACCTCACCTGTAACGTTTGAAATATTGTACAAACCTGGAATAGTCAAGTTATCCCCTCCAACACTTGTAGATTGAGTGTAAACATCCTGAATATTGTTACCAATGTTGGCTCTTAAACTAAGATCCTCAGTCAGCATATAGTCAAAGTTAATCAACAAATCACCATAATATCTTCTTGAGTTTGAATTAGCTGAATCGAAAGTAGAAACAATAGTCTGATTACCTCCACCAACTTGTATTTGGTCAACATAACCATTAGTATGCGACATAGAGTTAGCTGCTGTAGTCTGAACGTTAGCTACATAGTTAACATTAATGTTTTTATTAAATTCATAGTTTAATGTAGCAATTCCAGTCCAAAAATCAGATCTGTTAGTATTACGAACATTATCTCTTAACCAATAAGGGTTGTTGTAGTAAGAAGTCCAGTGACCTGCATTTCCTGAATGCTCAAAACGCTCTACCGGAATGTTAGAAGCCGTTTGTAATAAATCTGTAAACAAACCTGAAGAAGTAGTCTCAGTTCTTTGAGTTACATAAATAACATTTCCTTCAACTGTCCATTTACCAAACTTTCTTCCTCCTTTGAATGAGAATGTACTTCTGTTCAACTCATCACCATCAACTACGAATTCCGTTTTCTGGTTGTTAGCCGACATCAAAGCATATCCATCTTCCAAAGTACCTCCACTGATAGACACACCATTTTGCATGATAGTACCAGTTTCAAAGAATTCTTTGATATTATCTTTAATTGATGAATAAGGGGCCATGATGTACGAACCATCAGCCTGCTGCATACCAACAGATCTGATCATACCATCAAATTCTGCTCCCCAACCACCGTTCTCATAAGTAACATGCTGACCATTCCAACCCTGACCATAACGTCTTTGTCTTTGTGGAACATACGCTACTTCTTCGAAGTCAATTGCAGAGTTTACTGCCACATTTAACTTACCGCTTTTAGCTCCTTTTTTGGTTGTAACAATGATTACACCATTAACACCTTGCTCTCCGTACAAAGCAGCACCTTGTGCTCCTTTTAAGATGTTTGTTGATTCAATAATATCCGGAGCAATTGACTGCAAAACACCTGCAGTAGAGATAACGTTATCAATTACAACCAAAGCTTGGTTATTACCTGTAATTGAACGGTTACCACGCAACACGATACGAGTAGTTGAATTCACTCCAGTGTTTGTAGTATTAATTTGCAAACCAGCAACTTTACCAGCTAACGACTGAACAACGTTCGGGTTAGCCGCCTGAGTTAACTCTTTTGCTTTTACCTGCTGAGAAGACGAAGTAATTTCATCTACTCTCTTTTTAATACCAACAGCAGTAACAACAACATTCTCTAATGTTGTAGACTCTGCAGCCATAGCAACATTCATTTTGTTTGATGACCCAACTGTCATCGTAGATTCTTTCATACCAATGAAAGTAAACACTAAAACTTCGCCAGTTTTAGCCTTGATGGAATAATTACCATCCATGTCAGTTTGTGTTCCGCGAGTTGTACCTTTAACAACAACGCTTACACCTGGCAACGGCAACCCTCCTTCGGTTACTGTACCAGTGATAGTTTTCTCCTGTGCGAAGGAAAACTGCATTGAAAACGCCAGCAATAGCGCAAAAATCCATTTAAACTTCGATCTCATACTGAATTTATTTGAGTTAGTTATTTCGCAAACTTCTTAATAATTTCTTAAATAACCAAATATTACTACAGAATTATATTATTTAACACTTGTTAAATATTTTATGAAATAAAAACAAAATAGCCAACAAACTAATACTTAGAATACAAACATTACAACAATCAGCCCACATTTTTGTACTTTTGCAAAAACAAAAAATGCTACTCAAAAATTTTTCCGATTATTTATTTGAAGCCGGCACTGATGAAGCAGGACGAGGTTGTTTGGCCGGACCGGTAACCGCTGCCGCAGTAATTCTTCCCGAAGGTTTTACCTCAAACCTACTGAACGACTCGAAACAACTTTCAGAAAAAAACAGAGAAAAGCTTAAACCCATCATAGAACAAGAAGCCCTTACTTATAAGGTTATACATCTGGAGCCAGAGATCATTGACAAGATCAACATCCTGAACGCTTCTATCAAAGCCATGCAGGAATGCATCGTAAACCTAAATCCAACCCCGGAATATATTATTGTAGACGGCAACCGGTTCAAAGCCGTTAACAGCATACCCCATAGCTGTATTGTCAAAGGAGACAGCAAATATCTAAGCATTGCTGCCGCCTCTGTTTTAGCAAAAACTTACAGAGACGAATACATGAACAGAATCCACGAAGAATTCCCGATGTACAATTGGAAAAAAAACAAAGGCTATCCTACTGCAGAACACAGAGAAGCCATTCTTAAATACGGGGTAACCAAATACCACCGACTATCGTTCCGTTTATTACCGGAGCAGCTGAAACTGGATTTTTAAAAAGAGAGACAAGATACAAGAAGAAAAAGTCAAAAAAATTTCCACCTATATATATAATCAAAAAACTGCTTTTGATTTTTTTTTAATTAATTATGGAGCAACTAAACTATTTGCGCCTCGAATAAGTCAGCAAAATGCTTCACTATTTTCTGTTTCACCTCGTTTTCATCAACAGCCCTTCCCAGCTCCACATGCATTGAAGTTACCGCCTTGCCTTTTATACCACACGGAATAATATTATCGAAATACCCCAAATCGGCATTAACATTTAGTGCAAAACCATGCATGGTCACCCAACGGGAAGCGCGAACTCCCATTGCACAAATTTTTCTGGCAAACGGTGTCCCCACACCCAGCCATACCCCAGTTTCACCTTGGCTTCTTTCAGACTGAAGACCGTATTCAGCTAAAGTAAGAATTATTGCTTCTTCCAACAAGCGAAGGTATTTATGTATATCGGTAAAGAAATTTTCCAGATCCAAAATAGGATAACCTACAATCTGACCCGGACCGTGATAGGTAATATCCCCTCCCCGGTTTATTTTATAGAAAGTCGCTCCTTTTTCCGCCAGTTGCTTTTCATTCAGAAGCAAATTAGACAAATCACCACTTTTCCCTAACGTATATACATGCGGATGCTCAACAAACAAAAAATGGTTTGGCGTGTCAATTTCGGGATTTTCCCGCTTGGCCATTTTTCGGGAAACAATATCAGCAAAAAGTTCTTCCTGAAAATCCCAGGTAACCTTATAATCTTTCTGACCCAAATCCTGCAGCTGTACTTTCTTATTCATATATATTATAGACTATTCTAATTCGACATCAAAATTCAAACCTTTCCCTTCCATATACTCTTTCATAGAACACGTCAGGGTTACCGATTTTTTATTGTCACTTATTTTTGCATTAGGCGCCGACACTTTTTTTACTTTTTTCGGAAATTCCACCACCATTATATAATCAGACTCCTGCCAAATCATTTCCATCGATTGACTCATCGTATTGGAAAGCTCCTCAACCTCTTCTTCATTGGCCCCCAATTTTTTTGCTTCTTTTTTATATTCCGATTGGATTTGCTCTTTTTCCATCACCGAAACTTTCTTACTGAATTTCTTCCCGTCGAAAACATAATGAGTTATACTCTCATTTTTCGGCATTGTGCCTGACGCAGCATCTTTCCCCATAGGATTAATATCTGAAATCGCATTTACCGGCGAAACCATCTGCCTTAATTCGGCAGTGTTTTTAAAATCGGCATACATATCAAAAACAAATGCTCCGTCCTTTTCATTCATCACCATATGACAGGTAAACTTCTCCATCGTTTTGATTTTTGCCTGTTCTTCTTTTGACAACTTGGCAATACTATCTTTCTTTAATTCATATAAAGAAGCCATAGTAAAAGTGGTATCAATATCCTTTGACTTACCGTCGGTCAATCCTGTCCCCATGCCCCCCATTTCTTTTCCAAGCATCGACATCATTTTAGACATATCAAAACGGTAATTGATTTTTCCCGACTGATCAGCATTGAAAGCTACACTTTCCGTCATTACACAACTTGTCAACGAAAAGGCAAAAGCAAGAAGCAGCAAAAGCCTACCTTTTTTCATTTTTTAGAAATTTTCCCAAAAGTACAAAATAGTTTCCTAAGTAGCCCTGATGGGAGCGGCATCCTTTTCAAGCTGTTATTGAGGCTCTCGAAATAACCGGTTGAAAAGATATAGCGAACAGCAGGAAAAGGGATTACAAAAAAGCCCTGGCCAATCCGCTTCAAATAATTAACAACTTCCAACAATCCTATTTTACGATTAAAAATTGATTCATTTTCAAATTGCCTCATTTTCAAATTATATCTATCTTTGCACCCTTAAAATAACATAGAATTATGCAACTTTCAGAACAAGAAATCATCAGAAGAGAGAAATTGGGCAAGTTGAGAGAACTTGGCATCAATCCGTATCCGGCAAATTTGTTTCCAGTAAACCATACATCGAAGCAGATAAAGGACGCTTTTGAGGAAGGCAAGAAGGTTGTTGTGTCCGGACGTTTAATGAGTGTTCGCGATCAGGGGAAAGCCACGTTTGCAGAACTTCAGGACAGCGAAGGCAGAATTCAGGCTTATTTTAACCGTGATGTGATTTGCCCAGACGAAGACAAAACGTTGTACAATACAGTTTTCAAAAAACTAACAGATTTAGGTGACTTTATCGGAATTGAAGGCGAGTTATTCACGACGCAGGTAGGTGCTAAATGTATCCGTGTTTCGAATTTCACTTTTTTAAGCAAAACGTTACGTCCGTTACCTTTACCAAAAATGGACGAAGAAGGAAACATTTTTGACGCATTTACCGATCCGGAATTGCGTTACCGCATGCGTTATGTGGACTTAGTGGTTAACCCGCAGGTGAAAGAAGTGTTTATGAAACGAACCAAATTGTTCACCGCCATGAGAACCTTCTTTAACGATGCTGGTTACATGGAAGTGGAAACTCCGGTTTTACAGTCGATTCCTGGAGGAGCTGCAGCACGTCCTTTTATCACGCATCACAACTCATTGGACATTCCTTTATACATGCGTATTGCCAATGAATTATATTTAAAAAGATTAATCGTAGGTGGTTTTGACGGAGTTTATGAGTTTTCGAAAAATTTCCGTAATGAAGGAATGGATCGTACTCACAATCCGGAATTTACCGCGATGGAAATATATGTAGCTTATAAAGACTACAACTGGATGATGGAATTCACCGAAAACCTTTTGGAATACTGTGCGCTTCAGGTGAACGGTACTGCAGACGCTACTTTCGGAGAGCATAAAGTGAGCTTCAAAGCACCGTATGCAAGAGTTACAATGACCGACGCCATCAAACAATTCACCGGTTTTGACATTTCAGGAAAATCGGAGGCTGAAATATTTGAAGCAGCCAAAGGAATGGGCATCGAAGTGGACGAAACCATGGGTAAAGGAAAACTAATTGACGAGATTTTCGGAGCAAAATGCGAAGGAAATTTCATTCAGCCGACTTTTATCACTGATTATCCGAAAGAAATGTCACCATTATGTAAATCACATCGCGACAACCCGGAATTGACCGAACGTTTCGAATTAATGGTATGTGGAAAAGAAATCGCCAATGCTTACTCGGAATTGAATGACCCGATTGACCAAAGAGAGCGTTTTGAAGCACAATTGGCTTTATCTGAAAGAGGTGATGACGAGGCAGGACAATTTATTGATGAAGATTTCTTAAGAGCATTGGAATACGGAATGCCCCCAACATCCGGTTTAGGAATCGGAATGGACCGTTTGATTATGTTCCTAACCAATAATGCTTCAATTCAGGAAGTATTGTTCTTCCCACAAATGCGTCCGGAAAAAAAAGCTATTCACGTTGAGTTGGAAGCTGAAGAAAAACTGATTGTGGAATTACTTCAGAAGCACGAAAACAAAATGGAATTATCGGAACTGAAGATTCGCACTGCACTTAGCGGAAAAAAATGGGACAAGGCCATGAAAACATTGGCACAGCACGGCTTGACTTCTGTAAGCGTAAGCGGAGAACGTAAAATCGTCGCTTTAAAAGAACAATAAGTAACAAAATTCACTACAATAACTTAAGGAGCTCAAAATGAGCTCCTTTTTTATTTCCAAATTAAACCTTTCCCTACCTCAACTGTCCTATACTCATAACACAAAAAATTATAAACGATGAGAAATGTAATTATTGCAGTTGTAATGATGATTTCATTGGCAACTTTTGCACAGGACAGAAAAATGGGACATGACGAATTCACTCCGGAACAAAAAGCGGAATTACAAGCAAAGAAAATGACTCTAGAATTGGATCTTAACAATAAACAGCAAAAAGACTTAAAAAAACTTCTGACAGAGCAGAACAAAAAAAGAGAAGAAGCCAAGGCAAAGCGTAGGGAAATGAAAGATTCCGATAAAAAGCCAACCAGTGATGAGTTATTTGCTATCAAGAGTAAAATGCTAGATGAAAAAATTGCTTTTAGAACAGAAATGAAAAGAATCTTGTCTGAAAAGCAGATGGAAAAATGGGAAGAATTAAGAGAAAAAAGAATGAAACAAATGCAGGAACGAAAAGAAACAAGATATCACAAAAAACGATAGTCAAGCAATTATTAAAGCCTGTTATTCCTGTTGAAAACAACATGCAAACAGCTTTCTACAACCTATTTGAAAAAAAACACCGTGATTTGAGTTCTCCTGACATCTCTACCGCGAAAAGAAGCAAAATATCACATATAATTGATACCAGATTGAAAGCTGCTTTAACAAAAGATCAAATTGCCACGTTAGAGAAAAACAAAGACATTTACGCACAGTTAGTTGGATCTGCCCCTGCTGCTCAATCTACTGCAACAGCCGCTAGCAAGAAGGAAAAATAATTATTAATACTTGTAATAAAAAAACCACCATATGGTGGTTTTTTTTATTGTTATAGCTCTTTAGCAACTTTATCTATGGCATTAATGGTAAAATCTAAATCGTCATAGGTTAAGGCATCAGTAATAAACCAGGTTTCATAAGCCGAAGGCGCAATATAAACTCCTTCTCTCAACAGTCCGTGGAAGAACTTTTTAAATGTTTCATTATCTCCATTTGCCGCCGTTTGAAAATCACAAACTGGGTTAGCATCAAAATGCGCAGAAATCATCGAACCCACGCGATTTATTGTAAACACTATATTATTATCTGTCAACACTTTGACAATTCCTTTTTCCAAATAGGCCGTTTTTTCTTCAAGACGCTGAAACAATTCTACATCCGAATTAATTTCCTGCAACATTGCTAATCCGGCTGCCATCGCCAATGGGTTACCGGACAAGGTTCCCGCCTGATAAACCGGCCCTACCGGCGCCAGATAATCCATAATCTCATTTCTTGCAGCAAAGGCTCCAACCGGCAATCCTCCTCCTATAACTTTACCAAAACAAGCAATATCAGCTTTTATTCCAAATAACTCCTGAGCACCACCTTTTGCTAAGCGAAATCCTGTCATTACTTCATCAAAAATAAGCAAAGCGCCATTTTCATCACAAAGTTGACGCAAACCCTCTAAAAAGCCTCCTTTTGGAGGAATACATCCCATATTACCCGCTACAGGCTCTATGATTATGGCGGCAATTTCATTTTTATTAGCTTCAAACAATTCTTTTACGCTATTCAAATCGTTATAACGTGCCAACAGTGTATCTTTTGCCGTCCCAGACGTTACACCGGGACTATTCGGAGAGCCAAAAGTGATAGCTCCACTTCCAGCCTGAATCAGAAACGAATCGGAGTGACCGTGATAACATCCTGAGAATTTTACAATCTTATCTCTTTTAGTAAAACCACGAGCCAATCGAATGGCACTCATACAAGCTTCAGTACCTGAATTCACAAAACGTATTTTATCAATATTCGGAACCATCGAAACTGCAAGTGCCGCAATTTCCGTTTCCAAAGCAGTAGGCATTCCAAAAGAAGTTCCTTTTTTTGCTTTTTCAATAACCGCACTCACTACCGGTTCAAAAGCATGTCCTAAAAGCATAGGCCCCCAGGAATTGATATAATCAATTAATCGGTTACCATCTTCGTCGTACAAATAAGCCCCTTTGGCTTCTTTTGCAAAAATTGGTGTTCCACCAACGGCTTTAAACGCTCTAACCGGAGAATTAACACCGCCAGGGATTACTTTTGCAGCCTCTACAAAAAGCTGACTGCTTCTTTGATATAACATTATGATTTTATTTTTAGAATTTGACCTATGGATATGGCATTATCTGAAAGCTGATTAATCTTCATCAGTTCATCTACGGTAACACTAAATTTTCTTGAAATGGAATACAATGTATCACCCTGCGATACCCTATATGATTTATCATCCATTGGCATTTCAGACACTTTGACAACAGGTCGGTAATTAGATCCCAGCACCTCTTCATCTATTTTATACAACTCATATCGTTCAATTAAACCAATGAGTTTTTCAGGATATTTCACATCTGTAGCGTAACCCGCTGCGCGCAATCCCTTAGCCCATGCCTCATAATCTCCTTTATCAAGCTTAAACAAATTAGCATATCTGTTTCTGGTTGTTAAAAACAAAGAATGATCGCGATAGGATTCTGCCGAATGTTCATATTTCCTAAAACATTCCTGGGCTGCATCATCGTCATGATGAACTCTTTCACCAGTCCATCCGTTATGGCATTTTATACCGAAATGATTATTTGCTTTCCGAGCTAAAACTCCTGTTCCTGCGCCTGATTCCAAAACACCTTGCGCCAGGGTAATACTCGAAGGAATCCCATGTTTACGCATGTTATCTTTAGCAATCTCTTTGTATTGCTCTATGTATTCTTTAATCAATTCCGGAGTAGCGGAAATCTTCGATGTCGCTTCCAAAACTTCAGATTTGGTTTGAGATGAAGAGGAATTATCTCTTTGGTTAGTATTAACCACCGGCTTTTTCTTAGCCTGATTCACCTTGGTTTTGTATGTCCGTGACGAAGTTATTCGAACCTTAGGACTCGAACCACAACTATAAAAAACCACTAAAACAAATAAAATAAAAATCCTTTTCAACATCATATATAATTTAGAATTGGCAAATGTTTCTTTTTCAAAAAAAGATTCATCCCTTTGCATCCCTGCAGACCTCCGGTATGTATTGCCAATATTTTAGAACCTTCCTTAAAATACCCTTTCTTTATTAAATCATAAATCCCAAACATCATCTTTCCTGTATAAACAGGATCCAAAGGAATTCCTGTTTTCCTGTAAAATTCATTTAAAAAAAAGATTAATTCTTCAGACACTTTACCGTATCCACCAAAATGATAATCAGAAATTAATTCCCAATTATTATTTTTCGCAAAACTACGAATATCATCGCACAAAAACGCTCCCTTTAATGATGAAAACCCAATTGCTTTTTGATTTTCCTGCAGTGAATTGATTATACCGGCAATGGTTCCACCGGTACCAACCGCACAACAGATATATGCAAAATCTTCGTCTTCGTCTGTCAAAATCTCTTCACATCCTTTTACAGCAAGATTATTTGTTCCTCCCTCGGGTAAAAGATAAAAATTGCCATATTCCGATCTCAACGTTTCAATAAATTCAAGATTGTCTTTTTGACGAAACATCTCCCTCGTAACGAAGACAAACTTCATCCCATTTTCCCTGGCAAACAAAAGAGTCGGATTCTCGTCAATTTTATCGATCAACTCATCACCTCTGATAATCCCGATGGTTTTAAAACCATATTTATTACCCGCAGCCGAAACAGCAGCGATATGATTTGAAAAAGCCCCGCCGAATGTCAATAGGGCATCCACTCCTTCTGATTTTGCCTCAATCAGATTATACTTTAGTTTCCGAAATTTATTCCCTGAAATTTCCGGATGGAGCAAATCTTCCCGTTTCAAATAAAGAGAGACACCTTTTTCTTCAATTTTTTCAACCAGCTGATTGTATGATTGCATAGTCCAAAGATAACATATAAACAAAAAAGTGCAACTCTTTCGAGCAGCACTTTTTACGTATTCTTTTTAAGAATTGGAATTAGTTTTTCACCATTACCTTAATTCCCATTTCTCTATTATCGTTGGTATTCAACCTTACAATATAAACACCATCACTTAAATTAGACGTTGAAAACTCATATTCCGCATTTGCCCCTAATTTGTTTTTAGTAAATAACAACTTACCTGCAACATCGTAGATTGCACAAGATTTCAAATCGATCATCTGAGGATTTGCGATATTCAACGTTTTATCATTATTATTCTGATACACCGTTAAACTTTCTGACAATACATTTTCACCAGTTGATAAATTAGCATTTCGGAAAGTAATTTCGAATCTGTCTTTCACAATTCCGGTTGGCAACGTAATTTCAAAGAAATTATTTTTAATATCGTGATACAGACCTGTAACCTTATCATGCATATAGATATTCTCAGCCTCTGTAAAATTAATCAATTTCCCAACAGTAACTTTAAAAGTAGTTTGACTTCCTACTTTGAAAGCAAATGGAATCTTTTTATTGATATCAAAAGGAAGTGTTGAAATTACGTATTGACTTGTCGCATCAATTGGAAAATAAGCATCATTCGGCAATGAGTTTTCAGCAGTTTTAGCATCCATTCCCAAATCAAAAGCATCAGTTGCTCGATTGTTAAATGCCAATACCGCCTCTCTTGAATATTTATTGTTTAAAACCGTGTGAATCTTTATTTGAGGCAATTCTTTATTAGAATATTGCGTATAATCAACATTTGCCACATTTTGTATTTCTCCCCATCTAGAAGTATTGTTCTCATCGTTTGTATTTCTTTCAAATTCAGAATTGTTGGCCAGACCTTCTTTCACAAAAACACGGTAACTGTTTTTCATCTGAACAGTCCCTGCTGCAATACCCTCAACCATAAAACCTTGCCCAATTGGAGTAAACATTCTTTTATACGTAGCCCCTGTAGAACCTCCAGAAGTATTTATAGTTCCGTCACCATTATAAGTGTCCCATGTAGCAGCAGTATAGGTTCCTGGCGAATAATCCGGATCAATTCCGTTTGCCACATATATTCCATATCCCCCTTGATAATCTACTAAATAATGAGAATTGACAGCATCATTATGTTCCCAAAAAAGAGCCTGACCATTTAAAACTGCTTTATTCGCTGGATCATTTAAAAAAAGATTAAGATTGATTGCAGATGGGTATGGATTACCCGTTAAAGTGTTCATTCCAGGCGCAACTGTTATATCAATAGTCCCGTCATTAGGTTTTCCCCTGAAATCATATCGCTGTTTGGCCCCGGTATTATTAGCACTTGTCCCGTCAGTTCCTTTCATTGTAAAACCCTCCCCTGGCTTAATTGTATTAGCACCTCCAACATAAACCCAATCCGCATATACATTGGAGACTATAAATTTATGTATCCATCGGGTTGAAATAGTCAGCGGAGAAGCCAAACCATTAAGATTCGATGTCAATATAGGATCAACTGAGGTAGTAAGTCCACTCACGTCTTTTAATTGAGAAATCCCAAAAAGATTATTAACAGCAGTAGAAGAAAGCACATTTCCTACAGGCGAACTCCAACAGTTATAATCAAAACCATCTGCTGTACCTTCTTGGTAGACTGACAAAGTCCCTACACCTTTATTCGCTCCAGCAGCCGTAGCCCCTTGAAGTAACTGCGCATCATTTCTCAGATACATATTACTTGTGGCAGAGTTCAACTCAAGATCGCCCTTAATAAACAACTGTTCATTATTTACGAACACATAGCTATTAGGACTAACATACATTTGAGCGAAAAGCTCCGATTGATTAAACATTGCCACTGCCAGTAACAATGTTCCTTTAAGCAATTTTGACTCCATAGACTTTCTGTATTACTATATTCTACTGATTTACAAAGTTAATTTAATTTTATTCAACTTTTTTTAAAAAACACCCCTAATTCAACAAATGTACGAAAAATTACCCCAAAACCCTAAGTCAATTTACAACTTCACCATCAAACATAAGATACACAATAGATGCAAAAAAGTAAAAAACTCTAATTTTTTTTTTTAACACCTGCTTAAACACACTATATTTATCGGTTTATTCTTTCATTTTTTGTTATATAAAAGATGCTATTATTTTAATTATGTTACATAAAGACAGTTTTTAGCTATTCTAAAAATACAACAGACTAGAAAAAAGAGGTTTTAGTGTATTTTCAAATAAAATAACCTATTTGGAATTTTTTTTTCTCAAATTCACGCAACCATAAAAAATACAAATCAAAATACCACTACAATATTTTAATCGCCATCATATTTTCGAAAACTACAATTTGATCAAAACAGAAAAAAGCAAATGCACCGATTTTGGATTTATAAACTAAGACCCAACATTCTACTTTGAAAATATTAATATATAGGCAATTTCTTTTAAAACGACCTCTAATTTAAACACACAATTACCGAAAATAATCATACAAATAACATTGTCTTATATTACAAAAAATCGTTGTTACACAAATAACATATAATTAAAAGTATAACAAATTACGTTTTTTAAAATCACAAAACTACATTTAAAAACGTGTTTTTTTTGTTTTTTTTTTTAAAATTTATAAAAATTTATATCATTAACTAACTAAAAATCCCGCCCTTTACTAAATTTTTATTATATATCCGAAAACCATTTTCCAATACAAACACAATAAATTGCGAACAAAACTACTCTAGAAACAAATTTCAAAAACTTGTACAAGCTAAACTAAATTTAAGAATAAAACTACAAAATGCCTTGTGATAAAAAAACACTTGCGATAAGAAAACATTAAGACAAATTATCTTTACTCTAATTCTTGCATTGACAGTCCAATCGATTTCTTCCAAAATACAATCGTACTATTCACGACCTCATGCAATTAAGCAACCCTACAAGAATTACCTCGATAAAAGCGGACTCTATGGAGCGGGAGGAGCTGGTGAGGGAGCTTACACCGCTAGCAGTTTTGTTCCTGTAACCATCGGAACTTCCTATACAATCACAATTAGCACCTTCGGATCCGGAGGAAACTATGTTCCAACAACTTACGGAGAAGATGGTGGTGCCACAACCGATATTCTGGCGGAACTACAATCACTAATGACCATTTTGATTCGGAATTCATCAATCAAAATTTTTATTAGGAAGATAAAACAATTAAACACAATTCACTATT
This sequence comes from Flavobacterium enshiense, assembly GCF_022836875.1. Taxonomy (NCBI): domain Bacteria; kingdom Pseudomonadati; phylum Bacteroidota; class Flavobacteriia; order Flavobacteriales; family Flavobacteriaceae; genus Flavobacterium; species Flavobacterium enshiense. The sequence goes on from NZ_CP090376.1 coordinate 72,820, forward strand.
TAAAATCAGCATCTTACAACTTCAGTACAGCTTTTTAAACTTTTGAGAATCACTTTACGCTTCGATATACTAACAACTCACTTGGAAAAACTAGTACAAATGTTTTTGAAAACTCAACTATTATTTACAATGACAACTATTTACAATGACAACAAACTGAATGTAAAATTCGCTTTAGAACAAATTAAAGAAGTTATCATATTCAATGTACTCGGCCGAATTTTGGTAAAGCCCACTAAAGTAATGGCAAATCATTTAAGCCAGAAACCTTAAGTCCATCCCAAACTACGCTGATAGTGAAATTTAGACTGGAAAACAATGTAATTGTTAACAAAAAAGTCATCAACTAAAAAGCAACTAATCCTTATCAACAAAGCCGTCCCTTAACCAAAAGCAGTTTTTTTTACTCTTTTTTTTAATTTTTATTAACATTTTCACATTCAGCGTTGTATATGTTACAAAAACATATAATTTTGCTCCGCTTTAAAAAACAAAAAAAAGTTAAATTGTTAAATCATGAGGAATTTTATCAGATTATTGATTCTTATAACAATACCGCTAACGTCTGACGGCATAAACGCACAGGTCGGAATAGGAACAACTTCACCTACAGGAGCATTAGATATAACATCTTCCACAGATGGACTTGTAATCCCAAGAATTTCCCTAACTGCTACCAATGTTGCAACAGTAACAACACCTACAACATCAGAGCTGGTATACAATACAGCAACCTCAGGCGATGTGACTCCTGGTTTTTATTATTGGGATAGCACAAAATGGGTGCGTTTGAATACCGGAACTAACTCGTCCTATTGGGCTTTAACAGGTAATTCAGGAACTACTGCCGGAACCAATTTTATCGGAACTTCAGATGACGTGGATTTTGTTGGAAAAACAAATAACACAGAACGTTTCAGAGTTTTGAAAACCGGAAATACAGGTTTTGGAACCACAACGCCTGCTAGTACGTTATCTGTAGCTGCCAATGCAACAATCGGAGCCACGTATGCACCCACTAATACAGCACCGTCCAACGGTTTAAGAGTTGAAGGGCACACCGTAATAGGCAAAAGTTCCGGAGAAGATTCAAGAGATAAATTTTCTGCACATACATCTACATCCGCCTATAGCAACGTTACTGGTTATCCAAATACCACATCCGGAAGAGCTATTTCCGGATACGCTGACACAAATGGCATGGGCGTATTTGGATTCTCAAACAGAACCGGATATGGAGTAGTCGGTTTAACCAAGGCAAATCTATTGTCCAGCTACATTCAAACAGGAGAAGGTGTTTTAGGACAATCAGACGGTGCTACAGGAGGTCCTACAATTCCAATTGGTGTTCACGGGATAATTGACGAATCAACTGCCGGAAACTGGAAAGCAAATGGAGTAACCGGAGAAAACAACAATCTGTCAGCCGGCAGTGGTTTTTCAGGAGGATCTTACGCTGCAAATGGAGTAGCTTCAGGAGTGTACGGTAATTACGCCTCAAAATTCCCCAATTCCGGCACAGATGCCTATGTATTCGGTGTTAGTGGCGACATCCTGAAAATCGGTACAGCGTTTATCCCGGACGGTTCCGGTGGTGTTTTTGGTTCGGGTGGTGCAGGACAATTCGGAATGCTGGGCTACAACAGCTTAAACGGAACACAATATAGCGTTTATGGAGGTGGTAAAGGCGGAGATATCAACGGGAACAATAATGGCACTGGCAGATCCGTAAATGATTCGAAACCCAACAATAGGATTGGATTGGGTATCAATGGCGGATTTATGGGCGGATATATCAAAGGAAACCAATATGGAGTAATATCTAAAGGAGAAGAATTCGGAATGTACGTTCAAGGAAACACCATTATAAACAAACCGGTCGTGCAACTTACCGAAAATGGAAATTCAGAAAGAACAATATCTTATACCGCAGCATCTACAACCGTTGATGTGACAACTAGAGGAACCGGAAAACTAACAAACGGCGAAGCTTACATTACTTTTAAAGATGCTTTTAAAAAACTGGTTTCCAAAAATGAAGGAATCAATGTAACCGTAACTCCGACTAGTGAAACAAACGGGGTTTATGTTAGCAGAGTCTCATCTGACGGTTTTTACATTAAGGAAAATCAAAGAGGCACCAGTAATGCTACATTTAACTGGGTTGCCATCGGAACTAAAGCCGGCTATGAAAACGGTATCGAAATTTCGAAAACAATCCTTGCACAGGATTTCGATAAAAACATGGATGGAGTAATGACCACTGATGGATCCGGAAAAGAAGGAAAACCTATTTATTTTGACGGTCAGAATATTCGCTTTGAAAGAATCCCGGAAAGTCTTATTCAATATTCTAAAAAAGTAACTCCAAAAAAATAAACTACAAATACTTCAAAATTCCAAAATAGACCTTTGCTTCAAATAGCAAAGGTCTTTTTCATTAGTATAGACTTTATCTCGACAGCCCCACCCTTAATTAAAACAACGCATATTTTTTTTTAGGCATTCAAAAATAAGGATCACTAAAAAGTAATCTTTTTCACAAACAAAAGCCCTTAAACGACAAAAAAAGACGACTAACGGTTTTTTTTTACCTTCTCAATTGCTTCCTGTACCTTTAACAGAAAAAGCAGCCATGAAAAAGATTTACACGTTAGTAATACTAATAATTGTGTTATGTTCACAGGTGTCTGTATGGTCTCAAGTAGGTATAGGAACAACTTCTCCTGCGGGCGCTTTAGATGTTGCCTCTACAAACGACGGTTTATTAATCCCAAGAATAGCATTAATAGCTCGCAACAACGCTGCGCCACTGACAGCCCCCACCGTTTCCGAATTAATTTACAACACAGCCACAGTAGGAGGAGCAAATGGAGTGAGTCCCGGATATTATTATTGGAACGGTAGTTTATGGGTAGCCTTATCCACGGGAAACAATTCGGATTGGTCGCTTACAGGAAATTCCGGAACGACGGCAGGCACCAATTTTATAGGAACAACAGATGCACAAGACTTTCGAATCAAAACTGGCAACAACAATCGCTGGAACATTTCGAATACCAATAATGGACAACTTCAATCTTACTCATTAGGAACGGCAGCCTTGCCAAACTATTCCTATCAAAATGATCCGAATACAGGCATTTTCAGTCCTGCAGCTAATAGTTTAGCTATTTCAACAAACGGATTAGAAAAAGTAAGAGTTTTATCAAATGGTAACGTAGGTATAGGCATTACCAATCCATCTGCAAAATTAACATTGGCAGCGGGTGCTGCAGCTGCCAGTAATGCACCTTTAAAATTCACAAGCGGAATCAACTTGACAACACCAGAAAACGGAACGGTAGAATACAACGGGACCAATTATTTTGTAACATCGGGAGGAACACGATATACCTTGGCCAGAACACTTACCAACAGACAGGGTCTTAACTTTCCGAACACTGCTGAAGGCGAAAATTCAGATTTGACAATCACAGTTATTGGCGCTGCTCTTGGGGACGTTGTTGTATTAGGAGTTCCTAACAATGCAATGTTAGTTCGAGGAACATATCAAGCTTGGGTCAGCGCAACAGACACCATAACCATTAGATTTTCAGTAGCTTCCAACAATGACGCCGATCTCTCAGACTCTTTAAACCCTCCTGCAGGCCAATTCAGGGTATCCGTTTTAAGGTATTAAACACATCTCAAAAAAACCCAAAAAGACCTTCGTTTCAAAGTAGCGGAAGTCCTTTTCGTTGTTATAAACCTCCCTTTCTAAACCGATATTCGAGAGGGTACAACTACTCTTGTATTTCATCCTTTGAATCAAAAACGAGGTCCATTCCACAAAAAAAGCAGCCTTGAAAAGTTAGGAGAGTTTTCTCTTGAAAACAAAACAAAAAACCATACAAAAAACACAAACTTTCTGCAACACTTACCTTTTTTATCAAAACTAAAAATTCGTTTTCATCAGAATACTACTAACTTTTGAAAAATACAACTTTAAAAAAGTAATCTTTTTCGCAAGTAAAGGCTTTTAGACGAAAAAAAAAGACCCGTAACCGATTTTTTTCACAACCTCACCTCCTTTCTCTAATTTCAAATAAAAAACAAGTGACTATGAAAAAAATATACGCATTAGTAGTACTAATAATCTCGTTATGTTCATACGAGTCCGTTTGGTCTCAAGTAGGGGTAGGAACAACTCTACCAACATCAACCTTGCAGGTAAATGGTTCAGTAGCGGTTGGAGTCAGTAGAATAACTTATGGAACCGGAAATCAGAGTTATACTGTCCCAGATGACATCAGCAAACTAATCATCGATGCGACCGGATCAAACACCCTGACTGTGCTCTTACCCGACCCTACTACATGCAAAGGACGATTAATAAGTATCTCAAGAGGAATTGGATCAAAACCAATAGTTATAGACACGGCAGGGAATAACAATATCCAAAGTCTTGACGGATCTATTGGAAACACGATTTCAATACCATCACATTCAGCATCTGGTGCTGGCTTAAATATTCAATTTTGGTCGGATGGCATAAACTGGTACAGATAAATCAAACATACTTTAAAAACCTCAAAAAAGACCTTTGCTTCAAATAGTAAAGGTTTTTTTCGTTAGCATAAGCTTCCCTTTCAAAACTGATGTTTCTGTAGGCGATGTGCCGGTTGTTACATTGTAGCCACCGAATAAGAAATTCAACACCATACCAAAGAAAAAAAGGCAGTACCAACAATTCCAACTGCTGTCGGATGTGAATCATTTCATGGTTGATAATCACCTTATCCTCACGATCCTTTTTATGCGTCAGAAGAATAAAAGGAAAAATGGTGATTCCACGAAAACCTCTTGGCGTTAATTTTTTGATTACAAGTATTATCATTAGCGGTAAAGTTCCTAAATTTGCCCTTATGAATAACCAAATTGACCCAAATAATTTAAAAGAGGGGGAAGATTTTTATTATACACCGGAAGGCTACAAATGTTTCACGGAAAAATACCACCTGAAACGAGGTTATTGCTGCAAAAGCGGATGCCGCCACTGCCCTTATGGCTTCGACAAAAAAACAGGTCAGATCAATAAAAAGAACAAATAGTTGGGCGTGCCCCTTCGGGTCGGGTTATCTGCAGTACAAGGTACTTTGCTTCTACCCCTCACGCATAACTGCAAAATAACAAGTCAACAATAAAAAAATGGATATCCATTTACAAAACTATAGAGTCAGAATATACAAGTCCTACCACCGGTCGGACATCCGTTACCCCTAGGTATCATACTGAACCTATCGAAAGATTAATCAATATTCAATACCTTAAATTTAAAAAAACGATTCTCAGTTACCCTGATTTCTGTTTCAAAACTCAGAATTTTAGTGACTCAGAACCTTAGCAACTTAAAAAATGACATTTCAAGAACAAATTGCAGAAGGAATCCCATCGGTTTTACCGCAACCAAAACCATACGAAACCAATATAAATCACGCACCAAAGCGTAAAGAAATACTATCGGAAGAAGAAAAGAAATTAGCACTTCGCAACGCACTTCGTTACTTCGAACCAAAACATCATGCCGAACTAATCCCGGAATTCAAGGAAGAACTTGAAAAATACGGACGTATCTACATGTACCGTCTGCGCCCGGATTACAGAATGTATGCTCGTCCTATTTCGGAATACCCTGGAAAAAGCGAGCAGGCAAAAGCCATTATGTTAATGATCCAGAACAATCTGGATTATGCTGTGGCACAACACCCGCACGAATTGATTACTTACGGCGGAAACGGGGCGGTTTTCAGTAACTGGGCACAATATCTTCTGACAATGAAATACTTGTCTGAAATGACAGACGAACAAACATTGGTAATGTATTCCGGACACCCAATGGGATTATTCCCATCACATAAGGATGCTCCAAGAGTAGTCGTTACCAACGGAATGATGATTCCTAACTACTCCAGACCGGATGACTGGGAAAAATTCAACGCACTTGGCGTAACGCAATACGGACAAATGACTGCCGGAAGTTACATGTATATAGGCCCCCAGGGAATCGTTCACGGAACTACAATTACTGTTTTGAACGGCTTCCGTAAAATCAAAACCAATCCAAGTGGCGGTTTATTCGTAACTTCTGGTCTGGGCGGAATGAGTGGTGCTCAACCAAAAGCGGGGACCATTGCAGGATGCGTAACAGTGTGTGCAGAAGTAAATCCGAAAATCACCAGAATACGCCACGAACAAGGCTGGATTCATGAAATCGTGGAAGACATCACCTTATTGGTTGCCAGAGTACGAAAAGCATTAGAAAATAAAGAAGTAGTATCCATCGCTTATTTAGGAAATATTGTTGATGTTTGGGAAAGATTTGATGAAGAAGGTTTATATATCGACTTGGGTTCCGATCAGACATCATTACACAACCCTTGGGCGGGAGGCTACTACCCAACCGGATATACTTTTGAGGAATCCAATGAAATGATGGCTAACAATCCGGAGCAATTCAAAATTGAAGTACAGAAAACTTTACGCCGTCATGCTGCTGCCATCAACAAGCACACAGCAAAGGGAACTTATTTCTTCGACTACGGAAATGCCTTCTTATTAGAAGCTTCCCGCGCTGGTGCTGATGTAATGGCAGAAAATCCAACCTTGGGAAGAGAATTCAAATACCCTTCATACGTTCAGGACATTATGGGACCAATGTGTTTTGACTATGGTTTCGGTCCGTTCCGCTGGGTTTGTTGTTCAGGAAACCCGGATGATCTGGCAAAAACTGACAAAATTGCCTGTGACGTATTGGAAAAAATGAAGAAAAACTCACCGGTTGAAATCCAACAGCAAATGGCCGATAACATACAATGGATTAAAGGCGCACAGGAAAACAAATTGGTTGTAGGTTCACAGGCACGTATCTTATATGCCGATGCAGAGGGAAGGACTAAAATCGCTGAAGCTTTCAACCAGGCCATTGCCCGCGGAGAAATTGGCTATGTGGTTTTAGGCCGAGATCACCACGATGTTTCCGGCACTGACTCACCATACAGAGAAACCTCAAACATCTATGACGGTTCTCGTTTCACGTCTGACATGGCTATCCAAAACGTAATTGGAGACAGTTTCCGAGGAGCTACCTGGGTATCCATCCACAATGGTGGCGGTGTTGGCTGGGGAGAAGTTGTCAACGGTGGATTTGGTATGGTTCTTGATGGTAGTAAAGATGCCTCAAGACGCTTAGAATCAATGCTTTTCTGGGATGTCAACAACGGTATTTCCCGAAGAAGCTGGGCAAGAAATGAAGGTGCTGTTTTCGCAATAAAACGCGCAATGGAAACACAACCACTATTGAAAGTTACAATTCCGAATTTAGTGGATGATACGTTATTAAACGATTAGTTTTAAGTTTCAGGTAGTACATAAGCAGAGATTTAAAACTAAACGTTTTTAAACCTGAAATATGTACTACTATGAAAACGTTGAAACTATTTTTTCTTTTGCTGCTCATCACAGTAGGAGCCTGTAGCCCGATACAAGTAGATGCCGATTATGACAAAGCCACCGATTTCAGTCAGTATAAGACTTATAATTTCATGAAAGACGGCATTGCCAAAGTGGAGATTTCTGATTTGGACAAAAAAAGAATTATCAACGCTATTGACAATGAAATGCAGGCAAAAGGTTATACAAAAAGTGAAACTCCCGATTTAATGGTAAACTTTTTTACCAAAGAAATGGATTATGTCAACGTAAGCAACTACTATGGTTATTGGGGTTATGGCTGGGGATGGTATCCTTATTATGGTTACCCTTACGCCTATACCACAACCGAAGGCACATTGTACATCGATCTGGTCGATACAAAGAGAAAAGAACTTGTTTGGCAAGGTGTTGGCTCAGGTCTTTTAGCCGAGAGAATGAGCGAAAAAGAACAACGAATCAATGAATTTGTCAACAGGATTCTATTACAGTTTCCACCTGAAGTAAAAAAGGACAAAAAAGACAAAAAGGATAAAAAGTAGCTGTAACGGCTGCTTTTTTCTTTTTTCACGAAAGACAACATTTATCATATTTATAGTGGTGCAATACACTTAAATTTGCCTAAATTCAATTACAATGCAAGACATTCAAAACCTCGACGATATCAAACAGATGGTCAATTCCTTTTATGACAAAGTGAGACAGGATGAGTTTATCGGACCGATTTTCGATGAACAAATTCAAGATCGCTGGGAAATGCATTTAGAAAAAATGTATGGATTCTGGCAAACAGTTTTGTTGGATGTTCATGCCTACTCCGGCAGTCCGTTTCCACCTCATGCCCGACTTCCAATCCAGAAGGAACATTTCGACCGATGGATGACTATTTTCACTCAAAACATAGACGAGCAATTTGCCGGTCCTATAGCAGATGAAGCCAAATGGCGTGCAGGAAAAATGGCCGAAATGTTCAACTATAAAATTGAATATTTCAGAAACGCCAATCAAAAACCGCTTACATAGGTATTTTACATTGTTTTTTTGACTATTTTGCAGTTAGCTATTTTCAAACATCAATCTAACTAATTGCAAATCATGATAAAAAACTACTCTAAACTCACTTTAGGGATATTGCTTTCCGGTTTTTTGTTCTCGTGCAGCTCTACGAATCTTCTTACCTTGAGCGTAACAGAACCTGCTCCTGTTTATGTCCCTTCTCAAGGAAAATCGGTAGGTATCATTAACCGAAGTCTGCCCAACTCAAAAAACGAACCTTTTGATGTAATCGACAAAATCTTGTCGGTGGAAGGAAAAGATTTAGATAAAGACGGCGCCAATGAATCGGTTTTAGGCCTTCAAAACGAGTTGACAAAAAACAATGGTTTTGCCACCGTAAAATTGATTGACGATGCCAATCTGAAAAGTGTTGGCTTGGGCGTCTTTCCCGCCGCTCTTCAATGGGAAAACGTGGAAAAAATTGCCCAAAAAAATCAGGTTGATTATCTTTTCGAACTCTCGTTTTATGATACGGACACCAAAGTGGATTATAAAACTGCTACAGTAGAAAAAGCAAACGTAGTCGGCATTAAAATCCCAATGATAGAACATCAGGTGAATATTGCCACTATGATCAAAAACGGATGGCGTATTTATGATGTCAAAAACAAGGAAATTCTTGATGAAATAGCATCAAACAATGTAATTAACTCGTCCGGTCGAGGAATCAATCCGGTAAAAGCAGCGGAAGCTGTGATGGGAAGAAAACAAAACGTCTTGAAAATCAGCAACCGTTTGGGAGTCGATTACGCATTAAAAACATTGCCATACAAAATCAGGGTTTCACGTGATTACTACGTAAAGGGAACCCCTAACTTCGAAATCGGAAGAAGACGGGCACAAACCGGTAATTGGGACGGCGCAGCAGAACTTTGGGAAAAGGAAGTCAACAATCCCGATCCTACCATTGCAGGAAGAGCCTGCTATAACATGGCCATCATAAATGAAATAAACGGAAATTTGGATGCAGCCGTAAATTGGGCTTCAAAATCCTACAGCGACTATGGAGATAAACTGGCTTTACGCTACCTCAACATCCTGAAAGACCGGATTGCTAAAAAAGAGCAGCTGGTAGCAGAAAACCAATAAAAAAAAGAACCGTAGGAAATACTACGGTTCTTTTTTTATTTATGTTGAAAAGTATTAGTACGCTAACAACTCTTCTATTTTCGCTTTTACTTTTTCGGCAGAAGGAATCATGGTCTGCTCCAAAACGCTGTTTAACGGAATGGCAGGCATATTTTCCGAACCAATCGTCATTACCGGCGCATCAAGATATTTGAAACATTTCTCCTGAATCATTCCGGCCAAGCTTCTTGCAAAAGAATTATTGATGGATTCTTCCGTTACTACAAGACATTTTTTGGTCTTTTTAACCGATTTAAGAATCGTTTCTTCATCCAATGGATTTATCGTTCTTAAATCGATAATTTCCACCTGATCCTTGATTTTCGAAGAAGCATTCAAAGCCCAGTGCACTCCCATTCCGTAAGTAATCACAGAAATAGTTTCTTTGGTTTCCTGTTCCCAGATCTCCTGAACGACATTCGCTTTTCCGAAAGGTAAAACATAATCCTCGCTCGGCTCATTTGTACGCGCTTCATCGGTTCCTTTCACCTTTGACCAATACAAACCTTTATGCTCTAAAATTACTACCGGATTCGGGTCGTAATATGCTGCTTTCAATAATCCTTTCAAATCGGCACCATTACTTGGATATGCGATTTTGATACCGCGAATATTAGCCAATACACTTTCCACTGAAGAAGAGTGGTAAGGTCCGCCACTTCCGTAAGCACCTATTGGCACGCGCAAAATCATGCTCACCGGCCATTTACCGTTAGACAAATAACATGAACGGCTAACCTCGGTAAACAACTGATTCAGTCCCGGCCAAATGTAATCAGCAAACTGAACCTCAACAATCGGTTTTAAACCAACGGCCGACATTCCCACAGTAGAACCTACAATGAAAGCTTCTTGAATCGGGGTATTAAACACACGTTCGTCCCCAAATTTTTGAGCCAACGTAGCCGCTTCTCTGAAAACTCCGCCTAGTCGTCCTCCAACGTCTTGACCGTATAAAAGGCATTCCTTATGTTTTCGCATCAGTTCTTCAACGGCAAACAAAGCGCAATCCACCATTACCACTTTGTCTTCACGTTCCGGATTTCTTTCGCCTGCTTCCTCTGTAATAGGAGTCGGAGCAAAATCGTGCGTGAATAAATCTTCCGGTTTCGGATCTTCTGCTTTTAAGGCTTTTTCGTAATCTCTTTTAACTTTCTCTGTAGCCGCATGTTCGATTTCTGCGATTTCATCCAATGTGAATTCAGCATCGATCATCTGCTTCAATAAAACCGGATACGGATCTCTCGAATGTGCTTCCTCCAAATCATCACGGTACCATTCCATTCGAACGCCCGACGTGTGGTGGTTCAACAATGGAACTTTAGCATGAACCAAAAACGGTCGGCGTTCTTCACGTATCGTTTTGAGCACTTTTTGAATCGCCAAATAACTTTCGGTGAAATTAGCTCCGTCAATTGTAATTGCTTCAATGCCGTGGAATCCTTTAGCATATTCAAATGCATTTTGCGCACGGGTTTCTGCTGCATTCGCTGAAATATCCCATCCGTTATCCTGTACTAAATATAAAATAGGCAATTGCTTTAATGCCGCCATCTGGAAGGCTTCTGCAATTTCACCTTCGGTTACCGATGCATCTCCAAGTGAGCAAACCACAACCGGTTTTTCATTTACAGTCGTATCGTCAAGACCTACATTTTCTTTATACCAAAATCCCATCGCCGCACCCGTTGCAGGAATCGCCTGCATCCCTGTCGCAGAAGACTGATGTGGAATTTTAGGCTTGTCCGCATCGCGCAAACTCGGGTGACAGTAATAGGTTCTTCCTCCCGAAAAAGGATCATCTTTTTTTGCCATCAGCTGCAACATCATATCATAAGGCTGCATCCCGATTCCCAACATCATCGCATCGTCACGGTAATAAGGAAAAGCGTAATCCTGTGGCAATAATTGCATCCCGACCGCAATCTGAATCGCTTCATGACCTCGGGAAGTTGCGTGAACATATTTAGAAACCACCTTAAAATTATCTTCATACAAAGTGGCCATTGCTTTGGCAGCAGCCATGGTTGAAAATGCTTTTTTAAGGGTTGATTTATCTACAAGTACTGGCATATCAATCGTATTCATTGTTTCTTTCTTCAGCATTATTTACTAAGGGCAGTTGTAACCGCCGGTACTATCCAACCGAATTTATCTACCGTTTTCTGAGTTTTGATCGCATTTAACGTATCATTTACATCGTGAGAAACCGGATTCGCTTTCGGGAAATTTATTTTCATGTCTTTATATCCGATTTCTTCAATCATCGCAATTCCTACTGCTGTTCCTGCTCCAAAAGCTTCTTCCAACGTACCGTTTTGAGATGCTTCAATAATTTCAGAGATTTTGATCGGTCTTTCTGTCACCTCGAATCCTTTATAACGAAGTACATCAATCACAGACATTCTCGTAATTCCGGCCAAGATAGAACCGCTTAAATCCGGTGTAATGAATTTTCCTCCTATTTTAAAGAAAACATTCATCGTGCCTACTTCTTGGATGTATTCGAATTCATTAGCATCCAACCAAAGCACCTGATCGTATCCTTTTGCTTTCGCTATTTCCGTCGGACGGATTGCGCCCGCATAATTTCCGGCAGCTTTTGCTTCTCCTGTTCCTCCTATTGCGGCACGGATGTATTTTGTTTCCGCATACAATTTGATTGGTTTACTGAAAAACGGTCCGGCAGGGGATGCAATTACGATAAACTTATATCTCGTCGCAGCACGCATTCCGATGAACGCTTCGTCAGCATACATGAAAGGACGCAGATACAAAGCAGCTCCTTCTTCGGATGGTATCCAGTTTTTTTCAAGGGCTACCAATTGCTTTAACGATTCCACGAACAAATCTTCCGGAAACGATGGCATTCCCATTCTGTCCGCACTGAAATTCAAACGCTTTGCATTTTCGATCGGACGGAACAACAAAGGCACATTATCCTTACCTAAAGTCGCTTTCATTCCTTCGAAAATCGCTTGCCCGTAATGCAAGGCCATAGCAGCAGGATGCGTTGGAATCGATGTTAAAGGTTCGATTCTCGGATTAATCCACGCTCCGTTTTCATAGTCACAAATAAACATGTGATCCGTAAAAGCATTCCCCATCGCGATGTTGTTGATATCCACTTCGCTAACTTTTGAGGACTGAACTTGATTGATTTTTATATTGTAAGACATAGTCTGTTTTTTTCTTGTTTTATATTGCTGTGTTGCTGTCAAATTTCTCTAAATAATCGCCGACTCTTCTCAAGAAGGATCCTCCCAGGAAACCGTCTACCACTCGATGGTCGAATGACAGCGATAAGTACATCATGCTTCGGATGGCGATTTCATCACCTTTAGAAGTAGTAATGACTTCCGGACGTTTTTTAATGATTCCGAGCGCCAATATGGCAACTTCAGGTTGGTTGATAATAGGAGTTCCCATCAAACTTCCGAAAGTTCCCACATTCGAAATGGTGAAGGTACTTCCCTGCACCTCATCCGGCTTCAGTTTGTTGTTTCGTGCACTTTCCGCCAAATGATTTACGGACGAAGCCAATTCGGATAAGCTCTTCTCATTGGCATTTCTAACCACGGGAACAATCAGGTTGCCGCTTGGCAATGCCGTCGCCATTCCAATATTGATATCATTGTGAACGATGATTTTTTTCTCGTCAACCGAAACATTGATCATCGGGAAATCCTGAATCGCTTTCGCTACCGCGTCCACGAAAATCGGCGTGAAGGTTAACTTCTCGTTGTATTTTTCCTGGAATTTGTCTTTCATTTCATTTCTCCAGTTCACCAGATTGGTCACATCCACTTCGATATATGACGTTACATGAGGCGACGTCTGTTTCGAATATACCATGTGGTCGGCAATCATCTTACGCATGCGGTCCATTTCCTCAATACGATCTTTGCCCTCCACATAATTGATTACCGGTTTCGGATAAGTCGAAGCCGGTGCGCTTGGAGCTGTGAATTGCGGGTTGCGCTGAAGCGGATATTTACGAGTTTTCAGATAGTTGAAGACATCACTTTTCTGGATTCTTCCTTCTGCACCCGAACCCGGAATACTTTGCACTTCTTCCAATGACAGATTTTCTTTCTGTGCAATGCTGATGATAAGCGGAGACAAAAATGCGTCCGGATTGCTTTTTAATTGTACCGGTTTTAGCGCACTTTCAGTTTGAGAAACCGACGGCTTTGGCGCATTTACTTTTACCGCTTCCGTCTTTTGGGTTTTCACTTCCGATGCCCCGTCCGACGCAATCAACGCCAGCACTTCTCCTACGGCCACCACATCATCTTTTTGATAACGAATTTCGGTAATAACACCCGAACAAGGAGCAGGAACTTCACTATCCACTTTGTCGGTAGCCACTTCCAGCAGGGTTTCTTCGGCTTCAACCGTATCACCGACATTTTTCAGCCAGTTGATGATTGTCGCTTCCGAAATACTTTCACCCATCTTGGGCATTTTGAACTCTACTATTGACATTTTTTATAGTTTTCAGTCGCAGTTTTCAGTCGCACAGATACTGGATACTGCGACTGAATACTGCTTACTTTTTCTTAAATTCATTTAATGTTTTATAAAACGCTTCCTGAGTTGGACGATTCTCCGGAATTTCACGCAAAGGTTCTACAGCTCTTAACGTCTCGTGACATTCGGCAGGAAGTTGCTGGTACAAAGCCGTCCCTTTTGTTTTCCACGCAATCATTTCATCGCTCACGTCTTTGATAATCGTTGCGGGATTTCCAACAACCATTTTTCGGTTAGGAATCTTCGTATCGGCTTTGATAAAGGACAACGCACCTACGATACATTCATCGCCCAATTCCACATTATCCATAATCACCGCATTCATTCCAATTAGACAGTTGGCGCCGATATTGGCGCCGTGAATAATGGCTCCGTGACCAATATGCGCTCCGGCTTTCAGCACCATGCTTTTGCCCGGAAACATATGAATCGTGCAGTTCTCCTGTATGTTGCAACCGTCTTCGATTATAATCTCACCCCAGTCACCACGGATGGCAGCTCCAGGACCAACATATACATCTTTTCCAATAATCACGTTACCCGTAACCGCAGCCTGCGGATGGATAAAACTGCTTTCGTGGACAACCGGTATAAAACCTTTGAATTCGTAAATCATATTTTTTAGAATATAGATGTAAGAACATGGAGAAAAGACTTTTCGGTTTTGTCTATTATCTTTTCTCTATTCCCTATTTTCTTTTATTTAAACTTCTTCAACGTTTCTTTCGTAAAGTCAGACAACACCAATCTTCCGCTGATGGCCGCTCTTTCGGCCAATAACGTATCCCAGTCGTCTGTACCTCTCCAAAAGATTTTCTTCATTTCCATCATCGCTTCCGGATTGTACGTACACAGATGCTCTGCAAACTTCTGAACCGCTTCATCCATTGCTTCAATACTTTCAAATACGTTCGCATATAATCCCTTCTCTTTGGCCCATGAAGCCTCATAGAAAGTATTCGCATCGATAGCGATTTGCGACATGGCTGAAACTCCCATTTTTCTTTCTATAGCAGGGCTAACCACAAACGGACCGATACCAACGTTCAGTTCGCTTAGTTTTACCGCTGCGAATTGAGTCGCCATGCAGTAGTCAGTTGAAGCGGCAATACCTACTCCCCCGCCTACGGTTTTGCCCTGAATTCTTCCGATGATGAATTTCGGACACTTGCGCATTGCGTTGATTACGTTGGCAAAACCTGAGAAAAACACTTTCCCGGTCTGCTCATCGTTAATGGTGATTAATTCTTTAAAACTGGCTCCGGCACAGAACGTTCTGTCGCCACCACTTTTTAGAATAATTACTTTTACCTCATCTTTATTTCCAACAGTGGTAATGGTTTCAGCCAATTGTGCTAAAATAGTTCCCGGCAAGGAATTCTGTTCCGGGTGGAAAAACTCTATTCTAGCGATTCCGTTTTGTATGTCGTGTTTTACGTATGCGTCCATTAATGTTTATTTTTTTAGCCCCGATAAAAGTGGAAATCCTTTTCTTTTTTCCTTTAACAAAGAAAAGATTGCAACGGATAGCGGGAATAGCTTCTAATAACTTTTACAAAATTCCGAATTGTTCAAAATGATGGTTAAAATGTTTTACGTTCAGTAAATCCCACTCGAATTTGTCCATGATTCCGAATACGGCGTTTTTGGTTGTTGCTTCCGGATTTTCCTTGAAATACAATTCAAAAGCATCGTAAGCTTCGATCAATTTTTGCTTTGCAGTAGCCAAATCAGCATGAATCAAAACATCGGTGCTTTCTTTTTCCATCAACGGATGTTTGAAATCTTTCGGCATCGGCTTATGATTGAAAACCATTTCGTTCACTTTTGCCAAATGTTCTGCAGGCGTGGCGATTTCGAAATCCTGAATTTCACCTGAGGCAATTCGCAAGGATTTCTCCAGGTGCTCCACCATGTGCTGAGGCTTCATCATTCCCCACTTCGCCGTAGCGTTTTCGTTTAATTTTGCCAAGTAGTTTTCGATGTTGCTTCTGTTTATCTGTACGAACGGTGATTTCTTCTGAACCATCGTCAGGATCGTAGCAATAGCCACTAATTCGTCGTTTTGGTCGAACACTTCCACGAACCATTTCACGATTCCGCAAGGCAATTCTTTTCCTACGCTGTCGCGCTCTATTTTCTGCTTACACGTTAAACGAACGTAAATGGTATCGTTGTGGTAAATCGGACGAACGAAACGGCACTCTTCCAAACCGTAATTTGCCGCTACCGGTCCTTTGTTCGGATATACGAACAATCCCGCTGCAGCCGCCAAGATGAAGTACCCGTGCGCCGTACGTTTTTCGAAAATACTTCCTTTCAAAGAAGTGATATCGGTGTGCGCATAGAAATGATCCCACGTTAAGTTTGCGAAATTGATGATATCGGTATCGGTAACCGTACGTTTATGTGTTTTAAGCGACATACCAGGCTGAATATCCTCCCAATGATATTGGAACGGATGTTGTGGCGTCTCTTTATATTTTGAATTTGGCTGATAAATGCCTGTGATTTCAGTAAGTGTGGTTGGAGAACCCTGAACGGCACAACGCTGCATGTAATGCTTGATTCCGCGTACGCCTCCCATTTCTTCTCCTCCTCCTGCACGTCCAGGACCACCGTGAACCAATAAAGGCAGCGGCGAACCGTGTCCGGTGCTTTGTTTCGCATTCTCTCTGTTCAACACTAAGATTCTTCCGTGGTGAGTAGCCGCATTGATTACATAATCTTTCGCAATTTCATCAGAGTTCGTTACGATAGAAGAAACCAAGGAACCTTTACCCATTTGGGCCAATTCAATAGCTTCGTCTAAATTCTTATATGGCATTATGGTTGAAACCGGACCGAAAGCCTCTGTTTCGTGAACCGTAAGATTTTCAAACGGGTTATCCTCACGAAGCAACATCGGGCTAATGAAAGCACCCTTAGCATCGGCGCCAATAAGGTCTAATTTATCTAAATCACCATAAACGACCGAAGCCGTTCTGGCAATTTCTTTCACCCTGTTTTTCACTTCCTCCACCTGGTCTTTGCTTACCAAGGATCCCATGCGAACCTCTTTAAGTCTCGGATCTCCGATGGTTACTTTATCCAATGCTTTTCCAAGCGCGATCTGAACATCCTCCACTAAGTTTTCAGGAACGATCATACGACGGATAGCCGTACATTTTTGTCCGCACTTCACGGTAATTTCGCTTCGTGCCTGACTGATGAACAAATCGAATTCAGGAGTACCCGGAACCGCATCTTCTCCCAAGATGGAAGCATTTAACGAGTCGGCTTCCATATTGAACGGAACCGCTTCGCTGATAATTCTCGGATGCGATTTCAACATGCGTCCGGTAGTTGCAGAACCCGTAAAGGTAACGACATCCTGACTTTCAATGGAATCGATTAATGTATGAGCCGATCCGCAAATTAATTGCAGTGCACCTTCAGGCAAAATATTGGATTTAATGATTTCGCGAACAACAGCTTCCGTTAAATACGAAGTTGACGTCGCAGGTTTTACCACTGCAGGGACTCCCGCCATCCAGTTAACAGCACATTTTTCCAGCATTCCCCAAATCGGGAAGTTGAAAGCGTTGATGTGTACCGCCACCCCTCTTTTCGGAACAAGGATGTGATGCGCCATGAATCGGCCGCCGCGTGACAAATCGATTGGATCTCCCTCTACATGGTAGGGTTGGTTTGGAAATAATTTTCGTAATGAAGCATTCGCAAACAAGTTTCCGAAACCTCCTTCAATGTCAATCCAGCTGTCCACACGGGTTGCACCGGTTCTGTAACTTATTTCGTAAAAATACTCCTTACGTTTGTTTAAATACATCGCCAGGCTTTTTATCATGTTTCCACGTTCCTGGAAGGTCATTTTACGAAGTTTTTCGCCTCCTTTGGTTCTTCCGTAATGAAGCACTTCGGCAAAATCTATCCCTTGAGTAGAAGCATTACCGATGATTTCCCCGGTTACCGAGTCAAATAACGGAACACCTTCTCCGGAACCGGTTGCCCAATTTCCTAAAATGTAATTTTCTATTTTGCTCATACCTATTTTGTTTAACCGCAATCCCGATAGCTATCGGGACGCTAAGTTTGTTTTTTTAAACTCTTTCAATAATTACTGCGTACCCTTGTCCTACTCCAATACACATGGTAATTAAAGCATAACGTTTTCCTGTAAGCTGTAATTCCAATGCCGCGGAATAAGCGATTCTTGCTCCGGTTACACCCAGAGGATGCCCGATAGCGATAGCACCTCCATTAGGATTGATTCTCGGATCATCGTCCTTTAATCCCAATTCACGGATGCAAGCGATACTTTGCGAAGCGAAAGCCTCATTTAATTCTATAATGTCGATTTGATCCAAAGTAAGGCCCGCTTTTTCAAGCGCTTTTTTGGTCGCATCCACCGGTCCGATACCCATGATTCTCGGTTCTACACCTACTACGGCTGAACTTACGATTCGGGCTAACGGTTTTAAGTTGTATTTCTTAACCGCTTCTTCTGAAGCAATGATTGTCGCAGCCGCACCATCGTTCAATCCTGATGCATTTCCGGCTGTTACGCTTCCGTCTTTTTTGAAAGCCGGACGTAATTTTGCTAAGCCATCCATCGAAGTAGAAGGTTTAACAAACTCATCCTTGGAGAACTGGATAGGATCTCCTTTTCGCTGCGGAATTTCAACAGTTACGATTTCTTTTGCCAATCGCCCTGAATTTTGAGCTGCAGTGGCTTTTTGTTGGCTATTTAATGCAAAAGCGTCCTGATCTTCTCTGGAAATAGCATATTTCTCAACAAGGTTTTCGGCTGTTTCTCCCATGGCATCCGTACCGAACATAGCATGCATTTTCGGGTTGATAAAACGCCATCCGAAGCTGCTGTCGTACATTTTACTGTCGGTTCCAAAAGCGGCAGACGGTTTTGACACCACTAAAGGTCCGCGAGTCATGTTTTCAATTCCACCTGCGATAAAAACGTGTCCGTCTCCGGCTTTGATCGCACGGTTCGCGCCGATAATCGCCGAAAGACCTGAACTGCACAAACGGTTTACGGTTTCTCCCGGAACAGTGTAGGGCAATCCCGCCAACAATAAAGACATGCGTGCTACGTTACGGTTGTCTTCTCCTGCCTGGTTGGCACATCCCATGATAACGTCGTCATAGGCGTCGGTTGGAATGTTTGGATTTTTTTCTGTTACCGCTTTGATTACCAAAGCCCCTAAATCATCCGGGCGCACCGACGCTAGGGTTCCCTGATAACTTCCGATTGGAGTACGTACTCCGTCTATGATATATGCTTCCATTTTCAGATTGCAGACAGCAGATAAAACCACCGTCTATTATATTTTATGTTCTTTTAAAACTCTAATTTCTATTCAATTCGTTTCCAAATGCCGTCCCGATAGCTATCGTGACATTCGCTCCCGAAAAAATTTATTCTTCCCATTCTTTCGGAGTACGGTAGGCAACCCCTTTAAAAAGCGCCACCAAAATGTCTCCTTTTTTCACCTCCACGATGTAGAAGGCCAGTTTATTCTTTAAGCTTTCCAGACTGGCTTCGGCAACGATGTAATCGCCTTCTTCCAGGGCTTCGATGTGGTTAATCGAGGTCTCGATGGAAACGGCAAACCTTCCGTTGGTATTCGCGGTAAACCCGAAAGCGGTATCTGCTAACGAGTAGGCTATTCCGCCATGTGCCTTGCCCATACTGTTGAGCATTTCTTTGCGGACGGTCATACCTACTTTACAATTCCCGATTTCGCATTCCAGAATTTCGATTCCGAGCCACTGACTGAACGGATCCAGGGAAAGCATTTTAAAAGGTATTTTTTCTCCTTGCATTTTCGAGTTGGAATTTACTATTTCTTCCGTTTTCATTACACTTCAAATACTTTGTTTTCTCTGTTCATTTTGCGTAAAACCGGACTGCAGCGGTAACGGTCTTCGTGGTATTCGCCGTACAGTTCGTCTAATTTTTCAACACACCACTGGATTCCCAATTCGTTTGCCCAAGCCAATAATCCTTTTGGATAATTCACTCCTTTGGTCATGGCGTTGTCAATATCTTTGGCTGAAGCGATGTTTAAGAAGAACGCATCGGCGGCTTCATTAATCAACATTACGATTACGCGGTCGAAAATGGTTTTGGCCAACGTTGTATCTTCTGTTGGCTGCGGCATTTCCACGCTGTAATTATAAAAACCTCTACCCGATTTTCTTCCTAAGAATCCGGCTTCGGTCAATCTTTTCTGTGTGAATGACGGTTTGTATCTCGGGTCAAAATAGAACGAAGTGAAAACCGTTTCTGTAACGGTGTAATTCACGTCATGTCCGATGAAATCCATCAGTTCGAAAGGCCCCATACGGAAACCTCCTATTGTTTTCATGCTCCAGTCGATAGTGGCAAAATCAGCATACCCTTCTTCATAAACGCGTAAAGCCTCGCTGTAGAATGGACGAGCCACGCGGTTCACGATAAATCCAGGTGTATCTTTAGCTACTGCCACTACTTTTTTCCAGTCGGAAATCGTTTGTGTTGTTTTCTGAAGTACCTCAGCACTTGTCTGAACCGCAGGAATTACCTCAACCAGTTGCATTAATGCTGCGGGGTTGAAAAAGTGAATTCCGATAACGCGTTCCGGCTTTTGGCATGAAGCGGCGATGGATGCGATAGATAATGACGAAGTGTTGGAAGCCAAAACCGTTTCCGCAGAAACTAAAGTTTCCAATTCTGAAAATAATTTTCGCTTAATGTCCAGATTTTCGACGATAGCTTCGATAACCAAATCAGAATCCGATAAATCCTGTAATGTGGTTACATACGAAGTTGCGTTTAGAATTCTTGATTTCTCTGCGTCGTCAATTTTTCCTTTTTCCACTAATTTGGATAAGGTATTTTTAAGGCTGGCTTTGCTTTTGGAAAGCGCCTCCTGATTGGTATCATATAATTTTACGGAACATCCGGCTGTGGCCGCCACTTGTGCAATACCGCTTCCCATCGTTCCTGAGCCTATAACTGCTACTTTCTTCATTTATATTTTTAGACTTTCTTAGACCTTCTTAGACCTTCTTAGACTTTCTTAGACTTTCTTAGACTTTTCGAAATGTCTAATATTCTAACAATCTAAGAAGTCTAACGTTCTGAATTAATTTCCTTTAAATTCCGGTTTTCTTTTTTCTACGAATGCGGTTACGCCTTCACTGTAATCGTCTGAAGAGCTGGCTTCAATCTGCAAATCGCTTTCCAATGCCAATTGTTCTTCCAGTGAATTCGTCATCGATTGATTTAGCAGTCTTTTTGTCAGACCTAATGCTTTAGTTGGCATCTGCGCTAAATTTTCGGCTATTTTCTTCACCTCGGCTTCGAAAGAATCGGCAGAAAAAACTTTGTAAACCATTCCAAGGCTCATGGCTTCTTCGGCAGAAACTTTATCACCCAACATCATTAAAGCCGATGCTTTTTGAAAACCGATTAATCGTGGTAGGAAAAAAGTCCCAGCACTGTCCGGAACCAAACCGATTTTACTGAAAGCCTGAATAAAACTCGCCGATTCTACCGCCACAACGATATCACAAGCCAAAGCAATATTGGCTCCCGCACCGGCAGCAACACCGTTTACGGCAGCCACAATTGGTTTTTCGATGTTTCGGATTTTTTGGATAATCGGATTGTAGTGTTCCTCAAGTATTCTTCTGAATCCCGGATTGATCTCCGGTGTTGTTACTTCTTTTAAGTCCTGTCCGGCGCAGAATGCTTTTCCGTTTCCGGTAAGTACGATGGCGCGGACATTTGAGTCGGCAGCGCAATTTTCAAGTGTATCCTGAACCGACAAAGCCATTTCTCTGTTGAAACTGTTGAATACCTCAGGTCTGTTGAGTGCAATCCACGCAACATTATTTTCAATCTTTACCTCAATTGAGTTTGAGCTCATACCTAATTTTATTTAAAAACCCACAGGGAAAACCCTGCGGGTTGTTTTTATTTTAAACATTTAAAATAGTCAAACGGCTCCAGACAGTCCTGACACTGAAACAGTGCCTTGCAGGCCGTCGAACCAAATTGGCTAATTAGTTTTGTGTTAAACGAACCGCACTGCGGACATTTAACCAACTTCTTATTGCCCAGCAATGCTTCCTTATCCGCTTCCGCACTTAACGGAGCAGCGATACCGTATTTCTCCAGCTCGGCCCTTCCTTTCGGAGTGATCCAGTCGGTAGTCCAGGCAGGTGAAAGTACTAAGCTCACTTTCGCTTCCATCCCTTTTTCCCTGAATGCTTTTTTGATATCATCACCGATCGCATCCATGGCAGGGCAGCCGCTGTAAGTAGGCGTAATTGCTATTTCAATGATGTCATTTTCAATATTTACAGCACGTACCACTCCCATATCCATAATAGAAAGCACAGGAATTTCAGGATCCGAAACCGAAGCCAGAATATCCAGTAGTTTTTTATCGATATGTTGAAGTTGTTCCGTCATAATGTAAGCTAAAAAAGGAAATCCTTTTACCAGTTCATATTAGGATAAGCGCGCTGCATGTATTGCATATCGGCTAACAAATATCCCATATGTTCGCTGTGGATACCTTGTTTTCCTCCTTTTTGGAAATATTCCATAACAGGAGTATTTAAGGTCGATTCTTCCAAAACAGCGCTTACTTTTTTATAATAAGCCTCTTTCAGTTTGGTTGTATCCACACCGATATTTTCGGCAACCATAGCTTTATCGGGATCTGTCTGATGGAACAATTCATCGGTGTACACCCATAAATCGTTAATGGCAGCTTGGATTCTATCATGACTTTCCGCAGTTCCGTCACCTAAACGACGAATCCAATCGGAAGAAAAACGAGTATGATAACTCACTTCTTTGATTCCTTTTTCAGCAATTGCCGCCAATGTTTCGTCTTTGCTGTTTTTCAATTCTTCCAAAAGCGAAAGATGGAAAATATCAAACAAAAATTGTCTGGCGATAGAATAAGCAAAATCCGTGTTAGGCTGCTCTACCAACAATACATTCTTGTACTCTCTTTCTCTGCGTAAAAAAGCAATGGTGTCTTCAGTCGCGTTTTCACCAACTAATTTGGCAGCGTACTGATAGTAACTACGGGTTTGTCCCAACAAATCCAAAGCCATGTTGGTCATTGCGATATCGGTTTCCAAACTCGGACCGTGACCGCAAAGTTCACCAAGGCGCTGACCTAAAATCAGAGCATTGTCTGCAATCCCGTATATGTATTGAATTAAATTGTTATTCATTTGAATATTTATTAAGACCTACAAAGTTTTGAAAACCTTGCAGGGCAATATGCTACATATGTTTTAGTTCGTCTGGCAGTTCGTAAAAAGTAGGGTGACGGTAAGCTTTGTCTTTTGCCGGTTCGAATAATTCAGAACTGTCATCCGGATCTGAAGCTGTAATTTGAGCTGAAGGAACAACCCAGATACTTACACCCTCGTTTCTTCTTGTATAAACATCACGTGCGTTTTCCAGAGCCATTGTAGCATCACTGGCGTGAAGACTTCCGCAATGACGATGTTCCAATCCGTTTTTACTTCTTATAAATACTTCCCAAAGTGGCCAATTTTTCATAATTATGAGTTATGAGTTATGAGTTATGAGTTTCTGAATAATTCAAAACTCATAACTTATAACTGATTTATATTGCTTGTTCTAATTTCTTTGCTTCTTGTTTTTCGGCATAAGCCATGGCAGCATCACGCACCCATTTCCCGTTTTCCCAGGCATTCACTCTGTCGGAAATTCGTTTTTTGTTACAAGGTCCGTGTCCTTTTACCACTTGCCAGAATTCATCCCAATCCAATGGACCGAAGTCGTAACGTTTGGTTTCTTCATTCCATTTCAGATCCGGATCAGGAATTGTCAGTCCGATTAATTCAGCTTGTGGCACAGTCTGGTCTACAAACTGCTGGCGTAATTCGTCGTTTGTTTTACGCTTTAATTTCCATTTCATCGACTGCTCGGTGTGAACGGATGCTGCATCTGTTGGACCTAACATCATCAAAGATGGCCACCACCAACGGTTTAGAGCGTCCTGAGCCATTTCTTTCTGCTCCGGCGTTCCGTTGGCTAACGTCATCATGATTTCGAATCCCTGACGCTGGTGAAAACTTTCTTCCTTACACACACGTACCATCGCACGAGCATAAGGCCCGTAAGAAGTCGCTGTCAATGGCACCTGATTAATAATCGCTGCGCCATCCACTAACCAGCCGATAGCTCCCATATCAGCCCAAGTTATTGTTGGGTAGTTGAAAATACTTGAATATTTTGCTGCACCGGAATGCAATTGCTCATACAACTCTTCACGGGAAACACCAAGGGTTTCGCAGGCGCTGTACAAATACAAACCGTGTCCGGCTTCATCCTGAACTTTTGCCAGCAAAGCCACTTTTCTTCTCAAAGAAGGAGCTCGTGTAATCCAGTTTCCTTCCGGCAACATCCCCACAATTTCAGAGTGAGCGTGCTGTGAAATCTGACGAATATGCGTCTGACGGTATTTTTCCGGCATCCAGTCTTTCGGCTCGATTTTCTCATCATTTGCAATGCGCAAATCGAAGATTTCCTCTAAGTTTTTTATTTCCTGTTCTGACATAACATTTATTCTTTTTGTCCCGAAACTAACGGGAGTAGATTTTTATTTATCGTTAAAAACTGATATCGTTCCGTTACTGTTAGACACCAAAATCAACAACTACATTTTTGGAAGTAGGTACAGCCTGACAGCTTAACACATAATTTTTAGCCACTTCGCTTTCATCCAAAGCATAGTTGATTTTCATCTCCACTGTACCTTCAAGGACTTTACATTTGCATGTGCTGCAAACACCACCTTTACAGGCAAACGGCAAATCGGCACCAGCGGCCAATGCCCCGTCAAGTATATTGTCGAAATCATCTTCCATAGTGAAGTGGAATTCTTTTCCACCATCAATAATGGTAACTTCAGTTCCTTCCACTTTCTTCTCTAAAATCTGATTGGTACGTTGTTTGTCTGCTTCAGAACCTCCTGAATGGAACAATTCAAAATGAATCTTTTCTTTTGGCAAACCTGCAGCTACCATTTCATCGCGAATCAGGAAAATCATTTCTTCAGGACCGCAGATGAAACATTCATCAACCGATGGAACATCAATGATTTTAGAAGTAAGAACTTGTAATTTCTCTGTCGAAAAACGACCATTGAACAACTCAACATTGCGGTGTTCTTTGGTTAGGAAGAAAAACGGCTCAAAACGACCTAAGTACTTGTTTTTCAATGCTTCAATTTCCTCCTTAAAGATAATTGATTTTACCGTTTTGTTCAAATAAAACAATTGAAAAGTGCTTTCCGGCTCTAATGCCAAATGTGTTTTGATAATAGAAAGGATAGGTGTAATCCCGCTTCCGGCTGCAAAAACAACATAGTTCTTCGCTACTTTCGGATTAACATCTTTGAAAAACACACCGCTCGGCGTCATTACTTCAAGAAAATCTCCTTTTTTTAAAGTGCCATTCACAAAACCTGAAAACAATCCACCGTCCATTTGCTTAACCGCCACCTGCCATTTATTTTCTATCGGACTGGAACATAAGGAATACGAACGACGCACTTCAGCACCGTCAATCAAAGTTCTTATATTAAGATGTTGCCCTTGTTTGAATACAAAATCATGTTTTAATTCTTCCGGAATTTCAAACTCAATAACTGAACAATCTTTGGTTTCTTTGTAAATATCCGAAACCTTTATACTGTGAAATTTACTCATTGCAATAGCTGTTAATTCTAACTAACAAATGTTAGTTTGTAGTGCAAAATTAAATATTATTTCGATACATATCGCATCGATGATTTAAAAAAATGAATTTAATGGGAAATATTAACAGAAGTAGGATTCAAAACCGACAAACGGATCATATCTAAACAATCCCGTGCAGTAAGACCTGCGTCATATTTGATTTTAAAACAGCCGCGTTGAAGCCCTTTTTTCTGCCATACCAAAGGTAAAGTGTTCGTAAAGTGGAGTGTAGTGAAAAAATAATTACTTCGGTATTCAGGTCTTTCAACTCACCGTCAGCAATTCCTTTCAGTATTATTTTGCGGAAATTTTCTTCATATTCTTCACGCATCTTGATGAAGTATGCCAGCTCATCATCGGCCAAATGCATCCAGTCAGAATTCAGGGAAGCCAGAGCGTCAGTATCACGAACCGTAATATCGATATGCAGTTGAATTACTTTTTCAATTTTCTGAATACAAGTGTCGGTCGACAACATGATTTCATTCATCACCTTGGTAAACTCCTCAGCAATTTCAATAATAATCAGCACCAAAATTTCCTGTTTGGACTTAATATGATTGTACAAACTGGCCGCTTTAATATCCATTGCTTGTGCTATATCACGCATGGTCACAGCGCTATAACCTTTTTCTTTAAAAAGCTTGGCCGCAATGGCAATTATTTCGGTTTTTCGGTCGTGTGATTTCATCGGGTGTAAAATTAGAATTTATTTCAGCTTTGGTAACATTTGCTACAAATTAATTCGGCTTCCGGTCGTACATTTGTTTAAAATTAATACAATATGGGATTATTAGAATTTTTAGGATTAGGAAGCAAATCGGATTCTATTCAGGAATTTGTTGCCAAAGGAGCCGTGATTATCGATGTGAGGACTGTGGGTGAATTTGCTTCGGGACACATTCAAAGTTCCAAAAATATTCCACTCGACACACTTGCATCAAAAATAGAAGAAATCAAAAAATTAAATAAACCGGTAATTGCCTGTTGTCGTTCCGGGATGCGAAGTGCGCAGGCGACTTCCATTCTAAAACAAAATGGCATTGAAGCTGTAAATGGTGGCGGCTGGGAAAGTTTACAACGAAAGCTGTAATCTTTCAGCCGATTAATAAAAAATCCCTCAATGAGGGATTTTCTATTATAAGTTAAGGGTTTTACCCAACTGACTTTCCGTTTGAATAACCTGATTTTTATACTCTAGTTTCCAGCCCATCGTATTGGTCAGAATCAAAATTTTAGCCAGTTCGCTTACCAATCGGTTTTCAGCATTGCTTTTCAGCTTTGACTTTTCAACTTTCCGAACCAGATCTGCTTTCACTTTTTTATTGATTTTATTGTAATCAGCACCGGTAAACGGGTTCATCGTACTCTGATCGATATCATAAAACTGAATGTCCGGACTGATTTTTATTTCCTCCTTCGGAATACTTACTATCGTAATGGTTTTGTTTTTTTCATCGATGTCATATTTCACCTTGCTCAAATCATAGGCAACTGTCACATCTGCATTGATTATGATGAGCGCTTTTTTCTCAAAAGTAAGCAGATTCATCATGTATTTCTGTTGGTCTTTATAGGTCATCACCTGAGAATAATGCCCTTCGGTTACAACCAATTTCCCGACATTTTTAATTTGCTGTTCGATCAGATCAGTATTGTATTCGGTGGTTTCTGTGGGTTTTTCAGAAGTGAAATATTTATACAACACGACACCTACAATAATAAAAATAAGCAGCCAGATAAGTTTTCCGGCACGGCCAATGATCTGTCCCAAAGGCACAAGCATATTTTTTAAAGTGTTTTCTTCAGACGAATTACTGGCCATTTTAAAATTGGATTAGCGGATTTTCAACCACTAATTTACTAATCTTTTGATTGAGTTTTTCTAAAAAAATCTGATGTTGTTCCGAATTCGGATTAAATGGCTTGTGCTGCAATGCTTTTTGAATAGAATCCACCTGGTCCATTGTTGGGCGGCATGAGTCAGCAACCATCGACTGAACAAAACGTTCCCAGATATAATCAATGCCCACCTGATTGGGATGCAGCATGTCATCAGCATAAAAACGATAATCGCGAAGTTCATCCATCAGGATTTCATAGCTGGGAAAATAAATAGTCTTTTGCGGATTTTGCACCTTTTGCAAGACAGTGTGCAAAGCCGTTATCAGATGCGATTTGCTCTGCTGATTTTCCACAAAACCATCTTTAATATGCCTTACCGGCGAAACAGTAAAAATGAATTTACAATTAGGGTTGACAGAAGTAATCAACGAAATTATGTTTTGTAGGCTTACATCGATTTGAGCCACGGAGAGAATCTCTTTTGCAAATTGCTTTTGAGGTACTTTGTGGCAATTAGCCACAATTTCACCACTATCGTTATTGCGATACACCCAAGCCGTCCCTAAAGTAAGAGAAACATGGGTAGCCTGCATTAGCTGATTGCGGAATGCTTCGGCCGTTGCATTGAGTCGCTCCAGGAATGCTTCTTTATCAGAAGAGCTTAACTCGGAATGCACATCAAAAGAGTGCCATAAGTCGTTATGAAAAAAAATATCTGCTTCGGAAAATCGTTCGCCTGAAATCGTTTTCCGGATTATTTTCTCAATAGAAACCGGATTAAAAATAATCCCGAATGGATTAACGGTATGCTGAAATTTGAAATAACTGAATTTATCTCCGATATTTTCAGCAAAACAAGAACCCAAAGACACTATCCTTGAAGTATAATCTATTGGAAAATTACTTTGCGGAATAGGTATTTGGGTTCTGAAGTGCATGCTAAGTTTGTTTAATTTATACAAACTTAGTAATTATATTAATAGTAATATTGGAATACTACTGATCCTCTGCTTGCGCTTACCGGATAATTACTTGAGTTATATGCGTACTGAATCTGATCGTTAACTGAATTTGCCGCAGAAACTCCTGAGATGGCAATCGAAGTAACGTTATTTAAATTGCCGTTTAATGCAGCATCATGGTATGTCAGTTTATCAAACCCTAGTATCCCTCTAAAAGGTGAGTTTTTAGCGTCATAAGAATAATCATGAGCTTCTGTAACCGGGCTTCCGTTAACAGTTCTGTAGGTCTCCATTCGGGAAACTTTTCCGTTTGATAAGAAAATCTTTCTGTTTACCTTTAGATTGGACGAACTGACAACATCTCCACGATAGCCATTTACAGTAACCGTTCCGTCGCTGTTATAACTGAATACCGCTTTATACGTTACCGTGTTAGACGAATTTATTCTTTTATAAGTAGTAAGCTGGTTGTTTGCATTATACTCATACAGTTCCTTAGAATTCAAAACATTACTATTATAATAATCTCTTTCCGTAATTAGGTTCCCTGTATATATATAGCTGACCTGTCTCCCATCTGATGATACAACTTTAGTCAGTTTGCTCCCACTATAAAAATAATTATCGGTAGTAACACTTCCTCCATTATTGGTCGTAGCAACTATTCTCTTTACCAAAACTGCATTTGGATTTAATTTCCCATCCATTTCCGAACTTGAATCATCTATAGTATCAGCAAATTCATCGTTAGAACACGATGCCAGTAGCGCAATAGCAGCCATCCCCAAAACAACACTAAGTCTTTTCATAAATCTTCTAGTTTTTGATTAAACTTTAGCAAAAGAAGAAAAAAAAAATATACAAAAATGTTTTTTAACGGTTTTTTTTGACTTTAATCGATTAATTCACAGTAAGTTATGTAAAAATCTTATTAAAAACAGCCTTAATCATTTCAAATGTTTTCCCGAAAGGCTCCAAAGATAACCTTATAAAGGTGGTAAAATCACAATGAATTTATAAATAATTGATTATCAACATTTTTAAAAGCAAAAACCCAAAATCGAAATGATTTTGGGTTTTTAAAAAATATTCTAAAATCTTACTCATAGAAATATTCAAAAATCAAAGGAGGTCCATTATTATCCAAAAGATCTACAGCTGTCTTTTTTGACAAAAAATTATCCGCATTGTAAACATTTACTATATCATCTACATCTACAATATCATTAACAGAACTACTATATGTGATTGAAGTTAAATTATGACCATTTTGAAAATTCCCATCATCATAAAAAGTTAATTTATCATACCCCAAGATTAGACTGGTAGGATCGTTTGCCGTATCATAAGTATAATTTGTAAAGAGGGTTTCTAAATTCCCGTCAATAATCGTATAAGTTTCAATTTTACTCACCAATCCGTTTACAAAAAAAACTTTTTTATTCAAATCGGTAGGTGTGTTTTGATTAACCGAATCACCGGTATAACCAGAAATTGAAATTGTTCCATCATTATTATAAGTATATACAACTTTATATCCTGTATTATCCCTTATTTGTTTTCGAGTAATTAACTTATTGTCATCATACTCAAGAAAATTGACATATTTCAGAACATTATTCTTGAAAAATTCAATCTTAGTTATTAATTCACCTGTATAAGTATATTTAAAAAAGCTCCCATCAGACGAAACTATTCTGGTTATCCTGTTTCCATTATAGAAATAATCATAAGTAAAATCATCGGCAGCTCCATTTAAATTTGCTATCGTTCTTTTTAATTTAGTTCCATTTACATTAAATCCTGAATCGGATGAAACTCCATCACTGTCTGAACAAGAACTTATTAACAATACTAAAACACTGAATAAACAGAAAAATTTTTTCATTTTTATTTTTTGTTAGATTTTTAACAAAGATTAATAAAAACAATCCCCAAACCAAAATTTATGAAGATTTTTTTTACAAAAAAAGCCCAAATCGATAACGATTTGGGCTTTAAATAACTATAGAATAAAATCTTACTTCACGAACTCAACCGCTTTTTCCAAAGCTTCTTTAATTCCACCTGGATTTTTACCTCCCGCTGTTGCGAAGAACGGTTGACCTCCACCTCCGCCTTGGATGTATTTTCCAAGCTCACGAACCACTTGTCCAGCATTTAAGCCCTTACTTTCCACCAATTCTTTGGAGATATAAGAAGTCAGCATCGGTTTATCATCAGCAGCAGTTGCTAAAACCAGAAACAAGTTGTCTTTGTTCTGACCTAATTCATAAGCCAAGTCTTTAGCTCCGTTGGCATCCAAATCCACTTGTACCGCCAAGAAATCTACTCCGTTGATATTTTGTAATTGAGAAGCTAATTCCCCTTTCAGGTTTTTCGCTTTCTCTTTTAGTAACTGTTCGATCTGTTTTTTCAGTTTCGCATTTTCGTCCTGTAAAGAAACTACAGACTTGATAACATCCTGCGGATTTTTCAATGTTTCCTTGATTTCTTTCAGGGTATTTTCCTGTGATGCGTAGAATTCTTTCACCGCATCATTAGTAATCGCTTCAATTCGACGAATTCCTGCAGCTACCGCTCCTTCGCTTGTAATTTTGAAGTGCCAGATGTCTGCCGTATTATTCACGTGGATTCCTCCGCACAATTCCATGCTTTCTCCGAATTTGATAGCACGAACATTATCTCCGTATTTTTCTCCGAATAACGCCATAGCTCCTTCTTCAATTGCCTGTGCAAACGGAATACTTCTTCTTTCAATTAAAGGTAACTGCTCCCGAATTCTTGCATTTACGAAATCTTCCACCTTTTGCAATTCTTCATCTGTCACTTTTGCAAAATGTGAGAAGTCAAAACGCAGGTAATTCGGTGCCACTAACGATCCTTTTTGCTCCACATGCGTTCCTAAAACCGAACGCAATGCCTGATGCAATAAGTGTGTTGCCGAGTGATTGCTAGCTGTATGACTTCTTAAATCGGCGTTTACTTTTGCCACAAACGTACCGTTTACATTTTCAGGTAAACTTTTCGCGAAATGCAGAATTAAGTTGTTTTCCTTTTTCGTATCGATGATTTCGATAGTTTCGTTTGCCGATACCAAAGTTCCTTTGTCACCAACTTGTCCTCCTCCTTCCGGATAGAACGGCGTGTTATTTAATACGATCTGGTATAGTTTACCGTCTTTTTTAGAATCCACTTTACGGTAACGAGTGATTTTCACTTCGTTTTCTGTTTGATCGTAACCTACAAAAGTTTCCACGTTTCCGGGAACCAAGACGGTCCAATCCTCTGTGGATACTTCTGAAGCGGCCCTGGAACGTGTTTTCTGTTCCAACATCGCAGCATCAAAACCAGCCTCGTCCAAGCTATATCCTCTTTCTCTTAAAATCAAAGCAGTTAAATCGATCGGGAATCCAAAAGTATCATACAATTCAAATGCTTTAGCACCCGAAACTTCTTTCCCTTTGGTTTCCGCAACCACATTTTCCAACAACTGCAATCCTTGGTCTAACGTTCTTAAGAAAGACGCTTCTTCCTCTTTAATTACGTTCGCAACTAAACCTTTCTGAGCAATAATCTCCGGGAAGAAAGCCCCCATTTGGTTGCTTAATACCTCTACCAATTGATAGATGAAGGGTTCTTTAGTGTTTAAGAACGTAAATCCGTAACGGATGGCACGACGCAAAATACGACGGATTACATAACCGGCTCCGGTGTTAGAAGGCAACTGACCATCTGCAATAGCGAACGCCACAGCACGAACGTGGTCAACAATTACACGAATGGCAATGTTGGTTTTATTTTGCTCTTCGCTGATGTTTTTTATTCCGTTACTCGTATATTTTTTACCTGTAATTTGTTCTACTTTTTCGATTAGCGGCGTGAACACATCGGTATCGTAATTAGATGTAACGCTCTGCATCGCCATACACAAACGCTCGAAGCCCATTCCGGTGTCTACGTGTTGTGCCGGTAATTTTTCCAAAGAACCATCAGCTTTTCGGTTGAATTCCATGAATACGTTGTTCCAGATTTCCACCACTTGTGGATGATCGGCGTTTACCAAATCACGACCTGAAACTGCAGCTCTTTCAGCATCTGTACGCAAATCGATATGGATTTCAGAACATGGTCCGCATGGCCCCTGATCGCCCATTTCCCAGAAATTATCTTTTTTGTTTCCTAAGATGATGCGGTCTTCCGAAACGTATTGCTTCCAGATATCGAAAGCATCCTGATCGAATGGCACATTTTCTGAAGGATTTCCCTCAAACACAGAAACATACAAACGGTCTTTTTCAAGTTTCAATACTTCGGTCAGGAATTCCCAAGCCCAAGCCAATGCCTCTTTTTTGAAATAATCACCAAACGACCAGTTCCCCAACATTTCGAACATGGTGTGGTGATAGGTATCAAAACCTACATCCTCCAAATCGTTGTGCTTTCCGGATACACGAAGACATTTTTGCGTATCGGCTATTCTTGGCGATTTTGGTGTTCCGTTCCCTAGGAAAAACTCTTTGAACTGAGCCATCCCGGAATTGTTAAACATCAAAGTCGGATCGTCTTTTAAAACAATCGGTGCAGAAGGCACGATTAAGTGTCCTTTGCTTTCAAAAAAATCAAGGTAAGCCTTACGAATGTCTTGTGATTTCATTTTTTTATTTATTTCCGCGATTGTGATTCGCACTAATTTTCTATTTCGATTACAAAAGGTAAAATGACTGCTCTCCTAGCCCTGATAGAGCGGTTAGCTCGCGATTACAATCGCGACTAGAAGCGATAGCAGGTAAAAGGTTTACAAATAAGCAAATGTTTCGCTCTAAAAAATCAATTGCTTTGAAACATTTTTTAAATTTGTTCGTATAACCCCTACAACCGGTTAACCAACACCATTTTACAAGCTGCAAAAATAGTATATTTTAGAACATGTCGAAGGTAAAATATATTTATGATTCCGAAAAATTAGCCTTTCTAAAAATCAAACCGAAGAAAGGGCGAAAGCTAGGCTATTTTGCCTTGTTTTTGCTGGCGTCGGCATTGTTTGGTTTTTTGTGTTTTGTGATACTTTTGAACACTACATATTTCGAAACTCCGAAAGACCGAATCCTAGCCCGTGAAATTGAAAATATGCGAATCAGTTATGCGCTTCTCAATAAAAGGGTCGACCAGATGAATGAAACGATGAACAATCTGGAAGACAGGGACAATAATGTGTACCGCGCTTATTTCAACAGTTCGCCGGTGGATGAAAAAAAACGCAAGGGCGAAAGCGAAGGCGCACTTAGTTACAAACAACTGGAAGGCTTTGACAATTCCGATTTGGTAATCAACACAACAAAACGTTTGGATATTATTTCGAATCAGATGGTTTTTCAGTCGAAATCACTCGATGAAATCATTAAATTAGCCAAAGGAAAAGAAAAACTGATGGCTGCGATTCCGGCGATACAGCCGATAAAAAATGAAGCATTGAAACAAATGGCTTCCGGTTTTGGTTACCGAAGCGATCCGTTTACGAAAGTCAGGAAATTTCACAAAGGGATGGATTTTTCGGCACGAACCGGAACCCCGATATATGCCACTGGTGACGGAGTCGTCGAAAAAGCAGACGCATCGCTTTCGGGTTACGGAAATCATATTGAAATACGTCATGGTTTTGGGTACGAAACTTTGTATGCCCATTTGAGCAAATACAAAGTTCGACCGGGGCAACATGTTAAACGCGGAGATGTAATCGGCTATGTTGGCAGCACCGGACGAAGCGAGGCTCCGCATTTGCACTATGAAGTGTATCAGAACGGAAAAGTAGTGAATCCGTTGAATTTTTATTACGGCTCGATTTCGGCAAAAGAATATGTTTTAATTTCACAAATTGCTAATCAGGAAAACCAATCGTTAGATTAGGAAAAAGGGAAAAGGAAAAAGAAAAAAAAAGACGAAAGTGAGAAAAAGGAAAATAAAAGTATGGCAAACACCAACTTATCCCTTATCCCTTTCAACTTATAACTCAAAACAAAAAAATGCATTTAGACTTACCTGAGAAAAGATATTACAGCATTGGCGAATTGGCCAAGGCTTTTGACGTAAACGCTTCCCTCATCCGGTTTTGGGACAAGGAATTCGACATATTAAAACCAAAAAAGAATGCGAAAGGCAATCGTATGTTCACTCCCGAGGACGTAAAAAACCTTCAGCTGATCTACCATTTGGTAAAAGAACGCGGATTCACTTTAGACGGCGCGAAAGTACATTTGAAAGAAGGCCAAAAAAAAACACTGGACAAGTTTGAAATCATCAACAAACTGGAAGCTATTAAAGTACAGCTGACAAATATTAAAAATGAATTATAAGTAACAATATACTTAAACAACGACTAATACTATCAAAGAAAATCAACTTTAAATTTAAAAAAAATGAGAAAATTTGCACCAATATTAATTATTGTAGCTATTCTGGCCGTTATCGGATTTTGGTACGTTGGAATCAAAAACGGGGCTATCCGTGAAAATCAGGCGGTAGGAAAAGAATGGGGTAACGTGGAAACCGCATACCAAAGAAGAAATGACCTTATCGGGAATTTGGTTAAAACCGTAAAAGGCGCTGCCGATTTCGAAAAAGGAACTTTAACAGCCGTTATCGAAGCAAGAGCAAAAGCTACTCAGGTTACTGTAGACCCAACAAACGTGACTCCGGAGCAATTGGCGCAGTTCCAACAGGCACAAGGTGGCGTTTCTTCGGCTTTATCAAGATTATTGGTAACTGTAGAACGATATCCTGAGTTGAAAGCCAACGCGAACTTCTTAAAATTACAGGACGAATTGGCCAGCACGGAAAATCAGATTTTAACAGCAAGAACCCGTTTTAACGAATCGGTACAGAGCTACAACAACTATATCCTAAAAATCCCTAACAACTGGTTCTTGGGTGAATACAAGGAGAAACCATTCTTCGATGCAGTAGCTGGTGCAGAAAAACCGGTAGATGTAGAATTTAACTTTGATAAATAACCCAAGCGATGTCTTTAACTGAAGATTTTCTAAGTCCGGAAGACGAAAAAGAAGTTGTACATGCGATTTCTTTGGCCGAAAAAAACACTTCCGGAGAAATTAGAGTTCACATAGAAGCACATGCAGAAAAACCTCCTGTCGAAAGAGCTAAGGAGGTTTTTCACGCATTAGGCATGGACAAAACCGAAGCCAAAAACGGCGTTTTATTTTACGTTGGCGTAATGGATCATTCCTTTGCCATTATTGGCGACAAGGGGATAGACGATTTGGTGGAAGACGATTTTTGGGATTGCACAAAAGATGTGGTAATCGAACATTTTAAAAACAAACAGTTCAAAACAGGACTGGTTGAAGGGATCCTGAGAGCCGGTGAGCGTTTGAAAAAACACTTCCCATATAAAGACGATGATGCCAACGAATTATCTAACGAAATATCCAAAGGATAATTAATAAAA
This sequence comes from Flavobacterium enshiense, assembly GCF_022836875.1. NCBI lineage: Bacteria > Pseudomonadati > Bacteroidota > Flavobacteriia > Flavobacteriales > Flavobacteriaceae > Flavobacterium > Flavobacterium enshiense. The sequence goes on from NZ_CP090376.1 coordinate 109,078, forward strand.
AATCCAAATCATGAAAATTTCAAATTTAAAAGGGATTTTTAAATTCATCCTTATTATCTCCTTATTGTTTAACAGCGGTTTTGCTTTTTCGCAATTCACCATTCCTGAAAAGCCTAGTTTTCAAACGAGTGTTTACGACTATGCGAATGTATTAAGTGCAACCGAAAAGAAACAACTGGAAGAGAAACTGGTTCGTTATTCCGATTCGACAACTACTCAAATCGTTGTAATTACCATTGAAGACCTGAAAGGCGAAGACATTGGCGTATTGGCAACCAACTGGGGACATAAATGGGGAATCGGACAGAAAGACGAGGATAATGGCATTACCATCTTAGTTGCAAAAAACGACCGAAAAATAAGTATCCGACCAGGCTATGGTGTTGAAGACCGTCTGACAGCAGGTACCTGTGGAGAAATTATCCGAAACGTTATAACTCCCGAATTTAAAGCCGGAAGCTATTTCAATGGCTTAGATAAAGGAGCCGATACTATATTCGAAGCTTTAAAAGGCAAATACAAAGGCGAACGAAAAGGAGGAAAATCACCTGGCGGTGGAAAAATCATTTTCTTCATAATCTTGTTTATCATCATCATTGCGATTCTTTCCAGAAACAAACGTGGCGGTGGCGGTGGTAACACAGGACGTTTTGCCGGACCAGATCTGGGCGACATCATCATTCTGAGCAGCTTGGGCCGTGGTGGCTTTGGCGGTTTTGGAGGAGGAAGTTCTTCCGGCGGCGGTTTTGGAGGAGGTGGCTTCGGAGGCGGTTTTGGCGGTGGAGGATTCTCCGGCGGCGGTGCCAGCGGAAGTTGGTAGCTTCATACAGCAGATTGCAGATAAAAAAAGAGATTGCAAAAAAAGCAATCTCTTTTTTATTTCATCCTACTTACCGTACTAAATCCTTTTAAGAACTCATTGTACAATCGTTAACACCTCACAACAACTAATCAGCGTACCTTTAAGTAAAGTTTAAGGTCATGAAAAATTATGCGATTAAGCTGGTATGGTTTACCACAATATTTGCCTTTATTTTTGCGGGGCTATGTCAGACAAACGTTCCGTTCCCACTAATAAGCAGTTTGTTTATTATTGGCAGTTTTCTTGTACCTTACATGGTTTACACCGTTCTTACAGATGATTATAAAACCGATAAGAAATTTAAAGACTGGTATAGCGACAAACCCGAGAAGCATCATTTGCAAAAAAAGCATTTACATAAAATAAAACACTAAAATTCCACAAAATCATTTTAAAAGAGGCCGCGCAAGCAGCCTCTTTTTTTTAGTGATTCCAATTTCTGGAAGGCTTTTCCTTGCCAGCAAACTTTTCAATCTTATAAGTCAAGGAAAACATCGCATAGCGTTTCAACACCGTATTTTCCTCGTCTCTGATAGTAGTTGCGGATATTGTTCTTGTAGCACTTTGGTTTTGATTCAGCATATCATAAACCTTAACCTTCGCCGTAAACTTCTTATCGTAAAAACTATAGGACAAACTGGTATTCCACAGATAAAAAGCATTTTTAAAATCATCTGAAATATTTGAATTGTAGGTATAACCGAAATCATTACCGAAAACCCAGTTCTTTGGCCAGTAATTTGTGGTTTGAATATTAAACCTATGGATTCTGTTAAGAGTCGAACTAATCGTATAATTTGTATAATTCGTTTCGTTATATGAAAAATTATACGATGGGGCAATGGTCAGCAATTCGCCATAATCATAGTTAAAAAACACTCTTGGCATCAATCGTACAGCCTGCGCTTCATACATTTCTGTATTCGTAAATCCTTTTGAAAGTCCGAAACTAACATTAACTCCAGCCCCAAATCTATACTTGTGCTCTTCTTTTTTAATGCTTTTACTCCAACTCGCCCCAGACCAAGACGAATAGGTATCAGACACATTCCTGTACGTAGTGGTTCGTTTTCCGTTCTCATCATACAATGATGACGAAACGATTTGATCTTCATAATAATTTCCTCCCGCGTATAAATAAAAGCCGGAACGGCTGGCATAATCATAATTATTGAAACCTAAATATGCGTTATGGGTTTTATTCAGATTCAAATTAGCATTTCCCACAAACGTATTCAACGGATTTGAGAGATCCAAAACCGGTAATATCTGGCTAGCGGTCGGAAAATCGAATTCAAAATCATAATTCAAATAGATCTGTTTTGATTTATCCAATTTGTAATTAAAATACATATTAGCGAAAGGCATCACATAATTCTTATTCAAATCAGTAGTAACCCCAAGATAAAAAGAGTGAGCATCAAACTGAGAAACAGCTGTACCTCCCGATGCATTCAAACTAAACTTCTTCTTATCAATAGAAAATCCTGCATTCGGTCGGGTTGTACTGATAAATGAGGACATATAATTCGTTAGGAACGCGTTCGGGTTTGAATACGACTGCGTTGTCGGATCAAAATCGAAAGCATCACGATCTTCAGAACTTTTTTTCCACTCCTGTCCTACTCCTACACTTACACTTAAAGAATCGGTTACCGGTTCAGAATAACTGATATCAAAATGATAATTATCTTTTAAATTTTTATTCTTCTTAAGTTGGTCCCGAATATCATCTGGGTTGGTTCCTTGATAGAAAATGGTAGTCGAGGTGTTGGTAGAATTAATTTCGTCTTTATTATTTTCGTTATCAAATGTAAAATGCACATAACGACCTTTACGTTTAAATGCCTTGTTGAAATAAAGTGAATTCTTAAAACTGTTTCCGTCACTTTCATTATAAATATCAGAATTACTTTCATTTAACAGATTGTTATTTTCATCTGTAGACGATTGAAACGATTTATCCCTGTCCTTCCCATGTGATTTAGAAAATCTGGGAGTAATACCTATAGTTGTAGTCGAATCAATCTTGTACTCAAATTCAAAATTCAAATTATGTCCGAAACGATCCGAACTGGTCTGTGAAGTTCCATCCGTTATAATCCCTCCGGTCGGAAGGAAATTGGCTTGTTTTACCTTCCGGTTATTTTTAGTATGCTGATCAGAAAAAAGGTAATTGCCGTTTGAATCAAAACCTTTCACCCATTCATCAGAATAATTAACCCCAATCATATCGGATTGCGTAATTCCGACGCCACTACCGAAAAGCATCCCATTTACCCCAAAGGAACCATTATCATTATAATACATGGAACGGCTGCGTCCGCCCCCCATATTATCAAAGATTTCATCCATCGAAAAACCAATGGAATTAATATTGTTGGAAGAAGCCAGAACACTGAACTTTCTTTTATTCTTAAAATAGTTTAACAATCCACTGGCTTCGTAGCGATCATCCGTCCCATATCCTCCCATAAATTTACCGAAAAGTCCTTTATTCTTATCTTCGTCTATGGTTAAGTTTATAGTGGCCTTATCGGAACTGGCGGCCTGACCGGAAAGCTCTTCCTTTTTGGTTTTGAGATCCGATACCTGTATTTTATTAATGATATCTGAGGGAAGATTCTGCAACGCTACTTTTCCGTCTTTGTCGAAAAAAGGCTTTCCGTTTACCATAATCTGGGTCACTTCTTTTCCGTTTACGGTGATTTTGCCTTCCGGATCTATCTCTACGCCGGGCAATTGCTTCAACAGTGTTTCAACATTCGTATCGGGCCTGACTTTAAAAGAAGCCGCATTAAACTCTAAAGTATCTTTTTTAATACGGATGGGAGGCGCTTCCGCTTTAACAATCACCTCGTTCAGCATTTTTGCCTGTTCTTTCAAAGAGATGACTCCAAAATCTGCAGCTTTTAAAAGTTCGTTTAAGCTTTGCTTATGTGCCTCAAAACCTTCCATCGACACTTTCAGGAAGACAGGCTGTGTGATCTTCTTAACCGGCAGCGAGAAATTCCCGTTTTTGTCGGTAATGGTATAATCCACAAGTGAAGAATCTTTGGCTAGTGACAGATAAACCGTAGCCGATTCCATAGGAAGTTTGGTGGCTTCTTCAATAATTTTCCCTTTGATATAAAAGGAATTCTGCGAAAAGGCACACACTGAAAACAGTGTAAGAACGAAAATTAAAAGTTGTTTTGGCATCAATAAAAAAATTGCGGTTAAAAATGATTACTCATTAAAACCGCAAATTAAAGTTTTTATTATGTAGGAATTTTACTCATTAAGTATTTTTTAACAAATTATTTCTGTCTGAAATAAATATCAATTGGCACTCCTTCAAAATTATAGATTTGACGCAATTGATTTTCTATAAAACGTTTGTAAGGATCTTTCACATATTGTGGCAGATTACAGAAAAACACGAACTGAGGTGTTGGTGTTGGCAACTGCATGCAGTATTTGATTTTCACGTATTTTCCTTTCAATGCCGGTGGCGGTGTACGTTCGATAATCGGCAGCATCGTTTCATTGAATTTGGAAGTCGAGATACGCTGTTTTCTGTTTTCAAAAACTTCAACAGCTGTTTCTAAAGCTTTCAGCAAACGTTGTTTTGTCAGTGCAGATACGAAAAGAATCGGCACATCGGTAAACGGCTCAAGCGCTTTACGGATTCTCGCCTCATAGTCACGGGCCGACATGGTATCTTTTTCTACCAAATCCCATTTATTCACAAGAATTACAACTCCTTTACGGTTTTTCTCAGCCAGCCAGAAAATATTCTGATCCTGACCTTCGAAACCACGTGTGGCGTCAATCATAAGGATACAAACATCCGAATGCTCAATGGCACGAACCGAACGCATTACGGAGTAAAATTCCAAATCCTCTTTTACTTTGGCTTTTCTACGGATTCCCGCAGTATCCACTAAGTTGAATTCAAATCCGAAACGGTTGTATTTGGTATCGATGGCATCACGGGTTGTTCCGGCAATATCGGTAACCACAAATCGGTCTTCACCAATCAAAGCATTGATAAAAGATGATTTACCTGCATTAGGACGACCTACCACACAAAAACGAGGCAGCGGATTTTCTTCTTCCACAGCTTCCGGTAATTCCGGCAACACTTCCACCAACTTATCTAAAAGTTCTCCGGTTCCGCTACCATTCATTCCGGCTATAGTATAATATTCACCTAAACCTAAATTATAAAATTCGATGGCGTCTTTTTCACGCATCGCATTATCCACTTTATTAACTGCGATAAGGATTGGCTTGGTAACTTTACGAAGCAATTTCGCCACTTCGGCATCCATTGGCGTAATTCCTTCTTCCACATCCACCATAAAAATGATAGCATCGGCTTCATCGATGGCCAATTCTACCTGACGACGGATTTCACCTTCAAAAATATCATCGGAACCCTTAACATATCCACCTGTATCTATGACCGAAAACTCTTTTCCGTTCCATTCGCTTTTTCCGTAATTACGGTCACGGGTTACTCCGCTCACCGAGTCAACGATAGCTTCTCTTCTTTGAATTAACCTGTTGAAAAAGGTTGATTTTCCAACGTTTGGCCTTCCTACTATGGCTACGATATTGTTCATTTTCTATTAAATTTTGCGCAAAAGTACATATAAAAAGTGGCAAAGTCACTAAAATGTAAAATCGCAGCGTTTATTATTCTGAAAATAAAAGCTTTACCTTTATTTTATTTTTAAAATTTATTTCTGATTGTATCCGAAACGACGCAATTGATACGCATTACTTCTCCAGTCTTTGTTGACTTTCACGAACATTTCGATGTGAATCTGTTTTCCAAAGAATTTCTCCAGGTCCTGACGGGCTTCTATCCCTACTCTTTTTATCGCTGATCCTTTGTGCCCGATGATAATTCCTTTCTGTGTATCGCGCTCCACCATAATTACCGATTTAATTCGAATGATATCCTCATCTTCGATAAATTCTTCGGTTTCGATTTCTACTGCATATGGGATTTCTTTGTCGTAATGCAAAAGAATTTTTTCACGGATGGTTTCGTTTACGAAGAAACGTTCCGGTTTGTCCGTTAATGCATCTTTCGGATAATAGGCCGGTGATTCTGGAAGTAATTCCAATATGCGGTTAAAAACCTCTTTCACATTAAAATTTTCCAATGCCGAAATCGGGTAAAGTTCTGCATTAGGTACTTTTTCTTTCCACAGATTCACCTGTTCTTCCAATTGTTCCTGATTAGACTTATCGATTTTATTCAACAATAAAAGCACTGGGATTTTGGAATGGATGATTTTATTGAAAAAGGCTTCGTCTTTCAGTTCCTTTTCCCCTACTTCTACCATATACACCAACACATCGGCGTCTTCAAAAGCCGATTTTACAAAATCCATCATCGAATTCTGTAATTCGTACGCCGGTTTTATAATTCCTGGCGTATCTGAAAACAACACCTGAAAATCCTCTCCGTTCACGATTCCAAGGATACGGTGACGTGTGGTTTGTGCTTTAGATGTGATGATCGACAGGCGTTCCCCGACGAAAGCATTCATTAAAGTCGACTTTCCAACATTTGGATTTCCGATGATGTTTACAAAACCTGCTTTGTGTGACATAGTAAAAATTTTAGCCTACAAAGGTAGTCATTACTAGCGATATAGTAGAAATTTTAAAATTTTTTTATCTTTTTGTTGTATCTATCAAATTTCGTTGTATCTTTGCACTCGAAATAACGCGGGATAGAGCAGTAGGCAGCTCGTCGGGCTCATAACCCGAAGGTCACAGGTTCGAGTCCTGTTCCCGCTACTAAGAAAATATTGAGAATACAAACCGTACATCGCGGGATAGAGCAGTAGGCAGCTCGTCGGGCTCATAACCCGAAGGTCACAGGTTCGAGTCCTGTTCCCGCTACTAAGAAGAGAATCATTTTGGTTCTCTTTTTTTTTAAATAAACTGAAGTTGCTTATTTCTTATATTTTAAGATTTATTCCACTGTTAATCAAAACGTTTCGTTAAAAAAACGCTTTTATTTTTTACTCATGAATACAAAAAAAATTGCCGAATACCGAAAATTATTGGATGTTACTAAAACAGCAACATTAAAAGAATTGAAAACAATCTACAGAAAAAGCATGAAGGAAGACCATCCTGATACTATTGCTGATCCTGTTGAACGTTTAGCGGCGGAAGAAAGAAGCAAACAAGTTATTGAAGCTTATCACTTTTTAGTAAGTATCGCGCCTGAAACCCTTGAGAAAGACAAGGACGAATACATCAAAACCACCAGTACTTCCAATATTTTGGAGTTCTACATGGACAACGGGGTTTTATACATCAGCTTCCTGGATGGCAATCAGTTTGAATATTTTGGCGTTCCAAAAAACACCTATATCAAAATGATCAATGCGGAATCACCGAATCGTTTTGCAAAACGACACATCTTTAATGAATTCACTTACCGAAGTGCCAGCAAGTTGGTAGCTGCGGAATAAGCTCACCTATATATAGGACACAAAACCATCAGCGAGAGTTGATGGTTTTCTTTTTTTACAGCAACATCAAAGCACATTTTACAATAATAAGTCAGGTCATATTTTCAAATAAATTTCAGAAACCTATCTCTTAATATTGTATTAATAAGGGATTCAGAAAGAAATCATACTTTAAATTAGCCGTCATTTTTTTTTCACATTCATGATATTTATCATAATAAAAGACATTTTTGTCCTCTAAGTTTACATCAAGATTTAAGTCTTAATCAAAACACAAATTATTATGATAACAAATTTAACAAAACGCACAAAAACAGGAGTCGCCGTAATTTGCTGCACCCTGATTTCAGTGGGCTTAACTGCATTTGGAATCAATTTCACAAAAAATGATGCAGACCACTACAAAAAAGTTCCTGTTGAAGGAGAAATGGTTGCCGAACTAACGGCACCTCCTTTCGTTCCCAAACCGGTTGGAAACCGACCTGCCAAAAAACTGATTGTCAACATGGAGATCAAGGAAATGGAAGGAGAAATGGCCGATGGTGTAAAATACACCTACTGGACATTTGGAGGTTCTGTTCCGGGAAGCTTCATCAGAACAAGAGTTGGTGACGAAGTTGAGTTTCACTTGAGAAACCATCCCGACAACAAATTACCGCACAACATCGATTTACATGCTGTTACAGGCCCGGGCGGAGGTGCTACATCATCGCTGGTTGCTCCCGGTCACGAAAAAGTTTTCAACTTTAAGGTAATTAACCAGGGGCTTTACGTTTACCATTGTGCCACAGCTCCTGTAGGTATGCACATCGCAAATGGTATGTATGGTTTAATCCTGGTAGAGCCAGAAGGAGGTTTGCCACCGGTTGACAAGGAATACTATGTAATGCAGGGTGACTTCTACACCAAAGGTGCTAACGGAGAATCAGGTTTACAACCTTTCGACATGAACAAGGCAGTCAAAGAACAACCTGATTATGTGGTATTCAATGGAAGTACAAAATCATTGGTAGGCGACAAAGCCATTACAGCCAAAGTTGGTGAAACAGTACGTTTATTTGTCGGCAATGGAGGTCCAAACCTAGTATCATCATTCCACGTGATTGGAGAAATCTTTGACAAAGTCCATGTCGAAGGAGGAGAAATGATCAACAAAAACGTTCAGACGACACTGATTCCGGCCGGCGGTTCCGCAATCGTTGATTTCAAAGTTGACGTTCCGGGAACTCTTATCTTAGTTGACCACTCTATCTTCAGAACGTTCAACAAAGGATCCTTAGGTATGTTGAAAGTTGAAGGACCTGGTGACAAAACGATTTACTCTGGAACTACTCAGGAGGGCATCTACTTACCGGAAGGTGGTACTATCCAAAATATGCCAAAAGTAAAAGTACCGGAAAAACCAAAAGTTAGCCTTACTGTTCCGCAACAAATTGCTGCAGGAAAAGAAATTTACGGAAAAACATGTTTTGCATGTCACCAATCAGAAGGACAAGGAATCCCAACCGTATTCCCTCCATTGGCTAAATCTGATTTCCTAAATGCGAACCATACGCGAGCTATTAACACCGTATTGAACGGATTGAGCGGTGAAGTTATGGTAAACGGTAACAAGTTTAACAACATCATGACCAGCCAAAACCTTACTGATGAAGAAATCGCCAATGTATTGACTTATGTCTACAACAGTTGGGGCAACAATAAAACAGTTGTAAAACCAGAGATGGTTAAAGCACAAAGAGAACAAAATGTACATTAATTAATAAATACTCAATAATCTCTAAATTCCTTAATTATGAACAAATATTTATTAGGCGCCGTATTAGGAACTATCTTCAGTTTCTCGGCATCAGCACAAGACATCAACAAAGGAAAAGCAGTCTATAATTCAAACTGTGTAGCTTGTCACCAGGCGGCAGGACAAGGTATTCCCAACGCTTTTCCTCCATTAGCAAAATCAGATTGGCTAAACAAAGATCATAATCGTTCAATTAAACAAATAATTAAAGGCTCATCCGGACCGATGACTGTTAATGGAAAAACATACAACGGAGCAATGCCTCCTCAAAGCACACTAAGTGATCAACAAGTTGCAGACGTGTTGACTTACGTTTACAGCAACTGGGGTAACAACAAAAAGAAAGTTACTCCTGCAATGGTTAAAGCTCAAAGAAAATCGTAATCAATTAAAACTTTAAAAAGATGCACGCAATGTTAAAACGATCACTATACATGTCGCTTTTTTCAATATTTATTGCGGCATCCCTTTGGGCACAAAACTCAAAAATGGTTCTGGTAAAAAAGGGGGCTTTTGTCCCCCTTTACGGAACTGTTGACAAAAAACCGGTAACCGTAAACGAGTTTCAGTTAGACATTTATCCGGTAACCAATGCCCAGTTTCTGGATTTTATCAAAAAAAATCCGGAATTCAGTAAATCTAAAATCAAAGGAATCTTTGCCGACAAAAGCTATTTATCGCATTGGGAAAGCGACTTCAGTTACGGAACAAACAACCTGAGCAATGCTCCCGTAACTAATGTCTCCTGGTTTGCCGCCAAGAAATACTGCGAATGTCAAGGCAAACGCCTTCCAACATTAGACGAATGGGAATATACGGCCATGGCAGATGAAAAACGCACTGATGCGAGAACCAAAGAATCATATACAAAATATATACTCTCCTGGTATGAGAAATCAAAAACCTATGCAAACCCGGTCGGTAAAACGTTCAAAAACTATTGGGGTGTTTATGATATGCACGGACTGGTTTGGGAATGGACATCAGATTTCAACAGCATTTTTTTATCCGGAGAATCGAGAAAGGACAAAGACACAGACAAAAATCTCTTTTGCGGAAGCGGATCGGTAAACGCCACCGACCTCATGAATTACGCAGCTTTTATGCGCTATGCTTTCAGAGGAAGTCTCAAAGCCAAATACACTACAAGAAATCTGGGATTCCGCTGTGCCAAAGATTTTAAATAACTAAAAAAACAGCTATATGAAAAATATAATTTTAGGCTTAGGATTGTTACTGATGATTTTTCAGAGTTGCGATTCGAACAAAAAAGCCAGTGATGCACCTAAATCCAAAAGTATCTCCGATCTGTCTATCTACCACCTTCCATCTAAATGGACCAATCAGGATGGAAAAGACATTCAGATGAAAAACATGAAGGGCAAAGTACTTGTGATGGTTATGATTTATACCTCATGCAAATCAGCTTGTCCGCGACTCGTTGCCGATATGAGAAACATCGAAAGCCGTCTTCCCAAAGACACCAAAAATGTAGAATTCGTACTAATAAGCATCGATCCGAAAGTTGACACCCCCGAACGTCTAAAAGCATTTGCCAAAGAAAACCAAATGGAGGGCGATCAATGGACTTTCCTTCGCTCATCCGAGGACAATACCAGAGAATTTGCTGCTGTTTTGGCTGTAAATTATAAAAAAATCTCCCCTATGGATTTCTCTCACTCAAATATCATAAGCGTTTTCAATAATGTCGGCGAATTAACCTATCAGCAGGAAGGACTTAATGTAAATGCTGACGAGACCGTTCAAAAAATTATTGAAGAAGCGCAAAAATCGTAAATAATTTATATGAAAGCCTTTAAAAAAATCAGCTTATCGTTCTTTGCGATGGTAGGCATAGGTACTTATGCTCAAGAATTTAATGCCGATCTTCAGTTAAGACCCCGTTATGAATATAGAAACGGTTATAAAGCCCCCTTGAAATATGGAGAATTGCCAACCTCCTTTGTTTCTCAGCGTACCCGTTTAAAATTTGATTTTAAACTGGATCAGTTCTCAACAAAAATATCTTTACAAAACATACGCACCTGGGGAGATGTCCCTACAACTGCCACAGCAGACAAAAATGGAGTTGCATTGTTTGAAGCTTGGGGCCAATATGATTTCACTGATAAATGGAGCGCACGTTTCGGGCGTCAGGTAATCGCTTATGACAACGAGCGTATCATGGGTGAAATTGACTGGCTACAACAAGGACAAAGCCACGATGCCTTATTGGTGAGCTACCACCCTGCCAATCACAGACTGGATTTAGGGGCAGCCTATAATGCAAATGCAGAAAACCTAACCCGCCCCGTTGCGCCTTATACAACAAATTATAAAACATTTCAATACGGATGGTATCATACTAACATCTCCAAAGTGGGTCTAAGCTTGTTGTTACTAAACACGGGCTACGAATACCAAAAAACCGCCACTACTCTAAAAACAGATTACAAACAAACTTTTGGTACATACTTAACTTTCAAGAACAAAGCATGGGATGCCAACCTTGGAATTTACGGACAATCCGGTAAAGACACCAATAACAAAGTAAACGGATTTTACGCCGGAGCTTTAGTGGGATATGCTTTCGACAGTAACTTTAAATTAGGAGCCGGTTATGAATATTTCTCGGGTAAAGATCAAAACGACACCAGCACCGACATAAAATCGTTCTACCCACTGTTTGGTACCAACCACGCCTTTAATGGTTACATGGACTACTTCTACGTTGGTGGAAACCACAAAAACAGTGTAGGTTTACAAGATGCTTATTTAAAACTTACTTATGCAAAAAACAAATGGCAATTTAACTTAATGCCACACGCATTCGCAGCTTCGGCATCGGTTATAGACACTAACGGTGAAAAAATGGACAGCTATTTAGGAACCGAGATCGACTTTACAGCAGGTTACCAGCTGCACAAATTCATTGCTGCCACAGGAGGATTCTCCCAAATGTTTGGAACTTCAACTATGAATATACTAAAAGGAGGCAATAATGTAGCGAACAATAACTGGGCTTGGTTTATGATAAACATCAACCCACGTATTTTCTCTGCAAAACAGCCACAACCCAACCAGTAATTTGCCATAATTGCTGTTATTGATAAGACCGCCAATTGAATTTGTACTGCTGACACTGATTCTCTTGGTGGTCTTTTATATCTCCTGAATTGTCTCTATAATGAGTACATAAATGACATCAGAATTCATTCTACAGCTTTAAAGTATGCGATAAAGACGCGCACAACTTCGAACCATCTGTTTTAAAAAGCATTTTCTCAGCCAAATCCTCAACCTCTTCAGTTAACCATCATTCTTTGACACACAGTTGCTGAATCACATTTTCTAAAAAATACTTTCACTGAAAGACACTTTGCCACCTGCAAAACTTTTTCCAATAACGTCTTTTTCTAAAACTTCAATCGACATTCAGGCACCCTATTCATTAAGAAAAATGTAATCAAAAAAACAATTATTTCGAAATGACATTTATCATGTTCTAAACATTTTTTAACTGTTAATTTCGCTTTAAAGAATAAAGGACAAAAACATCCTTTATTAAAAGAAATAAAATATTAAACAAAAACTACACAAATTATGCTTTCAAAATCACAAGCGCGGGCATTCTTTTTAGGCGGTACGGTCGTCACCTTCTCCATCTTCATCGGTCTGACCATATACTCGTTTATGCCCAGCAAGGACCAATCCAATTACACCAAACTTGACAAACAGGTTGTACGAGGAAAAGAAATCTGGGAAACCAACAACTGCATGGGTTGTCATACTATCATGGGAGAAGGTGGATATTATGCTCCGGAACTGACAAAAGTAATCGACCGAAGAGGTGAAGGCTACGTAAAAGCAGTGTTAACGTCACCGATACCATGGGCACCAAACGGAAGAAAGATGGTTGCCTACAACATGAACGAAAAAGATGCCCAAGCAATGATCGCTTATCTCAAATGGGTGGGCAATATAGACTTAAACGGCTTTGACCGCGTTGTTTCGCCTTTAGCTAAGGCTAATCAGTAAAAAATATCAATTCTAAATTTTTTTAAAATGAAATATAAATCACAAAAAATCGCCTACTGGTTCTTTGCATTGAGCATGCTCTTATTCTCCTTGCAGCTTGTCTATGGTTTTATCATGGGCTTTGACCGAATCGGTATACAAGGTTTACACGACATCATCCCATTTAACGTAGCAAGAGCGGTGCATACCAACTTACTCGTTGTATGGTTACTGACAGGTTTTATGGGAGCTGCATATTACATAATCCCCGAAGAAGCACAAAGAGAATTAATCAGTCCGAAGCTGGCCATAGTTCAGCTGGTTTCACTGGCTGTGGTAGGTGTTATCGCTATTGTGGGATTCCACTTTAATCATTGGGAAGGACGTAAATTCCTGGAAATCCCAAGAGAACTGGACTTTTTGGTCGTCGTAAACGTATTGCTCTTCCTCGGTCTTATTTTAGGAACACTCTTTACAGGAAAACGAAAAACCACCACGGCACTGATATTGTCAATGGGATTGCTTTTTGCCGCATTACTGTATTTACCGGGTATGATTTGGTTTGACAGCCAGGTAATGGATTCATTTTTCCGCTGGTGGGTTGTTCACCTATGGGTTGAAGGTGTTTGGGAATTGATTATGGGAGGTATTCTTTCTTTCCTTCTGATCAAATTGACTGGCGTAGACCGTGAAGTAATTGAGAAGTGGCTGTATGTAATTGTCGGACTGACATTCCTTTCAGGTATTTTAGGTACAGGACACCACTACTATTATATCGGTGTCAATAAAATCTGGCTGATCGTCGGAGGAATATTTTCAGCTTTAGAACCTTTAGCTTTCTTAGCAATGGCACTGTTTGCAATCAATATGTACAGAAAAGGCGAAAAAAGCCATCCAAACAAAGTTGCGTTATTCTGGACAATAGGTTCTTCAATTGTATCGTTCATCGGAGCAGGTATACTTGGTTTTGCCCATACTTTGCCTCAAGCCAACTTATATACTCATGGAACACTGGTTACCGCCAGCCACGGACACTATGCTTTCTGGGGAGCTTATGCCATGATTGTGTTAGCTATGATAAGTTATGCTATGCCAAACTTGACCGGGCGCAAACGTTATCTGATGAAAACAGGCTCGGCAGCATTCTGGCTCTCTAACATCGGAATCCTGGGAATGACCGTTGCATTCGGTGTGGCCGGGGTTGCTCAGGTATACATGGAAAGAAAAATGAAAATGGAATTCATGACCGTACAAAACGAAATCAGTATTCACTTTGTGGTATTGTTACTTTGTGCAACGATGTTTACGACAGGTATCATTATGTTTATCTACGATTTCATTAAATACGGAAGACCGACTGACGAAGCTTTGGTTGACCAAAAAACGAAAACTCCTGCATTTTCTAGCAAAGAAGAAGTCTTCGAATTAAATTAATAGTTAACAAAATATTTTTTACCTGAACGCTAAACGATTTTTCCGTATTCATCTCCCCGAAAAAAGATTGTTTTAACGTTCAGGTTTTTTTCTCAAAACTCAAAAGATTATGGAAACACTAAATATCCCTTATTATCATGCCGTGGGCAAGGAACAAGAAGTCTTTGAGCATGCTTTTAGAAACAAATTACCCCTTTTACTGAAAGGGCCTACCGGAACTGGCAAATCAAGATTTATTGAATACATGGCTTATGTCTTGGACAAAAAAATCATCACCATCAGTTGTCATGAGGAAACATCTTCAACAGATTTAATAGGACGATTCATTATCAAAGGTGCCGAAACTGTATGGATTGATGGGCCTTTGACCACTGCTGTAAAAGAAGGCGCTATCCTCTACCTTGATGAAGTTGCTGAAGCACGTCCTGACGTAATTGTAGCCATACACTCGCTGACAGATCACCGCAGGGAACTTTTTATAGATAAACTGGGCGAGACCATTAAAGCTCATGATAATTTCATGCTAGTTGCGTCTTTTAATCCGGGATATCAAAGAGGATTTAAAGAACTAAAACCTTCGACAAGACAACGTTTCGTAGCCATTTCATTTGATTATCCTGAAGCTAAAATTGAATCGGAAATCCTGATTAAAGAAACTAATATCGATTCTGAATCTGCAAAAAGACTGGTAGTTATCGGCAACAAAATCAGAAATCTGACCGAGTTAGGTTTGACGGAAACTGTTTCAACCCGATTATTGGTAGATGCTTCAAAACTTATTCACAGTGGATTACCAAAAAGACTTTCTGTATATGCAGCCGTCATTGAACCATTGACAGATGACCCGCAAACGCTGGAAGCGCTAAAAGACCTCTGCGATTTAGTGATTTAATTCACTATGCAGAAAAGCAGCAGTCCATTTAGGATTGCAAATTACAAATCTAAAATTACACAAAATGGGATTTGAGATAGATGAATATATAGTGGAGAAATTTTTCAAGCATTTGAAAAAGAGAAAAAAAATAGATCCCGAGACAGAAGCCCGACGAATCACTTTGGAAAAAATCAGGCCAAAACTCACCATTCTTGCCAGAGCACTTACGGGAAAAGCAATAGAAATTTTTCCAGCTGAAAGAGAAGGAGGTTACAAAAACAACAATTTTTTCCTTCCGGTATCATTTGCCGAACTTCCTTCCCTGACTGAAAATCATGATTTTTATGTATTTCGGGTTTTATACTTAAGCATTCAGCAACAACTAAATTTAAACTGGCCTCCCGGCGAAAAAGAATCAGATCTTGATATATCCCGTCAAAAGGCGATAGTCAGTTCTTCCCAGGTAATAAAAATATTGCTTAAAGAATTTCCTTCAGCAGAAAAAACATACCAGAAAACCCGGGAACATTTTATACAAATAGCTGAAAACAGTGACGAACCGGATTTTACTTTCCTATACGGAAAATGGATGAAGAATGACTTTGTCAGTGATTCGGAAGACGTACTTCAAAACTTCTCCGACAAGACCAAATCGGCCGACAAAAACCAGCCCACCACTACCGTAAAATCGAAAGCAGTTGAAGAGGTAAATATTGCCCAACTGGATAAAAAACAACAGGAAGACTATGTGCTTCTTCACAACTTTGAAAAAGTTGAAACGGCAGAAGAGTTTAACGGCACCTGGCGCGATTTTGACGGAACAGACGAACTGGAAGATCACCAGGATGCCCTTGACGAACTGAACATGAAACACACCGTTCGTGTTGACGACACAGCCCATTCGGTTTATCAGGCTGATTTTATCGAAAATGCTTCTGTTTCAGAAAGTGCCGAAGTTGATGCCAGCGGACTGCATTTCACTTATGATGAATGGGATTATGGCAAACGCATTTACAAAGAAAATTTCTGTAAGGTCTACCCTAAACTGCAACAAACATCGGATCCTGTTTACTATAAAAACACCATTTCGAACAACGCTTCCACTTTGATGGGGCTGCGAAAAATGCTTACTTCCGTTAATAATAAAATACAACAACAAAAACGCCAAACCCAAGGTAACGAATTCGACATTGATTCCATAACTGATTTGTATGTGGATGTGCATTCCAAACGAACACCAACCGAGAAGGTTTACATTGCAAACAGAAAAAAAGAAAAAGATTTATCAATTTTAATCCTGCTCGACATAAGTCTGTCGAGCGACAGTTATGCCGGCGGCAACAGGGTTATTGATGTTGAAAAGGAAGTTTCAATCCTTTTTGGCGAAATCCTGAATGAGTTCAACATCGATTTTTCCATCGACAGTTTTTATTCTAAAACCCGCAATTTCTCGACCTATCTCACACTCAAGGATTTTGACGAAA
This sequence comes from Flavobacterium enshiense, assembly GCF_022836875.1. Classification (NCBI taxonomy): domain Bacteria; kingdom Pseudomonadati; phylum Bacteroidota; class Flavobacteriia; order Flavobacteriales; family Flavobacteriaceae; genus Flavobacterium; species Flavobacterium enshiense. The sequence continues at coordinate 126,035 of NZ_CP090376.1, forward strand.
ACTGGAATACTGCCAAACACAAAATCGGAGCTGTGGAGCCATGCGGCTATACCCGAATCGGGGCCGCACTGCGCCATGCCGGAGCAAGACTTGAAAAAAGAAGCACCAAAAACAAATGGATCATACTTCTTTCGGATGGTAAGCCGAACGATTATGACAAATACGAAGGGAAATACGGAATCAGTGACATAAAACAGGCACTGCGCGAACTTAATTCTAAAAACATCAATTCGTATGCATTGGCCATTGAAGCCCAGGCTCAGTACTACCTGCCACAAATGTTTGGGCAAAACCATTATCAAATACTTACAACTCCCAGAGAATTACTGCAGTCGATGGTAAAACTCTACGACAAAATCAAAAATCAGAAATAAAATCATGCAACCAACAATAAACCAAGATCCAAAATTCGCTACACTTCCTGAAGGACATCCGGTACAGATCTATTTTGAAGAACGCGATTTAATCAAAACGCTTTTAGCAGAATTATTATCAACAGATGCCACAGAAGACTTTCAGAAATACTTCAACGTATTCAATCATTTATGTACTATTGAGAAGCGATTTGCCCGAAAAGAGAATCAGCTGTTCCCCTTTTTAGAAAAACGGCACTGGACAGGCCCTTCCAAAGGCATGTGGTCTTTCCATGATAATTTGAGAGATCAGATTCGTCTGATTAAATACTATATCAAAACTCAGAATGCACCAAAAATAAATGAAAACACTAAATATCTGGTTGACGGAATATATCGACTGATGCATGTTGAAGAAAATACTTTATTCCCCAATGCTTTAGCTATTTTAGAAGAGAACGACTGGATTGAAATGCGTTCCGGAGAAGAAGAAATTGGCTGGATGTTATCCCGTGTACCTGCACCATTTCCGCAGCAAACGACAGACATTAGGAATATTGAAGTCAAAGAACCAATTACAGACAGTAAACATGGTAATTCCCATCATTTTGACGAAGGGTATATGACCGTCGAGCAAGTCAATCTTCTTTTCAGAACCATCCCGGCCGATTTAACTTATGTAGATGAAAACGACAAGGTAATATTTTACAATCGCGGCGAAGAAAGGGTTTTCCCGAGAAGTGCCGGTATCATTGGCCGTGAAGTCAAATTTTGCCATCCTCCAAAAAGCGTGGGAACCGTACTGCAAATACTGGAAGAGTTCAGAAAAGGCACAAAAAGCGAAGCTTCTTTTTGGATAAATTATAAAGAACGGCTGATCTACATCCGCTATTTTGCAGTACGAGACGACAAACAAAATTACAGGGGTGTTATTGAGATGTCACAGGACATCACCGACATGAAAACCATCGAAGGCGAAAAAAGACTTCTAGAGTGGAAGTAAGATTCCGGGCAATAAATAAAGGTTCAAACTTTACAACTGATTATCATGGTTCAAAAAAATTCACGGAAAAACAAAAACCTCCTGATTTTTGGTATTTCCCCAGCATTCATCCTCCTTCTGTGCAGCTTTATTATTGCAAAGCATAGTCATGAAATAAAAACCCCCGACGATGCGCTGGCCGAATTAAAGTACGGAAACAGCCGTTTTCTGGACAAACAAACCGTCAACAGCGATTTCCATGCCCAAATTCAGGCGACAAAAGACGGGCAGCATCCGCATTCATTCATTTTAGGATGTGTAGATTCACGCGTCCCGCCGGAAATCATTTTTGACCAAAAAATCGGAAACATTTTCGTATCCCGTGTGGCAGGAAACATTGAAGATGACCATATTTTGGGGAGTATGGAATTTGCCACTAAACTCAAGGGCACTAAACTCATAGTTGTTTTAGGACATACGCACTGTGGAGCGGTATCCGGAGCCATGGCCAATGTTGAGTTGGAACACCTCACGCAGTTGACCAACCAGATAAAACCGGCCATCAATAAGCATGAAACCTATCCTCTTCCCCATTATATGACAGATGAAACAGCCCGGAAAAACATTCGCCTGACCATCAAACGCATTTTGGAAAAAAGCCAAACGCTTCGTCAGCAATCGGAAAAAGGCGAAATCAAAATCGTTGGCGCTTACTACGACATCGCGACGGGCGAGGTGATTTTCATATAAAGCAACTTATACAATCTTAAAAATGAAAACGGCAGAAATCAATCACAGCAACTTTTTTTATCCGCCGGGAGGTATCCTGATGTGGATCATTATTTTCCTGGAGCTCATTACTTTCGGGATGGCACTTGTTGCATTTGTATTCTACGGAAAGGAACAGCCGGAGGTTTTCCACGATTCCAGAATGCAGCTCAACACAACTTTGGGCACTTTAAATACCGCTTTCCTTCTTACCAGCGGTTATTTTATGGCTCGGGCTGTCCAAAAATTCAAAGACAATAATCTGGCAAAAGCCTCACTTTTTTTCAAATTATCGTTTTTGGGAGGATTCCTTTTCTTAATTGTAAAAGGATTTGAATATTATCACAAAATTGAAATGGGAATTTCCATAGAGACTAACCTTTTTTACAGTTTCTACTGGCTTGTTACCGGTTTTCATCTCATCCACGTTATCGTCGGTTTGGTCATTTTAATGTTGACACATTACGGTATGATGAAAAAAAATTCGGACACCTCAACAGAAGATGTTGAAGCCTGTGCCGCCTTCTGGCATATGTGCGACTTAATTTGGTTATTGGTATTCCCAACCCTTTATTTACTTTTCTAATAATGAAAAATCCGCTCACCCTTTGTTATAGCCTTTTAATCTTTTTGACGATTACGGCCGCCATCCTATCAAATTCTGTAACTGTATCAGGACTCCTTATCAGTCTGATCATGGGAATATCGTTTATTAAATTCTACTTGGTAGCTTTTAATTTCATGGAATTGAAAAAAGCGAATCTTACGTGGAAAATCGCACTTCTTTTTGTTGTGGCGATTACGATATTACCAATTGTTCTGATAAGTTTCTAAGCCGCATTCAAAAGTGATTCTGAGTATTGTTGACCAGCAATCGTCTCATTTTGGATCGTCAACACCTCCTGAAAGTTTTTGACAGCGGCTTAATTAGCAATTAATTTTTGTTTTTTTTTGTAGTTAATAAAAATGGGGAAGCTATTTAATTTTGCTTCCCCATTTTTCCTTATCGAAAAGATAATATCCCTTTATCAAAATCTTCAATATCTTAAATTTAATACCTTAAAAAAGTATCTCCCGATTTAATTCCCAAAGCTAACTCCTCCAAAGTAGTATTTTCAAGCATTGCCGTCAGCTTTTCTTTGATAAACTTAAATTTATTGTGTACTGGGCAAGGATGTTCTTCTGAACAATGACTCAATCCTAACCCGCAGCCGGTAAAAACATCATCCCCGTCTATAGCTGTCACAATTTGGGACAGTTTTATTTTATTCAAATTCTCTGCAGGTATTTCAAAACCACCGCCAACTCCTTTAACCGAACAGATAATATCATTCTTAACTAAAATTTGTAAAATTTTTGCAGTAAATGCCTGGGGAGAATCAATCTTTTCTGCAATGTCTTTTATCCCTGCCCTTTTATTGTGTAAAGATTCTGAAGCTATGAAAATAACCGCCCTAATCCCGTATTTGCATGTTTTTGAAAACATAATTACATTATTTTTAAAATTCGAATATGTATAAATCCATTAAAGGTAAGAAATAAAGATTGCTTCTGTCTTTTTAAACAAAATCATAAAAACAGCATCCAACCAATCACAAAAAATGATTAGCAATTTATAAAAAACTTTAAGATTAAATCACAAAAAACAAACGTCTCAATCACAAGCCCGGTTTTGCGACAAAAACTCCTTATCTTCATTTGAAAATCGAACTATTAAAAAAGTATAATAACTAACACCTTTCGGATTTTAAACACTAATCAACTCACAACCAATAATGTAAGTATAACGCTTAAAAATTTCATTTCCAATGCTGATTTATATCATATTTTCTTTATATTTACTATAATAAATTTGTAAATAATGTAAAAATACCGACCAAGACCACCTTTATTAACCACAAAATATTTCCCGTAAAAATATGCTTGTAGACATCGATTTACTCTTCACATGGGGTGCAATAGCGAAAGAATATAAGAAAGGTGAAGTTATTTTCAGAGAAAATAATCAGGCCAATTTTTATTATCAAATAGCTGAAGGAATAGTCAGGATGTTTAATGCTAATGATGACGGAAAAGAATTCACCCAAGGTTATTTTTATAGCGGGCAAAGTTTTGGCGAGCCTCCCTTATTCATCAATGAAAGTTATCCCTCTACTGCCACGGCATTCCAGGATTGTACCATCATAAAATTATCAAAAGACAAATTTTTGAAGATTTTGGAAGAATATCCATGCGTACAAAAAGATTTTTTAAATCTGATGTGCCAAAGAATCCACTCGAAAGCGAAAACTTCAAAGGATATTATAAACCAAAAACCGGAATTCAGGATCATGGCTTTTCTGAATGACTACAAAAAAAGCAAAAAAAATCTCGAAAAAGAACTTATACCATTTACAAGGCAGGAGATTGCCAATTTTACAGGACTGCGCGTAGAAACTGTTATAAGAGCTTTATCCAAAATGAACCAATGCGAAAAAGTTGAAATAGTAAACCATAAAATTTATTTCTAATGTATTTCAACAGCAAATTTTGGTTAAAAATCTCATTGATAAACTTACTTATCGTTGCCTCCGTAGGTCTCTTGATGCGATATAAAATAGGTTTTGAATTCCCCCACTTCGATCAAAAAAGCCTCCAGCATTCCCACTCGCATTTTGCCTTTGCCGGCTGGATAAGTCATACGCTGATTGTCTTGATGATTGCTTTTTTAGAAAAAAGGACCAGATATACTGATAAAGAGACACTCAGTTTCTCCAAATACAATAAGATAATTGTCTCCAATTTACTTTGTTCCTATGGGATGCTGATATCCTTCATTTACCAGGGATACGGGCCAATTTCAATTTTCTTTTCCACTGCAACGATACTTATTTTCTACATTTTCAGTTACCATTTCATCAAAGATTTAAGGCAAATAAATCCGGACAATCTTTCCAAAAAATGGTTCACCGCCGCTATATTTTTCAACATCATTTCTTCATTAGGAACTTTTGCTTTGGCCTATATGATGATGACAAAAAGCATCCAGCAGGACATGTATCTTGCATCTATTTATTACTATTTGCATTTTCAGTATAACGGATGGTTTTTCTTTGCCTGCATGGGATTATTTTATGATTTTATCGACATAAAAAAAGAAAACAATGCATTTTTCAACACCACATTTTATTTGTTTTTCGTGGCGTGCATCCCGGCTTATTTTCTTTCGACACTTTGGATGAAACTGCCTCTAGGAGTTTACATAATTACAATTCTTTCGGCCCTTATCCAAGTATATGCTTGGTTCCGATTTCTGTCCATACTAGTAAAAACCAAACTTCATATACTAAAAAACAACCTGCCTGTTTTTCGTTGGATAATCCTTTTCATTGGATTTGCAACAAGCTTAAAGTTACTGCTCCAATTAGGATCGACAATCCCTTCCCTGAGTAAGCTGGCTTTTGGTTTCAGGCCAATTGTAATTGCCTATTTACACTTGGTCCTTCTTGCCATAATTTCATTATTCCTGTTGTTTTATATTTTCTCCAATAAATTCTTAGCTGTAAACAAAAAAATTATTCAAGGCGTGATTATTTTTTCAACAGGTGTATTATTAAATGAGACCGTGCTTGCCATTCAAGGTATTGCATCATTCAGCTACACTTTAATCCCTGGCATAAATGAAACCCTTTTCGGGGTCTCGATCATAATGGTTTTAGGAATCATCTTTATAATGGTTCATTCTTTACAAAAAGTCAAAAACGAGTCTGTTTTATGATTACGCTCATAGTAAAACAATCTAATAATCAGTTACTTTACAAGTACGAACCAAGTAATTTATTATTATGAGAACAATCAAATTCTTTGTTTTAGCAGGTTTATTCATGGCCATTGGGTGTAAAAAAACCGAAGAAGTCAAACCAGATGCTACTACTGAAGGCGCTACTACTGAAAGTGTCGGCCAATCCGGCGTAAAAGACGAAACATCGGCGCCAAATATCGTACAAACAGCTGCCGGAAGTAAAGACTTCACAACTCTGGTTACAGCCGTAAAAGCAGCGGGCTTGGTAGATGCTCTGTCCAACGCAGGTCCCTTTACCGTTTTTGCTCCGACAAATGCGGCTTTTGACAAACTTCCCAAGGGAACAGTGGAAGATTTGTTAAAACCGGAAAACAAAGACAAATTAAAAGGTATTTTAGAATATCATACTTATGTAGGTTCTTTAAAAACAGACTATATGAGCGACGGACAGTCATTTGAAATGGTTTCGGGCGGCAAAGTAAATATCACGAAACAAGGAGATAAAACTTTAGTAAACGGCTCCGAAATCACCACCTCCATTGAAACATCGAATGGGATCATACATGTAATTGGTGATGTTCTGAGTCAGAAATAGGTTATTATTAATTCGACCACTTCCACGGAAGCAAAAAAGCGTAAACAAAAAAGTGTTTACGCTTTTTTTGTGATTGCAATCATAAGGTATTCATGGAATAATAATTCAATTTGTAATGTAATATTCAAATTGCTTTGCTATGAAACACTACCAAAAATATTCCATCCTTTTACTGTGTCTCTTATCTGTTTTTCTTGTTTACAATTGTATTTTATACACTTCTGATTCGGATTTTGGCGAGGTGCATTTGTCAAAAAAAGCAATCGAAGGCGAAAATATATGGCTTAAAAACAACTGTAATTCCTGCCACCAAATTTATGGGCTTGGCGGATACCTCGGTCCGGATTTAACCAACGCCTACTCACGAATCTCCAACGAAGATTATCTCAAAGCCATGTTTAACAGTGGTGCGAAAGCTATGCCTAAATTTAATTTTAACGAGGAAGAACGGAATCAGTTGGCCCAATTCCTAAAAGAAATCGACCAAACTGGTTTTTATCCTAATCTACAGGCGAACTCCAAAAACAATGGTTGGGTGACCATTAAATATAAAGATCAACATTATGAATAACACCAAAAAATACGCATTCCTGTTTATCGGCACCGGACTAATTTCATTACTTCTCGGTTTGCTTTGCGGCCTACTGGCTGGATTTCAATACATCGTCCCGGATTTCATCAAAGAAACATTACCTTTTAACTCGTTACGCCCATTACATACTTTGTTTGTCGTTTCCTGGATCCTGTTATCCTCACTGGGAGGAATTTACTATTACCTGAACCAAAATCCGGAAATCAAATTTTTCAACCATCAGCTGGTTCAGTGGCATTTCTGGCTCTTTCTGCTAACTGGAATTGGAATTACAATTTCTTATATAACTCATAATTTCGGTGGAAAAGAGTATCTTGAATTCCCAGCCTATTTTTATTTCCCAATTATTGTCGGATGGATTTTTTTAGGCATTAATTATTTCAAAACCATGCTTCCTAATTTCAAAACCTGGCCGGTGTACTACTGGATGTGGGGAACAGGAATAGTTTTTATGATCTTTCATTTCACCGAAGCGCATTTGTGGCTGCTTTCCTCTTTCAGGGATAATTTTCTCCGAAACTTTGCCATTCAGTGGAAAGCCGGAGGTTCCTATGTTGGTGCCTGGAATCAATTGGTATATGGAACCGCTTTGTTTGTAATGTCAAAAATCAGCAATGATGAAAGTTATGCCAAATCAAAAAAAGCTTTTTTCTTTTACTTTTTAGGATTAACCAATTTGATGTTTGGCTGGGCACATCACATTTACATAGTACCAACAAGTCCGTGGATCAGATATGTTGCCTACTCCATCAGCATGACCGAATGGATCATCCTATTCTCAATCATCTATGACTGGAAAAAAAATCTTGGTAAAGAAAAAAAGAAAGCCAATTTTATTGCCTACCAATTCATGATTTTAGCCGATTTCTGGGTGTTTTTAAATATTATCCTAGCCTTATTGATTTCCATACCGTCGATAAACCTTTTCACGCACGGAACACACATAACAGTGGCCCATTCTATGGGAACAACCATCGGGATAAACACACTTATATTGTTTTCATCAATAACGTACATTCTTGAAAAAGAATTCATGTTTACCGCAACCGTACTTTTAAAAATAAAACAGGGAATCAAAATTTTCCATGTTTCTTTTATCTGTTTCTGGATTACTTTATTGGTTTTGGGAGTTAAAAAAGGGCATTGGACATATTTCAGCCAAAATATTTCTTTTGGAACATTTCAGAATTCAATGCATTGGATTTATGCCCTTTTCGTGCTGTTCGGATTCGGGTTACTTATGGGTTTATACCTCATCTCCTTTAAACTTCTGAATTTAATACGCGACAAATTCAGAACATGACTTTTATCAACTTTTAAGTGTTGATATTTTACAATCTTTGAAGCATTAAACAATTACAAACGAATGAAAACAAAACAGTTACATACTTTTCACATACCGGTAATGGGACTGTCCTACACCATTGACAGCCCTATCCGAGTGGCTCATTACGGCATTTCCTCAGTAATAGCTATTACCGATGATGAAATTCTCGAAAAATTAAGAGCTTTCTATTGTGATAAATTCAATATCCCTTATCTGGAAATAACACAAAAAACCATTGACTACAGGGCAAAAAGAATTACGGCCTATCTGAACATGGTTAATGATACAGTAAAAGAAAAGTTTCAGAACTTTAAAAGCGAGTTGCTCGAAAATAAAACGACTCTGGAAAATTTCATATCCCTTTTGCCCAATACTTCCGATTTAAAGATCAACCTGGAAAAGGTAATGAATGAAGGAAGTGCCATTAAGAAAAACATTCAAAATTTTCTTGAAGACTATTTCTCTCCCGGTAGTATTGATGTCAACATCATGACAAAAGTGGACAAGGACAATTATGAAAATGATGTCCAATTACCGGTTGAGTTCAATGATGCCCATGCCTCACTAAGAGGATTTGCACAGAGTGAACTGAATTCATCGGTTGTGTTTTCGGCCGGAATGAATCCAAGATTATTCAGCTACATTGAAAATTTCAAGGATTTCTTCCCGGATACGCACGGCAAACTGAAAAAGAAGATTATTCTAAAAGTCAGCGACTACCGTTCCGCTTTGATTCAGGGTAATTTCCTTGCTAAAAAAGGACTTTGGGTTTCCGAATACCGAATTGAATCGGGATTAAATTGCGGTGGTCATGCTTTTGCCACAGACGGTTTTTTAATGGGACCCATTTTGGAAGAATTCAAAGAGAAAAAAGATCAATTGATCCAATCGGCACATGAACTTTTGATCAAAGCATTAACACTGAAAGAGCTGTATGTACCAACAGAACCAATGGAGCTGAAAATCACCGCTCAGGGAGGCATCGGAACTGCTGAAGAGCATGACTTTTTACTCGAACATTACAATCTGGATTCCGTTGGTTGGGGGTCGCCTTTTTTATTGGTTCCCGAAGCAACTTCTCTTGACAAAGAAACTAGAAATATATTGGCCAAAGCCAAAGAAGACGATTTTTATCTAAGCAATATTTCGCCATTGGGTGTCCCTTTTAATTCCGTAAAGGGCGTATCCAATGATTTTTGGAAACAAAAAAGAATCGATCAGAATAAAGCCGGCAGCTCCTGCCCTAAAAGATTGTTGGCCTTAAACAAAGAATATGATCACAAAGGCCTTTGCACTGCCTCCAAAAAATTTCAGGATATCAAACTGGATGAGTTAAAAGCCTTTGAAAAAGATTTGCTGCCTTCAGAAATTGATAAAAGAAAAAATGCTATTACTGAAAAATCATGTCTGTGCGTAGGTTTGGTAAATGCTGCCTATCTGGAAAACAATATCGAGATTAAAGGGCAACAGCAGGGTGTTGTTATTTGCCCGGGGCCAAATCTGGCGTATTTTGACAAAGAAGTATCATTAGCCGAAATGGTTCGTCACATTTACGGAAACGGGAATATCATTACTGATAAAAACCGTCCGCATGTATTTGTGAAAGAATTAAAAATGTATGTGGAATACCTAAAAAAAGAGATCAATGACTTTTCCGGAGAAATAACAGCGGGCCAGACAAAAAAATGGAATTCGTTTAAAACCAATCTTCTGGCAGGAATCGATTATTATCAAAATCTTTTTTCGTCGACGAAATACTTTAAGTCTGTCCAGCAGGATGTTCAGCAACAGTTGACACAATACAGGAAAGAGCTGGCTCAAATAGAAGTTTTCACTTTAGAAATGGCTTAAAAAACCATTTAAAATCACCTGAAAACGAATCGGATATTTGGTAAAGAAAGCAATTCTGAGGGCTTTATCGCCTGGGAAGAAAACAACTTCCCAGGCGTTTCTTTTCTATAATCTAAGTGATACAAAAAAAGAGACCGCTTCACGCATCGTGAAACAGCCTTTTCTATATAAAAAAACACTTTCCTGCTTTATAACGAGACCCTGTTAGCTAAATCCTTCAACCATATAAAACCGGACTCACTTCTTCATTTTCAATCTTTTATAATTATTGAAAGAAAAAATCGTAACGCACATAACGGTTTCTCTGCTTTATTTTTTTAAAACCTTACTGACAAAAATACCTTTCTCGGTTTTAATTTTCAATAGATACAGACCATTACTTAAATCTGAAACATTTATCTGATTGCTAACAAGTACACCAGTGTTAATAGTTTTTCCCAATAAATCAAAAATTTCAAATTCGTTAGTGCCAATTTCATCAGGGATGCTTAAATACAAAACTTCTTTAACCGGATTAGGATAGAAAGTAAAGGCTTTTGTCTCAAACTCATTTGAAGATAATACTGTACTGTTTATGCGAGCCATATTATTTCTTTGGACTCCATTATATTGCGAAAACGCTCCCGCAATAATGATTTTTCCATCAGGCTGTGTAATTATTTTTGAAACATAATTCATGGAAACTAAATCAGGTCCGGTTCCTCCATTAAAGGATTGATCTAATGTTCCATCAGGATTTAATCGCGCAATATGATTTACCGGGATACCATCAAAAGTTGTAAAGCTGCCAGCAATTATTATTTTATCATCCGATTGCAAACCTGATCTGAAATAATATATCTCATCCACAAAATCGACAACACCGGAATGAAAATTCGCATCATATGAACCATCATTATTTAAACCATAAAAAGGATTAAAGAAAGGCTCAGGATCCCAACTCCAATCCTCACATAAACTTTGGGTAGTTATAACCATTTTTCCGCTACTTTTTAAATGCAAAGCGCTGTATCGGCACATACCGCTTTGATTAAAACCATAATCTAGAGACCAATCAGAATTAAGTCTAACAAGAGTCCCAAGATTAATTAAAATTTGATCATCATAGCGTAGATAAGCCAAAATTTTACCATCCGGAAGTAATTTTATATTTGATATTTGTTTGGCCGGAACCTTAAAAGAAATACCGGTATCTAATGTCCCATCCGTATTTAGCCTTACCATACGGTTAACATTTGAACCGTTGTACATTGAAAAGCCACCGGAAATTATAATTTTACCATCGGGTTGTAGTGCCAAAGCATTTATAGAACCATTTGCTCCGTTTAAAGTCTTAAAACTTTCATCTAATGAGCCATCGGGCTTCAATCTATAAATCCTACCGGATGCCGGATAACCATCTTGTGGCACATGACTATGGATAACTAATATTTTGCCATCAGCTTGTATTGCACCAAAAGAAAACTCTCCTTCACCAAGCGCACTATTAAAGCCAGTATCCAATGATCCGTCACTGTTTAAACGCGAAATCCAATTGCCCGGAAATGCTGAGTAACCTTCAACAGTAAGTATTTTCCCGTCGGGCTGCAGCAATAAATCATCAATAACTCCCCTAACTCCAGTAGGGTTAAAGCTAAGATCCAAGGAACCGTCCTGTCCCAAACCAATTAATGAAGTAAAAACTGTAATGAATAAAAAGATAATTTTTCTCATAATGCTAATTTTAAAAATTAAACAATCAGGAAAAATTTGAGGTATATAAAGTTACGAAATAACACGTTATACTCTTAATAACCAATCGAAAACAAAAAACCGGAATTAAATTTCTTGAGCAATTTGCTTAAATAATAATGCAGTGATACTTACCGGGTAAACGTGACAAAGAAAGCGTTGAAGAAGTTTGAAGAAATTGCTTCGTCTCAGGATGACAAACCTGGTGTTAACACAAGTGCAATAAGGCTAAATTTACCTCAAAACAAATTGAATATTTGGTAAAGAATCTAATTCTGCCGGCTTTATCGCATAGGAAGAAGAAAGCTTTCCAAGCGTTTCTTTATCATTTCTAAATCCCTGGACATAAAAATTTCCCTCATATCCTTTACTATCCAAATAGTGAATCATTTTATTTAAATCGACAGATGCCAGCAAGTCGGAATGACAAGTTGTTCTTACTTCAAAGGCTACTTTTGAATTCAGCAGCAACTGCAGCGACTGTTCAAAAGGAGAAAACAGATCCGACACAGTAATCATTTGATATTTATCATCCAAAGCTTTAAAATCGAGCGCAACATAATCAATAAGATTCTCTTCTACAAGCTGCCTTAAAATTTTTGGACTGGAACCGTTGGTATCTATTTTAATCAGATAGCCCATGTTTTTAATTACTTTAATCTGTTCCTGAATGTTCTTATGAATCAAACATTCACCTCCGCTAAAAACAACAGCATCCAGCAATCCTCTTCTGGTATCTAAAAAAGAAATTGCTTCAGAAAAGAGAACTCGTCCCTTTCCTAAAACAATTTCGGGGTTATAACAATATAAACATCTCATATTACAGCCCGCATACCAAAATATGCAAGCTGATTTACCGGGATAATCCAACAGCGTAAACGGAGTAATATCAGAAATAGGTTTGCTTAACATCCACCTTCTTTAAAATACGTGCGCTGTTTATGTTCACCTTTTTTTCCGATATTAAAACTTTCTACGGGACGGTGATACCCCATTACACGCGTATAAACCAGGCATTTCGTCCTTAAACCCTGATTCTCCTCTAAAATTTGGTCGGTTTTAGTTTTCATAGTTATTCTAATTTTGGTTTTCAATTATTATTTCATCGCACTTTGGACAATACTCATGTTCGCCGTTTAGATAACCGTGTTTCGGACATATGCTAAACACCGGAGTAACCGTTATATAAGGCAGCTTGAATTTCGTCAAAACGGTTTTTACAAAGTTTTTACAAGCTTCAGAAGAACTGATTCTTTCATTCATGTACAAATGCAGTACAGTACCTCCGGTATATTTGCATTGCAATTCATCCTGCATCAAAAGAGCTTCAAAAGGGTCCCTTGTATAGTCCACCGGAATTTGGGAACTGTTGGTATAGTATATGTTTTCACCAACACCTGCCTGAAGAATTTCCGGAAAACGTTTTTTGTCTTCTTTGGCAAAACGATAGGTAGTTCCTTCTGCAGGAGTTGCTTCAAGATTGTACAGATTTCCGGTTTCCTCCTGAAATTCTTTCATTCGTTTACGGATATGATCTAAAATTTCAGTGCAGAAATCACTCCCGAAAACCGTCGTAATATCTTCTGTATCATTCGTAAAATTCCGAATCATTTCATTCATTCCGTTTACACCAATCGTAGAAAAATGGTTTCTGAAGTGCGGAAGATATCTTTTCGTATAAGGATACAATCCTCTGTCATACATATCCTGAATAAAAGCTCTTTTTTTCTCCAAAGTGGATTTGGCTATTTCCATCAACTTATCCAATTCATCAAAAAGCTCTTCTTTTTCTCCTTTGAACAGATAACCCAATCGAGCCATGTTTATGGTTACAACACCAATGCTTCCGGTCATTTCGGCGCTACCAAAAAGTCCGTTGCCTCGTTTCAGCAATTCTCTTAAATCCAATTGCAAACGGCAGCACATACTGCGCACGGCATTAGGTTTATAAGCATTAGGATTTTCTACCTGATTGCCGTTTTCATCTAATACATACTGGCTGCCAATGAAATTCTGAAAATACGACGACCCGATTTTGGCAGTATTCTCAAACAACAGATTGGTATTCTCACCATTCCAGTCAAAATCCTCTGTAATATTCACGGTTGGGATTGGAAAAGTAAATGGCTGTCCGTTGGCATCCCCTTCGGTCATAACCGTATAGTACGCTTTGTTGATCAGATCCATTTCAGCCTGAAAATGTTCATAACGCATTTCGGCTACATCCGTCACACCTCTTTCTTTGGCACGTTTCAGAATCGTTTCATCCTTACAGCTTACAAACAGATGTTGGTCATTTTTAGTCGGAATTTGTTCTTTTAAATCTTCGGGAACTACCCAGTCCAGGGTAATATTGGTAAACGGCGATTGACCCCAACGGGCTGGCACGTTCAGATTGTAAACAAAACTCCGTATGGCTTTTAAAACATCGTCAAAGGTCAAATTATCTTTAAAAACATATGGTGCTAAATACGTATCAAAAGAACTGAATGCCTGAGCCCCGGCCCATTCACTCTGCAATATCCCAAGGAAATTGGCCATTTGCCCCAATGCCTCCCTGAAGTGTGACGGAGCTTTGCTCTCTACTCTTCCCCGAACGCCGTTGAAACCTTCATTAAGCAATACACGCAAACTCCATCCCGCGCAATAACCCGTCAGGCAGTCCAAATCGTGAATATGTATGTCGCCGTTTCTGTGCGCATAGCCCTCTTCTTTGGAATACACTTTATCCAACCAGTAATTGGCTATTATTTTACCGGCTACATTATTGACCAGGCCAGCATTGGAAAAAGAAGTATTGGCATTGGCATTAATTCTCCAGTCGGTTTGCGACGTATATTCCTCAATGGTTTGCGAACTGTCTACATAAGTGGTGTCGTCATTCAATCCCTGAACGTGTTCCCGTTGCAGTTTTCGGGTATGGCGATACAGCATAAAGGAACGCATCACTTCAAAATATCCTCTTTCAAAAAACAGTTTTTCGATAACATCCTGAATTTCTTCAACAGCCCAAACATCACTGTATGGCATGGTGGCCATTACATCCTCAAAAACACGTTCGTCATACGGAATTGAAACACTGGCAAAACTTTTTTCTATGGCGTCCTTGATTTTAAAATCCTCAAACGGTTTATAATCGCCATTTCTTTTGATAACATATCTTTCCATTTTTTAGGCTTTTTATGTTATACAGGGGCTATAAAACCGTAAATTTTTGTTCCAATTCTTTTGCTTTGTGAAAAAGAATGTTGTTTTCCAAATGGATATGTTTGTGTAAGTCCTTCTCAAAATCCTCGAGCATGGCAAAAGTCACTCTATAGGTATTACATCCATCGGCCGGAGGTGTATAATTATTGGCCAGTTTAGAAATTCTTCTCAAACGTTCTCCTTCACTGTCATGTTCATCCATCATCATAGCAATCGGATTATATACACTCCCAAAATGCGGTTGTTCGATCTGGGTATTTTTCTGTAATGAATCGCACATTTTTTTGATAAATGGAAACAGTACCAATTCTTCTTTTTTCATATGTTGGGCTAAAGCTCCGGCAGTGATTTGAAAAAGAGAATTAATTTCAAAAAGTTCAGGATGTTGCTCCCCATGGACTTTACACAATTTATCTAAAAATGTCAGCAACACTGGTGTTTTTTCTTCCACATAACGGTGATGTACTTTTTCGATATAATCGATCAATAAATCTGCAGGCCAAGATTTATAATCTATATTAGCATCATCTTTCTGATTGAAAACCTCGTTGATCTCATTTTCCAATTCTGAATGATCAAGTCCTTTTTTTTCACAGACTTCACTTAAAGTACGATGCCCTTTACAGCAAAAATCAATGCCGTATTTTGAAAAAACAGCAGCTGTTCTAAAATCCTGAGCTACAAATTCACCAATTGTATTTTCTTGTGTTTTCATAATATTTCTTTTTAATGTTTATACAATATTACATTGATAAGCAAGCCTGATTATATGACTTAAATCATATGCAAAAACTTTTAACCTCGCGTACTTTGTACTTTATTACAAACAATATGAACGCATTACAGAATCAAATAATCGAACTGAAAAAGAAAAAAAACGCCGTCCTGTTGGCTCATTATTATCAGCGTCCGGAAATTCAGGAAATAGCCGATTATGTTGGAGACAGTCTTGGGTTATCGCAGGAAGCCAAAAAAACAGATGCAGATATTATCTTATTTGCCGGCGTACATTTTATGGCCGAAACCGCCAAAATCTTAAACCCATCAAAAAGGGTATTGCTTCCCGATTTAGAAGCCGGTTGTTCTTTAGCCGAATCCTGTCCTCCATCTGATTTTGAAAAATTCATACAGGCGCATCCGGATCACCTTGTCATTACTTATGTCAACTGTTCCGCTGAGATTAAAGCTTTGAGTGATGTTGTCTGTACTTCTTCCAACGCTGAAAAAATAGTACGATCTGTCCCTGAAGACACTCCGATAATTTTTGCTCCGGATAAAAATCTCGGCAGGCACATCATCCAAAAAACAGGCAGAAACATGGTTTTGTGGGATGGCTCCTGTGTGGTACACGAAGCTTTTTCCTTAGACAAATTAATCGCCCTATACAAAGAACATCCAGATGCCGAAATCATTGCACATCCCGAATCGGAATCCCATATACTGAAAACAGCAAATTTCATAGGCTCGACCGCCGAAATGATAAAATATGTAGGAGAAAGTCCGAATGATAAATTCATCATTGCCACCGAAGCCGGAATTTTACATAAAATGCAGCAGGAAGTACCTCAAAAAACGCTTATACCTGCCCCAACAAATGAAAACAACACTTGTGCTTGCAGCGAATGCGGTTTTATGAAAATGAATACCCTGCAAAAGGTATATGATTGCCTGCTAAACGAAACCCCTGAGATCGAACTACCGGAAAAACTAATAGAGAAAGCGTTAGTTCCCATTGAACGAATGTTAGAATTATCAAGATAATGACACAGACCAATTACTTAGTCATCGGTTCGGGAATTGCCGGATTGACATTTGCTTTAAAAATTGCCGATCGTTTCCCCAACAGATCCGTGACCATTGTGACCAAATCGAATGCAGATGAAAGCAATACAAAATATGCTCAGGGCGGAATTGCTGTGGTTATTGACAAAGTAGCCGACAATTTTAAAAAACACATTGAGGATACCCTAATCTGCGGTGATGGATTGTGTGATCAAAAAGTTGTTGAAATGGTAGTCACCGATGGTCCGAAAAGACTAAAGGAATTAATCAGTTGGGGAGCCAAATTTGACCTGAATGAACAAGGAAACTTAGATTTAGGAAGGGAAGGCGGACATTCCACAAACAGGGTGGTTCATCATAAAGATCAAACGGGTTATGAAATTGAAAGAGCCATTTTAGCGAAAGTGTATAAAACTAAAAATATACAGATTCTGGATTACCATTTTGCTTTCGAATTGATTACCAAAAATAACCGTTGTTTTGGTGCTTATGCCTTAAACGAAAAAACGAATGAGATAATCCCTTTATTATCCGATTACACTTTATTGGCAACAGGCGGAATCGGGCAGATCTATGGCCATACCACAAATCCCGCAATAGCTACGGGCGATGGAATTGCAATGGCAAAAAGAGCAAATGCCAAAATTACCGACATGGAGTTTATCCAGTTTCATCCAACGGCTTTGTATAATGAAAACCTGAGTTCTACCTTTTTAATTTCGGAAGCCGTAAGGGGATTTGGTGGCATTCTCAGAACCAAAGACGGCATTCCCTTTATGTCAGATTATGATGCCAGGGGTGATTTGGCTTCCAGGGATATTGTCTCGCAAAGCATAGAAAACGAATTAAAAAAATCGGGGGATGATTGTGTGTATCTTGATTGTACGCATCTTGAGATAAATGCTTTTATCAAACATTTCCCTATGATTTACAGTCGATGCAAAGAGGCCGGAATTGATATTGAAAAGAACTGGATTCCGGTGGTTCCGGCACAACATTATCTGTGCGGAGGAATTTCCGTTGATCTGAACGGACAAACATCCTTAGAAAATTTATTTGCCTGTGGCGAATGCTCTCGAACAGGTTTGCACGGCGCCAATCGACTGGCATCTAACTCGCTTTTAGAAGCCATTGTTTATTCAGACAGAATATATAAATATCTGGAAAAAGTCAGCACAACAGATAGCGGCACAACTTACTTCCCCGGAAAAAAGAAAAATAACGATAAAAAATTGGATCAATTCTATCTTTCCAATATTAAGAACGAATTGCAAAATACAATGCGTAAAAACGCAGGTATCACCAGAAACGATACCGATTTGGAAAAAACCAAAAACAAACTGGAAAAGTGGCGATTAGAATTATTAAAGTTGGAAAACCAAATTCTGGTTACTAAAGAATTCTACGAATTAAAAAACATGATAACGGTTAGTTTACTGATAGTGACGCAATCTATGTCGAGAAAAGAAAATCGTGGCGGGTTTATTAAATTTGATACTTTACAGACCTCCTATTCTCACCAGACTCCCTAAAATAAGTAAGACTACACCAATCACTGTTACCGTAATAATCAGAAAACCAGCAGGAAGTAATCTATCTGATTTCAACTTTGGAAACACAAAAATGTCTGCAGTGATTGCCATTACCATTGTGGTTAAAAGTAAAATCAATTTTGTAGAAACTACTTTTTCAATAGCATTTGAAAAGGAAAACCATTTAGTGAAAGTTACATCAAAATCGTAAGCCATCATAATTCCGGTAATTACCAGAATCAGGAGTGAAGGCAATCCGACAGGTTCAAATTTACCTTTAAAGTTTTTTAAAATTGAGGCATCTCTCTTTTTTATCGCCTCGGGCAAAAAACGAATCGACAAAAACAAATGTCCCCCAACCCATATTGAGGCTGCCAATAAATGCAAAACCAAAAGAATGTGATGCCTCATTGCGACAAAGTTTTATACATCATAGCCGAAGCAATATTCGCGGCTCTATTTTTGATTTCCTCCGCCTTTTCTCCCTCGAATAACGAATCGACCGTTTGGGTAAATAATTGAACCCAATGATCAAAGTGTGATTTATTCATTGTACTTTTTTGATGAAGTTCTTTGTGCTTTTGCATGGGATTCCCCTCATAATTGCCGGCAAAAAACAAAATATTTTCCCAGAAATTGTACATTTTCGGCAGATGGGTTTCCCAATTCACTTTGGCTACATCATTAAACAGATAGCCGATGACCTCGTCCTGTTTTACCGAATCATAAAACGTATCAACTATTTTTTTGATGTCTTCTCTATGCCTGATATCAGTTTTCATTATTATATCTTGTAAAAACTATAAATCTTTATGCTTAAATTTTCTCAATGAAATAAAAAACGGAACGATTCCCCAAAGAAACAGCAATATAAAAGAAGCTGCCAACCCCCATGAGGTTCCGAAAAAATCTTTGAAAATAGCCCCTGTATAACCCATCATAGCCGAAACATCGAGTTGCAGTAATATTAATATCCTGGCCAGATCGATCGGACTCAACGCAGACAGAAACACCATCGATTTTTCAATTGGGTAATCCGCTAACTGAAACAACAGAAACAAAACCAATCCGTCGAACAACAAAGCAAAAAACAACCATTGCATAATTGCAATCCCAATTCCCTTAGCCTTATCCCTGGTCAAAATTGAACTTAAAAATGCCAGTCCGACAAATATTACCGTAATTAAGCTGCCAACTACAATCATCATAAAACCAGTGACATCCGGCGCATATAAAAGCAGCGGAATACCGGCGCCAATAAGAAAAGCCAAAACCATGGACAAAGACAGTCCGGCAAACAAACTTTTCCAGATTTTATCCCTGGTGACGGGTTGTCCTAAAAGCAATTCGACAAACTCTGCACTGTTGTAAATATAAATGGTTGAAAAAAGTATCGACACCAGAGGCACGGTAAACAATATCACATTTAGAATCGTAAGTAATCCTTTGGAAGAAGTATCTTCAAGGGCAAAGGAACTCCAAGATAGTGCCGCCAAAATAATGGTGTAAACCAATACAATTTTGTTCCTCACTATATCGTGTAAAATAATACTAATCAACCTTTTCATGCTGCTTTTTCTTTAATATTTTGGCTATGGCTTTTGATATCTTATCTACCTGAATCTCTTCCTTCAGGTCAGCTACTTTTTTATGGAAACAGACTTCGCCTTCCTGAACAAAAATGATTTCCGTAATCAGTTCATCCAATTCACTTAACAAATGGGAGGTAATCAGAATCAGTTTCCCTTTTTCTTTTTCCCTGATAATTTTCTCTTTTAAAATTTCAGAAGCAAGCGGATCAAGACCTGCAGTAGGTTCATCCAATATCAAAACATCGGGATTAAATAAAAAAGCCAAAACAGCACTTACTTTTTGAGTAGTTCCGCCGGAAAGAGTCCGCATTTTTTTATCAAACATTTTCTCTAATTCGAAACTTTTCATCAATTCATCATCGATGTCGGCATCATGGTTTCGAATCTGTTTAATCATGTCCACGATCTGTCCGATAGTCATATTATCAGGATATCTTCCAATCTGAGGCATATAACCAATTTTTTCCCTATAGCGGTAATCCCCAAAAACAGACTTTCCTTCAAATTCGATTTCGCCACTGTCCGGCAAAACCATTCCGAGAATCGACTTAATCAGTGTGGTTTTTCCGCAGCCATTAGGGCCAACCAAGGCAATACATTCACCTTTTTGAAAGGATAAGGAAACGTTTTTCAGCACCTCTAATTTCCCGAATTTTTTATAGCAATTTTTAATTTCGATCATAGTGGTAAGGAATGCATTAGTGGGGTTTTATCAACAAAATTCTCGGGCGTTATACTGGGAAGGACCTTCTCTGATTTGTCTAAAAGCGTTATCATAAAACTTCTGAACAGTAACATAGCGGATGGCGTATTCTCGGTAAGAACTGCAAACAAACTCAGTGGATGATAAGGAACATCTCCGACATTATCCCTATTAAGATCGTACCCCTCATATTTATCCCAATAATTACTGTTAAAGGTATTGAGCACCAAGCTGCCATTAGTACTGATATCAAAGGTATTCCCCAAAAAATTGTTTTGAGTAATTACATTGTCCATGCAACTAGCCTGAATTTTCATCCCCCAACCATTTGCGCTGAACACGTTCTTTTCAACTTTAATTCTCGAAGTCCCTTCCATATAAATCCCTGAAGTATTCTTGCTGAATGTATTTTTAAAAATATAGCTGTCTGATATTTCCTTGAGTAATAATCCGTAGGCCGAATCGCCCCAGTTTTGTTCAAAATGATTATTAATCATCTTTACGTTCTTGGTAAACATTACGGCTACTCCTGCCCCGTTACCTTTAAAAACATTGCCGACATACGAATCATCATTTGAAAACATGAAATGCAGGCCATAACGAATGTTGTTATTTGAAATATTCTTTTGGATTAAGGACTCGGTGACAAATTCAAAATAAATTCCGTCGCGGTGCCCCATTATTTTATTCCCGATTATTTTCAGATTATTGCTTTTCCAGCAGTGGATTCCGTTTCCGATAAGCTGTTCGCCTTTTCCGTAGGCCCGGAGATTATTGTTTCTTATAATGCAGTTCGTAGAATTCTGCAGATAAATCCCAAAGAAATTATTGTCAAGGATATTATTCTCGATAACCACATTTTTTTGGTCATACACTTTAATTCCACAAGGATCTTCAAGCGATGCATGACCGGAATTTATAATTTTAAATCCTTTGACCGTAACATAATCAGCATTAACCGATAAAACTTCAACCTTGTGTTTTCCGTCAAGGATCGGATAATTTTTTCCAATGAAGGTGACTTTTTTATCTATTCGGATATTTCCTTCACTGTAATACCCACCATCTACAATGATAGTATCGCCATCTGAGGCTATTTCCAACGCTTTTTTAATTTTTTTAATAGCTGAATTTTTCCCAACGGTAATCACTTTGGCATTACCCAAACAGATAAAACCGATCAAGAATAGAATCGATAACAGTTTTTTCATTTGATAGACGAATATACCTCGCTCCAGGTCATTGATACAGCATTGTACTTTTGCTGAAATTCATTTTGTTCTTTGCTGTTAGTAAAGGCTGCAAAATTACCCCCCATAGGTGATTTAATAATTCCGCCTTTGACGTAAAAACATTTCTCTGCAGGAATCAGTTTATTTTCTTTTGTATAATCTCCAACATAGTGCGACTTGTAAGGAACAGTTGTGTTTGTCTTGGCATAGGAAATCATACATAGCAAATCATCAAACTTATAGACCCTTCCTTTTTGTGTAATTAATTCGGCGCCAAATTTCCCGTTTGAAATTGTCATTTTACAAAAATCACAATGATCGGAATTCAGTTTTATCTCTTCCGGCCCATTACTCCCGCAAGCCGATAACAATAAAGCCATGACAAAAAACAAGTACTTCCCCATCTTATTTCCTGAATTTAAATTCTTTTAATACAATCATAATTAACAGTAAAGCAGAACCCCCAAGCATCCACCCTCCGGTATCAGGAATCGAATATGCCGCAAAATTCAACAATTGTTTATATCCCAATAAGGGTGGCTGATAGGCCATTCCTGGCACTTTGATGGCTGCATTAGGATCCAAATTATGACCATATTCATAGTTCCACCGATAAAAATCGGCAGCTGAAATAATAATAAAAAGCATGTACGTTATAAAAAATCCAAGTACCGCTTTTCGTTTGGCAATAAATATTAAAACGAATGATACAAGGGCAAAAGCTCCGAAAATATATGGCAAAACTGAAAATTCGAAAAAGTTTTCGGTATGTAGTGTTGCCATTCCGATATAATGGTTTAACCCATTGATAACATCCACATCCCCTCCTATTTTGTTTGGATACAGTTGCAGTACTAATCCTTCGGGATATTGGGGAGCATCGAGCTCAATTCTCCATAATGGCACAAACAAAGATCCTGCAAATAAAGCTGCAACCATTAAAAGCAACACTTTTGACGAATTAGAAATTTTTGTTGTTTCCATACTATAAAAAAAAGAAACTGTCCAAAAATTACAACATTGTCATTTTGAAATTTCCTTAAATCGGCATTCAAATTAAACCTGTTGTTTTTCTGCTTGAAAAGAGAAAATAAATTTTGGACAGTTTCTTATGTTAGGTTATTTTAAATTTTTGGCTGGTTAGTACCGACGCTCCATGTGAGCGGCACACTGCTTCCTGCAGGTGATACGCGTACATATCCTGACATTTCCTGGTGCAGGGCACTACAGAAATCCGTACAATACATTGGGAAAATTCCAACTCTGTCCGGCACCCACTTCAATGTAGTGGTTTCTCCCGGCATGATTAACAATTCCGCATTGTTGGCTCCTTTAATAGAAAATCCGTGAGGCACATCCCAATCCTGTTCAAGATTGGTAATATGGAAATATACTTCGTCACCCATTTTAATTCCTTCGATGTTATCAGGAGCAAAGTGAGAACGGATAGAAGTCATATAAACATGAACCTTATTCCCCTGCCGTACAACTTTTGCCTCTTTTTCTCCTTTTGCCGCAAAAGGATGGTTATTCTCTGCAATCTTATAGAATTTATACTGACCATTATTTCTAATTAAATCTGCAGGCGCAGCTTGTGCATAATGAGGTTCACCGATAGTTGGAAAATCCAAGATAAGCCGCATTTTATCTCCGCTGATATCATAAATCTGAGCCGATTGTGCCAGCTCCGGTCCGGTTGGCAAATATCGGTCTTTAGTGATTTTGTTATAGGCTATCATGTATTTTCCAAATGGTTTTTTAGAATCGCCGCCTGGAACACATAAGTGTCCAACAGAGTAATAGGTAGGTACCCTGTCTAAAACTTTTAATGATTTGATATCCCATTTTACAACTTCAGAAGAAACAAACATAGAGGTATATGCATTTCCTTTTGCATCAAATTCTGTGTGTAATGGTCCTAAACCTGGTTTTTTAACTTCCCCATGCAATGCTGCTTCATATTTTACAACCGAAATACCGCTATAATCTCCGTCAAATTGCTTATTGGTAATTGCCGATTGCAATTTATCAAAACTGAAAACCGGTATCAAAGCAGCTAATTTTCCTGATCCTACTATGTATTCCCCTGTAGGATCAACATCACATCCGTGAGGGGATTTTGGACAAGGAATCATATAACAGATATCTTTTAAGGCAGTCGCATCAAGCACAAGAACTTCATTTTTCGTTTCAGAAGTTGCAGTATGAGTTTTTTCATCCCATTTGTTATGTACATATTTTACAGATTGCTTTTTAGCTTTACCGGCTTTGACATATTCCTCAGCTTTTTTCCAATTTACTGCCATGATAAAATCCTTATCCTTTTGAGAAGCGTTCACTTCCAATAAAGTATTGGCTTGTTCCGTATTATAACAAGAGAAAAACATCCATCCGTGTGATTTTCCTTTTCCGGCATGTGATAAGTCAAAATTCACCCCTGGGGTAACAATTTGAAAAGCCAAATCCATTTCTCCTTCTTTACCAACTTTTACAAAACTGATATGTCCTTTAAAATTTTGTTTATAGGTATTTATAGGCACATCACCGTCGACATAATCACCGGGAACACTAAAACGGGTACCGGCTACCACATACTCAGTATTTTCAGTAATAAAAGGTGAAGAATGATTCCCGCCAACATTTGGTAACTCAATTATTTCAGCAGTTTTAAATGTTTTAAGATCAACGCGGGCAATACGAGGAGTATTGTTAGCATTTGCAAAAACCCAACGTCCGTCAACTTCGCCATTTGTCTGTGACATTTCTGTATGGTGTAAATCATCCCAAGGTACAAATCCGTGGGAGGTATTTAACATCGGTTTCGTTTCTTCGCTATATCCCCATCCTTTTTCAGGATCAACGGAAAACACAGGTATTACCCTGAATAATCTTCCACTCGGCAAACCGTAAACACTAAGCTGTCCGCTAAATCCACCGGAAACAAAGTTGTAAAACTCATCGTACTTCCCTGGCGCAACATACGCTTTTTGAGCTGCATCACCACTCACTGCGTCCCCTGAATCTTTAGGTTTACAGGAAGTAAAAAGCATACTCCCTACTGCAATCACAAAGATTGACTGTATAAATTTATTTTTCATAGTGATTTGAATTAAAAAAAGAAAATCGCAGCGCTTATCCCAATGCGATTTTCATATTGTTTTATTTTACTCCGTCGTTTTTTCTCATGTATTCAAGAATATTTCTTGCTTCAGCATCACTAAGTCCTTGATTTGGCATACGGACCAAACAAATTTCTAATTGTGCCTGAACCGCAGGGTCTTTATCAATCATAGGGTCCGGATTCGTGATAAAATTCATGATCCATTCAGGTTTACGACGAGTAGTCACATCTTTCCATCCCGGGCCAACGAGTTTTTCGTCGGTAAGTTTATGACATGAGGTACATTTTACTCCTGCTGCTTTTTCTCCTTCAGTAGCCATAGCCTGATCCAGTTTTGCTCCCAGATCTACTTTATCATATTTACCTTCCCCTCGATGAGGATCATATTTTTCAGCATCGGTTGCAGCCGAAGATGTTTCAGTTGAAGATGGCTCAGATGAAGGTGTTTCCGTTGTAGGTTTTGAAAAATCATCCCCTGAACTTTCTTTTTTCCCACAAGAGACGAATAATAAAATTGTTAGTGCAAAAATTGATGATAATCTTTTCATGATAATACGATTTAAGATGTTAAGACGAATTTACTTATATCTCCAATTTTATTTTATGACCGTAATCATAAGTCAAAAATCACGAAAAGCGAATGGCTTTCATACTTACAGAAATATCAAATAACATTTATAAGAATCGTTTAAGCTTCAGAAAAACAATGATTTACTTTTGTGTATTTTTTCTTATATTTGAGCATAACGCAAAAAAAAATATTTATGAAATTTAACTTCGTAGCTGTGCTGGTGGCTTCACTAGTCACTTTACTTATTGGATTTATATGGTACAACCCTAAAGTTTTCGGAACGATCTGGATGAATGAATCCGGGATGACCGAAGAAAAGGCCAAACAGGGCAACATGCTTAAAATTTTCGGACTGACCATTTTCTATTCCTTGATGCTTTCCTTGGCTGTTCCCAGTTTAGTAGTCCACCAGATGGGAGCATTATCCATGGTAGGCGGATTTGCATTTGCTGATAAAGCACTTCCTTCTTACGCAGCTTTCATAGCCGATTACGGAGACGCTTTCCGCTCGTTCAAACACGGAGCACTTCACGGATTTACATCAGGATTATTTTTAGCACTACCAATTACCGCAATCAATGCTTTATTCGAGCAAAAATCATGGAAGTACATTTTGATTAACGCCGGATATTGGATTGTTTCCCTAACTATCATGGGCTCAATCATCTGTGGATGGAAATAAAAATTAACATTTAATTATAGCGCAATCGCTCTACTTTTGTACTTGTAGAGCGATTTTTTTCTTTGTGAAGCAGTCTTATCATTATAAAATCTATTCCTCTGTAAAAGAACTCCCCAACACTTGGGATGAATTGTCTGTATCGAATATTTTTCTTTCGGTGGACTATCTGAAAGTAATGGACCATTCGGCACCAAAGAATATGACTTGCCATTACATCGGCTTATTTAAAGATAGTGAACTGATAGGCATAGCGCTTTCTCAGTTTCTCGACCTGAATCTGGTGGATTCTTTTGGAGAACGCGATAATTGCATCAAAACTTCGGTTCGTAATTTTGTATTCCGAAACTTCACTTCACACGTTTTGTTCATGGGAAACAACATGCTTACGGGGCAAAACGCTTTCATTTTCTCCGAAGAGCTGAAACCTAAAGAAGGCATAAAATTATTGCACAATGCAGCTGAGGAACTTAAAAACCGTTTTAAAAAACAAGGCAAAAAAATTCACCTGACCACTTTCAAGGATTTTTTCACCCATGAAAAACCCATTTTGGAAGCGCCCGAATTCGGATCTTTTTACAAGTTCTCGACCCAACCCAACATGATTTTTTCGATAGCGGAAAGCTGGAAATCGGAAGACGATTATGTTAGTGCGCTGAGTAAAAAATACCGCGACCAGTACAAAAGGGCCCATAAGAAATTAAACGGAGTTGAAAAACGAAAAATGAGCCTGACAGAAATTGAGCAACACAATACGACGATTAACTTCCTCTATCGAAATGTGGCCAAAAATGCTCCTTTCAATACTTTCTTTTTAGCGGAAAATCATTTTTATGAACTCAAAAAGCACCTGGGTCACAACTTCCTTTTTTATGGCTATTTTTTGGAAGACAAACTGATCGGTTTCAACACCCTGATTAAAAACGGGAATACCATTGACACGTATTTTTTGGGGTATGATGACGAACATCAAAGGGAAATGATGGTATATCTGAACATGCTGTACGACATGATCAAATATTCGATCAAGAAACAATTCAAAGAAATTATTTTCGCCAGAACTGCTTTGGAAATCAAAAGTTCCGTGGGTGCCAAACCTAATGAAATGGTAGGCTTCATGCAACATTCCAACCCACTGATCAACCGTTATGTCGGAAAGATTTTCAAATCGTTGGAACCCGAAACCATTTGGCAGGAACGGAATCCGTTTAAATGATTTTAGTTTCTTATCTATAAAGAGAAAGGGATAAGGGAAAAGAGACAAGGTAAAAAGCTCAAAGAATACCCCAAGTGATTAACTAACCCCGATGGACGCGGCATCCTTTTCTAACGGTCATTTAGGCTCTCGAAATGATGGTGAGAAAAGATAAAGTGTCCCGATAGCTATCAGGAAGCGGGAAAAGGGCTTATTCTCTTCCCGAACCATTCGCTTCAAAAATTATTTAAAGAGCATCAATTTCGCCTTGTACTTTTTCCCAGTCTTCCAACAACTGATCTAAATCTTTCTTTTTCTTCTCGTAGGCTGCAAAAAATTTCGCATCTTCAATGTGCTTGTCGTAATTGGACGCTAAGGCTTTGTCGTCGTTTTGAATGTCTTTTTCCAACTGTTGAATCTGACTTTCTATTTTACTTAATCGGTTTTGCAGCGATTTGTTTTTTTTCTGCTCTTCGTAGGAAAGTGATTTGTCTTGCTTTTGGGTTTCCTTCACCACATCTTTCTTTTCTACTTCACGCATATTTTCCAATTTGCGTTGCTCTAAGAAGAAGTTGATATCCCCCAGATATTCTTTGATTTTCTGATCCTTGAATTCGTAAACGATGTTTGACATCCCCTGAAGGAAATCACGGTCGTGAGACACCAGCAACAAAGTCCCTTCGTATTGCTGTAAAGCGGCTTTTAAGACGTTTTTAGATTTAATATCCAAGTGATTCGTCGGCTCATCCATCACAAGCACGTTTATCGGCTGTAACAACAATTTACAAAGCGCCAAACGGTTTCGTTCGCCTCCGGAAAGCACTTTAACTTTTTTCTCCACATCGTCGCCACGGAACAGGAATGAACCTAGCATATCGCGCACTTTCGAACGATTGGAGTCGGTTGCGGCTTCCACCATAGTTTCCAATAAGGTGATTTCTCCGTCCAGATATTCCGCCTGATTTTGTGCAAAATACCCCAGCTGCACGTTGTGACCTAATTTGATACTTCCACCGTATTCGAATTCGTTTACGATAGCTTTCATGAATGTGGATTTTCCCTGACCGTTCTGACCCACGAAAGCGATTTTGCTTCCGCGTTCCACCAACAGGTTAATATCTTTCAAAATGGTCTTCTCGCCGTAAGCCTTGGTTACCTGTTCGGCTTCAACCACCACACGTCCGGGTGTAACGGAAACCGGGAACGAAATATTCATTACCGAATTATCGTCTTCATCTACTTCGATTCGCTCCACTTTATCCAATTTCTTGATTAAGGATTGCGCCATCGAAGCTTTGGAAGCTTTGGCGCGGAATTTCTCAATCAGCTTTTCAGTGTCTTCTATTTTCTTAGCCTGATTTTTTTGGGTAGCCAATTGTTTTTCGCGGATTTCCTGACGCAGCACTAAATATTCCGTGTACGGCTTATTGAAATCATATGCCTTACCCAGAGATATCTCAATGGTTCTGTTGGTCACGTTATCCAGGAACATTTTGTCGTGGGAAACTATTACTACAACCCCCGGGAAGGTGCGCAGGAAACTTTCCAGCCAGATGATACTTTCGATATCCAAGTGGTTCGTCGGCTCATCCAATAACAATATATCGTTGCTTTGAAGCAATAATTTAGCCAGTTCGATACGCATTCTCCAACCACCCGAAAAAGTATCAGTCTGATTGTTGAATTCTTCACGTTTGAAACCAAGTCCCAAAAGGATTTTTTCGGTTTCGCCTACGTAATTGTAACCGCCTAAAATTTCATAATGATGGGTAACGTCGCCTAGTTGCTCAATCAGTTCAGAATATTCGGCACTTTCATAATCGGTTCTTGTGGCCAGCTGATGGTTGATTTCGTCGATTTTAAATTCGGCTAGTTTGATTTCTTCGAAAGCCTGATAGGCTTCTTCCAAAACCGTTCTGCCTTTCACAAAGTCAATATCCTGACGCAGGAAACCAATCTTCACTTCTTTTTCAGTCGCAATACTTCCGGAATCCGGCTGCAAATCACGAGACAAAATTTTAAGCATGGTTGATTTTCCGGCTCCGTTTTTTCCAACAAGACCTACTCTATCACCCGAACCTAATCGAAAAGTTACTTCCTCAAACAAATATGTTCCCCCGAAAGAAACCGATAAATTGTGAATATTAAGCATATTATATAGCTAATGTTACCCGGTAAATTCTCAAATGAATTACCTTTACATAAATTTTTTGCAAATGTTAAAAAAAGGATCCAAACTAAACAGCATTTTAACAGGAAGTTGTCCAAAATGTCAGGAAGAGAGCATGTATTCTGACAAAAATCCATACCATTTATCGAATACACTCAAAATGAATGAGACTTGCAGTCATTGCGGAACCCGATATAAAATCGAACCTTCTTTTTTTTATGGCGCTATGTATGTAAGTTATGGTGTTGGAATTGCGTTTGGTGTTGCCGCATTTATAATCAGTCGTATATTTTTGGGCACTAATCTCAAAACCTCTTTCATTGCTATCATTGCAACCTTAGTCGGTTTCATGCCGGTCATCATGCGATTATCAAGAAACATCTGGATAAACATTTTCATCCATTACGACAAGGACTGGAAAAACAGAATGTGACTATTTTTTCTTTTTGTTGAATCGCTTAATGTCGATTTGTATGTCGAGCGGCACTTGATTTTCGATATGATTGAATAATTCCCTTGCTAAAAAAGGGCCTAACATCACCCCACGTGTACCAAGTCCGTTAAGAATGTGCAATCTATTGAATTCTGCATGGGTTCCCACCAATGGACGACGGTCATTTACCGTTGGGCGAACACCTGCAAAATGATCCACAATTTCGAAATCGCATTCAATCAATTCTTTCAGATTATCAATTAGTTCTTTTTTCGCTTCTTCTGTTGGCGTATCAGTTTTATCATCCCAATTGTAGGTTGCACCAACTTTAAACAAATCATTTCCAATTGGCAGAATAAAAATACTCGACTTTAAAACCACATCGAGATTCAAATCAGGAGCTTTAATAATCAACAACTCCCCTTTCGTACCATCCAATGGCAATTGATTGAAATATGGATTGTGCTGCAAACCGAAACCTTCTGCAAAAATGATATGCTTAGCCTCTATACCTTTATACTTTACCGAATCTTCAAGAAAAGTTATTGCTGAATATTCAAAAGTTTCATTTAAAAACAAGTTGTTTTTTTGGAGGTACTCAGCATACGAACTAATAAAAACAGCGGTATCGACATACCCCGTATGCAGCACTTCACCAAATCCAAAATCAGATGAAATCGATTTATATTGTTTTTGAATAATCCGTGTAGAAAGAAAAGGAGACAGCGTTGGTTTATCTGCCGCCTGAAACCAATTGTTCTGCTCTTCTATGGATGCAAATTTACGATAGACAGGTATTTTATAATCGAAGGCCACATTAAGTCGATCTTCAATTTTAGCGTAAAAAGGTAGCCCATACTCCAATTGTTGCTTCGCTTGCCATACCTGACTAAAACGTTTTAAAATTACAGGATTATACAATCCTCCAGCCACTTTGGATGATGAGGAAGAGAAATCCTCCACAACAATAAAAGACTTCCCGTTTTGAAAGGCAGTTTCGGCAAAACATATCCCGGCTATACCGGCACCAACAATTAAATAATCTATCATACTGCAAAAATAAAAAACTCTTACCGTAATGGTAAGAGTTTTTATATTATTAAAAAGAATTTACTACTAGTAGTTCCACATATCCTGTTCGAAGTTGCGGATTTTCTCTTTTACTCGCTCAGATTCTAATAACTGCATCTGTGAGTTTTCTTTCATATAATCTTCAATTCTTCTATCTCCGTAAACATTCTCCTCTTTGTAGACCACAGCGCTGAAACGACGTGCATTTAACAAATGATCGAAGGTAAGCGGCATAGCTGAATTCTTATCATTGAAAGCTTTGGCTTCATGTAATACATCTCTGACTGAAGGGAAGTAAATCCAAAACATTTCGATTACGTCGGCATTGTCATTTCCAATTTCTCTCGCTTCCGGAGCTACTGGACAAATACCCAACATTCTGTATTTCAATTCACCTTGTCTTTTATCAAAGTACCAGTATCCTTTAATTTTATACCCAGAAACATCCTGTCCTGTCAACTCTCTTTTATCAATAAACTGAGGGTCCAAAACTTTTGTAGGTGTCCCAGGAACGGTTTCAGTTACCCACTTTCCATCAACTTTTTTTCTTACAGTTTTAGCTTTCGGGAAGTAATCATCATAATAAGTATTAATCTCATCACGACCTGCCTGAGTAGTATCGATGTAAGTAAAAGAAGATGACATATCTTTAAGTGTCTTCTTAGTAGTGAAATAATCATCGCTATACACTTCCGTGATTCTGCCCGTTCTAATTCCTTTCAAAAGAACATCAAATAAAGAACGTCTGTCGCTACCGATGTTTACCGAATCAATTGGATAGTACAATGGAAAATTAACTCTCTCATCAAGATCAATGATTTCCCAAATAGCCTTACCCATAAGGATGTCACGATCGTGTACATACCCGTAAGGTAGCGGTTTATCGTTATCGGCATTCATTTGCGCAGCAGTTTTCTTTCCTATTTCACTAGGAGTTTTTGCATTCAGCAAGTTAGACTGTGCGAATGATGCATAGCTTCCTGCTAATGCAAAAAAGACTACTAAATAATTTCTCAATTTCATGTTCTAAAATTAAAGTTATTTAAGTTACTGTACTTAAATGATTATTTTATTTCGTATACTACTGGAGCAACTCTAGGAGGTATAATTCCAGAAACTCCAATGATTTTAGTTTTGATATCAGAGATAGTGATAACATCACCTCTTCCTGCTTTAGCCATCGCAGCTTTACACCTAGCATCAACTCTGTCTCCGTTTACAATAACCGCAGCCTGACCAGGAGCTTTTAATGTAAACTGTGTTACTTGATACTGCAAGTCATATGCAAAATCTTCAAGCTTAGCAGTTATCTGAGAAACCTCTAATCTAGACTTAGCTCCTGAAGCAGTACCTGTTTGTCCACCAATAGCACCCATTGGAGGAGGGATATTTTTAATACGGAACGCTTTTTTGTCCATTACAGTCTTACCATCAGGTAATTTACCTGTAACAGTAACCGTAACCTCACTACCTGAACCTGGTGTCAAGTTGTACTGACCTGGCTTACCAGCTCTAGCTAAACCTGGAGCAGAAGCATTTACTTTATCATCAGAAATACCAGCAAATGAAATTGTCATTGGGTTAGCTAACCCTCTATACACAACGTTCATTTTATCAGCAGAGATATTAGCTGAGTTTGGTCTTGGTACTACAACATATTTTTCTTTGAACTCAACTGGGATAGATTTTCCATCTTCGATAAATGTAAATTTACCAGAGATTTCTTTTTCACCTACACCACCAGCAGTTGCATTGAATACTGCCTGACCGTTTTCAATTTTCGAGCTAGCTCCGTTTACGTTGAAAGAGTTTGGAACTGTAGACTCGTCATAACGACCTAATACTACTTTTCCTTTTACAGCCTCTCCTTGGAAAACTACAGATTTTTCGAATACAACGATTGCTTTGTAGTTTGACATTGAAGCCGCTTGAGCTGTAGTGTTACCAATTAAAGCATTGTAAATATCTTGCTCTGTTTTTTTGATATCACTTTGGATAGCTGATAATTTTGTTAATGAAGCTACTGCCGGGAAACCTTTGAAGTGGTAGTCTAAAAACAATTTAGTAACACCTTCTTTGTCTTTCACATCAGCTGTACTGAATTTACCATTAACATCTTTAAGAATCGGTTGGAATTTCACGTCTTTTCCGATTACACCAGCGATACCATTTTTGAATTTATCAAACTGTGCGATGATTTCTTTTCCTTTTTTAGAATAACCATCACCACTAAACCAAGCCTCATCAATTTTATCACCTTTATCCATTGACTCATATGGTAATTTACCATCTGCTTCTTTTTCAATATCTTTAGTGATCTCATTTTTTAAGCCCTGGATATAATCGTTAAATTCTTTAACAATAGGCTTGATTTCTTTTGCCTTTGCAAATGGAGCACCGAACTGCGCAGCATTCTCTCCAGCTTTACTCTCTAATTGACCATATAAACTTCCGTTATATTCGTCTGAGAATTTATTAACGCCTTCGAATTTTTCATTCATCAAACCGAAAGCCGTTAGTACTTCTTTTGACATGTTTAATGCCAACATCGCGATGAAAACCAAGTACATTAGGTTAATCATCTTCTGTCTAGGACTTAATTTTCCTCCTGCCATTTTCTAATTAGTTTTTTAAAAAAATAAGTTAATAATTTTGAAACTAATTAGCCTCTGTTACTCATTGCAGAAAGCATTCCGCCATATACATTATTTAAAGAAGATAAATTTGCAGTCAATGATTGCATTTGATCTTTTAATTTCAAGTTGTTCTCAGCAACTTCTTTGTTGATTTCAGCATTACGAGTAGCGCTATCCAACTGCATTTTGTACATACCGTTTAAAGTCTCCAACTGCGTAGCAGCTAAGCCCATTTCTTCAGCATATTTCTTTTGTGAAGCGATAGCATCAACTGTAGGAGCCATGTTTTTAGCAGCACCTTCGAAGTTTTTAATACTGTTTCCTAAACTAGCCATTAACGCACCGTCAATTTTAGCTTCTTTCAACATGTTGTCTAATTTCTGAGATAACAAACCTTGAGCTTCTGTTGGGTTTTCAACTTTCTTTGCTTCTCTCTTTTTAGCCTCTCCACCTGCTAATTCAGGGTAAACTAAAGTCCAATCTAATTCTGTTTCTGTTTCGAAAGCTGACAATCCAAAGATTAATGCCTCAGTTCCCAAACCAATGATAAGGAATGTACCCGCTCCCGGCCAGTGCATAATTTTAAATAATGCTCCGATAATTACTACTGCTGCCCCCATACCGTAGGCAAAACTCATCACTTTTTTTGGTAATACTGCCATAATAAAAAATTTTAGTTAGTTAAGTTAATATAAAAATTGGTTAATTTTTCTTATTGCTGATTTCTAGTGTTACTTGTTCCCATGTAATCCTGAACCGTTCTGAATCCGATATATGATCTTGCAGAATCTGCATATTCATAATCACGTGTACTCACTTGCAAGAAATAAGCAACATCTTTCCAAGAACCACCACGTGTTACTTTACGCATATTAGACAAATCCGGAACATTCGGGTTCATTGTAGACACATACTCATAAGCAGCAGGATCATACGAAGAATCAGTCCACTCAGCTACGTTACCAGACATGTTATACAAATGGTATTCATTAGGCTCATAAGACTTAGCTTCTACTGTATACAAAGCACCGTCTGCTGCGTAATCTCCACGATTTGGCTTAAAGTTCGCCAAGAAACATCCTCTATCATTTTTAGCATAAGGACCTCCCCAAGGATATGTTCCAGACTCCAGACCTCCTCTTGCAGAATATTCCCACTCTGCCTCTGTTGGCAAACGGAATGAATTCACCTGATCTCTTCCTTTTTTCTTTTTGATATAAGAGTTCTTATTCATAGTTCTCCAAGCACAGAACGCTTTAGCTTGCTTCCAAGACACCCCAACTACAGGATAATCCCCATAAGCCTGGTGCCAAAAATAATCATTATGCATCGGCTCATTATAAGAATAAGCGAAGTCTTTAATCCAAACTGTAGTATCAGGATAAATCTCAACATTTTCAGTTTTCATATACTTACTTCTCTTTGTTCTGCTACTTCCAACAGTTTTATCTTTCGCCGCAGCCTGAATATCCATCCAAGTATAACGGAATTTCAATTTAGAAACATCAAAAGTTCTCAATCCGTTATACGACTCAGTAGCCGGTAAATACAATGAATCCATTACCTCTACATAATACTCATCTGGATATTTTTGAACATCATTATGCAATTTTACTTTTCTATTCAAACGTCTTCCCGCATAAGGATCTTCATCTGTACCTACACTATAGTAGTTCTCATACATATATTTATCATATGCAGACATTTTAGTAGGATCTTGATCTTTAAAAGCAAAATCTCCGATACTACCACCTTTTCCACCGTTAGCCCCAGGCTTCTGACCTTGTTCATCAGCAAGAATAGCCAATCTTGTTCTGGTAATTGAATCTTTCACCCATTCCACAAACTGACGGTATTCGCTATTTGTAATTTCCGTCTCATCCATATAGAACGAACGTACAGTAACAGTTTTAGTAGGCGCATCCTGAACATTAGCTAAATCATCATCTGATTTACCCATTATAAATGCACCTCCCGGAACCAAAGTCATACCAAACGGCTTCTCAGGATGCCATTTTCTTCCTTTTACTCCTACTAGTTCACCTCTGTCGTTTTTATGACAACTACTAAAGAACAATGAAACAAGTGCTGTAAACGCAATGAACTTCTTCATATAAATCTTGGGTTAATTATATATTACATTTTAAGGGCGTAAACCTATTTATTTATTTTTTAAAAAGCAATTTTTTTTTAAAAAAAACTTAAAAAAAACATTTTGTCACAAAACAGACAGGTTTATCGCATTTTTATTGATTATACTAAATTTTTCTTTTGAGCTTTCCACCATCTCTCAGGTATTTCCTGATCGATAGCACCCAAATAATCTTCATATGTACATGGTAATAACGTACTTCTTCTTAATTTATTGTTAATACCAGATAAAAAAGGTATTTCAATCCACCAACGCTCGGTTTTGTCGCTTTTAAAGAAAATCAACTCCTCATCTTCAAGAGGCACTATGTATTTCAAATAATCTTCTTTAGCACCAAATGGATATTCTTTGGAACGATAATGATACCCTTCTATAAAATACCATAAAACCTGAGCAATCAATACTGACTCCTTTTCAGAACCATTATGATTAAAAACTCCAAACGATGTTACCTTATCGCTTATTCCGGAGTAGCGCGAAAGTACACAAATTTCTTTTCCATTAAATCCATTGGGATTAAATTTCACAAAATTTCCCGAATCTGCTGATTTTACCGAGGTTAAATCAATGGAAACCAAGTCCGCATCCCTAAAAACAGGCTCAGCTATAGCTGAATTATTACAAATTTCCCCTAATCGGTAAGCATCAAAATACAATTTCTCAATTAAATCGATTTCTTCCTGTGAATTGAAATAGGTCTGATATCCAATATTACTGTAATTGAACAGATTAGAAGGCTCTTCGACAATCATACCTGACAAGAAGGAATTGGCCGGCAATCCGTCCTCCTTTGCAAAATCAAATTTACTGTCTACAGAAACCACATTCACCATTTGTTCCAACTGATCATAAGCGCGGTACATTGCATAGGTCAAATCCTGTGATCCACCAATAACAATTGGCACAACCCTATTCTTTATCAAATGTGCCACCGCATTTTTCAACACATAATAAGTGTCTTCCAATGAATTTCCCGGAACAATATTTCCCAAATCCACAATCTGCGATTCCCAGTTTCCGGGAAACAGACTGTAAAACTCTTTTCGGACATGGGTTAAATCAACATCATAATTCCCTTCACCCAAACCACGACTATCCGTCACACCGATGATTGCAATGGATGCTTTTTCAATATTCGGAAAATCGGTTTCGGAGTGAAACACAACTTTCCTACCCAAAGCCTGACTGCTCAAACCTTGAACAAATTCAAAAAAATCAGAATCCAGTGGCTGAAAAAAATCAAATACCATATTTATTTCTTTTTAGCAGGTGCTTTTTTAGTTGTTGTTTTTTTGGCTGCAGTTTTCTTCGCTGGAGCTTTTTTCTCGATTAACTCTTTCACTTGCTCCAACGTCATTGCCGCCGCATCTACATCTTTGCTTAATTCGATTTTGATTTTTCCTTTGATAATTACCGAACGGCCCCATCGTGCTTTTTCAACGACAATACCCTCAGCCTCCCAATTATGGATAACCTTATCGATATTCTTTTGCAATTTATCTTCAATCAATTCTTCCACATCCGACTGCGAAAGATTATCAAAATTATATTTCTTACTTACATTGATAAACAAACCGCTCCATTTAATAAAAGGCCCGAAACGACCAACCCCCTTTTGAACCGGCTCATTCTTATAGGTAGCGATTGGCGCATCTGCTTTTGCCTTTTCATCAATCAGCTCCTGAGCTCTTTCCATGGTAACATCCAACGGATCTTCGCCTTTTGGTAAAGAAATAAAGACACTTCCGTGACGCACATACGGCCCAAAACGTCCATTACTTACTTCTACTTCTTCTCCTATATATGTACCCAATACTTTTGGAAGCAAAAACAAATTCAATGCTTCTTCTAAAGTGATACTACCAATATTCTGCTCAGTACGTAAACTTGCGAATTGTTTGTTCTCATCATCGGCTTCTCCAATCTGTGCCATCGGCCCGAATTTACCCAAACGAACACTCACCTGCTTACCTGTTTTCGGGTCCGTACCTAAAATACGTTCTCCACTTTCTCTTTCGGCATTTTCTTCAACATTCTTAACAGTCGGATGGAAATGATTATAAAAATCGTTCATCATTTGAGCCCATTCGATATTCCCTTCTGCAATTTCGTCAAAATCCTGCTCCACTTTCGCCGTGAAATTATAATCCAGGATCGTCTCAAAATTCTTAACTAAAAAGTCCGTTACGATGGTTCCGATATCTGTTGGCACCAATTTTCCTTTATCCGATCCGGTATTTTCTTTCAGTGATTTCTCCCCCACTTTTCCGGATTGAAGTGTCAATTGCGTATAATTTCGTTCCTGACCTTCCAGGTTTCCTTTCTCTACATATTGTCTGTTGATGATAGTAGAAATAGTTGGTGCATAAGTTGACGGACGACCAATACCAAGCTCTTCTAATTTCTTAACCAAAGATGCTTCTGTGTAACGGGCAGCCGGACGCGTATATCGTTCCGTTGCCGTTATATAATTATTTTGAAGCCTTTCATTCACTTTCACAGCCGGCAACATTCCTTCCTGTTCTTCTTCATCTTCATCATGGCCTTCCAAATACACTTTCAGGAATCCTTCAAATTTGATGACCTCACCGGTTGCAACGAAAAGTTCACTGTGATTATTGGCTTCGATTTTAACATTGGTACGCTCCAATTCCGCATCACTCATTTGGGATGCCAAAGTTCTTTTCCAGATCAAATCATATAAACGCGCCTGATCACGATCGATATTCACCGTATGACGTGACATGTCGGTCGGACGAATTGCCTCGTGGGCTTCCTGCGCTCCTTTACTTTTGTTAGCAAACGTTCTTGGCTTGGAGAATTCTTTTCCATAGAAAGAAACAATTTCAGCCTGAGCCGCATCCATAGCTTCTTTGGAAAGGTTCACACTGTCCGTTCTCATATAAGTAATAAGTCCGGCCTCATACAAACGCTGTGCCAACTGCATGGTGATTCCAACAGGCAAGTACAATTTACGAGCCGCTTCCTGTTGCAAAGTCGATGTCGTAAATGGAGCCGCCGGAGTTTTTTTGGTAGGCTTGGTTTCTAAATCCGCTACCTTATATATAGAACCGATATTCTGATTCAGAAAATCTTCGGCTTCTTTTTTCGTATTGAAGTTCTTTGGCAATTTCGCTTTAAACGTTTTACCTGCTTCGTTGGCAAATTCCGCCACAACTGAATACGAGGCTACCGCTTTAAAGTTCTGAATTTCACGTTCGCGTTCCACTATCAATCGAACCGCTACCGATTGCACACGACCTGCCGACAAGCCGCCTTTGATCTTGCGCCATAAAACCGGTGACAATTCATAACCCACCAAACGGTCCAACACCCTTCTGGCCTGTTGTGCATTTACCAAATTATAATCGATTCCTCTTGGGTTTTCGATTGCTTTTTGAATCGCGGTTTTTGTGATTTCGTGAAAAACGATACGTTTGGTTTTACTCGGATCCAATTTTAATTCTTCCGCCAAGTGCCATGAAATAGCCTCTCCCTCGCGGTCCTCATCGGAAGCCAACCAAACCGTGTCTGCAGCTTTAGATAACGTTTTCAATTTGCTCACCAAGGCTTTTTTATCCGGAGAAACTTCGTACTTCGGTTTAAATCCATTCTCAACATCCACACCTATTTCTTTAGACGGCAAGTCTGCAATATGCCCATAACTGGACTCTACCTGATACTCGCTCCCTAAAAACTTTTCTATGGTTTTCGCCTTTGCCGGTGACTCAACGATCACTAAATTCTTTGCCATTTACTTTTTATTTATCCCGCAAAAGTATAGGATTTTTTTAAATATCACGTTTTTGAAATTTTAAAAGCAATTTTTGTCGATTAAAAACCCCGAAGGATGACTCCACTTGTACACAAAAAAGAAACCCTCCATTAATTAACAACAACACCATTTCGAAAGTTATACCTATATATATAATCAATATTACGGTTGATAAACACTTAAAAATAATTTCTCCTATTTCATTGCACATCAAACAGCAAATTTGTACTTTGTTAACACCTCAAAACAATTAATCCCTTTTAATGAATCGAGAAGAGCAGTTATCCAAATTAAAACAAAACCCGGAATGGGATGTTATCATTATAGGTGGTGGTGCTTCCGGATTGGGAATTGCGCTCGATTCAGCAAGCAGGGGCTACAAAACTGTTTTGGTTGAAGCGGTTGATTTTGCCAAAGGCACCTCCAGCAGAAGCACAAAATTAGCTCATGGAGGAATTCGTTACTTAGAACAACTAGATATTGCTCTAATACGCGAAGCCTTGAAAGAAAGGGAACTAATGCTAAAAAATGCCGGTCATCTGGTAAAAAGTCAGGCATTTGTCATTCCGGTATACAGTCGTCTTAATGGTTATTATTTCTCCACAGGCTTAAAAATATACGACTTACTGGCCGGCAGCACATGTTTTGGAAGTTCCCAATCGATATCCAAAGAAAAAACAATCGAATTACTACCGACAATAGCACAAAAAGGTTTGCAAAGCGGTATTCTTTATCATGATGGCCAGTTTGACGACGCTCTTTACGCTATAAATCTTGCCCGTACCGCCATTGAAAAAGGAGCATGTCTTTTAAATTACGCCAAAGCCTTCGACATCCTAAAAAACAATGAAAATCAAATTTCAGGCATCACAATAGAGGATCAGGAAACTGGAGAAAAATATGATCTGAAAGGCAAAGCAGTAATCAATGCAACCGGAGTATTTACGAATGACATCATGAGTCTGGACAGTTCAAGAAACAAAAAGTTCGTTATTCCGAGCCAAGGAATTCACCTGGTTTTTGACAAATCATTCCTACCTAGTGAAAACGCACTCTTAATTCCGAAAACCCGAGACGGCAGAGTACTTTTTATGGTACCTTGGCATGATAAAGTAATTGTAGGCACAACAGACACTCCTGTTGATGAACCAAGCTTAGAACCCAAACCATTAGAAACAGAAATCAATTTCATTCTGGAAACGGCTCAGAATTTTTTATCAAAAAAACCACAACGAAGCGATGTCCTGTCTGTTTTTGCAGGATTAAGACCTTTGGCTTTACCAAAAAAAGAAGGGCAAGACCCGAAAGAAATATCCAGAAACCATCAGATTATTGTTTCTGACTCGGGTCTAATTTCAGTTATTGGAGGCAAATGGACGACGTATCGCAAAATTGCTGAAGACGTAGTAGACAAAGTAATCGAGATTCACCATTTACCAAAAACTGAATGTAAAACCCGAAACATTGCGATTCACGGTCACACAACCGTTACAGAATCCGAACGGAAAAATCACTTGTCTGTTTATGGTACAGATATTTCGGAACTTTTAAAATTACAGGAAACCGAACCTGAGCTAAAGGAAAAACTACACCCCGATTATCCTAATACTTTATCAGAGGTGGTTTGGTCCATACGAAACGAAATGGCCAGAACGGTGGAAGATATTTTAGCAAGACGGCTCCGGCTGCTTTTTTTAGACGCCCAAGCTGCTATCGAATGTACTGAAAAAGTCGCCAGCCTCTTATCGAAAGAACTAGGCAAAAACGCTGACTGGGAACAAAAACAAATTGCCGACTTTAAAAAAGTAGCGCAAGGTTATCTCCCACACTAAACACTTCAATAGAGAACCATTATACGGTGCCCTAACTACAGCTTTAAAGCAATCAAATAACAAGCTCCCAAAACTTTTGTTAAACAAATCTGACATCTTGTCAGAAAATAAAATTTAGTGCTATCTTTGCCCTAAGATTTTACACTTTTAAGTGCTTTATGGAAAAGGAAATTGATGAGAAGAAACAAGGTACGAGCCTGGTTTTAGAACAAAAAGAAGAGAATACTAAGAAACTTTTTATTGAAAGTTACGGTTGTGCGATGAATTTTTCGGACAGTGAAATCGTAGCTTCCATATTAACAGAACAAGGTTACAACACCACCCAAAATCTGGAAGAAGCCGATTTGGTTTTGGTGAATACCTGTTCAATACGTGATAAAGCAGAACAAACTGTTCGCAAACGTCTGGAAAAATACAATGCCGTAAAACGCAGTATCAACCCAGGCATGAAAGTGGGCGTTTTGGGTTGTATGGCCGAACGTTTGAAAAGCCAGTTTCTTGAAGAAGAAAAAATTGTAGACATGGTTGTAGGACCTGATGCCTACAAGGATCTACCAAATCTTTTGAAAGAAGTAGAAGAAGGACGCGATGCCATCAACGTAATTTTATCGAAAGACGAAACCTATGGAGACATTTCACCGGTACGTTTACAAAGTAACGGCATCAATGCCTTTGTTTCCATCACGCGAGGATGCGACAATATGTGCACATTCTGTGTAGTTCCTTTTACCCGCGGTCGTGAACGTAGTCGTGAACCGCAATCGATTTTGGAGGAAATCAAAGATCTGTGGGAAAGAGGCTTTAAAGAAATTACGCTTTTGGGTCAGAACGTAGACAGCTACCTTTGGTATGGAGGCGGACTGAAAAAAGATTTTGAAAAAGCTACTGAGATGCAAAAAGCAACCGCAGTGGATTTTGCACAATTATTAGACATGTGCGCCATTCAGTTCCCGAAAATGCGTTTCCGTTTTTCGACTTCGAATCCGCAGGACATGCACGAAGAAGTATTGCATATTATTGCAAAACACGACAATATCTGCAATTACATCCACTTACCGGTACAATCGGGAAGTACACGTATATTACAAGAAATGAACCGTCAGCATACCCGAGAAGAGTACATGGCTTTGGTAGATAAAATCAAGGCGATTATCCCGGGATGTTCGATTTCACAAGATATGATTACCGGTTTCCCTACAGAAACCGAAGAAGATCACCAGGACACTTTAAGCCTGATGGAATATGTTGAATACGATTTCGGATATATGTTCGCTTATTCCGAAAGACCAGGAACGCTGGCTGCCAGAAAAATGGAGGACGATGTCCCTGAAGAAGTTAAAAAACGTCGCTTACAGGAAGTGGTTGATTTACAACAGGAATTAAGCCAGAGAAGAACCTCGCGTTTCTTAAACCAAACCGTAGAAGTCTTAATCGAAAAAGAATCAAAACGATCGGATGCGCATTGGAGCGGAAGAAACTCCGAAAACGTGGTGACCGTTTTTCCTAAGGGCGATTACAAACCAGGTGATTTTGTATTGGTAAAAGTAAACGATTGTACTACTGCTACCCTAATTGGTGAAGCAGTCGGATATTCAAACATGCAGAACTAAATTGTTCAACAAAACAGAGGTTGCTTCGCAAACCCGCAACAAAAAATGGAATCAGTTCAAGCCATAAAACAGCGATTTGAGATTATCGGGAACGACCCAAAACTCAACCGTGCGATTGAAAAAGCCATTCAGGTCGCCCCAACCGATATTTCAGTATTGGTTACCG
The DNA here is from genome assembly GCF_022836875.1 of Flavobacterium enshiense. Classification (NCBI taxonomy): domain Bacteria; kingdom Pseudomonadati; phylum Bacteroidota; class Flavobacteriia; order Flavobacteriales; family Flavobacteriaceae; genus Flavobacterium; species Flavobacterium enshiense. The sequence continues at coordinate 169,474 of NZ_CP090376.1, forward strand.
GTGAAAGTGGTGTGGGTAAAGAAAGTATTCCAAAAATAATACATTCCCTTTCGCACCGAAAACACGGAAAATACATCGCAGTAAACTGTGGAGCCATTCCGGAAGGAACTATCGACAGTGAATTGTTCGGACACGAAAAAGGGTCTTTTACAGGAGCAACAGGAACCCGTGAAGGATATTTTGAAGTTGCGGACGGCGGAACCATCTTTTTGGATGAAGTGGGAGAATTACCTTTAACCACGCAAGTGCGCTTATTGCGTGTTTTGGAAAATGGCGAATTCATCAAAGTTGGTTCTTCCCAAGTACAAAAAACCAATGTACGTATCGTGGCAGCAACCAATGTCAACATGTTTGACGCAATCGAAAAAGGAAAATTCCGCGAAGACTTATACTATCGTTTAAGCACGGTAGAAATCATGCTGCCGCCGTTACGCGAAAGAGAAGATGATATTCATTTATTGTTCCGGAAATTCGCTTCGGATTTCGCACATAAATACAAAATGCCACCCATCAAACTGGACGACAACGCCATACAGTATCTGACAAAATACCGTTGGGGCGGAAATATCCGTCAGTTGCGAAATGCAGCCGAACAGATATCTGTTTTGGAAACCAACAGAGACATTACGCTGAGAACACTTCAAACCTATTTACCGGCAGAAGGAAGCACTTTGCCGTCGGTAATCGGGACTAAAAAATCGGAAAGCGATTTCAGTTCGGAACGCGAGATTTTGTACAAAATCCTTTTCGATATGAAAAGTGACCTAAATGACCTGAAAAAGCTCACACTGGAACTGATGCAGAGCGGTAATGCCAAAAACGTTCAGGAAACAAACAAGAATCTAATTCAACGCATTTACGGACAAAAAGAAGAAAGCGAAGTCCCGTTTGAAGAACCTTCTTTAACGGCATTCCCGGTACAAAGTCAAAATCTTCAGGAAGAATTTGAAGATGAGGATGACGACGACCAGAATTATCTTTTTGCCGAAACCGTAGAAGAAGAAGATTCGCTTCGTTTGGACGAAAAAGAGATAGAACTTATTAAAAAAGCGTTGGAGCGAAACAAAGGAAAACGAAAAGCTGCTGCGGATGAATTGGGAATTTCGGAAAGAACATTGTATCGAAAAATAAAACAATTCGATTTATAATAAATTTGGATTTTAAAATCAGATGAAACATTTACAATATATCATTGCCGTTGTCACATTGTTTATTTTAAGCAGTTGCTCGGTTTACAACTTTACCGGAACGGGAAAAATTGACGCTAAAACCTTTCAGGTAAATTACTTTCAGAACAATGCATCGCTAATTGAACCCGGAATTGAACGTACATTTACGATAAAACTTCAGGAGTTACTGCAAAACCAAACCAATCTGAATCTAACAAATACGGGAGGCGATTTGGTTTATGAAGGCGAGATCAAAGAATACCGAATCACACCAATGACCGCAACAGCCGATCAGCAGGCGGCTCAAAACCGGCTTACCATCTCGGTAAACGTACGTTTTACAAACAAGAAAAATCCGGATGATGATTTCGAAAAACCGTTTTCATTTTACTATGATTTCCCTGCAAACGAACAATTGGTAGGAGCTAATTTGACAGAGGCGCTGGATGCTATTTTTGATAGGATTACTCAGGATATCTTCAATGCTTCATTAGCAAAATGGTAATTTTTTAAATAATTCTACCGGAAGTATTTGAATAAATCCATAAATTGTCCCTTATAAAACTCAAAACTGTATTTTGAACGTAAACGATTTAACATACCTGATTAATAAACCCGACAGTTTGAACGGACAGGAAACCTCTGAACTGGAAACGGTTCTAAGTGAATTCCCGTATTTTCAGCCGGTCAGAGCCATCCTTCTCAAGGGGCTTTACAATCAGAAAAGTTTCCGTTACAATCAGGAATTGAAAAAAACAGCTGCTTATACGGCAGACCGAAGTGTTTTATTTGAGTTTATCACTTCAGAAAATTTCGTTTCCATACAGAAAGCTTTCCTGGAAGAAAAAGAAGCGGCCATCAATGATATTATTGTCAACCAATACAAAATTGTTATTCCGCAAGCGATAGAAGTTCAGCTTAAAGCGAACCCGCTGGAACAATCCATTCTTTCCTCCATTCAGATTGCAGAACCGGAAAAAACTGCAGAAACAGTTTTGACCAAACCAATTCCTACCGAAGAAAAAGTACCGGAGACAATTGAGGAAAAACTTGAACTAGGAAAACCGTTAGAATTCTCTGCTCAGGAAAAACATTCGTTCCAGGAATGGCTGCAATTGGCAAAAGTTACACCAATTAACAGAGAAGAGGAGCCAAAAGAAACGGAAGCAGACGACGAAAAAAAGAAAAAATCAGAACTGATTGATAAGTTTATAGAAAGCAATCCGAAAATAGTTGCGGTTAAAAATGCTGTCATAAACCCTGTAAACATTGAGAAATCTTCACAGGATAACTCCTATTTAATGACCGAAACTTTAGCCAAAGTATATCTTGAACAGAAAAAATATCAGAAAGCAATTCAAGCTTATGAAATTTTAATTTTGAAATATCCAGAAAAAAGTAGTTTCTTTGCAGACCGTATTTCGGATATTAGACTTTTACAACAAAATAATAATTAAAGAATTATAATATGTTTTCAATTTTTTTAGTGTTAATCACAATCGTATGTTTTTTACTTGTAGTGGTAGTTATGGTTCAAAATCCTAAAGGAGGAGGATTATCTTCTTCTATCGGAGGATCACAAATGATTGGTGGTGTACAAAAAACAAATGATTTCCTTGATAAAAGTACTTGGACATTAGCTGGTTTATTAATCGCTTTAATCTTATTATCAAGTTTAAGCTTCACTGGAAACTTAGGTGACAATGCTTCAAAAATCATTGACAACAGTGCTACTGCTCCGGCTGCAACTCCAGCTCCGGCTGCACCTGCAACTCCAGAAGCTGCAAAACAAGAAACTGCTCCGGCTGCAACTGATGCTGCTCAACCGGCTGCCGCAACAGAAGAAGCTACAAAATAATTTTCTACAAAATACTTTTAAAATGCCAGCATGTCAGTGCTGGCATTTTTTATTTAGTAAATTTGTCAGTTTTAAAGCCTTGGCATAATTTCTGAAAAAAGGAAAACCATCAAAATTAATAACACATAAAAAATATAATTATGGCATTAACCATTAAACCACTTTCAGACCGCGTTCTTGTAGAACCAATGGCAGCAGAAACACAAACTGCCTCTGGAATCTTCATCCCAGACACTGCAAAAGAAAAACCTCAAAAAGGGACAGTAGTAGCAGTTGGAAACGGAACAAAAGACCACACCATGACTGTAAAAGTAGGCGATACTGTTTTGTACGGAAAATATGCCGGAACCGATTTGAAATTTGAAGGCAAAGATTACCTTATCATGCGTGAAGACGACATTCTTGCGATCATCTAATCCAAAAATCAAAATAAACTACAGCGTCAGTAAACTGGCGAAACAAATCAACAAATAAATAAAAAATGGCAAAAGATATAAAATTTGATATTGAAGCACGCGACGGTTTAAAACGTGGTGTGGACGCATTGGCAAATGCGGTAAAAGTAACTTTAGGCCCAAAAGGTCGTAACGTAATCATCAGTAAATCATTCGGAGCACCGACTGTAACCAAAGATGGTGTGTCGGTAGCGAAAGAAGTGGAATTGAAAGACACCCTTGAAAATATGGGTGCACAAATGGTAAAAGAAGTAGCTTCTAAAACTAATGATTTAGCCGGAGACGGAACCACAACTGCAACCGTTTTAGCTCAGGCTATCGTTAAAGAAGGACTGAAAAACGTTGCAGCAGGAGCTAATCCAATGGATTTAAAACGCGGTATCGACAAAGCAGTAGAAGCCATTGTTGCTGACCTTCAAAAACAAGCGAAAGAAGTAGGAAGTTCTACAGACAAAATCAAACAAGTAGCTTCAATTTCCGCAAATAATGATGACGTTATCGGAGAACTTATTGCCATGGCTTTCGGAAAAGTTGGAAAAGAAGGTGTAATCACTGTTGAAGAAGCAAAAGGAACAGATACTTATGTAGATGTTGTGGAAGGAATGCAATTCGACAGAGGGTATTTATCACCTTACTTCGTAACAAACCCTGAAAAAATGGAAGCGGAACTGGAAAATCCGTACATCTTATTATATGACAAAAAAGTATCTTCTTTAAAAGAATTACTTCCAATATTAGAGCCAGTTGCTCAATCCGGAAAACCATTGTTAATCATCGCTGAAGATGTAGACGGTGAAGCATTATCTACTTTGGTAGTTAACAAACTACGCGGAGCTTTGAAAATCGCAGCTGTTAAAGCACCAGGTTTTGGCGACAGAAGAAAAGCAATGCTGGAAGATATTGCCATCTTAACCGGAGGTACCGTAATTTCTGAAGAAAGAGGCTTTACACTAGAGCATACAACTTTAGACTTGTTAGGAACTTGCAAACGAGTTACAATCGACAAAGACAATACAACGGTAGTAAGCGGTAATGGTGATCATGAAATGATTAAAAACCGAGTAAACCAAATCAAAGCTCAAATGGAAACATCTACTTCTGAATACGACAAAGAGAAATTACAGGAGCGTTTGGCTAAATTAGCCGGTGGTGTTGCTGTTCTTTATGTTGGTGCTGCTTCTGAAGTAGAAATGAAAGAGAAAAAAGACCGTGTAGACGATGCTTTACATGCAACACGCGCAGCAGTTGAAGAAGGTATCGTTGCCGGCGGTGGTGTAGCATTATTGAGAGCTAAAAAAGTATTGGATAAAATCAAAGCTGAAAATGCTGATGAGGCAACTGGAATTCAGATTGTATCCCGTGCTGTGGAATCTCCTTTAAGAACAATCGTTGAAAATGCAGGTTTAGAAGGATCTGTAGTGGTAGCAAAAGTAGCGGAAGGGAAAGACAATTTCGGATACAACGCTAAAACTGATGAGTACGTTGATATGTTGAAAGCAGGAATCATCGATCCTAAGAAAGTAACTCGTGTAGCTTTGGAAAACGCTGCTTCAGTTGCTGGAATGATATTAACTACTGAATGTGCATTAGTAGAAATCAAAGAAGAAAACGCTGGAGGCGGAATGCCTATGGGAGGCGGAATGCCGGGTATGATGTAATCTTTTTTTTAAAATATTTCCCACAAAAAAACTGCCTGAAAAAAAATTCAGGCAGTTTTTTTATATCTTAGTCATTCAAATCTTACAAAGAATGAACTTAAAAAAATTAGCTTTTTTAATTATAGCCCTGACATTACAAAACTTAGTTTTTTCACAAGCAGAAACAGGTCCGAGTAATGAAAAAACAATCGATGCACTAACGGAGTATTTCAAACTGGACAGAGAAAACATCCATCTTCACCTTAACAAAAACATTTTTTTAACCAGCGACGAAATCTGGTTCAAGGGTTACATCATAGAAAAGAAAAGCAAAAAAGGGTATTTACCCACTTCAAATGTCCACATTGCCCTGCTTGACGAAAAAGGAACCAAACTAAAAACCTATCTATTTTATGCTGATAAAAGTGTTTTTGAAGGAAACATCAAAATTGACAACAGTTTAAGTACCGGAACCTATTACCTTCAGGTATACACAAACTACATGAATAATTTCGCGGAAGATGAGTCTTCGGTTTTCGAATTTAAAATTATCAATCCGGAAGACGGCAAAACAATCACCGGTACAAATACAATCAACTACAACACCGTAATTACGGAATTCTTCCCCGAGAGCAACATCTTTTTGGAAGGAACATCCAACACTGTTGCCATAAGGATTACCGATTGCAACGGAAACGGTCTAAGTGTAAAGGATGGAAAAATTGTCGATTCTCAAGGAATTACGATTACAAATTTCAACACAAATGAATTGGGTTACGGCAAATTTGAAATCGTTCAGACAAAAAACACATTATACAAGGCTGTCTTTAAAATTAAAGATACTAAAACCGAGAAATTTTTACCAACACCATCAAATTTGGGAATAGCGTTTTCGACTGACAATTACACTTTAGAAGACAAAACCACCTTAAAGATAAGAACAAATACGAACAGCCTGGCCGTATACAAGAACGAACCTTTTACGCTTGTTGTCCAACAAGACAATTACAGTTCTTTTTTTCCTTTTACACTCGAAGAAAGGAGTACAGAACAACCATTTACTTTATCGAATGAATACTTAAAACCAGGAATCAATGCGCTGTATCTGCTGGATAAAAGCAATAAAAAAATTGCTGAAAGAATACTCTTTAAACCGTCAAATTTTGACCACAACATCGACCTGAAAGTTATTCGGAAACAAAATGATTCCATTCTTATCGGCGGGAGCAGCAAAATTCTGTCAGGCACACTTAGTATTTCTGTTGTACCACACGACACCAAGTCCTTAACTGGCAAGAAAACAATATACAGTTCCTTATTGTTAGACAACCAGTTAAGCAAAGAAACAACAAAAGGAAATAATTATCTTTCTGATTTTTCAAAAAAGAAACACTACGAACTGGACACTTATCTAATATGTCAAAAATCGAAATACGATTGGCAAAAAATCCTGAGCACACCACCTAAGGAAAAATTTGATTTTGACAGCGGATTAACCATTAAGGGAACCATTAATATTCCGGTAAAAAATAAAGCATCTAAAGTTCAGATGACTTCGCTAATTTCCGCTTTGAATGAAAACTCATTAATCAATGACAAAAACGAATTTTATTTTAAAAACATTTTGGTTTCGGATTCAACCGTGCTACATTTTTCCCTTTTGGACAAAAAAAACCGACGCATAGAACTAAAATCAGCCGCTAAGGTTTTAAACAACAATAGAACCTTCATCAAGCCATTTAAAACAACACAAAACAACTGTCCGGAAACAACAACAAACAACACTCAAAATTCAGATTTTCACTTTCCGAAAATTGCAAAAGCCATTCAACTGGATACCATCTCAATCGAAACCAAGGAGAAAAAAATTAAACTTACAAACCTGAAAAAGTTTAATAATTCCATGGCAAAAGCCTATAAAATTACTGAGGCAGATGACAACAGAGACGTCCTGCAGTTTATAGTAGCTAATGGTTATGATGTTACCATCGGAAAACCCGCAAAGGTCGACAGCGTTGCATTGGCGAAGGAAGCTGCTAAAGGCAACCTTGCTTCTGCCCAAGGACTCACCGTAAGAATCCTCAACAGGCGACCATCCTCCTTTTTAGCAACTAGAGCCCCCCTTATTTATATAGACGACTCACCAATTACTGATTTCAGCTGGTTATTGAACTACAGTTTAAGCAGGGTTGATGAGATCTATATAAATAAAAGCGGTTACGGAGGGGGTATGGAGGCTCATAACGGTATAATCCGAATTTATACAAAAAAAACATTTAGCAAAAATATAGACCCAAGAATCAGTTCACAATCGCTCCTGGTTAAAAACGGTTTTGAAAAACCTAAACAATTTACGAATCCTAAATATACCAGCTATAGCGACGAGGGATTTATGGATTTTGGAACAATTCATTGGGAGCCAAACATCACAACCGATGAAAATGGAATCTTTAAATTCTCCTTCCCTAATTACAACCAAAAAACAGTAACAGTAGTCATCGAAGGTATAGCTTCAGACGGACAACTAATTTCAGAAACAACGAGTATTGAAATCCCGTAAATTCAATTTGAAACAGGAATTAGGTTGAAAATAAGGAAGCGGGATGCCAGCTATGATGTAATGTTCTAAAAAAACATATAAACAACTAAAAAACTACCAGATTTTTCTTTCAGGCAGTTTTTTTTTTTCAATATCTTCGCCGTTTAAACTTTACAAAGAATGAACTTAAAAAAATTAGTCTATTTAATTATTGCCCTTACAGTACAAAACTTAGTTTTTTCACAAGCTGAAATAAACCAAAGCCATGAAAAAATAAACGATGCCCTTACCGAGTATTTCAAACTGGACAGAGAAAATATCCATCTCCATCTTAACAAGAATATTTTTTTAACCAGCGACGAAATCTGGTTCAAAGGGTACATTATAGAAAAGAAAAACAAAAAGCCTTATTTTTTGACTTCCAATGTTCTCATCTCCTTGCTTGACGACAAAGGAAATAAAATCAAAAAATACTTATTTTATGCCGAAAACAGTATTTTCGAAGGAAACATCAAGCTTGACGAAAACATAAGTACGGGTAAATACTACCTGGAGGTTTTCACAAACTACATGAACAATTTCTCCGAAAACGAATCATCTGTTTTCGAACTTAAAATCATCAATCCGAAAGACGGAAAAACATTCCCCGACACGAGAATAGTGAATTTGAGCACGATAAAGACGGAATTCTTCCCTGAGGGAAATGTGTTTTTAGAGGGCACATCAAACACAATAGCTGTTAAAATCAGCGATTGCAACGGAAACGGCATAAGTGTAAAAGACGGGGAAATAGTAAATTCCAAAGGTGAAACCATAACAAACTTCAGCACTAACTCATTAGGTTATGGCAAATTTGAAATCCTCCAAACAAAAAGCGAATTATATAAAGCCGTTTTCAAAATTAACGATGTTAAAACAGAAGAAAAACTGCCTTTCCCGGAGGTTAACGGAATTACTTTTTCAGCCAACAATTACACTTTTGAAAATAAGACTACATTAAAAATAAAAACCAACAGCAACAGTTTGGCCCAATACAAAAACGAACCTTTAACACTTATAATCCAGCAAGACGATTACAGTTCGTATGTTCCTTTTTCATTTAAAGACGACAATACCGAGCAATTATTGGCTTTGCCAAATGAAAATTTATTGAACGGAATCAATACACTCTATCTGGTTGACAAAAACCATAAAAAAATTGCCGAAAGAATACTATACAAACCGTTGAAGTTCGACCGAAATATAGATCTTAAAGTTCTAAGAAAACAAAACGATTCGATTGTAATCAGCGGAACAAGTACAATTCTTTCGGGAACATTGAGTGTATCTGTTTTACCGGAAGGCACCAAATCCTTAACCGAAAAGAAAACCATATACAACTCCTTTTTACTTGACAACCAGCTAAGCGAAAAATCACCGGACGGCAATCAACTGCTTTCCAATTTCTCTAAAAGAAAACATTATGAACTGGACACCTATTTAATGTGTCAAAAATCAAAGTACAATTGGCAGACAATGCTAAGCTCTTCTCCTCAAAAGAAATTTGATTTTGACAACGGGCTTACCTTTAAGGGAACTATTAATATCCCGGTAAAAGATAGGGATTCCAAAGTAGAGATAAACTCCTTAACATCGGGATTAAGCGAATTTTCGCCAATCAACGAGAAAAACGAGTTTTATTTTAAAAACATTTTGGTTTCCGATTCAACCTTAGTACATTTTTCCCTTCTGGACAAAAAAAAACCAACGTATCGAACTAAAATCAGCCGCTCAGGTCTTAAACAACAATAGGACTTTCATAAAACCTTTTAAAATAACACAAAACAACTGTCCGGAAATAGGTGCAAGCAAACCTGAAAATTCAAATTTTCATTTTCCGAAAATTGCAAAGGCCATCCAATTGGACACTATTACAATCGGAGCGAAGGATAAAAAACCTAAGCTTACAAACCTGAAACGTTTTAATAATGCCATGGCAAAGGGATATAAAATAACGGATGCGGATGCTAGTAGAGACGTCCTGCAGTTTATAGCGGCAAATGGTTATGATGTATCCATTCAGGGTCTCGACGTAAAGATCCTCGGAAGGAGGTCGACTTCCTTTTTGGGAAGCAAAAGTCCTGTTGTTTTCTTAGACGACACGCCTCTACCTGATTTTAGCTTTCTGTTGGGCTATAGTATGAGCAGAGTTGATGAGATTTACATCAATAAAAGCGGTTACGGAGGAGGTGCGGAAGCTCACAATGGAATAATCCGGATTTACACCAAAAAAACGTTTGGAGGACCTGGAAGAACAAAAATCAATTCGCAATCGTTCCTGGTTAAAAATGGTTTTGAGAAACTTAAACTTTTTGCTAATCCTAAATATACCAGCTACAGCGATGAAGGATTCACGGATTTCGGAACAATTCACTGGGAGCCTAATGTGGAAACCGATGAAAAAGGAATTTTCAAATTCTCGATCCCTAATTACTACGTGAAAACAGTAAAAGTAGTCATCGAAGGTATAGCCACAGACGGACAGATAATCTCCGAAACAAAAATTATCGAAATCCCCTAAAAAGTAAAGCCGTTCAGAAATCCTGAACGGCTTTTTCTTTAATTAATTATAACTAACTCAACCTTTTAATTAAAACAAACTTATATTATGTCACTGCAGTTCCTTTTTGGTCACTTAAAGTCAACTACCAATTAACGCCACATAATAAAATCTCATTGCTTCATTCAATCGATCGTGATTGGCATGGTAAACATACACATAAGCTACTAACGTAGTTTTTTCGATTAAATTGTGTTTAGTTGAACATATAAAACAGCACCTTTTATAAAAATCAAAAAACCAGCATCTTACGGAAGTTATATATTAGTTCAATAAAAAAGCCGACTCGCAATTCAGTCGGCTTTTGTTCTATTATCTATCGTATTGACAGCAGGTATGAAGATTATTGTATGAATCTTCAGGTGCTTTTACATCTTTAGTATCGTGTCCCGCTTTGGCGATGGATTTTTCTACGTCTTCCAAAGAACACTTCTGTTCGTTGAACACCAAATGCAAAACCTGATCGTCTGAGTGCCAAACCGCCGATTTTACTCCGACAACAGAATAAGCTGCTTTTTCGATACGTTTTTTACACATATCACAATTTCCTTTTACTTCCACATCCGCTTTAGCGTTTTTGTTCTTTTTTTCCTGTGCTTGGGCTGTAAATCCGAAAAAGGAAATCAGCAGTATTACAATAATATTTTTCATGAAAATTTAAGTTTAGCTGTTTATTATCTATTTAACTTTAAATCGGATTCCGGCATAATACATCTGTCCGAAAACCGGTGCGTATATCATTGAACTGTCAAAATACGGGCCAAAAGGATCCTCCGCACCTAAAATAGCATTTTTTTGTTTGTAATTCCCAATATTTTCACCCCCCACATACATCTCAAACACACTGGAGAAAGTTCGCGTTACCTGAGCATTCATTACCGAAAACGGATTTGAATACGGGTTCAGTTTATACGGCTCCGGATTGGTTGACGTATTTGGCAAACGCTGTTTCCCCATCCAGTTATAGGTAAAATCAAATTTCCATTGCTGTCCTTTTTCCTTGATGTGGGTTTCGTAGGCCAGATTGGTAAAGAAACGATGTTTTGCCTGCAATGGACGGTCCAATGTTCCTGTCAGATAGTCGGTTTGAATATCATAAAACTTATAGGCGGTACGAACCGAAAAATGTGTCATTAAATCCACATTGAAATCGATTTGCAAACTGTTCGCATATGATTTTCCATCTAAATTATGAAAAACTACGGCCTGTGGACTGAAATCCACATCCACCACGGCCTGATTTTGAAAATCCGTTCTGTAGTAATCTAAAGTTACTTCAGCCTTTTTACCAAGCAGTTGAAAGCCTTGTGTGAAACTCACCCCATAATTCCACGCAATTTCGGGATCCAAACCATAGATTTTTCCATTTGCATTAATAACCGAAAAAGCTCTGGAACTCGCAAAAAGGTTTTGATTTTCAGCAAAAATATTGGCACTGCGCTTTCCTCTTCCCGCAGATGCACGCAACACGGCTTTTTCCCATGGATTGTAGCGCACGTGAAGTCTCGGGGTAAAAAATGCTCCTAAACGATTATGTAAATCGAAACGGGCTCCAGCCACCAAGCTAAAATTATCGGTATTATCGTAAGTATATTCAAAAAACGCTCCCAGGGAATTATCTCTTCGACTGACGTCCATCGGCAAACCTACCGTCACAAATTCGTTGTAATCATCTGATGTGAAATTCAAACCCGTAGCAAATTTATTTAATGTATTACTGATGATGGAATTATAAATCACATTCGAATAAAAACTGTTCTGCTGAATATTGTATTGGTTTAAACCGAAATAGGATTTCTGACTATGATAGTTATATGCGTTTTGAAAACCGATGCTCTTCCATGGCATATCCGGAAAAACATAACCTATTTTTGAAGAAACATCCACTTTATCGGTATTGATTTCGGAACCCCAGTGGTTCGTTGTTCCTTTATCCGTATCGGGATCAAAATCAACCTGACCCGCTTGCTTTTCGTCTCTCATGTAACGCACATTCAAAAAGCTCACCCAACCATTTTCCAGATCGTTGTACTGCCAGCGGTTCATCAAGTTAATTTGTTTTCCCAAAGGATTGTCTAAAAACATATCATCATTCATATCCTTTTTAGACACACGGGTACTACCATGAACGAAAAGACTGCTGCTTAATTTATCTGTAAACTTTTTGTTGAGATGTGTATTCAGCTCAAAACGGCTGTCGGTCGATCCATAAGCATTCAGATAAAACGGAATGTCGTTTGCGGGCTTTAACAACTCGGTATTGATTTGTCCCGAAATGCTCTCATACCCATTCACCACACTCCCTGCTCCTTTTGTTATCTGGATACTTTCCACCCATGTCCCTGGAATAAACGATAGTCCGTATGCCTGAGAGGCTCCTCGAACCGAAGGAATATTTTCTTCTGCAATCAAGATGTACGGACTGGTTAAGCCCAGCATTTTGATTTGCTTGCTTCCAGAAACGGCATCAGAGAAATTTACATCGATGGACGGATTGGTTTCAAAACTTTCGGAAAGGTTGCAACACGCCGCTTTGAGCAATTCTTTGCTGCTCATAGTGGTTACGTTAGCCGTTTTTACATACGACTTTTGAAGCGAGTTTCGTTTGGTCGTTACTACAACCTCATCCAGACTTTTTCTCTTACTGGGTTGAAGTTGCACCTTGATCTCTTTTGGCTCATGAACCATAAGGGAAACACTTTGATATCCCACATAACTCACGGTTATTTCATGGCTTCCCGGATTCATCGGCAAACTGAAAAATCCTTTTTCGTCGGTCGTTGCTCCTTTATCGGTATCTTTCCATACGATGGAAGCGCCGGGCAAAGGATTATTTTTTTCGTCGGTTACGGTACCCGACACATTTTCCTGAGCTAACGCAATATTGGCTGTCAGCATAAGGAAAATCATAATATATTTATACATGATTTTGATTTTAATGTTTCAATAGAAGTTTACTCCGATTAAATCGGAAAATCGGAAAAACATTAAAATCTGTCGTAGAAAAGATACTGGCAATAGAGTTTGTAGAGTGGCGGAGCATTACTGTCGCAATAAAACGAAGGAGCATCACTTTTCAATTTAATTTCTTCAAAATCAACAGGTACTTCCGGCGCTTTCCATCCTTCTACAAAAGTAAAAGCACCTAAATCTAACTGAAAACTTTTTACGATAACCTCATCGGAAATCGTTTTTTTCAAATCGACCTTACTGTTGGAACAACAACTGTCGTGTTCGTCCGTAGAAGCACAGCATGTCTCTTGCTTTTCAATTTTCTTTACTTCACAAGGCTCCGATTTTTTATAATCCAATGAAATTTCAGCCAGATCTCCGCCGCAATAATGCACATTGAACGCCAGTCCGACATTGGAAACCAAGATCAGCAGCGCTAAAACGAAACTAATGTGCTTATTTATTTTCATTTTGTTAAAATCTGACCAAAATTAACTCTTTTTTTCAATTTCAAAACACAATTTACTGTTAATTGATTTCAACTGTCTGCCCCTGATAAGGTATCTCACAATTAATGGCGTAACGCGTTTCGATTTTTTCCTTCAAAGCTACTAAGGCTTCCGTTTCGCCATGAACCAGAAAAACGGTCTGAGGTTTTTCATCCAGCTCCGACAACCAATTCAACAAATCATCCTGATCACCATGTGCAGACAGCCCTTCTATTTCGACTATTTTGGCTTCTACGGGATAATACTTCCCATACATTTTAATCTCTTTCTCACCATCCAACAGTTTTCTTCCACGTGTTCCTTCTGCCTGATAGCCAACAATTATAACTGTCGTTTCCGGACGTATTATATACCGCTCCAGATAACTCAAAACGCGACCGCCTGTAACCATCCCACTCGCGGCAATTACCACTTTGGGCTGATCATCATAAATTGCGGCAATAGTATCTTCATAGTCCGTTATCATGGAAAAAACGGCGCACATCTCCTGACATTCGTCTGACCTTAATTTGTGCCATTCCCGGTTATCTTCAAAAATATCTATCACCTTAACCCCCATCGGCGTATCAATGATATAAGGCATCTCCGGAATCTCGCCTGCTTTTTTAAGCTGCCAGATCAAATACATGATCGCTTGGGCACGTTCGACGGCAAAACTTGGAATGACAACATTTCCACCTTTCTCAAAAGTTTCGTTGATAGCCTGCTTCAATTCTTCTTTAGGATCATTATCAGGATGCAGCTTATCGCCATAGGTACTCTCCAAAAAAACATAGTCTCCCTCTTTCGGTTTTACGGGAGCATACATCAGGTCGTCGTTATCCCTTCCGATATCGCCTGAAAAAACAAGTCGTTTGCCTTCTATAAACAATTCAATGGAACAGGCGCCCAATATATGTCCGGCTGAAAAATAGCGGGCTGAAATTTCGGCATCCACATCAAAAAAAGTATCCGGTTTTATCACCCTAAAAAAAGGCAGAACTTCCTCGGCCTCCTCAACCGTATACAAAGGTTCGGCAGGATTATGTTTGGAATAATGTTCCTTATTGGCCTTTTCCGCTTCTTCCTCTTGTATTTTCGCGCTGTCCATCAAAATCAGTCGGGTAATGGCTTTTGTCGGACTGGTACAGAAAATCTTCCCTTCGAAACCCTGTCTGATTAACAACGGAAGCCAACCGCAATGATCCAAATGCCCATGGGTAAGTAATACAAAATCAATGGTTGACGGTAAAATCGGCAGCGGTTCCCAATTAAGTTGCCGCACTTCCCTATTCCCCTGAAACATACCACAGTCAACTAAAATACGAATCCCTTTTGATTCTATTAAGGTTTTGGAACCGGTTACTGTCCCGGCTGCTCCTAAAAACTGAATTTTCATGGTTTAGTCATTAAAAATAGAACTATTGTCGCCTATGTATTCGCACAATTCGGAAGCTTCCCTGATAATGTTTTTAATCCTTTTGTAATTGATACCGATATCCGACAACAATTTACTGTTATTGACTAAATCAGAAGCCAAAAGCACATCCTGAATGAGCAGTTTTTCTTTCTCAAATTGAGTCAGCGTGGTCAGACAGGTTACCGGATACAAACCGTTTTCCTCAATTTTATATTTCAGACATTCCTTAACCGGAAAATCCCAGCTGATCAATTTCAGGTTGGAACATTCGCCGAAATCAATTGCTTCGGAAGTAAAACGATTGTTGGTTATGACCCAGCATTTACTGATGGTATCCTCCTGACTGAAAACCGGATGGGTTTTTCCCTTTAAATCGTTGAAACGCGAGAGGATATACATCGGGATTTTTACATCGGATTTAATTTCGTTGCTACCGTGAAACTTGCATTCAACCATAGCAATGACATTCCCTTTTTTTACCATCACGTCAATTTCGTGGGAAACGCAATTCCCTTCGAGAATCACGTTGGTTTTAGCTTCAAAACCTTCCGTACGGAACAACATGGCTATGTATTTCTCAAAAAAGAACCCTGCAGGGCCTAAAGCCTGAACTGCTGTTTTCAGATTGTATCTTGCCGCATGGGCTTTCGAAGTTTTTTTGAGCAGCTGAAATGCCATTTTGTAAATCTTACGCGTTGGCATACCATCATAAATCTCCCTTTCGATGATGCTCAGGATATCTTCGATTTTTTCATTTGTGGCACCGGAAAGTACAAGAGAATTACGGAGTTTATCCCGATCGAAATAAACGATATCACCGGATTGTTTAACGACCTTCATAAACTAAATCATTTGTTTAAAGGTACGAATTTTTTCAGAAGTTTTTTTTCTGATAATAAATGGCCGGAAGAAAAACTATCAAAAACAATGGCTGAATTAAAAAACGTCTGATATAAAACAACAGCATGAAATCGGCTTTTTCAGAATAACTTAAAAGACTGAAAAACGAAACCATCAGCACAACAAATAAAAGGAGATATAAAACGGTTATGAATTTTGTCAGCTGAATATCTTTAAACACAACATAAATCGCAGCTAATGAAATTGCCGAATTCAGAAAATAGCGAAAAAACAATCCAAAAAACAACGATACAGAATTGTATTCCGGCAATTCAGCTCCCTGATAGTCTTCTTTAAAAAAAGCCAGGAAAGGATCGTAAAACAAATCCTGCTCAAACAAGCGAATCATCGCCAAAAGCACAACCAAAACAAGAACCCAAAGGATTTTACCTTTATTTCTCAGCACCTCTTTGAGCATAACCTGAAAATTTCTGAATCCATAAAACCCACAAAACAAAAACTACCGAATAGATAAACAACGGAAAAACAACACCATGCAATAAATGCTCATATTGAGGCAGATCGTACAATGCCATGGCCAACAACGCTATCCGGAAAACATTGAGCACATGAATAATCAAACACCCAACCAGTATATACAGCATTGTCTTGAACCATTTGGAAGAAAAAGCAAATACAAAAGCCGCGAAAAGAATCATTACGCTTAAGGCATTACAGCCTTCTATGATACGTGCAACAAATTTTCCTTTGTAGATTAAATTCATGCACGGTTCTGAGACATTCTGTTCCGTTTTCACTTCCTTGCCCAAAAACCGCAAAATACCTTCAGACTGATGAGCTACCATACGGGTAAAACCGTCCACTTCGAAACGAGCTACATCATATTGACTGAGATATAATCGGTAGCCAATGGTCAGCAATGCATAAAGTGCAAAAAACTTTATCAGGAAAACAAAAAAAGGCTTGTATTGCAAAAAGAGATCTCTCACCAAAATGATTTTAACAAAAATATAAAAATAAAAAGAGCGCAATTAAATACTTTTGCTAAAAACCAAAAAACATGACATTTCAGGAATTACACCCCCAAGTTACCGAACTGCTTTCACAAAGCGGTGTTTCACGTGATGAAAAATTAAAAAATCTGTGCCGGTTATTAAGCGACACTATCAGCCACTATGACTGGGTTGGTTTTTATTTTGCCGATCACGAAACCAAGACATTGCATCTCGGGCCTTATGTTGGAGCCGAAACCGACCATACCGTCATCCCGTTTGGAAAAGGGATCTGCGGACAAGTTGCCGAATCCAACGCTAACTTTGTCGTTCCCGACGTTAAAGCACAGGACAACTACATAGCCTGCAGCCTTACGGTGAAATCTGAAATTGTCGTACCTCTCTTTGTTGATGGAAAAAACATAGGACAAATAGATATCGACAGTCATGTACTGGATCCTTTCACAAAAGAAGACGAAACTTTTTTAGAATTTGTAAATCAGGAAGTTGCAAAACTTTTTTAGGCAAGTTTCGGCAATTTGTTTGTGAGTTTAAAAAATAAAACTAACTTTGCACCCGTATTGAGACTGTCTCAATTTACATAATAATCATTTTAAAAATATTAGCATGTACTTAACTAAAGAAGTTAAATCAGAAATCTTCGCTAAACACGGAGGTGCTGCTGCCAACACTGGTTCTGCAGAAGGTCAAATCGCGTTATTCACATTCAGAATTTCTCACTTGACTGAGCACTTGAAAAAAAATCGTCACGATTTCAACACAGAGCGCTCACTAGTTTTATTGGTAGGTAAAAGAAGAAGTCTTCTTGACTACTTAAAGAAAAAAGATATCAACAGATATCGTGCGATTATCAAAGAATTAAACATCAGAAAATAATCATGAGAAGAGGTGCCTGCGCGCCTCTTTTTGTTTTGTACATTTAAAAAGAAAAAAGTTTGGTTTTTCATTGGGTATTAGACAACTACACACAACAACAACACAACAACTCAACTGACACCCATTGTTTAATTAAGAATTACATTTTATGATTCCTAAAGTATTCCAAGAAATTATCGATTTAGGAGATGGAAGAAGCATCTCAATCGAAACAGGAAAATTAGCAAAACAAGCTGACGGCTCAGTAGTTGTTCGTATGGGCGACGCAATGTTATTAGCTACCGCGGTATCCGCTCGTACCTCCAATCCAGGAGTTGATTTTCTGCCGTTAACAGTAGATTACCGTGAAAAATTTGCTGCCGCAGGTCGTTTCCCAGGCGGTTTCTTTAAAAGAGAAGCTCGTCCGAGCGACAATGAAGTATTAACCATGCGTCTTGTTGACCGTGTGTTACGTCCGCTTTTCCCGGACGATTACCACGCAGA
This sequence comes from Flavobacterium enshiense, assembly GCF_022836875.1. NCBI lineage: Bacteria > Pseudomonadati > Bacteroidota > Flavobacteriia > Flavobacteriales > Flavobacteriaceae > Flavobacterium > Flavobacterium enshiense. The sequence continues at coordinate 187,824 of NZ_CP090376.1, forward strand.
AACGCAGGTGATGATCCAGTTAATGTCACATGACGACAACATCATGCCGGATGCATTGGCCGGTTTGGCGGCTTCTGCAGCATTAGCCGTATCAGACATTCCTTTTTACAATTTGATTTCAGAAGTACGTGTAGCGCGTATCGACGGTAAATTTGTAATCAACCCGAGCAGAGAAGAATTGGAGCAATCCGACATCGACATGATGATTGGTGCTTCTATGGATTCTGTTGCCATGGTGGAAGGTGAGATGAAAGAAATCTCGGAAGCCGAAATGGTAGAGGCGATCAAATTTGCACACGAAGCCATCAAAGTTCAGATCCAGGCACAAGAGCGCTTAAGAGCCGCTGTTGGAACTCCTGCATACAGAGAATATGAAGGCGAAAAAGAAGACGAAGCTATTTATGCCAAAGTAAAAGCTGCGGCTTACGATAAATGCTATGCAATTGCAAAAGAAGCTTCCGGAAAAAGTGAAAGAAGTGAAAAATTCGCTGCCGTAAAAGAAGAAGTAAAAGCTTTATTTACAGAAGAAGAATTAGCCGAAAATGGAGATTTGGTATCCAAATATTTCTCCAAAACCAACAAAGAAGCGGTTCGTAACGTAATCCTTGAATTGGGCTTGCGTTTGGACGGAAGAAAAACAACCGAAATCAGACCTATCTGGTGTGAAACCGATTATTTACCTTCCGTACACGGTTCGGCTTTATTTACCAGAGGAGAAACTCAGGCATTGGCTACGGTTACTTTGGGAACTTCCAGAGAAGCCAACATAATTGATTCTCCATCAGAACAAGGTGAAGAGAAATTCTACTTACATTATAACTTCCCTCCGTTCTCAACAGGTGAAGCAAAACCTTTAAGAGGAACTTCACGTAGAGAAGTTGGTCACGGAAACTTGGCACAACGTGCCTTGGTAAACATGATTCCTGCTGATTGCCCTTACACAATCCGTATAGTTTCTGAAGTATTGGAATCCAACGGTTCCTCTTCAATGGCTACAGTTTGTGCAGGAACAATGGCATTAATGGATGCCGGAGTTCAGATGGTAAAACCGGTTTCAGGAATTGCCATGGGATTGATCACAGACGGACAGAAATTTGCAGTATTGTCAGATATCTTAGGTGATGAAGATCACTTGGGAGATATGGACTTTAAAGTTACCGGTACTGCTGATGGAATCACCGCTTGTCAGATGGACATCAAAATTGACGGCTTACGTTATGACATCATGGAACAAGCCTTAGATCAGGCTCGTGAAGGCCGTTTGCATATTTTAGGTAAAATTACCGAAACAATTGCCACACCAAGAGCAGACGTTAAGAAACACGCTCCAAAAATCATCACACGTACTATTCCAGGAAACTTCATCGGAGCCCTTATCGGACCTGGCGGAAAAGTTATTCAGGAATTACAAAAAGCTACGGGAACAACAATCGTTATTAACGAAGTGGATGAGCAAGGTGTGGTTGAAATTTTAGGAACAAGCCCTGAAGGTATTGCAGCGGTATTGGCTAAAATCGACTCTATCATTTTCAAACCGGTTCTAGGTGAATCTTACGAAGTGAAAGTAATCAAAATGCTTGATTTCGGAGCGGTTGTTGAATATACGGCTGCACCAGGAAACGAGGTATTGCTTCACGTATCGGAATTAGCTTGGGAGCGCACGGAAAATGTTGCCGACGTAGTTAAAATGGGCGATGTGTTTATGGTAAAATACCTAGGTGTTGATCCAAAAACCAGAAAAGAAAAAGTTTCCAAAAAAGCTTTACTACCTAGACCTCCACGTGAAGAGAAAAAAGAAGTTTCTGAAAAAAGTTAATTTTTTCAAATAAAATCAATTCATAGTAAACCCTGTTTCGTTTTGAAACAGGGTTTTTCTTTTGTTATAATAAAACGTGATTTTTTAAAAATAAAACCATATTTAACATTATAAAACCAAATTAATCTTTATTTTGCGTAAGAATTATCCAATATTTTTTTGCTCTGATTACAGATGAAAACCAAACCAAAAACAAATTTCCAGAGACTCTTAATTGCGTTTACCCTTATAATTTTCAACTTGAACCATCTTCAAGGTCAGTCGTCCGAAGAAACACTTACCAAATCATTTGACCAAGCCATTGGAAAGGAAAATCTGGATATTAATAATGGAATCATCCATATCAATGAATACCGAATCCTGAACAACAAGCACCGGTATTATCCAAACGACAAATTTGAAATCGGTTTCGTTACCTACAACAACCAAAACTATTATGACATCCCTATTAAATATGATATTTACAAAGACATCCTGATTTACAGACCACTGGAATCGGATGCCATCAGTATCGAACTCATACAGAAAAATGTAGCTGTGTTTAATATCAATAATAAAAAATTCGTGTATCTGAACAACTTTTATTTTTCTATTATAAAGCTAAAACCAGGTTATTACGAAGAAAATATCTCCGGAAAAAATTTTACTTTTTACATTAGACACCATCGAAACAAAAGAGAAGTATTAAAAGGATCGTCCGTTTTTTATGAATTTGATAACGATTATGAATACTTCATCGAAAAAAATGGTGCTTTCAACAAAGTGAGTTCCAAAAAAGATCTTATCAAACTCTTTCCTCAATACAAAAGGAAAATCAGCGATTTCTATTCCTCATCAAAAAAGATGCTGAAATCGGATGAATCCCTGTTTTACGAAAAAATGATGAACTACCTGAACAACGAAATGGTAAACAATCCGAGTAATTAACCCATGAAGAAAATATTGTTTACGATAGTGGTTATGCTGTTACATCAAGTAATTACTGCTCAGATTGAAGAAAAAAAATATACTTTTAACTTCGAAAACATAACCCTCGAAAAGGCAATCGAATCCATTGAACAGAATTCGGATTACTCCTTTTATTTGGATAAAGACTGGCTCAAAAACTACCCGGAACCAATTAACCTAAAGCTTACCAACGCAAACATAGAAACCGTTTTGAATACATTATTTCAAAACACAAACCTTAATTTTTACATCTCAGACAAAAAAATCATTCTGACCAAAAACAGTGTTATTTACGATGAATTGCCTGAGAACTTTTTCAACAATGAAAAAAACAAACCACAGAACAACACAACTGTGGTTATACAAGGCGCGCCGGTTTTCAAAAAAGAACTTGACACAAATGAAAGTGGTGATGACATCAACGTTATAGGAAAAGAAAATAAAAACCCAAAGGGAAAAACCTTTCAACTGTCCGGCTACGTAAAAGATGCCAAAACAGGGAAGCCACTGCCGGAAGTAATAATCCGCTCCAAAAACGCCGAAGCAACAGCAATAACAGATGCTCAGGGATTTTATACCATAACCTTACCAGCAGGAATAAACATCATCGAAACGGAAAACTTTCTTTACAAAAAAGAAACCAGAAAAGTAATATTGTACAATAACGGCAAATTAGATCTGGCAGTTTCTGAAAATATCAATCAGCTTAGGGAGATAATTGTTAAGGGAAAAAAAAGCGAAACACTTAAAAGTGCCAATACCGGCGTTACTTCCATTGATGTACAAGGAATGAAAAACATCCCGATGGTATTGGGAGAAAGAGACATTTTTAAAGTGGCTACAACAATTCCAGGGATAAAAACGGCAGGAGAAGGTTCTGCAGGATTTAATGTCCGCGGCGGAAAAACAGACCAAAACCTGATCCTTCTTGACAATGGAGTCATCTACAACCCTTCGCATTTCTTCGGGTTCTTCTCGGGCATAAATGCTTTTACCATTGCAAGTGTTGATATATATAAAGGAAGTATTCCGGCCGAATTTGGCGGACGCCTTTCCTCAGTGTTTGACATAAGAACCAAAAACGGAAACCCAAACAAACTCTCCGGAGAAGGCAGTATTGGCCCCGTTACCGGCAATCTTACCGTAAGTACACCAGTGATTAAAGGAAAATCGTCATTACTGGTTGGTGCCAGAGCCACCTATTCGGATTGGATTTTAAAAACACTCGATGAGAAATCATTACAGAACAGCCAAGCCTCTTTTTATGATGGAGTCATAAAATACAATCATAAGATAAATGAGAAAAATGACATAGAAGCTACGGGATACTATAGTCATGATAAGTTCAGTATATCATCCGACTCATTGTACAAATACGACAACCGCTTATTCTCTTTAAAATGGGGCCATGTTTTTAATGCTAAACACAGAGGGTCTTTAGTATTTTCAAACAGTCAATACAAATTCAACATCGAATACAACAAAGAAAACGACCCAACCAAATCGTTTGATTTCGGGTATAAGATCAATGAAAACCACCTTCAGTTTAAATTCGGCTATAATCTGAATAATAATCACAAAATTAGTTATGGTATCAGCTCAAAACTATACCAAATAGAACCAGGATATTTGAATCCGACGGCTCAGGAAACTGTACTTGTACCGGTTGCCATCGAAAAAGAGAAAGGATTGGAATCCGGAATCTACCTTTCCGACTCTTACAAAATTTCAGAAAAGCTGTTACTTAATACCGGTTTACGCTATTCGTTTTATGCAGCATTAGGACCTTCAACACAAAGAACCTATGAATCCGGCTTACCTATAACCGACGCTACCGTAGTCGAAAGCAAACAATACGGAAACAATGAAGTCATAAAAACCTATAACGGTTTAGAACCCAGAATTTCGGCACGTTATTTCATCAGTAAAGATATTTCGGTAAAAGCCAGTTATGACAAAACCTTCCAGTATCTGCACCTGCTCTCCAGTAACACCACACAATCGCCAACCGACACTTGGAAACTATCCGATTTTAATATTGCTCCTCAGAACGCCGATCAGTTTTCTCTGGGATTGTACAAGAATTTTATCGAAGAAGATTGTGAGATAAGCATCGAAGGATACACCAAAAGAACAAACAATCTTTTGGATTACAGAGTTGGTGCCGATTTATTACTGAATGAAAACATTGAAACAGAAATTTTAAAGGGAGAAGGAAAAGCATACGGTATCGAATTTCTGGTGAAAAAGAATTCAGGAAGACTAAACGGATGGCTGGGCTACACTTATTCTCGTAGTTTTGTTAAACTGGACAGCAAATTTGACAGCGATAAAGTAAACAATGGAGAATATTTTCCCGCCAATTACGACAAACCGCATGATTTGAGTACTGTTTTAAATTACCGATTCACCAAACGATACAGCGCTTCGGCAAATTTCATTTACCAAACCGGAAGGCCAATAACTTATCCTGTTGGAAAATACACTTACGGAAATGCCGAATATACAGTCTACAGCGACAGAAACCAATTCAGGGTCCCGGATTATTACCGTTTGGATTTAGGCATAAACATTGAAGGAAACCACAAAATAAAAAAATTGGCACACAGTTTTTGGAACATATCCGTTTATAATGTTTTGGGACGAAATAATCCGTATTCCATATTTTTTGTAACCAAGAACGGAGATGTTAGAGCCTACAAGACCTCCATATTTTCTGTACCGGTTCCAACCATAACCTACAATTTCAAGTTTTAACTTAAAACCGAAGAAATGAAAATAAAATACATTCTAAAAACCATAGCCGTACTGCTGTTTTTCTCAAGTATCATCAGCTGTACCGAACCTTATCAACTCGAAACAAATACCTTCGACGAAGCCATCGTTCTTGAAGCCACAATTACGAATGAACTGAAAAAACAACAGGTAAAAGTCAGCAAAACATACCACCTTGAAGAAAGCGGCCCCACTTTCGAAACAGGAGCTGAAGTATACATCGAAGACGATTTGGGCAATCAATACGAATTTACCGAGGGAGACAATGTTTATGAATCTAACGTACAATTTCAGGCTGTCCCGGGCAGACAATACCAATTGTTCGTCACCACGGCTAACGGCAGCGAATATGTTTCCACAAAAGAAACTCTGACGACACCCACCGAAATTGAAAGCCTGAGCACAACTGTTGTGTTGAAAGGCGGTCAAACCGGAGTTGAAATAGGAGTTAACAGTTACGACCCATCAGGCACTTCAAAATATTACCGTTACGAATATGAAGAAACATCACAAATTACGGCTCCAAAATGGAATCCCTTTAATACTATCTTACTAGACCAACCTAGGATATGTGGCAGCATAGGTGGGAGCATTGGTATATTTCTTGGATTTGAAACCATAGGATTTGAACCGAGACCACGAGATACACGTGTTTGTTACATAACAAAAAAATCTGACGAACTTTTTCTCACTACTACCACTGCTTTTAACGAAGATCGGGTAACCAACTTCCCTGTACGCTTTATCGCCAATACGGATTACACAATAGCAGAACGATACAGCATCCTGGTAAAACAGTATGTTCAGAGTTTCGAAGCTTACACTTTTTACAAAACACTGAAAGACATGTCGGGTTCAGGAAGCCTTTTATCTCCTAACCAGCCAGGTTTTTTCAGTGGAAACATTAAATCGGCAACCAATCCAAAAGAAAAAGTAATCGGTTTTTTTGAAGTGGCTTCCATTTCATCCGAAAGGATTTTCTTCAATTTCCGGGATATTTTCCCGAATACCCACCTGCCCGTCTATCCTTATGAATGCACTGAATATACATTTGACAGCATGAATTTTGGTGACGGCCCTTATAACGAAGAATACCCTTGCGGATCGGGCGGCCCGGGTGGGGCCCTGAGAGCGGATATCCGTGACGACCGAAGGCTCCATTACAAGTCAGCCTTTCCCATCTTCACTATGGTTATCGCCCCTTGTGGCGATTGTTCTTCCTTTGCATCTAACGTAGTACCTCCTTTTTGGCAATGAAAAATATAATTAACATTCTTGCTCTTTTATTTATTACCAACAACTTTGTTCATGGGCAGAGCACCCGTACCATAACACCTATAAACCAGATTAACACCATTGAAGAATCTGTCTATTTGCATTGCAACACCACTACACTCCTTTGTGGTGAGACACTTTTGCTCAAAGCATACACCTTAAACACAAAACAAAAAACTCTTGATGCGATAAGCAAAATAGCATACGTCGAATTACTTGACAATCGAAACAGTAGCGTTTTAAAACAAAAAATCGTCTTGAAAAACGGAACAGGACAAGGAGACTTCTTTATCCCAACATCACTAAAAACCGGAAATTACAAACTCATCGCCTATACGAACTGGACGCTCAACAAAAGGGAAAAAGGGATTTTCAAAACCGATATTTTTATTATTAATCCATTTGAAAGAATTCCTTTGGAAGAAAGCGCTCTTAAGCAACCATCAAACAGTTCGCTTACTGAAAAAAAAGAAAATAGCATTCAATCAAACAGCAGTTTGCTTTCACTAAGAACTGATAAGTCCAAATATGCTGCCCGAGAAAAAATAAGTCTCACCATCCAAAGCAATTTAAAAAGCGAAATCAAAGGCAACTTTTCCATCTCTATCAGAAAAACAGACAGTCTGCCCGACCATAAGAGGGCCACATCCATCGATTTCTTAAACATGGTTGCCTCTCAAGACAATTCAAATACTGAAAAAAGCAGATTTTTACCTGAAATGCGGGGCGAAATCATATCGGGAAAGATCTCTTCAAAAGACAGCTCTAAAAGCCTGAAAGACAAAATCGTATCGATATCAATTCCAGGAAAGTATTTCGGAATCAAAATAGCTAAGACAGATGAAAACGGAAAATTCAATCTCATCCTAGACGAACATCCAGAAGCTTCCGAGGCAATAATTCAAATTGTTGAAAATGACCGCAAGGAATATGCTGTAGCGCTTGAAGAAACAATCAAACCGGATTTCAGCATGTTAACCACCGTAAGCCCTTTGCAGCTGAATCCGAAAAACAAAATTGACATCGAGAACCGTTCCATTGCGAATCAGATAGAAAACAGCTATTTCCAAAAGAAAAAAGACAGCCTGGCCGAGATATCTAAAACGACACCTTTCTTCCATCCATTGGAAAAAGAATACATTCTGGATGATTACACCCGTTTTCCTAACTTAAAAGAAACAATTGTTGAAGTGTTGGATGGAGTCTATTATACGAAAAATGAAAATGGATATTCGATACGCCTGAGAACCAGTTCTTCTCAGGAAGATTCATTCGGTGAAGCTTTGGTTATGGTGGACGGTCTTTTAATTCAGGACAATGCCGAACTATTTGACTATGATACTCAAAACATTTACAAAGTAAGTCTGGTTAATCACGGCTATGTTTACGGCTCAAAAATTTTTACCGGTATTATCAATTTTGTCACCAAAAAAAATGACTACGAAACAAAAACCTCTGGTGATTTCATTAAAACAGTGGTTATTGACAGGCCGCAAAGAAGAAAAAAATACTTTTTCCCAAATTATGCCGAAAATGATTTTGCGCGAATTCCGGATTACAGGTATCAGCTACTGTGGGAACCGGAAATTTTCCTTAACAGACAAGAAACATCGCTGTCTTTTTTCGCATCTGACGTAAAAGGTCAGTTTGAAATTTCATTAGAAGGTTTTACTGAGAAAGGAGATCCTGTTTCGCTGAAAGAATTCATAACCGTTGAGTAGTGAACGAAAATAAATAAACCGAAATAACTGACGTTTAATCGATTAGTGATACCGGATTCGTATTGAAAAAAATAAAGTAATTAAATTTATATCAATATTAAAATCGGGCACCATGAAAAAAATTACTCTTCTTTTAATTTTTAGTTTAACATTCCTGAGCTGCTCCAATGACAATAATTCAAATTCAGCATCTACATCTCCAGATGATAAGTTATCCACTGGTCCGGAAGCAAAAGATGAATATGACACAAGTAATTACGGAGTATACAAAGGTATTTTTGTTGGTTCTTCAGGTACTATTTACGTGAACATTTACAACAACGGATCGATTTCAGCAAAAATGGTAATAAACAATGTTACCTACAATAATTTTACGACATCGGAAACTGTCAGTGAAGGACAACCTATTGTCGGCCTAACATTTACAAACGGAAGTTCTTCTTTTGACTTTAACGTAGATGCCGATGGTCAGAATCCTTTTTTGAACAATTTGAAAATCAGCGGACAACAAAAACCATTTGCACAGATCCTTAAAGAATATTCCTTTGAACAAATAAAATGTTATTTGGGAACATTCAACGGCGACAAAAGCGGCGTTTTTAACGTAGCCATAGCTTCTAATCCAAAAAACCCAACTAATTATGCCTTTGGATTAGCCTTTACAAAAGGAGAAACCGAGACAATCTATTTAGATGGTTCCGTTAGCAAAAATACAATCAGCGGAAAATCTGAAGGAGGAACCTTCTCAGGAATCATCAACAACAACATCATAAAAGGAGGTTGGCAAGACGAGACACCACAAAGCGGCAGCTGGACAGCTAAGCGAAAATTATAGAGTTAGTTATTCTGTTTTAGCAGCTCTTTCAGGAGTTTTTCCGGGGGAGCTGCTATTTTTTTTAAAGTCTTTGTAACTTTTTAGATAATCGATACGTATAACAACCTGAACACTTAAAAGACAAGGAGATTCTTAAATGAGACAGCTTAAAATCACCAAGCAGGTTACCAATCGTGAAACTGCTTCCTTAGACAAATACCTTCAGGAAATTGGAAAAGTTGATTTGATTACTGCAGATGAAGAAGTAGAATTAGCACAACGAATAAAAGCCGGAGACCAGAGAGCATTGGAAAAATTAACAAAAGCCAACCTGCGTTTCGTGGTTTCAGTAGCTAAACAGTATCAAAATCAGGGATTGACTTTACCGGATTTGATCAATGAAGGCAACTTGGGTTTAATTAAAGCCGCGCAACGTTTCGATGAAACCCGTGGATTTAAATTTATATCATATGCCGTATGGTGGATTCGTCAGTCGATCCTTCAAGCACTAGCCGAGCAGTCACGTATTGTTCGTTTACCGTTGAATAAAATCGGTTCGATTAATAAAATCAATAAAATGTATGCCTTGTTAGAGCAATCTAACGAGCGTGCTCCTTCAGCAGAAGAAATTGCACAAGAGTTAGACATGACCGTTAATGACGTAAAAGAGAGTATGAAAAACTCAGGTCGTCATTTATCTATGGATGCGCCTCTTGTGGAAGGTGAAGATTCTAATTTATATGATGTATTACGTTCAGGAGAATCACCAAATCCTGATAGAGAATTAATACACGAGTCATTGCGTACGGAGATCGAAAGAGCTTTGGAAACACTTACACCGAGAGAAGCCGATGTGGTTCGTCTGTATTTTGGCCTAGGTGATCAGCACCCGATGACTTTAGAGGAAATTGGAGAAACTTTTGATTTAACCCGTGAACGTGTTCGTCAGATTAAAGAGAAAGCTATCCGCAGATTGAAACATACTTCGAGAAGTAAAATTCTTAAAACTTACTTAGGATAATTTGAATTGTCAAAAAAAAGTTGTAATTTAAATTGTTTATTTTAACTTTACGCACTTAAAATTTGACATCCAGTCCTAAAAATATTGAAAATAACAACAGTTTCAATAACTGTTCGTTTTTTGATTGATGATTGAAACTCCGGCTGATTACCGGAGTTTTGCTTTTTATACTATCTTTGCACCAACAAAACGACAACACAACAATACAAATACAAAATGGGTAAACAAGCAATTATAGCACCATCGGTACTTGCAGCCGATTTCGCCAACTTACAGCGTGATATCGAAATGATCAATCAAAGCGAAGCAGATTGGTTCCACATCGATATTATGGACGGTGTTTTCGTTCCAAACATTTCTTTTGGAATGCCGGTTTTGGAAGCTATCAACAAACATGCAAAAAAAACCATCGATGTACACCTGATGATCGTTGATCCTGATCGTTACATCAAAACATTTAAAGACTTAGGCTCCGACATTTTAGTGGTTCATTATGAAGCCTCTACTCATTTACACAGAACCCTACAAGCCATCAAAGCCGAAGGCATGAAAGCCGGAGTAGCCTTAAATCCTCATACCAGCGTATCACTTTTGGAAGACCTTATTAACGATATCGACTTAGTATGTATTATGAGTGTTAATCCAGGTTTTGGAGGCCAGTCTTTCATTGAAAACACTTATAAAAAAATCAAACAACTTAAAGAAATCATCGTGCGAAACGGGGCTTCTACCCTTATCGAAATTGATGGAGGAGTAACCAATAAAAACGCAAAACAACTAGTGGAAGCCGGAGCCGACGTATTGGTAGCCGGAAGCTATGTTTTCAGAGCAGAAGATCCTATTGCAACCATCGCAGATTTGAAAAAAATCACTGAAATATAATAAAAAAGGCGCTGAAATTCAGCGCCTTTTTTATTCGTACTGTTCAATCAAATATTTGATCAGATCAGTTGTAGTTACTATACCTACCAGTAAATCGCCTTCGCATACCGGTACCGCATGAAATTCATTATTTGCCAGTATTTCGGCTGTTTCTTTAATTGTGGTTTCCGGGGTGACCGTGATCACTTTTTTGCTCATGACTTGTTCAATAGAAAACATATTATAAACAGTCACATCAATTATTTCATCTTCATCATCGGCAGCATCCGCATATGAAATACGAAGCAAATCCGTATAACTTAACATCCCTAAAATTTTATTTCCGCTAACCACAGGTATGTGACGGATTTTATGTTCTTTAAACAAACTTTCCGCCTTGGTCAAATCGTCGGTCAAATTCAATTTCACTACATTTTGCGTCATAATGGTTGACACTTGTACAAGTTTTTTCATAACCATAATGTTTTAATAATGAACAAATTCACTACTATAAAGTTACAAAATTGAGAACGAATAACCGGCAAATTTAAAACTTGATATTGCCTGCGATTTCATTCAACATTACTTCAGAAATTTTTGCCTGAAATTTAGCACTTGTATTTCTGGCTTTAACATTAATGTAATTCTCCTGTGCATTTCTGAATTCAATTGTCGGAATCGATCCTAATTTGAATTTCTCCAAAGTAATCTCAAGATTCTTTTTTGCAATCTCTTCGTTATGCTCTTCTAACCTTACCAATTCCACATTGGTCAGATACGTCTGATACGTCGAATATAACTCAGAACTTATTGTTTGTCTTTCCTGTTCAATTAAAAGGCTGGAATTATCCACCTGAAGTTTGGCAATTTTCTCATTTTTTGTTTGAAGAAATCCGTTAAAAATATTCAGTGTTGCCGCCACGCCATAATTGAATCCATTACTTGAAGACTGCGAAACAAACCCCAAACTGGATTCACTCTTATTGAAATTGTAACCTGAATTCAATCTTACTGTTGGGTATCGTTCGGCACGTACTTGCTTTAAATCCAATTCAGCTACCCTTTTATTAATCAACGCCAATTGCAATTGCGGATTCTGCTTCTCCACCAAATCCTGCAATTCTTTCAATTGTAAATTTTCATCAATTACCACTTCTTCCACTACTTTAAAATCGGTTGCCGAATCTCGGGCCAAAAGCGCATTCAGGTTTACTTTTGAAATCTGAAAAAACTGCTTTAAAAGCAAAAGATTAGACAAATCCTGATTCAAATCGACCTGCGCATTCAACACTTCCAGTTTGGACGCCTTTCCAATGGAAAACCGGTTATCGGCCAACTTTAAACGCTGTTTGGAAATCACTATCGTTGTATCCAAGGCTTTTATCAGTTGCTGTTGTTTTACCAAATCGTAATAAGTAGTCATCACATCGCTGACTTTCGTCAAAATAGTCGATTTTAACTGTACCTCACCTTGTTTTTCCAACGTCTGCAACTGATCGTAACGTGCGAACATTTTCAATCCGTCGAAAACTGTCCATCCCAAATTCACACCATAAGTCATGTTGTTGTTTTTGGCATCGTTCAATTCACGAACTTCACCTGTCGCCTGTGTTTGCTTGGTATTTTGTATATTATTGTTTTGACTAAATGTCCCGTCTATCCTAGGCAGCATCCCGGCATTGGCAATACTATAACCCTCTTTACTTACTTCCAAATCGTTAGAAGCAAGCTTGATATCATAATTGTTTTTCAACGCAATCTGTACAGCCTCTTCAACAGTTAACACCTCCTGGGCATAACTGTTAAATGTTACTGTTAACAATAAAGCTATTTTAAACAAAATATTACTTTTCATGAATTTATTCCTTTTCATATTCTTTAATATTGTCAAATTCCGGACGGTGTTTTCTTTCCCGCGACCACATTAGGTAAACTGCCGGAATTACAAACAAAGTCAGCATCAGCGAAAACAAGGTTCCGCCAACGATAACAACTCCCATCCCTATTCGGCTGGTTGAGGCAGCCCCCAAAGACAACGCAATAGGCAATGCCCCCAACGCAATCGCGAGACTCGTCATTAAAATAGGTCGTAATCGGGACTCGGACGCTTCTAAAATAGCTTGATACTTAGGTTTCCCCTGTTCCCTCAACTGATTGGCAAATTCGACAATTAAAATACCGTTCTTCGTCACCAGTCCAATCAACATCACTGTTCCAATCTGACTGAAAATATTCCAGGTCTGACCGAACAGCCAAAGTGAGAACAAGGCTCCCGCAACCGCCATCGGCACCGTTAAAATAATAATAAACGGATCAATAAAGCTTTCAAACTGCGCAGCTAAAATCAAAAATATCAGTAACAAAGCCAAGCCAAAAGCGAAAGATGTATTCGAACTACTTTCCTGGAAGTCGCGGGATTCACCACTCAAATCAGTTGTAAAGGTATCATCCAGCACCTTCTCTTTAATGCGTTCCATGGCATCAATACCGTCTCCAATACTTTTCCCCGGAGCCAATCCTGCTGAAACCGTGGCCGACATATAACGATTGTTGTGATATAATTGTGGCGGACTACTCTGCTCTTCCACAGTAACCAGGTTATCCAGCTGAATTAACTGACCGGTGTCACTTTTTACGAAAATTGATGTCAGGTCCATCGGTGCATTTCGGTCTTTTTTATCGAATTGCCCCATCACTTGGTACTGTTTGCCGTTCATCATGAAGTAGCCAAAACGTTGTCCGCTTAAAGAAAGTTGCAGCGTTTGCGCCACATCGATTACCGAAACTCCCAGACTTTGGGCTTTTTCCCTGTCGATGGTCACATAAATTTCCGGTTTGTTGAATTTCAGATTGACATCAGAATTGGAGAACGTCGGATCATTTTCGACCTCTTCCATAAACTGCGGAATCTTCTGTTCCAATTTTTTAAAATTCGGCGCCTGAATCACGAACTGAATTGGCATTCCGCCTCTTCGGTTTACTGCGATTGTCGGCGACTCTGAAATACTGACTTTCGCTTCGGAATATTGTTTTGTCCATTTGGTCAGATCTTCAGCAACTTGCTTCTGCTTCTTCTCCCTTTCATCAGGCTGCACCAAGGCAATTCTGGCTCTTCCTGAATTTACCGATGAAGCACCAAATCCCGGAGACGTAACGATCAAACTCACTTTTTTCTCAGGAATCGAATCATTGATCAATTCGTTTAATTCACTCATAAAGTGATCCATATAATCATAGGAAGCACCTTCCGGAGCTGTTACGTTTACACTTATAAAACTACGGTCATCATATGGGGCCGTTTCCTTCTGAAGAAGATTAAAAAACAGGAATATCAAAGCAAAACATCCAATCAAGATTGGAAAACTTAGCCATTTTTTCTTCAAGAATCCCGACAGCGCTTCAGCATACCCCGAATTCATTTTCTGAAAAAACGGTTCGGTTAAATCATACATTTTAGATTTTTTCTGTACGCCGCTTTTCATCAGATAGGCATTTAACATTGGCGTAAGCGTTAACGAAACGAAGGCAGAAATCAGTACCGCGGCACCAATTACCACACCAAATTCACGAAACAGCCTTCCAACGAAACCTTCAAGGAAAATTACCGGAAGGAAAACAGCTGCTAAAGTAATTGAAATGGATATTACGGCGAAGAAAATTTCATTGGAACCTTTAATTGCCGCTTCAATGGGCGTCATGCCCTCTTCTACCTTCTTGAAAATATTTTCGGTTACAACAATACCGTCATCAACAACTAAACCTGTGGCCAATACGATTGCCAGCAATGTCAACACATTTACTGAAAATCCGCATAAATACATGATGAAAAAAGTGGCAATTAACGAAACCGGAATATCAATTAATGGTCTGAAGGCAATCGCCCAATCCCTGAAGAACAAATAAATGATCAATACTACAAGAATAATTGACAACAGCAAGGTTTCCGCCACTTCCAAAACCGCTTTTTTTACAAAAACCGTGTTATCAACGGCTATATTCAATTTGAAATCTTTCGGCAGATCTTTTTTTAACTGATCATATTTTTGATAGAATACTTCGGCAATGTCCAGATAATTGGTTCCTGGTTGCGGAATGATAGCCAAACCAACCATCGGCTGTCCGGAATCAGACAATTTCGTTTCCAGATTTTCTGCTTCCAAAGAGGCTTTACCGATGTCGCTAAGACGAACAATTCTGTCGCTTTCCGCTTTGATGATTATATTATTGAACTCTTCTTCTGTAGAGATATTCCCGAGGGTCTTAACCGTAAGTTCTGTGTTGGCTCCCGTTAATTTCCCAGAAGGCAGTTCTACATTCTGTTTATTCAATGCGGCACGTACATCGGCCACTGTACAACCGTAAGAAGCCAGTTTTACGGGATCAATCCATAAACGCATAGCGTATTTTCGCTGTCCCCAAATCTGAACGCTACTCACTCCCGGAATCGTCTGCAAACGCTGTGAAAGTACATTATCAGCATAATCCGTAAGTTCAAGGACATTTTTATTATCACTCTGAACCGTCATGGTAATAATCGGCTCCGAATCGGCATCGGCTTTAGAAACTACAGGCGGAGCATCTATATCCTGCGGCAAACTACGAACCGCCTGTGACACTTTATCACGCACATCATTAGCAGCCTCCTCCAGATTTTTGTCAAGATCAAATTCGATATTGATATTACTACGCCCCTGACTGCTTGAAGAAGATATATTCCTGATCCCATCAATGGAATTAACTGCTTTCTCTAAAGGTTCTGTAATCTGTGATTCGATAATATCAGCATTCGCACCCGAATAATTTGTCTGTACTGAAATTTGCGCCGGGTCAATAGATGGAAATTCACGTACACCCAAAAAGGTATATCCAATAATCCCGAACAGTATCAGCATCAGATTGAGTACTATGGTAAGCACTGGTCTTTTTATACTTAAAGTGGATAAACTCATAACTTATAATTTTATCTTACTTTAAACTAACTTTTACTGGAGAATCCTCCTTCAGCATCATAACACCGCTTGTCAAAAGAGTGTCACCTGCTTTTAGTCCGGATAAAACCAAAACCTCTTTATCCGTACGCGCCCCGGTTTCCACCATAACTTCTTTTGCTTTTCCACCAAGAGAAACGAACACTTTTTTCCCGTTTTGTACCGGAATAAGCGCTTCGGTAGGCACTAATAGGGCATCATTAATTTTATCTAATGGAAGAGCAATACTGGCGAATGTTCCAGGAATCAATTTTCCTTCGGAATTATTCGCGATGGCTCTCATTTTTAAAGTACGGGTCTCTACTTCGATTCCCGGTTCGATAGCATAAATCTTAGCTACGAACGTGTCTTTGGATCCTGCAACCGAAAAAGAAATACCGGTATTAATTTTCATTTGTGTAGCATATTTTTCAGGTATTGAAAAAGTTATTTTCACCTGACTGGTATTTACAAGATTGGCAACAATGGTTGTTGGCGTAACGTAAGTCCCTTTAGATATGGAACGAAGTCCGATCTTACCTGAAAACGGAGCTTTTACCGACGTTTTGGCTATTTGAGCCTGAATCAATTGCGTTTGTGCTTTAGCAGAACGAAAATCGGCGCTGGCAATGTCATATTCTTCCTGACTGATGGCTTCTTTGGCCAACAATAATCGGGCGCGCCTTTCATTCTCCGAAGCCAGGGTCTGTTTGGTTTTCGCCTGAGACAATTGGGCACGTAGTTCCACATCGTTAATTTTAAAAAGTTGCTGTCCCTGAGTAACAAATGTTCCTTCATCGAAGTTGATACTTTCAACAATGCCGGAAACTTCGCTACGGATTTCTACCTGCTCATTAGCATCAATCGATCCGGAAAGCGAAAGATTATCTGAAAAAACACGTGGTTTTAAAACAATACCGGAAACTTTAGCCGGTTTTTTATCACCGCCTTTATCCTTTCCGCCGCCTTTTTCTTTATTTTCGGATATTCTGTAAAAAATCATACCTCCCAAAACTATGGAAAGCAGTAAGTAAATTATGTATTTGGGTTTCATAAGATATAAGATATGTGCTTTATGACTCCAATTCTAAGATTTGGTTTAAACAAAGCTACTTCTTAATCTTTTCTATGTCACTTCTTTTTGATAGTATTTAACAAAAATTTAGCGACTTCTTTTAAAGTTAATCATCAATTCAACCTTGTGGTACAATTCAGGGAATTCTCTTTTGAATTGGTCTGGAGACTCGAAGAAATGCTCCAGGATTACTGCCAGGAATTCATACTTGTTAGTGTAAGCATAAATACGGAAGTAGTTCGATTCAATCAAGCGTTTCGCATTAGGCAAATGGTGGATATACTGCATTATTTCATCAAACATATCCGAGAACAAATTCATACTGGTATTATAGCTTTTCATGGCCTGAAAATTAAGCGCATGAGCAAATTCGTGAAGTCCCAGATTATGGTTATCATTTTGGATACTGAATCCCCGTTGAAAATCTTTCCAGGAAAATGCAATTACCTTAACCGACGGATTGAACTCCCCTTTGTGATACTGTTCTGTTGTAATGGAATAATATTCGTCGGGATAAATCAATATATGTTCAAAAACATCGTAGAGATAATTTTTCATTCCGAAAGTCAGCATCGTGGACGTGGCCGCTATATGCACTTTCATCTGATCATTCACAACCAAACCTGATTTGCCCACGAATTCATATTCGGCAATAAAATTTACCACTCGGTGTTCAAAATACTTTTTCTCTTTTCTGGTAAGTTTGTTATAAAAGACAAATTCACTCTTTAGGATTGCGCGCTGTGAACGCTTTAAACGCTTTAAAAAAGGATAAAAATGAATATAAAGAGGTTTTTTATAAAGAGCAACATATACTTTCTCGAACGCCTTAAAAAGGAACATCCCGACAAAAAAAAGCGCAACAAAACCGAGCAGAAGCTTTTCCAAGAATTATAATTTACAGATTAGGGCTTAATCAATTCTCAATTGAATTAAAAAACAAGGACCATCTTTCAAAACGGACCGCCTAAAAATACAAAAAAGAAACAAAATATAACATTTTGTTTCTTTTTATTTGTGATCTCGGAAGGATTGACAAAGCCTTCCCCTCAAAGTTTCGTTTTGAAAATAAAAAAACACAAAAATTTAAAAGCAAGCTTTACATTTTTGTGTTGTTCTTATTTATTCGTGACCTCGGAGGGGTTCGAACCCCCAACCCTCAGAGCCGAAATCTGATATTCTATCCAGTTGAACTACGAGGCCATTTATATTTTTAGACTTCTTAGATTTTTTGATTATTAGAACTAACATTGTTTAAAAATCTAAGAAGTCCAAGCTATCTGTATCTAAACTAATAATTTTTTTACTATAGTAGAAATCGTTTTTCCTTCAGCGGTTCCGCCTAATTTTTCAGTAGCCAATCCCATAACCATGCCCATTGATGCCATTCCGGAAGCACCGGTTTCAGCAATGATTTGTGCAACTACAACTTCTACTTCTTCTTCTGAAAGCTGTGCAGGCAAAAATTTCTCAATAACTGCTACCTGAGCCAATTCCGGTTCTGCTAAATCAGATCGGTTCTGATCAGTAAAGATAGCTGCACTGTCCTTACGCATTTTCACCAATCGCTGCAACAATTTGATTTCATCTGCTTCTGAGATTTCTTCTTTTGAACCTGACGCTGTCTGTGCTAATAACAATTCTGATTTTATCGCACGTAAAGCTTCTAAAGCTACAGTATCTTTTGCTTTCATGGCGTTTTTCATTTCGTCCATGATTCTTGTTGCTAAACTCATAGTAAGGCATTTGTTTATCGATTATACTTATCTGATTTGACTGCAAAAACAAATGATTTCCTCCTCAACCCCGATTATTTCACTCTACAATAATTTTTATTTTCAGTGAAATGAAGTTTCTACCTAAAATCCTGGCATTGTAAGTTAGTTTAAAAAACCTGCAATGGCAAATTGGGGAGAAAGCAAAAAATGGCTGGTTGTCAAAACCTTAACAATTTGCTGTAAAACTATTTTTTATTTTGCTATGCGAAGATAAAAAAATAACCCGAAACATTACTGTTTCGGGTTAAAGGTTTCTCAAAAAAGGTTAGTTAATCCACATTATCATGAAGGAAGGAATTGTTGGAACGCAACTGAATGTCGTCGTTACTGTCCATTCCCAAAGACATGCGGGATTTGCTGTTATCGATGGCAGCCGAATTTAAATCTACTCCCATTCTTTTATAAGCGGGTTCTTTTTCTAATTCATTAACACGGGTTGTGCTGTTATTGAATTTATAATTGAACTCTTTCATTTTTCTTTTACGCTCGTCGGCACGCATACGCAATGTCTCTTCGATTGTCATTTCAACCGGAGAAATCTCATCGAAATGTGCATGAGCTGCTGCCGGAGTTACAACCGGAGCCATTACTGGAACCTCTGCTGTTTTTTTCATAGTGAAGTTCAACTCTGCAGGAATCGGTTCTTCTATCACTGCTTCCACAACTGGTTTCGAATTTGCCAGTTCGTTTTCTTTTTCCATATAATCGTCCAAAGAATAACGAATCACTCCGGATTGGTTTACTTCAGTTACCGGAACTACCTGAACCGGTTCGTTTACCTTCATCTCACGAGTCTCTTCCGTTAAATCAAAAACCATGCGGTCGTCGTTGGCTGAAACACCTCGATTTGCCAAATCGAACGAAAAGGTGATTTGCTCCTGAACCTTTTCAATTTCAGATGTCACAATTTCAGGTTTTACGATTTCGGCTCCAAAAACTTCTATTTCACGAACATCTTTAATTTCAAATTTCGACTGTTCCGTTACAGGAGATACAATTTCGAAAAATACGTCTAAGTTATTAATGAATTCAGAAGTCGGCACCAAATCCACTTCTGCTACAGGCTTTTTTGCCTCAACAACTTCCACCTCCTCTTCCAATGTAAACACAACCTTTTCTTCAATTACCGGGGTAACTTCTGCTACAACCGGAGCAGCTTTTGGCTGTTCAGTCGGAATTGAAAAATCAAATGACGGAACAATTGGTTTTTGAGTTAAATCCTGAACCAATTTTTGCTCACCTTCTAATGCGTGAATGATTTTCTTTGGTTCTGTATTAACGATTTCTGCCTGCTGCTCTACGTTAAATCCCGTTGCGATAATTGTTACCGCTACAGCATCTCCTAATGATTCGTCTTCACCAACCCCCATAATAATGTTGGCATTGAAACCTGCTTCTGTTTGTATATGGTCGTTGATTTCCCCGATTTCGTCAATTGTAATTTCATTGGTTCCGGAAACGATAAGCAACAATACGTTTTTAGCACCTGTAATCTTATTGTCGTTCAATAACGGAGAATCCAAAGCATTGATAATTGCTTCTTTCGCACGGTTTTCGCCTGACGCAATTGCCGACCCCATGATTGCGGTTCCACTGTTAGACAATACGGTTTTAGCATCTTTCAAGTCGATATTTTGCGTATAGTGATGCGTAATAACCTCTGCAATACCGCGTGAAGCCGTTGCCAAAACTTCATCCGCTTTAGAGAATCCTGCTTTAAAACCAAGATTTCCGTATACCTCTCTTAACTTATTATTATTGATAACGATTAAAGAATCTACCTGCTTTCTAAGTCTTTCAACACCTGATAACGCTTGGTCCTGACGAACTTTTCCTTCGAATTGAAACGGAATGGTAACAATACCTACAGTAAGAATATCTCTTTCCTTAGCCAATTGCGCGATAACCGGAGCAGCACCTGTTCCTGTTCCACCGCCCATACCGGCTGTAATGAATACCATTTTAGTATTGACATCCAACATTTTTTCAATTTCTTCAATACTCTCCAAAGCGGATTGCTGTCCCACTTCAGGATTTGCCCCAGCCCCAAGACCTTCCGTCAAATTAACGCCCAACTGGATTTTATTAGGCACAGAACTATTTTGTAACGCCTGTGAATCCGTGTTACAAACAATAAAGTCCACACCCTTAATCCCTTGTTTAAACATGTGATTGATGGCATTACTACCACCTCCACCTACACCAATAACCTTAATTACATTTGATTGATTTTTTGGTAAATCAAATGAGATGCTTCCAAAATCTGAATTGCTTTCCATACTGTATCGGTTTTATTCTGCGTTATCTAAAAATTCCTTAATTCTATCTATATATTTTTCAAAAAAGCCTCCTTTTGGTCCTTGAATTGGCCCGTCTGATCCTTTAGGACCAGGAACCTCAACCTTTATAGGCTCAGGACGCTTATCCTCCTCTAGTTCTTTCACTATTTCTTCAACGGCCACTGGAGGACTAATTACAACTTTAGGCCCTTCTTTTTTAATTTCTATCAATGGCGTTGCACTTTTGGTATTGTTGCGAATACTATTCATTACCAACCCAACAGCCGTTGCATACATTGGGCTCGAAATCTCCTCATCAGAATCTCCGGCCAAATGCTCGTTCGGATAACCGATTCTTGTATCCATTCCTGTGATGTATTCCACCAATTGTTTAATATGTTTCAATTGGGCTCCACCACCTGTCAACACTATTCCTGCTATTAATTTTTTGCGAGGATCTTCGTGTCCGTATGCTTTGATTTCTGCAAAAACCTGTTCAACGATCTCCACCACGCGGGCGTGAATGATTTTCGAAAGATTTTTCAAAGAAATCTCTTTAGGCTCACGACCTCTCAAACCAGGAATAGAAACAATCTCATTGTCTTTATTCTCGCCCGGCCAAGCTGATCCGAATTTTACTTTCAGCAATTCTGCCTGTTTTTCGATAATCGAACAACCTTCTTTGATATCTTCGGTAATTACATTTCCTCCAAAAGGGATTACGGCAGTATGACGAATTATGCCATCTTTAAAAATAGCTAAATCCGTAGTACCACCACCGATGTCGATTAATGCAACACCAGCTTCTTTTTCTTCCTGACTTAAAACCGCATCAGCAGACGCCAACGGTTCCAAGGTCAATCCTGACAAATCCAATCCGGCACTTTTAATGCATCTTCCCACATTTCGGATAGAAGACGCTTGCCCAACAACCACATGAAAACTAGCTTCCAAACGACCGCCATACATTCCAATCGGCTCTTTGATTTCGGATTCACCGTCAATTTTATATTCCTGAGGCAACACGTGGATGATCTCCTCACCCGGCAACATCGCTAATTTACCCACCTGACTAACCAACATATCAATATCCGCATCACCGATCACTTCCTCAGCGTTATTTCTGCTGATGTAATCACTGTGCTGTATACTGCGAATATGCTGTCCGGCAATACCAACTACCACATCGTTGATTTTGTAACCTGAATCCGCCTCAGCTTCAACAATAGCCTGTTGAATCGACTGAATTGTCTGTGTAATATTATTTACAACACCACGAGCCACACCAAGACTTTTGGATTTACCAACGCCCAAAATCTCTAACTTCCCATACTCATTTTTCTTGCCGATCATTGCAACAATCTTTGTTGTCCCAATGTCTAACCCTACTGCAATACTTTCTTTTTCCATATCTCCTACT
This sequence comes from Flavobacterium enshiense, assembly GCF_022836875.1. Classification (NCBI taxonomy): domain Bacteria; kingdom Pseudomonadati; phylum Bacteroidota; class Flavobacteriia; order Flavobacteriales; family Flavobacteriaceae; genus Flavobacterium; species Flavobacterium enshiense. The sequence continues at coordinate 210,574 of NZ_CP090376.1, forward strand.
ATTTGGTGCACACAACTTGTTGTGTAAACTTCAAATTAATCATTTTATATTCGCCTATCAAGGTATCCTTCATCGCATGCTGAAAGAAAGCTTTGTAATTATTAAACTTCTTATCAACATTAATCGCTTTACCGAAAAGAATTCCGTAATCGTAATTCCTGTTCGTCATCAATAAGCTTCCCGACTCCAAAATTTTGGCTCCGGTAATATTTTTTTTCAAAAAATCATCATCGTGAATTTTTTGAAAAACCTCAGTCAGACCTTTTCTGTTTTCCTCATTTATCTCCCCAAAAACGAGTGGCACTCTTGCGGAAAAATTATCCGACAAAGGCATTTTATTCCCTTCGTAGTCAATGTAATAAGAACTTCTTTCGTTACTCACTCTAGCGATTGGGGTCTTTTGCGTTACGAGTGCTTTTAGAGTTCCGTCAACAGTGGCGTAAACCTGCGCATCAGCAATCATTTCATGCTCATCGAGTTCACGCTCTAATCTATTCAAATCTACTTTATCTTTTCGTATACTCGTAACACTGCTAAAATTTTGTATTAACAAGTTATTAACCATTTCATCGGTTACAAAAGGCATATTTTCACCGGCGAATTTCACTTCGGTTTTCACCAGTTTTCTTTCTTCATTCCGTTTTGCAGAGAAGGAATACAGAAATGCCAGCAAGCCTATCATTAACACTAATCGTACTTCTGTCCATTTAATCTTTTTCATTTTCCAGCGCTTTTTTAATATCAGGAACCATTTCACCCACATCACCTGCCCCTATGGTAACAATTACCGGCGCATCGGACGCTTTCATAAGCGAAATCAATTCTTCTTTCTGAACCAGTTTTTTATTATTGTTTTCAATTTTATCCAGCAACCATTGCGAGGTCACACCCTCCATCGGCAATTCTCTGGCCGGATAAATTTCCATCAGCATCACCTCGTCAAACTGCGATAAACTTTTGGCAAAATCATCTGCAAAATCCTTCGTACGGCTAAACAAATGCGGTTGAAAAACAGCCAACACTTTTTTACCCGGATACAATTCGCGAACTGCCTGATGTACCGCATTAATTTCCGTTGGATGGTGTGCATAATCATCGATATACACAAATTCCGGTTTTCGGATCTGGAATGAGAAACGACGTCTTACACCTTTAAAAGTTAAAAAAGCTTTGGCTATGTCCTCGGTTGGGGTGCCGAATGTACGTGCCATTGCCAAAGCTAACAAAGCATTGGTCAGATTATGTCTGCCCGGTAGGCCAAATTGTAAATCTTTTATTTCTTCTGTTGGCGTTTTCACATCAAAAACATACCAACCGTTTTCTATTCTTATATTTTTTGCTACGAAATCAGAACCATCATTCACACCAACCGTTATTGCTTCCAATGGCAATCCGTTGTTGATAAATAGATGTTGCTTATCCTCCACTTTGTGGGCAAATTCCACAAATGAAGCTTCAATCGCCGTAGCATCACCATAAATATCCAAATGATCTGCGTCCATGGAAGTCACGCAGGCAATATTCGGATGCAGATGCAAAAACGAGCGATCAAATTCGTCGGCCTCCACCACCGTTACGGTTTTCCCGTTTCCGATTAGATTTGAATTGTAATTTTCAACAATTCCGCCTAAAAACGCAGTCACATCAGCACCGCTTTCATGTAAAACATGCCCAAGTATACTGGACGTCGTCGTTTTCCCATGGGTTCCGGCCACCGCAAAACAGAAAGTATCTTTAGTGATGATTCCTAAAACTTCAGCTCGCTTTTTCACAACGAAGCCATTGTCCAGAAAATAATTCCATTCCGAATGATTTTTCGGAACCGCCGGTGTGATTACGACCAACGTATTTTCCTTATTCAAATACTCCTCACCAATCAGTTTCACATCGTCTTCAAAATGAATCGAAATACCACTTTCTTCTAACTCTCCCGTTAAATGCGTGTGCGTCTTATCGTAACCTGCCACATTTTTTCCGATAAATTTAAAATAACGCGCCAGGGCACTCATTCCGATGCCTCCTATTCCGATGAAATAGACGTTCTGTATTTGGTTTAGGTTCATTCTTTTTACAATTTAAAGATTGGAACATTTAATAATTGAAATAATTATTTAATCAGTTTTACAATCTCGTCGGCAATATCTTTAGTTGCATTAGGTAATGCTAATTGTTTTATATTTTTACTCAATTCGCTTTGCTTTTCTTGGTTCGAAATCAATCCCTGAAAAACGGTTTCGAACTGAACATCCAATTCGGATTCTTTTAATAAAATAGCGCCGTTTTTATCAACAATAGCTTTTGCGTTTTTGGTTTGATGATCTTCAGCGACATTGGGTGATGGAATGAAAATTACCGGTTTCCCTACAATACATAATTCCGACACGGAAGAAGCCCCTGAACGTGAAATCACCACATCAGCAGCAGCATAAACCAAATCCATCCGATCAATAAAAGAAAGTACTTGAACATTTTCCTTATCCGAAAAATGCTTGTACTCATCAAAATATAACTTTCCGCATTGCCAGATAATCTGAACGTTTTGCGAAAGCAGGAAATCCAATTCTTTTTCAAGCAATTGATTGATTCTTCTTGCTCCTAAACTTCCCCCCAAAACCAATAGCGTTTTTTTGGATGGATTCAAACCAAAATGAGCGATAGCTTCGTTTCTTTTTTCACTTACGGAAATCAAATCCTGACGCACCGGATTACCGGTTAAAATCATATTTTCTTTAGGAAAGAATCTTTCTAAATTTTCATAAGCCACACAAATCTTATTGGCTTTTTTACTTAGCAATTTATTCGTTATTCCGGGATATGAATTTTGTTCCTGTATTACTGTGGGAATCCCAATCATGGAGGCCACTTTTAAAACAGCTCCGCTTGCAAACCCACCAGTTCCTATAACCACATCGGGTTTAAAACTTTTCAGAATTCCGAATGACTTTGACAAACTTGAAATCAACTTAAAAGGAAACATAGCATTGTCCAATGTCAGTTTTCTCTGAATACCCGAAATCCACAATCCTTCTATCGGATAACCTGCCTGAGGCACTTTCTGCATCTCCATTTTATCTTTGGCTCCCACAAAAAGAATATCAGCATTCGGGAAACGGATTTTCAATTCGTTAGCAATGGCCACCGCCGGATAGATATGTCCTCCGGTTCCTCCTCCACTGATTATGAACTTTGGATTGTTTTTCATTTTTTAGTTTCTGAGTTACTTAGTATCTGAGTTACTAGTTTTATTCCCTATATTCTTGTCTCTTGAATCTATCTCTTACTTCTTATTCAAAACCGCATTCATCGGATTATCTGTAGTATCTTCAATGGAATAATTTTCGTCTTTTTGGACTTTTTCTATTATTTCCTCAACGTCATTATTTTCCTTATTCTCCCTCTCCATTTCCAACGATACTTCACGATCAATGATACGCTGCAATGCTTCGTCCCTTAGTTTGGCTTCCACTTCTATTTGAGCAATTTCTTCTTCTTTCTTCGTAACACTCAATATGATTCCGACAGCGATACAGGTCATCCAAATAGAGGTCCCCCCGCTACTTATCAGCGGCAAGGTTTGTCCGGTTGTAGGCAATAATTCAACCGCTACACCCATATTGGTAAAAGCCTGAAAAACGATTGGAAAACCGAGCCCCACTATGAGTAACTTCCCGAATATTGTTGGCGCTTTGTGTGCGGTGATCAGGAATCGGATAAACAGCAACAGATACAATCCCATTATAGCAAATCCTCCCAACAGACCATATTCTTCTACGATAATCGCGTAGATAAAATCGGAGGATGACTGAGGCAAAAAGTTTTTCTGCACACTTTTACCGGGTCCTAAGCCATAGATCTTACCTGAGGCTATTGCTATTTTTGCTTTTTCAATCTGATAATCGTCTTCATTTTCCTCATCCGAACTAAAGCGTTCTATACGACTCATCCAGGTGTTTACACGGCTAGTTAATTTGTTGTCCGGAAAAGCTTTGGCTATTAGAATAAATAGTAATAAACCCGCTATACCCATTCCTATTATTGTAAACAAGTATTGCAATCTGTATTTCCCGACAAACACCAGCATACAAACCATCGAAAACATCAGAGCTGCCGTAGAAAAGTTGGCCGGCAAGATCAAACCTATGATCCCGAAAACCGGCATCCACAATTCAAAAAACGATGACTTGAACGTATATTCTTTTTCTTCGATCTTAGAAAGATATCTGGCCACATAAACCATCATGACGAGGAACGCAAAAGCGGAAGGCTGAAACGAAACCCCGATAAACGGAATCTGCAACCAACGGCTCGCATTGGCTCCTCCGATTGTATTACCCTGAAGCATTGTAAATGCAAGCAATACAATAACCAAAGGCATCAGCCACCAAGAGAAAGCTTTGAAGTAATGGTAAGGTGTCCTGTGAACAAAATAGATAAAACAGAAACCGATAAAAACATGAACCAAATGTTTAATCAAATGCCCAATAATTGAGCCGTTCCCCACCACATACACAAGATTGGTACTTGCACTGAAAACAGGCATAAAGGAAAATAGCGACAACAGGGCCACGAATGCCCAAATCCCTCTGTCTCCTTTAAGTTTACCAATTATCTCTCTCATCTTTTATCATTTCTAAACGAAGAGAAGCAAAATTTCAAAATTTATTTCAACCTTGTAATATCTTGACTTTTGCCCCTTTTCTCTATTTACTCTTCAAATTATAAATTCTGAACCGCGTTTTTAAACTGTTTTCCGCGGTCTTCGTAGTTTTCAAACAAATCAAAACTCGCACAGGCCGGTGATAACAAAACTGTATCGCCTTTCTCAGCCATACGCTGAGCTATTTTAACAGCTTCGGTCATACTTGCCGTTTCAATCATCACATCCACAACATTTTCAAACGCTTTCATTATTTTGGAGTTATCCACTCCCAAACAGATAATCCCTTTTACTTTTTCACGAACCAACGACATCAACTCTGTATAATCATTTCCTTTATCAACCCCTCCAACAATCCAAATCGTAGGTGTATTCATGCTGTCAAGTGCGAAGAAAGTAGCATTCACATTCGTAGCTTTGGAATCATTGATGTACTGTACATTCTGAATTTTCAACACTTTTTCCAATCGGTGTTCAACTCCTTGAAAATTCGATAAACTCTCACGGATTGTCTCTTTTCGGATACGCATTAACTGAGCCACTGTTGTAGCTGCCATTGCGTTTTTAACATTGTGTTTTCCTTCTAGTGCTAGTTCGTTGATTGCCATAGTAAATTCTTCGTTATTAATGTGGGTTGTTATGTTTTGTTCGTCTGCGTATGCTCCTTCGTCTAATTTCTTAATCAGTGAAAAAGGAATTTTTTTGGCTCGTATTGTATTTTCCGATAACCATTTCACTATTGCTTCATCATCATCATCGTATATAAAATAATCGTCTTCCGTTTGGTTTTTTGTAATTCGGAATTTTGCTTCGATGTACGAATCGTAATCGTAATTGTAGCGATCCAAATGATCCGGACTGATGTTTGTCATCACCGCAATGTGAGGGTGATAATTCACGATCCCGTCCAACTGGAAGCTGCTTAACTCCAAAACATAGGCTTCAAACTTGTTCTCAGCCACCTGCCAAGCATAACTCTTACCAATGTTTCCGGCAATTCCAATATTCATTCCGCCTTGCTTCAACAAATGATGCGTTAACATCGTTGTCGTAGTTTTACCGTTACTTCCGGTAATCCCAATGGTTACAAAATCAGTAAACTGACTTGCAAATTCTATTTCAGAAATAATAGGAACGTTCTTTTTCTTGAGATGCTTAACTATGTTCGACTTGTCCGGAATCCCTGGGCTTTTCATCACCACATCTGCATTTAAAATCAATTCTTCGGTGTGCTGCTTTTCTTCCCAAGGAATCTGATTCAAGAGGAGTACTTCCTTATAATTATTTCTTATCTCTCCGAAATCAGACACAAAAACATCGTATCCCTTTTTTTTTCCAAGGATTGCGGTACCTACTCCGCTTTCCCCTCCTCCTAAAATCACTAATCTCATCTTATCGTAATTTTAAGGATACTAATGAAAATATAGACAACAGTATAGCTACAATCCAGAATCGGGTTACGATTTTACTTTCATGATAGCCTTTTTTCTGATAATGGTGATGCAAAGGGGACATCAGGAAAATCCTTCTGCCTTCACCGAATTTCTTTTTGGTGTACTTGAAGTACGAAACCTGAAGTACCACCGATAAATTTTCTGCTAAAAAGATTCCGCATAATACCGGTATCAATAATTCTTTACGAACAGCGATTGCCAAAACGGCTATAATTCCACCAATAGTTAAACTTCCGGTATCCCCCATAAAAACAGTCGCCGGATAAGTATTATACCAGAGGAATCCGACAAGAGACCCTACAAAAGCCGCAATATAAACTGTCATTTCTCCGGAATTCGGAATGTACATAATGTTCAGGTAATTCGAGAAAATAATGTTCCCAGAAACAAACGCAAAAATACCGAGGGTCAGCACCGAAATAGCTGAAGTCCCCGCAGCCAGACCATCAATTCCGTCTGTTAAATTAGCCCCGTTGGAAACCGCCGTGATGATAAAAATCACCACCGGAATGAAAATCAACCACGCATAATCTTTGTAGTTATCTCCCGCCCACGACAATAATTCAGCATAGTCCATTTCATTGTTTTTGAAAAACGGAATCGTAGTTGCAGTAGATTTTTCTTCTTTGGCTACAGCAGAAACCACAGTTCCCTGCTTAAAAATATCCGTTTTAGCAGTATCAGTTCTTACCGTAACCGCAGGGTGAAAATAGAGTACAGAACCTACAATCAAACCTAAACCAACCTGACCAATTACCTTAAATATCCCTTTAAGGCCTTCTTTATCTTTTTTAAATATTTTGATATAGTCGTCAATAAAACCGATTGTTCCCATCCAAATGGTAGTAACAATTAATAGCAGTACGTAAATATTATCGAGTTTAGCCAATAATAACACTGGAATCAGTGTGGAGAAAATAATGATCAATCCACCCATAGTCGGTGTTCCCGCTTTTTGTGTCTGTCCTTCCAATCCTAATTCACGAACCGTTTCACCGATTTGCAGTCTTCTCAAATAGTTAATAACTCGTTTACCGAAAATCGTCGAAATCATCAACGACAAAATAATGGCCAAGCCCGAACGAAATGTGATATACTGGAATACCCCTGTTCCCGGAACATCCAATGTTTTATCTAAATATTGAAATAAATAATACAGCATATCTTTATTTGTTTAATTGTTCTAATAGTTCTTTTACCGTTTTCATATCATCAAAATCGTGACGTACACCGTGAATTTCCTGATACGTTTCATGCCCTTTGCCGGCAATCAGGATGATATCTCCGCTTTGGGCAAATTGACAGGCTGTTTTTATCGCCTGCTTTCTGTCGACAATAGAAATAGTCTTTTTAAAATTCTGAGGTTCGACACCTTCTTCCATTTCTGAGATTATCGCTTCCGGGTCCTCACTTCGCGGATTATCAGAAGTAAAGATGGCTTTGTCACTCATCTCGGACGCGATTTTGGCCATAATCGGTCTTTTAGCAGTATCACGGTCACCTCCGCAGCCAACAACGGTAATAAGTTGTTCGTTTTTAGTACGGATATCGGCAATGGTTTTCAATACGTTTTCCAAAGCGTCCGGTGTATGGGCATAATCCACGATAGCCGTAATGTTTGACTCAGAAACAATGAACTGAAAACGCCCTGAAACACTTTCCAATTCGCTTAACAAGCGTAACACTTCAAGATTATCCAAACCTAATTCAACTGCAGTCGCATATATGGCCAACAGATTGTATGCATTAAACGACCCGATTAAACGTACCCAAACTTCCTGATCGTTGATTTTCATCAGCAAGCCTGAAAGTTGGTTTTCCAAAATCTGAGCGCGGTAATCTGCATACGATTTCAGCGCATAAGTCAGTTTTTTAGCCTTCGTGTTCTGAAGCATTACCGCCCCGTTTTTATCATCGATATTTGAAATAGCAAAAGCAGATTTCGGTAAATTATCGAAGTACGATTTTTTCACATCGCGATATTCCGCAAATGTTGTATGATAATCCAAATGATCGTGTGACAGGTTTGTGAAAATTCCGCCTACAAAATGCAACCCTTCAGTTCTTTTCTGATGAATGCCGTGGGAGCTCACTTCCATGAAACAAAACTCACAACCCTCTTCTGCCATCTCATTCAGATAATGATTTATCGTAAGCGAATCCGGCGTGGTATGCGTGGCTTTGTATTCTATATCATCCACCAGAATTTTTACTGTCGAAAGCAAACCAACCTTATAACCGGCTTTTTTAAACAACTGATATAACAATGATGCTATCGTAGTTTTTCCGTTGGTACCGGTCACCCCAACAAGTTTTAGATTTTCCGATGGATTCTCGTAAAAATTAGCCGCCATAAATGCCAGTGCGCTGCTCGTATTTTTAACCTGAACGTATGTAACCCCTTCAATAATCAAACTCGGGAACGCCTCACAAACAATCACAGTCGCGCCTAGATTGATGGCTTTCTCGATGAAATCATGACCATCAGAAATGGTTCCTTTTATGGCAACAAAAACATCATCGGAAACGATTTTTCTAGAATCGAATTCGATTTTGTTCACTTCTATATCAGTTGAACCCTTTACAGCTTCAATAGCTACTTTATACAATATCTCTTTTAAAATCATCACGACAATTCTATGGTTATGATTTGATTTCTATTGAATCGTTGTCCCGGTTGAATAGACTGTTGTTTTACTTTCCCTACACCGACTACTTTTACTTTCATCCCGAAGTTTTCAAGTAAAGCAACAGCGTCCATAGCTACCATACCTTTTACATTCGGAACTATATTTTCTTTCTTCTGTTCTTTACTGTAATACTCAACGTAATTCCTTTCCTGATGCTTGATTTTTGCATTCAGTGTTTTGATTTCATTGGTAGACGGAACATCAGTAAAAATCTTTTGCGCGATTCTCTTGAAAACCGGTCCTGCAACATCGGCTCCATAATATCCTTTTGCCACATTAGGTTTGTGCACTACCACCACACAGGAATATTTCGGCTCATCGGCTGGAAAGAATCCAACAAACGAAGAAGCGTAATACATCTTACCGTCACCTTTGTTGCGATAATTCATCTGAGCAGTTCCGGTCTTGCCGGCCATGGAGAAATCTTTAGAATACAGGCCTGAACCGGTTCCTTTTTTCACCACATTCTCCAATACCGCTTTGATTTTGGTCAATGCTACATCCGAACAAATTTTCGGGTTAATTATTTCCTTATCGAATTTCTTAATGGTTTTATTCCACTCTTTGATTTCGCTAACGAATTTTGGCTTTACCATTTCTCCGTTATTGGCAACAGCATTGTACAAGGTCAATGTTTGCAAAGGCGTTATGGAAACCCCGTAACCAAAGGCCATCCATGGTAATGAAACCCCTGACCAACCTTTTTTCCCTGGCTGTGGAATTCTTGGTATTCCTTCACCTTTAAACGGTAACCCAAGTGGTTTATTCAAGCCCAAGCTATTCAATCGGTTAACAAATTCTTCAGGACTATTTTTGTAATTCTCATATACTGCCTGAACCATGATGGTGTTAGAAGAAAGTTCAAAACCACGCGCTAAAGAAACTTTCCCATAACCTTTTTTGTTTGAATCACGAACATGCCTTCCCCTGTAACTAATGTCACCCCCTTTGGAATCGTATATTTTACTTGTATCAACCTTTTCATCATCCAACAACGCAATCAAATCCACCAATTTAAAGGTTGAACCCGGTTCGTGCGATTCTCTTATAGCATAATTATCTGTTTCGTAATAATTACCGTCGACATCATCTCTTCCCAAATTGGAAATTGCTTTTACTTCACCGGTTTTTGTTTCCATTACCACCACGCAACCGTGATCAGCATTATACTTTTGCAATTGCTTCAACAAAGCATGATGTGCAATATCCTGGATATATACATCGATCGTAGAGATTATATCATATCCGTCGCGAGGCTCAATTTCATTATTATCACTAATTGGCTTCCACTGATTTTTTGCAATTTTCTGCATAAGTCTCTTACCATCCTTACCGTTTATATAATATCGGTAGGCCCATTCGATACCCTTCCCATCTGATCTCTTATCATCATAAGTCCTTTCATAACCTATGGTTCTGGCAGCAATCTTTCCGATAGGATGTTCGCGCACAGTTTTTTGTTCTGTAATGATTCCGCCTTTATAAGCACCTAAATTGAAAAGCGGAAAAGTTTTCATTCGCATGTATTCGGTATAGCTTAATTTTCTGGCTACCAAATAATAACGGTTTTTGTGGGCGCGGGCTTTTCGCAATTCTCTCTGATAAAACCCGGACGGTTTGCCTAACATCACCGAAAGCGAATCCGACAGTCCTTTTACATTATCATCGAAATGTTCTTTTTTAGGAGCCACCGCATCAAATCGAATGGTGTAATTTGGGATTGAAGTAGCCAGCAAACTTCCATCGGCAGAGTAAACATTCCCTTTATTGGCAGGAATTACAAAATTTTTCACCGTTCTTTCTTTGGCTAATTTTCTGTAATAGTCACCCTCTACCCATTGGATGTTAGTCAGTTTTACAGCAACGAAAATAGCCATCACGAAAATCGTGAAGGCTACCAAATAAATTCTGTACGAAATATTTTTATTTTCTACTGCCATATCTTTTTAAGAATACTGCTTTCCTGTTCTTTCACTTTAATTTTCTTCGGAGGAACGGAAGACGGAACAATTCCGTGCGGTTCCATCTGATTGGAAATGGTCGATTCCATTTTGAGTTCCATCAGCTCAGAGCGTCGGTCTACAAACTCGGAACGCAACTCTTTCACTTCATTTGTCAATTCAGTAATCCTGTAATTTTTTTGCTCGTAGCTGTGTGCGTTTCCAATCATCAACATCGCCAGCAAAATCAGGAACACGATAAACTTCCAGTTTTTTAACGCATCATCGTCGATTAGAAATTTCGCCTTCAGCAAACTGTATACTCCGCCCTTCATCTTCTATTTCTTTTCTGCTATTCGTAATTTTGCACTCCGAGCGCGGCTGTTAATCTTAATTTCCTCGTCAGACGGCACAATCATTTTTCCAATCAATTTAAACGGCACTTCAAATCTTCCAAAGAAATCACGTTCAGGCTCGCCTTCAAACATTCCGTTTTTCATAAAACGCTTTACCAATCGGTCTTCAAGGGAATGATAGGATATCACACTCAATCTTCCCCCCGGTTTTAAAACCTCAAGTGACTGTTCCAAAAATTCTTTCAGCACCTCCATTTCCTGATTCACCTCGATTCGGATTGCCTGATAAATCTGTGCTAAAATTTTATTACTCTTATGTGCAGGTAAAAATCGGCTTAACACCTGTTTTAACTGCTCTGTATTTTTTATCGGATTTTCCGTTCTCGCCTGAACAATTGCATGCGCCAATCCTTTTGCCGTAGTTAACTCTCCATATTCGGCAAAAATGCGACGCAAATCAGCCTCCTCATATTCGTTCACCACATTATAAGCACTGATAGCATCTTTTTGATTCATCCTCATGTCTAACTCCGCATCAAAACGAGTTGAAAATCCGCGTTCTGCCACATCAAACTGATGCGAAGAAACACCCAAATCACCCAAGATCCCATCAACCTGCTTTACACCGTGAAAACGCAAAAACCTTTTAATGTATCTAAAATTCTCATTGATTAAGGTAAAACGTTCGTCGTCGATTGCATTAGCCAGCGCATCAGTATCCTGATCAAAAGCAAACAATTTTCCGCTCGGCCCCAAACGACGCATGATTTCCCTGGAATGACCGCCGCCACCGAAAGTCACATCCACATATATTCCGTCTGGCTTGATATCCAAACCATCCACAGTCTCTTTCAGCAAAACCGGATTATGATATTCCATTGTCGTCGTCATTTAAATTACCCATTACATCCTCAGCTAAATCTGCAAAATCCATATCATCACCCGAAATAGACTGTTCATACAAATCCTTATCCCAGATTTCGATGATATTAACTTTTGAAGTCAATACTAAATCTTTGGAAATTCCGGCAAAATCAATCAGATCTTTTGTGATTAAAAGTCGGCCCGCATCATCAATCTCAACCATTTTCACACCCGCCATAAACTTGCGGATAAAATCGTTGTTCTTCTTCACAAATCGATTCAACTTGTTGATTTTCAGCATCATTACATCCCATTCCGATTTCGGCCAAAGCTCGACACATTTATCAAAAACCGAACGTTTCAACACAAAACCGCTCTCCAAAGAAGGCAATTGCTTCTTCAAAGGCGCAGGCACCATCAGCCTTCCTTTTGCATCAATTTTACATTCGTATGTTCCGATTATGTTCGTCAACTGAAATCGTATTTGAAATGATTTATAGCAAAAGTAACTAATTTTTACCACTTTTTACCACAAACACCCACTTTGTTGATAAGTTTTCCCACCACATCTCTCACACGTAGGAAAATATGTTAAATCACTCATTCTTAATATTTAGCGATAATTTATCATTTTAAAAGAATCATAAAAAAATATTCAAAAAACCATGCTTTTTAATAGATTTTCTTATCAATACAAAAAAATCAGAATTAAGCTTGTTTTTGTGATTACAAAAATGAAATTTATTGACAATTAACACATTAGACATACTTTTAGTTTTAATAAGAAAGTATTTTCGATTTTCATTTTGAACACTTCCTATTTCCTGAGAAAATCATATATTTGTCTGATATTTACATTGGATAATTATACACCAAAAACACATGTTGAAAAACGAAGGCAAATACCGATATTTTGAAGCTGGAGAAGGCACGCCTATCATTATTTTACACGGACTTATGGGAGGATTGAGCAACTTCGACGGCGTTGCAGAATACTTTCCAAAACACGGATATCAGGTTGTAATTCCTGAATTGCCGTTATACACGAACAACATTTTAAAAACCAACGTGAAGGCTTTTTCGAAATTCGTAAAGGACTTTATCACTTATAAAGGATTCGACAAAGTAATCCTGCTTGGAAATTCGCTTGGAGGACATATCGCTTTATACCACACAAAAATGTACCCTGAAAAAATGGCCGGATTGGTTATCACTGGTAGTTCAGGCCTATACGAAAGTGCTATGGGTGAAAGTTATCCGAAACGAGGCGATTACGAATACATCCGAAAAAAAGCCGAAGATGTTTTTTATGACCCAAAAGTAGCCACTAAGGAAATTGTTGATGATGTTTATGCGACAGTAAACGACCGAATCAAACTGATAAAAACGCTTACTATCGCTAAAAGCGCCATCCGTCACAACATGGCAAAGGATTTACCAAAAATGACAACACCAACCTGCATCATCTGGGGAAAAAATGACATTGTTACCCCTCCGAATGTAGCAGAAGAATTTAACCGATTGTTGCCAGACTCAGATCTATACTGGATCGACAAATGCGGACATGCTGCCATGATGGAACATCCGGATGCATTCAACACTATATTGGCAGACTGGTTAAAAAAAAAGAATTTATAATATAGAAAGTTACAGGCAACTGTAACTTTTTAAATTTAAAAAAATATGAAAATCAATACCGCCGAATTCGTAATCAGTAATTCCGAAGTAAGCAAATGCCCGAAAGAGCCTTTGCCTGAATATGCTTTTATTGGCCGATCTAACGTAGGAAAATCATCGTTGATCAACATGCTGACCAACCACAAGAATCTCGCAAAAACATCGGGAAGACCAGGAAAAACGCAATTGATCAACCATTTCAAAATAAACAGCAATTGGTTTTTAGTGGATTTGCCCGGTTATGGTTACGCCCGCGTTTCCAAAAAAACAAAGGAGGTTTTTCAAAAATTCATAACGGATTATTTTGAAACCAGAGAGCAATTGGTTTGCGCTTTCGTATTAGTCGACATTCGTCACGAAGCCCAAAAAATAGATTTGGAATTCATCACATATTTAGGTGAAACCGAAGTGCCGTTTTGCATTATTTTTACCAAGGCTGATAAAATCAGTAAAGGAAAAATCGACCAGCATGTGGCTGCTTACCGAAAAGCACTTTTAGCAAACAACTGGGAAGAAATGCCTCAGTATTTTGTCACTTCATCTACAGAAGAAACCGGAAGAGATTCTCTTTTGGAATTTATAGATGGTGTGAATGACGAAATATTTAAGAGCAACAATATTTAAATAAAAAAGCGGTCAAATGACCGCTTTTTTATTTATTCAATTCCAGTTTTTCAGCGAAGTAATCGCAAAAATCCCTCATGGTTGCTGTCATTTTCTCATCTTCAGTAGCACGGTGGAAAGTATCAGCCATTGCTACTAATGTCTGATGAAAGAATATTTTCATTTCATCAACCGGCATATCTTTTGTCCACAAATCGATACGTAAAGTTTCCTGAACTTTGCTATCCCAGATAGAAAGAAGCATTGCCTTAGCCTCTTCTTCATTCACGCCGCCATCCTGTGCTGTCCATTTTATTTTTTCCGGTACGCGGTTTTCATCTAATTCAACCGTCAGTTTAATTTCGGAAGTTATTGTTTTTGCCATTATTTCTTTGGTTTGTATTTTGAGTTATCGAAAATTTCTTTAGCATCCATAGCTAACATTTTTTTCAGCGGCACATCATTGTTTTCCATATATGAGCGCACAATCTGCCAGCCAAGCCATTGTCCCACCCTTCCCGGCGATTCACTATCAATTTCAAGATAAAATTTTGAATACGGTCCGACAGCCACAAAACGCTGCATCAGTTTGGTATCGGTATCATACAACAGTTTATTGTTAATGAAATATTTCCACATTTCACTTTCGTTTTCTTTACACCACTGTATCTGATCTTCCCTATATTCAATTTTTGCCGCATCACTGGCATCCGGAAGCAACATATCTTTAAGATACAATTCTTTTCCGAAGTAAATCATTTGTGCCAACAAGGTTCTGTCTGCAGGCTGAGCGATTCTTCCTATTGAGAAACTGCTTACCAGATCCGGCATCATCTGCGCAGGCTCAAATCCCTGACGCATATACTTAGGGAATCCTTCATAAAAACGATGATCTTTACCCAAATAAGTATCCAACGAAAGCAGCACAATACTGTCAGTGTAAATTGCTTTTGCATCTTTATCCACTTCAGAAATCAAAGTGATTACCCTAGGCGTTTTTTGGTCAGGATAATTATACTGAATACGTTTAAACAACTGCTCTAAATCGTTTTCAAAAGCCGCATCGTTAGGGAATTTCTTTTTTACCTCTCCATACAATTCCTGCAACAACGGATTTTTAATTTTGTTTATCCAAACCGTATCCGGGTTACCTGCCGGAAAGAAAAAAGGATACTTACTCTTTAGCTGACCCAAATCCTCAGGCTTCGACTCGTAGAAAAGCTTATCAAAACGTTCGATTTTTACTTTAACAGGAATAGCTTCGGCGGCTTCTGTTGCTTTATCCACATTTTTTTTACAGGAAACAGCAAAAGCGGCAAAAACAACAAGCAATAAATACTTCTTCATAATTTTTGTCAAAATTTATACTTTTATAGCAAATAAATTCGGCGCAAATATACGCCACAGTTTTAAAAAATTTTCATAAATAATTATGACAACAACAGACACTTTTCAGGCCGATAAAATCAACACTCTAATAGTTAACTGGTTGCGCGAATATGCAACAAACGCAAAAGTAAAAGGTTTTGTTGTGGGGATTTCAGGCGGTATCGATTCAGCCTTAACCTCAACACTTTGCGCACAAACCGGAATGCCAACCTTATGTGTTGAAATGCCGATTCACCAAGCACCCAACCAGGTTTCCAGAGGAAAAGAACATATTGAACAATTACAAAAGAGATTTCCGAACGTTTCAAGCGCAGTAGCCGAACTGACACCGGTTTTTGAAGGATTTAAAACACAAGTTCCGGCATCGGAAAACGAAGCATTGCTACATTTGACTTTAGCCAACACACGTGCCCGCCTTCGCATGACAACACTTTATTATTTTGCAGGTTTACACAGCGCTCTAGTAGCGGGTACCGGAAATAAAGTGGAAGATTTTGGTGTCGGTTTCTTTACCAAATATGGCGATGGAGGTGTAGACATCAGTCCGATTGCCGACTTATTAAAAAGCGAGGTCAGAAAACTGTCTGCTTACCTACAAGTTCCCGAAAGCATCTTAGTCGCAAAACCGACGGACGGATTGTTTACGGATGCAGCCCAAGAAACCGACCGAAGTGATGAAGATCAATTGGGAGCGACCTATGATGAACTTGAAATTGCGATGCAGGCATTAGCGGATGGAAAGACCGAAAACGACTTTGAAGGACGTGAAAAAGAGGTTTTCAGAATATTCTCACGACTAAATATAACAAATCAACATAAAATGACAAAGATTCCTGTGTGTTTGGTCCCAAATGAATTGAAATAAATTTCCTTCATTGATTATCAGTACATTATATATTTTTTGTATCTTTACAAGATAATTACTATTAATATTTGATGAAATGATAAAAGTGTGTTTAGCCGACAATCATCCTGTCGTACAGTTTGGGGTGAAAGCCTATTTTAAAGACAATCCGGATATTAGTCTTGTAGGTGTCGTTAGTAATTTGGACGATTTGGACGAAGTACTAAAAAAGAAATCTTTGGATGTAGTCATTCTTGATTTGGAACTGGAAGGACTGTCAAGCATCAACTTGGTTAAGTCTCTTATAAGAGATTACTCTGACACTAAAATTGTGGTTTTCACTAATTTAGGAGAACAAATTTATGCACCTAACGCATTAAAAGCGGGTGTTTCTGCTTATATACATAAAAACTCAAAATTAGAAGATTTAGAAAGCGCTATCAAGAAAGTAAACGAAGGAGCTGTTATCTTTAGTGATGCTGTGAAGAAGAACCTTGCATTACTTAATAAAGGTAAAAAATCCGATCGTTTGTACCGAAAATTATCATCACGAGAAATTGAAGTATTACGTTATTTGAGCGACGGAAAGAAAAACAAAGAGATTGCAAAATTGCTTACGCTAAACGAAAAAACCATCAGTACTTACAAATTACGTTTGTTAACAAAGTTACATGTAACAAATTTGGTAGATTTAGTTAATAAAGCCAAAACGCTTGAAATCGTTTAACTGTATCGAGACAAAACTCTACCAAGCTTAGACGAAAAAGAATTGATTAGTTTATAATAATCCATGGCAGAAGAAAGGATTTCCGAGTTATCTGCTTCTGGTTCGCTTGATATACTATTCTTTAATTCATTAATAATCTTATCCACTAAAAACCAGCGGAGAGTCAATATCGTTTCAGAGACATATTGACTAATCGTTTGGTTTTTTTGTTTTACCACGATTTGCTGTGCATCCCAATTATGCAATGCCTCACGTTCTTCTTCCATAAGAATATGGGTTACTCCTTGTGCCAATTCCGGATCAAGACGCATCAGATAGTGTTCCAGTTCGAACTTTTCGTTCTGATGAAAATAGTTAACCAGGTCGTTGTATATGCCACGAAACAAAGGATTCGCCAATTCCACCTCATCTTCCTGTAAGCTAAGATAAATTCGCTGGTAAACTTTGTAATTATTGAGTTCTTTTACTTCTATAGCTTCGCCTTCTTCGTTGACTTTGAGTAAAACATCCTCAAATTCCTCTTCGGCGGTTCCGTACAAAAGCAATATTTCGATTATTTTTCGTTCCAATTCATACTGAACGTCTACGGATGCTGAAACAGCTTCCGGATTGCTTTTTACAACCTCAAAGGCTTTCTGGTCTGCTTTCTGTTTCTTACCGACCTCCTGAACATCTTTCTGGACTAGCTGTGCCAAAGTATTGAAAAGCACATCCTCTGAAATATCCATGATTCGGGAACATTCCTGAATGTAAATTTCGCGTTTAATTTTATCAGGAATTTTGGAAATACTCATCACCATATCCCTGATGAGTTCTGCTTTTTTGATCGGATCGTTCTTGGCTTCCTTCATCAGTAATGAAGCTTTGAACTGAATAAAGTCCATAGCATTATCACTCAGGTAAGCCACCAAATCATCGTATGGGGTTTTCTTTGCAAAACTGTCCGGATCCTCTCCTTCTGGAAAAGTGCAGACTTTCACATTCATTCCTTCTTCCAGAATCAGGTCGATTCCACGAATAGAAGCGCGGAGTCCGGCTGCATCTCCGTCAAAGAGCACCGTAATATTTTTGGTAAGTCGGTTGACCAATCGGATTTGATCCGGAGTCAAAGCTGTTCCTGAAGATGCCACCACATTTTCGATTCCTGCTTGATGCATCTGAATCACATCGGTATAACCTTCCACTAAAAAACAATTATCCTGCTTGGCAATTGCCTGCTTGGCATGAAAAATTCCATAAAGCACTTTACTCTTGTGGTAAATTTCACTTTCAGGAGAATTCAGGTATTTTGCCGCTTTTTTATCATTGGTCAAGATTCGTCCGCCAAAACCCAGAATACGACCGGACATACTTTGAATCGGAAACATCACACGCCCTTTGAAACGGTCGAACTGCTTACCTTCCTTTACAATGGACAATCCGGTTTTATCAAGATAATCCAGCTTGTAGCCTTTTCCGAGCGCTTCTAAAGTGAAAGCATCCCAAGTTTCAGGAGAATAACCTAAACCGAATTTTTCGATAGTGTCTTTCGTAAATCCACGTTCTTTGAAATAGGAATATCCAATGGCTTTCCCTTCATCGGTGTGCATTAAAACATTGTGGAAATATTTCTGCGCGAATTCCGAAACCAGATACATACTTTCCTTTTCATTTGCTTCCGCTTTATCAGCATCCGTCTGTTCGGTTTCTTCAATCTCGATATTATATTTTTTTGCCAGGTATCGAATGGCTTCCGGATACGAAAAATGCTCGTGCTCCATTAGGAACGTCACTGCATTCCCGCCTTTACCCGAACTAAAATCCTTCCAGATCTGTTTTACCGGCGACACCATGAAGGAAGGTGACTTCTCATTGGAAAAGGGACTTAAACCCTTAAGGTTAGTTCCAGCCCTTTTTAACTGCACAAAATCCCCGATAACCTCCTCGACACGGGCGGTTTCAAATACGGTTTCTATGGTATTTTGTGAAATCAAATTATTAAAAAGTCTGTTTATTTTTGGAATGGCTCAAAGGTACAAAGTTTTAGAAATAATCAGCCCTTTCAGTATCGAAACTCTGAAAGGGCATAAAAGTATCTAACTAAACAAATTAATTAAAATCGAAACGTAATCCCAACGATGCATTACGTTGATCTACCGAATTATTTTCAAACATCGGCTGCAAATCATATTTCGCATACAAACTTATACTTTTGTACCCCACATAAGTACTTAAACCATAGGTAAACTCATTTACATTCCAATCCCCTTTTTGTCTCTCCTTAATTTTGTAACCGTCGTCTTCATAGCCTAAGAATTGTTTTGAATTGGTATTAATCCCTATAAATCCACCGGCTCCAAAACGGAAACCATCATGAGATCTGCGGTACATTTTTCCATTGATTTCTCTTTTCTCTGAAAAATCCCACTCCAAATGAATCGGAACTGCAAAAAATACATTTTTAAAATACGTTTTATCATCTATTAAGTTGACCGGATATGTCTCTAACACCGTTTCTGATCCTTTATCGACAAAATAACGGTTGTCGGTAGCATGCAAAATATTATACATGAAGGAGAAACCGTATTTAAGATGAAGTGGACTGTCTTCTTTACCCAAACGCGTTCTTCCGGTAATTCCCCATTCATAGAATGTCGAACGCCAGTAACCAAAATCGGAATTCGCAACAGCACCGTTGGTTACCAGATTATTAAGTCCGAATGCAAACACAAACTGCGAAGTGGTTCTCTTTGTTTTTCTGTCGTAATGATCTGCCGGAATGGTAATCGAGTATCTTTTCTTAATCTTGATGGTATCACTCAGTTTGCCATCTACTCTTTCCTGCACCAAAGCATTAAGCTTTTCCTCTTCTACAGCCACTCTGTCTTCTATTTTCTTAGCATAATCTGTAGCTAATTGCATCTTCTTTTTATCAGCTTCTTCCTGAGTCAGCTTTCCCTTTGCAAGTTGTTCGTTAACCTCTTCAACTTCCGTTTTTAAAGCAAGCTTCTCTTCTTTAGTGATATTATCAATGTTTTTGGCAATGGCATTAGCACGTTGCTCAAAGGTTTCCTGCGCAGTGACTTTGCTTACAAAAAAGCATAACATGACCACTACATAAAAGATAATCTTTTGCATAATTTTAAAATTTAACTGTTCGATTTTTGATTGTTTACTCGTAATTTCTGTTTGCTACAGCAGTTTTAACCGTTTTAAAATTTCGGTTCAAGCGCTGTAAGGTTGTTTCTCTGAATTCCTGATTTAATTCTCCCTCCACATTGCTCAGCAATAAATTAGCATTAATTTTCACTTGAGGCTTTTCCTTAGACATATCAGTTTCGGCTAAAAGTTTTTCTGGCTCAGGGGCTACTTTTCGAATTTCCGGTTCTTTTGGTGTCATGACTTCGACAACTTCTTCTTTTACAATCTGATGATTAGTATCGAAAACATCACTTGCAACATTTTTTTCAGATGACTTTGATTTTGTTTTTGATTTACTTTCAGCAACAGCTTCAGCATTGCCAATAATAGGAACCACTTCATTGGGAACAATCGTATTGGGCACTTCCGAAGTTTTCTGATCCTCATCAGAAGTTACAACAGCTGGGTTTTTCACCTGAATTCCAGGATTGCCTCTTTCCTCTTGAAACAAAAACAAACCTATTAAGAAAAAAAGTGCCAAGCCCGCAGCAATGAACAACCATCTTAAATTGCGTTTCGGTTTTTTGTTCTCGGCTACCGAAAGCATAGCATCCAGGCGGTCCCATGCCGCATCAGAGGGCTGCATTTCCCTTTCATTCAGTTTTTTTCTGAATTCCTCTTCCATTTTATTCGGTTCCATTTTCATAATTTTTAAGTTTATTCACTTGACTTTGGAGCAATTTTCGGGCATGTGACAACTGCGATTTCGAAGTTCCTTCGCTAATGTTCAGCATTTCGGCAATTTCCTGATGTTTGTATCCTTCAATGGCATAAAGGTTAAAAACCATTCGGTAACCATCCGGAAGACTGTCAATCAAAAACTGAATGTCTTCAACAGAAAACTGGCTTTCGATGTTATTGTACCGTTCTTCAAAATAATTTTCGTCTTCCGTAAACTTTACCTGTTTTTGTACTCTCAAAAACGAAATACTCTCGTTTACCATAATCCGCCGGATCCATCCTTCGAAACTGCCTTTGTGTTCGAAATTTTTCAGATTGGAAAACACTTTCATAAAAGCGGTTATCATTACATCTTCTGCCTGCTGCACGTCTTTTATATATTGTCGGCAGACACTCAGCATTTTTGGAGCGTGTTTCGAGTAAATCTTATGTTGGGCGTGTCGGTTGTTTTCGACAGCCAACTGTATGATTTCTTTTTCCTCCTGATGTAAGTCTATTACTTTCATTCAAAAAATGTATTTCGAAAACCGGTCTTTATAACCGACTTCTATTAGCATAGACGAGCGAAGTTTGAAAATGGTTGTATTAGAATGAAAAAAAATTATTTTTTTCTTTCAATCACATAATTTACCATCAATATAAGGGCATCTTTATAGGCAGAATGGGGAAAATCTTCAATGAGTTGAAGTGCGTCTTTTTGGAATTGCACCATCTTGTGTTCGGCGTATGTCAATCCGTTTTTATCTTTTACGAACTGAATAACTTCGCGAACGCGTTTTTTATCTTTATTATGATTCTTTACCGAATTAATCACCCAGCTTTTTTCTTTGGAAGAACAATTATTTAGGGTATAAATAAGGGGCAAGGTCATTTTTTGTTCTTTGATATCGATACCGGTTGGTTTTCCAATAGCATCATCAGTATAATCGAACAAGTCGTCTTTAATTTGGAAAGCCATTCCGATCAACTCTCCAAATTTACGCATGCGTTCAATTACTTCCTTGTCCTCTGGAAAAACGGCACAAGCTCCAAGCGAACAACAGGCAGCAATCAACGTGGCTGTTTTTTGGCGTATGATTTCGTAATAAACTTCTTCGGTGATGTCCAATCTGCGTGCCTTTTCAATCTGAAGCAATTCACCTTCGCTCATTTCGCGAACAGCTACCGAAATAATTTTCAGTAAGTCGAAATCATTATTATCAATGGAAAGCAGCAGACCTTTGGAAAGCAAAAAGTCACCAACCAAGACAGCAATCTTATTTTTCCATAAGGCGTTGACAGAGAAAAATCCGCGGCGGCGGTTGCTGTCATCCACCACGTCATCATGAACCAGCGTGGCTGTATGGATCAGCTCGATAACTGCAGCGCCGCGATATGCCCGCTCGTTTATCGTTCCGCCCGATACCATTTTCGCGGTAAGAAAGACAAACATTGGACGCATTTGTTTCCCTTTTCGGTTTACGATATAATGAGTGATTCTGTTTAAAAGAGCCACTTTAGAAGACATAGAATCACGAAACTTCGTTTCAAAAAGTTCCATTTCAAGACTAATCGGCTCCTTTATCTGTTCAACGATTTTCATCTATGGGATTGGATTTTTCAATGGTACAAGATGACTTTCGTAATTTTCGTTGGAACTTATATTTGTCATAACTCGTTTCATTGAATTCAAAGATACAATTCTATATGAAATAAAAAATATAGTTTTTTCGTTAATCCGTTAAACCTTTATATGTATTTTGCATCTATTAGATACACCCAAAACCTAATTTTATGAAGACACACACTTTATTAAAATCGATTGTAGTTTTATTAGCCTTTTCCTTAATTGGCTGCAACAAAGAAGAACAGGAAGAAGAAAACAACAGTAATACTACCGGCCAATTTACCACAGAAGAGTTTAACGCTAATGCCAAAATGGACGCTATTTCAAATGACATTTCGGAAATCGCGGAAGACCAGGTTAATGTACAAAACACTGCAAGAGCTGAGAGCTATCAATCCATCCTTCCGGATTGCGCAACTGTTACTACATCGGTAGAAGGGACTACATGGACCAGAATCGTCGACTTCGGGACAACGGGTTGTGCATATCATAACGGAGCTATCTTAAGAGGACAAATTATCATTAGTGGCAGCACTAACTTCCAACAATCGCCTTATGTATGGACATATAATTTCCATAATTTCCACTATGACAATATCTTAGTAGAAGGCACAAAAACACTTTCAAGAACTATTGAAGCTAGAGATCCATATCCGATCCCGCATCCGATTGTGGTAATCAATTTGGACTTAGACATTACTCTTCCAAATGGAAACACTTATTCAAGAGTCGGCACAAGAACCAGAGAACTGATTGAAGGATATGACACACCATTGGTTTTCCATGATAATGTTTACCAGATATGGGGAAGCTGGGTCACAACAGGATCTAACAGTGACTATAGATCAGTAATCACTACACCATTTATATTTAAAATCGACTGTACATATAAAGTAGTTTCAGGTGTCTTAGTATCAAGCAGAAACAATCACATGGCAACGCTGGATTACGGAAACGGGGACTGTGACAATATTGCTACTATTTCTATCGGCGCAGGAGCACCTTATACTTTTACTTTTGGTAATTAAACACTAACCTATTCATAAAAAAACGTTCGCTTTATTAGCGAACGTTTTTTTTTATCTTTATCCTTCTTTATTGGCCAACTGACCACAGGCGGCATCAATGTCCTTTCCTCGGCTTCGGCGTACTTTAACAACAATGTCATTTCGCTCAAGAGCCATAATATAATCTTCAATGGCTTTCTGGGAAGCCTGCTGAAACTGACCGTCGTCAATCGGATTGTATTCAATTAAGTTTACTTTACACGGAACGTATTTGCAGAATTTCACCAAGGCGTCAATCGATTTCTTGTCATCGTTGATTCCTTTCCAAACCACATATTCATAGGTAACCTTACTTTTTGTTTTCTTGTACCAGTATTCTAATGCTTCCTTCAATTCAGGCAAAGGAAAACTCTTGGTGAACGGCATAATTTCGTTTCGGATTTCCTCAATAGCCGAGTGCAAAGAAACAGCCAGTTTGAATTTCACATCGTCATCGGCCATTTTCATAATCATTTTCGAAATCCCCGATGTGGAAACTGTGATACGTTTCGGCGACATTCCCAAACCTTCAGGAGATGTGATTTTATCAATCGCCTTCATTACATTTGGATAGTTCATCAACGGCTCCCCCATTCCCATGAAAACTATATTGGATAATGGACGGTTGTAATACAAACGACTTTCACTGTCGATAGCCGCCACCTGATCGTAAATCTCATCCGGGTTTAGGTTACGCATTCTTTTCAATCTTGCCGTTGCACAGAAATTACAATCCAGACTGCAACCCACCTGACTGGAAACACAGGCTGTAGTTCGCGTTTCGGTCGGGATCAAAACTGACTCTACTATCAGATCATCATGAAGACGAACAGCATTTTTCACGGTCCCGTCAGAACTGCGCTGCATCGTATCAACCTTGATGTGATTGATTACGAAATTTGCTTCCAACATTTCACGTGTATGCTTGGAAACATTGGTCATGTCCTCAAACTTATGCGCGCGCTTATGCCACAACCATTCGTACACCTGATTACCACGAAAGGCTTTATCTCCGTTCGTAACAAAAAAATCGCGTAACTGGTCTTTCGTTAATGCGCGTATATCCTTCTTCTCCATTTGCATGGCGCAAAGTTAATCACAATTTATCGATTTGATTATCTGTTAATTTGTAAATTTGTGTGAAACTTTTTCAAATGAGATAGCTATTTTTCCTCTTTAGCTTTTCACTAATCAATTGTACTACTGGCAAAAACCAAAACCAAAATCATAATATTATGCACTTTATATCCGAAGCTTTAGAAGATTATGTAGCGTTACACACGGAAAACGAACCGGAGTTACTAGCGCGTTTAAATAAAGAAACCCATCAAAAAATTTTACAGCCCCGAATGTTGAGCGGACATTTTCAGGGACGGTTTTTAAGTATGATGTCGAAGTTGATTCGCCCTGTAAACATTCTCGAAATAGGCACCTATACCGGTTATGCGGCTTTATGTATGGCTGAAGGCCTACCGGAAAACGGAACGCTGGACACCATCGACAACAATGAAGAATTGTATGATTTCCAGAGAAAATATTTCGCACAATCCCCATGGGACAACCAAATTAAGCAACATTTAGGCAATGCTTTGGAAATTATCCCGACACTGAACAAAAAATTCGATTTGGTTTTTATTGACGCCGACAAAGAAAACTACATCAACTATTTCAATATGATTGTGCCGTTGATGAACAAAGGCGGTTTGATTTTATCCGACAATGTACTGTGGAGCGGAAAAGTGTTGGAAGAAGTTAAAGCCAATGATAAAAGCACCAAAGTATTGTTGGAATACAATGAAATCCTAAAGAACGACCCAAGAGTAGAAACCGTTTTACTCCCAATTCGCGATGGTTTAACCATGAGCCGAGTACTATAAAATAAAAATCCCGATTCAAGAATCGGGATTTTTATTTTATATGTTTTCCGGAAAATATTTATTCCTAAAAATGATATACAATTTTGAGAATCCAAAGCCGGCTATAATCCCAAATAAATATCCAGAAAGGATATCACCTGGAAAGTGCAAACCAAGATAAATTCGACTATAGGCAAATATCAGCGGGAACAAAAACAACAAGAAAGCGTACTTGTAATATTTTCTCAAAATCAAAAACACAAATACGGTTGATGCCATGGAATTGCCTGCGTGACCTGAAAAATAACTGAAAGAACTGCTCGACTTTACAATTCGGATCATATCTTTTATTTCCAAATCGTTGCACGGACGTAATCGCTGCACGTTGTTTTTTATCAGATTGATAAACTGATCGGTGAACGTAATCATGACTGCGATGGACACAAGTATCAAAAGCAAATGCTTCCACCCCACTTTCTTATACAACAGATAAAAAACAAAGAGAAAAACAGGCGCCCAATGAAATTGTTTGGTGATCAGTAACCAAAACCCATCGTATGAAACTGAACCCAGGCCGTTTAGGAGAACAAACAATTGTTTGTCTAAATGAATAATTTTTTCCAAAGTTACATCTGTCTTTTAATCGGTCCGGTCATATCTTCGATGTCTTCTTTCGCCTTGTCGATTTCTTTGGTAATATCAGAAGTCAGATCCAATTGTTTCATCGGATTCAAATCGTTTAAATCATTCAAACCGTTGGCTTCGGCACTTTTCTGAATTTCGTTTTTGATATCATTGGTCGCATTTTTAAGTTGTGCCATACCTTTACCCAAAGTACGTGCGATATCCGGAACCTTATCGGATCCGAACAGCATCAAGGCCACCAATATAATGAAGAATATTTCTCCTCCTCCTATTCCGAACATGATTTTGTAATTACTGGTTGTAACGCGACAAAGTTACAAAGTTTTAAAATGGAATATGTTATTAAAAACAAAAAAGACCACCTTATCCAGATGGTCTTTTTCTTATTTATTTTGTATTCTGGGAAAGCTCATCAAATTTTGATTTCGTTTCTTCTTTTGGCCAGACGTTATTGATCACATCAATATCAGCGGTTTCCAATTTCGGGTCCAATTGAATTTTCTTCAGCGGTTTTTCTGTTGCAAAAACACGTTTCACCGTATCGTTCCCTTTTCTCCAGATTTGCACCGGGAAATGATGGTTTTCAGTCGTTCCGTCTTCAAACTGTAATTCTACGATTACCGGCATCATCATTCCGCCTGGCTTATCGAATTCCACTTCGTAGAAATACTTTGGCTGTTTAAGCTCATTTCGTACTTCAGGACTCAGTTTATTCACATATTCCGATAATGTTTTTACATCCTGTACGTTCAACGGTTTTTTCAATTCCGGTTTAAAATCTTCGGATGCTTCAGAAACCATATACACCATTGGCTCACCATTATTTACTTTTCTTCCTCTGCGGTTGAACTGCTCTTTTACTTCTTTAGAAGGATCTTCGGTTACATAATACTGTTTCACTTCTTTAATTGCAATATCCACATAATCGGTAGAATAGAACCATCCTCTCCAGAACCAGTCCAAATCCACTGCCGAAGCATCTTCCATTGTTCTGAAGAAATCTTCTGGTGTTGGATGCTTGAACTTCCAACGCTGTGCATACGTTCTGAAAGCATGATCAAACAACTCATGACCCATAATAGTTTCACGAAGAATGTTCAATCCCGTTGCAGGTTTTGAATATCCGTTCGCTCCAAAGTTGTAAATCGTTTCCGAATTAGACATGATAGGCTCCAAAAATTTCTGGTCGCCACTCATATACGGAACAATTTTAGCAGCCGGTCCACGGCTTGAAGGGAAGTTCTTATCCCAGCTTTGCTCTGTCAAATACTCTAAGAATGTATTTAAACCTTCGTCCATCCAGGTCCACTGACGCTCATCCGAGTTTACGATCATCGGGAAGAAATTGTGTCCTACTTCGTGGATAATCACCCCCATCATTCCGTATTTGATTCGGTCGCTTACGTATCCTTTTTCATCCGGACGCCCATAGTTCCAGCAAATCATCGGATACTCCATTCCCTGATCTTCTGCAGAAATCGAAACGGCTTTCGGATAAGGATAGTCGAATGTATATTTTGAATACGTTTTTAACGTATGTGCCACTACTCGAGTTGAATATTCACCCCAAAGCGGATTGGCTTCCGGTGGATAACAAGATACTGCCATTACTGTTTTACCGTTTTCCAATTTAACGGCCATCATATCGTAAATGAATTTTCTTGAGGTCGAAAACGCGAAATCTCGAACGTTGTCCGCCTTAAATTTCCAGGTTTTCTTATTAGTCGAAAATCCTTTGGCAGCAGCTTCTGCTTCTTCCTGCGTTACGATTACAACTGGTTTGTCATAGGTTTTCTCAGCCAATTCATAACGTTTTACCTGCTCGGCTGTGTACACTTCTTTTCTGTTTTGCAACACTCCGGTTCCTTCCATAACGTGATCTGCCGGAACAGTGATACTCACTTCAAAATTCCCGAAAGGCAGCGCAAATTCTCCGGAACCCCAGAACTGCATGTTTTGCCAACCTTCTACGTCGTTATAAACAGCCATTCTTGGGTAAAACTGAGCGATTACATACAGATTGTTACCATCTTTATCGAAATGCTCGTATCCGGAACGTCCTCCGTCTACCATATAATTATTGATGTTGTACCACCATTTCACATCGAAAGAAACTTTATCACCTTGTTTAAGAGGTTTTTCCAAATCGATGCGCATCATTGTTTGATTGATGGTGTAATTCATCGGCTTGCCTTTAGCGTCTTTCACATATTCAATGTTAAAACCGCCGTCAAAACGCTGTTGCATGAATTGTCTTGAGAACTCACCAGAACTCATAGCATTGCTAACTCTTTGTCCTTGTGTTAATGGAGATTTACCGTCCCGTTTCTTTTCATTCTGATCCAGTTGAACCCAAAGATAGGTCAGCGCTTCCGGCGAATTATTATGGTAAGTAATCGTTTCCGTACCGTACAGCTTAGTGTTTTTATCATCCAGCTCGATGTTGATTTTGTAATCCGCCTGTTGCTGATAATAAGCCGGACCGGGAGCACCTGAAGCCGTTCTGTACGAATTCGGGGTAGCCATTTCATGGTACATCTGACTGAATTTGTTGGTATCACTATGTCCCGGATCTCTCTTTTTATCGGCTGGTTTTGTTTCCTGTGCCAAGGCAATAAAAGGAACTGCCAAAGCTACCAATGAAAAAACTGAAACTGATTTCCTCATGTTTTTATGTTGTTTTGTTTGTTTTAAAATTCTAAATCACCTTCTGTTTCACTATCTGTCAGCAACAAGCTTTTTTTGTTACCATAAATATTGAAATGGATGATATTTTGTTGTTCGGGATATATTTCGGTTAACACGGAGTTGTATATCGCCATTGATGTTATTTTTTCAGGTACCGATGTGGTAAGATAACAAATCAACACATTGTCTTCTGTTTCCTTGCCTAAAAATTTCAGGGGCTTGGCCTTTCTGTTTACTGTCAGCTGCATTTTTTCAGAAAGATAATTTTTGAGAAGTTCGTTGGTTTCAGTAATTTCTTTTGGGGTAGCCAAATATATTTTCTTTTTATATTTGGTTTGAAGGGCTTTTTCGATATCGTCAATGAAAACGCGTGCCGTTATCTGCACCTCTTTTTTCTTGTCCGAATAATTTATCTGATAGATACCAACATAGAACTTGTGCAAAGCAAAAGAGCTCAGCACAACAAAAAGAAATACCGGCAAAAGAAGCTGAAAATATTTCCTCATGCCTCAAAAGTAGTAAAAGATATTATTTACTGATTTTTTTTATGATATTCTTCACTTTTTTTCTGCAGAAAATCAATCAGTTCGAATTCTTTTTTTGGATTAAGCAGCGCTCTGCTATCCGGAGAAGTATCATCACAATACGCTAGAAACAAATCGATTTCTTCCAGTTTGAGTTTAAGGGTTTCGGTAAAGAATTGGGGATCGAATTTTTCTTTCACCCCTTCGGAGAAGATTTTATCAGTTACATATTCAATTTTCTTTTCTTTGGGCTTATGACCAAAAATAGCATCTTTAGCTTTTTTGCCTAACGCTATAAAATCCATACCGCTGAAACTGTTTCCGCTACCGGGAGTAATCTGTGCCAAAGAATTGTCAACCTTATTGTACTTAGGCAACGGATTAGAGAAATCTATCTTTTTTTCATCCACATCCACCGTTTTAATTTTGAGGTTTTTGGAATCCGCTTCCAGGTTACCGGTTAACGTATAAGGTCGGACCACAACTTCGTCGAGTTCGTTAACTTTAACCGAAAGGCGTATTTTGACAACTTCATTATCGAGATGTGACTTATTAATTATCAAAACCGATGAATTAAAGGCGATGGCACTAAAAACCAGCGTATCCCTTTCTTTCACGAATAAGCTGAAATTTCCTTTATTGTCGGTAATCGTAATCCTTTTCGAAGTAATATTTCTAACAACAATATTATCCACGTCCAGGGAATCAGCAACTACCACTCCCCGAAACAATACGCGGTTAACATCTTGAGCCGTTACGGTTAACGACAACAACATCAAAAAAATAAGCACTTTACTTTTCATCGGACAATCGTTTTAGATATTCAGACGCCAGTTTTACCAATTCCAACTCTATCAGCGGTTTTTTCTTTCCTCTTACCTGATTGGCCAATTCCTGATTTTCCGCAGCGAAAACGAAAAAACCATTTACCTGAGCAGGTGGAATCTTTAATTCTTCAATAAAATAGTTTTCGTCAAATAGGGCGGAAAGTTTCTGCTGAAGCATTTCCGAACGCTCGACTTTGATTTCTTTTTTCAGTTGTTTTGTTCTTCCGGTTATGGCATTAATTATGGGATCTACGGGGATTATTCCCGAACCTGTAGTAGCCGTATAATATCTTCGTTCTGCAGGCGTATACGCTTTCATCCCTTTCGGCACAATTCCCAGACTAACGGCATTGACACCACTATCAGTAATCACTACTTCTTTTAACTGGGTAACTTTTAGCCTCATTTTCACCACAAAAGGCAGATAATCAAAATCCTCTTTTTCAATAACAATTCGTTTCTCGTTTAACTGAACGGATGTAAAAACCAATGTATCACCGGGTTTTGCATAAATGGAAAACAATCCGTCTTCCGAAGTAGCCACTACTTTTCCCGAAGCCTGATTTACTATATTAACTCCCTGCAAATCTTTCACCTCGGCAACCACCTTCCCGTTTAGAAGTTTTGCATCTTGAGCAGAACAAATCGTCACAATTAAAAAAGAAACTAAAAAAAGTAATTTATTTTTCATCTACACTAATTTAAAACTGAGCCTTATACACCATAGGAAAGCTTGCTCATTACCTATCAGGCACATATTAAAAAAACATTTCTAAGTTGTAGTGAAAACATTACACCTTAAAGTTACGTTAATAATCTGAATTACTGACACATACATAAAACAAAAAAATCATTTTTTTTGCGAATGATGCAAAACCCGTACTATTGACAGAACTTACAAAAAAAAGGAATCATCCTTCAATAAATACAGATTTTTACCACAACGTAAAAGTACTGGCTAGGTTTGCTAATTTAGTACCAATAGCTTTGTAATTTTTTATTAAATGAGAAATCCGATTCCTTTCAACACTACCCTGTTCGCTCCCTAAGCTGTTGCAATTAGCAAAAAAAATAAAAGCACGTTACTTTTCATCGGACAACCTTTTAATATATTCAGAAGCCAGTTTTATCAATTCAAATTTTATCAGCCATTTATTTTTCTGTTGAATAACATTCGTAAATCCCTGATTTTCGGCAACAAAAACATAAAACCCATACAATTGTTCCGATGGAATCTTCAGTTCGTCAACAAAATAATCTTCACTAAATATATGCTCAAGTTTATGCTGCAAACTTTGACTCCTCATGACGGCAACAATTTCTTTCTTGCGTCGTTTAGCCGTCCCATCCAGGGCATAAATCAAGGATTTTAACGGTCCCGTTTGCGCCGCATAATATCTTTTTACAGCTCTTTCTTCCGGCGAGCGCGTTTTTATTCCTTTCGGCACCAATCCCAAACTTTCTGCAGTAATGTTGTTTTTTTCGATATAAACCTCCTGCAACAGGATCACTTTTACTTTCATCTTTACCAAAAAAGGCAGATAATCAAAATCTTCTTTTTCGACAACCAGGCGCTTTTCATTCAGCTGCACAGCAGTAAAAACCAAAGTATCTCCGGGCTTTGCATAAATAGAAAACAATCCGTCTGCTTCCGTCGCGATTTCTTTCTTTGATGCAAGATTATTTACGTTAATTCCCTGCAGTTCTTTAACGTCCGCAACTACCTGACCTTTCAGAAGTCTTGTCCCTTGAGCTGAACAAACCGTCATAATTAAAAAAATAAAAAAAAGTAATTTATTTTTCATCCACAATCATTAAAAAACAGTTCTTGTAAAAAAGAAAGATACATTCTTCATCTTTCAAAAGAAAGAATTTATTTACCAAAGCGTAAAAATATGAGCTGCACTTCCCAATTTTATGCCAACGGATTCGTAATTTTTTGTTAAACGAGAAATTCGATTCCTTTCAATTCATTTTTGAAATTAGTTAACTTTGCGACAAAGATTTGAAAATGAAACGAATTATTATTGCCAGCACCTCAACGCTATATGAAGGAAGTTATCTGGAGTACTTACTTCCCACGTTAAAAACGCATTTCAACGGAATCGAAAAAATTCTTTTTATCCCGTATGCCAGACCGGGCGGAATTTCACACGATGACTATACAAAAAAAGTAAGCGAGGCTTTTGCAAAAATCGATATTGCTGTAAACGGACTTCATGAATTCGAAAATCCTATCGAAGCGCTGCAACAGGCGAAAGGTATTTTTACCGGTGGTGGCAATACGTTTTTACTGGTTACCCAATTGTACAAAACCGGAATTATTGAAACGCTTGTGAATGTGGTAAAAAACGGAACACCCTATTTGGGAACCTCAGCCGGCAGCAACATCTGCGGACTTACCATGGGGACCACCAATGACATGCCTATCGTTTATCCGCCGAGTTTCAATACGCTGGCTTTTGTTCCTTTTAATATCAATCCGCATTATCTTGATCCTATTGAAGGTTCTACACACATGGGAGAAACTCGTGAAACCCGAATTAACGAATTCCATAATTTTAATTCGCAGCCCGTTTTGGGATTACGCGAAGGAAGTTGGCTGGAAGTGCAGGATAGCAAAATAACCCTAAAAGGAGCTTTACCAGCCCGATTATTCAAACAGAATCAGGAAGCGGTTGAACTCGAAACCGGAGCTGATTTATCAAACTTAAAATAAGCCCATTTTAAATCCATACTGATTTATATAAATTTAGTAAGAATTTTTTCTTAAATTTGTATAAATCAGTTGGTTATGGAAATTCGAATCGAGGCCATACAGATTGCGGAGTCTTTTAACATCAAAAAGTTCCGCACCGAATTTCGTACCGAAGCTTTTTCGGGTTCGACTTCCGAGGTATTTTATGCGCTTACGGACAGCAACCGTTATCTGTATATTTTTGATTACGGTGTAGTCGTTTTTGCCAATTACGACCCTATTGCCAAAAGCGAATTTCTGAACTTCGTTACAAATTATGCAATAAATCCGGTCGATTTAAATTTATCTGAGGAATACATTATCAAAACAGATGCAACCCCCGATAAAATAGTTGTCAAAAACAACTTTGTCATCACGTCGCAAATAGATCCTTCTTTATTGCGGATCGTAATGCTTAACACCGGACAGTCCGTTGCTTTGGAATATTACGAAGTACTTACAGACGAACTCATCACTTCCTCTAAGCATTATATTCTTGAGTTGGAACAAAAAGGCCGGCTTAGCATTTCAAAAACAGATTTACTGAAATATATCGGAAAGGTTCTGAATGTCAAAAACAGTATTGTTGACAATTTATACATACTGGACGACCCCAATCTGGTTTGGGACAATGAGGAACTCAACCTGCTTAACCGCAACCTGAAGAATAATTTCGATATCCATCCCCGTTTTAAAGATCTTGATTACCGTTTGCAAATTGTTGAAGACAACCTGACACTGTTTACCGATGTTTTAAACGTTCGGGAAAGTCATCGCTTGGAATGGATCATTATAATCTTAATCGCTTTTGAAATTATAATGGCGCTATTTGTCTATTGAGAAAATATATCAGAATCCGATAAAAACAAAAAAGCCTCAAACTTTCGTTTAAGGCTCTAGAGCGGAAGACGAGGCTCGAACTCGCGACAACCAGCTTGGAAGGCTGGAGCTCTACCAACTGAGCTACTTCCGCAGGTGATGATCTTTTAAAACTTTCATCTAAGTTTTGGAGCGGAAGACGAGGCTCGAACTCGCGACAACCAGCTTGGAAGGCTGGAGCTCTACCAACTGAGCTACTTCCGCATTATTTCGGTGCAAATATAGATAAATATTTATTCTAAAAACAAACTTTTTTTTAAAAAAATATCATGTAACTTGAAGCAACTTTTAAAGTTTTCCATCATCTAATATATAATTGATTTATTTTTAAACCGTTAGACACAGACAACCTTCACTAAAAACAACTGAAATTTTATGATTTTAATCCGTCAAATAGAAGCCGAGGACACTTTTTCTGTCAGACAACCCGTTTTAAGACCGGGCAAACCAATAGAAAGCTGTCATTTCGAAGGCGATAATTTAGGGACCACAGCACACTTCGGACTTTCAGAAAACGAAGAATTACTGGCTGTCGTTTCGCTTTTCAAAAAAGATTATCCCAATTGCTCTATTGAGAACCAATTCCAAATGCGAGGCATGGCCGTTCTGGAAAACCACCAGCGCATGGGATTTGGCGAACAGTTAGTGAAAAAGGCAGAGCATTTCGTGAAAGAAAAAAACGGGAGACTGATTTGGTTCAATGCCAGGGAAATAGCAATCCCATTTTATGAAAGACTGGGCTATAAAATTTACGGAAATCCATTCGAAATAACTGAAATTGGTAAGCATTTCGTCATGTACAAACGCCTCTAAAATGTTAAAAAACAATGTCAGCCTTAGTATTTTTCGTAACTTTCCTAGCGTAAAAATATTATTTACCATGTCCTGCAAATACCTCTTTTTTTTTCTTCCCATACTTTTTATGAATTGTAAAAAAGAGGTTGCTTTGGCTTATAACAACCAACAGGACTCTTTAAAGATAAAAGTAATACCCATCAATTCCCCAAAATCAATTGCTTTTGACAGTACTGCACTATGGGACAAACCAGAGCAAATTAAAGAATTCTATCGCAATAATCTTTTCAAAACGGTTTGGACGGAAACAGAAGACCGAAAAGCACTTATCGATTTAATAAAAAGTTCGGAAGACGACGGACTCATTCCGGAGGAATACAATTTCAGTTCACTTGAAAAACAAGAGGGAACAAAAACAAAATTAAACTCAACTGAAATCGTAAATTTCGATATACTTTTAACGGAATCCTTTCACAAACTGGCCAACCATCTGTACAACGGAAAACTCAACCCCAAGCAGCTGTATATCGACTGGGAAACCGGCAATAAAAAAATAAAAGCCATCGATTTACTTCAGGAGGCAATCAGGCATCATAACGTTGAAAAAACATTAGACACTTTAAAACCGAACCATACTGTTTACCATCTTTTAAAAAAGAGCCTAAAAAAGATGAATGAAATGCCTGATGACGACTTCAACCCAATAGTTATTGAAGAAAAAATAAACCCCAATGAAAGAGCAGCGACTATTAAAGCGGTTAAAAAACGGTTGATGTATTGGGGCGACTATACTAAAGAAGATACTTTAACCAATTTAACCAACATTTACGACAACAAAACCGTGGAAGCCGTAAAAAGTTTTCAGAAGCGACACGGATTGTTGGCTGACGGGGTCATAGGCACAAACACCGTCACAGCCATGAATGTTTCAAAAAAACAGCGTACTGAACAAATCATTGCGAATCTCGAGCGCTGGAGATGGTTTCCGAGAGACTTAGGCAAGGATTATATCATTATCAATATCCCTGAATTCAAACTATATTTCATAAAAGACAATGATACAGCCAGGGTACATAAAGTGGTAGTAGGGAAAGACAAACGACGAACACCGGTATTGTCCTCACATTTAAGCAATCTCGTCATCAACCCTACCTGGACAGTTCCACCGACAATCATAAAAGAAGATTTAGGACCGACAGCTTCTCAAAACAGAGGCTATTTCGCAGCAACAAGAATAACTATTTATGATTCGAAAGGCCAAGAAGTAGATCCGTATAGCTGGAATGCAGCTAAACCCAACAATTACAGATACGTGCAAAAACCGGGAGAAAATAATTCATTAGGTCTCGTCAAATTCAATTTTCCAAACGGACATTTAGTTTATTTGCACGACACCAACCATAAAGAATTATTCGAATTAACGGGAAGATCATTAAGTTCAGGATGTGTGCGTGTAGAAAACCCTTTGGATCTCGCCTATTATATCCTCGAGACCGACGAAAACTATATGAACCAGAAACGGGTCGAAAAATTCATTGCAAGCGGAAAAACCTCTGGTATCCCTATAAAAAAATATATCCCCATTCATTTACTGTATTGGACAGCTTGGATGAATGAGGATGGATTCCAATTCCGGAACGACATTTACAATCTCGATTCCGATTTATATCAAAAATTACGAAATTAATTTTGATTGTTTTTCATAAGTTCTGGAAGGATGATAAATAAACAAACATGATTTGTTTTTTATCAGGTTGATGATTTCTTTATGAATCGCAAAAGGAATCGCTGGACATCCCTGACTTCTTCCTAACCTACCCTGTAGTTTGATAATGCTTTCAGCCGCATAATCTGCACCATGCATTACAACAGCTCTGTTTCTTGCGTTATTGTTGATTCCGTATTCCAAACCATCCAACTTTAAGGACAATCCATGCTTACCGCTATACGTTTCTCCTGTGGAATAAAACCCTAAGCTGCTTTTATTGGAATTTGATTCATTTGAAAAAGAAGTCGCAAATTCTTCACCGCTGTTTCTTCCGTGTGACACAACTGACTGTAATAAAACAGTATTAGTTACCATATCAATCACCCAAAGACGTTTTTGAGTTGAAGACAAACTAAAATCTACAATAGTCAAAATATCTTTCTGAACCACACCACGCTCCTTTAACTGATAATATCCTTCTACAGCTTTAGAAAAAGCTTCCAACTTAGGCATTGTAAAAGAATTCAACTTCAAAGAACTATATAATTCCTTCACTTTCACTTCCATTGAAGCCCTGGCAGTTGAAGCCAGCACTTTTGGATCACCGATCTTATTTGTCGCTAAAGATGTAAACGACACAAAAGACGAAAACAATATTGGAAAAATTTTGTAACTCATTGATAATCTATTTGTTATGTTGAAATTCTACAGAGCCAAAAGTAGATAAATATTTTAATCCTCCAAATATTTTTTGCATTTTATCGGCAAAATTTAACATTTCGTCGACACTTTAAGAGCCTGATAGTTAAACATTTCTTAATATTTCTAAGGGTTTGGGGAAATATTTATCTTTGACATATCAATCATCAAAAAATCAAAATAATGAAATTAAAGCTGTCCATTTTACTAAGCTTTATTTGTTCTTCCCTAGTCTTTTCTCAAGATAATCCAACGAACACAACACCTTCTACCGCAACAAAGAAAACACTTACCGCCTTAAAAATAGATCAAAACGTTACCATTGACGGAAAATTGGACGAACCATTCTGGAACACTGTAGAAAAAGCTACCGACTTTATAATGTTTCAGCCCGACAACGGAAAACCAGAACTCCCCGAAGAAAAAACCATAGTCAGAATAGCCTACGATAATGAAGGCATCTATGTAGGTGCTGAAATGCATCAGGCAAAAGAAAACCTTCTGAAAGAGATTACTCAAAGGGATAATTTTGGAACGTCCGATCATTTTGGAGTCTTTTTAAATGGTTATAATGACGGACAGCAGGACTTCCGACTTATTGTAAGCGCCGCCGGAACCCAAATGGACTGTATTGCCACGCAGGAAACCGGTGAAGACTATTCCTGGGACGCCGTTTGGCACAGTGCCGTAAAACAGACAGACTTCGGTTGGGTAGTAGAAATGAAAATACCTTATGCCGCAATCCGATTTTCATCCAAAGACAAGCAAGTCTGGGGATTGAACCTTTTCAGGGAAGTGCGATACAAAAAACAAAAATACGCTTGGAACAAAATCGACACCAACATCGGAAACATCCTGCAACAAGCAGGAATTTTGGATGGCATCGAAAATATAAAACCTCCAATACGATTATTCTTCATTCCTTATGCATCAGGATATGTCAATCATAATGACGAAGGAACAGAAACAACCTTTAAAGGAGGAATGGACATTAAATATGGGATCAACGATTCCTTCACATTAGATGCCATTTTAGTACCTGACTTCGGGCAGACCACTTTTGACAATAAAATCC
Organism: Flavobacterium enshiense; assembly: GCF_022836875.1. Lineage (NCBI taxonomy): Bacteria > Pseudomonadati > Bacteroidota > Flavobacteriia > Flavobacteriales > Flavobacteriaceae > Flavobacterium > Flavobacterium enshiense. Next base: position 248,721 of record NZ_CP090376.1, read on the forward strand.
TGAACCTTGGTCCTTTCGAACAACAGCTGAATGAAAACCGTGGTTTCTTCACCGAAGGCACCGATTTATTCAACAAAGGTTCCCTATTCTATTCGCGAAGAATAGGAAGCACACCTTCCGGTGATGTAACTCTGGGCGAAAACGAAGAGGTTGAGAAAATGCCCACTACTATCGATCTGCTCAATGCTTTAAAAATTTCAGGAAGAACCTCAAAAGGATTGGGTATCGGAGTATTAAATGCTGTCACAAAAGAAACAAAAGCAACAGTCGTAAATACGGTAACCGGTGATAGACGAAGCGTGGTTGTAGAACCCTTGGCCAATTATAATGTAACGGTATTCGATCAACGCTTCCGAAAAAACTCTTCCATAAGTTTTGTAAATACCAATGTAATGCGAGACGGCAGCTTTAAAGATGCAAATGTTTCAGCGGTACTCTTTGACCTAAACACCAAGGCAAACACCTATAAACTTTCTGGAAATTTCAAATACAATCACATAAACGATATCGAAGACAAAAACGGGTATAACACCAATATTTATTTCGCCAAAACGTTCGGAAAATACCGTTTCAATGGTGGTGCAAATTATGTTTCGAAGGATTACGACATCAATGACCTGGGACTTAATTTCACCAACAATTACCATAATACATTTGCCAATTTCAGTTACCGAATCTTAAACCCTACCAAACTTTTCAACTCTTTTTTCCTGAATGCCAACACTTCCCTTGAATGGCAAAACGATACCGGACTGGTGCAGAATGCCTGGTTTAGCGGAAGCATGAATGCTTCCAACAAAAGGAACGATGACTTCGGAATTGGAATCGACTTAAATCCGATAGTAACCTATGATTTTTACCAGCCCAGAACAACAGGACGATATGTATACCGTCCGAAAAGTGTGGGAAGCTGGATCTATTATTCCTCGAATTACAACAATCCGTTCGCTATCGATTTTAACCCATACTTCTATGTTTACGAACAGGATAAACGCAATTCGTACGGATTTAACATAAGTCCGCGCTACCGTTTCAGCGATAAATTATTCCTGACCTATGGTTTGAATATGGCAAGAGACAATGATGATAAAGGCTATGTGGACAACACGGAAACCGACATTATTTTTGCTAACAGAAATGTAACTACGATTGAGAATTCAGTTGGTGGAAAATACGGGATTAACAGCAGAATGACTTTTAATCTGAAAGTACGTTATTATTGGTCGTATTCAGAAATAAAAAACTACCTGACCCTTTTGGAAAACGGCTATTACGAACCTAATACCGACTACAAACAAAACAACAACGACAATTTCAAATCCTGGAATTATGATTTATCGTATGTATGGTGGTTTGCTCCGGGAAGTCAGGTATCCGTTTTATACCGAAATAATGCCACTCATTATGAACAGCGTTTAAATAAAAATATAATTGATAACTTAGCACATACTTTACAGAATGATTTGAATCATACGTTCTCTGTAAGTGTAAAATATTTTATTGATTATAATAAGGCCAAAAATTGGCTATAATACCATGAACAAGAAAGTAATTTTAATGATTTTGGACGGTTGGGGAAAATCTCCTGACCCGAAAGTTTCCGCTATAGACAACGCAAACGTTCCATTTATAAACAGTTTGTATACAAAATATCCGAACGCTCAATTAAGAACCGACGGACTAAACGTTGGCTTACCCGATGGCCAAATGGGGAATTCGGAAGTGGGCCACATGAATCTTGGCGCAGGACGAATTGTTTATCAGGACCTGGCAAAAATCAACCTGGCTGTAGAACACAAATCTTTGAATCAGGAAAAAGTTCTTAATGATGCTTTTGCTTATGCGAAGGAAAACAATAAGAATGTTCACTTTTTAGGTTTGGTTTCCGATGGAGGAGTTCATTCTCACACATCTCACTTAAGAGGCTTGTTGGATGCTGCTCAGGATTTCGGACTGAAAAATGTATTCGTTCATGCTTTCACTGACGGGCGAGATGTTGATCCTAAGTCGGGCGCAAAATACATTCAAGACTTAGAGGAATACCTGCAGAATTCTTCGGCAAAACTGGCTTCTGTTATTGGCCGTTATTATGCGATGGACAGGGACAAACGCTGGGAACGCGTAAAAAAAGCCTATGACCTTATCGTAAACGGAAGTGGAGTGCATTCCATCGATGCTGTAAATTCAATATTGACAAGCTATCATAATCATGTTACCGACGAATTCATCGAACCGATTTTGATGGTCGACATGAATAACAAACCGATCGCAACTATTCAGGAAGACGATGTGATAATCTTCTTTAATTTCAGAACAGACAGAGGCCGTCAATTAACAGAAGCTTTATCTCAAAAAGATTTCCACGAACAAAACATGCATAAAATGTCGTTGTACTATGTTACGATGACCAATTATGACGATACTTTCGAAAATGTTCATGTTATTTACGATAAAGACAACATCACCGAAACACTGGGTGAGATTCTGGAAAAACACAACAAAAAACAAATCCGAATCGCTGAAACTGAAAAATATCCACACGTAACCTTCTTCTTTTCAGGTGGACGTGAGGAACCATTTATTGGGGAAAGCCGCCTTTTATGTCCGTCTCCAAAAGTTGCGACTTACGATTTAAAACCGGAGATGAGCGCTTATGAACTAAAAGACGCTTTAATCCCCGAACTTAAAAAAGGTGAAGTTGATTTCGTATGTTTGAATTTCGCAAACGGGGATATGGTAGGTCATACCGGCGTGATGTCGGCCGCCATTAAAGCCTGTGAAGCTGTAGATATCTGCGTAAAAGAAGTAATCGAAACCGCTTTGGAAAACAACTACACTACCCTTGTAATTGCCGACCACGGAAACTGCGAAACCATGATTAATTCTGACGGAAGTCCACATACTGCGCACACCACCAATCCGGTGCCGCTTATTTTGGTGGACAAGGATTTAAAACAAATCTATGATGGTGTTTTAGGCGATGTAGCTCCGACTATTTTAGAGCTGATCGGAATTGAAAAACCGAAAGCCATGACAAGACATTCCTTATTAACTGCTTTTGCGTTGGAAGAAATCCATGAGGCACACAGTTTTGTAAAATCGGGAGCGGATTTCCCTCGTTATGCAAACGAACTAAAAAACCTGGGCGTTCAGAAATACGAAAATTTTGTTGCCGACGGAACTACTGTTTATTATGGGAAAAATGATTTTTCATTAACTGACAAACCAAAATACGAAAGCATAGAAATATCAGATGATCCTTCCACATTAGAATTGGAGCGTGTAATAAAAAATCACCAGGCAGGACAAACCGATTACAAAACTTTTTGTGTTCAGGCAGCTGCTGCCGGCACTCATAAATGGATTTGTGACTTTACTGATATGACTTGCTCCTATTTTGATGCAGATGGCAATAAAATGATTGAAGAAGACATCCCTAATTACACACACTAGTCTATGAAAACAATCATCACACTATTGGTGATAACAGCTTCAGTTACTTTCTGTAAAGCGCAGTCAAAGCCTATTCCGGGCATGACTACAGAAACCACTGTGGTACAAACCAAAGACACTTTAATTGGGAAGCAGCCTAAGGAAGCATTATTAAAAACCCCTTACAGCCTTTGGTACAAACCAAATCATGAAAACTACAAACCGAATATGGCTACTATAGCTGAATTAAAAAAACATACAAAAGATGTTACGGTTTTGGTATTTATGGGAACATGGTGTGATGACAGTCAGTTACAAGTTCCAGGTTTTTTCAAGATTATGGAAGCTTTACAGTTTGACAACACCAAGGTTACCTTGATTGCGGTAGACAAAAACAAAAAAACTCCGGAACAATTTGAAAAAGAACTGGACATTACAAACGTCCCAACATTTATCTTTTACAAAAACGGGAAGGAAATTCACCGAATAGTAGAGCGGCCAATGGAGTCACTGGAAAAAGACATGCTTAAAATTATTTCGGGACAAAATTACAAGCACGCTTATCAAAACTAAATATTGTTTGTTGCATTTAAAAAGCATTTACAATCAACATAAACCAATAAAAATCGCGCGTAAGCAATTTACACGCGATTTTTTTTGCTAAAAACAGACATACGATCAGTAAAAGTTTACGCAATAAAAACCTCATCACAACAGTTTTATGCCTCATTAAAGCCACAATCACTCCCAGCCAAGAACGGATTAAAGTTTTAAAATACCTTCATACAAGCTAAAATTATTTTAATACATTTGCTATCCCCTTAAATAACAAAAATGAATTCCACTGTTAAATTATTTACAGCGCTTCTATTGCTTTTTTCAGCTAACCTGATGGCTCAGGCAGGGGCTTCCTCTTGTGCGCAACTTCAGGCGAATTACCAACAATATCAATCCTGTGCCACCAATCTCCCTTTCTCCAATTCCACAGGTGGCAATGCGGAGACCTTTAACACAAGCTGTATAGGAGAAGCTTTTCATGGGCCTACTTGGTTTTTTATAGAGATTCAGAACAGCGGCCCGATAACACTTCAGATACGCCAAACCGATTTATCAGGTAATGGATCCGATGTTGATTTTGTTTTATGGGGACCTTTTGCCAACTTAAACAACATTTGCAGCCAGCTTGACATTACTCGGGAAACAGATTGCAGCTGGTTAGCTGACAGCGTTGAATACGCAAATATTCCGAATGCAATTTCCGGTCAACTTTATGTGCTTTTAATCGACAATTATTCTAATGTTCCAGGAAATATTCAGATTACCCAAGTAGCCGGTACTGGCAGTTCCAATTGCGATTTTCTCTCTTCGGTTAACATCGTTGACACTTCCAACCAAGAAATAACACAATTCGATTACTGCAAACCCCAAACCAAAGATATTGTCGCAAGAGTAGATACTTCTGATTTTCCGGGGCTCTTATCAAATTTACGATTTAACTATACATGGTACAAAGACGGTGTTCAAATTGCAGCCATAAGCAATTCCACCTTATCCACCAATACGATTACCGTTTCTGACACAGGCCTTTATAAAGTCATGATTACTGCCTATGACATCACCGTTAATCCTTCCGGATCAACAACTGGCTTAAGACAAAGCACCGATGAAATAACATTGAAATTCCACATTATCCCAGTTGTCAGTATTTCGAACACCAACACACAATGTCTAAGTACTAATCCAGTATTGAACAGCTCCATAACTAACAGTTCGCAACTAAACAATTCGATTGACATTTTAACTTATCAATGGTATTTAAACAACCTTCCCATTGCAGGAGCTACATCTGCTAGTTATACTCCCACCTTACCCGGTGATTATTTTGTAAAAGGGTATAATAATCCTTGTTCAGAAGCCATCTCCAACACTATACATCTTATTGCGAGTCCGAATGTAACAATTGCTTCAGATACTACTATCTGTGAAGGCGATAGTTTTACCATAACATCTATCAACGCAAACAGTGCCTTAAACTCATCGCTTACCTATCAATGGTACAAAGATGGAAATCCAATTACAGGAGCCACAGGAAGCACTTATACTGTTTCTGCATCAAATCAAACAATCAATTCGGCGGCCACCTATTATGTAGAGACAACAGAACAAATTTTGTGCACCAACCGATCAAATTCTGTTGTTATTCGTATCAATGCATCTCCAGTTGTCAATTCGACACCGTTGCTTTTGGAACAATGCGATTATATAGCCTCTTCTACTGATGGCATCACCGAGACCAATCTGATGCAAGCCTACAATTATTTAACGAACAACACGCCGGGTCTGACACTTTATTTTTACCAGGACATCGGCTTGACCAACCTCATAACCGACCCAGTTCATTACACAAATAACTCATCTCCTTTTTCACAAACTATTTATGTAAAAATCGTTAATGAGAGCAGCACACCAAATTGTACATCTTCTGCAGTCGGCATTATTAATTTAAACGTGAATCCGACTAGTATTGCAGTTTATCCAGACATGGCTCCGGTTTGTCCTGAATTAAATATGACCTATGGCTACGCCGACTTTAATGCACAACGCCTGTTAATTAAAAACACTTATTTCCCCAGTGCAAATGTTGACATTGCTTTCTATTTAACTCCATCGGATGCTTCAACGGAATTAAACCCGGTTAGCAATACATACCAATTATCTGTCGGCACAACAACCATTTACACAAGGATCGAAACCAATAATAATTGCGACGGGATTGGAACCTTCACTGTTACCATTACGACTCCTCCAACTCAAAATGTAATTTCCAATGCCAACCTCTGTGCTTCGGACACATTTTTATTAAACAGCAAAAACCCCGAAGCTCTTTTAGGTCAAAATACTACGGTCCAGGCGAGTTATTTTACAACATTTGACAATGCAAAAAACAACATAAGCCCAATTAACCCGAATACTGCACTTCCTCTTACAGTAAACACAAAAACCATTTTCGTAAGATTATACGATTCTCTCACGCAATGTATTTCTGTAGTGAATTTCGATATTCAAGTTTATCCGAACCCGCAATTTTCACAACCAGCACCAATTAAGCTGTGCGGAACAAATTCAGCGACGTTCGATTTAACCAGCAGAATTTCCCAAATAACGCAAAACAACTCCATTTTACAGGTTACTTTTTACCAGACCAATGCTGATCTGATAGCTGGAAATGCAATACCAACCCCAAATGCATTTACTTCCGGGACTACTACGGTATTCGTTAAAATAGCTGATCCGTCTAATAACAATTGTTTCAGCACGACTACCTTGGCATTATTTGTTTTAGATTTACCCGGAGCTACAAATAACCCGACGCCAATCGAAATCTGTAATAATTCCGGAACTACTGGATTTGAAAGCTTCAATTTAAGAGCAAGGGAAATACAAATGGTAGGAAACACGCCGCCATCCGATATAGATTTCAAATATTATATTGATGAAGATGATGCAATTGCAAACAACATAAACTACATTACAAATCCTACACTCTTTACGAATACCATTGCCAACTATCAGAAAATTTACGTGCGACTTAACAGCAGGGTGAATACAGATAGTGAAACCGATCTGAAATGTTTCAGAATACTTGAACTGGAACTTTTCGTCCGCCCTTATCCTGAAAGCAGATTAGACGTTAATCCTTATATCATCTGTGTTGACAAAGACAACTATGTAACAAGCCCTGCCATAGTAGACACTTACTTATCTGAAACCGACTATTCATTTATCTGGTACAGCGGTTTTAATGCACAACCCGGAAACGAAATTGCAGGCCAAAATTCAAGTCAGTGCACCATTTCCAACGAAGGTTCATATTCCGTAAAAGTGACCAATATTTCAAATGCTGCCAACTGTGCATCGGTATTTAATTTCACAACTAAAAATTCGTTTGTTCCGTTTTCGATAACAGCAAATCCGTCTGAATTAATTGCCTTTGGCATTGACAACACCGTAACAGCTATGGTGTTTCCTCCTTCAGAAGATTATCTGTATTCTGTAAACGATATGGGATGGCAAACAAGCAATGTCTTTACCAACTTATACGAAGCCGAATATATCCTGAAAGTTAAAAACAAATATGGATGTGGAGAAACCAGCACCACTTTCAGCGTCGTGGATTTCCCTAATTATTTCACACCTAACGGAGACGGCTTTCACGACACCTGGAACATCAAAGGGTCAAAAGTGCTAGACGCGATTACCATCCGTATTTTTGACCGATACGGAAAATTGTTAAAGGAATTGAGTCCGTCAGGACCTGGATGGGACGGGACTTATAATGGCAATACCCTTCCTTCCGATGACTATTGGTTCAAATTGATTTATACAAAAGACAATGTCACCAAAGAATTCAGAGGCCATTTCGCCATGAAACGATAAAACGAAAAGGGTTAGCATCTCAGTGAGCTAACCCTTTTTGTTTATAAGCCTTTCAGCATTGCAAAATATTCTTTTTCCAACCATTCCTGATGATTTGGATGAGCAATTTTTACCATTTCCGCCAAACGTTGCTTTAATGTTTTCCCATATAAATCGGCAATACCGTTTTCGGTGATAATATGCTGCACATGCGAACGAGTAGTAACCACACCGGCACCTTGTTTTAAATAGGGAACAATTCGGCTCTCCCCTCTTTTAGTAACCGATGGTAATGCAATAATCGCCTTTCCTCCTTCGCTTAAAGAGGCTCCTCGAATGAAATCCATTTGACCGCCCACACCCGAATACATTTTCGCGCCTATCGAATCGGCACAAACCTGTCCCGTAACATCAACTTCTATGGCCGAATTTATTGCCACCATTTTCGGATTTCGTCTGATTACCGACGTATCGTTCACGTATGATGACTCACGCATTTCGATAAACGGATTATCATTCACAAAATCATACAACCGCTGCGAACCGATAAGAAATGTAGCAAGAGCCCTTCCTCGGTTCACGCCTTTATAATTGCAGTTAATAACATCTTTTTCAATAAGGTCGATTACCCCGTCAGAAAACATTTCGGTATGCAATCCTAAATCTTTGTGATTGGTCAGTTTTGCCAGTGCCGCATTCGGAATGGACCCAATACCCATCTGAAGCGTACTTCGGTCTTCAATAAGACTCGCCACGAAAGCACCGATTTTCTCCTCCTCCGGAGAAATCGCAGCCATCCCATGACCGAGAATCACTTCATCCACTTCCACCAAATAATCGATTTCGGAAACATGCAGAATACCATCTCCAAAAGTCCTAGGCATCTTCGGATTGACCTGCGCCACAACAGTTTTGGCGTTTTCAATGGCAGCTAACGTAGCTTCCACCGAAACCCCTAATGAACAATACCCATGTTTATCCGGCGGGGAAACATGAATAAAAACCACATCTAAATGCACTGCTTTTTTTCGGAACAACTGAGGCAATTCACTCAGAAATACAGGCGTATATGAACCATTACCCGCTGCCAATGTATGACGGACGTTACTTCCGATGAAAAATGAATTTACATGAAAACTTTCCGACAAGTCAGGATTCGCATAAGGCGCATCTCCTTCTGTATGCAGGTGACAGACCTCAACATTTCGCAATTCCGAAGCTCTTTCAGTCAACGCTTTGGTCAAAACAGACGGCGCCGCTGCGGCAGCCTGAACATAAACCCGATCTCCGGATTTCACAACTTTGACAGCTTCTGCCGCCGATAAATACTTACCCATACGCTGAATTTTTAAGTAAATTTAAACCCTATTAAGTTACGAAATCGTGACAAAAGTCATAACGAAATATCAAATAAAAATTTATCATCAGAATATTGTGTATTTTTGCAGACCAATAATTTGAAGATATGATTATCGTTAAAACCCGTGAAGAGATTGAATTGATGCGTGAAAGCGCCCTAATCGTTTCTAAAACACTGGGAATGATTGCTTCTGAAATCAAACCCGGCGTAAGCACTTTATATTTAGACAAATTAGCCGAAACGTTTATTCGTGACCATGGTGCCACTCCTGCCTTTTTAGGCATGTACGGTTTCCCGAATTCGCTTTGCATGAGTCCGAACGCTCAGGTAGTTCATGGAATTCCAACTGACAAACCTTTGGAAAGCGGCGACATTATCTCGGTTGATTGCGGTGCGTTGAAAAACGGTTTTTACGGAGATCACGCCTATACCTTCGAAGTTGGTGAGGTTACTGATGCGACCAAAAAACTACTAAAAGTCACTAAAGAATCGCTTTATGTAGGTATCCGCGAACTGAAGGTCGGAAACCGCACTGAAGATGTTGGAAATGCGATTCAAAAATATTGCGAAGGATTTAACTATGGGGTTGTTCGCGAATTGGTGGGTCACGGTATCGGACGCACTATGCACGAAGCTCCTGAAATGCCAAACTACGGTAAAAAGGGACGCGGTAAATTACTTGTTGAAGGCATGGTGGTAGCCATAGAACCGATGATCAACCAGGGAACTAAAAACATCAAGCAACACAAAGATGGCTGGACGATCACTACGGCCGACAACAAGCCATCAGCACATTTTGAGCATGATGTGGCAATCATTGACGGAAAACCGGAGTTACTATCCACATTCGCATATATTTATCAGGCTTTAGGAATCACTTCCGATGAAGAAAATGAATTCAGAAAACAACCGTTAGCTATCTAATGAAGAAGATTTTCAGATTCATTTTAAACACTATTCCACGTCCGATTCTTATCCGTTTGAGTATTGTGGTGCGCCCGGTATTGGCATTTTTACTCAGAGGAAACACCTTTACCGATCCCATTGACGGAAAAAGTTTCAGGATGTTTTTACCTTATGGATACGGAACGCAGCGCAACAACGTTTTGTCGCCAAGTACGCTATCCTTGGAAAGACACCGTTTGCTTTGGTTGTATTTAAAAAACGAAACCGATTTTTTTACAGCCGCTGAAAAGAAAAAAGTATTGCATTTTGCGCCGGAGCAGGAATTTCACAAACGTTTCAAAAAGCAAGCTAATATAAAATACACCACAACCGATTTGTTTTCGCCGTTGGCAGATGTTAAGGCTGATATCTGTAATTTACCGTTTGAAGACAATTCGTATGATATTATTTTCTGCAACCACGTTTTGGAACATATCCCTGATGACACCAAAGCTATGCAGGAATTGTATCGTGTATTAAAACCAGGCGGCATGGGCATTTTCCAGATACCACAGGACTTATCAAGAGCCATCACTTTTTCAGATGATTCCATAACGGATCCCAAAGAAAGAGCAAAAATATTTGGACAGTACGATCATGTCCGCGTTTACGGAAGAGATTATTTCGACAAGTTAAGAAGTATCGGCTTCAGAGTTACCGAAGAAGATTACACCAATAAAATTGCACCTGAACTGGTTGAAAAATATTGTTTGGCGAAAGGGGAAATTATTCCGGTTTGCTACAAATAAAAAGCGCTGCCATGGCAGCGCTTTTTGTTTAACTATTCGTTTTTGATTTGATTGAATTGATTATGATTTTTCAGGCATTAGCATTCCTACCACTTTATCTTTAGTAAGATATTTTTTGGCAACATCCTGAACTTCTTTAGCCGTTAAAGCATTTACTTTTTCTTCGAATTTCAACACTTCTTCAGCGCTTTGATCGTTCGAATAAGATCTGATGAAATTGGACAGCCAGAACCTGTTTTCTTTGCTCTCTTTTTTGAAATCCAGCAATTCCCCTTCTTTGAACTTCGCCATATCTTTCGCTTCCGGTCCGTTAGCGATGATTTTCTGAAGTTCGTTTAAAGCCGAAGCCGTTAACTTCTCAGCATTATCAGGTCCGCAAGGAAAGTTGATGTTAAAATTAAAATAACCGTAAGGCATCTTCATCATACTTCCTCGGGCATTCACACCATAAACGCCGCTTTCATTTTCACGTAATTGCTCCACCAATTTGATAGTTAGCACCTCACCAAGTGCTTGCAGGGCAAAAGCATCTTTTGCAGAATATTGCGCATCCCCATAATACATGATATTCACCGTACTCTTAGGATCTTTTCCTTTATTAACCACTTTTTTATGCTCTCCTTTCAACATTCGATAACCTAAATCTTTGGCTTTTTCTTTCATTGGGGCTGCAGGTAAAGACGCTAAATATTTTACCGCATAGTCTTCAATCACCTTATCATCAACGTTACCTACAAAGAAAAACTCGAAATCGGCAGCATTCGCAAAACGCTCCTTGAATTTATCATAAGCCAGTTTATAATCGGTTTCCGCCCATGTTTTGTCTGTTGGAACCAAACCGTTAAATCGCGGATTTTCCTTGTTCAGATACGTATAAAACTCCTGTTGGAAATAAAAAGCAGGTTGGGATGTCATGTTTTTATAGAACGCTGATTGTTTTTGCCTGTAACCTTCAAAAGCTTCTGCATCATAATTCAGATCAGTAAAATAGGCATACGTTTGCTGGAATAAATACTCTAGATCTTTTGGTGTCGCATTCCCTCTTAAACCTTCGGTTGTGCTACTGATGTATGGTGCAACATTCGCGATTTTACCTGTCATAAATTTATTGATGTCGTTCAATTTCAAACCGGAAAAACCTGCTTCCGCCAAAGCACCATTGGCGAACTGGATTTTTTTCATTTCCGCATCAGAATATAAATTCGTTCCTCCAAAACTTACTGCTTCAAACAAAACCTCATCGTTTTTAAAGTCTGTTTTTTTGTAGGTAACTTTAGCACCGTTAGACAAGTACAATGTTTTGGTTCCTAATTTTTCATTGTTTTCGCGTCGGATAATAGTTCCGGCATTCGGTTCAACTTTCAATAATCCTTTTGCCACAGCGACATCTTGATATGCGGTAATTTCGGAATCATTAACTTTCAATGCATTCACAACCTCCTGCTCCGTTGGTTTTTTAAGATTCTCTTTTTCCGGACCGGTTAAAACAACCACACGGTTTTCATCTTTAATAAAACCATCCATCAAACCATTAATATCTTTCAGTTCTATTGAAGGCAAAATCTGTTTAACAGTTGCATATGTCCATTCGATTCCCGGCGTTGGCTCCTTTTTCAAGAAATGCGATTGATATTCGCCTACAAAATTCGCCGAATTCGTTTTGTTTCTGTCATTATATTGCTTTTCAATTTCGGCAGTTATTTCAGCTTTGGCTCTATCTAATTCACCCTGAGTAAAACCATATTTTTTAGCTCTTTGATTTTCTCTGACCAAAACTTTTAATGCCTCGATTTGCTTATCTTCCTGAGACATGGCTACTGACTGGAAAGCTTCCTTGTTTCTCGCCCATGTTCCCCCGTGAAACGAATATCCGTATGTAAACGGAGGAGTAGCCGAATTGGTAAGTTCATCAAGACGTGCGTTAATCATGGATGAGAACAAGCCTTCGGCCAAATCATCCTTCAAATCTTTCAGGGTAACAACAGGTTTTGGCAAACCTGTATCTTTGTACATCAGTTGCACCTGAGCACTTGACGCTTCCTTATCACTTTCAATGGCAACAAAAGTTTCTTTGTGATTCGGCACAACAAATGTTTTTCTTGGTCTTTCGTTTTTCGGATTTTGGTAATTCGAGAAATGGTCAATGATTTTTTTCTCCATTTCAGCTACATCAATATCGCCCACCACGATTACGCTCATCAGATTCGGACGGTACCAGTCCTTGTAGAAACGGATTAACGATTCATGCTTGAATTTTTCAAGAATTTCTTTTTGTCCGATTGGCAAACGTTTGGCATAATGCGAATTGTACATCAGTTTAGGCATAAAGCGCCCCATCATACGTTTTTGAGCACCTAACCCCAAGCGGTATTCCTCTAAAACAACACCTCTTTCTTTATTGATTTCTTCCGGAGTCAAAACGGCGTTGAAAGCCCAATCTTCCAAAATCTGAAACCCTTTTTCCAGTTTTTCAGGACTGTCGGTAGGAATCGGAAGGAAGTAAACCGTTTCATCAAAACTCGTATAGGCATTTAAATGCTGACCGAACTTCACCCCGATGCTTTGCAGGTAATCCACTAATTGATTTTTAGGAAAACGTTTCGTTCCGTTAAAGCACATGTGCTCCATAAAGTGAGCCAATCCCTGCTGGTCGTCATCTTCAAGAATGGAACCCGCATTAATGACAAGACGTAAATCGACTTTATTTTCAGGCTTGGCATTTTTCTTGATGTAATACGTGAGCCCGTTTTTCAGTTTTCCGGTTTTTACTTCCGGATCAAACGGAATTGTTTTTGAAAGATCCATTTCCTGAGCGAAAATCATCGCCGGAAACAGAAACAATCCAAAGGTCAGTTTGTTAAATTGTTTCATGAATTAAATTAAATTGTTATTTTTCTGTAAAACTATTCATATAACTCAAAAGTAGGTTTTTTATTATAATTACTTTAACACAAATCATAAAAACGAACAAAACCAAGGAAAACAAAAACAGTTTAAAATCGATGTTAATCCTTATATTTACACTTTAATTCCTTCATGTTTACAAAGATGACTCAAAGAAAAATTTATACTCTTTTATTGATATGCATGAGTCTTTTCCATGCCTTTGCACAGGTTGAAAACGAAGTTGCGCCTCCTTTTAACATCAAAAGTGTAGCTTTCGTGCAAAACGGAAATGTTACGATACCCATATTCCGTTTGGGCGAACCTTTTCAGTTGGAATTTGATGACGTTTACGGAAATGAAGCCGATTACTACTTCACCATCACCCAATATAATTACGATTGGACGCCGACCGATTTAGGCAAAGCCGAATACATGAGGGGAATCGACAATCAACGCATCATTAATTACAAAAATTCATTTAATACACTTCAGTTATATTCCCATTACACTCAAAATTTCCCGAATAAATTCAACCAGATTATACTAACAGGCAATTACATGCTGAAAATCTTCAATTCCAGTCAGGAATTGGTTTTTTCACGCAAATTCATCATTTATGAAGACCGCGTTCCAGTTGCGGTTCAGGTTAAACGTTCCCGCGATTTGGAAATCATCGACCACATGCAGAACCTGTATTTTACCATCAGTACTGCAAATTATCTTCTCCAAAATCCAATTCAGAATGTAAAAATCGCCTTGTTTCAAAACGGACGACTGGATAACGGCATATACAATATCAAACCGCAGTACACCATTGGTTCTGAATTGATTTACCGTCATGAAAAAGAAACGCGATTTTGGGGCGGAAACGAATTTTTAAATTTCGAAAATAAAGACATTAGGGCGGTCGCTAACAATGTAGCACATGTAAGTGCGGGCGATCTCTACAATTCGCATCTGTACATGAATACTTCCCGAAAAAAGAGTCAGTACACTTATTATCCGGACATCAACGGAAGTTTCCTGCCCAACAACATCAATGCAGAAGACAATAATATAGAAGCCGATTATGCCTGGGTATATTTTACCCTAAACACGAATACCTTCATGGACAAAAGCGATATTTATATCGGCGGAATGTTCAACAATTTTGCACACATCCCCGAATATAAAATGGACTACAATTCCGAAAAAGGATTGTATGAAAAAGCACTTTTAATCAAACAAGGTTTTACGAACTATCAATATGAGATTGTAGATAAAAACGGAAAAGTCGATTTTCAAAATGCCATCGACGGAAATTATTGGCAAACCGAAAACAATTATTTCGTTCTTGTCTATTACCGAGGAAACAATGACCGTTATGACCGGGTTATTGGTAAAGGGATTGCAACTTCAACAAACATAACGAATTAAAAAAGTTTTAAATTTTACAATCAAAAATAAATATTTTGCTATTTTTGGAGTTACAAACCCAATTTTTACAAAAAATATGGTTTCACAAATAACGAGCGGCATTAAAATTTCTGTGTTAACTAGTTTTGAGGGCACTTACTTCAAAAACTACAAGATTCATTTTGCCTTCAGTTATGAAGTAACCATAGAAAACCAAAGTAAAGATTCGGTACAATTGAATTCCCGCCACTGGGAAATTTACGATTCACTTAATGATCTTGAAATCGTTGATGGAGAAGGTGTAATTGGAAAAAAACCGGTATTAAAACCCGGAGAAAAACACACTTACAGTTCAGGCTGTCTGCTTTCATCCCCTTTTGGCGCAATGCACGGCTATTTTAATATGGTGAATTTCACAACCACAAGAAGTTTCCGCGTTATCATTCCTACTTTTAAACTAAGCGCGCCGTTCGCCTTAAATTAAGCCTAAAAATTACAATAGCATTAACATTCACCGATTAACTAATTGGCTAATAATTTGTATCTTCGCTACGCGAAATTTTTGATAACTCAAATTATAACAAATTATGCCAAAAGGAATCTACAATGTTCCAACAGCGTATAACGAATTCGTTAAAACATACGCTCCCGGGACCCCTGAAAGAGAAGCTGTGGCTGCAGCTTTCAAACAAATGTTCAACAGTACAGTTGATGTACCTTTATATATTGGCTCAGAGGAAATCCGTACCGGAAAAACCAAAAACATGACGCCTCCTTTCGATCACAAACATGTGGTTGGACAATATCACGAAGCAGAAAAAGAGCACATTGAAAAAGCGATTGCTGCTGCTTTGGAAGCAAAGAAAAAATGGGCCAACATGCCTTGGGAACAAAGAGCTTCCATTTTCTTAAAAGCTGCCGAATTATTAGCAGGACCTTACCGTGCGAAAATCAATGCAGCAACTATGATTGCTCAGGCAAAAACAGTACACCAGGCAGAAATCGATTCGGCTTGTGAGTTGATCGATTTCTTGCGTTTCAACGTACAGTTCATGACGCAGATTTATTCCGAGCAACCAATTTCCTCTGAAGGAATCTGGAACAGAATGGAGCACCGTCCGTTAGAAGGATTCGTCTATGCCATCACTCCGTTTAACTTTACGGCCATTGCAGGAAACTTACCGGCGGCTCCGGCTTTAATGGGTAACGTAGTAATCTGGAAACCGGCTGCTACGCAGGTATATTCTGCTAACGTAATCATGGAAGTTTTCCAACAGGCTGGTCTACCGGCTGGTGTTATCAACATGATCACAGGAAATTCAGCAATGATTTCAGATACTTTATTAGGAAGTGCTGATTTCGCAGGAATCCACTTTACGGGATCAACAGGAGTTTTCAATGACATGTGGGCAAAAATTGGTCAAAATATCAGCAAATACAAATCATATCCAAGAATCGTAGGGGAAACAGGAGGAAAAGATTTCGTTCTGGCTCACCCATCTTCGATTCCGGCGCAAGTTGCTACTGCTTTAACAAGAGGCGCTTTCGAATATCAGGGACAAAAATGTTCTGCTGCTTCAAGAGCTTATATTCCGGCTTCACTTTGGCCAGAAGTTAAAGAATTATTGTTAGCCGATTTAGCTTCCATTAAAATGGGCTCACCGGAAGACATGAGCAACTATATGTCTTCAGTTATTTCAGAACAGTCTTTCGACAAGTTAGCTGGTTTCATCGACCAAGCTAAGAAAGATGCAGATGCTGAAATTATTGCCGGAGGAGGTTATGACAAATCGGTTGGGTATTTCATTCAGCCAACGGTTATCTTAACTACGAATCCGAAATACAACACGATGTGTACGGAATTATTCGGTCCGGTTTTAACTATCTACGTTTACGAAGATGCTAAATGGACTGAAACATTGGCTTTAGTTGACGGAACTTCAAACTATGCATTGACAGGAGCTATCTTCAGCCAGGATCGTTATGCCATTGTTGAGGCTACTAAAGCATTGGAAAATGCAGCAGGAAACTTCTACATCAACGACAAACCGACAGGAGCCGTCGTTGGTCAGCAGCCATTTGGTGGAGCCAGAGCTTCCGGAACCAACGACAAAGCGGGTTCAATTTTGAACTTGTTGCGCTGGGTTTCTCCAAGAACGATCAAAGAAACTTTCGTTACACCGACAGATTATCGCTATGCTTTCTTAAAATAAGAAGCAAAATCATAAAAACGAAAAACGTCCCAAATTGGGACGTTTTTTTATGACTTATATTTTAGCGGTAAGTGTACTACTTTTTTAGTTTCGAAAAATTCATCTTCAAAGAAATCCGATAAATTATATTCCGTTGCCTTTGGAAAATCTTTCAGTTCTTCAGACAAATCCCCGCCTTTCAGATATAAAATTCCGTTTTTAAGCTCGTGATTCTGTTTCTTGGCGATTTTATCTTTCACCCAAGTAAAGAAATCAGGCATATTGGTAACGGCGCGGCTCACAATGAAATCAAAGTCTTCTTTTACATTTTCGGCACGCATCTGTTCGGCCTTAACATTCTGTAATCCCAATCCTTTAGCCACTTCATTTACTACACGGATTTTTTTGGCAATCACATCAATCAGATAAAAATCGACTTCCGGATATAAAATAGCCAGCGGAATTCCGGGAAAACCGCCACCGGTTCCCACATCCAATATTTTAGACCCCGGTTTGAACTCCATTATCTTTGCGATTCCGAGAGAATGCAGCACATGTTTGGTATACAATTCATCGATATCTTTTCTCGAAATCACGTTAATTTTAGCGTTCCAATCCCTATACAATTCCTCCAGTTTTTGAAACTGTTCTATCTGATTATCAGTAAGATTAGGGAAATATTTTACAATTTCATGCATTATTCTGTCTTTTATGCAAAAGTAAGCAATTTACCGATGAATTTTTTAATCATTTTAACGGTTTGCATCTTCATTAATAGTTACCTTTGCTCGAATTTAATGAATTTGAGCATGAATAAACAAACGCCAATTTTCTCTAAGGCCGATAATCTGAAGTTTTTCAGAATCCTGAATAAGCGCGTAAACGATTATTTCAAAGAGAATAACATCAAAAAAACCGGTAACTGGAAATTACATCTGAAGACCGTTATTATGTTTTCGTTGTTCCTTACCCCCTATTTTTTGATTCTGGCGCTGGACTTCCCGCTTTGGGCTCATTTACTTTTAACCATCGTGATTGGTATCGGAATGGCAGGGGTAGGAATGAACGTAATGCACGATGGAAATCATGGATCCTATTCTTCCAAACCATGGCTGAACAAAATCATGGGCGGAAGTATCTACATTTTAGCCGGAAACGTTTACAACTGGCAGGTGCAGCATAATGTTTTGCACCATACCTACACCAACATCCACGGTCACGACGAAGATCTGGAAGCCGGAAGAATTATCCGTTTTACAAAACACTCCGATTGGTCGCCAATCCATAAATTCCAGCACTATTATTCTGTATTTCTTTATGGATTACTAACATTCAACTGGGCTATTACGACGGATATAAAACAAACCAGACGTTATATCAAGAAAAAATTATCCTATGGTGAATTTCCAAGTCCTATAAAGCTATGGAGCACTTTGGTTATCACAAAAATCATTTATTTTTCGATTTGGCTGGCAATTCCAATGATTCTTGGCATCGTTTGGTGGGAGGTTATTTTAGGATTTTTAGTAATGCATTATACTGCCGGTCTGATTTTGAGCATCGTTTTCCAATTGGCACACATTGTTGAAGAAACCGATCATCCGCAACCGGACGAAAACAATGAAATCGAAAACACCTGGGCAATCCATCAGTTGTTCACCACAGCAAATTTCGCTCCGAAAAACTGGCTGATAAACTGGTACACCGGAGGACTGAACCATCAGATTGAACATCATATTTTCCCAAATATCAGTCATATTCATTATGGCAAAATAGGTGAAATCGTAAAACAGACTGCAGCCGAATGCAATCTGCCATACTATGAATTTAAGACAATGAGTTCTGCTGTCTATTCCCACTTCAAACATCTGAAGGAATTAGGTCAGAAACCGCAATTAGCATAAATAAAAAATAACTACATAACATCAGAACTATGAACCCGCTTTCGGACAGAATTAACAATTTATCTACGTCGCAAACGTTAGCTATGGCTGCGTTAGCCAGAGAATTAAAGGCTCAAGGAAAAGACATTATCAGTTTAAGTTTAGGAGAACCGGATTTCAATACTCCGGATTTCATCAAAGAAGCTGCAAAAAAAGCCATCGATGAAAATTACAGCACCTATACTCCGGTAGAAGGTTATCTGGAATTGAAAGAAGCGATTTGCCGCAAATTCAAAAGAGACAATCATTTAGAATATACACCTTCGCAAATTGTAGTTTCTACCGGTGCGAAGCAATCCTTATACAACATTGCGCAGGTAATGTTAAACCACGGAGACGAAGTAATCCTTCCTGCTCCTTACTGGGTAAGTTATTTCGAAATCGTCAAACTTTCGGGAGGTGTTCCGGTAGAAGTACCAACATCTGTTGAAACTGATTTCAAAATCACACCTGAGCAATTGGAAGCTGCCATCACACCAAAAACAAAAATGATGTGGTTCAGCTCACCATGTAACCCAAGTGGTTCGGTATACAGCCGCGAAGAATTAACTGCTTTAGCAAAAGTATTGGAGAAATACCCGAACATTTATGTAGTTTCCGATGAAATCTACGAACACATCAACTTCTCAGGAACATTCTGCAGTATCGGATCTATTCCGGGAATGTTTGAAAAAACCATCACGGTTAACGGAGTAGCAAAAGCTTTCGCTATGACAGGATGGAGAATCGGATATATGGGAGCTCCTGAATTTATCGCTAAAGCATGTACAAAAATTCAGGGACAGGTAACCAGCGGAGCAAACTCAATCGCACAACGTGCTACCATCACTGCTGTTGACGCAGACCCATCGGTTTTAAAACACATGGTAGATGCCTTCCACAGTCGTCGTGACTTAGTTGTTGGTTTATTAAAAGAAATCCCGGGAATTAAAATCAACGTTCCGGAAGGTGCTTTCTATGTATTCCCAGACGTTTCTTCGTTCTTCGGAAAAACATTGAGAGGCCATGAAATCAAAGACGCAAACGATTTCTCAATGTATCTTTTAGCCGAAGCCAATGTAGCGACAGTAACCGGAGACGCTTTCGGAAACCCGAACTGTATCCGTTTCTCGTACGCAACCAGCGAAGAAATACTAAAAGAAGCTTTACGCCGAATTAAAGAAGCGGTAACCAATACCGAAGTTCTAGCATAATTTAAAAAGCCTCAAGTTTTCTTGAGGCTTTTTTTATTAAAACAGTTTAATCAGAACACTAATAGGAAACCGTATATCCAACCCCTATGTTGTACATTGGATATTTCTTATCCTTTTTATACACCATCGGACGATTGATTCGGTTCCATTTTTTATCCTCATTAAACACATGACGAAATAAAGTCAGGATTCCTTTCGTCTCTTCCACCAACGGATAATTCGGCAATATAATCTTGATAAACTTCTTCTTAACACCTTGGACCTCACGGATTTCAAAAGGCAATTCCGGTGTGTATTGCCCTGATTCGTCTGTTTTTCCGAGAACGGTCATCACAACAAAAAAACCTTCATCAGGAATTGGGATGCTCTCCTCAAAACCAACCTCAATCTTTTTGGAAATTTTATCAGACTGAATCACGAAAATCTTCTCGTAATCATAGAGTTTACTATTCGGTAACATTTCTGAACTACTCATGAATTCAAAACGAACCATTGTTCCATAGGGATTATCTTCAAATGAAGATTCGGTTATCCCCTGATAGAGATCTTTTACAATCAAAGGAATGGTAACCGACTCCAAAATACCATTCTTTTTTTCAGATGGAATGTAAAACGCAAATTGCTGCCCGATAGACGACCAATACATCTCATCGATATTATCGTGCAAAGAAGGTTTGACCACAAATTTTTTCTTCTTTTTTACTTCTTTCCGTGAAGCTGAAATTTTTACTTCGTTCAGCATACTTGCCTCAGGTCTGAGTAAAATTTGATTCCCATTTAATTTATCGACTGAAACAATTTTAGAAGTATAACCGACATACGTAATTTTTATTTTATTCGGCATATCATTATTTAAGACTGCCTTCCCATTCTCATCGGTAAACAAACCATACCCATTTTGAAAACCTATACTTGTGTAGGGAAGCGTTTCATTTGTAACCGAATCTTTTACGACAATATACCGTTCCTGAGAATATAACTTCTGCGCCAAAAACAGCACCATTAAAAAAATTATCTTTTTAAACATATTAAACAAGTAAATAGAATTGAAGTGTAAAAATCGCTATTATAACTTCAAAATTCTTAAAATCGTATCTTAAAAACATTTCTTGTCCAAAACTTTTAAACTTTTTATCTTTAAACCCTAAACTAACTCAAAAAAATGCAAAAAAAGATACTCTTATTAGGTTCCGGGGAACTCGGAAAAGAATTTGTTATAGCAGCACAACGCATCGGCCAGAAAGTCATTGCCGTCGACAGTTATGAAAATGCCCCGGCCATGCAGGTAGCACACGCATTTGAAGTAATCAACATGCTGGACGGCACCGAATTAGACCGCATCGTAGCCAAACACCAGCCGGATTTTATCGTTCCCGAAATCGAAGCTATCAGAACCGAACGTTTTTACGATTATGAAAAACAGGGGATCACTGTAGTTCCGTCAGCCAAGGCTGCCAATTTCACTATGAACCGAAAAGCAATCCGAGATTTGGCTGCAAAAGAATTGGGTCTCCGAACCGCAAATTACCGATACGCCACAACCAAAGAAGAATTGGAAAAAGCTGTAGCCGAAGTGGGTATTCCCTGCGTGGTAAAACCGCTGATGAGCTCTTCCGGAAAAGGCCAATCTACCATAAAAGGAGACACTTCGACGGAGCTCAGTGCAAGTATTGAAAAAGCCTGGAATTATGCCGTTGAAGGTTCGCGAGGCGACATCATTGAAGTTATCGTGGAAGCATTTGTGAATTTCAATTCGGAAATTACATTACTGACAGTTACACAGAACAACAATCATACATTATTCTGCGCACCAATCGGACACAGACAGGAGCGCGGCGATTATCAGGAAAGCTGGCAACCGGCTCGCGTTTCCCAAAAAGATATAGAAGAAGCTCAGGATATGGCAAGAAAAATAACCGAAGCTTTAGGAGGCGCCGGACTTTTTGGCGTGGAATTTTTCCTTACCGATGAAGGCGTCTATTTTTCAGAATTATCCCCACGACCGCACGATACGGGAATGGTTACCTTATCCGGAACACAGAACTTCAACGAGTTTGAGCTACATCTGCGCGCTATTTTAGGCTGGCCGATTTCAGAAATCACCCTTGAAAAAGTAGGTGCCAGTGCGGTAATCTTAGCTTCCGAAAACTCAGAAAACCCAACGTATACCGGAATCGAAAAAGTCGCCAGCTTATCAAAAACCGATTTTAGAGTCTTCGGCAAACCAACGTCCAGACCTTACAGACGAATGGGAGTTGTTCTGTCTAATGACCACTTAGACACACCGGTAGAAGAAGTCGTGGAAAGAGCAAAAAAAACCGCTGCATTAGTTACAGTAAATTCTTAATTTTACTACCTAGTTTTCTAATGCAGATTTAAATGAAAAAGGTTTTTACTCTTCTATTCCTATTGTTTGCCTTTTTGAGTTTTTCTCAAAACCCTTATCAAATGACCAGCAAATCAGTCCCAACTTTTAATGGAAGTGATGCAAAGTCAAATAAGGAAAAAAAGCTTGAAGAGATTACGATCAAAACACTTAAGCATATTGAAATAAAAACAGACAGTGTTTTTCTTAGAAGATTAGGACTGAAAGAAAATGATTCCATCAGCTTTAACGTAGTCTATTTAATATCTTCGTATGGAACGACACCGATGGATTCCGTTCAAATAGACACGGGTGTAAAAACACTTGACAATTATATGAAACTGATGATTAATTCGCTTCCAAAATTTGTCCCTGCACTCAATCCTGAAACCAATGAGGCCATGGATTACAAGATAAATATGGAGGCAAAATTCACAGTTAAGGAAAGAAAATTAAAAGCTATATTCGCCGAGAAGAGGGAAGTTACAAATACCCATCCAATTTTGGAAGGCTGTCAGAATGAAAAGTTCGATCACAACAAAATAAGTTGTAGTACTACAAAAATATACAAGCACATATACAATAAACTGTCGAAGCACAAACCCTCACTCCCAGAAGGAGTACATATGATACAAATATTAGTTAACTTTTCTGTTAACGAATATGGCAAAACTGAAAATGTTAAAATTTTACGTCGAGGTCTAGTAGATGAAAAATTCGAGGAAAAAATAATTAAAGCCTTTGAAAGCCTTCCAATTTTTGCTCCTATTGAAAGCTTAGACACGAATGAAAAAAGAGTTTATACATTACCCATGACATTTAAAGCAAAGAGAAACAACAGTTATTTAAAACCACCCGTTTACAATTACGAAAGGAAAAGAAATTCAGGCCCTTCTCATATCATTTACAATCCACAAAGTGGCAACAATAGAGACAGAAACAATTATATAAAAGACCAAACATTTAGTTATTGATGAAAAACATAATATTTTTATTTCTAATAGGAGCAACAACTACTGCACTATCACAGGAGAAAAAAGAACAACCAAAAACACAAATCGTGGAAGCTGCCTGCGGGCAGTGTCAGTTCGGAATGCAGGAAAAAGGTTGTGATTTGGCAGTCCGTATCGAGGGAAAATCATATTTCGTCGAGGGAACCTCCATTGACGAGCATGGAGATGCTCATGCCGAAGACGGTTTCTGCAACACCATCCGTAAAGCAGAAGTATCCGGCACCATAGTCGAAGATCATTTTAAAGCCACTTCTTTCAAATTAATAGAAGAGGAAAAATAATTCACACTACTAAAAATCAGGATTAAAACACGTTCACTCAACAATTAAAAAAGAACGTGTTTTTTTTACATTATTGACAAAAAAATAATTCTTCCCAAGAGTCAATTTATCAAAATCTCATCTTTTAATTCCTAAAAAAAATTATTTCATAAATTTCAGTAAATTAAATTTAACACAAATTGTTAAGAATAAAACAAAAAAAATATTTTTACAACACGAGATATCACAAATAAAAATGATTTAAACAGTAATAAAGTAGTACTAAATTTATTAATTTTTGAAATATGTATTTCGTCGATTTTAAGTGCAGTTTATCGATTTTTTTCATCCCCTCAAACGCCCTGAGATAATTTTGCCGTGAATTATATACTATACAATTCCGAGCAAATCCATGAAAAAAAGTCTACTACTACTAATTGCCTTCATCTTATTTTCTATTAATGCCATCGGACAATGCACCATAACCGGAACAGTTAACGCGAGTACTTTAAATTGTGCTTCATTCGGTTCTTGCTCTAAGATTTATATTGGAGACGGCATTACCACTACCACTTTAAATATGGATGAAAATCTGGATTTAACGTGCCTGGGCCAGATTGAGTTCATCATTAGGGACAAAGCCACCGTTGATTTCACCAGAAATGTAGACCTAAAATTAACTGAAGGTTCATCGTTTGTCATCGAACAAGGAGGGAACTTACCAAGTAATAATCCTTGCAACGCGAATAAAACCATCTATATCGGAGATACCAAAGTAGCAAGTTGCAACGGTAATGGAGCAATTTACAGCTTTGAAGAGTTAATGGGCGGCGCAGGTTACTATGTTATTAACACAACTGCCACTCCCGCTTCTATCTGTGGTTCCGGCACATCTACACTAACTGCGACAAGAGTCCCTTCGAATTCTTCAACTAATTATACTTGGTATGATGCCAACAACAATATTGTTTCGTATTCCGCTACGTTCACCACGCCGGTACTAACGACTACAACCACATATTATGTAGAAGCGCTTATTACACCTACCAAAAGAACACCTAAACAGGCTGTTACTGTGGTTGTAAACAGTATACCGGCACAACCGGCAATTACAGTTACTCATCCAAATTGTACTACTGCAGCAGGAACTATAACAATTACTGCCCCGACTGCACCAGGAATGACTTACAGTATTGACGGTATCGCATACACTAACACTACAGGAATTTTCTCAGGCTTAGCTGCAGGCACTTACAATGTAACAGTTAAAAATCCTGCAGGATGTATTTCACCGGCAAGAGTTGTGACGCTTAACGCACCGATTCCTCCGGTACAGCCAACTTTAGGTTCGGTTATTCAGCCAACTTGTACTACAGCTACCGGAACCTTCACTATCACGAATTACAGCGCATCGTATACTTATACAGTATCTCCATCAGCAGGAACAAGCATTTCCGGAAACACTGTTACAGCCCCTGCGGGAACATATACAGTGACAGCGTCTTCGGGATCTTGTACTTCATCAGCATCTGGAAGTGTATCAATCGTTTCTATTAAAACAAACACATGGAACGGAACTGCATGGTCAACTGGCTCTGCACCTACAGGAACAGATGTAATCGTCTTTAACGGGAACTTTACTTCTTCTTCGGATTTGACCGGATGTTCTTGTCAGGTAAATTCAGGCAATGTTGTTATTACTTCAGGCAACAACGTATCCATTACTAATGGAATTACAGTTTCCGGAGGTTCGTTAACTTTTGAAGACAACAGCAGCTTGATTCAAATCAACGACAACGCAGTAAACACCGGAAACATAGTTTATAAAAGAAAAACTACACCATTAAAACAATACGACTATACTTTGTGGTCTACACCGGTAGCCAATGCTACCTTAAGCCAATTAGCAACGAATTCATTATTCTATGCTTACAGCCCAAGCATTAATGATTGGGTTCCAAAATCTGGAGGTAATGTAATGATTAATGGTCAAGGCTATGCAGGAAGAGCTCCAAGCGGTCTTAATTATGCAACGCCGCAAATTGTGGTAACAAGTTTTACGGGTGTTCCTAACAACGGTATCATAACAACACCAATAATAAAAGGAGCTGACACCGCTAACTTGATTGGAAACCCTTATCCTTCGGCAATCGATATTGATTTATTCTTAACTGATCCAGCCAATGCAGGAATTGTAAACGGAACTATTTATCTTTGGACACACAATACTGCAATCAGTAATACCATTCCAGGAGATTGGGTTTACAATTATACTGCTGATGATTATTGCAAATACAATCTTACAGGCGGAGTAACGACAGCTTCAAGAGCAATTACCGGTGGTGTAACACCAACAGGAAAAATAGCAGCAGGTCAAGGATTCTTTATAGATGCCTTAGCCAGCGGAACAGCTACTTTTAAAAACAGCATGCGTATACAGGGCAGCAACAACCAGTTTTTCAGAAATTCAGATACTAAAAACAGCACAAACAACAAACCATTAGCACTTGAAAAACACCGTGTTTGGCTTTCATTTAGCAACAATCGTGGGGCTTATAATGAAACCCTTGTAGGGTATATCCAAGGAGCGACAAATGAATTGGACAGATTATTTGACGGTAAAACAATGCCTGGTGAAAACGTAGTTTCCCTATATTCTCTGTTATCAAATCAAGAATTAAGCATCCAGGGACGCAGTTTACCGTTCTCGGCTTCAGATATCATCCCTATCGGATATACAACAACAATTACTGGAGATTTCAGCATCCATTTAGAGAATTTTGATGGTCTGTTCGCTAAACAAGATATTTATTTATTTGACAAAACAACAGGACAATATCACGATTTAAAAGCCGGAGATTTTACTTTCACAACGACAAAAGGAACATTTAATAACCGTTTTGAATTGCGTTTCAATACAGTAACACTAGGTGTTAACGCAGTAGACAATAACGATACGAATATTAGAATAATTGCTGCAGACCAACATCTTTCTGTATTATCAGGCATGTCAGACATTTCAAGTATCGAAGTTCATGATCTTTTAGGAAAATTGGTTTACTCAAAAAAAGGCATTCACACTAATAAATTCTATACAGATGCCATTCCGGCAACATCACAAATGCTGATCGTGAAGGTTACTTTAGAAGACCAGAAAAATGTCACCAAAAAAGTTTTGATGCCTTAATCTAAAAATATAGTCGCAGGACAAAAGAATTACAAATAAATGAACACCCCGTTTTACTCTAAATCGATGTAAAACGGGGTGTTTTTTTTGATAACGTTTTTTTAATAACCCAAAACGAAAACCTTATAAAATGAAGCTATCTGCAGCTCTCGGCAAAAAACAATAATTCATTAAGAAAAAGCAAGGTTCTCCTTCTCTAGATTTATGACTACTTTTTAGTACATTTGGATAAATCAATGCAGACCTTATTAGAAAATATAGCCAAACACATTTCGCTCACTGCCGTGGAGCAGGAAAGCATTTTGGACTTATTGCAAACCGAACAATATAAAGCAAAAACAACACTTTTAGAGGAAGGAAAAATCTGCACCCATTCCTTTTTCGTACTGAAGGGAATTCTTAGAAGCTATACCTTGGACGAGAACGGTGTGGAACACGTAATGAGTTTTGCCTGCCCGGGTTGGTGGATTGCCGACATGTACAGTTATCTGTCGCAACGACCGGGACAACTCTTCATAGAAACCAACGAAGAAGCCGAGGTAATTTTACTTTCCAAAGAAAATCAGGAAAAATTATACTCTATTGTTCCGAAGATGGAACGCTATTTCCGCATTCTGATCGAAAACTCATTAGTAGCAAACCAGCAGCGATTAATTGACAACATGAGTTTTACGGCCGAAGCCCGTTACGACAAATTCAGCAAAAAATATCCTGAACTGATTAACCGTCTTCCACAAAAACAAATCGCCTCTTATATTGGCGTTACTCCGGAATTTTTCAGTAAGATGAAGGCTAGATTTCTGAAAAAATAGTCGAAGTTCTCAGCTTCTGCAAACATTATACAAATTAAAATCCGTGACTACTACCTCCCTTAACTTTCTTAATCTAGGTTAAGCACTTCCTGCAGTGGCTCATCGTAACTTTGTTTCATCAAAACAACAGTTATGAACCGAAAAGATTTTATCCGAAAAACAATTTTAGGCAGCGGGGCGATAATTACAGGCTCTGCGCTGGCTAAAGAAACTTCTGAATCCGCAGAAGAAACTGTAGGGTTCAATCATATTCAAAACACCAATTCTAAAATCATGGAAAATATCATTTTACACAAAGCCAATAGCAGAGGAAATGCAAATCACGGTTGGCTGCAAAGTTACCACACCTTCAGTTTCGCCAATTACCACAATCCGGAACGAATGAATTTTGGCGTTCTACGCGTACTGAATGACGATACGGTTGCAGCTGGCATGGGCTTTGGAACACATCCGCACGAGAATATGGAAATTATCAGTATTCCGCTGGAAGGCGATTTGGAGCATCAGGACAGCATGGGAAACAAAGCCGTAATCAAAAATGGTGACATTCAGGTAATGAGCGCGGGAACCGGAATCCATCACAGCGAATACAATAAGAACGAAGACAAGCAGGTTAAATTCCTTCAGATTTGGGTCTTCCCGAACAAGCGAAATGTTACGCCGAGATACGATCAGATTACTTTAAATTCAGAAGACCGACACAATAAATTACAACAAATCCTCTCGCCGAATGCCGAGGATGCAGGAGTTTGGATTCATCAGGACGCATGGTTTCACCTGGGAAAATTCGACAAAGATGTTACAACCGACTATCATTTCAATAAACAAGGCAACGGATTGTATGTTTTTGTTCTCAACGGAGACATTACCGTTAACAATCAGGAACTGAATACAAGGGACGGTTTAGGAATATGGAACACTGACAAAGTAACGATTAAAGCTAATTCAGAAGCCGAATTCTTATTGATGGAAGTCCCTATGGCTTTATAAAGCCTCTGTCAGCAGTCAGAGCTTTAAGCAATTTGACTATAGCTATGAACAAGACAAATTTCTTAATCTAGATTAAGTCATTGATTACCAACAATAAAGTAATTTTGTAATAACACTAAAAAAATGAAGTCATGGCAACAACAAAATGGATTATCGACCCAACACACTCCGAAGTAACCTTTAAGGTGAAACACATGATGTTTACCAATTTATCCGGAAGATTTAACAGTTATGATGTGAACATTATAGCCGAGGACGATGATTTCAGTAAAGCGGTGATTGAATTCTACGTCGACTCCAATTCGGTAGATACAAGAAGCCCAGACCGTGACAATCACTTAAAAAGCGCTGATTTCTTTAACGTGGAAGAATATCCAAAAATAACCTTCAAAGCTTCTTCATTCACCAAATTGGATGATAAAAAATATGAATTGGCTGGTGATTTAACCATCAGAGATGTTACGAAATTCGTAAAACTTCCGGCCGAGTTCAGCGGACTGATGACCGATCCTTGGGGCAACACCAAAGTAGGCATCAATATTTTCGGAGAAGTAGACCGAAAAGACTGGGGTTTAAAATGGAACTCACCACTGGATAATGGAGGTTTTTTATTAAGTGACATTGTAAAATTCGACATCGAAATACAGTTGGTAAGACAATAATATTTCAGAAGAATACTTTTTGATTGATGATAGGAAGCCTGTAGTTCGCTTTGAATTGCAGGCTTTTTTACTGACACAAAAGACGCTTTCTCCATAGCCCCGTCCCGATAACTATCGGGAGGAGCGGCATCCCCCGCTAAAAAGCGGGGATATAGCGGACAGCAGGAACGACGATTCCAAAAATGTCTGAATGTTTACGCTTCTAAAAAAAACCTTATTTTTGCATCACAAACTAAATAAAGAAAAGATGAAAGCATATGTATTCCCGGGTCAGGGCGCACAATTCACCGGAATGGGCAAAGATTTATATGAAAATTCGGCTGTTGCAAAAGAATTATTCGAAAAAGCCAACGAGATATTAGGATTCCGCATTACCGACATCATGTTTGAAGGTACAGCTGAACAATTAAAAGAAACCAAAGTTACTCAGCCTGCTGTATTTTTACACTCGGTTATTTTAGCGAAGACTTTAGAGGATTTCAAACCTGAAATGGTAGCCGGACACTCCTTAGGAGAGTTTTCAGCTTTGGTTGCTAACGGAACTTTATCATTTGAAGATGGTTTAAAACTGGTTTCACAGCGTGCGTTAGCAATGCAGAAAGCTTGTGAAATTACTCCATCAACCATGGCTGCGGTATTAAATCTGGATGATAAAATTGTAGAAGACATCTGTGCTTCTATTGATGGTGTTGTAGTAGCTGCTAACTATAACTGCCCGGGACAATTGGTAATCTCAGGCGAATTGAAAGCGGTAGAGGAAGCTTGTGAGAAAATGAAGGAAGCCGGAGCAAAACGCGCATTAATTTTACCGGTGGGAGGCGCTTTCCACTCGCCAATGATGGAACCGGCACGTGAAGAACTGGCTGCAGCAATCGAAGCTACAACATTCAGCGCTCCTATTTGCCCGGTTTATCAAAACGTAACAGCAAGCGCTGTTTCTGATGCTGATGAAATCAAGAAAAACCTGATTATCCAATTAACAGCTCCTGTAAAATGGACACAGTCAGTACAGCAAATGATAGCCGATGGTGCCACTTCATTTACAGAAGTTGGTCCTGGAAAAGTATTGGTAGGCCTGGTTAACAAAATCAATAAAGAAGCCCAAACCATTTCGGCTTAATTTTAAAAAAAATTGGATAAAATTTTTACTTTGAAATGTTTTTAATTAAAAAAAAAAATTAATTTTACCCTTAAGTATAAATAATTATTAATTCTTAAAAATTAAAAAATGAAAAAAACACTTTTAGCTTTAGCTTTTGTTGGAGCATTGATGGTTTCTTGTAAAGAAAAAACTGAAGAGAAAATGGAAGAAGCAACTGATGCTGCTGCAACTGAAATGGTTGAAACTGTAGATACTGCTGCTGCTGCTGTTGAAGCTGCTGCTGACACTGCTACTGTTAAGGCTGCTGATGCTGCTGCTGCTGGTGCTCAAAAAGTAGAAGACGCTGCAAAAGAAGTTAAAGAAGATGCTAAAAAGTAATTTTTAAAGACCGGTTTATCCGGTCTTTTTTATAAAATAAAACTTCTTTATAAAAAAAACTCCCAAATCGTTGATTTGGGAGTTTTTTTATTTACTTGATATATGTACACTTCTTATTTTCTGTTCCCATTTCCAGGCGCTGTTTAATGCCTCTTCCAAAGTAGATTCTGCTTTCCAACCTAAAACCATATTAGCTTTATCAGTATTAGCATAGGCGGAGATAACATCACCTTCTCTTCGATCCACAATCTTATACGGCAATTTTTGCTGACTTATCTTTTCAAATGCCTGAATAACTTCTAAAACAGAACTCCCTTTTCCGGTTCCTACATTGAAAACTTCTGCCTTTTCCACATTTTTCTTTTCCAGCAAACGTCGCAAAGCTACCACATGGGCTTTTGCCAAATCAACTACGTGAATATAATCGCGGATGCAGGTTCCGTCCGGCGTTGGATAATCATCTCCAAAAACAGACAATTCCTCTCGCAATCCAATTGCAGTTTGTGTAATAAACGGCACTAAATTCTGAGGGACACCTATTGGCAACTCACCAATTTCGGTACTCGGATGCGCACCTATCGGATTAAAATAACGAAGTAAAACAGCATTGATATCGGACACTTTTACAACATCCTTAATTATTTCCTCTCCGATTTGCTTCGTATTTCCATAAGGTGAGATGGCTTCCTGAACAGGTGCATCTTCGGTAATGGGCATTTTTTCAGCCTGTCCATAAACTGTACACGAAGAACTGAAAATAAAATTAGCATTGCCTTTTTTCTCCAATTCCTGAAGCAGATACACCAGTGAGCTGATGTTGTTTTCATAATACAGCAACGGGTTTTCAACACTTTCTCCTACCGCTTTTGACGCAGCAAAATGAATCACTCCAGAAATATCGGAATGACGTTTAAAAAAATCCTGAACCGAATTTTTCTCACGCAAATCCAATTTTTCAAAAACAGGCTTCTTACCCGTAATTCTAGAAATTCCATCCAAAACCTCAAGTGTAGAATTCTGCAAATTATCAACAATTACAACCTCAAATCCTTGATTTTGCAATTCCACCGCTGTATGCGATCCGATAAAACCTAACCCACCAGTCACCAATACTTTCATCTTGCGAAGTCTTTTGATTTTAAACAATGTCAACTACAATGTCACAAAAATAAACCTTACATCCTATTTATTAAAAAATTCAAGAACAGAATCGACAATAAAGCTGATTTGCTCGTCATCTAACTCTGTATGCATTGGCAATGATATTACCTCTTTTACCAATTGGTTTGTTACCGGAAAATCTTCCTCTTTGTATCTTGAATCCAAATAAGCCTTCTGACTATGCAACGGAATCGGGTAATAAATGGCACAAGGAATTCCTTTTGCCTGAAGGTGATCCATCAGCGCATCACGACTCGCATCAATGATACGCAACGTATACTGGTGAAAAACATGCCAATCGCATTCATCCGGAATAACCGGCGTAATAATATTTTTATGACCTTCAAATCCTTTTGAATATTTTCGGGCTGCATTTTGTCTTGCCTCATTGTACAAATCCAAAAACGGCAATTTAGCATTCAAAACCGCAGCCTGAACACTGTCCAAACGAGAATTCACACCAACCACATCATGATGATAACGAACGTACATACCGTGATTTACGATTCCGCGCAATGTGTGAGCCAATTCGTCATCATTGGTAAAAATTGCACCTCCATCACCATAGCAACCTAAGTTTTTAGAAGGGAAGAACGATGTTGCTCCTACGTGACCGATAGTTCCCACCTTTCTTTTTGAACCATCTCTTCCTGTAAAATCAGCACCGATTGCTTGCGCATTATCTTCGATTACATATAAATTGTGTTCTTTGGCAATATCCATAATGGCATCCATATTAGCCGCACGACCAAACAAATGAACAGGAACAATCGCTTTGGTTTTTGGAGTAATTGCTTTTTTAATGGCCTCAATCGAAATATTCATGTTATCCATTTCAACATCTACCAAAACAGGAGTAAGTCGCAACAAAGCGATTACCTCAACCGTCGCAGCAAAAGTAAAATCCGCAGTAATCACCTCATCACCAGGTTCAAGCCCTAATCCCATCATGGCAATCTGCAACGCATCAGTACCATTAGCACACGGAATCACGTGTTTAACCCCCAAATAATCCTCCAGACTCTTTTGGAACTTCTGCACTTGTGGTCCGTTAATGTAAGTATTAGTATCTAAAACCTCCTGAATAGAAGCGTTTACGGTATCTTTTATTTTTTCGTATTGACTTTTCAGGTCAACCATTTGTAATTTTCTCATTTGAAAAACGATTTTTAAAACACGCAAAAGTACGAATTAAACCAGAATGATTTATTGATAACGAAAAGAAACCGTATTTTAGCGCGACAAAAGAAAAGTTATGTTTTTTCTCTACAATTTAGTGCTTCAAACTGCAGGATTTCTACTGAAAATAGTCGCTTTGTTCAGTCCTAAAATACGATTGTTTGTTGACGGACGGAAGTCGGTTTTCGATACGCTTTCCTCTAAAATTTCAGCTTCCGACAAAACCATCTGGTTTCATGCTGCATCGCTCGGAGAATACGAACAGGGACTTCCGGTCATGGAGCAAATCAAAGAAAAATTCCCAAACCATAAAATTCTGGTGACGTTCTTTTCACCATCCGGATATGAAGTCCGCAAAAACAATACCGTGGCCGACGTTACCGTATATCTTCCTTTGGACACCCAAAAAAATGTGAAGAAATTTTTGAAACTGGCGCGTCCGGAAATGGCTTTTTTCATCAAATATGAGTTTTGGCCCAATTATTTGAATGAACTCAAAAACCAGAATATCAAAACCTATTTGATTTCCGGCATTTTTAGAGAAAAACAAAGTTTTTTTAAATGGTACGGCGGTTTTTACCGAAAAGCATTGAAAAACATCGACTACTTCTTTGTTCAGAATGAAAGTTCGAAAAAGCTCCTGCAAAGTATCGGATTCCACAACATAAAAGTATCCGGAGACACCCGTTTTGACCGTGTGGTTTCCATTTTGGAACGCGACAATTCGCTTTATTTCATTGAAGAATTCAAAAATGACACTACAACCATTGTGATTGGCAGTTCGTGGCCAAAAGACGAATCTCTATTAACAGATTATATCAATCAATCAGATAGCAATGTAAAATTCATCATTGCACCACACAACATCAAAACCGATCAAATTCAACAGTTGAAAGACGCAATCACAAAGAAAACCGTTCTTTTTTCGGAGAAAGAAAATCAAAATTTATCTGATTCTCAGGTTTTCATCATTGATACTATCGGCATTCTGACCAAAATTTACAGTTACGCTGACATCGCCTATGTGGGCGGAGGCTTCGGAAACCCGGGCGTACACAATATTTTAGAGCCGGCGACTTTCGCAATTCCAATTGTGATTGGTCCAAATTACTCTCATTTCGCAGAAGCAACAGCTTTGGTAAATATTGAAGGCTGCATTTCAATCACCAACCAAAGCGAACTGAAACAGGCTTTTGACTTACTGGTACAAAACGAAGACGAACGCTATGAAAAAGGACATGTTTGCAGCACTTTTGTTCAGATGAATAAGGGAGCGACGGCTACGATTCTGAAACACATCCTTAACTAACATGGCTCCGAAAACAGAATTCATACCCCTGACTTTATCAGACATCGAGAAGATTGTCTCAATGATGCAGGAGTTTTATGCCATCGATAATTATCCAATTGATACAAAAAAATCGAAAATACTTTTCAGGGAATTCATCAAAAATGAACATTTAGGAAAAGCATGGCTGATTTACCATAAACATGAAATTGTGGGCTATGTAATCCTGACATTTGTTTTCAGTTTTGAATACGGCGGAACCATTGCCTTTCTTGACGAATTGTATCTTTCTGAGAGTATGCGGGGAAAAGGAATCGGGAAAGAAGCTGTCCGATTTATACAAGCAGAAGCTCAAATACTGAAGTTGAAAATAATCTATCTGGAAACAGAAGAACACAATGAAAACGCACAAAAATTGTATCTTGCCAACGATTTTACGGTACATCATCGGAAAATAATGAAACATATAGTACAAAAACACCCTTAATAACCAAAAAAATGAAATTTTTAAGACTCCTTATTATTTTATTCGTTCTGCCAATTTATGCTCAGCAAGGCGGCATGTGGGTTCCTTCTTTACTGAAAGGAATGAACGAAACCGAAATGAAAAATTTGGGAATGAAAATCTCGGCTGAAGATATTTATTCCGTAAACCATTCCAGTTTAAAAGACGCGGTTCCTCATTTTGACGGAGGCTGTACTGCCGAAGTAATTTCTCCGAAAGGACTAATCCTGACCAACCACCACTGTGGGTTTGACAACATCCAGAGCCATTCTTCAGTTGAGCACGATTATTTGACTGACGGTTTTTGGGCTTATAAAATGGAAGATGAACTTCCTAACAAAGATCTATTCGTAACCTTTATCATCCGCATTGACGATGTTACCAATAAAGTTTTGGAAGGCGTTATCAACCTTCCGACAGAAACGGAAAAACAAAAGAAAATACAGGAAAACATTGCGATGCTGAACAAAACCCTTCCTAAAGAAACATGGCAGGAAAACAGTATCAGAACGTTTTACGACGGAAACCAATATCTTTTATTTGTTACCGAAACCTATAAAGATGTACGTTTAGTAGGCGCTCCGCCTTCGTCAATCGGAAAATTCGGTTCGGATACAGACAACTGGGTTTGGCCGCGTCATACCGGCGACTTTTCGTTGTTCCGTATTTATGCAGGAAAAGACAACCGTCCGGCAGAATACTCCAAAGACAACGTACCGTACACACCGAAACACTTCTTCCCGGTTTCTATACAAGGTGTAAAGGAAAACGATTTCACCATGGTAATGGGTTATCCTGGAAGAACACAGGAATACTTGCCTTCTTATGCCGTAGAACAAATCGTAAACTCATTAAACCCTGCTAAAATTGAAATTCGTGACCGCGCCTTAAAAACGCAAGACGGCTTCATGAGAAAAGACAATGCCATCAAAATTCAATATGCTGCCAAATATGCTCAAGTGGCCAATTACTGGAAAAAATGGATCGGAGAATCAAAAGGTCTGAAGAAAACAAATGCGGTTGCCAACAAACAACAATTTGAAAAAGACTTCACCGCTAAAGTTGAAAAAGCAGGGAAACAGGCGGAATACGGAAACATATTAGCAGATTTCAAAACCACTTACAACGCTATTGCTCCTTACGCATTGGCCCGTGATTACTTTTCGGAAGTTGTTTTAAGAAATACCGAAATCTTAAGTTTCGGATACAAGCTATACCAATTAGAGCAGGTTTACAACACTAAAGGTGAACAGGCTTTTAAAGATAGAAAAGCAAACCTTATTGCTGGGTTCGAACCTTTATACAAAGATTTCAACGCTAAAGTAGACGAGAAAGTTTTCGAGCAATTGATTGAATTGTATTCTAAAAAATCTCCGCAACAGTTTTTGCCGGAAAACATTAAAAACATCAATCCGGAAACTACAGCCAAATCCATTTTCGCCAATTCGAAACTGACTTCTTACGATGGCTTAAAAGGATTATTGGAAGGCGATGCAAAATCCGTAATCGCTAAAATGAATCAGGATCCCGGATTTGCACTTGTAAAAACGATCGCTGACGCTTACAATAAAAATGTTGCTCCGAAATACGATGAGTTAAACATGAAAAACATCGCACTGCAACGTACTTACATGAAAGCAATATTGGAATTGAGTCCGAAATCAGCACGTATTTTCCCGGATGCCAACAGCACCCTTCGCGTTACTTACGGAAAAGTGAAAGGGTACAAACCTAGTGATGCAGTAAGCTACGAACCGATAACCTATTTGGACGGAGTGATGGAAAAATACATCCCTGGAGATTATGAGTTCAACGTTCCTCAGAAGCTGATTGACTTATACAATGCGAAAGATTATGGTCAGTATGCCGATAAAAACGGAAAAATGCCAGTGGCTTTCATAGCAACGAATCATACAACTGGAGGAAATTCAGGAAGCCCGGCTTTAGACGCTCAAGGAAACCTGATTGGACTAAATTTTGACCGTGTTTGGGAAGGAACTATGAGTGACATTCAATACGACCCGTCAATATGTAGGAATATTATGGTCGATATGCGCTATGTTTTATTCGTAATCGATAAATATGCCGGTGCTAAAAACCTGATTGAAGAAATGAAATTAGTTACACCGACAACTAAGAAGAAAAAATAACACAAACTGTAAATCAAATACATACCGAAAAACAAAGAAAATTTACCTTACAAATACAATTTTCTTTTATTGGCATGAAATTTGTTTTTACTGTGCTGGGATCCAAAGCAATATTTTTTTGAAAAAATGAAAAAAAATTATTTCATGCTATGAAAAAATTTATATCTTTGCCCCGAATTAATAATTAACCTTTATAATTTAGTAAGATGAAAAAAGTTGTTTTAAGTTTAGCTTTAGTAGCTATGATGAGTGTTTCTTTCGTATCATGTAAAGAAACTGCAAAAGAAGAAACTGTAACTGAAGAAGTTGCTCCAGCTACTGAAGAGGCTGTTGAAGCTACAACTGAAACTGTTGATTCTGCTGCTGCTGCTACTCCAGCTACAGAAGCTACTCCAGCTACTGAGACTGCTGCTCCTGCTGCTGCTCCAGCTGCTGAAGCTCCAGCTGCTCACTAGTATTTTAAATACAGTAAGAAAAAAAATAGTCCTGCTTAGCAGGACTTTTTTTTGCTCTATACTAAACTAAAAACTAACAAGGTTTTGCACCAGCCTTTTCCTCTTTAGCCAAGTCACATCTTCCAGGACCGCAGCCCAATCTTTTAGGACCACAAGACACTGTCAACCCTATCAAGACAACAAACAACAATACCTTTCTCATATATTAAACAGTTTCAGAGAGCTGCATAGCCTTTAATTGCTCCAGATACTCTCTTTGATTTGACAATCTTGGGATTTTATGCTGCCCCCCTAACTTATCCTGTTCTTTCAACCAGTCATAGAACAAATTGGTACGTGCCACATTTAAAACCAAGGGATTTAAGGTCATATTATTATACCGTTTTGCTTCGTAATCCGAGTTCACCTCCTGCAAGCACTGATCCAATAATCTACTGAATTCTTCAATACTGGCAGGATGTTTCCTAAACTCAACCATCCATTCATGTGCTCCTTTTTCTTTTCCTTCCATAAAAATCGGGGCTACCGTATAATCAATTACCTCACAATTTAGCTGCTGACATGCTTTTGCCAAAGCCATATCGGTATTTTCTACCATCAGTTCCTCTCCAAAAACATTAATATGATGCTTAGTCCTCCCGGAAACGCGAATACGATAAGGATTTAAGGACGTAAAACGAACCGTATCACCAATCAAATAGCGCCACAAACCAGAATTGGTTGTTATCACCACGGCGTAGTTCTTATTCAGTTCCACTTCTGCCAGTCGGATCACACGCTGATTAAGGGTTCCGGAAGTATCCATCGGAATAAATTCATAGAAAATACCGTAATCCAACATTAACAATAAATCACTGGAATTATTGAGATCCTGAATCGCAAAGAAACCCTCGGACGCATTATAAATCTCGTAATATCTAAAATCAGCCTTTGGTATTATTTTTTTATATTGTTCGCGATACGGTTCAAAACTCACCCCGCCGTGAAAATAAACCTCTAAATTAGGCCATATTTCCAACAGATTCTCTTTTCCGGTTACTTCCAGCATTTTATTCAGCAGCACCAGCATCCAGGAAGGAACGCCGGCAAAACTGGTCACATTTTCATTTCTGGTTTCGTTGATAATCGCCTGAATTTTGGTCTCCCACTCACTCATCAGAGACACCTTATTACTTGGTGTACTGCTGAATTCAGCCCAGAAAGGCATGTTATCGATAAGAATAGCCGATAAATCTCCAAAGAAGGTGTTATTATCTTCATACAACTGCTTACTTCCTCCCAATCGAAGGCTTTTACCTGTGAACAGTTCTGATTCCTCGTTGTTATTCAGATAAAGACATAACAAATCTTTACTGGCCTTGTAATGACAATCCTCAAGCGCTTCACTACTTACCGGAATGAACTTACTCTTTGCATTCGTTGTACCGCTGGATTTGGCAAACCATTTAATAGGCGTACCCCAAAAAACGTTCTGTTCACCTTTTCGGGTGAGCTCTATCAGAGGCTCAAGCTCTTCATAGGTTGATACCGGAATTCTTTCAGAAAAGGTTTTATAGCTTTTAATAGTTGAAAACTCATACTTTCTTCCCAACACTGTTCCCTCAGCACTTCGAAGCAGGTTAAAAAGCAGTTCCTCCTGCACTTCATTGGGATATTTCAAAAACAATTCCATCTGATGAATTCTCTTCTTCAGAATCCAGCTGGCAATTGAATTTATGATCGTTAACGGCATGTTTTCGCAATTATGAATTATGAATTGTAAAATATGAATTATAACTTTACAATATTACCAAATATAACAAATTTTAGCGATAATTTTGACCGTCAGGATCGATTCCTAAATTTTCTAATCCTAAAAAAATGACTTACGAAGGCGTACTAACAAAAATGCAAACCGAGTTCGGAAACCCAATTCAATATTATCTGGTTTTCGAAAACAGCTTTTTAAATATCAACCAACTGCTTAACAAGGAATTGGAAATCACCTTTCAGGGATATCAGTGTCTGAATTGCGGAAAGAAAAAGAAAATTTTCCGTCAGGGATTTTGTTACGATTGTTTCATGTCGAGTGCAGCGGCAGGAGACTGGATCATGAAACCAGAATTAAGTACTGCCCATTTAGGCATTGAAGACCGTGATTTGGAATATGAAAAAAGAGTGCAATTACAACCACATATTGTTTATCTGGCCTTATCGAGCGAAATAAAAGTTGGCGTTACCCGAAAAACACAAGTCCCTACCCGATGGATTGATCAGGGCGCCATTCAGGCAGTACCTATCGTAGAAGTTCCAAACCGTTATTTGGCAGGTATTACAGAAGTTGCATTAAAAAATCATTATGCCGACAAAACCAACTGGCAGAAGATGCTTAAAAATGAAATCCCGGAAGTGGACCTAGTAGCCGAAAGAAACGGTCTAGGCAATCTGATTCCAGAAGAGGTACAACCTTATTTTGCGGTTGTCCCTGACACAAAATACGATTTGGTCTATCCTGTTTTGGAATATCCAAAAAAAGTAAACAGTTTAAACTTAGACAAAACACCTCAATTTTCAGGAAAACTTTCAGGTGTAAAAGGCCAATATCTCATCTTTGAAGACGGGACCGTATTCAATGTACGAACCTTTGAAGGCTATGTAGTAAAAATAAATTTATCATAAAAAAAGCCCCTTAATTGGGGCTTTTTTTATGGTGTTGTAGTTGGTTTCGGTTCTTCTTTTTTCTTCTTACCAAACAAATCCTTTAAAGCTTTTGTAGCAGTTTCTTTAACATCTGGTTTTGGCTGTGTAGTCTTAGTTTTAGTGGTGTCTTTCGGAGCTGTAGCCCCTTTAGTACCTCCAAGTATATTCCCTAAAGCCGAAGTTCCCTGATTTATCAACTTGTTTTTTTGGTA
This sequence comes from Flavobacterium enshiense, assembly GCF_022836875.1. Classification (NCBI taxonomy): domain Bacteria; kingdom Pseudomonadati; phylum Bacteroidota; class Flavobacteriia; order Flavobacteriales; family Flavobacteriaceae; genus Flavobacterium; species Flavobacterium enshiense. Next base: position 289,630 of record NZ_CP090376.1, read on the forward strand.
ATCAACCAGTTGCTTTGTAATATTAGCGATCGCCGGCTTCATATCAGTACTCACTTTCGGATTCTTGAAAGTTCCGGTCATAACAGCATTTACAGGTACATTTTGAAGCTTCGCTTGTTCTGCCGGAGTCAGTTTTGCCAACAATTTATTCACATCGGAACCTAAATATTTTGCGGGCACATCAAATTTCAGATTATAATTCATCGATTGATCAAAACCGTGTGTCCCACCTACTGTCACTTTAATATCCTGATATTTTAAGTCTATCGGCTTCACATTAACCCTGCCGTTAGTAAAGGAAAGGGCTGCTTTTACATCATTAAGGTTTAACTTACTTATATCGATGAATTTCACGTTTGATGCCAATGACGACAACAACTGTGAATTTTGCGCATTCACTTTGGCACTCAAAAGTTGTCCGAACAAATCACCCGAAATCGTTTTTAAATCAGGCGTCATTTCCATTGCGTCGAGATTACCGGAAAGCTTTATAGTTGAATTTAGCTTACCGTCGACAACCCCTGCAATAGGCGCAATGGATTTCAACATATCCAACTGAGTGAACGATTTGGCAATATCAACTTTATTCAACCCTAAATCCATTTTAAACGACGGAACTTTTCCTTTGGTTGAAACCACGCCATCTACTCCGATTATACCGTCGAAAAGACTGGTTTTCAAATTTTGCAGCGTTACCGCTTCATCACGGATAATCATTTTCCCGGAAACATCTTTTAATGTCAGATTATCATACACAACGGTATTCGCTTTAGCAGTAACGGCGCAATCCAGGAAGGCCGGAATTTTAACCGCTTCTTTTTTTGCCGTTCCTTCTTTTCCTTCTTTAGCTGCCGGAGCTGAAGGCGCCATAAAATCGGAGACCAAAAACTGATTGGAATTCATATTGAAATTCGCTTTCAAAATCTGATCTTTAAATACGAATCCATAGAAATTATCTAAAGTACCTGTAAGATGTACATCTGATTTTCCTGTTTTTAAGTCCAGCTGATTCAAACGAATCTGATTCGGATTAAACGCCACAACCGCTTGTGAAATCTGAACTGGTTTCGCCATTTCAGGACCGGTATAATTAAAGCCGGTAAGCGTCATATTCCCCGAATTCTGAATATTCTGGTACTGACTCGTCTCCACCGATTTCATATCAAATTTCGTAACCACGTCGGCTTTCAGGATTCCGGAAAGCGGTTTATCCAATTTCACCGGATAAGCTTTAGTTACATTGGCCAGATTAACAACCCCTTTCAATTCGGCATTTACCAAGGCATTTTCGGCTATATTTCTAATGTTAGCTTTTGCGCTGAAAACATCCTGATCGATACGGAACGACAATTTATCTACATTCACATAAGTATCATTCATTAAACCTGTTTCGTTGATGATTTTAGTATCTATTTTAATATCCTGAACCGATTTCGGTAAATCCGGATACTGGAACGAAGCATTATCAGAGGCGATAGCAATATTGAATTTTGGAATGGTTGCATCGGTCAACTCACCTTTCACAGTTCCACCCACCCGGAATTCACCGGTAGTTTTTACGGTACTGATATTACCCGCATAAGCCGCCGGAATCAGTCCTAAGAAATTTTTAAAATCAGAAGTAGGTGTTTTGAATTTCAGGTCGTACACCTGCCCCTTTTCCACCATTTGGATGAACCCGTCAAACTCCAATGGTAACTGATTAATTAATGCCTTATTGTTTCGGAACGTGTACTTTTGATTTTTCATATCGATTCCCAAAACGGCATCAAGGGACAACACTACATCTTTCATGTAATTCATTTTGTCCACATCCAATGACAATTTGGCTGTCGACTTGGTCTTTAAATCCAGATTATCCGCTGCTAAATCACCCGTTCCTTCATGGTTCAGGCTATCGATAACCATTTTAATTTTGGATTTTTCATCCGTATAACGGAAACGAAGATTCTCAATCGAATATTTTTGAATACTCATAGCAAACGGTTTGCTTTTGACCTCGTCTCCAGGCTTTTCTTCTTTCAAAGCAATGTCGAAATTACCAATACCGTCTTTATTAAAAATGATATTCACCAATCCGTCTTTTGAAGAAAAACCTTCAATGTTCATAGCTTCACCTTCCCCTTTGAACAACTCCTTTACAGACATCTTCAAGTTGACTTCGCCGGCATAAAACAACGTATCCCCTTCAAAAGGCGCCTTGTTGATAATACTCAGCTTATCGATAGTTACACTGGCATTGGGAAAGTTTTTAAAAAGACTTAACCCAACATCTTCAAAAGCTATCTTAGCATCGACTTTTTCGTTTATAGATTTAGTTACCAGCTCTTTTATTTTGTCTTTGAACAAAAAAGGCGTCGCTGCTAAAGCGACGATAATAACCAACAGAGAAATCCCTGCTATCTTCAAAATTTTCTTTGCCATTTTTAAAACTATTAATCTTACGAAAATACTACAAAAAACAAAACCAACTTATCTATAAAACGTAAATAAGTTGGTTTAGTTGTTTATGGTCGTTGATTTTTACTGAACATTGAAATCAAAAGGCATTACCGCCTGAACACCTCTTCGTTGGTTTACTTTTCGAATTCGGTCTAAAACCTGATAATTTTCCTCTCCGATTTCCTCTTTTATCAAAGCTTCTTTTGACTGGAACATTGAAATGCCTCCTAAATTACGAAGCAAATCTTCAAAGGTTTTTTCGTATTCCGGAAAATCTTCTGTCCTGTACTCTTTTATTTTTGCCAATGTCGCCGCATGTTTAATCGCCGCATCCATTCCACCGATTTTATCCACTAATCCTAACTTTATAGCATCGGCGCCAGTCCACACACGTCCTTGCGCAACGGCATCAACCTGTTCAACGGTCATTTTTCTTCCTGCCGACACACGCTTTAAGAATGTAGTATAAATGGTTTCAATACTCTCCGTTACAACTTCTTTAAATTTAGCATCTATCGGTTCAAAAACACTGTAACCGCTTGCATTCTGATGTGTTTTTACCTGTTCGGCATTAATCCCCAATTTAGTAGCCAACGGATGAAAATTAGGCAAAGCACCAAAAACTCCGATAGAACCCGTAATCGTATTGGCTTCCGCAAAAATCGTATTAGCATTACACGAAATGTAATAACCACCAGAAGCGGCCAAATTCCCCATTGAAACAACGACAGGCTTCACTTTTTTAGTCAGTTCAATTTCCCTCCAGATCAATTCGGAAGTCAGTGCATTCCCTCCCGGAGAATCCACGCGTAAAACCACTGCTTTTACATCTTCGTCATTCCTCGCTTCTTCCAATGAACGGCGCATAGAACCTTCACCTATATAACTCACATCACCTTCACCGGATTGTATTTCTCCCTGAGCATAAACGATGGCAATTATATCTTTCTTGGAATAATCGATATTGGTTCTGGCTACACCCTCGGCATAATCCAGAATGCTAATCTTGTTGTATTCATCTTCTTTATCAACCTTCAAAGCTTTACGGATACCATTGTGGTATTCGTCTTCATAACCAATCTTGTCGATCAGGTGTTTCTGCAACGCCAATTCAGGGGTACGCGCTCCAAGTGAGTTGGCAATAGCATTTAGACTATCCACGGAAATCTTTCTGCTCTTGGAAATATCGTCAACAACCGAAGTCCACATTGAATTCAACAAAGCACTCATTTGTTCTCTATTGGCTTCACTCATCTCATTTTCCAAAAACGGCTCTACGGCGCTTTTGTATTTACCGTGACGGATGACTTCCATTTTAACTCCGGATTTATCTTCGAAATCTTTAAAGAACAACACTTCGGCAGACAATCCTTTAAATTCCATTTCTCCAACCGGGTTAAGATAAATCGTGTCGGCAACGGAATTCAGGTAATATTCTTTCTGTGAAAACGCATTGGCATAAGCAACAACAAATTTCCCAGATTTCTTGAATTCTTCCAGCTTACGGCGAATGGCTTTACTTTGCGCTAATCCTACTACGGATTCATCGTTCAAAATCGAAATCCCTTTAATTTTATCGTCGGTTTTGGCTGCATCGATAGCATTTAAAACATCGGTTACGCCATCGTGTTTGGTTTCAAAATAATCAAAATCCGTGAACTTGAATTGCCCTCCATAGTCCTGTGTCACTTCCTTCAAATCCAATTCAATAACCGAATTCTTCTTCACTTTGACATGATCGCCATCACCCCCAAAAATTGCGCCGATCAGAACAATCCCAAAGAAGAAAATCATAAAAAACACGAACAATCCAACGACTGTCGCCAATACATTTCCTAAAAATTTCATCGCTTTTTATTTTATAAGATAGGTAGCCAAAATGTTAAAATTGTTACAGGTAAGGACTAAAAATTAATTACCAAAGAAGAAGGAAAAAACGCTTCAATTCTGAATTTCTTTTAGTTATTTTGCCGTATGGACCGTCAGCATCAAGTCGTTTTATCGTTAGGAAGCAATCAGGGAGACCGTTTGGATAACCTCCAGACATGTATTTCCTTAATCCACAAAACCGTAGGTACCGTTATTCGTGTTTCGAAAGTATATGAAACACCTTCCTGGGGATTTGAAAGCGAGGATTTTTACAATTGCGCATTATTACTTCATACCAGCTTGCCTGCTGAAAAGCTTTTAACCAAAATTCTGGAAGCCGAAAAACAACTTGGCCGTATCCGAAACGGACAACTTGGCTATCAGGCAAGAATTATCGATATCGACATTGTTACTTTTGATGATCTTGTAATAGAAACCGAAACATTACACATTCCGCATCCGCAGATGCAAAACCGACTGTTCGTTTTGTTACCGATGCTGGATTTAAACTATGACTGGCTCCATCCGAAAACGAATAAATCAATTGCCGAACTGATAAAAGAAACGAAAGACAACAGTGACTGTGTGGCAATAGTCGATTTAAAGGCTCCCTGAGAAGATTTCACTATTCAAAACCAGCGCTATGTTGCCATCTTTTGAAACAGATCCCAAACCACAATTCCGGCACTAACCGAAATATTCAAGGAATGTTTGGTCCCTAACTGAGGAATTTCAATCACACCATCACACAAATGAACGGCTTCCTGCGCCACTCCTTTAACTTCATTTCCGAAAACCAAAGCGTATTTTTGGTTTTCTTTTATCTGAAAATCGTTCAGCATTACTGAATTTTCAACCTGTTCCACGGCATAAACTGCAACCGATCCCTTTTTCAGATTATCAATAACTTCCAAAACATCTTTGGCATATTCCCACGTTACAGTTTCTGTAGCCCCCAAAGCTGTTTTATGGATTTCTTTATTGGGCGGTGTCGCAGTTATTCCACACAAAAAGATTTTCTCGATCAGAAATGCATCTGCGGTCCTAAAAACCGAACCGATGTTATGAAGGCTTCGGATATCATCCAAAACAATGATTAAAGGTGTTTTATTTGCCTGTTTGAATTCTTCGATGTTTTTGCGCTCCAGTTCGCTATTCTCCAGTTTTCTCATTTTATTGCATTAAAAAAGCCTTCAAAATTAAACATTTTGAAGGCTTCGTATTTATTTTTTTGTAAAATTTAGCTTTTTACTTCCTGAATTTTTACAGGTGTTGCTGGTGCAACAGGTGCTGCTGGAGTAGCAACAGGAGTAACCGGTGTTGCCGCAGCTGGAGCCGGAACCGCTTTCACATCTCCTTTGATCATTAACAATTTAGGAGTTTCAGAAGCGTTTGTTGTAACCGTAACGTTCTTAGTAAACACGCCTACTCTGTTAGTATCGTATTTTACTTTAATAACACCTTTTGCTCCCGGTGCGATCGCCTCTTTTGGAGCTTCAGGAACTGTACATCCGCAAGATCCTTGTGCACTCTTAATCACCAAAGGTTCGTCACCATTGTTAGTGAATACGAATTCTCTCTGACCGTTTTCGTTCTGATTGATTGTTCCGTAATCGATAGTTTCGTTTTCAAAAACGATACCAGGTCCTTTAACTGCAGGAGCAGCAGTTTTTGTAGATTTCTTAGATTTTTTAGATTTTTTTACTTCAGTAGTAGCTTTAGTCGTTTTCGCCGTTTCCTGTGCTGTAGCAGCCGTAAGACCGAATACAAAAAATGCGCTTAGTAACAATATTTTTTTCATAACTTTTTGTTTTTAAACATTTAGTACGCAAATCTATTAAAAAAAGATTATTCGATTTATACGAAATCATAATTTTAATTAATTTTTAAGACAGCATTCCTGAAATAAAGTCTTCGTGTATATTTGCAAACAAACCTATTATTATGTCGACAAAAGAAAAAGCGCCGAAGGAAACACCATTAATGAAACAATACAACGAGATAAAAAACAAATATCCCGATGCCTGTCTATTGTTCCGAGTGGGCGATTTTTACGAAACTTTTGGAGACGACGCTATACGCGCTGCTGGAATTTTAGGCATTACCTTAACCAAAAGAGGTGCCGGTTCTGATTCGGAAACCGCTTTGGCCGGATTTCCGCACCACTCCCTGAACACCTACCTTCCAAAATTAGTGAAGGCCGGTCTTCGTGTAGCTATCTGTGATCAGTTGGAAGATCCGAAAATGACCAAAACCATCGTAAAAAGAGGAGTGACGGAATTGGTGACACCAGGAGTAGCTTTGAATGATGAAGTACTGCATTCGAAATCCAACAACTTTCTGGCTTCCATACATTTTGGAAAGAAAAATATCGGTGTTGCCTTTTTGGATGTATCTACCGGAGAATTCTTGACAGCACAGGGAAACGAAGAATATATTGACAAATTGCTACAGAACTTTAATCCGAGTGAAATTTTAGTTCAGAAACATTATAAAAATCAGTTTAAAGAACATTTTGGGGAAGATTTCCACTCGTTCTTTCTGGAAGACTGGATTTACAAAGAAGACTACGCTTTCGAGCGCCTTACCAGCCATTTTCAGACCAATTCGTTAAAAGGTTTCGGAATCGAAGAATTGCAGGAAGGTGTCATTGCTTCGGGAGCGATTTTATATTATCTATCCGAAACACAACACAATAAAATACAGCATATTACCAACATCCATCGCATAGCCGAAGACGCTTACGTTTGGATGGATAAGTTTACAATTCGAAATCTCGAATTATACCACAGCTACAATCCGAACGCAGTTACCCTTTTGGAAGTTATCGACCGTACCCTTTCACCGATGGGCGGACGTTTGCTGAAACGCTGGTTAGCACTTCCGTTGAAGGATGCCAAGAAAATAGAAGGACGCCATGAAGTGGTGGAATACCTGAAAACCAACTCGGAAGTACTGCAAAAAATGCAATACCAAATCAAGCAAATTTCCGATTTGGAGCGTTTGATCTCGAAAATTGCTACCGGGAAAGTGAGTCCGCGTGAAGTGGTTTACCTGTGCAATTCGTTGGACGCCATTATTCCAATGAAAACACAGGCTTTGGAAAGCACCAATGAAGCCTTGAAAACCATTGGCGACAGCTTGCATTCCTGTGATTTATTGCGTGAAAAAATCAAAACCACTTTAAATCCTGAAGCACCGGTTGCCATCAACAAAGGAAATGCTATTGCTAAAGGAATTCACCCGGAATTAGACGAATTACGCAGCATTGCTTTTTCCGGAAAAGAATATCTGGAAGCCATGGAGACACGTGAAAGCGAGAAAACCGGAATTCCTTCCTTAAAAATATCATTCAACAATGTTTTCGGTTACTATATTGAAATTCGAAACACACATAAAGACAAAGTGCCTTCCGAGTGGATCCGCAAGCAAACTTTAGTAAATGCCGAGCGTTACATCACGGAAGAACTGAAAGAATACGAAACCAAGATTTTAGGGGCTGAGGAAAAAATCCACAAGCTTGAATCCGATTTGTTCGAACAACTGGTACTTTGGATTTCCACTTACATCAAACCAGTACAACTGAATGCCAACCTGGTGGCCCAATTGGACTGCTTGTGTTCTTTCACCCAATTGGCGATTGAAAACAATTACATCCGTCCGGAAATCGACGAGAGTTTCGATTTAGACATTAAAAACGGTCGTCATCCTGTGATTGAAAAACAGTTACCTGTTGGCACACCTTATATTTCAAACGATGTCTTTCTTGACAACGAATCCCAGCAGATTATCATGATCACCGGTCCGAACATGTCGGGTAAATCGGCCATCCTGCGCCAAACTGCCTTGATTGTTTTGTTGGCACAGATGGGAAGCTTTGTTCCGGCAGAAAATGTGCGTATGGGCATTGTAGACAAAATCTTCACCCGTGTGGGGGCCAGCGACAACATTTCGATGGGAGAATCCACGTTCATGGTAGAAATGAATGAAACCGCATCCATTTTGAACAACATTTCAAACCGAAGCCTGGTTTTATTGGATGAAATCGGACGAGGGACTTCTACTTACGACGGAATTTCGATTGCATGGGCGATTGCAGAATACCTGCACGAACATCCAAACAAACCAAAAACGCTGTTTGCCACCCATTATCATGAACTGAATGAAATGGAACTTACTTTTGAACGCATTCAGAATTTCAATGTTTCCGTAAAAGAATTAAAAGATACCGTTCTTTTCATCAGAAAGCTGGTAAAAGGAGGAAGTGCTCACAGTTTTGGTATCCATGTGGCTAAAATGGCCGGAATGCCGCAAACCGTAATTCAGAAAGCTCAAAAAATCCTTAAGAAGCTGGAAAAGGATCATTCCGGGGAAGCATTGGCGGGAATAAAATCGGACAAGGAAGAAATGCAGCTGAGCATTTTCAATTTAGACGATCCGCTTTTGGAAGAAATCAAGGAAGAAATCCTGAATTTGGACATCAACACCTTGACTCCGGTTGAGGCATTAATGAAGCTGAATGAAATCAAGCGCATGCTGACTAAAAAATAATATATTTATAAACCATACGTTATCAAAGAATTAAAAAAAAGTTTTATTTTTTTTCACCAAAACACTTGCAAGATTAAATTTATGTGCTAAATTTGCACTCGCAATACAGAACAAGTATAGCAGTTCTTTAAAAAGATGATAATGCGAAAATAGCTCAGCTGGTAGAGCGCAACCTTGCCAAGGTTGAGGTCGCGGGTTCGAACCCCGTTTTTCGCTCAAACCAACATAATGCTCGAGTGGTGGAATTGGTAGACACGCTGGACTTAAAATCCAGTGGACATTAGTCCGTGCGGGTTCAAGTCCCGCCTTGAGTACAAAAGCTTCAAACTATGTTTGGAGCTTTTTTTATTCCCTTAACTATCATTTCTGTCAACCCTAAAACATTTCAAAGTTTTTACAAATACGAAGTGAGCCCTTCCAACAAACAGATCGAGTCCGACAGGGAAATCAAACAAAACAAAAAGAACAAAAAAGAGCATATCATTAAATAAAAAGTCTCGTGTTATTTCGGGACTTTTATATTTTTGCAGCCTTTAAACAATCATCACAAATGGGAACTTTCGTCATCAGCAGAAAAGAAAACGGACTTATCAAATTCGAATTCAATTCCCGTAGAGGAAAAACCATTTTTACAAGTCAGAGCTACAAAACCAAACAAGATTGCGAGAAAGACATTCTTTTTTTAAAAGAGCGCGCTGAAAACGCTTCGTTTTTGAAATTCAAGACTCCGGCAGGAAAGTTTTTCTTTAAACTGATATACAAAGACCACATCCACGGCATCAGCAGAAAATTTACTACCGAACGACTTCTCACCAAAGGATTAGACGAAATGAAAAACAACTTCACTGAATCTGAAATCCTGGACTTCTCAGAGGAAATATTTTTCGATTAAAGCATAAAAAAATCCCGAACAAGTCGGGATATTTTTATTAGGATGCAGCCTGCAAACGCTGAAGCAGGTTTTTACTCAGCGAATGTTCCGCATATTCTTTATCAATAAACAAGCTGGTTTCATCAGAGCTTGGCAAATCATACATAGCATCGGTTAAGATAGCTTCACACAAAGAACGCAATCCTCGCGCCCCTAATTTGTATTCCAAAGCTTTGTCAACTATGAAGTCCAAAGCATCATCAGAGACAGCAAATTCTACATCATCCATCGCAAACAGTTTTTTATACTGTTTCACCAAAGCATTTTTAGGTTCGGTCAAGATTGCTCTCAATGTAGCTTTATCCAACGGATCCATGTGAGTCAACACCGGAAGACGTCCGATAATCTCAGGAATCAATCCGTAATCCTTAATATCTTTCGGAATGATATACTGCAACAAATTGTCCTTATCGATAGCATCTGTGTTTTTAGACGAACCGTATCCAACAGCCTGACGATTCAGACGTTTGGAAATAATACGATCTATTCCATCAAAAGCTCCTCCGGCAATAAACAAAATATTCTGAGTATTCACCTCAACAAACTTCTGATCCGGATGTTTACGACCACCTTTAGGCGGAACATTCACAACTGTACCCTCCAACAACTTTAACAAGGCCTGTTGCACGCCTTCTCCGGAAACATCCCGTGTAATAGATGGATTATCACTCTTACGGGCAATTTTATCAATCTCATCGATGAAAACGATTCCTCTTTCGGCTTTAGCCACATCGTAATCGGCTGCCTGCAACAATCGGGTTAAAATACTTTCCACGTCCTCTCCCACATATCCAGCTTCGGTTAATACTGTTGCATCCACTATGGCAAGCGGAACATTCAGCATTTTGGCAATCGTTTTGGCCACCAGAGTTTTTCCGGTACCCGTTTGCCCAACCATGATAATGTTGCTTTTTTCAATTTCAACCTCATCGTCAAACTGTTTTTGCAACAAACGCTTATAGTGATTATACACCGCAACAGACAAAACTTTTTTGGTTTGATCCTGACCAATAACATATTGATCCAGGAACGCACGGATTTCCTTCGGCTTGTTCAATACCAAATCGGTAAGCAATCCGGAGGCCCCGCTTTGTTTTAATTCTTCCAACACAATGCCGTGTGCCTGTTCAATACATTTATCACAGATGTGCGCATTGATACCAGCAATCAGCAAATTGGTTTCTGGCTTTTTCCTTCCGCAAAAAGAACACTCTAAAACTTCTTTAGCCATATTTTTATTTTTGTGCAAATTTACAAAGTATATTCCTGACTTTAAGCCCTTTAACTTTTAACTTGCGTTAATTTAACTTCTTCTCAAAACCTCATCGATCATACCGTATTCTTTAGCCTCTTCAGACTTCATCCAGTAATCTCTTTCACTATCTTTAAATACCTTCTCGAAAGGTTGTTTTGAATGATGCGAAATGATTTGATACAATTCCTCTTTCAACTTCAACATCTCTTTCAAATTAATTTCCATATCAGTAGCTACACCTTGTGCACCTCCTGACGGCTGGTGAATCATTACTCGGGAATGCGGTAACGCCGAACGTTTTCCTTCCGTACCTGCACACAAAAGAACCGCCCCCATGGAAGCCGCCATTCCTGTACAGATAGTTGCTACATCTGGCTTAACGAACTGCATGGTATCATAAATCCCCAATCCGGCATATACACTACCTCCTGGCGAATTAATATAGATACTAATATCTTTTGAAGCATCCACACTCTCCAAGAACAACAATTGCGCCTGAATAATGTTTGCCACATAATCATCAACACCTGTGCCTAAAAAAATGATCCTGTCCATCATCAAACGAGAAAACACATCCATGGACGCAACATTTAACTGACGTTCTTCTATAATATACGGAGTCATACTTCCTACGATTTTATCGTAATACATACTGTTCACTCCGTGATGCTTCGTGGCATATTTTTTAAATTCTTTACCGTAATTCATATCGTAAACTTTATTGATTTATAAGGTTAAAAAAAGCGTCAAACAAATGTCTGACGCTCAAATATACTTATTTTTTCACGAAAAATTATTCTCCGTACATTTCTTTAATAAAGTCTTGATAAGAAACTTCTTTAGAGGTAGCAGAAACTTTTTCTTTGAACAAGTTTACCATCTTCTGGCTCATAATCTGCTCAGAAAGACGCTTTACTTCTTCTTGGTTTGATAACACTCGTGCCACGATACCGTCAACATCAGCATCAGTTGGGTTCATTTGACCGAATTGTGCCATTTGTTTTTTGATCAAATCAGCAGTGAAGTCTTTCAATTCTTCGAAAGTAGTCTGTAAATTGTTTTCCACGATTACTTTTCCTTCGATTAACTGGTAACGTAATCCGTTTTCCGATTTAGCATACTCTTCTTCTGCCTGTTCCTCAGTTAAAGGGTTCTCTCCAACAGTTTGAATCCATTTCTTAAGGAATTCAGCTGGCAAATCGAATTTTGTGTTTTCGATCAAGAACTTAGTAACATCATTTAAGAATTTCTGATCTGCCTGAGCAGCGAATTGCTGTTCTGCATCTTCTTTGATTTTTGCTTTTACTTCTTCAACTGAAGTCACGTTTCCAGCTCCGAATAATTTATCGAATAACTCCTGGTTTAACTCAGCTTTCTCAGAAGTGTTGATTTCTTCAATCGTGAAGTTAACTTCAATATCTAAACCGTGAACATCGTCGTGATCTACTCTTAGGTAATCCATTAATTTATGATCGTCGTCAAAAAGACCTTTTGATCCTAAAGCAACTACGTCACCAACTTTTTTACCGATGAATTTCTTAACATCAGTTTTTCTTTTGAAAATATCCAAAGAAATATTTACAGAATTGTCAATTCCTTTTTCTTCGTTAGAGAAAGTTCCTCTGATATCATCACCTTCTTCAACTTTTTCTTTTGAAATCAATTTACCGTATTGTTTCTGAATACGCTCCACTTGTTCGTCTAACATTTTATCGTCAGCAACAATGGTATATTTTGTAATTTTATTTTTTGCAGTTAAATCCACATTGAACTCAGGAGCCAAACCTAATTCGAATTCGAACTTATAATCTTCAGCATCCCAGTTGAAATCTTCAGTTACTTTAGGAAGTGGGTTCCCTAAAATATCCAATTTCTCTTCAACCAAATAATTGTTTAATGAATTTTGCAACAACTTGTTCACCTCATCCAAAAGAACTGCTTTACCATATTGCTTTTTAATTAAACTCATTGGCACAGCACCTTTACGGAATCCCGGAATACTAGCATTCTTACGGTAATCAGCCAATACTTTTTCTACCTGACCTGCATAATCGTCTTTTGTAACTTCCACCGTTACAATCGCATTTAACGCGTCTACGTTGTTTCTTGTAATATTCATTATTTACTTTTTTTACATACTAAAATAGGGTCGCAAAAATATAGATTTTTTACAACCCTACCAAGTTTTTAACTTATTGTCATTCATTTGATTATAATTATTCGCATTTCTTAGGCCGAAAGACAACAAAAAACGAATAAATATCCACTATTCTTAGTAGAAAAACCGTCTTTTATCAGACAAACAACACTGCATTAAAATTAATCTTTAACAAACAGGTTCAAAAACCACTGACTCAAAGACAGCACAACACTAAAAATAAAAGCATTGACAAATATGTTCGATTTGACAGTAAAATCGTCAATCAAATAGTCTGCCAGCAAAACCATAAAGGTATTGATAACCAACAAAAACAGCCCCAACGTCATCAAGGTGATCGGCAAGGTAAAAAACACCAAAACAGGCTTCAGAAATGTATTAAGCAACCCCAACACTACTGCTGTTATTAAAGCCGCCTTGAAAGTAACGTCAATACCCGGTAGAAAATACGACAAAACAATAATCAGAATTGTTGTAATCAAAAGTCGGACAAGTAAATTTTTCATATGTAAATACTATTCGTTTTTTATAGAAATCTGACCATTACAAGACATTCTGTTGCTGTTTTGCAATTAACTGATTTCACAATATTGTTAAAATTAAAAAGCGGTAAAAATAAAAAAAGCGCCGAAAATTCAGCGCTTTTTTTAAACTAATATTTTTTAGTTGGATCCCAGTATGGTAATCCCCGGGAAACCTCCTATTTCATGAATCGGCAGTTTCGCTTTATAATGTGAATTGATCACCTTGATAATTTCATTGGCAAGCACCGCATACCCTCTCGGATTCGGATGCACTCCATCCAAAGAGAACAATACCGTACTGTAGTTATTCAGACTACCAGCTAATGTAAAATAATCAGCCGTATAAATCTGACCATCGTCCAATCGTAATCCGTTTGCTAACTTATTCATAATTGCATTCATGTCGGCAACCGCAAGACCTTTGGTAGCAGCAGCTGATTTAATTGCCGCATTATAAGCCGAAGTTGCATCTGCAATAGCCTTTTTTTCAGATGGAATCAAAATATGATTGTCTTCCAACGGATAGGTAATACCATACTTATTAATCAGAGCAGGAACATCTTCAGGCGCCGTTCCAATTACCGGTCTTGTAGTTAAAAGAACCAAATCCTGGGCAGTGGTCTGCCTTGCCTGTCCAAACGCCTCACCATATTCCGCAGCATCATCAGCACCAAGCAACGGAGTAAGTGCCGCTGTTAACTCAGCTGATAAATCCTGCAGTGTTTCGTCTTTAATCAACAAAGGATTCGCCGATGTGGTAGACAGTAAATTAATTCTGTTTCCGGCACCGAAAGCAGTCAAAACCTGTTTTAATCGACTATACAACTGGGCATTTAAAGCGTTGATAGTCGCCTCATAAGCTGCCTGATTACCGTCTGCCACAGTTACGACAGTTAATGGATTATAAGGTACAGTAGTAAAGAGCGGAATTGCCGTTACACTCGGAATAGTACACACCACTCCTTTTGCACCTCCGGAAGTCAAAGTATTAACAATTTCTTCATAAACAACTTTAAAAGCAGCAGCATTTGTAATATCACTACCTCCATAAGTCGAAGGATCCATATTTCCGGTTGCATTATGATCCACTCCTACACCTCCGGATGTAGCATAAGACAATACATCGTTTGAACCAATCCAATTGGTGAAGAAAGTTGGCTTTTTAATCATGGCATCCCCCAAAACGGTAGCGTTCGGAGTTGTAGCATGTCGAACAAAGTACGGATTTGCTGTTTGCTGTTGCACTCCGCTCAAATTACCATAACCCGGCGCCAACAAATGAAATGATTTCGCTCCCGGCACACCCATATTATTATAGGCTTTGGCTTGAAGATTCGAAACCTCAATTGTCGGGGTTCCGGCAATATTTTCAGGAAGTTTTACAGAGTAATCAATTACCAGTCGGGTTCCTCTTATCACCTGTCCGCCTAAAGTCAGACCTCCAAGATTATTCACGTCATCCGCATAGGAAGGCTGCGTAAATTCACCTCCTCCAACTACCTTAAACTGCTTGGCCAAAAGGTTTGGATAAGAATACGCTTGACCGCCGCGGGAAACCGTATTATCCATAAAACCGGCCGTAAGGGAATTCCCGATAGCCACATAAGAAGAGAAATCAGCCTCTCCCGATGAGTAGGAAGCATCGCTAACTTCAGTTTCAAATTCAGGTTCGCATGAAGCAAAACCCAAAGCTGCAATTACAGCAAAATATATAAATTTATTTTTCATCTTAATTTCCTTTAATTGATTTAGAAGCTATACGTTACACCAACACCCGGAGAGAAAACCGTTGACTTATAAGTCCCTCCAAACGGAATTGTACTGGTAACAGGTTGTCCGTTAACCAAAGTAGTTTCCTGGTAATGATCATAAGATGCATCAATCTCATCAAAATGTAAATACAGGAATGAAGCATCAACACCTAAATTTTTATTGATTTGGTAAGTCAAACCTCCTGTATACCCCATTGAATCGTTACGAGGTGTTTCAGGAGCAAAATAACCTGACTCAATTGGACTTTCATCTTTATACCATCCCGCTCT
Organism: Flavobacterium enshiense; assembly: GCF_022836875.1. Classification (NCBI taxonomy): domain Bacteria; kingdom Pseudomonadati; phylum Bacteroidota; class Flavobacteriia; order Flavobacteriales; family Flavobacteriaceae; genus Flavobacterium; species Flavobacterium enshiense. Next base: position 305,402 of record NZ_CP090376.1, read on the forward strand.
GAAAGTAAATTTATCAGTTGCTATATACTGCGTTCCTACACGATATGTATTAGTATTCTGATAATTTCTAGGGTTTACCGAAGTAGGTACTTTGTTATCAAAATCAATATCAAGGGATTTGTAAGCACTCCACATCGTTCTGTTGTAATCGAAAGCGATCATCCATTTATCCGTAAGATTAAGCGACAAACCAGCCGTTAATTCAGCCGGCAACGGTAAATCAGCATTGAAAGTAGTATTGGAAAACGTTTCTTGCGCAAAAGCCGGGACTTCATGAAAAGTAGCCATACCTCCACGGGCTTCCATAATAATTTCCGAACGGTAATTCACCCCTAAACGCATCTCTTTACAAGGATTTAACATAAATCCGGCAGCATACCCCCAAGCGTTAATTCCATTAGCATCCAGCGACACATCTGATCGGTTTCCGCTTTCATCGGACAAACTTCTGTTCAGGTTTTTGTTAAACTCCACGGACCCGATAACATAGATAGGACCACCTCCAATGGCGAACGCATCATTCACCTTAAATGAAACGGTTGGCTGAATATAAATCGCTTTTAAATCGATTCTGTTTACCAGATGTGAACCCTGCCAATCCTTTTCCCATTCCACTTCACTACCGTATGGTGTATAGACAGCAATACCTGCGGACAACCATTTGTTTATTTTATAGGAAGCATAAATATTAAAAGGCGTCCCCATATTCTCAGTTGAACTTTGCCAATTATAGGTTTCATTTTGGAATTTTGTTTCTGCAAAAAGAAGATTGCCTCCGATAGAAGCATTGAATTTATCTTCCAAAAAGGAAATCCCAGCAGGATTAAAAAACATAACTTCGGCACTGTTTACAACAGCCACGCCAGTATGCCCCATAGCTAATTGCTTCTGCCCTTGTAAACTCACACGATACCCTCCCGCAAATGCAGAAGTCGACGCTAAAGCCAATAATGTTAAGGATAATAGTTTTCTCATAGAGTTATAAAATAGGAGTTAGTCTTTGGTCATTTTCTCAAATGATTATTCCAAATTTATAACAAAATATGGATTTTACAATTTTTTTAAGAAAAATGTTATGCTAACATACTATTTTAACAAACACATTATAGAAAACAATTTTATTTATTCAGAAAGGCCATAACTGACTCGTAAAAATCCTTTGGATTCTCGGCGTGGAGCCAATGTCCGGCATTCTTAATTGTAACTATCTCAACATCAGAAAAATGATGCCGAATGGTTTCAAAATCCGAATCCAGAATATAATCAGATTTATCACCGCGTAGGAACAAAACAGGGCCGTCAAAATGATTTTCAAATGGAAGAGCATTGCCGATAGTCTCTATTTTTCGGTTAAAAACATCTAGGTTAAATCGAAACCCAAGCTGCCCCGGCTCTACCCAATACAAACTTTTTAAAAGAAACTGTCGTGTTCCGAAGTCTTTAATGTAATCCGAAACCGTTTCTTCAACTTCAGCACGACTTGGTTTTGTTGAAAAATCCACCGCGTTTAATCCTGCCAAAATCGTTTGATGGTGTGGCGCGTAATATTTCGGACTTATATCGGCAACAATAAGTTTATCAACTATTTCGGGATAAGTCGTCGCAAAAAGCATTGCAATCTTCCCTCCCATCGAATGACCGATGAGATTTATCTTTTTCAATTGATACCTTTCACAATAGTCATGCAAATCCTGAGCCATTACCTCATAAGTAAAATCTTCCGAATGGGGACTTTTACCGTGATTCCGCATATCGATCATGTGCACCTGAAATCCCTGTTGGGCAAACTGCGTTCCTAAAGTCTTCCAGTTGTCGGACATCCCCAAAAAACCATGAATGATTAACAGCGGTTGTCCTTCGCCCTCTATTCTTGAATGTAATTCCATTATTTCAAACGTTGCAGATACATATTAACCACATTTTCCAGCCCAAGGTAAAGCGATTCAGAAATTAAGGCGTGTCCAATCGAAACCTCTAAAAGCCCTGGAATATTTTCTTTGAAGAATTTAATATTATCCAGGCTCAAATCGTGACCGGCATTGATTCCCAACTCCAATTCATTAGCCAAAACCGCCGAAGCAATATATGGCTCGATTCCTTTTTTATTTCCTAATCCGTACTGATGCGCGAATTCTTCGGTATACAATTCGATACGGTCAGTTCCGGTCGCTTTTGCACCTTCAATCATTTCCAGGACCGGATCAACGAAAATCGAAGTACGAATCCCGTTGGCTCTAAATTCGGCAACAACCTCTTTCAGATAGGATTGATTTTTTACCGTATCCCAACCCGCATTGGAAGTCAGCGCTCCAATGGCATCCGGCACCAAAGTCACCTGCGTCGGTTTACACTCCAATACCAAATCGATAAAATTATGCTGCGGATTCCCTTCAATATTGTATTCCGTCGAGACAACCGAAACCAAATCCCTGGCATCCTGATAGCGGATATGTCTTTCATCTGGTCGTGGATGCACCGTGATTCCCTCGGCTCCAAAACGCTGAACATCGACTGCAACCTGAAGCAGATTAGGTACATTACCACCGCGGGAATTTCGCAGCGTGGCTATTTTATTTATGTTTACAGATAATTTTGTCATGCTAAAATAATTTTCCAACAAAAATACAAAGTAAAATTAAGCTGAAATGTCCTATTTTTTGATTATTTTGCAGTCGATTTCGATTTTAAGTTATGAGTGAAATTACCGAATATATCAACAACGAGGTCGATCCGATTCACATTGAAGACACCATCGAAATGGTTCAGGATCTATTTCTTGAATTCCCGTACAGCCATTTTCCTGTTCTGGAAGAAGGCATTTATATCGGTTGTGCAAGTGCCGACGATGTCGAACTTTTAGACAGTGACAGAAAAATTGGCGAATTCCGCTATACTTTCGAACGCTTTTTTGCGAGGAACACAATGCCATGGCTGGATGTCCTAGAAATTTTCGCAAAAAACGAAACCAACATTGTCCCTATTTTAGACGAAACCAACACATATATCGGATACTATGAAATCGCCGATGTAATCAAATGTTTTCACGACACACCATTTCTGAGAGAAGATGGAAGCTTTATTGTAGTTCAAAAAGGCATAAAAGAATACAGTATGAGCGAAATCGCACAGATTGTAGAAAGTAACAATGCAAAACTACTGGGGCTTTTTATTTCTCATAATGATATGGAAAAAGTACAGATAACTCTAAAATTAAGCCTTGGTGGTATGAACGAAATCATTCAGACATTCCGAAGATACGAATACGACATCATCAGTGAACACCAGGAAGATGCGTATCTAAACAATCTGAAAGACCGTTCGGATTATCTGGACAAATATTTAAACATGTAATTAGAAAAGCATTCTATGAAGTTAGCGATTTACGGACAAACCTTTCAACAAAACACCAAAGACATCATCGACAGGATTTTAGGAGTTATCCAAAAAAACAACGCTGAAGTGGTTTTTGAAGCTAATTATCACGCTATATTATCCCAAAACAACGTTTTCGAAAAAGAAATACCTACTTTTTCAAACCATACCGAATTAAACGACAGCTTCGATTTTTTCATCAGTATTGGCGGCGACGGAACCATGCTTCGTGCAGCAACTTTCGTAAAAAGCAAAAAAATACCTATTGTCGGAATAAATACCGGCCGTTTGGGTTTTCTGGCCAATGTGCAGCGTGAATCCGTAGAAAAATCAATTCTTTTTTTACTCGAGGGCAATTATAAGGTATCCGAAAGAACATTATTGAGCCTGGAATGTTATCCTGATCCTTGCGATATCTACGATTTGAATGTCGCCTTAAACGAAATCACCGTTTCACGCAAAGACACTACTTCGATGATTACCATTGAAACCTTTTTAAACAGTGAATACCTAACTTCTTTCTGGGCAGACGGACTAATTATCTCGACCCCGACAGGATCCACCGGCTACAACTTAAGCTGTGGCGGACCCGTAATCACCCCAGAGTCAAAATGCCTTGTAATCACTCCCATCGCCCCGCATAATTTGAATGTTCGTCCTTTGGTGATTTGCGATGAAACCGAAATAAAACTTAAAGTATCGAGTAGAGAACCTCAATTTCTGGTTTCACTCGACTCAGGCACAAAGGCAATTGATAACGAAAATGAAATTCATGTAAAAAAAGCTCCGTTTACCATAAACATGGTTGACTTTCCTGAAGAAGGCTTCCTGAAAACATTGCGAAACAAATTGCTTTGGGGAGAAGACAAACGCAATTAAACAATTTTAACCCCCAGAATCATACTACAAAGCTCACAATTTCCGTTAGGTAAAGATTAATTCTAATTTTATTACTTTTAATCACGTGAAAATACTATAACAAAGATGGTTTAGAAATCTATATTGTTATATTTGCACACTATTTTAACAAAATGAAGAGAATCTTTACAGCAATATTCTTTCTAATGCTCTGGACACAAACCAATGCGCAAATTCATGAATTTGGGGTTTTTCTGGGCGGAAGCAATTACATTGGCGATGTAGGTCCGACGACTTATATTGCGCCAAAGGATTTTAGTTTCGGCGTTTTGTATAAATGGAACCGAAGTACACGACATTCCTTTCGCTTGTCATACACCCAAGGAAAAATAACCTCCGACGATTTAGATTCAGATGCCTCGGCAAGAAAAGAACGCGGCTACAATTTTGAAAACGAAATCAAAGAACTTTCGGCCGGCTTGGAATTTAATTTCTTTGATTTTGACCTACACAACAGTGGCTTTTTATTTACACCATATGTATATACAGGAATAAGCGGTTTTCGTTATGACGAATTGCACGTACTAAACGGTCAAACTAAAATCGACGACAGCAAATATTCTTTCGCCATACCAATGACTTTGGGTGTAAAAACCCGAATCGCCAACAGTTTTGTCTTAGGATTGGAAAGCAGTGTAAAATACACCTTTACAGATAATTTAGATGGAAGCAACCCGGATAATTCGGATTATGCTTCTTTACGTTTTGGAAATTTAAACAGCAATGACTGGTACGTTTTCACAGGAGTAACATTAACATATACTTTTGGACAAAACCCTTGTTTTTGCGCAGAATAAAATGAGTTTACCGGAAAATATAAACAAAGATAATTTACCCAAGCACCTGGCCATAATCATGGACGGGAACGGACGTTGGGCAAAACAAAAAGGAATGCTTCGCGCTTTTGGCCATGAAAGCGGAACAAAATCGGTTCGTGCAGTGGTGGAAAGCTGTGCCAAATTAGGCATCGAAAACCTAACCCTTTACGCATTTTCAACTGAAAACTGGAACCGCCCAAAATTTGAAGTTGAAGCTTTGATGAAACTTTTAATTTCTTCTTTAAAGGGAGAACTGAAAACACTTACCAAGAACGACATCCGCTTGAATTCCATCGGAAATCTTGACAGTCTTCCCACTTCGGTAAAGAAAGAATTACTTGACGTAATTGACAAAACAAAAAACAACAAACGAATGACTTTAACGCTGGCTTTAAGCTATGGCTCTCGTGAAGAAATCATCAGAGCTGTAAGAAACATCAGCGATAAAGTTAAAAATAACATAATTTCGGCAACTGATATTGATGAAACGATTATTAATCAGCATCTTTACACGCATGATCTACCCGATGTAGATTTAGTAATTAGAACTAGTGGTGAGCAGCGCATCAGCAACTTTTTGCTGTGGCAAATTGCTTACGCTGAGTTCTATTTTACTGATGTATTATGGCCTGACTTTAGAGAAAAAGACTTATATGACGCGATTATCAGCTATCAAAAAAGAGAACGAAGATTTGGAAAAACAAGTGAACAAATTAAATAATTTCAAAATGTTTCAAAAAACTATAAAACTAGTTTTTGCAATTATATTTTTAGGAAGTATTTCCACCGTAAACGCTCAAGATCAAGATAACAACGCGCCCGAAGCAGGAAAAAAATACGTTCTTGCCAATGTTGATGTAACCGGCAAAATAACCTACAATCAACAGACAATTGTTACATTTTCAGGTTTAGAAAAAGGAGAAACCATTACCGTTCCCGGTGATGAAATCAGTAGCGCCATTAAAAAACTTTGGAAATTAGGTCTTTTCAATGACATCAACTTTTATGTCCAAAAAATTCAGAACGACAGTATATTCCTTGAGTTAAACATCAACGAATTACCAAAACTGAACGAAGTTAAATTCCAAGGTGTAAAAAAAGGAAAAGTTGACGATTTAATTAAAGACAATGATCTAAAGAAAGACAAAGTTGTTAATGAAAACCTTTTAACAACCACAAAGAATTACATCGAAAACAAATACAAAAAAGACGGTTTTTACAATACAAAAGTAACCATAAATACTATTCCCGATTCTACCGAGAACCGAGTAAACATGGTAGTTAATGTTGACCGTGGCAAAAAAGTAAAAATCAACGACATCGTATTTGAAGGCAACTCTGAATTTACAACAGACAAACTTAAGAGAACCCTTTCAAACACTAAAGAGAAAAGCATTTGGAATCCAATGCGAATCTATAAATCTTCTAAATTCATCAAAGATAAATACAATGAGGATTTGGTTGCCCTTGTTGATGAATACAAGGAAAACGGATACCGCGATGCAAGAATCACTGATGAAACCGTAACTTACGATAAGAAAAAAAACACTGTCGACATCAAGATCAAACTTGAAGAAGGGAAAAAATATTATTTCGGCGACATTCGTTTTTTAGGAAATACAGTATACAACAATCGACATCTTGAACAAATATTAGGCATTAAAAAAGGCGATGTTTATAACGGAAAATTACTTCAGGAACGTATCGCGGATAAATCAAGACCCGACGGAGAGGACCTAACCAACGAATACCAAAACAACGGATATCTTTTCTCCAACATTAACGCTGTTGAAGTAAAAACCGCTAACGACACCATAGACTTTGAAATCCGCATAACGGAAGGCCCTGTTGCCTATTTCAACAAAGTTACGGTTACAGGAAACGACCGAACAAATGACCATGTTATTTACCGAGAATTACGTACAAAACCAGGCCAGAAATGGAGCAAGGATAATGTGATGCGAAGCCTTCGTGAACTTGGTCAGCTAGGTTTCTTTGACGCAGAAGCCCTTAAGCCGGATGTAAAACCCAACGGCGCTGACGGAACTGTGGATATCAATTACAATGTAGTTGAAAAAGGATCAAGCCAGGTAGAGCTACAAGGTGGATACGGTGGTGGCGGTTTTATCGGAACCTTAGGGCTTTCCTTTAACAACTTCTCCATAAGAAATTTATTCAACAAAGATGCCTACAAACCACTTCCAATGGGAGATGGTCAGAAAATGGCATTGCGTTTACAAGGTAGTTCCTATTTCCAAACGTATAGTTTATCCTTTACAGAACCTTGGTTTGGAGGTAAGAAACCAGTGAGTTTTTCAACTTCCCTTTCCCACAGTAAACAGTATTTATACAATTACTCAACCCGCGATGTGACAAAAGAACAAAGCTTTACCATTTCTTCAATTTCTGTTGGTATGGCAAAAAAATTATCAGTACCGGATGATTACTTCATTTTATCGCAATCTGTATCCTTCCAGTACTACAACCTAAACAACTATTTTACCGGTCTTTTCACCTTTGGTAACGGAGATTCCAGAAACTTAACCTATACCGTAGCCTTATCAAGAAACAGTAAAGGTAACAACCCAATTTACCCAACTTATGGCTCGGAATTTTCGCTTACAGGTAAATTTACTCTGCCATATTCTCTTTTTAATGGTGTAGATTACGGAAATTTAGGTAATTTAGAGGAAAATAAAGTAGTTACCACTAAGGCGCAACAGACAGCTGATGGCACCTACGTTCCTGCAGGCACGTACTTGGATGAAGACGGAAATGCGGTTCCAGGTAACGATTACACCTTAGCTGCTGCGGATCAGGCCAAAGTGGATCAGATTCGCTTCAAATGGTTAGAGTATTATAAAATTAAATTTAAAGCCGATTGGTATACTAAAGTGTATGAAAAATTAGTTTTACGTACCTTAGGGGAATTCGGATTCCTTGGTGCTTATAACCAGGAAAGAGGTCTGGTACCTTTCGAGCGTTTTTATTTAGGTGGTGACGGATTGGCAAACTTCTCTATGGACGGCCGCGAGGTAATTCAGCTGAGAGGATATCCGAATCAGTCCCTAGCTCCTATTATTGAAGAACCAGGTCCGAAATACGGACAACAGGTTGGAGCGACCGTGTACAATAAGTTTTCATTGGAATTGCGTTATCCGATAACTTTAGCACAGTCGGCTTCCATTTACGCCCTCACCTTTGCAGAAGCAGGTGCATCCTTCGATTCGTTTAAGAACTACACGCCATTTTCTTTAAAACGATCAGCAGGAGTTGGTTTAAGAGTATTTATGCCTGCCTTTGGCTTATTGGGTATTGATTTTGCTCACGGATTTGACGCAGTTCCGGGACAAACCCAAAAAAGCGGATGGCAAACCCACTTCATCATTGGCCAACAGTTTTAAAGTTTGGCATGATAGTTGAAATTAACTTTATCAACATTATGAGAAAACATTTTTTACTTGTACTTGTAAGCTTCGCTTTTTTAACTGCAAACGCCCAAAGCAAAGGCGTGAAGGTAGGTTATATTGACATGGATTATATCTTGGAGAAAGCACCGGAATATGCCGAAGCCAAAAACCAATTGGAACAGAAAGCGCAAACCTGGAAACAGGAGATTGAAGTTAAGAAAAATGAGATAAACAAACTGAAAGACAATTTAAATACTGAAAAAGTTCTTTTAACCAAGGAACTAATTGCAGAAAGAGAAGAAGCGATAGGCTTTCTTGAAAAAGAATTGTTGGAATATCAGCAAAAAAGATTCGGTCCTAACGGTGACTTAATGATTCAGAAATCCACCTTGATTAAGCCAATACAAGATCAGGTATTTACAGCCGTACAAGACATAGCTGCGGCTCAGAAATATGATTTTATATTTGACAAGTCATCGGATTTAACCATGATGTTTGCAAATCAACGCTTCGACTTAAGCGACCGAGTGTTGCGAGTTTTAATGCGTGCTCAAAAGAAAGAACAGATGTCTAAAAAGCAAATAAAAGAGCAGGAAAAACAAGATGCTTTAGACGACATGGCCGCCGAAAATCCGGATCAGATTGAAAGACAGAAAAAATTAGACGAGAAAAAAGCGGCTCGTGAAAAACTTATAGAAGAAAGAAAACAGGCCATCGAACAAAAGAAAAAAGAAGCCGAAGAACGCAGAAAACAACTTTTAGAAGAAAGAAAGAACAAGCAACAAGGTAAAACAACCACTGCACCTGCAACAGATACGCCGGACGGAAAAGCGAGTGAAGAAAAACCTGCTGACGGAAAAGCGAGTGAAGACAAACTTACAGACGATAAACCAAAAGAAAAAACTCAGGCTGAAATAAATGCCGAGAAAAAAGCGGAAGCCGAAGCAAAAAAGAAAACAGCTGCTGAAGAACGCCAAAAGCTATTGGAAGAAAGAAAAAAAATACTGGAAGAAAAACGTAAAAAAATTATAGAAGACAGGGAAAAAGCCAAAAAAGAAAGAGAAGAAGCCGCAAAAAAGAAAGCTGAAGAAAACAAAACAGAGGAAAACAAAACAGAGGAAAATAAAACAGAAGAAAACAAAAATTAAAAATTACTAATAACTATTCTAACAATGAAACAATTAAAAACTTTACTTATCGCTGCAGCATTGTTCATCGGTGCAAACCAAACTATTTCAGCACAAGCAAAAGTAGCTCATATCGATGTTCAGGAGCTAATGACTAACATGCCAGAAATGAAAACAGCTCAGGCTCAGGTTAAAAAGATAAGCGAAACTTATGACAACGAATACAAAACCATGGTAACTGAGTACCAGAACAAAATGAAAAAATACGAATCAGAAGCATCAACAGTTACTGAAGCCGTAAACGAAACCCGTGCAAAAGAAATGCAGGATATGGGACAGCGTATCCAACAATACAGAGATACTGCTCAGAAAGAATTACAGCAAAAAGAAATGGACCTTGTAAAACCAATCATGGACAAAGCTAAGGCAGCTATTCAGAAAGTAGCAAAAGTTAAAGGTTTCCAATATGTACTTGATGCGACTCCAGGTAGTGGTGTAATCGTAGCAGAAGGTCCAAGCTTATTGACTGACGTTAAAAAAGAATTAGGATTCTAATAAAATTTTCCTAAATACGAAAAACTGCTCTAAATTTAGAGCAGTTTTTTTTACATTTGTTTTATGAGCAGCAATAAACCTATAGGCATCTTCGACTCTGGCATTGGCGGTACATCCATCTGGAAGGAAATTCACAGCCTTATGCCCAACGAAAACACTATTTACCTTTCAGACAGTAAAAACGCTCCTTACGGACAACGTCCCAAAGAGGAAATAATTGCGTTGAGTTGCAAAAACACAGAGATGTTATTAGATCTAGGATGCAAATTAATAGTGGTCGCCTGTAATACTGCCACGACAAATGCTATTAAAGAACTACGCGCCAAATATGACGTTCCTTTTATAGGAATTGAACCGGCTATTAAACCGGCCGCAAATCAATCGAAGACACAAACCATCGGTATTTTGGCAACCAAAGGAACCATTAACAGCGAACTTTTTAGCAAAGCGGTTGCCTCCCACTCGAACGTCAAAATTATCGAGCAAATTGGTCACGGGCTTGTTCAATTGGTTGAACAAGGCAAAATAGATTCGCCTGAAATGACTTCACTTTTGGAAGAATACCTCAAACCAATGATTGCAGCGAACATAGACTATCTGGTTTTAGGCTGCACCCATTACCCCTACTTGATTCCTCAAATAAAAAAAATCATACCCGACCATATAAAAATCATTGATTCTGGGGAAGCTGTGGCCAAGCAAACCCAAAATATCCTTATAAAAAATAATCTGCTAAATAGTTCCGATGAAACTAAAAAGCAGATTTTTTATGCCAACAGTGACTCCACGGTTCTTAAAGACATTCTTGGATTCAACGACAATGTATTTGAAAGGGACTTTTAATTTCCCTCCTTAAACCAACTCGAATACATGACGTAATTATTGGATATACGCTCGATTTCACCGGCGAAATCAGACGTATTGATATCTTTCACCTTCTTTGCAGGGATTCCTGCGTAAATCGCCCCGGATTCCACAACGGTATTTTGTGTAACAACAGAGCCTGCCCCAATGATTGTATTGCTATTGATAACGCAATTATCCATAATAATAGCTCCCATTCCAATTAATACATTATCGTGTACTGTACAGCCGTGCACTATAGCGTTATGACCGATAGAAACATTATTCCCTATTACAGTCGGATGTTTTTGGTAAGTACAATGAATTACTGCACCGTCCTGAATGTTCACTTTGTTACCGATGGTGATCGAATGAACATCGCCGCGTACAACAGCATTAAACCAAATACTACAAGATGCCCCTAAAGTAACATCTCCAACAATGGTAGCATTATCTGCTACATAACAATCCTCCGGTATTTGAGGATATTTTCCTCTGACTTCTTTAATCAATGCCATATTATATCAAAAAAAAGTCCCGATAAACGGGACATATTAAATTTTAATTAATTTACTGCAGGACAGTTACAGTGGTAAGGCTCACGTTTACAGTTAAAGTTGAAACCTAATGTAATCTGGTGGAAACCACTGTTATCGAATTTAACAGCTTGTGATAAATAAGAATACGTGTAAGCAAACATGAAGTTTTTGTAATTTACACCAACGATTGGCGTAAAATACTGCAACGATTGGTCTTGAACAGTTCCCCCTTCATAATATTGCGTTGCATCAAAACTTCTTCTATATGAAAGACCTCCCCAAACTTTACCGAAGTCCTCCATATTTTTATAAAGTTTAAGGTTTATATCAATAGATTTCTCTTTGGTTTGCTCAAATGCTTGAAACATAACTGACGGCTCCCATAAAAGACCATCTTCGTTTCCAAAGGTATAACCTGCAGAAACAATATATTTTCTTAAATTGTCGAATTCGATATCGGTATAAATTTCACGTTTAGACTCAATTGCATTTTTAACAGTAAAATGAGCGTAAAAATCAACAAAGTGATAAGACATTCCCAAATCCACATTGAAATAAGTATAATCTTGCTTTGTACCTCCAACAACCGGATCAAATCCTTCAAATTCAGATTCGTCCAATCTACTCTGAATAATTCCGACGTTTGCTCCAAAAGAAAGCATATTCAAATCGTCATTACCTTGAGAAAAACGGATATGGTGAGCATAAGTAACTTTGGCACCTGTCTGTGAGTGATATCCGTTACGATCATTGAACACAATAGCACCAAAAGCCGATGTTCCTTCATCACCCAAAGACGTGTTAAAACTCAACGTTTGCAATGCCGGAGCATCAGCCTCACCAAACCATTGGTTACGTGCTGTCAATCTCACTTTTGCACAGTTAGAAGCTCCCGCCATGGAAGGGTGAATTAAATAATAGTTATCCGATAAATAATCTGAATAAACAGGAAGTCCCTCCTGAGAGAATGATAGTTGGGTCAAAAATAAAGCTAAAATTAAAAAGCGCTTTTTCAGTATGTTCATATTTCTTTATTATTGATAGGGGTAGTTTGTTTAAAAAATAGGGGTATTTTTCAATACTCCCCAAATATATAAATTTTTAAATAACAAAAACAATCGATTTTTTTTTTGCACATTTTAGTATAAAAAAATGAAAACAATCTGTTAATTTTTTCTTTAAAACGTCAAATATAATTATTCATAGCATACAACTTCCTTAAATTTGCAAAAAATAACAAAAAGATGAAAAAAGTAACGATACGAGAAACACAGAATCCCAGCATATTAAAATTTGAATTTCCGGATTTTATCACCAAAAACCAGAATTTTGAATTCAAAAACATAGATGAGACCGCACCATCTCCTCTTGCTAAACAATTATTCTACCTTCCGTTTGTAAAAACGGTTTACATCTCAGGAAATTTCATCGCTATTGAAAAATTTTCAATCGTGGAATGGCACGAAGTGAAGGAATTGGTGGCCGAACAAATCGAAACGTTTGTTGACAAAGGCGGAAAAATACTGAACATCGAAGATTCGGAAAATAAAAAAATCCCTGTAACGGTTTACAGCGAAACCACACCTAACCCATCTGTTATGAAATTCGTAGCCAGCAAAATGCTGACTAAAACGGCAGTGGAATGCAAAAATATAGACGATAGCGCCGCTTCACCATTAGCAAAAGAATTATTCAGATTCCCATTCGTTAAAGAGGTGTTTATCGACGAAAATTATGTTTCCATCTCCAAATACGAAATCGCTGACTGGATGGAAATCACGCAGGAAATCCGCGCATTCATTAAAACATATATCGAGGAAGACAAAATCGTTATTGATGAAACTCAAATAGTAAAAACAGCTAACCACGAAAAACAACAGGAAGCATATTTCGATAAACTTGACGCTACTTCACAACAGATCATAAACATCCTGGAAGAATACGTAAAACCTGCAGTTCAGTCAGACGGAGGAAACATTGCCTTCCAATCGTATGATGAGAAAGAAAAACGGGTAAAAGTAATTCTTCAGGGCGCATGCAGCGGTTGTCCGTCATCAACATTTACATTGAAAAGCGGTATCGAAAACATGCTGAAAGAAATGTTACACGATCAGGAAATCAAAGTAGAAGCAGTCAACGGATAATTCTGTCTTTTGCTCTAAAACTTCCCACAGGAATTGTTTTCAACACGATTACCTTTTAATTTTAACAGGTAAAACATTTAAAAACAATAGATTATGGGAGTTCTAAAAGTAATCGAAATTTTATCCAGCTCAGATGTCAGCTGGGAAGAAGCAACCCGTAAAGGAGTAGCTGAAGCTGCCAAAACACTAAAACATATCCGATCGGCTTATGTTCAGGAGCAAAGTGCTGTTGTGAACGACGAAGGCAAAGTCACACACTACAGGGTCAATCTGAAACTGACGTTCGAAATAAAATAATATCGGGAAATCACCGTATCTTTAAGCGTTCAATATTGAACGCTTTTTTTATCTGCGATTATGAACGAACTACAGCACGAAACCAGTCCGTATTTATTACAGCACGCCAACAACCCCATCCATTGGAAGGCATGGAATGATCACACCCTGCAATCAGCCAAAAACGAAAACAAACTCATTATCGTGAGCATCGGATATTCGTCCTGCCATTGGTGCCACGTAATGGAGCATGAGAGTTTTGAAGACGAAGATGTTGCGAACGTAATGAATCCGAATTTCATATCCGTAAAAGTAGACCGCGAAGAGCGTCCCGACGTTGATGCCATTTACATGAAAGCCGTTCAGTTAATGACAAAACAGGGCGGCTGGCCTTTAAATGTGGTCTGCCTTCCCGATGGCCGTCCGGTATGGGGCGGAACCTATCACAGAAAAGCGGATTGGATCGACATCCTGCAGCAGCTTCAAAAACTTTTTACGGAAAGTCCGGAAAAGATGATCGATTATGCAGAAAAACTCCATCAGGGAATTTCGCTGCTGGGCCTTGTTCAAAAAAATCCATCAGACGAAAAAATCGACCCTGCCAACATCAAGCCCATGGTGGAAAAATGGTCTCGAAGTTTCGACTGGGAATTTGGCGGTTATGCAAGGGCACCTAAGTTCATGATGCCCAACAATTATTTGTTTTTGCAACGTTATGGCTATCAAACGAAATCCGTAGATTTATTGGATTTTGTCGATTTGACGCTTATGCGAATGGCTTCCGGAGGCCTCTTTGACGCAGTCGGCGGCGGTTTTTCAAGATATTCGGTAGACATGCGCTGGCATGTTCCCCACTTTGAAAAGATGTTGTACGATAACGGACAATTGATTTCGCTATATGCAGAAGCGTACAAAAGAACGCAAAACCCTCTTTACAAGGAAGTGATTGAAAAAACGCTGGTCTTCATCGAACGCGAATTGCTCAATCCAGACAATGCATTTTATTCCGCATTGGATGCCGACAGCATCAACGAAATTGCCGAACTGGAAGAAGGTGCTTTTTATGTGTGGAAAAAAGACCAATTGCAGAAATTATTAAAAGACGATTTTGAAATTTTTTCAGAACTCTTCAACATAAATGATTTCGGTTATTGGGAAAAAGACAATTATGTTTTGATTCAAAGCCAGTCGACAGAAGATATCGCATCACAATTCGGCCTGACCGAAACCGAATTACTCGATAAAAAGAAAAATTGGGAACAACTGCTTTTTTCCGAAAGGGAAAAACGTCCAAAACCAAGGCTGGATGACAAATCATTGACATCATGGAATGCTATGATGCTGAAAGGTTACGTGGACGCTTACAAAGCGCTAGGCAACGAACATTATCTGAACATCGCCAAAAAAAATGCCCAATTTATCATCCAAAAACAATGGTCGGAAGATGGCTTTCTTTGGCATTCGTATAAAAACGGAAAGAGCGCTATTAAAGGTTTCTTAGAGGATTATGCTTTTGTAATCGATGCTTTTATAGGATTGTATCAGGCCACTTTAGAGGAAAATTATCTGAAGCACGCCAAACAGTTAACTGATTATTGCCTTGAACATTTCTATGATGAAAACCAACAGTTTTTTGCCTTTACTGCCCGCAACGAAAAACAACTCATCGCTTCCCACTTCGAAACGGAAGACAATGTTATTCCGGCATCTAATTCAGTAATGGCCAATAACTTATTTGTCTTATCTCTTTTATATCATAACTCTTATTACGAAAAAACAGCTTTGCAAATGCTGCATCACATGATTCCGCATCTGGATTATGCTTCGGCCTATTCAAACTGGATGATTTTATGGCTGCATCAGTCCGAAGACAATAAAGAACTTGCCATTTGCGGCAAAAAAGCACTTGAAAATCTGAAAAAGATAAACGCCGAATACCTTCCCAATGTAATAGTTGCAGGAAGTACAACCCAATCCGATCTGCCTTTTTTAACCAACCGGTTTGACGAAGAAAGTCTTCTGTTTTATATTTGCCACAATAAAAACTGTTTGTTACCCAATACCTCACTCGAGGCCACGGTATCTGAACTAAAAATCAACTAAATGACTATTCAAGTAGAACAAGCGCACAATCTCGTCGTACACTATGTAAATGTTTTAATCGATTTTTCGCCAAAGGTAATTTCTGCAGCCTTGGTATTGCTTGTCGGCATCTGGGGAATTAAGATCTTCAGAAAATTGGCCGAACAAATCATGGTCAAACGACAATTGGATCCTACGGTAATCCATTTCATCTCCGACATTCTGATGTGGGGTGCCCGCGTATTGCTCTTTGTAACGGTTATTTCACGCCTTGGTATCGAAACCACTTCATTCGTAGCCATCTTTGGAGCCATCGGTTTAGCCATCGGTATGTCACTGCAAGGTTCACTTTCGAATTTTGCGGGTGGAATGCTGATTATCATGTTCAAACCTTTTAAAGCGGGTGACACGATTGAAGCACAATCAGAATCAGGAAAAGTGTTGGAAATTCAGATTTTCACGACCAAAATCCTAACCGCTCAAAACCACATCATCTATATACCCAACGGTATTTTATCCAACGGAAAAATCAAAAACCTTTCTCAAAAAAGCACGCGCCGCAGTGACTTGATTGTACGTACAAGCTATGATTCGAATATCAAAGCCGTAAAAAGTGAATTGGAAACAATCGTTACTACCCATTCGAAAGTATTAAAATCACCGGCCCCGGAAGTTACCGTGAACGAACTTACCGACTCTACCGTAAATTTCGCCGTTCGCGTATGGGTAAAGAACGCAGATTTCCACATGGTTAATTCAGATATACTGGAACGAAGTAAAAGCGTAGTTAAACTTTAGGCTTAGTAGTCATCACAAAATCTTTCAAATAAAAAGGTTCAAAATAAGCGACATCCACAAAGTCGCTTTTTTTGTACTTTTCAAATGACATTGCGGCCATTTCATTAGAAGACGGATAAACAACTTCATCGTGGTACACAAAACGTTCTGAGTTGAGAACTTCTTTGCATTTTGGAGCACCATCACCCACCAAGTGTATAGTTCCGGATAATTCGGTATACGAATTCGCATCGATTATATCCGCTCTGGTTTCAAACTGCTTCACATAATTTCGATCAAAACCGCAAGCAAATACTTCCATGCGACGGGCATCAATCATAGGAACTATAGAACCATTTTCGATACTGATTTTGCGTGCCAAAGCCTCCAACGTATCGGTTGCGATCAATGGAATATTGAGTGAATACGACAATCCTTTCGCCGCCGAAACACCTATACGTAATCCCGTATAAGAACCCGGTCCCTGACTAACGGCCACAGCTTTTAAATCCTGAAACGTTATCCCAGCCTGACGCAAAGCTTCCTCAAAAAAAAGGTGCAGCTTCTCCGCATGGGAATATCCTTCATCGGCTACTTCCACACAAACGATGGTTTTCCCTTCATTCGCAATGGTTACCGAACAGTTTTTGGTTGCCGTTTCAACATTTAAAATATAAGCCATGACTTTGAAATTATTAGCAAAGATACGGTTTTGAAATTCCAAATTACAAATCCAAAATTCCAAAAAAAATCCAAACAGCTGCTTTATGCAAACCATTTGGATTTTGGAATTTGATTTAATTTGAATTAATCCTCCTATGCTTTTTCTTCCTTGTCTTTGTCTTTTTCTCCGGCATCTTTCTTCTTGGTTGTGACTTTATCTCCCGGATTCAATTCTTTGGTTACGGTGGTATAAGGCCCCACGATTACAACATCTCCTTTTTTCAATCCGCTAAGCACTTCGATATTGGTATCGTCCTGAATACCGGTTTTGATAACGCGCAATTTTGCTTTGTCTCCAACTTTAACAAATACACATTCGTATTTTTTATCGGTAGAGCCTTTGATTTTCTCTTCCTGTTCTTTTTCTAGTTCCTCTACCACATCCTTTTTAACAGCAGTAGTATCTGTTTTCATTACAACCGCACTGATTGGCACAGCAAGGATATTTTCTTTTCGGGTGGTTATGATATCCACCGTAGCCGTCATCCCCGGACGGAAAGGCGAAAAGTTAGCCGGCTTTCCTTCTGTTAAATCTGCATACGATTCTTTCAAAATACGCACTTTCACTTTAAAATTGGTCACCTGATCCGCAGAAGTCGTTGCTACAGACGAATTGGAAATACTGGTAACAATCCCTTTGAATTCTTTTTTCAAATAGGCATCCACTTCAATTTTAGCTTCATCTCCTATGCTGATCTTAACGATATCGTTTTCATTAACATCCACTTCCACTTCCATATTGTTCAGGTTGGCTACGCGTAGTAATTCAGTTCCTGCCATTTGCTGGGTTCCTAAAACGCGCTCTCCCAATTCCACATCCAATCTTGAAATCGTTCCGTCCGCAGGAGAGTAAATGGTAGTTCTTCCAAGGTTATCCTTTGCTTCCGTTACAGTAGCCGAAGCACTTTTCACGTTATAGTAAGCCGATTGTTTATTCGCTTCGGCAACCTCATATGCAGAAACCACCTTATCCCATTCCGATTTTGAAATCACTCCTTTTTCAAACAGTCTTTTATTTCTGTCGTAATTTGATTTTGCTTCTTTCAATTGGGCATCGGCCTGATTTAATCCTGCTTTGGTTGTCGACAGGGAAGCCACGGTACGATTCACACCCGACTCATAAATGTCCGGATTGATTTTCACCAGTAAATCCCCTTTTTTAACGGTTTGTCCTTCCTTAACAGGCAGCGAAATAATCTCTCCCGACACTTCCGAAGAAATTTTAACCTCCACTTCCGGCTGGACTTTTCCGGTAGCCGAAACCGTTTCCACAATAGTGATAGCATCGGTCTTGGCAATTTCAACCTCTTTTCCTTCGTCTTTATTCCCGATAACCCCTTTTTTGCTTAGCATTACCAATGCCGCAACTAAGACTAATGTTCCTCCTAACACTAAATATTTTGTCTTTTTTGTCATGATTTATTGTTTTTGTACAATTGGTATTCCGAAGTAAAATTCCAATATTTTTGTTCTGAAAATATAATCGTATTTAGTTCTTAAAACCTCCGATTGAGCATTTACATATAATGTTTGTGCCTGATTGAAATCGAAAACATTCATTAAACCAACTTCGTAGCGCTCTTTTGCATAATTATATGACTGTTCTCTGGCCTCTAAAGTAGTCACCGCTGCTTCATACGATTTCAAAGCGCCTTTTGTGTCGGTGTATGCCGTATAAACCGTACGCTCTAAATCCAACTGGTTTTGTTCCAAATTAATTTTAGAACGTTCCAAAGCTACTTTTGAACGCGCTACATTATTTCTGACTGACAAACCTTGTAAAATCGGAACATTTAATGACAATCCGAGATTATGTCCTTTGTTTTCATCGAACTGGTCTAAAACCGGTTTTGGCCCTACAACAATTGGACTATTGGTAACCGGATCCAACTCTAATCTATCCGAATACGAAGCACGGGTAGCAAAACCGTAAAACCCGCCTAATGTTGGCTGATAGGCACCACGCGCTATTTTCAAATCTTTTTCGGCAATCTCAACATTTGTTTCCGCCATTTTGATGTCGGTTCGTATTTCTTTCGCCTTGTCAAAAATAACTTTAGGCTCCTGCAACAAAATACTGCTTTCCTGAACAGGCACTGAAGTATCGGCAATATCGAAGTTCTGAAAATCCTCCAACTGAAGCAATTGCGACAGGCTCAGTTTTGAAATCAGCAACGCGTTTTCAGCAGCAATCATCCTTTGGGTAGTGGTCGCTACTGTGGCTTTCACGTCCATCAAATCTCCTTTTGGTACAACGCCGGCATCAACCAATTCCTGAGTGCGCTGCATTTGTTTATTTTCATAACTCAACTGCTCCTGCTGCACTTTTAAATTTTCCTTATTGAAAATAATCTGCAGATAGGCGTTCACGACATTAAGCGAAACATCTTCCTGCATTTTGGTCAACTGGTATTGTGTCGCTATGATGGAAAGATTGGCTTTTCGTAAGCGGTTTTGATTCTGAAGCCCTTTATAAATATCAACACCCGCATTGACCCCAACATTGCTATACTGCGTGGTCTGGTTTCTCAGTAAACCCGTAGTAATATCCTGGTTCAAACCAATGTTCCAGGAATGCGAGGCCGACCCAGTCACGTTTGGCAGGAAATTACCATACGCCTCCTTTTTGGAAATATCCGAAAGTTCCTTATCCAAGGTTGTGTTCCGTATGGATATGTTTTTTTCCATTGCATAGTTCACACATTCCTCAAGAGTCCATTTTTTGGATTGCCCTTTGGAATGAAATGACATCAACAGCAATCCGAAAAACAGTGTTTTAACTGTAATTGTTCTTTTCATATACTGATTTTGAAAAGAGCCTGTACCGATTTTATCAGAAAGTACGCTCTTATTCTTAAAAACCATAAGACGCATTTCTTTACAAAAAGTTACAGCACGCTAAGAATAAAAATTTTACTTTTACTCCGATTTATTAAAACCCACATGAAGCTACTTTTCTCTTTATTAGTCTTTTTTTCTTTATTGGCCGTCCCAATTGGCTGCTCATCCTCAAAAAAAATAGAAGCGCTAAAACCAGTACCGAGCGACAATACCCCGGCGGTATACGAAACAAGCACTTCCTTTATCAACATGCCTGTCGAAATCCCGTTAAAGGAAGTTGAGACCCAACTCAACAAAGCTTTAACTGGTTTAATTTACAACGACAGCATACTTTCTGATGATAAAACCGAGATGAAAATATGGAAACAGGCACCCATAAAACTAACCGAGAAAAACGGAAATCTCGAATCGGTAGTCCCTTTGAAAATGTGGATTAAACTAAAATACGGAACCGATTACCTGGGACTGAATGACACCCGTGAAATCAATCTTAACGGTACGGTTACTATTTTAAGCGATGTAAAACTCTCGAACTGGAAACTTACCACTTCATCAAGCATTGAAGATTTTGAATGGAGTGAAAGCCCATCCATTGTTGTTTCTGGAAAAAATATACCAATTACCTACATTGTAAATCCGACACTTCGCATTTTCAAATCGAAAATCGCCAAGAAAATAGATAATGCTATTGGCAAGTCGGTTGATTTCAGGCCGACAGTTTTATCGGTTCTGGAAAAATTGAGCATTCCGATTCAAACCAGTGAGCAATATGAAGCCTGGTTTAAAATGATCCCGGCCGAATTGTATGTAACCGATGCTGTTTTGGCTAAAAACAAAATCACCATGGACATGGGATTGAAATGCAGTATGCAGACCGTCGTGGGAGAAAAGCCCGCCAACACCTTTAAAAAGGAAAACATAGTACTGAAACCGGTAACCAGTATGCCAAATAAAATTGAAGCCAGCGTAGCAGCTGTTTCCACCTACGAAACCGCTTCACGCCTTATAAATAAGAAATTCCAGGGACAGGTCTTCTCATCGGGAAGCCGAAAAGTAACGGTACAGAAAGTAGATTTATGGCACAAAGACGGCAAGATGATTGTTGCGTTGGATATGATCGGAAGCGTAAATGGAACCATTTATTTGTCCGGTTATCCGAGTTACAATGCCGCAACCAAAGAAATATACTTTGACCAGTTGGATTATGTCTTAGACACCAAGGGTGCATTAACAAGAACTGCCAATTGGCTTCTGAGCGGCATCATCCTGAATAAAATCCAAAAGACCTGCCGTTATTCGATTCAGGGAAATTTGGACGAAGCGAAGAAAAACCTATTACCATATCTTACCAATTATTCCCCGATGAAAGGTGTTTTTGTAAACGGAACATTAAATGACCTTGAATTTGACAGAGTAGCACTTACAGACAAGGCGATCATTGCTTTCATTAAAGGCTCCGGTCAGATGAACGTGAAGATTGAGGGAATGGATTAGTCAGTGGGCAGTCGTGAACAGTCGCAGTATTCAGTCGCAGTGAGCAGAAGGCAGAAGGCAATCACAGTTAACAGTAGTAAAAAAGCCGTTTCTTTATCTGAAACGGCTTTTTTTATTGCTTTTATTGCCGAGGGTCACCTGGCTCTAGATAAAGTTATCATACAATGTCCGCACAGTGCCTGAGGCTCGCGAAGGCACAGCTTTTTTACATGATTGCGACTTCAATTTCAATGATGTGTGGCTTCGAGAGCCTCAGCCACCGGAGAGTTAAGAACCTCCAGTTTTAAAGAGCATACAACAGAGAAAGTTAATTTAATACCCGCTCGGTACCTAGTAGGACCCTGAGATTGTCAGAGGGTCGAAGCACAATGACTTAAACTTGCCCTCATCTTGTCGAAGAATCGGAGCGCGGTGGCTGAGGCTCTCGAAGCCACATTTATTTAAAACCCAAAATAATATTCCCCTCTATGTATGCGAATTAAACCTCAAACATGACTTTTACCAAGGCAATCATTACCCCGACCAATCCGCCAACCAAGGCACCATTCAGTCGTATGTACTGCAAATCATTGCCAACTTTCTCCTCTATTTGCACTACCAATTCCTTATTATCCAATTTTTCCAAACTTGAGCGCACCATGTTTCCTATCTCGCCATGAAATTCTTCAAGCATTTGGGAGATGGTATCCTTTATCCAGTGGTTAATTCTCTCCCGCGCTTGAGTGTCATTTTCCAAATTATCCAGAATTTGGTTCAGTTTCCCAATCACAAACTGCATCAGCGGGGTTTCATTGTTATCGAGCTGTTCGGCGAGTGTATTTTTAAATCCCCCCAACATCCGTTGGATAATCTTGCCAAGATCGGCATGCCCTGTAAAACGATTGGTGAAATCATCAACCAGTTTACGGGTTTCCTCATCCCCGGTAGTCAGCCTATGGGCAAAATCAAGCATCCAACTGTCAAATTTAGAGCGCACCGGATGATTCGGATTATACCTGGCTTCGGTCAAAAATTCATTCGCTTTCACCAGCAGTTCGTCGGCAATAGCTTCAAAATCGAGCGCATTAAATGTTCTCCCCAAAGCTACCGTCAGTCCTTTTAAAATACTCTTATTGCCATACTCTTTGGCAGCATCTCGCAGTTTGTCTATCAGTAGTTCCCTTATCTCGGGTTCGGTGATTGACTTTGCGCCCGCCTCAAGCAACTGTTCCCAGATTTGGTTGTGGTCGCCGTTTTTGATCGACTTCTCCAGCCAGACTCCTAACGAGGAAGCCAAATCCAGTTCCGACAGCTGTTCTGTCAGCATCGACTGCAGTGACTTTGCCAGATTGGGATTTTCCAGTTCATCGGATAGTTTCAAGGCAATTTTCTTGATTAGGCCAATTGCCTTTTCCTGATTGGAAGGTTTCTTCAGGAACACAATTACTTTTTGAGCCAGATCGATGTCGTGCAGTTTTTCGGCAATGACTTCAGGCGACAGCCACTTGTTAGTCACCAGGTCTACTATTCCTTCGGTGAGCTTTGCCCTGTTCTTTGCTATGATATCGGTATGCTTTCGGACATAAGGAATGGGGATTTCGTAGAAAAGAGCACTCACAGCAAACCAATCGGCCATGCCGCCAACTGTACCAGCTTCAAAACCGGCTTTAAGTACGCTCCAGCCCCAATGATCAATTATCCCCACTTGCATCATTGTTTCCAAAACGGCAAAACCGCCAAAGGCAATCAGTAACGAAATGGTCCCGACCCTGTTTTTCATAACCGCAGCTATTGTTTACGATTTAAGAAACGCTGAATTCTGTGGACACTTTTTAATTTGTGAGCTACAGATTTAATTTCATATTAAAGTTATTGAATAAATTGATACGTCTACGATAAATTGACCATACTCTTTACCTATCTTGTTATTATTCGCTAGCGAGTGAAGATGGCGAAAGCACGGTGACTGACTATTACCCTGAGCGAAGGGCCGAAGCACGGTGGCCGAGGCTCTCGAAGCCAAAACCCAACAAAAAAAGCCTTTCCGTTTAGGAAAGGCCTTCTTATATCAATTTGAAAACATTACTATTTTTTAATCAACTTAAACTGTTTGGTTTTCTGCCCGCTCTGTAAACGAACGAAGTAGATACCGTTTGCAGCGCCGTCCAAAGAAAGCCTTGCTTCCTGCTGTCCTTCGCACTGCATTGTTTTGATAGTTTTCCCCATTATGTCGGTAACAACAATCTCTGCCGATTCCAACTCACCAGCCCAACTGATGGTAAAATTACCTGTTGTTGGGTTTGGATACAATGTTACTAAAGCCATTTCCTCGTCATTAACACCTAATACTACCGTTTGACAAGCCGAAGTACTTTGACAACATCTCGTTGTTAGCACTACGGCATAGTTGCCGTTTACTGCAGGTGTAAAAGATTGGTTCGTAGCTCCCTGCACTGAATTGTTTCCGTTATTACAGTCGATCCATTGGTAAGCGTCTGCTGTGCTATTAACTGTTAATGTATTACCTGTTTGCATTACTGTAGGTGCGGTAACGGCAGTACACGCATCATTAGTATACTTAGCCAGAAAGAAGTCATAATCATTCATTGAAGTTAGAGTACCGCATGAAATTGAAGGGTCAAAATCGGCAGTTGCATCAAAATACCCTGTTACATACAAATCCCCATTATTATTTAAAGCAGAAAACCATGGTACTTCATTACCTATTCCCCCCACAGCTTTTGCCC
The DNA here is from genome assembly GCF_022836875.1 of Flavobacterium enshiense. Taxonomy (NCBI): domain Bacteria; kingdom Pseudomonadati; phylum Bacteroidota; class Flavobacteriia; order Flavobacteriales; family Flavobacteriaceae; genus Flavobacterium; species Flavobacterium enshiense. The sequence continues at coordinate 330,047 of NZ_CP090376.1, forward strand.
AAAGGTAGTTCCCGTTGCTGTCGTATTTTGCCATAAAAACATCGCCGGCACCTGCCGAACTCAAATTGGCTATTCCGGCCGAAGGGTCAAAATCGGCAGTCCCAAAAAAATTCCCAATCAAATACAACTCTCCACTACTGTTTAGTCTTATCGTCCTCCCAGCTTCTCCATTTGTCCCCCCCATAGCTTTTGCTGAAAGGTAGTTCCCGTTACTGTCGTATTTCGCAATAAAAATATCGCCGGCACCTGCCGAACTCAAATTGGCTATTCCGGCCGAAGGGTCAAAATCGACCGTACTTCTAAAAGCACCTGTAACATAAATATCACCGTTGTTATTTAAGGCTATTGAATAACCAATATCACCACTTGGCCCTCCTATACCTTTCGCCCAAAGATAATTACCATTGCTGTCGTATTTAGCTATAAAAAAATCATTAGTTCCTACCAAATTTACCACACCTACCGAAGGATCGAAATCAAATGTATCATTAAACCTACCAGTAACATATAGTTCTCCAATGCTATTTAACACAAGAGAAGTGGGTTCACTGGTACCATTCCCCGCGATATGTTTTGCCCAAAGATAATTTCCATTGGCATCATATTTCGCAATGAAGGTATCGTCATCGCCCCCATTCAAATTGACGGTATTGCCCGAAGGGTCAAAATCGGTAAGACCATTAAAACGTCCTGCAACACACAACTCCCCGCTGTTGCTTATCGCAAAAGCCAAAGGATATTCATAATTTGAATCTGCACCACCCATGCTTTTCGCCCAAAGGTAATTGCCATTGTTATCGTACTTTGCTATGTAAAGATCAGAATCATATACACAAGTTAAATTTGCTGTGGCTGATGAGGGATCAAAATCGGCTGTACCTTCAAAATGCCCAGTAATATGAAGCCCACCACTACTATTTACAAGAAGCGATGACACCCAATCTTCACCTGCTCCCCCTATGGCTTTCGCCCAAAGATAGTTTCCGTTGCCGTCATATTTAGCAATAAAGATATCGTCCGTACCCGTCGAGGTTAAAGTAGCTATGGCAGCAGATGGATCAAAATCGGCTGTACCGAAAAACTCTCCCGCAACATAAACATTCCCAAAAGTATCAGTGGCCACACTTCTTCCTATTGATGGTGCTTCAGGAGCAGAATTGTTTACCGCATTAAAAACCCACTGCAGTTGCGGAGCACCCTGTGCAAATGAAGGAAAAGCATTTCCTAAGCCCAAAACACATATTATCAACAAGTAAAATTTCTTCATTTAATAACTGATTAAGATTCCTTACAAAAGAAAACAATATTTAAAGTTCAGGCAATCACAAAACTTAGCCTTTTTGTTTCATTGTTTAGAATTAGGAATTCAAAAACCCAACAAAAAAAGCCTTTCCGTTTAGGAAAGGCCTTCTTATATCAATTTGAAAACATTACTATTTTTTAATCAACTTAAACTGTTTGGTTTTCTGCCCGCTCTGTAAACGAACGAAGTAGATACCGTTTGCAGCGCCGTCCAAAGAAAGTCTTGCTTCCTGCTGTCCTTGGCACTGCATTGTTTTGATAGTTTTCCCCATTATGTCGGTAACAACAATCTCTGCCGATTCCAACTCACCAGCCCAGCTGATGGTAAAGTTACCCGTTGTTGGGTTTGGATATAACATTACAGATGCCATTTCCTCGTCATTAACACCTAATAATCTACTGCAATGCGAAGTAACTTGCGTACTTCCAACTGTTAATACTACGGCATAATTTCCGCTCACCGCAGGAGTAAAAGACTGACCTGTTGCACCCGGTATTGGTGCATTCCCATTATCACAATCGATCCATTGGTAAGTATCGGCAGTTGAATTCACTGTTAAAGTAGCACCTACTTGCGTTACTGTAGGTGAGACTGCGAAAATACACGTACCATTACCATACTTAGCCAAAAACATGTCTTCACTCATAGCAGTCAGGCTGTCATTGCAGGTATTTACAGATTCAAAATCGACTGTATTTTGAAAAGACCCGGTTGCATACAACTCTCCATTACTGTTTAGCGTAATGGAATTGACATTGTCATCAGCCGCACTTCCCATGGCTTTCGCCCAAAGGTAGTTTCCGTTGCTGTCGTATTTTGCGACATACATATCATTACCTCCCGCCGAAGTCAGATTGGCCACTGCAGCCGAAGGATCAAAATCGCCAGTTCCCTGAAAAACACCACCAATATACATATCATCATTGCTGCTTAAAGCAATGGAACTTGGATTAAGCCCCCACACATTATCTATAACTCCCGTAGCTTTCGCCCAAATGTAATTACCGTTACTGCCATATTTCGCTATAAACAAATTCGAGGTCTCTCCTGTCGCTGTCAAATTAACTGTGGCTGCTGAAGGGTCAAAATCGACAGTACTTCCAAAAGCGCCTATGACAAACAAATCCCCACTGCTGCTTACAGCAATGGTTTTAACTATATCATGTTTTCCTTCTCCCCCCATAGTCTTCGCCCAAAGGTAACTACCATAACTGTCGTATTTCGCAATAAACATATCCCAACTATTATCTACCGAAGTTAAATTAGCCGTTGCGGTCGAAGGGTCAAAATCGACGGTACCGCTAAAACCTCCCCCGATATACACTTCCCCGCTACTATTCACAACCAGTTTTGACTCAAATCCCATAGAACCAGATTGGTCGCCACCCAAAACCTTCGCCCAAAGATAATTACCATTAGTATCGTATTTCGCAATATATAAATCAGCACTCTGTGATCCATCCGTATTATTAATCGCGGATATAATAGCCGTGGCTCCCGATGGATCAAAATCGGCCGATTGAGAATCCAGCTCGCCAATAATATGGATCTGCCCGCTGTTGTTTAACACCATATTAAAAGAATATTCATAACCTGTGCCTCCCATGGACTTCGCCCAAAGGTAGTTCCCATTACTGTCATATTTTGCAATAAAAACATCAGAATCCCCTTGCGACGTCAAATTGGCTGTAGCGGCCGAAGGATCAAAATCGGTTGTATCATAAAAAAAACCTCCAATTATAACCTCTCCAACAGTGTTTACGGCTATAGACATTGGTGTCTCATATTTACTTGCTCCTCCAATAGCTTTTGCCCAAAGATAGTTCCCATTACTGTCATACTTCGCAAGAAACATATCACCACCTCCTGCCGCGGTCAGAGTGACCGTGGCTGCCGAACGATCGAAATCCGCAGTCCCGGAAAAAGTACCCACAACATACACATTCCCAAAAGAATCTGTAGCCACACTTTTTCCGCTTTCGCGAGGAGACTGATTTGGATATCCTCCTATAGCCTGTGCATCTCTGTAATCTATAAATCCACCCGCAGAATTAAAATAGTGTCCAATAAAACAGTTTGAAGCTCCTGTCCCCGCTGTCAAATTACTATTCGGAGGGTTGAAAGCAACAGTTTCCTGAAAAGATCCGGTGACATATACATTGTGGTCATTCCCGTTATTTTTTAATACTATGCAACCAGCACTATCTCTTTTTGACCCTCCTCGTTTTCTTGCAAAAACAAGTTCACCTCCACGGGAATCCATAGTGAGATATTTCGCAATAAAGAGATCCGAATCTCCATTCGAGACGAGATTCGTTGTTAATGATGAAGGATTAAAATCTGCTGTACCACTAAAATCCCCTGCGACCCACAAGTCTCCATATTGATCCAGAGCAATAGAATGGCCTTCATCAATACCAGTCCCTCCCATCGCTTTCGCCCAAAGATAATCGCCGTTCGAGCTGTATCCCGCAATAAATACATCCTGAGAATCAGATTTCGAATATAGATAGGCAGTGTTCGTTGAAGGGTCAAAATCGGCCCAACCAGAAAAATATCCCGTGACATATACGTTACCGTCGCTTTTTACCACAATAGAAGTCCCCACCTGACTAGATATGCCACTAGTGATGGATTTAGCCCAGATATAATTCCCATTACTGTCGTACTTTGCTATGAAGATATCGGTTTCTCCAGTTGGACTCAAATTGGTCACAGCAACTGAGGGATCAAAATCGCCACCTCCAGTGTACCCAGTAATATGGATCTGTCCGCTACCGTCTAAAGCGATCGCCATCGCCTCATCCCTACTTGTTCCCCCCATGGCTTTCGCCCAAAGGCAATTCCCATTAGTGTCGTATTTCGCTATGAAAATATCATTGTTCCCAGCGGAAGTAATATTGTTCGTTGCCGCTGAAGGGTCAAAGTCGGAAGTTCCCTCAAAAGACCCTGCAACATATACCTCTCCTCCACTGTTTATAACAAGAGAATAAGCCAGATCCTGACTTGCTCCTCCCATGGCTTTCGCCCAAAGGTAGTTTCCGTTGGTGTCATATTTCGCCACGAAGGCATCTGAACCACCTGCCGAGGTTAAATTAGCGGTCGCCCCAGAAGGGTCAAAATCTGCAGTTTGCCAAAAAAATCCCGTAACATATACCTCGCCACTGTTATTTAAAGCAATCGAGCGACCTATATCCCCATATGCCCCCCCTATAGCCTTCGCCCATAGATAATTACCGCTACTATCATATTTCGCAATGAAAATATCTCCAGTTCCTATCGCAGTCAGGTTGGCTATGCCTGACGAAGGGTCAAAATCAGCAATATCTGTAAAATAACCTGTCACATAGCGATTCCCTGAGGCATCCACTGCTATACTTGCTCCCACGGAACTTCCTCCCCACGGAGTGTTGGCATCGTTAGCCGCATTTAAAACCCATTGAAGCTGTGGCGCACCCTGTGCAAACGAAGTATCGATGTATCCTAAACTCAAAATGCATACTAATAACAAATAATATTTCCTCATCAAATAACTGTTTAATAATTCTTGGTAAAGAAAACCAATTTATAACGACCAAACAATCACTAAAACAGGTGATTTTGTTTACGAATTTTAAGTTAAAAATTACGAATGAAGAATTACGAATGAAGAATTACGAATTACGAGGTGGGAGTTATGAATTATGAGCATTAGAGGGCTTATCGAATACGTGTCAAAATTATTTTTTTTTTAAAATGAGCACATTTTTTTTGCATCAAATAAAATCCGTTTCAGAAAAACGGTATAAAATTTGTGCCCATTTCTTAAAAATAAAAAATTAAGCACAAATGGAAGACAGTCAAACTATAAAAAACACCCTTGGATTAACACAAGAAGAAATGGCTATACTGCTGGGAATAAAGAGAAGTAATTGGTCTATGTTTAAATCCGGCAAAAGGGATTTATCGCTAAACTCAAAACAACAATTGGGAAGTCTTATGCAAACGGTACAAAAGAAAAAACAACCATCAAAAGAAATACAAAAACTAATTAAAAAAGAACAGCTGGACGCAAAAACCAAACTTCAGCACGAATACGGCAATATGAGCCTTAAATTAGACCGCATCGAAAAGAATATTACTATTGTCGAAAACATAAGGACAGAAAGCTTTGCCGCATTGGAAACCGTAGCAGCTCTCGAATCGCAAAAAAACATTCCGCACATTGAGGCACTAATCAAAAGGGTGCACCAGAGGGTCATCCTCACTTTAAAGAAACATAGTTTATCCCATTTGAATGAATTGCAACTCAAGAAAGAGAATCTCGAAATGTTAAAATTAAAAATCGAAGAAAAATTAAAATCATAAGAAAACATACTGCCGTTCAATTGCATATTTAAAACATTAAAACAAAATATTTTCTTACAAAATGTTAAAATTAACTTTTTTAAGAATTGCGCATTTTTTTGGCACTGGTTTTGAAAGATGTAGGAATACTATTAACTTTTAAACTTCTTAAATTATGTATTCGTTAGACAAAATCAGTACAATAGCAGATTGCGATGTACTATTAACATGGGCAGAAAAAGAAAAATCCGATTTACTTCATAAGCAGTATATGATTGACAGGCTTACGGACAATTACAGCCACACTTCCGTAGAAATAGAAGCGATATTACAAGGAGTAATCGCTGAAATTGAGGCCAACACCATCGTGGCAAATGCCTTACCTGACGGAGTTACAAAAAAAGACTTACTGAAGAGGACAAGTCTTTTGCAATACAAAAAATTACAATTGGAGGATCGAAAAGAGCGCTACGGTTCGGTCGCCCTTTTGGAAAAAGAACTTGACCTGGATCGCATTAATAATGAACTTGCAGCAGTAGACGGTTTCATTGCCGGGGTTACAGCACACAAGGCTATGCTGTAATAAAACTGTAATAAAAAAAGAGGGCTGTCTTCACATTGAGACAGCCCTCTTTTTTAGTTATTCATTACTTTTTCCTTGTTTTTCTTCCCGTATTTCAATCGGTAAATCGCATAACCTATCGCACCAACCAATATATACGGAATCGCCATCAAGTAAACAATTCCGTCGTTAACCGCGCCGGCCTGAACCCCGGATTCTTCACTTTCTAAAGCAGCTCGGCACATAGCACATTGCGCATTAGCATCAACAGAAAAGAAACAAGAAACCAGAAGCAGAAGCAATACTACCCTCATTCCCTTTCTTCCTTTTCCAATTTTATCTTTACTGAACATAATATGGAGAAATCATTAAATAAACAATTACACCAGTTACCGCCACATACAGCCACAACGGAAATGTAATCTTAGCAATCTTTTTATGACGTTCAAAGCTTTTGGAAATCGCACGAACGTAAGTAATTAAAACAAAAGGAATAATAACCACTGAAAGCAAAATATGGGTTACCAAAATGAAATAATAAATGTATTTAATTATTCCTTCACCACCGAATTTTGTAGAATCCGACGTCATGTGATACGCCACATACATTCCTAAAAAAGCAACCGAACAAGCTATGGCAACTTTAATAAGACGCTCATGCAGGCTTCGTTTGCCGTTTTTAATAGCCCAAACTGCCGCAACCAGCAATACAGCCGTTATCCCGTTGACAGTAGCGTAAATTGGCGGCAAAAAAGACAACGGCTGCACGTCGTATCCTAATTTCCTCAGGTTAACCCCGAACAATAAGGCAACTACCAAAGGAATTGCCACAGACAAGAGTACAATCCATTTATTGTATTTGCTTTCTTCAGCGTTTGTTAATGTATTTTCCATTTATTCTTCTAATAGTTTTTTAATATCTTCTTTTAACATGTCAATACCCGGTTGTTCCAATCCGTCGTAGTATAAAATCGGATTATCGTATGTATCTCTTCTGCAACGAATATTACCTTCCTTGTCAATCAGCGCAAACATTCCGGAATGTTCGAATCCTCCATTTACATCTTTGTTTTCTCCCGCATAAAGATTAAATCCGCTTTGAGCCAATTTATAAATGTACTCTTTATTGCCAGTCAGAAAATGCCAATTGTAGTGCTTCACTCCTAATGTTTCGGCATGCTTTTTCAAATTCTCCGGTGTGTCGGTTGCAGGGTCAATCGTTATCGATGCAATTCCGAAGTCCGGCTTACCATAGAAATCTTTTTGCAACTGAAGCATGTTCTGATTCATTTTCGGGCAGATGGTCGGACAAGTCGAAAAGAAGAACTCCACCACATATACTTTGCCTAAATAATCCTTATTGGAAATCTTCTTATTGTTCTGATCCGTTAATTCGAAAGCAGGCACCGGTCCCATGGTATGCAAATCTGATTTCTGGAATTTTGCCACTATTTTCGGCACCGCCCATATCCCGAACAGCAATACGATGAATGAAATACCTATATATGATTTGTTTTTCATTGCTTATTATATTTTTCTTTTATTGTTTCTTTTGAGTTCCAGGCGGTATTCAGCCAAAATGATTTTTACATCATCCGACATTTCATTATGAAGATCGGCTGCTGAAATAGTGTTATAACCTTCTTTATACTCTACTTCTCCTTTTTTGTTTTTTCCTTTACGCCCTCGAAGATTTAAGTCTTTATCGATTATATAAACATTGGAAGTCGCTAAGTTATCATTCAGCTGCCCTACCAGTTTCAATTTGGAGTGGAATGCTTTTATTTCTTCCGGTTTGGCGAAAACGAAATGCCAGTTGGACAAATCGGAAATCGTACCCAATTCTGCCATTAACTGCTTAGCTTGATTTTCAGTTCCTATCGGAGCCACCATCACCACTTGAAAATCTTTAAACTCTTTGTTCTTATCGTAGATTTTCTGATCCAGATTGAACGCATTTCCTTTTTCCTTTATAATCTCTGAACCGGGAAAACCCAATACGGTTATTTTTTCCTTAAGCTGTATTGGTTTTCCGTCCAAGGAAGTCCATTGTGACACCTCCGGCACATTAGACGTAAGGGTAGGTAATTTCACAAAGTTATTTACGCCGGAAGAGAAAAAAAGATAGGCACAAATAGGCAAAGCGAATAAAACTGTAAGGACAATATATTTTTTCATGTTATACTACTGATTACTTGGGTGCAAAAATAAAAAAAGGTACGCAATAGCGTACCCTTTTTATAAGTTAATATGTTCTTAAAAAATCCACTTATAATGTGAAGTTTTAAACACATCAAAAACATAATTACCTTCTACTAGTAAGATGAACACTAAATAGAGTATTAAAAACACCAATGGTCCAACAATTGACGTTTTGAAATTGTTTTTCTCACCTTCCAAGTGCATGAAAGCCCACATAATGTAGTAAGCTTTAACAATCGTCAATATGATGAATATCCAGTTTAGTAAATTCATTGATAAAAGTTCCGGTTTATAAAGCCAAAGTGGCTTTTCTATTCCCAAGTAAACTTCAACGATAGTTACTGCCGATAAAAGGGCAAATACTACCCATATTCTTTTCGTATTTGATTCGTGTGCGTGTGCCTGTCCCATGATACTTTCTTATTATATAAATTATACTAAATAGAAGAATGTAAATACAAACACCCAAACTAAATCTACAAAGTGCCAGTATAATCCAACTTTTTCAACCATTTCATAGCTTCTTCTTTTCTCATACGTTCCTAGAATTACGTTGAAGAAAATCAAGATATTGATAACCACTCCGGAGAATACGTGGAATCCGTGGAATCCTGTGATAAAGAAAAAGAAGTTAGCGAATAATTTATGACCGTATTCATTATGTTTCAGGTTAGCTCCTTCAACAACCATAGTAGCTTCTTTCAAACGAGCTAAAGACTCTTCTCTGGATAAAACGGTTTTCTTTTTATCGCTATTTAAATGCTCAGAACGGATTAACAAATTCGGGTTTGCTTTGAAACCTTCAACAACCTCCGCAACCGAGTAGCTAGCCATTGTCTCACCACTCTCAAACCAAACACCTAAGTGAGTTTCTTTTTGAATCCTCTCTTTCGGCAAATGCGATGCAAAGTCAGCCAATGCAACTCTCTTACCATCCTTGTCAACGAATTGAAGAATAGAGCCTCCTTTAGTTTCTACAGCTCCGTGAGAACCCTGAATGAAATTTTTCCACTCCCATGCCTGAGAACCCAAGAAGATCAAACCTCCTAAAATGGTTAAAAGCATATAAACTGCAACTTTTGATTTTTGCAATTGATGTCCTGCATCTACAGCCAACACCATAGTTACAGAGGAGAAGATTAATATAAATGTCATTAAGGCCACATAATACATAGGTGCATCTACACCATGTAAGAAAGGAAAGTGAGTAAACACTTCATCGGCAATTGGCCAAGTTTCGATAAATTTAAATCTTGAAAATCCGTAAGCTGCAAGGAATCCTGAGAATGTTAAAGCATCTGATACGATGAAAAACCACATCATCATTTTGCCGTAACTTGCTCCCATTGGCTCATTTCCGCCATCCCAAGTTTTTTCGTTAGTAGCTGTTGTAGTAACTGTCGCTCCCATTGTAAAGTTATTAGTTAAAAAGTTCCCAAATTTACATCTTTTTTCTATTTGTAGAAATAGAAAAATAAAAACAAGTACAACCACAAGAAATCAAGAAAGTGCCAAAACATTGCACCTAGCTCAATACCAAGGGTTTGAGTTGAATTGTATTTTTGTTTAAAATGATTATAAATTATGATTAAAAGCGCTGCAAGCCCGCCAAAAAGGTGTGCTAAGTGCACGATAACCACCACATAAAGAAACGAAGTGGTAATAGTACTTTCACTTCCGGTAAAGAAATACCCAGAAGCAATTACCTGACTAAATCCTTGAAACTGTAAAAAAACGAAAGTTAAACCTAACACCAATGTAGCTAACAAATACATGGTTGTCGCTTTTCTGTTATCTTTCTGAATAGCTTTCTTCGACAAATGAAAAGAAAGACTACTCAACACCATTACCACTGTACTTGCAATAAATGCCGATGGCAAGGTAAAAGTATTCAACCAGTCCGGTCGTGATTTACTGATCACATAAGCACTTGTCAATCCGGCAAAAACCATAACAATACTTATCATTGCAAACCAAAGCAACATCTTATACGATTTTGCTTTTCTTTCATTATGCTCCTGAAGTGACATTTCCATTTCCATAATACTCTATCTTAAAAATTTATCTATAACATACACCAACTGCAACAAGGAAATATAAGACACGCTTACCAACATTAGCTTCCTAGCTGCTTTCTCATCCATTTCTTTATATAATTTCACTGCAAAATAAAGCATCCATAAACCCAGAAGCAATACGATTCCTGCAGCGATATAACTCAACTTCAATTCCCCTGTAAAACCTAATACCGGCAGTAACGAAGCCACTATCAGCCAAATGGTATACAAAATGGTTTGCAGCGCCGTTTTCTTATCCTGTTTCCCGGTAGGCAACATAAAGAAACCTGCTTTTTCATAATCCTTATATAAAAACCAGCCAATTGCCCAAAAATGAGGAAACTGCCAGAAAAACTGAATCAAAAACAATGTTCCGGCTTCAATCCCAAAATTATTGGTAGCCGCAACCCAACCCAACATAAAAGGGATAGCTCCGGGGAATGCACCAACAAAAACCGAAAGTGGCGTAACCGTCTTTAAAGGCGTATAGACACAGGTATAAAGAAAAATTGAAATCGCACCGAACATGGATGTTTTCGGATTAATGCTGTACAAAATCGCCAATCCGATCAGCGTAAGGATTACGCCAAGAATAAATGCATTTTGTTTTGATGTCCTACCAGAAGGCAAAGGCCTGTTCTTGGTCCTGTCCATCAATACATCCAAATCTTTTTCAATGATTTGATTGAAAACATTGGAAGCGCCCACCATACAGTATCCCCCAATGGCAAGCAATATGAAGGTTACCCATGAAAACGGAAATTCTTCCGAAACACCTAAAAGATATCCAACGATAGAAGAAAAAACCACACTGACAGCCAATCCGGCCTTTGTGATTTCTTTAAAATCAGTAAGCAACGAAGCTAATGTTAACGATTTTTCCGAAGTATTCAATGCAGTCTTCATTTAGTTTCCAAAAACGGTGGCAAATATACTTCAAAATTTATATTTCTCAATAGCAATCCTTTAAAATCAAGTCGCAAAAAAAGTTTTAACAAAAAAGGCAAACTTTTCAGCCTGCCTTTCGTTTTTTATCGTTTTAATCTTATCGTTGTTCCAAAATTTTCTTCAGATCACTCAAACCCGTCTCCAAAGCTCCGCCAATCTCTTTTTCCATATCCACCATCAAAAGAAACAAATTCATCGGATAATCCAGATGACCTTTAAAACCCCATTTCACTTTGGTTTGGTTCGGAGAAAGATCTTCAGTCACGAAATAAGCATCATCCTCAGCCTCAAAAGGCTCTTTGAAACGCAATTTCAAATCGATTCTTTCATTTTCGACTATTTTCACGATTTCCTGCTCGCCCCTACCAACTTCGTCATTCTCACTATCCCAGGAATACACAAAACCTACTTCTCCATCAATTCCTTTGTATTCTTTTTTAGCCCCAGGATCTTTTTTATTCCAAACACTGAAATTATCCTGATTTTTGACCATTCGTACGTACTTGAAAACTTCAACTACTGGTTTATTAATAATAATTTCTCGCTCCAAAGCATAGTCTTTCTTAACAAAAAGGCCGGCAACCATTAAGATAACAGCAATGGCCAGTACAAATAATAGCAGTTTTTTCACAATTTGCATACCGTTGATTTTTAAAGTTGGCTATTAAATGTACGAAAAAAATTTATAAAATATTAAAAATCATAATACCAGTTAAACAAATCCGATCTCAAACCTATGGAAAACCAAGTTGTACTTCTTCGAGTAATTTTTAAAGTCTCACTGTTAACTTCAGTAGTCGGATCAAAATTTCGGTAAATTAAGTTTCCGAAGATTTTCAGATTCATAGCAGGGTTAACCACATAACCTCCCTGCAAATCAGCAATCAGAATATTGGTTTTATTTCCTTGTCCGACTTTTACACCTGTATCAGCATAACGATCCTGCTCATATTCACGATAGATATCTCCCCCATAATTGGAATTAGCAATCTCGACACCCGGAGCTGGTTTTTCAAAATCGAACCCTTTTACTCCATATGTCAACTTCGTATTGGCAAACCATCTCCCTTTATAATAACGCCCGATAAACGCCAATTCATAAAAATTCGCTCCCCACAAATGAGCCATACTTTGATTGTTGTGACCGTAATTAGTGATAGCGGCACTATGCGAATATGTATATGGACGAACCAAGTTGAATTCCGACTGCAGCATCAGATTCTTAACCTTGAAAGCATCGTAATATTTTGCCCCTAATTGATAGGCAAATTTATTCTTCCAGCTTTGATTGCCTGCTTTCATGTCATCCAATGAAAATTCATCCAGGAAAAACTGCCCATACAGATTTACTTTGCTGTTCCATTTGTATTTTGAAGCAAAACCTAAAGTGGCATTTCCGCTTTTTGAGGAAGATGAAAACTCTACAGAACGGAAGAAAATAATCGGATTAACAAAACTCATATCAAATCCCCTGCCGTTAGTATCCGTCCAGACAACCGATTCAAAGAAACCAATATTGACACGTTTTGACACATTCCAACTCAAATAATGATTGGCCATATATTTTGACGCATAGGTTCCATCCACGGTAACTTCAGGACGAACATCTTTCAGCCACATATAAGTATTGGTATATTTGATTTTCCAGAATGTCGTATTAATTTTAAAATAAGGATACGGACTTGCCGCGTCACTGGTAAACAAAGAACGATAACCGTCTCCGATAAAGTTTCGGCCATAACCCAGCTGAAGATTAATGAACTTAGCCGGGGCAAACATTAGGTTGGCATCTGCTGAAGGAAAATCATAGGCATCTTCTTTAAATCGTTTAGCAATACCAATTCCAGGAATAATAGCCGGATTTCCTCCCGAAGGTTTAATCGATTCAGCATATTCATTGTAGTAATCGGCAAATCGTCCCTGGCTTTCAAAAATCGACGTCGTAAAAAACAACTGCTCTCCAAGACCTCCCTGGACGTTGATTCCACGGGTATTCACAAAAGTATTATCAACAGTTTCACTGCTGAAGTCTTTCCCTAATCGGAAGTCAAAAATCGGATCCAGAGTAAACCAATAAACATCACCTTTAAGTGCAATCAAATGCTCATTCCACAATTTTCGACCAAACCAAGATTCCTTTTTTAGCAGGTTTTGCTTGTACACCCCTTCTAAATCCTTATACTTAGTCACTTCTGTATAAACATAAGGTTTTGAAGCAGTATGATTATTAGTCCCAACCTGATTCAGAGATGCATCGAACTCACTGTAAGCAGTATGTGTAAAAGGAATATTCAAACTGCTTCTATACTGAGGATTATCAAATTTCTGATATTTGACCGATTCATATTCTTTCGATTCCGATTTAGGATCAATAGTCGCATTCTTTTGTGCCTGATCCACTATTGCCGGCGCACCGAAAACAGTTGGCTTAACTGTAGGAATAGCAATTTTTATGGAATATTTTGAATACGTAGGTTTTCCGGCATATTTAGAAGGTTCGACTTTTGGCAATTGCGAAAAAACACGTTTTGTCTCATCAATCAGTTCCGGAAAAGGGGCATCGACATAAAGAACTTTAAACGTTCCGGTAGTATCCACTTCAAAAAGAGCAATTACATTGCCTTTGAAATTTTTATCGGTTACGGATTGCGGTACTTTAAAATTATCATAAACAAAATTCTGCAGTTGATTATAAAAACATGCTTCTTGTTCACGGGTAGTAGCTACTTTGCAGTCCGGAAAAACCGGAAACTGTTCCATGGTAGTAATCTGAGCAGTAACAAATTGGCCAAAGCCAAGGAAAAAAAATAACGGTAATAAATACTTCATTTGATTATTTAGGATTATAACTAGATTTTTTGGGGACTTATATCTAAAGTTATTCGTTCAACAGGTTTTTTTTCAATATTCATTTTGGGACACTTGACCAGTTACGATTGCCTTTGCAGACGACGTTCCGATTCGCTTTACGCCGAGTGAAATCATCTCTATTGCTTCCTCGTAGCTACGCACACCTCCAGCAGCTTTTACTGGCAGTGGAAAAGCATTTTCAATCATTAATTTTATCGCCGGAATAGTGGCTCCATTAGGCAATCCTTCTTCCGTTTTATAAAAACCGGTTGAAGACTTTACAAAGACACTACCGTACTGTTCTTCTTTAAAATTGGCAATAACTACATTTTTTATCAGAGCAGAAAGCTGCACAATCTGATGCGCATCAAGTGCCGCAACTTCGATAATCCACTTAACAATCCGGTTATGGAAAAGTCCGAGGCGGGTTCCTTCCAAGACCTGTTTTTTCACCAAATCAAGCTCACCCCGTTTGAACGCTTCATAATCGACCACAAAATCAAGATCGTCCGCACCATCAGCAATTGCCGTGGCGGCCTCCTTGAGTTTTTTTTCGATTGAACCATTCCCTTCCGGAAAATCGATCACTGTTCCGATGCAGACTTTTGAATTCGCGCTGGAAACCATTTCTTTAGACATAGCAACCATATCGGGACGAAGCATTATCAACTTGAATTTTTCATCAATGGCTTCTTGTACAAAACCCTTAACAACTTCTCTGTTCTGGACTTTTGTCAAACCGGCCTGAGCCGCTGTTTTTAAGTAGGTTGAATCCAAGTATTGTTGTATATCCATGCGATAAAAATAAAAAAATCCCCCGAAGTGGGAGATTTATTTGTACTATTTTTTTGAAGCACTGTCCTCTCTGGGTTTCGTAATAAAATGCAGGACTAAAATTCCAACTATACTACCGGATATATTAGCAATCACATCATACACATCGGCTTGCCGCGTAGCGGTAAACTGACTCTGACAAATTTCTATTATTCCGCCGTACAAAAAAGTAGAAGCCAATACAAACCAAGCCTTTTGGGCAAATGTTAATTTAGGCAATTCCTTAGTGAGAAACAAGAACCACAATACGGAAAAAACAAAATAGAATATAGCATGAATCGTTTTGTCTTTTCCAAAAACTGCTACTTTGGGCACATTACCTGCACCAATCATGCAAGCTGCACCTATAGCCGCAGTCCAGAGAACAGCTAAAAGAAAATTTTTCTTATGCTCCAATCAGTTCTTTGTATTGTTCGCTGGATAACAATGAATCGATTTCAGAAGCATCAGAAATTTTAACTTTCACCATCCATCCTGCTCCATACGCATCTGAATTCACAGCTTCCGGAGTTGTTTCCAATTCTTCGTTGAACTCGATGATTTCACCTGAAAGCGGTAAAAATAAATCAGAAACAGTTTTTACTGCCTCAACAGTTCCAAAAACTTCATCTTTTGCTAAAGTCTGATCTAACGTTTCTACTTCAACGTAAACGATATCTCCAAGTTCTTTCTGTGCAAAATCTGTAATCCCTACAGTTGCAACATCGCCATCAATGCTAACCCATTCATGGTCTTTTGTGTACTTTAAATTAGCTGGTATATTCATTGTGTTAATTTTTATTCGACAAATGTATATTTATTCGCGTTAACTATAAAATGTTTTTTCTTTAATTTCCAAAGTTATATCGTAGTGTAAATCCTGAACGGATGTTTGTTATCGGGAATGTAGTAGATATAACAGCTTTTGAGAACGAATGATCATAATAGAAAATAGCGGTCAGATTCCTGCTGAACGAATAATCGGCAGTGAATTTAATTGACCAGATATCTTGACCACCACCCAACTGATTGTTATCATAATCCAGATAACGAACAATCGTTTTATTACTTCTGTATGACACATCCGCCTTCATGTTAATATCACTTTTGATAACTCCCGAAGGATCATCCGCCAAAGAAGATGTGAAAGTTATATCCTTAACACGGTAACCCAAACCTACAATGTATTCGTTACCTTTTACTTCTGTCAGCAAGTTATTATCAAAACTCAGCGACAAGGCACGGTCTTTTCTCATTTCGGCGAGAACCTTGATCGAGCTTTTCATTTCAAAATCCATTCGGATCAAAGGATTGAACTGTTCCACTAAGTTCACATTGGAAATAATGTCTTTAGTCGGATAATTAACAGTTCCCGACGAAACATCCGGATTTGGATTCTCGTAATATTCAAAATTAGAACGGAACTGATTTAACGTATATGCCGCTCGATATCCATGCTGTAAGGAGAAACGTTTGAACTTCTCTTTAAACCAGTTATAACGCATTAGACCGGTATATTTAACATTCCAGTTAGGCAGCGGTAAATCCCTGAAAGGCCCAGTTTGGATTTTCGAAGCATCGGTTCCTTTATAAGCAGCATAGAATGCCGGAAGCAATACCGCCTGGCTGTTTTTTCCATATCCTTTAGGATAGCCATCTGCATCGATCTTTGCCGGATCATTAATATCAATTCCTCGTTCCGTAGCCAATCGGTTAGCTATTTTCAAACGGTTCTCTCTGAAATCATCAAAAGCCGAGGAGACGTTTTCATCACTTTTACTGAAAGCCGTACCAATAAGAATCGTAGACATCGAATAATTACCGAAAGTGTACGGCGAACGTGGATTGTATGTACCATCAGGGGACACGTCGTATTGTTCCGAGAAATTCTTGCTCTTGATCCAATCGGCCAGGATATCTATTTTAAAATCCGGGAACGGCTCCAATTGTCCTGTTACGTTCAGAATTTTATTGTCTACCTGAGTAAAGTTTTGGTTGAACTCTGGATAGTAAGTCAACCAACCATTTCTCGCAGCATCATAACGCACATCATCCTGACTTCCCAATACGAAACCAATGGTAGGTTTGGTAGTACCAATAAAACCGACTCTTGGCAAATATCCCGGAAGCATCGTACCTTCATTTTGAGTATAATTCACCTGAAGCGTTTTTAATGCCGTAACCAACCCAATCATTCGTTCACTAAACAAACTTCTTTCTTCAGCCACATTTGTTGGGGCAGCAGTTACTTTTTGTCCAGGTTTCGGAGTAGCAGGTTTAGCCTGTGGTTTGACAGTTTTATTCTTCTTAGCCGTTAATCCAATGTATTTATAAAATAAATCCATGGTTAAAGTGGTGTTCAGTTTATGGGATGCCGCATTCTGAATAGTGTTACCCAAAGACCAAAGCGACCCTTGAAACTCTACTGAAGAAAGGGCATCTGAAGAACGCGTCCAACTGTAATCACTGGTATATGAATAAGCAGACTTCACGAATGCCAAGAACGGAATTTTATTAATTGGTATATCGTAATTAACTATTAATTGCTGTGTATGCAAGTTAGCCTCTCCAATATTGAAATAATCATCCCAAACAGTCAGATCATCAATAGGAATTTTGTTTTCGTCAAAATAATTTCGGACAATGTTATTTGTAGACACGTTATAGCTGAAGCGCAACGCCTTAGAAAAACTGTAATTGAATCCGTAATTAAAGTTATACAAATAATTTCTTCTGTATAATGGATCTAGACCAATGCCCTCTACCTCAACCTGTCTGAATTCTTGTCTGTTATACTGACGTAGTATATTGGTTGAAAAAGAAACCGTTGTTGGTAAATAGCTGAAATTAAAATCACTCAGCAATTTCCAATAACTGCTTTTCTTCATGAATTTAGTATTTTTAAGCGGTTCCACAGAATTTGGCTTGAAAGCAAAAGCATAATCTGCAGAAGTCCTCACCTGTTGATCCAGCATGCTCTCAATTTGGAAATCATGGTGATTCATTTCGTTATACGAATGTGAAAAAGTGAAATTTTCCGGATCGTAGAAATGCTGTTTCTGATCTTGGGTTCTTTCTTTTTTAACACCAATAAAATTAATGCTGGTACGCTTTGTATAGTCGATGGCTCGATCCTCAATATTAGCTCTTTCTGCCGGATCCTGAGTCACGTCCAACAATTGCTCCAATTCGATATCCTGATAGAAAGGATCATATTTTGGTGTTATTGTTTCTTCTCCCACTGCATAATTGAAAGGAATGGTAATACCCCATTTTTTAGGAAGCAATTTCCCGGCATTAACATTGGTCACCACATTATACTGGAAAACATCCTCACGACTTCTCTCGTTTGGTCCTTCTTCCAATCCGCCAAACCCTATAGTTGTTTTTCTGGTTGTAGCAGAAATGTCTGCAAAATCAGCAAAATTAGTATCCATGGCAGCAACGGCGGCCCAGCC
Source organism: Flavobacterium enshiense (assembly GCF_022836875.1). Lineage (NCBI taxonomy): Bacteria > Pseudomonadati > Bacteroidota > Flavobacteriia > Flavobacteriales > Flavobacteriaceae > Flavobacterium > Flavobacterium enshiense. The sequence goes on from NZ_CP090376.1 coordinate 348,566, forward strand.
ACCTTTATTATCCATTTCGGACATACGCAATTCGTTGAACCAAACCTCACCACGGATCGTTTTCCCAGGATTCGTTCTGTTTCTGACCCCAACCATTAAAGTTCTTACCAAACCAAAATTAGGATTTCCACTCACTCCAATTCTCAGTAAGTTCTCTTTTCCTGCCAACGATCCATCAAGAAAATCTTCATTAACAAACTGAATACCGTCGGTCAAATCATCGTCGGGAGGAAGTGTCCCTTGTAAGGCTCTAATCTTTAACTGAGTAAGTAAAGACAAAGCCAAATCAATTTCATTGGCAGTAGGCCAAACTCTAGCAGGGTCTTTTTCTCCAAAAGCAGTTGGTTTCAACGGAATCTGAACTTCATAGAAATTTTGTGTGAAATCATTTCCGAAACGTAAGAAAGCCACCATTTCGTCATTTTGCAAATCACTGCTTGTTTCTAAGGATTCCGCGTGAAGAAACATTCTCAATTTTTTAAATTGACGCATGTCAACACTCACATTCTTAAATACAGAGCGGGCATCTTTTTCTTCCAAACCACCGGTTGGCGAGCCATCTTTACTGTACACTCTTAAAGAAAGCGATTGCTCGTTCTGATTGATAATCGAGTTATTGTTGTTTAATTGCTCACGTGCCACTCCCGGAGGCATCACGTAAGGAATTGGCCTTCTGTCTCCATTTTCCTGAATATTCAGTGATGTCACATCAAAACCTGTATTATCATCACTCGCATCTGGATCATTATTATCCATAGAAGACAGATAACGTCTCCATTCTCCGCGAACCAAATCCAAAGATCCAAAACGCAGGGTTAGCTCTTCAGGGAAATCCGTCAGGAACATACGCATAAAACGAATCGAACGGAAATCGGATATCGAACCAACCGTATTGGCAGCTGTAGCTTCCAAAATAGGAACTTTATAAAGAACCCATCTTACTTTAGTTGTTCCGTTAGCTATCGAAACAGCATCATTCACCCTGGTATCAACAACGTAATTCTGGCCAATTACCGGATTTGGCTGAATAGGTATTTCAAATCTATAATAGGCATTGATCGTGTTCATCGTGTTGTCACGATTGATATCTTCTACATCCGGTAAAGTTGTGGATCCGCGGTTATCATCCGATAAACTGATCGGCGAGTTCCCTTCCAAACCATTATAGTTTTTATAACGCTGAAGCACATCCCCGCCAGCATTTAAATAATATTGGTAATTATCCGCTGAAGGGTCGGGATTGGCAGCAAAATCCGAATGCTTAACAGCTTCTTCCGCATCACTTAATCCGTTTAATCCCACATCCTGAACGGCTCGGTTTGCCTCATCGGAATCAAAAGCATAAATCAAGGATTGTGCTGACGGTATTTTACCCCAGTTGGTGCTGTGGGTTGGTATGGTAGAACCTACTTCCGGTAATCCGTTTTCGTATAATTTTCGACCGTCGTTAAGTATATCTTCTGTAATCTCACCTAAATTGATTGTCAGTTTACCGACATTGGTCTCAGGAGTTGTATCTCCGGGATTTTGCCCGTAATAAGGATCCATCATCCAAAACTGAACGTATTCCACATTAGACTGTTCAAAGTTGGTTGAATTGATCGGACGCATAATTCCGGCCCAGTTGCTTGTTGGATTAGCCAACGCATTAGTAGCGGGATCTGCGAGAGGACTGTAATTATAAGGCCCTCTTTCCCCCGGATAATAGGTCATGTCGAGCGTACTCACTACAGTGGACTGCCCTTGGGCAATATCAACATTCGGATACAGCTCGTCACTGTAAATTCGTCGCACCCTGTTGGTAAGCATATCCTGTTCTGAAATTCCTGATGGTCGCTGCGATTCCACATAAAATACCGGGTCGATAGTGTACCATGATAATTTAGCTCTTTTGTATCCCAACAACAAATTATCAAATGGTTGATCATCAAGCACTGAACCGTCATAATCTCCTTCCACAGGCGTACTGGCCAATGACCAGGACAGAGGGGCGCGCATATCTATGGTTGATTGTGAACCTTCAAAATCATCGATATAAACGGTAGCCTCTCCATTAAAACTGTCATTTTTGGATGCGTCCGGCATCAGGTATGCAATCTCTCCACGGAAAGAGAAATTAGAAGGCACATCCGTATCAAGGTTTGGCAATTTATTCACCATACGGGTAAAGAACGGTATCTCTGTAGAAAAGTTCCCATTCATACCAACTATCGTATTGTTTACGGATTCCTGTCCGTAATTTGATTTTTGGGTAAATGGTTTTTCAGACAAACGAAGGAATGTTCCTGCTACCTGAAATTTATCACTGATTTTGTGTTCTACGTTAACTCCGTAAAAACGTCTTGTCTGCTGTCCGAAAACCGAGTTGTTTTCAAGTGAAACGTCTATTGGGGCATTAGCAAGTGTAGGGTCTAAAATCTGAACACGTCCGCGCTGATAATCTACGGTATAATCTACACCTTCTATCAAAACACGCCCACCAGTAGAAACCACAACTGAACCCTGAGGTACGTTGAAAGCACCGATGGATATTCCGTCACCTCCGGTTGATTTAAATTTTCCTTTTAACTGGAACTTGTTCTTCTCGCTATCCTGAAGCGCTAAAGCCTGTGTTTTATCATATAAGTTTTTGAAAACGTATTTTGTCTGGTTATCATTATATCCCGTCAGCGGATCTTCATAATTTCGTGAGGGATTATCTCTTAATTTCTCAAACAGCGTTTTACCGAAAGGTTCAACCGTTGTAAAAATCAAACGCCCGTTTTGTGTGTCTACGGTCATACCGGGAATAAAATCGAAGAACCCATCTCCCCCTTCTTGAGGGTCGTTGGTGTAATTCAATTTATCCAAATCGAAGACTTTCAACAATGGTGTGCTGGTAACCTCATCTGGATTAGGCAAAGGCGGTACCAGATTAATGTAATTCAACGGTGATGGATCCGTATAAAGGATATTGAATCGAAAATCCTCCTGAGACAACTGATAGCCACCCGGAATCTGATAAATGTTTTTCATCATTAAATTCCAAACAGGCTGATCGATATTGTTCAGATTACTTTTCAGCATTTTCAGAATCAAACTCTGTGACGTCGGTATCCCGCCATTTATCTCAGTCGCATCAACGCCATCCGTTCCGAATTCACCCACCTGGAAAATATCATTACCAACGCTGTACTGATAAGCAACTGCCAAAACTTCATCATTGGCCAATCGCTGATTTAGGGAAATGTATCCTAACTGTGGATGATACGTATAATCGCTTGGCGATAATTTTCGGGCGTTTTCCAATTTCGCATAATCCCTTCCTTCCACGACTGCAACCTCCGAACTAAAACCATTATTCGCAGTGGCAATATCCCTGATGTCAGGATCTAACAAACCTGTAGCACTTCCAATTAATGCTGGATCAAAACGGTTATTGGTATTGTCGGACGGCAAATTAAATGACGGTGGAGTGTAAAAACCGGCAATATTCTGATCATGAACACCAACGGTAGAATCCGTAATATCTGCCCCTGCTACATCTGTTAACTGACCTTCTCCCAAATCCTGTAAAGCAAGAATATTTCTTAAATTATTGTCTGTTGCATTAACACGGTTTTGTTTGTTGGTAATCCAAACTTCCATACGGGTAATCTGGACACGGCTGCTGATAACCGGATAGGTTGCCAATGCTTCGTCGTACTTGTTTCGGAAATATTGCGAAAGAAAATAGTGCCTGTCTGCATCATAATCCAATGCAAACAACTCAAAATCCTGCAATGTTCCCCCGCCCTGTGCAGATACAGATCTTGTTTGCGATTTTTGCTCGGAGAAAACCCCTGTTACAGTCGTCTTACCAAACTGTAATTGCGTCTTAACCCCAAACAAACTCTGCGCTCCACGAATTAAGGAACTGTTTAACGGGAAACTTACGTTACCTACTTCAATTTTTCGTATGATGTCGTCTTCCGTTGGTGTGTATTCTAATTTGATCAGGTTTTGGAAGGCAAAAGTCGACTGCGTATCATAATTGATGTTAACCAACAAACGCGTTCCTACTTTCCCCTGAAGACTCATACTGATTCGCTGATCGAAATCAAAGGTAAGGGTTTTTCTGTTTCTTGGCGAGAACGACGGGTTATCCTGTTTTGTAAATCGGATTCCCAAATCCATTTCAACAGACCCTGTAGGTTTTATGTCAATAGTATTACTACCGAATATACTCTCAAACAAACCGGAGTTCACATAGTAGCGAGGTAACAAATCTTTTTTCGCTTCTTCAGAACCAGCTTTCTTACCATCGATGGCATCCAATTTCTTTTGGTAATAATCTCTTATGGACTCACGAGTCAGGAGTTCTTCATATTCCTGAGGCGTTAAAATAATGGGGTAATTTATATTAAAACCATCAAGGGTTTTTGTATAGATATAACGATCCGAAGCAGGATCATAGGTATATGCCTCTGTAATACTTTGAGGATTACCTAATTCTAAGTGGCCTAAATCAACTCCTGTTTTAATAGAATCCTTCTCTTCTTCATCAACTTGCGCCTGTATGGAAACACCAAAAAACAATATCAATAGGGTAACCCCAATTTTAAATATCTTGAAAAAGTTTCTAATATATTTTGTTTTCAAAGGACTACAGGTTTTTTAAGGCTAGTTTAATAATAGTTTCCACAGAAGCATCTGCATCTGCTTTTACAATTTTGTCGACTACTTTTTCAGCCGATTTTCGGACAAATCCTAAAACTTCCAAAGCAGATAACGCTTCATCTTTGTTTGTATTGCTTTGTGAGAAAGATACTTCATCCAGATTGTATATTTTCAACACCTTGTCTTTCAGGTCCAAAATAATGCGTTGGGCTGTTTTTGCCCCGATGCCTTTTATCGATTGTACGGCAGCCACATCGCCCGAAGCGATTGCCTGAATAATCTGTTGAGGAGCTATGGAGGACAACATGGTTCTTGCCGTACCGGCTCCTACTCCTGAAACTGATAATAAAAGTTTAAATAATTCGCGTTCCGCTTTTTCGACAAAACCAAATAAGGTATGAGCATCTTCTTTCACCTGAAGAAATGTAAATAACTTCAGATAATCGGATTCCGGTAATAAAGAAAAGGTATGCAATGAAATATTAACACTATAACCAACTCCGTTACAATCAATTACAACTTCGGTAGGTGACTTTTCCACTAGTTTTCCCTGAATATGTGCAATCATACTTACAAATTGTTCTATCAAAAATAAGAAAAATCTTTTATCCTGATAATCAGAACCGAGGAAGTTCACTTTTATCGGATAAAAGATTTGCTGAGATTATTTTACTATGATTTGTTTAAGCTTTTTCTCTTTCTCCTGTGCATCTACTACTGCAACAGCAGCCATATTGACCATCTCTTCCACGCTGGCTCCCAACTGGAAAATATGAACCGGTTTATCTAACCCCATCATAATTGGCCCTACCGACATCACTTTATTCAATTCTTTCAACATTTTGTAAGTGATGTTGGCTGCATCCAGATTAGGAAACACCAAAGTATTTACATTTTTATTGGCTAGTTTCGAGAACGGGAATTTACTTGCCAACATTTCCTGATTCAATGCAAAATCGGTTTGGATTTCACCATCAACAATCAAATCCGGGTACTGCTCATGCAAAATCGCAACTGCATTTCTGATCTTTACCGCACTTTCTGCAGATGAAGACCCGAAATTGGAAAAAGAAACCATAGCGATTACTGGTTCCATCCCGAACATACGAACCGTTTTCGCAGCCATTAATGCAATTCTGGCCAAGTCTTCGGCTGAAGGATTAGGGTTGATAGCCGTATCAGCTAAAAACACAGGACCGCGTTTAGTCATCATCATATTTGTGGTCGCAATGCGATGAACACCTTGTTGTCTAGGTATTAACTCTAACATTGGCTTTACCACTGTAGGGTAACTTCTGGAATATCCGGTAACCAAAGCATCTGCCTCGCCTTCATTCACCATCATTGCAGCAAAATAATTACGCTCGCGCATCCACTTTTGAGCATCCAATAACGAAGTCCCTCTTCGTCTTCTGGCTTCCCAATATACATCAGCAAAACGATTTCTTCTTCCTTCTTCTTCCTTGGTTTTAGGATCGATAATAACTACATCATCATCAAAACCAATTTCCTCTTTCAGTTCTAAAATTGTTTCTTTATTTCCTAATAAAATTGGCGTTCCGATACCTTCTTCCATCACAATTTGGGCAGCTTTCAATACATCCAAATGATCGGCTTCGGCAAAAATTATTCTTTTAGGATCGGTCTTCGCACGGTTATGCAGCAAACGGACCATCTTGTTGTCCGAGCCCATTCGCTCCAAAAGTTCCTCTCTGTATGTATCCCAATCCGCAATAGGTGCTGTAGCAACACCGGATTCCATAGCGGCTTTTGCAACTGCTGGAGGCACTTCGGCAATCAATCTCGGGTCGAACGGCTTCGGAATAATATAATCACGGCCGAAAGTCAGTTTCGTTTCACCGTAAGCGATATTCACCTGCTCAGGCACAGAAGCCTTTGCCAGGTTCGCTAAGGCAACTACCGCTGCCTTTTTCATTTCTTCGTTGATTTTCGTCGCACGAACGTCAAGCGCTCCACGGAAAATGAACGGGAAACCAAGTACGTTATTCACCTGATTAGGATGATCGGAACGACCGGTTGCCATGATGATATCTTTACGGGTAGCGATGGCCAAATCGTATCGGATTTCCGGCGTTGGATTTGCCATAGCAAAAACAATCGGGTTATCCGCCATACTCAACAACATTTCAGGGGTCACAATATCACCGGAAGACAATCCGATGAAAACATCAGCGTCTTTCATGGCATCCCCAAGTCCTTCAAAATGCTTATCGGTAGCATATGCACGCTGCATTTCCGAAATTTTCGGATCGTCTTTGCGTAAAGCCCCCTTACTGTTGAACATGACGATATTTTCGCGTTTCACACCAAAAGAAACATACAGATTCGCACAGGCGATGGCTGCGGAACCTGCTCCGGAAACCACCATTTTCACTTCATCCATTTTCTTTCCGGCCAATTCCACTGCATTTAGTAATGCTGCCGAGGAAATGATGGCGGTTCCGTGTTGGTCGTCGTGCATTACCGGAATATTCAATTCTTCCACCAAACGTCTTTCGATTTCAAAAGACTCCGGTGCTTTGATATCTTCTAAATTGATACCTCCGAAAGTCGGTGCTATATTTTTTACGGTTTCGATGAATTTTTCAACATCTTTGGTATCTACTTCGATATCGAAAACATCAATATCCGCGAAGATTTTGAACAAAAGACCTTTCCCTTCCATTACAGGTTTTGAGGCTTCTGGACCGATATCCCCTAAACCTAAAACAGCGGTTCCATTTGAAATAACGGCTACTAAATTTCCTTTTGCAGTATATTTATAAACGTTCTCTACGTCTTTTTCGATTTCTAAACAAGGCTCGGCAACTCCAGGTGAATAGGCTAATGCCAAGTCTCTTTGTGTTGCATATTTTTTAGTGGGTACCACCTGAATTTTACCAGGGGTGGGTTTGGCATGGTATAATAAAGCTTCTCTTCTTTTACTGTCTTTGTGCATGGTTTGTTTATTTACTAACTAACAAAGATATGAGGATGATGACAATAATTGAAATTTTTACCCTCAATCTTTAAAAAAGTTTTCACCAGAATTTATCTATATTAATTCACTACATTTACAAGTACCTGATTTTAAGCAATTCATGTTTTTAACCTAAAAAAACCTAAAAAGAAAGTGACATAAAGTTATTGTCCAGTTTATTTATTATTCCTAAATTGATAATCAGCAGACTTTCAATCTATACCGGTTAATTTTGAATGACAGAAAATGAAAAACGGCTTTTCTTCAAATATTGCTGCAGACTCCATCACACTCGTTCACAGCGGAAGGGATTATTTTGACAGGCTGCTAAAACTGATTAATGAAGCGTCTACCGAAATTCATTTTCAAACCTACATCATCGAAGACGACATTACCGGAAACAAAATAGTCAACGCTCTCAAAAAAGCCGTCTTGAGAAAGGTTAACGTTTATCTTTTATTGGATGGACTGGGTTCTCGTGCTTTGCCAGACAAATTTATTACCGATTTACAGCAAAGCGGTATCTATTTTCGTTTTTTCGCCCCACTGTTTTCCTATCAGTCATTTTACTTCGGAAGACGGCTGCATCATAAAATTGTTGTTGCCGATGCAAAAACCGTCCTGATTGGTGGTATAAATATTGCCAAAAAATATGAAGGTACGGCTACAGAAGCTCCTTGGCTGGATTATGCCGTTTTAATCAATGACAGCACAATTGCACAACAGGCACAATCGATTTGTCATTACTATTTTTTCAAAAAAGGGAAACGTCCTAACGGAAAAACACTTTTAGAAAAAGTAAACAATCAAAACACCATAAAGCTGATACAAAATGACTGGCTCAGACGGAAAAACGAAATTCAGAAGACTTATCTGAAATCCATTCAGAATGCACAGAACGAAATAATAATTGTATGTGGTTATTTTTTACCCGGAAGAAAACTCACTCAGGCACTTAAGCAAGCGGCGCAAAGAAACGTCCGTATCCGACTAATTCTTTCCAGCGTATCAGATGTCCCCTTAGTAAAAGGAGCCATCAATTATTATTATCCTTTTCTGCTGCGGAATAACATTGAACTTTACGAGTGGAATCAATCCATTTTACACGGAAAAACCGCCGTTATGGATCAAACATGGAGCACCATCGGATCATTCAACCTGAATCATTTAAGTTCATATGCCAGTATCGAAATGAATGTCTGCATTGATTCAGTTTTGTTTGCTCAAAAATATCAAAATCACCTCGAGCTAATCATTTCACAATGTCTACAAATCACTCCGGCCGCCTTTAAAAAACAAAACAATCCGCTGGAGCGATTCAAAGATTGGAACTCCTATCACATTGTTCGCTTTTTCGAAATCCTACTTACATACCTGCCTTATAACCGATTTCTAAAACGACGCTAAAATGAAGTGGAAAACAATAGTTGATTTCTTTTGGAAGATTGCTAAATCACACAACAGTGCGGAAGAGATTGCCTGGGGAGCTGCCATCGGAACATTCATCAGTGTATTTCCTACTTTCGGATTGGGCGCCCCGCTTGTGATTGTATTAAGTCGGGTACTGAAATTTAATTTGGCCATAGCCCTTGCTGCCAGTATCATTTCAAACCCGCTCACGAGTCCTTTCTTTATGCTTCTGAATTATAAAGTCGGTTCGATGTTTTTTAAGAATCCCATTGTGTTTGACATCGATAACTGGAAAGAAAATTTGAAGGATACAGGATTGACTATTTTAATCGGGGCAATTATTGTCAGTGGCGCTATGGCGGTTATCGCCTATTTCTTTTCAAAATTCATGGTTTTGAAATTGAGGAATAAAAACCAACCCTGATTATTTTAAAAAATCAATATTGCGCTTTAGCCCGCTTAACTTGGTTCTTTTTACAGCCGAATTTTTAAAAACCCTGCGGAACGTTTCTTCCGTGATTTCTATCCAGTCTTTTTTGGTAAACGACAGTAATTCGGGATTCGAATTAAAAAGCGGTTCGTTATGCGGTTTTGAAAAACGGTTCCACGGACAAACATCCTGACAGACATCGCAGCCGAACATCCAGTCATCGAATTTGCCTTTCATCGTTTCGGGAAGATTGTCTTTCAGTTCGATGGTAAAATACGAAATGCATTTACTGCCATCCACTAAGTATGGTGCCACAATGGCTTCCGTTGGACAGGCATCAATGCAGGCGGTACATTTCCCGCAGTGATCTGTGGTAATGGTATCGTAGTCCAACTCTAAATCCACGATCAATTCTGCAATAAAAAAGAAGGAACCGACTTGTTTGGAAAGCAGATTGGAGTTTTTGCCTATCCAACCCAAGCCGCTTTTGGCTGCCCAAGCCTTATCCAATACTGGTGCCGAATCTACAAACGCTCGTCCGGACACCTCTCCGATTTCGGTTTGGATGAATTGCAGCAGGTCTTTGAGTTTGTCTTTGATTACGAAATGGTAATCCTCTCCATAAGCATATTTCGAAATCTTGTAACTTTCCGGATTTTGAGTTTCCGAAGGAAAGTAATTCAGCAATAGGGAAATCACGCTTTTCGCGTCGTCTACCAATAATGTTGGATCTAGGCGTTTGTCGAAATGATTTTCCATGTAGTGCATTTCGCCCTGCATTCCGTTTTTGAGCCAGCGTTCCAGGCGCGGGGCTTCTTCTTCCAGAAAACCGGCCTTGGAAATACCGCACGACAAAAACCCGAGGCGAGCGGCTTCGGACTTTATCATTTGCGTGTATTTTGATTGTTGGTTTGTCATTTGAAATCAAATTATGAAGATCACTCAGATTTCATAGATTGACGCGAATCTTAATGTTCCGGGCCTGCATTAGGGATTATCTGCGACCAGTTCACTTCGTTCGGGCGAGCAATTGTCTGAGCTCTTTTTAGTGGAGCTTTGCGAAACTAAAAAAGCGAGTGCGAAAGCCCGACCCGAAGGGGAATACCCTAAAACAATCCTCCCTGAATATTATTTCGGATTTTTCCTAAATGCTTATACGCTTTCTCCGTTACTTCCCTTCCTCTTGGCGTACGGATGATGAATCCTTCCTGAATTAAAAACGGTTCGTATACTTCCTCAATGGTCTCCCCGCTTTCAGAAACAGCTGTCGCCAAAGTGGTCAGACCCACTGGACCGCCCTTGAATTTATCGATAATAGTCGTAAGAATCTTGTTGTCCATTTCGTCCAGACCGTGCGCATCTACGTGTAAAGCCTTCAAGGCATATCGGGCAATTTCGATATCGATTTTCCCATTGCCTTTTATCTGAGCAAAGTCACGAACACGACGTAATAGCGCATTGGCAATACGAGGCGTTCCTCGGCTTCGACCTGCAATTTCGATGGCGGCTTCCATTGAAATCGGCATGTTTAAAATCGCTGAACTTCGCTGAACGATCGTGGTTAACAATTCAGTATTGTAATATTGTAAGCGGCTTTGGATTCCGAAACGTGCACGCATGGGCGCTGTCAGCAATCCGGAACGTGTGGTTGCCCCTACCAGGGTAAACGGGTTCAGGTTAATCTGTACCGTACGGGCATTGGGTCCGCTTTCGATCATGATATCAATCTTGAAATCCTCCATGGCGGAATACAGGTATTCTTCCACTATCGGACTCAGACGATGGATTTCGTCTATGAACAAAACGTCGCGTTCATCCAAATTGGTAAGCAATCCCGCTAAATCGCCGGGTTTGTCCAATACGGGGCCGGAAGTTATTTTGATGCCCACGCCCAATTCGTTGGCTAAAATATTCGCCAAAGTTGTCTTTCCTAATCCCGGGGGACCGTGAAAAAGGGTATGATCTAAAGCCTCGCCTCGCAGATTGGCCGCTTCCACAAATATCTTCAGATTCTCCAGGACCTGATCCTGTCCGGTAAAATCATCAAAACTCAGTGGGCGCAATGCCTTTTCTATATCAACTTCCTGCGGGGTGCAACGCTCTTTATTGGGATTCAGATTTTCATTCATGGGGCAAAGATATAAAGAAAGTTAGCAGATTACAGTGTTCAGCCGGCAGTTTCTAAAACCTGAAAATCAAACATTATAGCCCGTTGCAAGAATTTCTTTCCATTCCGGATTCCTTTTGATGTAAGAAGCCACAAATGGACAAAGCGGCGCCAACGGATAGCCTTTCTCTTTGATCCAATGCAGGGTTTTCAAAACCAATGCAGAACCGACACCCTTTCCTTCCAAGGCCGGTGGTACTTCGGTATGGGTTATAAAAATGATGTTTTGCTTGGTGATCTTGAATTCAGAAAAAGCGATGTATCCTTCCACTTCCAGTTCGAAACGACCTTTCTCCTCATTAATACGGAGTGGCAAGGCGTCCAGACTATTCTCCATCCTTAACCTTATCTTTATTATAATAAAATGACAAAGCGCCTGACGGGCATTTCTTCACCTGTTCCATCATTTCGTCCGAACTGGCTCCGCGGGGATTAATCCATGGCTGGACTTTGGCACGGAAAACTTCAGGTAATCCGCGAACGCAATTACCGGAATGCTGACACAAGTGTTGCTTCCAGACAATAGTGATTTCTCCATTTGTGTATTCTTTTGCACTTTCCATAATCGTAAGAATTTAGCTTTTCGTAAGTTACAAAAAAAAGTATCACTAAAAGGATGTTTTTATATCTTTAGAGCAATTTAACAAAAATTTTATGCAAGACGAACAGCAACATTTTAAACGTGAATTAGGATTATTGGATGGAACCATGCTAGTGGTGGGTTCGATGATTGGCTCGGGAATTTTTATTGTAAGTGCCGACATTGCCCGTCAGGTTGGATCTACCGCCTGGTTATTAATCATCTGGTTATTGTCGGGATTGATTACCATTATTGCCGCTGTGAGTTATGGCGAATTGAGTGCCATGTTCCCAAAAGCGGGCGGACAGTATGTATACTTAAAAGAAGCTTACAATAAACTCATCGCCTTTTTGTACGGCTGGAGCTTCTTTGGTGTGGTACAAACCGGAACCATCGCCGCTGTTGGTGTGGCTTTTTCAAAGTTTACCGCTTACCTTGTTCCGGCAGTGAGTGATGAGAACGTTTTATACGAAATCGGATCGTTCAAACTTAATGCTGCACAGTTGGTTTCTATTTTTACGATTATAGTGTTGACCTTCATCAACAGCCGTGGGGTAAAAAACGGAAAGGTACTGCAAACCGTTCTGACCATCATCAAAATCGCATCATTAGTAGGTTTGATCGTCTTCGGATTAATAGCCGCTAAAGGTCAGGTTTGGGACGCTAACTGGACCGATACCTGGACAACAAGATCCTGGAATGCCGAAAGCGGTTCCTGGCTTCCTATTTCCGGTATGAGTCTTATTACCGGGATATCTGCCGCGATGGTGGGATCCTTATTTTCCAGCGATGCCTGGAATGGTGTTACGTTTATTGCGGGAGAGATTAAAAATCCGCAGCGCAATGTAGGGTTGAGTTTGTTTTTGGGAACCTTTATCGTGACCATTATTTATGTATTGGCTAATGTAATGTACGTTGCCGTGGTACCTTTGGAAGAAATTGCTTTTGCCAAATCGGATCGTGTGGCGGTAGTAGCGGCCAACAACATCTTCGGAAATATAGGGACATTAATTATCGCCGTGATGATTATGATTTCCACGTTTGCATGTAACAACGGATTGATTATGGCCGGAGCCCGCGTGTATTATACGATGGCCAAAGACGGTTTGTTCTTCAAAAAAGCGGCGCACTTAAACGAATTCAGCGTGCCGGCGTGGGCGCTTTGGTCGCAATGTGTTTGGGCTTCGTTTTTATGTTTGACCGGAAAATATGGTGATTTACTGGACTTTGTGGTAATCATCGTTTTGATTTTCTATATACTTACCATTTACGGCATTTTCATTTTACGAAAAAAACAACCCGATGCAGAACGACCTTACAAAGCGTTTGGCTACCCGTTCTTACCGTTGTTTTATATAATAGTGGCTTCGGCTATCAGTATTTCATTATTGATTACGAAATTTTCTACCTGTGGGTGGGGCGTTTTAATTATGTTGGCAGGCATACCGGTTTATTATTTTACACAACGTAAATAAAATTTTCTTAAAGTCTGTTTTTCAGTTGGTTAAAATTAAAAAAAGATGTAATTTTACTATACGATTTTTGATTTATTGTTTGTTTGAATAAGAGGCACTACAAACGTGTTCTTTTTCGGGCGCTATCCTATCTATTGTTAAAGTGTAGGGTGATAGTAAATCAAGAATTTATTGGGAGGTCATAGAAATATGACCTCTTTTTTTATTTATACACTACAATGAATTTCCCAGGATTTGTGCGTATTCATTTAATTATCGCCTAAAGTCTCCATAATTAACACCTAATTTATCATTAAGGCAATCATTGATTACTTATGCTATATTTATACTATAGCTATGCTATATCAGTGCTACATCAGTGCTATATCAGTGCTATATCTATTAATTTTATCTTTAGAAAATCGTAATCCTAGTTGGGGTAATTTTCGATCGCGGGAGATTTTCTAAGACATTAAAACTACGGGAAAGGAATTTTCGAAGTTAAATTCGCGCATAGAGGGCGTGGCTCAAAGTTAACATCTGTCCAGCCACAGTCATAGTTTTTAAATTACTCTCTTTGTGGGCCCGGATTGCAAATCCGCGCTATCGGGGTTAGTGGAGTGCAACCTTTTCAACTTCCTGAATGAAAGTTTACAACTACTGAAATACTAAAAGCTTTTTCATTAAAGTTTCTGGAAATAAAGTTGGGTTACCCGATCCAAATCTATCATTCCGTCAAATGGGATTTCTAAAAAATAGTCCCGTTGCCAGTTTTGTGTTTTCTTCGCTTGCTTGCTTATTGTTATATCCCAGGGCGGATACACGCGAATAGCACGTTTACCGTCTTTCAACCCGGAAGAAAGCACACCTTGCTCTAAAAAAACAGATTTCGGGAATACAAATTGCCCGAAATGATTTTCGGATTTTGTGTTGATAACGAATAAATCCACATCATCGGAAAAGTCAAAGGGCTGAATGGGTCCGTTTTCGATTCTTTTCCATAGCGTAACGAACTGACCAATCTTAGTCGGTGTTACTTTTGCTGAGCGCAAAACTATATTCAGGTTATTCAATTGAAAACGACAAGCGGCATAATCGGCACTTTCCTTCTCCGCTAAAGGATTTAAAAGCACAAAACCACATTTGTCATAAACCATTTGCTTCAGTTCGCTTAAAGCATAAGGAATTCCATTTTCAACCATCATCACTCAATTACTTATTTAAAAGCTGAAGCAATTCCGCTTTACACTTTTCTTCTTTTGGTCCGAATGCATTTTCATTAACAAGTTTACCTTCCTTATCAAAAAGGACATACCCAGATAGCGCGGATTTGCAATCCGTGCCCACTCCAACTATACCAAATCTAGGATTAAAACTCCTAACCCTAAGCCACTCTCCTTCTGAAAAAACAAAAACTACTACTTTTTGCGGTTGCATTTTTTTAATTACTCTCTTTGTGGGCACGGATTGCAAATCCACGCTACAGAATTGATATATAGCCTCCAAAAGCAAAGAGACCACAACAACTAGCAACATCCGACAAAAATAAATAAAAAAGCCTTTCCATTTGGAAAGGCTTTTTAAATGAATTTATAATCTTAGTGATGAAGTTTTTCTTCTCCGTCTTTGTAAGGAACTGTTTGCGGAACGAAATCGTCATCGTGACCTGGTTTACTGTAGTCGTAAGCCCATCTGTGTACGTGAGGAATTTCACCTGGCCAGTTTCCGTGGATGTGCTCTACTGGAGTTGTCCACTCCAACGTGTTAGATTTCCAAGGGTTTTGTTCAGCTTTCTTACCGTAGAAAATGCTGTAGAAGAAGTTCCAGATAAATACGATTTGGAAAGCAGCTCCTACTAAAGCGAACACCGTGATCAATACGTTAACATCAGCTAAATCGTCAAATAACGGGAATGCTGTGTTTGTATAGTAACGACGTGGTAAACCTGCCATACCGATGAAGTGCATTGGGAAGAATACTCCGTAAGCACAAACCGCAGTAATCCAGAAGTGGATATACCCTAAGTTTTTATTCATCATTCTTCCGAACATTTTAGGGAACCAGTGGTACACACCAGCGAAGAATCCGTAAAGCGCAGAGATACCCATTACCAAGTGGAAGTGAGCCACTACGAAATATGTATCATGTACGTTGATATCTAAAGTTGAATCTCCAAGGATGATACCTGTTAAACCTCCTGTGATGAATGTAGAAACCAATCCGATAGAGAATAACATCGCAGGGTTTAACTGCAAGTTACCTTTCCATAATGTTGTAATATAGTTGAATGCTTTTACCGCTGAAGGAATCGCAATCAATAACGTTGTAAATGTAAATACTGATCCTAAGAATGGGTTCATACCGGAGATGAACATGTGGTGACCCCAAACGATAGTTGATAAGAATGCAATCGCTAAGATAGAAGCAATCATCGCACGGTAACCAAAGATTGGCTTACGTGAATTTGTTGCAATAATTTCTGATGTGATACCTAATGCCGGTAATAATACGATGTATACCTCAGGGTGACCTAAGAACCAGAATAAGTGCTCGAACAATACCGGTGAACCTCCTTGGTAATGTAATACTTCACCAGAAATGAAGATATCTGACAAGTAGAAAGAAGTACCGAAACTTCTATCAAAAATCAACAATAAAGCAGCTGATAATAAAACAGGGAACGAAACGATACCAATGATAGCCGTAACGAAGAATGCCCATATAGTAAGTGGCAATCTTGTCATTGACATTCCTTTAGTTCTCAAGTTGATCACAGTAACCACATAGTTCAAAGATCCCATCAAGGAAGAAGCGATGAACACAGCCATTGAAACTAACCATAATGTCATACCTGTACCTGAACCCGGTATTGCCTGAGGCAATGCACTCAACGGAGGATAAATTGTCCAACCTGCAGATGCCGGTCCTGATTCAACGAACAAAGAACATAACATGATTATTGTTGAAACAAAGAACAACCAGTAAGAAATCATATTCATAAAACCGGATGCCATATCTCTTGCACCAATCTGCAATGGAATTAACAAGTTACTGAAAGTACCGCTCAATCCTGCAGTTAATACAAAGAATACCATGATTGTACCGTGAATGGTAACTAATGCAAGGTAAATATCGTTACGCATTACTCCTCCCGGAGCAAATTTTTCTCCTAAAAGGAATTTAAAAATACCGAAAGACTCTTCCGGCCAAGCAATCTGCATACGGAATAATAATGACATCATAACACCAATGATACCCATTATAAGACCAGTAATCAAATATTGCTTCGCAATCATTTTGTGGTCGATACTAAAGATATACTTTGTGATAAAAGTATCTTTATGGTGGTGTTCGTGATCGTGTCCGTGATCGTGACTTAAATCGTGTCCTGCTGCTGACATATTCTTTTAATTTGAATAGTATTAAAAAATCAATTATTATTTAACCTGAGCTACAACTTTGGTAGTATCTACCTTAACAGTTTCCATTTTTACAGCCGGAACTGTAGCGTCGGTTGCCGGAGCTTCTTTAGCTTTTGCTTCACTCACTGTTTTGCTCAATAGAGGTTGTTCGTTCAACCATTTTTTGTAATCTGCTTCGCTCTCAACGATAACTTTCATTTGCATGTTAAAGTGAGATGGTCCGCAAATTTTATTACATAACAATAAATAATCGAAAGTATAAGGATCTAAAGCTGTTTTCCCAGCTGCTACCAACTCTTGGCTTTTCGCAGCTCTGATCTTGTTGATTCTTGCAACTTTTTCAACCATCTCAGGTGTGTTACGCATCTGATCAGTAGTCATTGTTGGTGTGAAAGCGAATTGAGTAACCATACCCGGAACCGCGTTCATTTGTGCTCTGAAGTGAGGGAAGTAAGCCGAGTGCAATACATCCTGGGAACGTATTTTGAAAACCACTTTTTTACCTACCGGCAAGTGAATTTCTGCTACTTGCTTATCATCTTGTGAATTAGGATCAGACATGTCAACTCCTAATGTGTTAACACCTTCTATATAACGAACGTTAGCTTTTCCAAGGGTATTATCCTTACCAGCATATCTTGCTTCCCAGCTAAACTGCTTACCATACAATTCTACATACATTACATCTTCCTCTTCATCAACAAACATAATATTTGTCCATGCATACAATCCGTAAAGGATCAAACCAGCCAATACAATTACCGGAATAATCGTCCAGATAAACTCTAATTTGTCATTATCTGCAAAATATAAAGCTTTGTTACCTTGTTTACCACGGTATTTGAAAGCGAAATAGTGAAGCAAAGCCTGAGTGATAGTTTGAACTACAAAGATTAAAATCATTGAAATCCACATCAGGTTGTCATAATCAGCACCGTGCTCAGAAGCAGCGTTACTCATTAAAGGTAAGTCACCAAATTTTACAACACAGTAAATAGTCGTTAAGTAAATGAACACCAAGAAGGCAAACATTAAGTAACCATTCACATTATTATCATGATCATTAGCAATTTCGGAATTATCCTTCTTTACGCCGATTTGTGTCAGATCGAATATCTTAGTCAACTGCCAAACAGCAATTCCTAATAAAACTACAACTGTAAGTACCAATAAACTTGTCATTTGTTTATTTCTTTAAAATATTAATAATGGAAATGTTTACTTTCTTCGATTAATGGGTTACGTTTTGCCAATAAAGGTGCCTTTGTTAAAGCTGTAAACACTACAAAAATGAATAATCCGAAGAAGAATAACAATGAACTGATCTCAGACACTCCGATGAACCACTGATCACCAACCGTAGCCGGCATAATCATGTTGAAGAAATCAATATAGTGACCTGTTAAGATAATGATACCTGCCATTACAACAACCCAACTCAGACGTTTAAAGTCAGTGTTAATTAGGATTAAAATTGGTAACACGAAGTTCAATACAACCATACCAAAGAATGGCAATTTGAAGTGCTCGATACGAGTAACGAAATAAGTTACCTCTTCTGGAATGTTAGAGTACCACATCAACATGAACTGAGAGAACCATAAATAAGTCCAGAATACAGAAATACCGAACATGAATTTTGCCAAATCGTGGATGTGGCTTGTATTCACATACTCTAAATATCCTTTAGATTTTAAATATAAAGTAACGAATGCGATTGTTGTAATACCACTCACGAAGAAGCTGGCAAAAACATACCATCCAAATAATGTACTGTACCAGTGTGGGTCAACAGACATAACCCAGTCCCAAGATGCGATTGATTCCGTAACAATGAAGAATGCTAAGAAACCAGCGGCCATTTTGAAGTTCTTTTTGTAAAAAGAATCATCAGAAGCTTCGTCCTGAGCCAATGAATTTTTTCTTGAGAAGTAACGGTATAAATTCCATCCTGCTAAGAAAACTATAGCACGGATCAAAAAGAAAGGAACGTTTAAGAAACCTGATTTTCCGGCAATGATTGCATCATAATGCTCACTTTTCGGATCCGTTACACCTTCTACCATCCATGCGAATAAATGGTTCATATGCATACCAGATAAAATCAAAAGAAGCAAGAAGATTATTGATCCTGGCAACAAGTAAGAAGTGATTCCTTCCATTACTCGGAACAATACTGGAGACCAACCTGCCTGAGCAACCCATTGGATTGCATAAAAAGCTAAAACTCCAACTGAAATCAACATGAAGAAGATACAAGCCACATACAAAGCAGCCCATGGTTTGTTTTGTAATTGGTGTAAAACGTGCTCCAAGTGTTTTTCATGTTCTTTGTGAGCATCCGCATCGTGCGACGCAGCATGAGCAGCATGAGCGTCATGGTGATCCTCTTCAACAACAGGAGTTACAACTGCTTTAGTTGAATCAGCCTCTTCCGTTTTAACAGAATCAGTAGCAACTACGTGGTGTTCAGCAGCAGGAGTTTCCTGTTTTACTGAATCGGCAGCAGCCTCATGATGTGCTTCAGATCCAGCAGCAGCCTCATGTGTGGCTGCAGCAGCATGATGACCACCTTCGTGATGACTTTCTGCTAATATTTTTTCTACGTCTTGCGTAGTTTTAGGTGCAGTTAAAAAACCGTAAGCAATACCTAACAAGCCAAGCGCCATCAGGACAAAAGCAAAGGTTTTTAATTTGTTTGAAAATGTGTACATATTCTAAACGTTCAAATGAGTTTTACTTATTTAATTCTCCTTTTAATTTTAACACGTGAGCTGTAACCATCCAGCGCTCTTTCTGAGACAATTGGTTAGCATGAGAACCCATGGAATTTAATCCATAAGTGATTACGTGAAAAATACTACCTTCTGTAATTTCTCTGTCTGCATAGTTAGGCACACCAAGGAATTTTTCTCTTTTTACAAGATTTCCCTGTCCGTCACCTTTTTCACCGTGACAGATTGCACAATAGATATCGAACAATTCAGCACCTTTTTCAGCATCAACAGATAATGAATCCAACGGAGATTTAAGATTTGCTTTCGCTAATGCATAACCTTCTGGTGTATTTGGAATATCATAAGGCTCGAAACCTCTCTTAATAGTTCCGTGAGCTGGTTTTAACCCCTCTTTTCCACCTTTGAATGCAGAAGACTGAGAATAAGTCTCGTAAGCTACTGACTCATACATATTAGGAAAGAACTGATAGTTAGGCTTTGATTTGTCGAAACATGACGTCGCGGCAATCGACACACCTACTAATGCTACTATTTTATATAAGGCTTTCATATCTACTATTAATGCTTATCAATTACTTTAACTTCTACAGCACCAGTGTTTTTGAAGAAAGAAATCATATCTTCCTCATTTCCATTCACTGCAACCTCCATTAGGAAATGATCATCTGTAGTTCTTACATCCGGGTTTTCAGCTTCTTTAAACGGCCATAATCTACTTCTCAAATAGAATGTGATTACCATTAAGTGCGCTGCGAAGAATACTGTTAACTCGAACAGAATCGGCACGAAAGCCGGCATGTTCTGGTAGAATGCAAAACTTGGCTTACCTCCGATATCCTGCGGCCAATCTACAATCATCATGTAGTTCAACAAATTAGCTGCAACAGTTAATCCCACTACTCCATAAAGGAATGAAGCGATAGCAATTCTTGTAGGTGCTAACCCCATAGCCTTATCCAAACCGTGAACCGGGAATGGAGTATAAATTTCTTCAATATGATGATGAGCTGCTCTTGATGCCTTAACTGCATCCATTAAGATATCATCATCGTTATATATAGCATGTATAACTTTATTCGTACTCATGATCTATTAATGATTGTGTGAATGATGTCCTTCTTTTTCTCTTTCTCTTTTGTAGTTCTCTGCAGAAGTTTTCATAATAGTTTTAACCTCTGCCTGAGCAATTACAGGAAAACTTCTTGAATATAATAAGAATAATACGAAGAAGAAACCAATTGTACCGATATAGATACCTGCATCAACAAATGTTGGCTGGAACATTGTCCAAGATGATGGTAAATAATCTCTGTGTAAT
The DNA here is from genome assembly GCF_022836875.1 of Flavobacterium enshiense. Classification (NCBI taxonomy): domain Bacteria; kingdom Pseudomonadati; phylum Bacteroidota; class Flavobacteriia; order Flavobacteriales; family Flavobacteriaceae; genus Flavobacterium; species Flavobacterium enshiense. The sequence continues at coordinate 369,703 of NZ_CP090376.1, forward strand.
GAAGTAACAATAATTACGAAACGCTCAAACCACATACCGATGTTTACCACAAGAGAGATGATAAACGAGAACATGATGCTGGTTCTTAATTTTTTGAACCACATGAACTGTGGAGAGAAAACGTTACAAGTCATCATCAACCAGTATGACCACCAGTAAGGACCTGTAGCACGGTTCAAGAAAGCATACTGCTCATACTCTACTCCGGAATACCAAGCCACGAATAACTCAGTGATATAAGCGATACCAACAATAGAACCTGTAATCATGATTACAATGTTCATTAATTCGATATGCTGAATAGTGATGTAATCTTCAAGGTTACAAACTTTTCTCATGATGATAAGCAATGTGTTTACCATCGCGAAACCAGAGAAAACCGCACCCGCAACGAAGTAAGGAGGAAGGATTGTAGTATGCCATCCCGGAATAACAGAAGTTGCGAAGTCAAAGGATACGATTGTATGTACAGAAAGTACAAGCGGCGTTGCTAAACCAGCCAATACAAGAGAAACCTCTTCAAAACGCTGCCAGTCTTTAGCTCTACCAGACCATCCGAAAGAAAGGATGGAATAGATTCTTTTGTTGAAAGGTGTTACCGCTCTGTCACGAATCATTGCGAAGTCAGGTAATAAACCAGTCCACCAGAATACCAATGATACTGAAAGATACGTAGAAATCGCGAATACGTCCCAAAGTAATGGTGAGTTAAAGTTTACCCAAAGCGAACCGAATTGGTTCGGAATCGGTAATACCCAGTACCCTAACCATGGACGACCCATGTGAATAATCGGGAACAAACCTGCCTGAACAACCGAGAAGATGGTCATAGCTTCCGCAGAACGGTTAATCGCCATTCTCCATTTTTGACGGAATAATAATAGTACGGCAGAAATTAGAGTTCCGGCGTGTCCGATACCCACCCACCATACGAAGTTGGTGATATCCCAAGCCCAACCTACTGTTTTATTTAATCCCCATGTTCCGATACCGGTAGAAATGGTGTAAACCATACAGCCTGCTCCCCAAAGGAACGCAGCTAAAGCGATTGAGAATACAATCCACCACTGTTTGTTTGCCTTACCCTCTACAGGACGAGCTACATCTACAGTCACATCGTGATAATTTTTATCACCTAGGACTAACGGTTTTCTAATGGGTGCTTCGTAATGAGACGACATAATCCTTTATATTGTTTCTTAATAATTTATTTATTTTTTACTCTTAAGTATTTCTAACTTTTACGTGGTAGAATACATTTGGCTTCGTTCCGATGTGCTCCAATAAATGGTACATTCTTTCGTCTTCTGCTAATTTAGCCACTTGACCTTCTTTGTCATTTACATCTCCAAATACCATCGCTCCGCTTGTACAAGCTGCCGAACATGCTGTCTGGAATTCACCATCTTTTACCTGACGACCTTCTTTCTTCGCTTTAAGGATAGTAGCCTGTGTCATTTGGATACACATTGAACATTTCTCCATAACTCCACGAGAACGAACGTTTACATCAGGATTCAATACCATACGACCTAAATCATTATTCATATGATAATCGAACTCACTGTTTTTGCTGTATAAGAACCAGTTGAAACGACGTACTTTATACGGACAGTTGTTTGCACAGTAACGAGTACCTACGCAACGGTTGTAAGCCATATGGTTCTGACCTTGACGACCGTGAGATGTTGCCGCAACCGGACATACTGTTTCACAAGGAGCGTGGTTACAGTGCTGACACATTACCGGTTGGAAAGCCACCTGAGGGTTCTCAGAAGGATCTTCCATTCCTGTTAATGTATCAATTGAATTTAACAATCCAACTGCTTTTGCTTTTAATTCACCATCACCTTTGAAAGTCTCTTCAGAAGAATAGTAGCGGTCAATACGCAACCAGTGCATATCACGGCTTCTTCTTACTTCAGATTTACCAACTACCGGAACGTTGTTTTCAGCGTGACATGCTATAACACAAGCACCACAACCTGTACAACCATTCAAATCGATAGAAAGATTAAAATGATGTCCAACAGAACGGTCAAATGAATTCCAAAGATCAACCTCTGTAGCAGGAGTCTCCTGGTGGTCTAAAGACACCATTGGAACCGGGTTCCAGATTTCAGCATCTTTAGTATTGAATATTTCTAAGGTAGTTTCTTTGATGATATCACCTCTACCCATTAATGTTTTTTGTAACTGAACACAAGCGAACTCATGATCACCTTCAGCTTTGGCAACTTTAGCAACCTGGTTTGCATTTTGGTTTGCATACAATTTATATGCATTAACACCAACCTGCATTTCTTCCTGCATTGCCTCTTTTCTACCGTAACCTAATGCCAAACCGATAGTACCAACTGCCTGACCTGGCTGGATGATAACCGGAACATTTTGCAATTTAACACCAGCTACTTCAATAGTTGAGTAACTACCATTAAGACCACCGTTAGCTACATTATAGTTTTGTAATCCTAATTTTTCAGCATCCTTTTTAGAAACTGTTACATAGTTATCCCAAGATGCTCTGGTAATTGGATCTGGGAACTCTTGTAACCAAGGGTTATTTGCCTGTTGACCATCTCCCATTCCGGTTTTAGTATACAACACCAATTCCAGACCACCTTCATTTTTAGCTTGCGCTAACGTAGAAGCCGCAGTACCGAAATCAGCTGAACCACCTGCAACAGCACCCACTTCAGAAGTATATACTCCGTCGTGAACCAATTTGTTCCATGTTGTTCCAACCGCAATTGAAGAACCAACTGCTTTTAAGAAATCATAATAAGAAGTTGTATTACCAGTCCAAGCCATTAAAGCTTCCTGGAATTGTTTAGTATCAAACAACGGACGAATTGTCGGCTGCATGATAGCATAATGACCTTTTGAAATCATTACATCACCCCATGATTCTAAGTAATGAGGAGCTGCTGCTACGATAGTAGATTTAACAGCTGTTTCGTCTTCTCTCAAAGTAAACGCAACTGACGTTTTCACTTTTGTTAAACCTTCAGCGAATTCAGAAGCGTTTGCCAAAGTATAAAGTGGGTTAACACCATTCATAATTAAGGTATGAACCGCACCGGCTTTCATATCTGCAACCAATTGTGCTACAGCTTTACTGTCACCTTTACGGATCAAACGAGCCGCTGCCGGATTGAAAGCTTCAGAGCTTAATGCTTTATTGATAGCCAATACCAATAATTGTGCATTAACATCATCCAAACCGGAAACTAAAACACCTTTTCCGGCCGCAGCTTTTAATTGTTGTGCTGCTTTCATTACCGCTTCTTCCTGCTTGCCTAAATTAGCTCCGCCTGCAGAACCGCCAGTAATGACATTATATATTTTAACTAAAGCATGTTTTTGCTCAGTAACTGTCAAAGGAATTCGTTTGTCAGCATTAGCACCTGCCAAAGACATATTTGCTTCGATCTGGATATGCTTAGACATCTTGCCGTTTTTAGGCATACGTCCTTTTCCATAACCTGCATCATATCCACCACCTTGCCAATCACCTAAGAAATCTGCTCCAATTGAAACGATAACATCAGCTTTTGCAAAGTCATACTCTGCCAAAGCTCTTTCTCCGTAAACCATTTGGAAAGCATCCAAAGCAGTAGAAGAAGAAACCGCATCATAAGTTACATGTTTAGCTGTTGGGTTTTTTGCAATGAAATCAGCAATCAATCTGTCAGTAGAAGGGCTCGACATAGTATTAGTCAATAATACTACCTGACCTCCTTTAGCTTTAGCTTCTGCCAAGCTTTTTGCAACTGCAGCATTTACATCTGACCAAGAAGCGTCTTTACCAGCAATCTTTGGTTGTTTCACACGCATGCTGTCATATAACGACAACACAGAAGCATGAACCCTTGCATTTGCACCAAACTTTGCATTTGGTAAATTATTATTTTCTACTTTAATAGGACGACCTTCACGGGTTTTGATCAAGATGTTAGCAAAATCAAATCCATCCATCATCGTCGTTGCATAATAATCTGCAACTCCAGGAATGATTTCTTCAGGTTGAACTACATAAGGAATAGACTTAACAACCGGACCTTCACACGCAGCTAAAGAAGCTGCTGCTGTAGAAAATCCAACGTATTTCAAAAAGTCACGACGAGTTGTTGATGAAGCAGACAGCGTAGCTGCATCTCCAAGAAATTCATCTGTAGGAATTTCTTCAACAAATTCATTGTTTCTTAGCGTCTCAACAATAGAACTATTTTGGTCTAGTTCTTCAACACTTTTCCAGTATTTTTTGTTTGATGCCATTGTATATAAATATTAGCTTCTTAATTTATTATTAATAGTGACACTTACCACATTCTAAACCTCCCATTTGTGCAGCTGTCAATTTGTCTACACCGTATTTTTTAGAAAGTTCTTCGTGAATTTTCGCGTAGTATTCGTTACCCTCTACTTTTACATCTGTTTCTCTGTGACAGTTAACACACCATCCCATAGTCAACGGCTGATCCTGTTTCATGATTTCAAAAGTCTCAACTTTACCGTGACATTTCTGACACTCTACTCCAGCAACAGATACGTGTTGAGAGTGGTTGAAGTAAACGAAATCCGGAAGATTGTGAACACGAACCCATTTTACCGGCTTAACTTTACCAGTATAACTCTGTGTGTTTTTATCCCATCCCACAGCATCGTATAACTTCTGGATTTCAGCAGTGTAAAACTCTTTCGAATAGTCAACATATGAAGAATCTTTGTCACCCTGGAATTCAGAAATATTTTTATGACAATTCATACAAACATTCAACGAAGGAATACCGGCAGTCTTACTTACTCTCGCAGAAGAGTGACAGTATTTACATTCAATTTTATTATCACCCGCGTGGATTTTGTGTGAATAATGAATTGGCTGAATAGGCTCATAATTTTGATCTACTCCAATTTGCATCAAATATCCATAGATAAAATACATACCTATCAAAATCATCACAATAGAAGAAACCAAAACTAAAAACTGATTTTTAGCGAATGCTTTCCAAAGCGGAAGTGACTTTTCTTTTGCAGGAACTTCTACACCATTAGCAGCAGCGATCTTATTAAGCACATTCTTAACAAAGAACAACATTGCCACCAACATCATCAAAACAACCGCCAAGACGCCCAATATCAGATTATTGGAAACACCACCCTCCTGAGCAGCGCCCGGCGCAGCAGCAGTAACCGCAGCAGCTGGAGCTTCTTCCTTAACAGAAGTATATGCTAAAATATTATCGATATCCTCTGTAGATAACTGAGGAAAACCAGGCATTGGAGTCTTATTAAACTCTTCAAATATCTTAACCGCATCTGCATCACCGGATTTGATCACTTCGGCACTATTGTGCACCCATTTGTAAATCCACTCCTTGTCATACTTATCTGCAACACCACGTAAGGCAGGCCCCGTAGATTTTGCATCAAGTTTATGACACGCAGCACAGTTTGTATTAAAAATTGCTTTCCCTTTCGCTGGATCACCAGCACCGGCCGCAGGAGCAGCCGCATCTTGGGCTAAAGAACTCAGCGACAGCGACAATACCATCGCAAGGCTGAATATTAATTTTTTTGAAAACGAATTATGGTTACCCACTTTTTTCATAATTAAAAGATTATCAACTAAATTTAGCACTGTTCTTCACAGATAAGAACAAGCCTTATTTAAAAACTGGCACAAAAATACGACTTATGAGCTATTATCAAAACCTTAAATTTATCATAAATTGTAATTTATACCAATTCTAAATAAATTGAAGTTTTCAGATTGAATGTTTTAATTGTATTTTTGTTCCAAATCAACTTATTATGAGAATTTTAAGAACCCAATCTATTTTAGCTTTTTTTATTTTATCCTCTTTTTCAGGCTTTAAAGCCTATTCACAACCTTCCAAAATTAACATTGTACAGGATCCGAAGTTCGAAATGCTCTTGAACGAAAAGAGAAAAATAAACTCGTCCATCACTGTTAATGACAGGTATAAGGTTCAGATTTTTTACGGAACCAACGAAGAAGCTAAAAAAAACCTCTCCCAATTCAAAAAAGAGTTCAGAAACCTGGATGGCACCATTATTTATTCGAATCCGAGCTACAAGGTATGGGTTGGCACTTTCAAAACCCGAATTGAGGCCGAAAAAAATTACAAGGAAATTTTAAAAAAATACCCTACTGCGCTACTTATTCGCCCGAATAAGTAAACATATTTTCAAAATCAGACCGATAAATCAGTCATATACCATAAAAAAAGCCGGCTTTAGCCGGCTTTTTTTATTTAGATCTCTTTTATCTTTTCCCTATTCCACAAACTCTAAATGAGTTCCTTCAGTATGTAAAATATGTTCTGCATTTTCTACTTCTTCAATTGTACCGTTTACAACAACCATAAATCTTCCTTCTTTCAAATGCTCTTCACATTTTACAACGACATCATCTTTAAAACCTAATAAAGACAAAAACGAAATAAGTCCTCCAGTTAAAATTCCTAAGTCAAATCCGGCAATGGCACCAATCAAAGCGCCAGCACCATACAAAAAACCAAAACCTGGAATCGCAAAAATCCCAATACCGGAAAGTAAACCAATAACTGTCCCCGCCCCCATACCGATTACAGCAGGCGCTTTTTTAAACGTATCCGTTGATCTTACGTGGATGTGGTCTTCAACAATTTCCGCTGTTCCTAAGAGCGAAACATTACTCATGGGAAAGTCTTGATCATTCAACACTTTGATAGCATCTATTGCTTCTTCGTGAGTTTCATAAACTGCAATTTTTGATTTCATGACGCTACATTTTAAGTTCCCAATACCTTATGAATTTAATAGTAAAATTATGAATTTTAATTAGTTTTATGTAATTTTTTTACATTTAATTATATATCTCACTAACTATCTGTTCCCTCAAACACATCTTAACTATTATTTACCCACGAAAAACCAGAAAGTACAATATACACCATATTAAAACAATTGCAGTGTCACTCAAAAAATCATACTACAAACCAAAAAAGGAGTTTATCATGCTTTTTACTTCCAGCCAAATTCTCTTTTTATGCTATCCGAAAAAAAAACGTTTTGAACAGGAACCTCGCCGGCTATATCTTCTATATGGGTTTTGAAACGGAGGGAGGAAGGAAGACTGTCCTTTGAGAGCAATCCGTATTTTTGATAACCAAAATGAATATAACTGAAAGCATCGAATACAACATACTCTCTATAATCCGTTTCATGCTTTAAATAGCTTTTTTTGATATACGGCTCAATGAGCAACCATGTACGCCCGATATTTTCTTTTATGCTTAAATTAATATATAACTTTGAAATGGTGCTTGTCTGGACTATCGCAAAATTTTTTCCAGTTGGGTATTGATCGTATTTACGACAAAGATCATGCAAGAAAGATATGGTACTGAAAAGAACCTCATTGCACTTGGAATCAACTGCTTTTTTATCCGTTACCGATAAAGCCTCAGTTTCTTGGAGTTTTGAAACCACTGACTGTATAGTCTGAATTTTTATTTGGTTATCATGTAATTTTCGCTGATCAATTTGCTTTTCAAAGTTATTATCAAGCCAGATAAAATGATTTTTGAGATACATTTCCTTGAACCACTGGGATAGTTCACCTTTCATAATTGCATCGGAATACGATTCGCCCCCGGTCATATAAGCAATTGTAAAACCATGGTTTTTGACTAGAATCTCAAGTTGCTCCTTGAAGAATCCAAGATCCTTATGTAAATAACTGTAGTCGATAAGCCTCATCTTCAAATCTACCTCGTAACCATAATCTTCCTCTAGTTTGAGCACTTTCTCTTTTGCGGCCAGATATTGGTCTTTATCTTTTCTACTGAGGCCAAATGAAACATTGAGAAGATCATTAATAACAGTATCACGATAATTCTGCGAAAAAACAGCCGTTAAGACAAAGAAAAAAATCAAAGAAAGACAAAATTTCAGCTTATTCATTTTTTTAGGAATTTGATTACGCAAAAATAAAAGCATTTTTTATACTCTATTCGTTTATGGCAATAAAAAAATCCCGACGAATCGGGATTTCTATATCATTTTAAGAATAACTTATTTAAGTTTCTTTTTCACTTCAACTTCCTGGAAGCACTCAATCAGGTCGTATTCATGAAGGTCATTGTAGTTTTTAACCTGCATACCACAATCATAACCTTTGGCTACTTCTTTCACGTCGTCTTTGAAACGTTTCAACGTTAATAATTCGCCTGTATAGATAACCACTCCTTCACGGATTAAGCGGATTTTTGAATTACGGAATACTTTTCCGTCAGTAACCATACATCCTGCAATAGTACCCACTTTAGAAATCTTGAACAACTCACGAACTTCTGCTGTACCGGTAATCTCTTCTTTCATTTCCGGAGACAACATACCTTCCATTGCATCTTTCAAGTCATCAATAGCATCATAGATAATTGAATAATGACGGATATCGATTTCTTCTTTATCAGCAAGTTGTTTTGCATTTCCTTGCGGACGAACGTTGAATCCGATGATGATCGCATCCGAAGCCGAAGCTAACAATACGTCTGACTCTGTAATTGCCCCAACTCCTTTGTGGATAATCTTAATTTGAATTTCTTCTGTCGATAATTTAGAGAAGGAATCCGATAATGCTTCAACAGAACCATCCACGTCTCCTTTAAGGATAATGTTCAATTCCTTAAACTGACCCAATGCGATACGACGACCGATTTCGGCAAGTGTAATGTGTTTTTGTGTACGAACCGATTGCTCACGTAACAACTGCATACGTTTTGCCGCAATTTGTTTCGCTTCTCTTTCATCTTCGAACACGTTGAATTTATCTCCAGCCGTAGGTGCTCCGTCAAGACCTAAGATAGAAATTGGTGTAGATGGACCTGCTTCTTTCACAGAATTACCACGCTCATCGAACATAGCTTTCACTTTTCCGTGGTTTTTACCGGCCAATACATAATCCCCAACTTTTAGTGTACCTGCCTGAACAAGGATTGTCGACACATAACCACGTCCTTTGTCTAACTGAGCCTCAACTACAGTTCCGATAGCCGGTTTATTTGCATTTGCTTTAAGATCTAAGATTTCAGCTTCAAGCAATACTTTTTCTAATAACTCTTTAACCCCTAAACCTGTTTTAGCAGAAATATCGTGCGATTGGTATTTACCACCCCAGTCTTCCACCAACAAGTTCATAGCTGCTAAACGTTCTTTGATCTTTTCCGGATTAGCATGTGGCTTATCTACCTTATTGATAGCAAAAATCAATGGAACTCCCGCTGCTTGTGCGTGACTGATTGCCTCTTTCGTTTGTGGCATGATGTCATCATCGGCAGCGATTACGATAATCGCGATATCGGTAACCTGAGCTCCACGAGCACGCATCGCTGTAAACGCTTCGTGACCCGGTGTATCAAGGAAAGCAATTTCCTGACCATTATCCAACTCCACTCCATAAGCTCCGATGTGCTGAGTAATACCTCCGGACTCACCTGCAATTACATTTGTTTTACGAATGTAATCCAACAAGGATGTTTTACCGTGGTCAACGTGTCCCATCACCGTAACGATTGGCGCTCTGTGTGTCAAATCTTCCGGTCTGTCTTCAACAACCTCAATTGCTTCTTCAATATCAGTAGTAATGAATTCAACTTCGTAACCAAACTCATCAGCAACAATAGACAAAGTTTCAGCATCCAGACGCTGGTTCATGGTTACCATGATCCCAAGCGACATACACGTTCCGATAACTTTAGTGATAGGCACATCCATCATCGTTGCAATTTCACCTACGGTAACGAATTCCGTTACTTTCAGGATTTTGCTTCCTTCTTCAATTGCTCTTTGCTCGTCGTCAGTTTTCTGACGGTGAGAATCACGTTTGTCTCTTCTGTATTTAGCCGCTTTAGATTTACTTCCTTTACCTTGAAGTCTTTCTAAAGTTTCTTTAATTTGGTTTTTAACTTCTTCTTCGGTAGGCTCAACCTTAGCTACAATAGCAGGACGGTTTCCTTTTTGGAAGCCCGGTTTGTTAGGCGTGAATTTACCAGCACCTCCCGGTCTGTTAGCACCGCCTTGAGCACCACCACCCTGTCCCGGCGCTCCGGTTCCAGGCGCACCCGGTTTACCCGGAATACGTTTTCTTTTATTTTTGTTTGCTCCACCTTGTCCCTGACCAGCTGGAGTTCCAGCTGCAGTTCCCTTGGCTGCATCTTTTTTGAAATCTTCTTTCTTTTTCTTAGGCTTGTTGAACTGAGACAAATCGATAGTCTGGCCAGTAAAGGTAGTACCGGAAAGTTTTTGGTATTGTGTCTCGATTTTCTCGTCCTCTACCGGCTCTGAAGCAGGAGTAGCTTCTGGAGTCGTTGGTGCAGGTCTTGCCTCAACTTTTTCAACCGGTTCCGCCTTCTCTACTTTTGAAGCTTCTTCAACTTTTTCAATTGGCTTTTGAACTTTTTCAACTGGTTTTTGAACTTCTTCAACAACCGGTTTTTCAACTACTTTTTCAGCAGCTGGCTCAACCGTTTTTTCGATTTTTTCTGAAGAAGGTGTTTCAGCAACAACTTCCGGTTTTTTGGGCTCCAAGTCAATTTTACCAACTGCTTTTGGTCCCGTAAGAGAAGCCCTGGCTTTGATTACTTCCTGGCGCTGTCTTTCCTCTTCCTGCTTGCGTTTTTCTTCAATTTCTCTTTCACGCTCGATACGAAGGGCTTCTTTTTCCTTTTTCTTTTCTTCACTCACCTCCAAAGAAGCAACTTTTTTACCTTTATCGGCAGAGAATTGACCGCACAAGATAGAGTATTCCTCATTAGAAATTTTGGCGTTCGGACTTGATTCGATGGTATGACCCTTATCTTTCAAATAATCCACAGCTCTATCTAGAGAAATATTTAATTCCCTTAAAACCTTGTTAATTCTTATTACTCTTTCTTCAGACATATAATCTTTTTATTATTACCTTAATGCGTGTTGTGTTGTTGTTAGCGCGGATTATTCTTCGAACTCGTTCTTCAGAATTCGCATAACATCCAAAATAGTTTCTTCTTCAAGATCAGTTCGTCTTACTAAATCGGCAACATCCTGTTTCAGCACGCTTCTTGCTGTATCCAAGCCAATTTTCGCAAACTCTTCGATAACCCATCCGTCAATTTCATCGGAGAATTCTGTTAATTCAACATCATCCTCTTCTTCAGCAATGTTTCCTTCACGGATAACATCCAATTCATAACCTGTTAATAAACCGGCTAATTTAATATTATGTCCGCCACGTCCGATTGCTTTAGACACCTCTTCTAATTTCAAGAACACCTCTGCTGACTTTTTATCTTCATCGATTTTAACAGAAGAAACCTTTGCAGGGCTCAATGCTCTTGTAATATATAATTGTGTATTGCTCGTATAGTTGATAACGTCGATATTTTCGTTGCCTAATTCACGAACAATTCCGTGGATACGGGAACCTTTCATACCAACACAAGCTCCTACCGGATCAATACGGTCATCATAAGAATCCACAGCTACTTTTGCTTTTTCACCCGGAATTCTGACTACTTTCTTAACCGTAATCAAACCGTCGAATACTTCAGGAATTTCCTGTTCAAATAATTTTTCAAGGAATTTCTCAGATGTTCTCGACATGATGATCTGAGGCTTGTTTCCTTTCAATTCAACATTTTCAATGATTCCGCGAACGTTATCCCCTTTGCGGAAGAAATCAGACGGAATCTGTTTTTCTTTCGGTAATACAATTTCGTTTCCTTCATCGTCTACCAAAATTACAGCTTTTGGACGAACATGATGAACTTCTGCCGTGTAAATATCGCCAATTAAATCTTTAAATTGTTTATAAAGATTGGTATTATCGTGTTCGTGGATTTTAGAAATCAGGTTTTGACGCAAAGCCAAAATCGCTCTTCTACCCAATTGTATTAATTTCACTTCTTCAGAAACATCCTCACCCACTTCAAAATCCGGCTCGATCTTTCTGGCTTCCGACAATGAGATTTCAGAATTTTCATCCTCTACTTCTCCATCAGCAACCACCACACGATTTCTCCAAATTTCCATATCCCCTTTATCAGGATTGATAATGATATCGAAGTTATCATCTGAACCGTATTTCTTTTTCAATGCATTTCTAAACACATCTTCTAAAATTGCCATTAAGGTAACTCTATCGATTAGTTTATCGTCTTTAAACTCTGAAAACGACTCGATTAATGCAATATTCTCCATACCAACTCTCTATTTAAAATGTTATTATAACAATTGCTTCTTTAATATCTTCGTATTTTATCTCTGCCCTTTTCTGAACAGTCTCTTTTCCTTTGCCAATTTGTTTTGGCTCTCTGGCCGTCCATTCCAAAACAATGAACTCATCATTTGCATCAGTAATATTCGCTTCGATTTTTTCTGCTGCGGTAGTCACCTTCAGTTTTCTTCCGATGTTCTTTTTAAACTGTCTCGGCATTCGCAAAGGCGATGTGGCACCTGCTGAAGCTACCTCCAGCAAAAAATCCTGCTCCTCCCTGTCCAAGCCGTTTTCAACAACCCTGCTTACATCAATACAATCCTGAAGTGTCACTCCGTTATCACCATCTAAAGTTACGATAATTTTGAATGCATCAGTAATTGTCAGGTCGATCAGAAAAAGAGAAGGCTTTTGTTCTAAAGCTTCCTCCAGAATACCACTTACTTTTTCTTTAAATGTCATATCTGTATAAAAAGAGGCACGCATAGCGTGCCTCATTATTTAGTTCCTTAATAAATAACTGTGCAAATATACAAATTTTTTTTAAATATTGAAAATCATTGTTAATTCTAAATAATTTTATACTTTTATAAAAACTATTTTAACCCGAATTTCTCACATTTATAATTATGAAACGAATTTTAGTACCCACCGATTTTTCAAACCACGCCGAATACGCCCTTAAAGTAGCTGCACAAATTGCCAGAAAAAATAACGGAGAGATCTTTTTACTACATATGCTTGATCTTCCACATGAAGGAAGCGACGCTCAATCCCACGGCCATGACATTCCTGAAATCATGTATTTCAAAAGAAGAGCCGAAGAAAGATTAGACGAACTTGCTACTATCAGTTATTTAGATGGCATTGAAGTTTCTCAAATCATTAAAATCCACTCTACTTTTACCGGAATTATTGATATCAGCAAATTAAACGATATCGATTTAATTGTAATGGGCTCACATGGCGTTAACGGTTTCAAAGAAATGATCATCGGCTCCAATACAGAAAAAGTAGTTAGAACTTCAGATATCCCGGTTTTGGTCATTAAACAAGAAATGCCGAATTTCAATGTCAACAATTTTGTTTTCGCTTCCGATTTTTCAGACGAAGTAGCAAAAACCTTTGCAAAAGCAGTTGAATTCACCAATAAATTTGGCGCTCACCTACATTTAGTATGCATAAACACACCAAACAACTTCAAATCAACAGGTATTGCCGAGAAAAATATGCACGAATTCGCTGCTAAATTCCAACTTGATAATTTCTCCACCCACATCTATAACGATGTGAACGTAGAAAAAGGCATTTTGAATTTCGCCAACAGCATAGACGCTGATTTAATCGGAATGAGCACCCACGGAAGAAGAGGACTTGCCCACTTCTTCAACGGAAGCATTAGCGAAGATTTAGTAAACCACTCCGCAAGACCTGTGGTAACTTTTAAAATCTAATTAATATCAAATATAAAAAAGCCCGCTCTTTCGAACGGGCTTTTTTTTATGCCTTACCTCACCTCCTTCTTAACCTACTTAACACAATAAAGGTATAGAATAAAAAAACCTCTCAAATGAGAGGTTTCTATTGTTGGCCCACAAGGACTCGAACCTTGAATGACGGTACCAAAAACCGGAGTGTTACCATTACACCATGGGCCAATAACCAAAACTATCTTGCAATAGCGGGTACAAATATACTACAATTTTAATCAAAACAAAATCAGAACGACCTGTTGACCAAAAAAATTCAAAAAATTTTAAAATAAATAATCCTCTCAGAGTGAGAGGATTATTTTGTTGGCCCACAAGGACTCGAACCTTGAATGACGGTACCAAAAACCGGAGTGTTACCATTACACCATAGGCCAATAACCAGCGCTATCATTGTGATTGCGGGTGCAAATGTAGCACATATTTTTTTTTATCCAAATTTTTCTCAAAAAAATATTAAAAAAAATTTCCAGAGCGTTTCCATATGTAAAAAAAGAGTTTCTTTGTAGTAGAATTCAATCTGAAAAAATCGACATATCTTATATGACTACTTTCAATTTTAAAAAGTGGAATACCATTTTAGGATGGCTTACGTTTGCCATCGCACTTCTAACCTACACTTTAACAGTAGAACCCTCATTAAGCTTCTGGGACTGTGGAGAATACATAGCCACTTCAGCTAAACTGGAAGTCGGACACCCACCGGGCGCACCTTTATTCCAAATGATTGGAGCCTTCTTCGCGATGTTCGCTCCAAGCGCAGGCAAAATTGCACTGATGGTTAACATGACTTCTGTTTTCTCCAGCGCATTTACCATTTTATTTATGTTCTGGTCGATGACCTTAATCTTAAAAAAAGTAATTTCATCATATTCCGAATTCAGTAAAGAAAATGCAATTGTAGTTTTAGGAAGCGCATTTGTAGGCTCTTTAGCCTTCACTTTTACTGACAGTTTCTGGTTTAGCGCTACCGAAGCCGAAGTATACGCCATGGCTTCCTTATTCATAGCTCTTTTAATCTGGATGGGTTTACGCTGGGAAGAAGAAATGCACACGCCGCGCGGTAACAAATGGTTATTACTGATTTCTCTTGTCATTGGCCTTTCGTTCGGAGTTCACTTTATGGCCTTACTAACTATTCCTTCTATAGGATTACTATACTACTTTAAGAATTACGAAAAGATCACCGTTAAAAACTTCATAATTGCCAACGTGATAATGGTAGCGATTCTATTTTTCGTTTTCAAGTTCTTACTACCTTACACACTGGCATTCTTCGGAAAAATGGAAATCTTCATGGTTAACAGCATTGGCTTGCCATTTAATTCCGGGACTATTTTTGCTTTCATATTGATTATTGCCTTTTTCTATTTCGGATTGAAATACACCAAAAAGAAAGAACTACCACTTTACAATACGCTTTTACTTTGCGTCCTTTTCGTATTAATTGGATTCTCAACCTGGTTAATGCTTCCGATACGCGCCAACGCTAATGTAGTTATCAACGAAAACAAACCTTCCGATGCCGCAGAGGTTTTAGCCTATTACAACCGTGAGCAATACGGTGAACAAAAAACATTCTACGGCCCATTATTCTCTGAAACTTATGCCGGTTTAGACGAAGACAAACCATACGAAGATGACAAACCCAACTACGAAAGAGACTACAAAACAGGCACATACGTTATCGTAAACAACTATGTCAATGCAAAAAGCAATGGCGACGACAAACACAATGGCGTTTTGCCAAGGATGTGGTACGGCGACACTGAAGACGCACGTGTAAACTACATGACATTCACCAAACCATTAGACTTCACCATCAACCCAGAGTATTCTCACGAAGACGAATTGGTACAAATCGTTTCCGAATTCCGAAGCGCTTTTGCAGCCGGAAAAATAGACCTTGAAGGTTACGACAAATTCCTTAAGTCATATGGCGACTATTTAATCATCGAGAAGCCTTCTTTTGGCGACAACATGAAATTCATGTTTGAATATCAGTTCGGCTATATGTACTGGAGATACTTATTATGGAACTTTGTGGGCCGCCAGAACGATATTCAGGGAAAATACGACTCCCAAAACGGAAACTGGTTAAGCGGTATCAATTTCATTGACGAAATCCACCTTGGATCCCAGGAAAACCTTCCTCCGGATGTTCTTAACAACAAAGCAAGAAACACCTACTTCTTCTTGCCATTCATATTAGCGATCATCGGAATGGTGTTCCATGCTAAAAAAGACCTAAAGAGCTTTTATGTTTTACTGGCACTGTTCCTGTTCACCAGTTTCGCTTTAAAGATATTTTTAAATGAGCGTCCTTTTGAACCAAGAGAGCGGGATTATGCCGTGGTTGGTTCTTTCTATGTATTTGCAATGTGGTTAGGTTTTGGCGTTTACGCCCTTTACGAAGCCATTAAAAAATATTTACAGCCGAAAGTAGCCGGCCCGGTAATTATTGCCGCTTCATTATTAGCCGCGCCGGTATTAATGGCGAAAGAAAACTGGAACGACCACGACCGTTCGGACCGCTACACAGCAATTGCCATGGCAAAAGCCTATCTGGATTCATGCGAACCGAATGCCATCTTGTTTACCATCGGTGACAACGACACTTTCCCACTATGGTACGCCCAGGAAATCGAAGGCTACAGAACCGATATTCGTATCGTAAATACACAGCTTTTCGCTACCGACTGGTACATCGACCAAATGAAAGCCAAGGTATACAAATCGGAACCATTACCGATACGCTTCACACACGATCAATATGTGGCAGGAACCCGTGATTATGTCATTCACAGAGAACTCACAAAAGAAAGGCTCCCGATTGAACAATTCCTCAAATTTATCCAATCCGGAGATGAAAGAACGATCGAAACAATGCCAAACGGACAGAAAGTACAATTCTATCCTACTGATAAAATCAGCATTCCGGTAGATAAAAATACAGTTATAAGAAACAAAGTAGTTCCATCAAGTCTGAATGATTCTATTGTTTCAAAAATCGATGTAGACATTAAAGGTGGTGTGATTTACAAAAACCGATTGATGATGCTGGACGTGGTAGCCAACAACAATTGGAAACGTCCTATTTATTTCTCTCCGGGAAGTTTTGACGACGAAGATTATATCTGGATGAAAGAATACCTGCAATTAGAAGGCATGGTTTATCGATTAGTACCAGTGAAAACAGCGAGAAATGAAGAATCCAACCAATTTGAAATGGGTTATCTTGATACAGAAAAAATGTATAAAAACGTGATGTCTTGGGATTGGGGGAACAGCGAAAGTCCGAATATCTACCATGATCCGGAAACACGTAAAAACAGTATTTCTTACAGAACCAATCTTGCTCGTTTAACGGAAGCATTAATCAACGAAGGCAAAAAAGACAAAGCCAAAAAAGTGATTGATCTAGCCATAACAAAAATGCCTGTCGATTATTTTGATTACTACCGTTTTATCGATCCGTTTGCAGGAGGATATTATGAATTAGGCGAAAAAACAAAGGCCAGAACACTATTGTCTCAACTGATGAAAAAATATCAGGAAAATCTAATGTATTACAGCACTCTGAAACCTACAGATCAAAACGATTTATATGTAGACATTGTTACCGACATCGAAAGCTACAGAGGCTTACTTGACATAATGAAGGAAAGAGGCGATATGGAGTTCTACTATCAAAACAAAGTCAAATTCAACAGCTACAACAAACTGTTTCCTCTTTTTGAAAGAGACATGGAATAAGTAAAATTCTTCCTAAAATAAAATAAGGCTTTTAAGGTTTTTAACTTTGAAAGCCTTATTTTTATGTTATGGATTTCTATTGGATAAAAACAAACAAACTAATTAAAAAGATATTTTCCAATCAGGTTTGGGACCTCCCGAATACGGAAAAGAAAATATACCTCACCTTTGACGATGGGCCAACTCCCGAAGCCACAGAATGGGTATTGTCTGTTTTAAAAAAACACGAAGTGAAAGCCACTTTTTTCTGCATCGGTGATAACATCCGCAAACACCCTGAACTTTTTCTAAAAGTAATTTCTGATGGTCATGCCATAGGAAACCATACTTACAATCATCTGCAAGGATGGAAAACAACCAACCATACATACCTTGAAAACATCCGTTTATGTGAAGAAGAAATCGGCCGGAAAATTCAAGATATAAAACTACATGAGAAAAAAGAAGAAAAAGAGAAATCCAACAACGGAAATTCCAATGGGATTCCACGCAAAATAACGGGGCTATTCCGACCACCATACGGAAAAATAAAACCTTCCCAATCTACGCAATTGCGAAAAAAGGGCTATAAAATTATTATGTGGGATGTTTTAAGTGCCGACTTTGACCAAAACATTTCACCGGAATCATGCCTGCAAAACGTAGTTAAAAATACAGCGCAAGGCTCTATTATCGTGTTTCACGATAGTAAAAAAGCCTTTCGTAATGTTGAGTATGCTTTACCGAAAGCAATTGAAATTTTAAAGGGGAAAGGTTTTCAATTCGCTACAATCGATTAAGTGTTTTCCTGAACCAGACCAATTATGGTATTGGCATCCAATTCTCCGGATTGTCTCCAAACCATTTGACCTTCTTTATAAATCATCAACGTTGGCAATCCTTTAATTCGCAAAGCTTCAGCCAATTCCTGGTTTTTGTCCACGTCAATTTTAATCACTTTGGCCTTATCGCCTAGCGCCGCTGCAACATCTCTGATTACCGGATGCATGGAAACAGAGGACTCATTCCAATCGGTATAAAAATCGATAAGAACAGGAACCTGCGTATTGATTAGTTCTCCAAATTTTGACATAAGCTAAAAGTTTAGATTAATTAAAAACTTTTTTTCTTAAAAAAATAGTATACAAATATAACATTTTTACGCAATTACGCTACTCTTTCGCCTTTTTTTAGTTGAATCACCGTTATTTCCGGCCAAATACCGACACGCCCGGGATAAGCATGAAAGCCAAACCCCCGGTTTACATAAATGTAGCGACCCATATTTTCGTATAATCCGGCCCATTGTTTATACACATACTGCACCGGACTCCATCGGAGTATACCAGGAATTTCAATACCAAACTGCAATCCGTGGGTATGACCTGATAAGGTCAGTTGGTAATTATTTTCGTGATGCTGTACTTCCGCATCCCAGTGAGAAGGATCGTGGCTCATCAGGATTTTAAAGTCTTCTTTCTTAACTCCCACAGAAGCTTTATTCAGATCACCTGCTTGCTTGAATTTCACGCCCCAGTTTTCAACACCTACCAGTGCAATTTCATCTTCCCCATTCTTGATTCTGACGTTTTCATTAAGCAACAGCTTAAAATCAATCTGACCATACAAATCTTTTATTTCCTGAAAATTTTTATCTTTTGCTGCATTTGAAGGCCATTCAACATACTCCCCGTAATCGTGATTCCCCAAAACGGAATACTTCCCGAATTTTGGCGTTTCGATTTTACGGAAAGTATCAATCCACGGATGCATTTCTACAGCATGTGTATTTACGATATCACCGGTAAAAAGAATCAAGTCAGATTTTTGCTGGTTCACCAAATCGATGGCGTATTCAATTTTTTCCGGATTATCAAAACTACCGCTGTGAATATCCGAAATCTGTGTAATAGTCATACCATCAAAACTTTCCGGCAAGTCAGGAAAAAACAAGGTTTGACGGATTACTTTATAGTTGTATTTCCCCTTTGTCATTCCATACAAAAGCGAAGTAAACGGAATAGCAGCTATACCAAGAGCAACCTGACTGATAAATTTCCTTCTGCCCGGTATCGCTTCACTGATACTGTCAGCCTGCGTAAAATAGTTGATAATTGTAGCAAACATTCTGAAAATGTCTTCCCCTAAAAGAATTACAGCCATCAATAACTTCGGAACAAGCATCAGTAAAAACAAGCCAATGGTAAAAAGCGATTGGGAATTCTGCCCTACTCTCCGGTCAAATTGACTGAACCCATACAGAATATATGCAAAAGCGAGAAAGCTAACGACCTGATAAACTATCAATATCCACCGTTCGCGGGTTATTGTTTTTACCGCCTGAAAAGCATAGAGCTCCACCAAAAGTAGTATAACCCCAATAAAGACTAAACGCATCATTTTTACTTTAAGAAACAACAAAGTAACAACTAATGATTACGGCTACAATGCTTAATTAGCTTTTTTTTAACTTCAATCGGCTCTGCAACAAAAACATGAGAACAGCACTAACATTCTTGCAACGACAGCCAACTAAAAAGAGACCACTTTCAACAATTGACTTTACAACAGTACAAACCTATGTAATTAGGCTATGTCCTCAAATCCTGTCCTGATTTTTCATATATTTGAAGTCTTTAATCTAACGCAATCATGTCGCAAAAACGCCTTTTCCTTTTAGATGCTTACGCCTTAATTTTCCGTGGCTATTACGCTTTCATCAAAAATCCACGAATCAATTCCAAAGGAGTCGATACTTCGGCTGTACTAGGATTCATGAATTCGTTGCTTGATGTTATCAGACGTGAAAAACCGGATCATTTGGCCGTGGCTTTCGACAAAGGAGGCAGTGTGGTACGCAGTGAAATGTTTGCCGAATATAAAGCCAACCGTGATGCGACTCCGGAAGCCATTAAAATAGCTGTTCCCTACATACAGGATTTCCTTCGTGCTATGCATATTCCCATTATTGAAGAAGCTGGATACGAAGCCGATGATTTGATCGGAACATTGGCCAAACAAGCCGAGAAAGAAGGTTATCAGGTTTTCATGGTAACTCCCGATAAAGATTTCGGGCAATTGGTTTCCGAAAATATTTTCATGTACCGCCCTGCACGTTTAGGGAACGACATCGAAATTTGGGGTGTTCCGGAAGTATTGGAAAAATTTGAAATACAAGACCCTTTACAGGTAATTGATTATTTAGGCATGATGGGTGATGCCGTTGACAACATTCCGGGATTACCGGGGGTGGGAGAAAAAACTGCGAAGAAATTATTGGCGGAATTTGGTTCCATGGAAAACCTACTTGCCAATACAGATAAATTGAAAGGCGCTTTGAAAACGAAAATCGAAGCCAACAAAGAACAGGGAGTCTTATCCAAAAAACTGGCCACCATCCTACTCGATTGCCCGGTAACGTTTAACGAAACCGATTATGAATTAAGTAAACCCGACGTAGAAAAAACCGACGCCCTTTTCATCGAACTGGAATTCCGTCAGATGCGAACCCAATTCGACAAACTTTTCGGCGGCGGTAAAGAATATGACGAAATAAATGGAAATGGAGACACTGCCCCAAAAGCAGCAAAGAAGACAGCTAAAAACGAGGATCAGTTTTCGCTTTTTGACAGTGGCGACAGCGAAGCACCGGCAGGACATCATAGTTATTACAATACGCTTGAAAACACCAATCACCACTACGAAATCGTTCAGGGCAATTTGGGTGTTCAACTTTTCATGCAGACATTATTACAGCAGAAATCGGTTTGTTTCGACACCGAAACTACCGGAATCGATGCCCTTAATGCCGAATTGGTAGGAATGTCATTCTCCTGGGAAAAAGGAAAAGCATTCTACCTTCCGTTTCCACAAAATCAGGAAGAAGCCAAAGCTTTATTGCAAAAAATAGTACCGTTTTTTGAAAATGAAGAAATCGAAAAAATCGGTCAAAACATAAAATACGACCTTAAAATACTGGCAAATTATGGCGTACCTGTAAAAGGAAAACTTTTCGACACCATGATTGCCCACTATCTGATTAATCCGGACATGCGTCACAATATGGACGTTTTATCGGAAACCTATTTAAAATATTCTCCGATGCCGATTGAAAACTTAATCGGTAAAAAAGGAAAAAACCAGAAATCGATGCGTGATGTACCTTTGGAAGACATCAAAGAATATGCAGCCGAAGATGCCGACATCACCTTACAACTGAAAGAAGTTTTCGACCCAAAACTAGATAGTACTGGCACCAAAAAACTGTTCGAAGAAATCGAAATTCCGTTAATCGAAGTCCTAGCCGCGATGGAACGGGAAGGAATCCGTTTGGATGTGGATTATCTGAAATCGATGTCGAAAGATATGGATTTCGAAATCAAAGAGTTGGAGCAGAAAATTTATGAAACTGCCGGCGAGAAATTCAATCTGGCTTCACCGAAACAGTTGGGCGAAGTACTTTTCGATAAGATGAAAATCGGAGGCACTAAACAAAAGAAAACCAAAACCGGACAATATGCAACCGGCGAGGAAGTACTGAGTTATTTGGCCAACGAACACGAAATCGTTCGTCAGATTCTCGAATGGCGCCAGATGGTAAAACTGCAAAGCACTTACATCATATCCTTACCGGAACAGGTCGACGAAGGAACAAACCGCGTTCACACCGATTACATGCAGACGGTAGCAGCCACAGGTCGTTTGAGCTCAAATAACCCGAATCTGCAGAACATCCCCATCCGTACCGAAAGAGGTCGACTAATCCGAAAAGCCTTTATAGCTAAAGACGAAAACTATACTCTATTATCTGCCGATTACTCTCAAATTGAATTGCGTGTCATTGCCGCCATGAGTGGTGAAGAAAACATGATAAAAGCCTTCCAGCACGGAGAGGACATTCATAAAAGTACAGCCGCCAAAGTGTTCCATGTGCCTTTGGAAGAAGTGACGAAAGAACAGCGTAGCCATGCCAAAACTGTGAACTTCGGAATCATTTACGGGGTTTCCGCTTTTGGATTGAGCAATCAGACGAATTTATCACGCAGTGAAAGTGCCGCTTTGATAGAAGCGTATTACAAAACCTATCCGAGATTGCGCGAATACATTAAGGAACAGATTGAATTCGCCAGAAGCCATGGCTATGTACAAACCGTTTCCGGACGTCGCCGTTACCTGAAAGACATCAATTCAGCAAACGCAGTGGTGCGTGGTGCTGCCGAACGAAATGCCGTAAACGCGCCAATTCAGGGAAGTGCGGCCGATATCATCAAAATTGCGATGATCAATATCCACAAAAAACTGACTTCCGAAAACTGGAAATCAAAAATGTTGTTACAGGTACACGATGAGCTTGTTTTCGACGTTCACAACAGCGAATTGGAAAAAATCAAACCGATGATCAAATACGAAATGGAAAACGCTTTCAAATTAGCCGTTCCGTTCGAAGTGGATCTAGGAACCGGAAGAGACTGGCTGGAGGCACATTAAGAGCAGCAGTAGCAACCCTGAGCAACAGTTTACAGAAGTAGATGCAGTTTACAAAACCATAAACACATTAATCATGAAAAAAGTCCTTTTGGCAATTTCATTCTTTATCACACTGAATATTGCAGCCCAGGAGAACGCGCGTTTCCGAAAAATAGACAGCCTGCTTAGCTATCTGAACCATAACAACCGCTTTTTAGGACAAATCAGCATCCGCGAAGGAGATAATGTGGTTTTTGAAAAAGCATACGGTTTACCTTCAGCCAAAAAGGAAGAGCAGCCCAACAAGAACACGAAATACAAGATAGGATCGGTCACCAAAACCTTCACAGCAGTGATGATCATGCAGCTTGTAGAAGAAAAAAGACTGAAACTTGACCAAACGCTTTCAAAATTTTACCCACAAATCCCCAATGCGGATAAAATCACTATCAACGATTTATTACGCCATCGTTCCGGAATCGTCGACTATGTAAATGCCGACAGCACCACAAACATGACTGCATCCATCGGCAAAAAAGAAATGTTGACCAAGATTGCCGCCTATAAACCACTTTTCGCACCTAATTCCAAAGCAGAATACAGCAACTCCAACTATTACCTTTTAGGCTGTATCGTGGAAGACATTACTAAAACATCCTATAAAGACAATTTGAAAAACAGGATTGTCGACAGGCTAAAGCTAAAAAACACCTATATAGTAGACAAAGTCGATCCAAAACGAAACGAAGCATTGTCCTATTCTTATAAAGGAGAACAATGGCAAGCCGTCCCGGAATGGGACATGTCATTACCGTTTGCTGCCGGATCCATTTCCTCAACAGCTAACGACCTGACCATGTTGTTACGCAGTATCTTTAACGGCAAACTGTTGAAACCAACATCAGTAGACGAAATGACACAACTAAAAGAAAGTTACGGCATCGGACTGGTGACATTTCCTTTTGGAGAGCGCAAATTTTTCGGTCATACGGGAGGTATCGAAGGTTATAAATCGGTAGTCGGGTATTATCCGGCCGAAAAACTCGGCGTTTCCTTAATCGTGAACGGCGACAACTACAACCGAAACGACATCATGATTGGTATCCTGAGCATCTATTACAAAATGCCATATACATTTCCGAATCTGAAAACGGTGAAAGTCGATGAAAAAATCCTTAAATCATATGAAGGAACTTATTCATCAAAAGAAATCCCCATGAAGATCAACATTAAAGTAGATAAAGGACAGATCATTGCACAAGCTACCGGACAAGGGGCTTTCCCTTTAAATGCGGTTAGCGAAACGGAATTTGTCTTTGATCCGGGCGGCGTGAACATGACATTCGGCCAAAAAACAATGGTATTAAAGCAGGGAGGCATGGAAATTAAGTTTAACAAAGAGTAACAATTTCCACATACAAACCTAACAATCAACTAGTCGTCTGACAATCAACTTATAAAATTATCCCCCGTGAGTTTGTATAATAAATAAATAATTGTACTTTTGCACTCCCTTTATTGGGGATGGAATGTTTAATTAAAATAAAAAAAACGTGGACAATTTAAGCTACAAGACAGTATCAGTAAACAAAGCGGGTGCTCAGAAAGAGTGGATCGTTGTGGATGCTGAAGGTCATAACTTAGGTCGTTTTGCTTCTAAAGTTGCAATGCTTTTAAGAGGTAAATACAAACCGAGTTATACACCGCATGTGGACTGTGGAGACAACGTAATCGTTATCAACGCAGAGAAAATCAACCTAACAGGTAACAAATTAGACGACAAAATTTACATGCGTCACACTGGTTACCCAGGAGGTCAAAGAACTTTAACTGCTAGAGTACAGCAACAGAAAAACCCAGCTGTAATAGTAGAGAAAGCTGTAAAAGGAATGCTACCTAAAAACAAATTAGGTGCTGAGTTATTCCGCAATTTGAACGTATATGTAGGTTCTGAGCACAAACATGAAGCTCAACAACCTAAAACTGTAAACTTAAACGATCTTAAGTAATGGGAGTTATTCACAAAATCGGTAGAAGAAAGTGTGCTGTGGCACGTGTTTATGTTACTGAAGGATCAGGAAACATCACCGTAAACAAAAAAGATTTCGCAACTTACTTCCCAACTGCTACATTACAGTACAAAGTAATGCAACCTCTTTCTATGACTGAGAACGCATCTAACTTTGACGTAAAAGTTAATGTATATGGTGGTGGTACTACAGGACAAGCTGAGGCTGTTCGTATGGCTATCGCAAGAGCAATGTGCGAAGTAGAAGCTGAAAACAGAGCAATCTTAAAACCAGAAGGTTTACTAACTCGTGACCCTCGTATGGTTGAGCGTAAGAAATTCGGTCAGAAGAAAGCTCGTAAGAGATTCCAGTTCTCTAAACGTTAATATTTATTATTATTTAAAAACACTAAGTTTTTGTTGCTCTCCCATTGAGGTGGGAATTAGTTTAGCATCTAAATGGTTAAGACCGAGACAATCGCTACTAAATCATTGCTAATACACAAGAACGTAAACTATTACAAAATGGCAAACAAAGTAGAAGTTAAAGAATTACTAGAAGCAGGTGTTCACTTCGGACACATGACTAGAAAATGGGACCCAAACATGGCTCCTTACATCTATATGGAGCGTAATGGTATTCACATTATCAATCTATATAAAACTGCAGCTAAAATCGAAGAAGCTAACGAAGCTTTGAAAAAAATCGCTGCATCTGGTAGAAAAGTACTTTTCGTAGCTACCAAAAAACAAGCTAAAGATATCGTTGCAGAAAAAGCTGCAGCAGCAAACATGCCTTACATCACTGAAAGATGGCCAGGTGGTATGTTGACTAACTTCGTTACTATCCGTAAAGCTGTTAAGAAAATGGCTTCTATCGATAAAATGAAGAAAGACGGTACTTTCATGACTTTATCTAAAAAAGAACGTTTACAAGTAGATCGTCTACGTGCTAAATTGGAAAAGAACTTAGGTTCTATTGCAGACATGACAAGACTTCCTGCTGCGTTATTCGTTGTAGATATCAAAGCAGAACACATCGCTGTTAAAGAAGCTCAAAAATTAAACATTCCAGTTTTCGCTATGGTAGATACCAACTCTGACCCACGTCAGGTTGACTATGTTATCCCAGCAAACGATGATGCTTCAAAATCAATCGACAAAGTTTTATCTTTAGTATCTGGCGCTATCATTGAAGGACTTTCTGATAGAAAATCTGACAAAGAAGAGCAACCAGCTGGAGAAGTAGCAGCAGCTCAAACTGAAGCAACAACTTCAACTGAAGAATAAATAAAAAATTAATTCCAAATTTTAAATTCCAAGCTCCAATCAAAATCTGTAACGTTTCGTTCATGATTTGAAAACATTGGAATCAAGGATTTGAGATTTGGAATTTTTACTTTTAACACAAATTAAATTTTATAAAACTATGGCAACAATAACTGCTGCAGACGTAAATAAATTAAGAACCATCACCGGAGCTGGTATGATGGATTGTAAAAAAGCATTAGTGGAAGCTGATGGAGATTTCGATTTAGCTATCGAAAACTTACGTAAAAAAGGTCAAAAAGTAGCTGCTAACCGTTCTGACAGAGAATCTACAGAAGGTGCTGCTATCGCTGTGGTAAACGCTGACAACACCGCTGGTGTAGTTATCACTTTGAACTGTGAGACTGACTTCGTTGGTAAAAATGAAGGTTTCGTAAAATTAGCTACAGATTTAGCTAACCAAGCGTTAAACTACGCTGATAAAGATGCTTTCTTAGCTTCTGATTTCGGTGGTATCACAGTTAACGAAAAATTAATCGAGCAAACTGGTGTTATCGGTGAAAAAATTGAAGTAGGTCAGTTCGAGCGTTTAGAAGGTGCTTTCGTAGGATCTTACATCCACGCTGGAAAAATCGCTACTTTAGTTGCTTTATCAGCTAACGTTAATGGTGGTGACGAAGCTGCTAAAAACGTAGCTATGCAAGCTGCTGCGATGAACCCAATCGCTTTAGATGAGGCTGGAGTTGATGCTTCTATCATCGAAAAAGAAATCGAAATCGCTAAAGAACAATTACGTGCTGAGGGAAAACCAGAAGCTATGTTAGACAACATCGCTAAAGGAAAAATCCAACGTTTCTACAAAGACAACACTTTGGTAAACCAGGATTTCATCAAAGACGGTTCTATGAGCGTTGCTTCATACATCAAAACTGTTGATGGTGGTTTAACTGTTACAGGTTTCAGACGTGTAGCTTTAGGATAATCCATCCTAACTTATATAACGAAAACCTCAGTCGAAAGACTGGGGTTTTTTTATTCTCCGAAATAACGTACATTTGGTTTTAAACCCAATTTATGTTCAAAACCAAAAAAGACATTGTCTACATCATATTGGCCGGCATTTTCATCACCAATGCCATTGTAGCCGAATTAACCGGCGGAAAACTCATCCAGATTGGCCCTTTCATAATGAGTATCGGTATTTTGCCCTGGCCAATTGTTTTCATCACCACAGATATCATCAATGAACATTTTGGTCGCGATGGCGTAAAGAAATTGTCTTTTATAACCGCAGGATTGTTTGCCTATTGCATACTCGTCCTCTTTATCGGTACCAAAATCCCAGCCTTTGAAACCGGAGAAACCGTGAATGACGAACAATTCTATGCCGTATTTGGGCAAGGTTTATTCATTATGGTCGCGAGCATCATTGCTTTTTTGGTTTCCCAATTAATCGACGTAAGCATCTTTTGGTTTTTAAGAAACAAAACCGGAAAAAAAATGATTTGGCTGCGAAGTACCGGTTCGACCATATTCTCCCAATTAATTGACAGTTTCATTGTGACCGGAATCGCTTTTTGGCTGACCGGAAAGATCACAACCACCCAATACCTGAATATGTCGGCTACTGGCTACGTTTTCAAATTAATCCTCGCCGTTGTTTTAACACCTCTAATCTATCTGGGCCACTACGTTATTGACAGATATTTGAATGAAACAAATTCCGAAACTGACATTCAATAATTCAAATAGAGATTTATCAAAGTATCTTGCGCATTTTAACCCAAAATTCTCTCATTTCAACAAAAAAAAAAAAATACCAATATTGATTATCAGCACATTAATTAAATTTAACATATTAACTATTAAATTTACAAAATATGAAAAAGTATGTATTACTATTGGGAGCAGTGGGAGCTGTGCTGATTGCATTTGCATTTACCACAAACATAAAACAAAACGACCAGGAAGACAAAATGACTATTTGCCACTATCCACATGCAAATCAAACTAAAGTTAACGAAATAACAATTAGTAAAAAAGGATGGCCAACTCACCAAGCCCATGGCGATTATGAGAAAATACCTGGCTACCCCTGTGCATGCATAATAGTGCAAGACCCCGAATAGTCTACTAAAAAAAATAAAAAGAGCGATTAATCTTGCTAATCGCCCTTTTTATTTATTAAATACTCACCGTCTATTGAAAAGAATTTTACCATATATTTGATTCAAAGGGAAAGAAAATGAATCTTAAAAACCGCTGCGCCTGGTGCGAAAAAGACGATTTGTATCGCAACTACCACGACACCGAATGGGGCGTTCCCGTTTATGACGATCAGAAAATATTCGAGTTCCTGATTCTGGAAACCTTTCAGGCCGGGCTGAGCTGGTACACCGTTTTGGCAAAAAGGGAGAACTTCCGAAACGCTTTTGACCACTTCGATTACAAGAAAGTTGCCAATTATTCCGAAGCCAAAATCGAATCACTAAAACAAAACGCCGGCATCATCCGCAACGGATTAAAAATCAAAGCCGCTGTGACCAATGCAGTCGCTTTTATGGAAGTCCAAAAAGAATTCGGCACGTTTTCCAACTACATTTGGGGCTTTGTAAACCACAAGCCTCAGGACAATAAACCCAAAACCATAAAAGAAGTTCCCGCCACTTCCGAAATCTCCGATACTTTGAGTAAAGACCTGAAAAAACGTGGTTTTAAATTCGTAGGTTCAACCGTAGTTTACGCACATATGCAGGCCACAGGAATGGTCAATGATCACGTGGAAGACTGCTGGACGAGAAAACAGTAGGCAGTTTGCAGTCTCAGTTGACAATTACAACCACTAAACAATTTAGCGATTCGTAATTCGCAATTCATAATTTTTACTACATTTGTCTCACTTTAGGGGTGTCTGCAAAACGCAGGCTGAGATTTTACCCTCTGAACCTGATCTGGTTAATACCAGCGTAGGGAAAAGTAAGATGACTTCATTCGAGTGCTTTTAAGCACGCATTGCAGCCATTCCTAAAGTATTTTGATATACTAAACCCAACAGGAATGGAACTAAAAATCAACAACCAATACAAACAATTCGAAAGCGAAAGTCTTTCGGTACAAGCTTTGCTTGACCTTGAATTTCCGAACAAACAAAACGGAATCGCGCTTGCCGTGAACAACAATGTTATCCCTAAAATCCACTGGGAGACCACTACCCTTTCCGAAACCGACGATATTTTAATCATTACAGCAACACAAGGCGGATAAAATGGCTGCGCAGCCGGGCTTCCCGATAGCTATCGGAAAGTTGCAAGTCCGCAGTCAAAAACTAAAAAAACATAGCCCTGCAAGTGGCTTCCGCTGGTCGCCCCTTTCACGTACTTGTTTTTAACAGTTTTTCCCTTTACGGGCTTTCCACTCCCATCCCTGGCAGAATCCGCACATTAAAAAACGACTCTCACAAAAACCAAAAAAGCAATTCAAAACATGAACTCAGAAGAAAAAATATCCAGACAACCTTTCCCAAATTCCTCAAAAGTCTACATCGACGGGAAAATCCACCCGATTAAAGTCGCCATGCGAGAAATCAGACTTTCCGACACCAAACTCACCAATGGAAACACCGAAAAAAACCCTCCGGTAACCGTTTATGATACTTCGGGCCCATACACCGACCCAAATATCGAAATCGATGTTCGAAAAGGCTTGCCAAGAATCCGTGAACAATGGATTCTCGACCGAAACGACGTGGAAGAACTAACCGAGATTTCCTCCGATTACGGAAAACAACGCCTGAATGATGAAAAACTGAACCATCTGCGTTTCGAATATTTACACAAACCGATGCGTGCCAAAAAAGGGGAGAATGTTACGCAATTGTATTATGCCAAACAAGGCATCATCACGCCCGAAATGGAATACATAGCCATCCGCGAAAACCAACGCATCGAACAGCTGGAAACAGCACAAAAAGCCATGAAATGTCAACACGCCGGTCACAACTTCGGGGCAAACACGCCTAAAAATAAAATCACTCCTGAATTCGTGCGCAGTGAAATCGCTGCCGGCCGCGCCATCATCCCGAACAACATCAACCACCCGGAAAGCGAACCGATGATTGTAGGCCGTAATTTCCTGGTGAAAATAAACGCCAACATCGGAAACAGCGCTGTAACCTCATCAATTGAAGAGGAAGTGGAAAAAGCGGTATGGGCGTGCCGTTGGGGCGCCGACACCATCATGGACTTATCTACAGGAAAGAACATCCACGAAACACGCGAATGGATTATCCGAAATTCTCCAGTACCCATCGGAACCGTGCCAATTTACCAGGCATTGGAAAAAGTAAAAGGTGTAGCCGAGGATTTAACCTGGGAAATTTTCCGTGATACCTTAATCGAACAGGCAGAACAAGGGGTTTCCTATTTTACCATTCACGCCGGAGTTTTATTGCGTTACATCCATCTAACCGCCAACCGTGTAACCGGAATCGTTTCCCGTGGTGGCTCCATAATGGCCAAATGGTGTTTGTTCCACCACAAGGAAAACTTCCTGTATACACATTTCGAAGAAATCTGCGAAATCATGAAGCAATACGATGTTGCTTTCTCCTTAGGTGACGGATTACGCCCCGGCTCCATAGCAGATGCTAACGATGCAGCCCAATTTGCCGAACTCGAGACTTTAGGAGAGCTGACCAAAATCGCATGGAAACATGATGTACAAGTATTCATTGAAGGGCCTGGTCACGTACCGATGCACATGATTAAGGAAAACATGGACAAACAATTAGAACATTGCTCGGAAGCGCCTTTCTATACATTAGGTCCGTTAACTACCGATATCGCCCCAGGTTATGACCACATCACCTCTGCAATCGGTGCGGCCATGATTGGTTGGTACGGTTGCGCGATGCTATGTTACGTAACACCAAAAGAACATCTTGGCCTACCAAACAAAAAAGATGTTAAAGACGGGGTTATCACCTATAAAATTGCTGCCCACGCTGCGGACTTGGCCAAAGGACATCCGGGAGCACAATACCGCGACAACGCATTGAGCAAAGCGCGTTTTGAATTCCGCTGGGAGGATCAGTTCAATTTGGCTTTGGATCCGGATACGGCAAGGGAATTTCACGACGAAACCCTTCCCGCTGATGGTGCTAAAGTGGCACATTTCTGCTCGATGTGCGGACCGAAATTCTGCTCGATGAAAATCTCACAGGAAATCCGTGATGTAGCCGAGGCCGACAAAGGCATGAAAGCCAAATCGGAAGAATTTGTGGAAAGCGGAAAAGAAATTTATTTGTAAGAGTTAAAAGTAATAAGGGAAAAGGGACAAGGGAAAAGACATGGAATTAATAAAAAAACATGATTTTCTTCAAATCAGACACTTTTCACTTATCCCTTATCTCTTCAAACTTATCCCTAAAACAAAAACATGATCATAATTACCAATCCGACTAACATTGAAAACGAAATCAGCATTATCCATTCGCTTTTTGCGGAAGGCTTGCCATTATTGCATGTGCGTAAGCCCGATTTTTCAGAAGCGGAAATGAAGTCGTTTCTATCGGAAATCGGATTGGAATTTCGAAACCGATTGGTTTTACACAGTGACCATCATTTGGCAGACACTTTTGGCGTCAACCGACTACATTTCACGGAAAGTAACCGAAGTAAAGCCAAACTATTTTCAGAATCAAAATGGATAAAATCAGCATCTGTTCACTCAATAGAAGCCTTCAACGCACTTGAAGGCGATTGGAATTATGCTTTTTTGAGTCCGGTTTTCTCCAGCATTTCAAAATCAGATTACATTTCCGGTAACAATCATCTCGAAGCAATAAAACAACGCAACAATTTAAAAACTAAAATCATTGCTTTGGGTGGGATCTCATCAGAAAACATTCAAAAAACACTTGAACACGGTTTCGATGATGTTGCACTATTGGGAAGCATCTGGCTTAACATTAACCCTATTGAAAATTTTAAAAAATGTCAGCAAATCGTCCTTTCGTTTTAACTATTGCCGGACTTGACCCATCAGGTGGTGCCGGTATTTTGTCGGACATTAAGACATTCGAACAACATCGGGTTTACGGTCTGGCCATTACAACTGGAAATACCATCCAAACGGAAAATCAATTCTATATGATACAATGGACCGATTTGGATTTTGTATTGGATTCAATAAAAAAAATATTTAGGACTTATGATATAAAAGCCGTGAAAATAGGAATTATTCCTTCATTGGAATATTTAAAAAAAATTGTTTCCCTTATAAAAAAACATTCTCCCCGAACAAAAATCATTTGGGATACCGTCTTGAAATCGACCACCGAATTTGAATTCACAACCGTAGAAAACAAAGCGGAACTGCAGAAAATTTTAAAGAAAATCGATTTGATTACACCGAACTACAATGAAATACTGAAACTTTCCGATTCGAAAAATTCGGCAAAGGAAATTGCTCAGGAGCTTTCAACATATTGTTCCGTTTTACTCAAAGGAGGACATCATCCCAAGCAAAAAGGGGTAGACTATCTCTTCATGGACGAAGAATGTGCAAAATTGGTCAGCACCAAGGTCATTACTTCCGAAAAACACGGTTCCGGTTGTGTCTTATCCTCTGCTATTACGGCAAATCTCGCTTTAGGGCATGATTTTATTTTATCATCGATGAAAGCCAAAAATTATATAGAAAAATACCTAACCTCAAACACAACTTTATTAGGATATCACCATGTTTAGCAAACTACAATATATCTCTCAAGGGAAAACGACCAAAGAACAACTGTACAACATTCATCAGGCTTTGGATAACGGATCCGATTGGATTCAGTTGCGGTTCAAAAACAGAAATCCACAGGAACTTTTCACTTTGGCGGAAGCCATAAAAACACTTTGCGAAGAATACCTGGCTACTTTCATCATTAATGACAATGTTGACTTGGCAGTTCACATCAATGCCGACGGCGTTCATCTAGGATTGAATGACATGAAAATAGAAGACGCCCGAAACATATTAGGTAACCATAAAATTATTGGTGGTACCGCAAACACAATAGAAGATGTTTTGCAACGCATTAAAGAAAATTGCGACTATATCGGATTAGGCCCTTTCCGATTTACAACTACAAAAGACAATCTCAGTCCGATTTTAGGATTGCGGGGTTATCAGAACATTGTCGCCCAGATGAAAGTCCAAAACCTGGACATCCCTGTTTATGCCATCGGCGGAATTCGGTTAGAGGACACTGAGTCACTAATGGAAACCGGAATACACGGCATTGCCATCTCAGGTCTGATCACCGAAAATCCTCAATTATTAACACAACTCAATGAAAAACTTTATGTCAATATTTAACATAGCCGACAAAACTTTTACATCACGATTGTTTTTGGGAACAGGAAAATTTGGTTCTAACCAGCAAATGGAAGAAGCAATCCTGGCCTCTGAAAGTGAATTGGTGACCGTAGCCTTAAAACGCATTGATTTGGAAACAGAAACCGATGCGATATTGTCACATATCAATCACCATCACATCAATCTGTTACCAAACACATCAGGAGCACGTAATGCGAAAGAAGCCATTTTTGCGGCCCAGTTGGCTAGAGAAGCATTGGAAACGAACTGGCTGAAACTTGAAATCCACCCAGATCCGAAATATTTACTGCCTGACCCGATTGAAACCCTCAAAGCGACTGAAGAATTAGCTAAACTGGGTTTCATCATCCTTCCTTACGTTCATGCGGACCCTGTACTGTGCAAACGATTGGAAGATGCCGGAACAGCCGCCGTTATGCCTTTAGGCTCGCCTATAGGAAGCAACAAAGGTTTAAAAACCGAAGACTTTCTGGAAATCATCATCGAGCAAAGCAAAGTTCCGGTTATTGTCGACGCTGGAATTGGAGCACCATCTCATGCCACACGAGCCATGGAAATGGGTGCCGATGCTGTTTTGGTTAATACCGCTATTGCCGTAGCCGGAAATCCGAAACTTATGGCAGAAGCTTTTAAGGAAGCCGTTATTGCGGGAAGAAAAGCCTACGAAGCCCAATTGGCACAAACAATGAACAAAGCAATAGCTTCGAGTCCGTTGACTGCATTTTTATATGAATAGCATGAATACTTTTAAATCTGCTTTTGAAACTTACAGCTGGGATTCGGTACAAACCAAAATCAATCAAACCACATCCAAGGAGGTTGAAACGGCATTGTCCAAAAACAAAAGGACACTCGATGATTTCCTGGTTCTAATTTCCCCGGCAGCAAAACCTTTTCTCGAGGAAATGGCACAGCAAAGTCATGTCTTAACCAAAAAGCGTTTCGGAAAAACCATACAGATGTACGCTCCCATGTACCTGAGCAACGAATGCCAGAACATTTGCACTTATTGCGGTTTCAGTTTGGATAACAAAATCAAACGAAAAACGCTGACGGAAAGAGAAATAGAAATCGAAATAGCCGAACTGAAAAAGGCCGGGTTCGATCATGTGCTCTTGGTTACCGGAGAAGCGAATTACACCGTAAACATCAATTATTTTCTAAAAGCCGTAGCGCAAATCAAAAAGCAATTTTCTTCCATATCGATTGAAGTTCAGCCATTATTGGAAGAGGAATATCTTCAGTTGCATGAAGCCGGTGTTCATACAGTTTTAGTGTATCAGGAAACCTACCATCGGGAAGTTTACAAAGAATATCACCCAAAAGGGAAAAAATCCAACTTCGATTTCCGTTTGGAAACACCAGATCGGGTTGGTAGATCAGGCATCCACAAAATTGGGTTGGGCGTTCTGCTTGGATTGGAAGATTGGCGCACCGACAGCTTTTTCAATGCTTTGCACCTTGACTATCTTCAGAAAACGTATTGGCAGAGTAAATACTCCGTTTCCTTTCCGCGATTGCGTCCGGCCGAAGGAATCATCGAGCCAAACTTTATCATGGAAGACAGTGATTTGCTCCAACTGATATGTGCGTACCGACTGTGGAACGAAGATCTGGAAATATCTATTTCCACGAGGGAAAACGAAAAATTCAGAAACAATGTAATTCCGATTGGCGTGACTTCGATGAGCGCAGGCTCCAAGACGAATCCGGGCGGTTATGCCGTGGATGTGGAATCTCTGGAACAATTTGAAACGAGCGACGACCGTTCTGCCAAAGAAATTGCTTCCATAATTACGAGCAAAGGTTATGAACCGGTCTGGAAAGACTGGGATAAAGCCTACACCACCTAAACACCTTTTTACTTATCCCTTTTCACCTTTTCCCTTAAAATTAAATTATGATTAACATACACGATTACTTACGCTATAGCAAACCCATGCTCCTTCCGGAAGTTGGCGAAGCAGGACAATTGAAACTCAAAGAAGCTAAAGTATTGGTTATTGGTGCTGGCGGTTTAGGCTGTCCGGCATTACAATATCTGGCGGCTTCCGGAGTTGGCACCATAGGCCTTGTCGATTTTGACAAAGTGGAACTGCACAACCTTCACCGTCAGATTTTATACACCGAAAACAATATCAATAATTCCAAAGCCGTTACTGCCAAAACGGTTTTAGAAACGTTGAATCCCCATATTAAAGTACAGGCTTTTGATAAAAAACTTACGATTGAAAACGCAGATCAATTGCTTTCAGACTTTGATGTGATTGTCGATGGTTGTGATAATTTCTCAACACGTTATCTTGTAAACGATACCTGCGTCAAACTAAACAAACCCCTGATTTACGGAAGCATCCTGAAATTCGAAGGACAAATCGCCGTTTTCAACCATAAAGGTTCCAAAAACCTGAGGGATTTATTTCCCGAGCCGCCTAATCCGGAAGATGTGCCCAATTGCAGTCTGAATGGTGTTTTGGGAACGTTACCGGGAATTATCGGAACCATGATGGCACACGAAACCTTAAAGTTGATTATGGATTTACCAACGCTGGAAAATGAGCTTGTGCTCTTTAACGCATTGAGCTGGAGTTACAACAAGATGAAATTTTAACTATATTTATACATTGACAGAATTTATCAAAATCTTCTTTTATCAATGTTTAGACACCGAGGCAAGAACAGAACATTCCGGCACAACTTACGATTGGCTTCCAATCTCTCATTGGTTGCCGGAATAGTGAACAGCGTAGGTGTTTTGGCTATTAGCACATTAACCACTAACGTAACCGGACATTTTGCCTATTTTGCCGAAGAATTAATTATCGGACAATATATTAAAGCCATTCCTTACCTCCTTTACATTTGCTTTTTCTTTTTAGGGGCTTTCATTTCGAATTTTTTTATTGAAATAGCCGTAATCAACAAAAAGAAGTACATTCACACTACTCCCATGCTATTGGAAATAACCGTGCTCGTTCTGGCAAGTTTCTGGAGCTATTGGAATTTTACGGATAATGGAAATGCCACCCAAATCGCCTATCTTCTTTTATTCTCCATGGGGTTACAGAATGCTTTGGTAACCAAGATATCGCAGTCTACGGTTCGCACCACACACCTGACCGGACTCTTTACCGATTTGGGAATCGAAACCTCTCAGTATTTTTTCTACAGAAACCATCCGAATACGGTCAACCTGAAAAAAAATATTTTCCTGAAACTTTCTATTGTAGTATTCTTTTTTGCAGGCTGCATTACAGGTGCTGTATTGTTTTACCAGATTGGCACCCGAGCACTGCTCATTGCAGCCATACTGCTCACCATCACCTTAACCATGGATAATCTGATATTATATTATATTTTCGCACGAAGAAAATTCAAACGAAAAACAAACACTCAAAGATCCGAAACGGATTAAAGAAAAAACGAATGAGCAAAGACCCACTACACGGAATAACCCTAAAAACCATAGTTGAAGACTTAGTAAATTTCTATGGATTTGACACATTAGGTGAACTGATTAATATCAAATGTTTTAGGGAAAACCCATCGGTAAAATCGAGTCTGACGTTTTTGAGAAAAACCGATTGGGCCAGAACAAAAGTGGAAGAATTGTATATCCGAACGTTGCCAAAAATGAAAAAAGAGTAAGATTTACTTAGGACGGTAATTCAGAATCTGCATAAAGTCGTCCCGGTCTATTTCTCCGCAGCCTAAACTTTCCAAATGCTCGTTGTACACCTGGCAATCGAGTAAGAGATAGTGATTCTCTTTGAGGTAATTTACCAGTGATACAAAAGCTACTTTACTGGCATTGGACACTTTGGAAAACATACTTTCTCCGCAGAAAACATGACCTAAATCGATGCCGTACAAACCTCCTACGAGTTCATCATTTTGCCATACCTCAACGGATTTGGCGCGACCTAGTTCGTGCAATTTACAATAGGCTTCAATCATGTCGTCGGTAATCCAGGTTCCGTTTTGTCCTTCGCGCTTGGCGGTTTGGCAATTGGAAATCACCGCTCTGAAATCCATATTAAAGGTTACCTTAAAAATATTGCGGTTGAGGATGTTCCGCATGCTTTTGGAAGTTTTGAAATCATCCGGAAACAGTACCATGCGGTCTTCGGGAGCCCACCATGTAATGGGTTCACCATCTTCAAACCAAGGGAATATCCCGCTATTATAGGCCAACAAAAGCCGCTCCACAGACAAATCGCCACCCACGGCAATGATACCGGACGGATGTGTTTCGGAAACGGGCGGGAACCAAAGTTCCTTGTCTAAAAAGTGTATTCTTTGCGGCACAAATAAAATCTTTACAAAAACAAAAAAGTCAGAAATTTAAAGTTACTCAAATTTCTGACTTCTCTTTCAATTCTTATTTCTCAATTAGAAAGGCAAATCGTCGTGCTCTTCTTCTTTGAAATTCGATACCGGTTCGAACGCTTCGCTTGCGGGCATTGGTGGCATTTGTGGTGCACCTGCCGGAGCTTCAGCTTGCAATCTTTCTACTCTCCATCCTTGGATTGAGTTGAAATATTTAGTTTCTCCTTGCGGATTTACCCATTCTCTTCCTCTTAAATTAATGGAAACTTTAACGGCCTCACCTACTCTGTAGCTATCCAATAAATCACATTTGTCCTGAGTGAACTCAATCATAATGTGTTGTGGATACTGCTCGTCCGTAGTAACTACCATTTCTCTTTTTCTAAATGAAGCACTTACCTGTTGTGCTGCATTGATCACTTTTACTTTACCTGTAACTTCCATCTTCTGTATTAATTATTGTTTTGCTAAAAGTACTTTCCATGCGGTTAGCACTTCGTTTTTATCTAAATATTCCTTGGCCATTTGGAACTTCTTCTCCTCATCGTCTGAGCTTAAAACTGCTTTGATTCCGAAATCCTCTTTTACAAATATAGCAATTTCTTCTTCAGTTGGCACAGCTTCAATGTTCCCTAATTTTCCTAAATCATTGCCGTCGAAAACAGGACTTCCTTTTACGAAATCCGGCACTACGTCTACGCCTACACCTAAAGTTGTCAGCGGTTTTTCTACTTCGAACAATCCCATATTGGCGCGGGTATACCAGTTTCCACCCATACGGGCCACCAAATCGATTTTGTGCTGATCTATCGCTCCGTTAGCATCCAGCACTTCTTCGTTGATATGGATTTTCACTACTTCGCAAATAACCAAGTTTCCTGCTCCACCCTGATCACCTAGTGAAACGATTTCATTTACCTTACATTCAAACTGTACCGGGCTTTCTCCTACACGGTATGGTTTTACAATATCGGAAGGCACCATAGTCAACCCGGCCTTTTCGAATTCATTAACGCCATCACCATATTCCGTACTCGATAAAGAGGCTTGCTGCACGATATCATGATTCACCACATTAATAACCACTTCACGGGTAGCTTCTGCATTGATCAAGGTATGCTTAATCGTATTGTCACGCACACGTCGGGCAGGTGAAAAAATCAATATTGGGGGATTGGAACTGAACACATTAAAGAAACTGAACGGCGATAAGTTCGGGTTTCCGTTTTTATCCAACGTACTTGCAAAAGCTATCGGTCTTGGTCCAACGGCACCCTGAAGGTATGCCTGTAATTTCGTCGGAGCCAATTCCTTCGGATCAACGCTAATCATAATCTGAAAAATTTTGTCAAAGATACTTTTTTGACTTGAAACTTCCCTCAATTTTAACTCAAAACAAATGTAGGAAAATTTATCGTTTGAAAATAAACTTTGCCTGTACCGATAAACTTAGTAACTTAGCTATTCTATAACCCAGGCATCCCAAACAAAGTATGAACTTTTCTTCAGACAGACGCAATTTAGTACGCTGGATCATCATTCTCGCTTCTTTCAATTTTTTAGTGCTGATACTCTGGAATACCTATACTTTCTTTCAAACGTTTAAAAGCGAAGAACGTCTGAAAATGGAACTTTGGGCGGCAGCCTCAAAAACACTGAACAATGCCGATGAAAACACCGAGCTGGATTTACCGCTGCAGATTATAAGCAATAACAAAACCATTCCCATCATCCAGATCAACGAAAGGGACAGTATTGTGAATATGATCAACGTGGAGGATGAGATTACAAAGGACAAAGCCAAATCAATTGCCTTTCTGAACCGTCTGAAATCGGAAAACCCGCCAATTGCAATTGACTATGCCGGCAAAAAACATTTACTGTATTACGGGAACTCATCGCTGATCACAAAATTAAAATACTACCCGATGGCCCTAGTACTTGTTGGACTCTTTTTCAGTGGAATGATTTTCAACTTTTACCGTGCCAGCAAAATGGCAACACAAAACCGTCTTTGGGCCGGTATGGCAAAAGAAACGGCGCATCAGATTGGAACCCCGCTATCATCATTAATCGGCTGGCTCGAAATCATGAAAGCAGACAATGTGGACGAAACCACAGTATCTGAAATCGAAAAGGACGTTAACCGACTGCAGACCATTACGGACAGATTCTCAAAAATAGGCTCAGAACCTGTTTTGGAACGCCGCGACCTTGTTCAGGAAACCGAACAATCCTTCGAATATCTAAAATCACGAACATCGAAACAGGTCGAATTCTCTTTTACGGCGCCCCAATACCCGATTTACATCAGACTAAACCCTGTTTTGCACAGCTGGACTATAGAAAACCTGGTTAAAAATGCTATTGATGCAATGAAGGGAAGAGGAAAACTGACGGTTGCCATTGAAGATATGGGGCGCTTTATAAAAATTAAAATTACAGACACCGGAAGCGGAATCCCAAAAAACCAATTTAAAAGCGTTTTCGAACCCGGATTCACTACCAAAAAACGAGGATGGGGCCTTGGACTGTCGTTAACCAAAAGAATCGTTGAAGAGTATCATAACGGATTGATTAAAGTCGCTTCTTCCGAAATAGGCAAAGGAACCACCATGCAGATAACCTTTAATAAAGAAGAAGCATAAAAAAAGCGAAATCAAATGATTTCGCTTTTTTTATGCTTCTTCTGTTCAACCTATAGATTAGCCTGAATATCTTTAGCCAGAATTTCAAACTGTTCCTGAGTAAGACTCACCTTTTGTTTGAAAGTCATCTCACCCATTTCGTTCAACGGAATTAAATGCACGTGAACGTGTGGCACTTCCAGTCCGATTACAGAAACCCCGATACGTTTACACGCCACGGTCTTTTCCAAAGCTTTGGCCACTTTACGGGAAAACTTCATCAAAGCCAGATAATGATCTTCTTCCATATCGAAAATCTTATCAATTTCCTGTTTCGGAACACAAAGCGTATGCCCTTTTGCATTTGGATTCACATCCAGAAACGCAATAAAATTATCATCCTCCGCTACTTTGTAACAAGGAATCTCTCCATTGATGATCTTTGTAAAAATAGAAGCCATAATGCCTGATTTAAATAGTGAGAATACTGAATTAATCGCGGGTGATTTCTAAAACCTCAAACTTCAACACGCCGTTTGGCACATTGATTTCAGCG
This sequence comes from Flavobacterium enshiense, assembly GCF_022836875.1. NCBI lineage: Bacteria > Pseudomonadati > Bacteroidota > Flavobacteriia > Flavobacteriales > Flavobacteriaceae > Flavobacterium > Flavobacterium enshiense. The sequence continues at coordinate 410,831 of NZ_CP090376.1, forward strand.
ATTTCCCCAACTGATTTCCCCAACAATCCTTTTCCGATTGGAGAGGTTACAGAGATTTTTCCGGTTTTTAAATCGGCTTCGCTTTCAGCAACCAAAGTATATTTCAGTTCCATTCCGTTGGTCTGATTTTTAATCTTAACCGTGGAAAGCACCAATACTTTTGAAACATCCAATTGTGATTCATCAATCAGTCGCGCGTTGGAAACCACTTCTTCCATTTTCGAAATCTTCATTTCCAACAATCCCTGCGCTTCTTTTGCTGCATCGTATTCTGCATTTTCAGACAAATCACCTTTATCTCTTGCTTCTGCAATAGCTTGAGATGCTTTTGGTCTTTCTATACTTTTAAGATGGTCTAATTCATCTTTTAATTTTTTTAATCCTTCTGCCGTGTAATAAGATACTGTACTCATAACTTCATCGTTTATATAAATAGAAAAAATCCCATCGGAACGGGATTTCTTTCCACAAAGATATTGTTTTTACTTTATTTCAAATTTTATTGCTGCATTACTGCATTTGTCAAAGTTAATTAATTTAAATTTGTTTATCAATTGTTTTCTTAAATTATTTAATAAATGAAACGCTACTTTTCCCTTATACTGTTAACTGTCATTACATTCATTGGCTGCCAAAAAGACGACGGTCCTAACAACAACAATCCGTACCTGCCAAATTATACCGTAAACCTTCAGGTCAACATGAACCTCCCGGCTAATAGCCAACTCCTGGTTCCAGGCAACGGAGTTTATATCCCTGGAAACGGTGTCAGAGGCATTATTGTTTTCAATGCAGGAAGCGTATACAATGCATTCGATGCAGCTTGCCCGAATCAGTCATTAAGCAGTTGTTCCACAATGACCATAGAGGGAACCAACGCAGTTTGTTCATGCGATCAGAAAAAATACAACCTATTTCTCGGCCTGGCTGATGACGCGCAATATCCTATGAAACAATATCGAACTTCGTTTAGCAACAACGTTATTCATGTTTACAATTAAAAAATCCTGACAGGAACAGCCTGTCAGGATTTTTTAATCGCCATCAAATTGACTATTTAGAATTTAAGCGTTAGCCCAATCATAGCATTTATACCTGCCTGCGGATAATAGCCAGCGCCTTCGATTGTGGTAATAGTTCCCGGATTACTGAAATCGTCATCATACGTATAGAAATATCCGTTTGACACATACTTATAATCAAAGATATTATTGACCAATCCGGTTACGACAATTGACTGCAAAACAGATTTAGGCTCGATTACCCAATTCACCGAAAAGTCATTTACAAAATAACCCTCCAATTTAGACGCATCCGAATCTATGTTCCCCATAAATTGTTCTCCCACGATCTTAGTCAGTAACGATATTTGAACCGTTTTTATCGGAGAATATGTAATTATGTTTCCTGCGATGAAATTTGGCGAGTAAGCTATATTCGTATCACCTAAATTTTGCAGAACACCATCTCTCTGAAACACAAAATCCTTGTTCTTATTCACGCTGACCGTAACATTCGGACGAATGGCCAACTGCTCCAAAACTACAATAGCAGCATCCAACTCAAGACCCAATCGGTAACTGTCACCGCTGTTTTCACGGATGGGCGAACCCACTTCATCCAACTCACCAGTTAACACCAGCTGATCTTTATACCCCATATAATAAGCGTTTACATTTAATTTTGTTCTTGGAGAAGCGTAACGCCAACCCAATTCAAAATCGTTCAATTGTTCCGGTTTCGGACTTCCATTTTCATAATCAGTACGGTTAGGCTCGCGATTTGCTCTGGCATACGAGAAATAAAAATTATTTTTTTCATTCAGCGTATAAGTAACTCCCGCCTTTGGATTAAAGAAATTAAACGTATCATCAACCAAACCGGTTTCCGGAGAATCGGCTTTGTAATTTACGTTTCTTAACTGCAGATCTCCAAACAGACTAAAGCTCTTGCTGATTTTACAACCTGCTTTAACAAAACCATTAGCATCAGTTTTTACAGCGCGGTCATTATAATACTTATCCCCTAATTCACTTGAGGAAGCATATCTAGACCAAATCACTTTTCCAAAATGCAACCCTTCATATTTATTCCAAGCCTCACCAAAGATTAAATCCAGATTTTCATTTTTGTAACTGGCTGAAACGGTAGCTCCGTAGAAATCATTATCCAACCACTTCTGACGAACCAAATCTGTAGAAGTTTGTCCGGCAACCGGCGCCATTCCATACTCAGTAAAATCAGCGTTTTCTATATAATTTTCGTAATAACCTCTTCCTTTGGTGTAGTGAACGGCCGAATTGATATTCCAATTGGAATTAATTTTTTCACTCCAATGCAATTGCGCGTGATCCTGCTGATAATTATCGGTTTCATTATCGTAAAAGCGTACATTACCGAACTCATCGGTAAACATACCCGCCGGATTGAAGGTTCGGTCGTTTTCCAACGTTTCTGCATCAATCCCGTTCCAAGCCTGATACGTTTTTTCTTTTCCACCGAAGACCAATGCTTTTATCAAAGTGGTTTTTCCAACGAATGTCCCCTGCAAAAAATAAGATTTCAAATCGGAAGATGCCCTGTCGATATACCCATCAGAATTGATTTTCGAGAAACGACCAGCCAATTCAACTTTTTCGTTCATCAAACCGGTACTGAATTTCACCGTATGTTTATGTGTATTAAAACTTCCGTAGGAATTGGAAATTTCGCCGTTACTTTTTGTCGCATACGAATCGGTCAGCATGTTAAGACTCGCTCCGAAAGCACCTGCTCCGTTGGTTGATGTACCTACCCCGCGTTGCAACTGAAGGTTTTCCACCGAAGAAACGAAATCCGGCATATTCACCCAATACGTTCCATGCGATTCCGAGTCGTTGTAAGCAATTCCATTGATGGTTACATTCACACGCGTAGCATCACTACCACGTACACGGATCCCTGTATAACCCACTCCGTTCCCTGCATCGGTTGTCGTTACTACCGAAGGCATATAATTCATCAAAACAGGAATGTCCTGACCTAAATTACGCTCTGCCAGTTCTTTTTTGCTCATGTTGGTAAACGTCACAGGCTGTTTTTCGGTAGCTCTTACAGCTGAAACCAAGACTTCATCAAGCACTTTCACTTTTACCGTATCTTTTTCTTTTTCCTGAGAAAAACTTAGAGAAGTTTGCAGCATCACTCCTGCAAAGAACATTTTCAATAGAATTTTCATCCGTAATAAGTACGAATAAAAGGGGTAATTATTCTTAAAAAAATTAATTAATGATTGTAACGTGACCTTGACGCTATTTACGTCAAACTTGTCATTTTCCCTAAACAGCATTACCTGTTCCAGGTTCGTTGGGTATGATCTCAGCTCGTTATTTTAGAGCACCCCTTTGAGACGTTGCAAAGATAGAGTTATAAAAAACAACTATCCAAACAGAATTTCAAATAATTAAAATTTCGGTTTTCGACGCGATTGTTTTATATCGGATTGACTTCGCTTTTCCTTAAGCCTTCTTTCGATGACCGAACGCGGAATTTTAGTTGGCTTTCTTTTTTTCTGTACTTTCAAGGCGCCTTCCACAATCAGCAAAAATCGTTTAATCACGATTTCCTTATTGCGGAGCTGACTTCGATCTTCGTCGCAATTCAGGATCAGCACACCTTCTTTGGTAAGTTTGTTTTCGAGTTTGACCAAAATCAGATCTTTCTCGTCCTCAGAAAAAGCCTCCGAGTTCTTCAAATCGAACTGCAACACCACTTTCGAAGCAACCTTATTTACGTTCTGCCCACCGGCACCGCTGCTTCGGACCGCCTTGAACTGTAATTCCGATACAAGTTTTTCCTTATCCACAATTATTCGTGCTGATGGGCCGGTTTAAGCAAATCGTTTACTGTTTTTACCGGATTGAAAGTTACCAAAGGCACTTCGGCAAAAATAGTTATCCAATTCGCCATTGCTCCGTTCCAAAGACCCGGAAGCTCATAGGCTTTGATGTCTTTGCCGTTTTTGGTTTTATCAACTATGAAACCGGCATTGTGGTTCACAAAATCCGACAAATTGAATTTTTGTCCTTTGTAATCCTTCAAACCGCACACCAAATCCACCGGGTTAAAATGTGTTGATTCTGAAAATATCTTCTTTTGGCTTTCGCTCTGCAGATCAATTTGCGAAGATTCCACGATTTGCAGTGAAACGGTTCCGTTGTCTTCATCAACCCAGAAAGGTCCACCACCGGGTTCGCCTTCATTTTTCACCATTCCGCAAACACGGATTGGACGGTTTAACAATTGAACCAATTCGGTTTTTTGATTCTCCGGAGAATATTTTAAAAAGTCCTTCGGCAGGACAACATCGAGTTTATCAGTTACAAAAGAAATAACTTCATCAAGATTACCATTTGACGTTTCTAAAACTTCAAGATGCGCAAAAATTTCTTTCTGCAGTTTCAGCAACAATCCCCCAAGCACTTTTTTATAAAAAACTATTTCTTCAAAGTGATTGAAGGCTGTATTATCGATATTTTTAATGAAAACAATATCACTTTCCAACTGATTCAGGTTTTCAATCAAAGCACCGTGTCCGCCCGGACGGAAAAACAACTGACCATCATCCAAACGGAATGGTTTGTTATCCATATCCACAGCTAAAGTATCGGTTGCTTTTTGCTGAAAAGAATAGTTTACAGTTACATCGTCTGCCAAACCATTGACAACCGTTTTGAAATCTTCAAGATGCTCCTCGGAAACCGTCAGATGAATTTGAGGCTTTCCATTGACATTCGAATATTCGATAGCTTCTTTAAGATGCTTGTAAATTGGGGTAGTAACCTCATTTTCTTTTTTATGAAAAGGAAGCACTCCCTTAGGCTTATTGGAAAAATAAAAACCTTCCACAGAAAGAAGTGTATTTATGAAATAATAGTATTTTTCGTCCTGAGTAAATTCCTCATAATTGGCATAAAGGCTCTTAACTTCCTCAAGGACCATCTCATAAAAAGGTAATTTTTCGATACCGACGAGAAAAACAGACAGCTTATTAGCATTGCGTCGGTTGACATAAGCATTGATAGTTTCTTCGCCCAACTGAAATTCATTGATGAATTCAATCAGGAATTGAAACATTCGGCTCGCCGCTCCCGAAGCAGGGACAAATTTTTCAATCGTATAGTTCGTTCTTTCTTTTTCGAAATAATCACTGAAGGATGAAGCTTCCTCATCGGAAAAGGTCATGATACCATCTCCAACGGTCGCCACTTTTCCCAATGAAATCATAGCGATCCCTGACTGGAACATCTCAAGTTCACGAGCAATTTTTTCAATTGTGATACCGTATTCCTCTATGTATTTAAAATCAGCTTCCGAAAAACCGTACTGCTGTGTTAAGCTACTCTTTGTTGTAAAATCTTTCTCCATTCTTTGTAAGCCAAAATGGCTAAAACCGTAAAAATTAAATATTGTAACGACAACATTCCCAAGCCTCTGTAAGCATAAATCGGCGTTACGATTATATCGCCAATAATCCAAAGCGTCCAGTTTTCTATCTTTTTATGGGCCATATACCACATTCCCGTAAAGAAAATCCCGGAAGCCAGGATATCTACATAATTTTCTTTTTTTATTTCGTAATCAAAGAAATTATAGATGCCGAAAACTACAATAATTGTCACTAAAAACAATGCAATCCCAATTATTTTTTCTTTGAAATCCGTACGTGTTATCGGCAGAAGTTCCTTATTCCCTCTTTTTCGGGCCCAATTCCACCAACCGTAAACACTCATAATCGAAAAATACAAATTGATCATCATATCGCCCAAATAGCCCGCCAACCAAAGCAGGTAGGTTGTTATCACTGTGGCAATCAATCCGGTGGGGTAAGTCAGAATACTCTCTTTTCGTGCCAAGATCACACTCAGAATCCCGAACACAAAGGCCAGCGACTCTAAAACGATTCTCGTAATCGAAGCTTCTTTATATGCGTCGAGAAAAAAATCAAGCATGGGAGCTGAAATTAAAAAAATCAGGATCATTTTCGAAAGCCGTACCGATAACCACCAAATCCGCTCCTGAATCATAAGCATCATCAATAGCTTTTTTGGAACGGATCCCACCTCCGACAATTACCGGAACCTGAATATTATCCGAAACTTTGCGGATCATTTCCAAAGGAACCGCATTTTTAGCTCCGCTTCCCGCTTCAAGATAGACCAATTTATTTCCGATAAACTCTCCGGCCAGAGCTGTCTGAACCGCATAATCAGGATCTTCCCTGTCCAACGGATTGGTTTTACTGACGCGCTCCACAGCAGTTTGAGTTCCGCTTTCTATTAAAATATAGCCTGTTGAAATTACTTCCAATTTGGTTTTCTTTAAAATCGGAACCGCATTAACCTGATACTCGATCAGATAATCAGAATTCCTTCCGGAAAGCAGGGTCAGAAACAAAATCGCATCGGCTTTATCTGAAATCTGAGATGGATTTCCGGGAAACAAGAAAATCGGCAATTCGGTTTTTTGTTTTAAGCAGACAATCAGTTCATCTATAATATCCGTTTCCACGATGCTTCCGCCAATAAAAACATGTGTTGCCGGCGAGTTATTTATTTTATCAGCCAAAACCGCAACCTCATCCAAGACAATCTTATCGGGATCGAGAAGTATGGCCAAAAGTTTTTGGTTGTTATTTTTCGCCGACAAAATCTGATTGTAAAGCATCTGTTGATTTCATTATTAATAAGTCGGTAAAAGTAGCTTATTTTTAAAATCCGTAAAATTTTAATTATATTTTTGTAATGAATCTTTAGAACCTTTCTTATGATCCCCGAAGAATTATTGGAATCACACCATGCTCTACAAAAAAAATATGCTAAAGGCGATACTATTTTTCACGAAGGCGATTTACCTGTCAATTACTTTCAGATCATAAGCGGAGATGTAAAAATGTCCAATTTCAATGACGACGGCAAAGAGTTCATACAAGGTATTTTTCATCCGAAACAAAGTTTCGGAGAACCTCCTTTGTTTCTGAACCGCGTATATCCGGCCAACGCGATTGCTGTTACCGATTGTGAATTGTTTGTACTGCCAAAATCCTCCTTTCTAAACCTCGTAAAGGAAAATGCTTCAGTTTCGCTTTCCATTATCGAAAACCTGGCGCAACGACTGCATTACAAATCGGTTATGGCTGCCGAGATTTCCTCGCAGGAACCAGAGCACCGACTCTTGAAACTTTTCGATTATTCCATTACTTTTTTCAAAATCGAAAAAGAAACCGATGGTTATCGAATAGATCTGACCAGACAGCAGATGGCTGATTTAACGGGGCTTCGCGTTGAAACCGTCATCCGTACCATTAAAGGCCTGGAGAAAAAAAACGAAATAAAAATCATCAACCGAAAAGTGTATCGATAATTTTTTAGAACATGATTTAAATCATGAAATGTAAGATATAAGGCATGTTAATTTTGACTCACTAAAAAACAAAAAAACATGACACTTTATCAAAAAACATTTCAAAACTTTCAAAAAGAGTATTATGCCTATGCCACTTTAGCCATTATCGGACAAAGTTGTCTGGGTGGTGCTGCAGCCATGTACATTTTAAAGAATGGGACTTCTTTTTCACAAATGATCCAACTGGCTTTGGTTGTTTTAGTCTGCAGTTTTGTTAACGGCTCAATCTTAGCAACCCAAAAACACAAATTGGTCTTCAATCTGATTCTGACCAGCGCAATCACCAGCACGGTAATGATCATCCTTAACACGCTTGTAATTTAATAGTGAAAAGCGATATTCAGAACAGAGAGGATTTATCGAAACTAATTCACTCCTTTTACGCAAAAATCAGGACCAACGAAGAAATCGGTCATTTTTTCAATGAGACCATTCCAGACTGGGAAGCCCATCTGGAAAAGCTGACCGATTTTTGGGAGAACAATCTCTTTGGAATCCGAAAATATTACGGAAACCCAATTCAGGCTCACATAGAGGTTGACGAGAAATTCGATCACAGCGTCAGTCCGAATATTTTCGGCTTATGGCTGAACCTTTGGTTTGAAACCCTGGAAGAATTGTTTGAAGGAGAAAATGTGGAAACCTTAAAATTCCGCGCCCGAAAAATGGGAACTGTTTTTATGATGTATATTTATGAAAGCAGAAAACCTAATCATTCCGATTCCACGGCACAAACCAGCATATAATTGTGCTCTTTTTCTTCTCCGTTACCACAATCGATTTCCTCAAAAATAATATCGTAGTGCCGGATTACATCATTAAAGTGTAGTTCGGCGCTGCATTTTTTATCAGATAACTGAAAAGGATCTTCAAAAATATGATCCAGAAAACTGATACCAACTTCATTTTTCAGTTTGAAAATAGCCTCTTTTACGCCCCAAACCACGGTTGCCTTTTTCATGGTATCCGTTTCCGATAAATTTTCCAGATGCGATACATCCATAAAACGGGGAGCAAGCCGCACTATCTTTTCCTTTATCTGCTCCAGATCGATTCCGATATTACATCCACTAAGAACAATGGCCGCAAAATCAAACGAATGCGAGATGGAGATGTGCGTTCCATCTTTTAAATGCGGTTTCCCGAAATCGTCATAATACAAATCGAAATCATCATAACCAGCGTGCTGAAACAGCATCCGTACCGCCAAAAAACCCTTTTGATGCCCTTCCGATTTCATTCCTTCCAATCGCGCCAATGAGGTGTCTTTCAGCGCAACATTTCGGAAAAGTTCGTTGAAATCTTCGGTTATTTTCCAAAGAAAAACCTTTGACGTTGAATTGATATCAATAACTTTAAAAAGCGGCATATTATATTTTACTGTTTTTCAAAAGATTAGAACTTAAACAAATCACAAAATAAGCTAAATGCCTTAGGAAATACAAAGGAAATGCTTAATTTTGCTACCTTTATTAAGTTCAAAAAATATATAACAAATATACTAAATAGATGAGTACAACGACATTACCATTTGTTGCTTACAAAGTAAAAGATATCAATCTTGCTGCGTGGGGAAGAAAAGAAATCGAATTGGCAGAAGCTGAAATGCCTGGACTAATGGCGCTTCGTGCTGAATATGGTGCAAGCCAACCTTTAAAAGGCGCCCGTATCGCAGGATGTTTACACATGACTATCCAAACTGCGGTTTTAATTGAAACATTAATCGCCCTTGGTGCTGAAGTTACCTGGTCGTCTTGTAATATTTTCTCTACTCAGGATCAGGCTGCTGCTGCAATAGCTGCTGCAGGGATTCAGGTATACGCTTGGAAAGGTCTTAACGAAGAAGAATTTGACTGGTGTATTGAGCAAACTTTATTCTTTGGTGAAGAAAGAAAACCATTGAACATGATCTTGGATGACGGTGGTGACTTAACCAACATGGTTTTCGATCGTTACCCTGAATTAATCCCTGGCATCAAAGGTTTATCAGAAGAAACTACAACAGGAGTTCACCGTTTATACGAAAGAATGAAAAACGGAACTTTGTTCATGCCGGCAATCAACGTAAACGATTCGGTTACAAAATCGAAATTTGATAACAAATACGGATGTAAAGAATCTGCTGTAGATGCAATCCGTCGTGCTACTGACGTTATGTTGGCTGGTAAGAGAGTAGTTGTTTGCGGATACGGTGACGTAGGTAAAGGAACTGCAGCTTCTTTCCGTGGTGCAGGCTCTATCGTTACTGTTACTGAAATCGACCCAATCTGTGCTTTACAGGCTGCTATGGACGGTTTTGAAGTAAAACGTTTAGACACTGTTGTTGCAAATGCTGATATCATCATCACAACTACAGGAAACAAAGACATCGTTATCGGAAAACACTTCGAGGCGATGAAAGACAAAACCATCGTTTGTAACATCGGTCACTTCGATAACGAAATCGACATGGCTTGGTTAAACAAAAACCACGGTGCATCTAAAATCGAAATCAAACCTCAAGTTGACAAATATACTATCGCAGGAAAAGACATTCTTATCTTAGCAGAAGGCCGTTTGGTTAACTTAGGTTGTGCTACAGGTCACCCATCTTTCGTAATGTCTAACTCATTCACGAACCAGACTTTAGCACAAATCGAATTATGGACAAACTCAGCAGCATACAAGAATGAAGTGTACATGTTACCGAAACATTTGGATGAGAAAGTAGCTTCTTTACACTTAGCGAAATTAGGTGTTGAATTAGAGACTTTAAATGATGAGCAGGCTGCTTACATCGGAGTGGATGTTAAAGGTCCGTTCAAACCAGAATATTACAGATATTAATCGGACTTACTTAGGCTTCTTAGAAAGTTAGATTTTTAGATATTTAGAAACCCTTGCAGTAATGCGAGGGTTTTTTGTTTTTTACTTGTGGTAAATAGCAAAATTTTCGTATTAAAAAATGTTGCACATCAAAAAATAACTAACTAATTTTAATACAACCAATTAGCTTCTATTTCCCAACCACGAAAATACACTATGACTTGAAAAAGACAACTCCCTTAGTTACCCTCATATTTTTTCTGTGCTTTTCGTTAAATCTTTTCGCGCAAGATAAGAAACCAAAAGTCGTACTGGTCCTCAGCGGTGGCGGAGCCAAAGGGATTGCTCATATTCCGCTTTTACAAAAACTCGACTCTTTACATATTGTTCCCGATCTTATCATCGGAAACAGCATGGGAAGCATCATCGGAGGTTTGTATGCGATGGGATATTCCGGAGACAGCATCGCCAGTATCACCAAAAATATCGATTGGGATAAAATACTGGGGGGCGGCATGTCCCTGAGAAACGTCAGCGTAGACGAAAAAAGGGAATTTCAACGATATTTAGCGGGCATAGGAATTAAAGACGGGAAAGCAAAAAGTACCGGTGCCATATTAAACGACCAAAACTTAAGAGAATATCTTTTCGAATTAACCTATCCTGTTTACAATGTCAAAGATTTTGATAATCTGCCAATACCATTTCGAGCCATGGCGACCGATTTGGTGGAGGGAAAAGAAGTCGTTCTAAGCAAAGGGAGTTTGGCTTTTGCCATGAGAGCCAGTATGTCCCTACCAGCCGTTTTCAAACCCATGCCATATGAAAATACCGTTTTGGTTGACGGAGGCGTAATGAATAATTTCCCTACAGATATTGCCAAACAAATGGGGGCCGACATCATAATTGGCAGCGATGTAGGCGGCGGAATGGAACCCAAGGAAAAACTGGACAATTTCGCAACGGTTCTGATGCAAACCAGTACGTTTCCGAGCAATATTAAAAATCCCGACAACCGGGCACTTTGCGATATTTTGGTCGATCACCTGCCCAATCTTCGTTTTTCCACCGCTGATTTTGCAAAAAGTGAAGAAATCTACAACGATGGTAAAATTGCTGCATCAAAAAACCTATCTGCTTTAATAGCATTAGCAGAAAAGATAAAAGGGTATCAGCAAAGAACCCACCAACTGCCCAACACCCCTAATGAATTCGTTATTGACACCATTATTTACAAAAACATCAGCAAAGAAAACATGCCGCTTGTAATTGCCCGGACCAATTTCAAATCGCACACAAAATACACCCCTAAAGATTTAATTGCAGGTGTTAACAGAGCAATGGGCACTAACCTTTTCAACCAAATCACCTATAATTATTTTATAAATGAAGAAGGCAAATTAGGAATGATTTTGGATGGATTTGAACAGCCAAAAAACCAACTAAACGCCTCAGTGCATTATGACACTTACCGAGGAGTAGGTTTGATTCTCAATTATACCGCCAGAAATGTGCTTGCCCAATCCTCCCGCCTGCTCATTACTGCCGATATTGCCGAACAACCAAAAGGCAGAATCCAATTTCAGAAAAATTTCGGAAAAAAGAAAGATTGGTGGTGGGCATCTGAACTTTATGCAGCTTTTTTAAAACAAGAAGTTTTTATAGATGGCAATTCGGTAGATAACATGTTATATGATGCCATTGAATTCAATAATGAATTTAACAGAAATATAAATCCGTTAAAAAACTACATTGGTTTTGGTTTAAACTACAATCACACAAAAATAAAACCAAAATACGACCCCTACTACAACCCCAATGTGTTTTTCCTTACCAAATATATTTTCGACGGCTTAGAGGTAAACATGCACTATTCATATAACGACATGGATAAAGTATTTTTCGCCACTAACGGAACCATCCTAAAAGCCAATGTAAACCGATCATTACTAACTGATATTACTGCCACTTTCATCGATCCAAACATAGCAAATGTTTCCGATGCCACTAATGGCTATACAAAACTTGGTTTCGGATTTGAAAAACGAGTACCTTTAAAAAGAAAAATCAATGGAATGATAGGATTTGATGCCAATTATATCTTTCAGGACAAGCTTAAAAACAACCAACTCTCTTTTACGGATTATGGGTATGCTTCAAAATACTTCTTAGGAGGTATTATTCCTTTTTCCGGAAGCAATCGTTTTACATTTCCGGGTTTAACCGAAGATGAACTTAATGCAACTCAGTTCACGGGAGTCAAACTTGGAGCTCAAATCAACCCCATCGGCAAATTTTACCTAACACCTCATTTTAATATTGCCACTGTTGGCTTTGATACTTTCAATGATTATGTAGACAATATATTCAATCCAAAAGGAAATTGGGACAACAACACCGAAGAAAGTCTTGTGATGTCCGGAGGAGCTTCTATTTCTTACCAGTCCATTTTAGGCCCCATCCACTTTGATACTTCATGGATAAATGATGTCAACAAAGTGAGGGTGTTTTTCAGCGTTGGTTTCTCATTCAATCCGTAACTCATTTAGACTTCTTAGAATGTTAGATTTTTAGATATTTAGAAACCCTTGCAGTAATGTGAGGGTTTTTTGTTTGGTTTTGATCAGAGCACGGAGACTTTCAGCAGCCACACCACAAGTTCAATAAGAATTGCTTATATTTGATTTTGAGAAAATCTCAGCTGTATTTATATTCCAATCCAATGACCATGTCGTGCCGGTTATTGATAGCATCCATTAGAAAACGGGTTTTTTGGCTTGTTGTTTTCCTTATTGCCTGTTCGGACTTACAAGCACAAGACTTTAATACACGGTTCACATTCACACTTAATCCTTTTATTAAATCCGATTTTATTTTCATTTCCCAGATTCAGCCTAACCAGACACAGGATTCCGAACCGACCCAATTTTCAAAAGAAAGGATGCTGATCACAGAATTAACAGCCTATCAGCAAAGGAAAATAACAGACAGATATCAGCTATTTCATATAAAAAAAGATTCCTCCCTAACCTATCAAAAAGCATATCCTCCCCAAAAAGCCGACTTTCGAAAATTAGGCTACTGTACCCTGGTATTTGTAGGCACATCCATTGTCGTTGCTGCTGTAGTGTGGACATTGCCCGAAAGCGCATCAGGATGGAACAAAAAAGAAATTAAAGACACAGGATTATTCACAATGTGGCACGAAAATGTGACCACGGGCCCGGTTGTAGACGAAGACTCAGATTACTACAATTATGTGACACATCCTTATGCCGGCGCAGTGTATTATATGGCTGCACGCAGTAGTGGCTTTAGACCTTTGGGATCTTTCGCTTACTCAGCAATCCTTTCAACTCTTGTTTGGGAATACGGCATTGAAGCCTTTGCCGAAGCTCCTTCCTGGCAGGATCTGATCATTACCCCTACCGTGGGATCGCTGTTGGGAGAAGTTTTTTTCCATGCTAAAAGAGGCATTTTAAAAAACCATTCTAAAGTTTTAAAATCAAAAGCATTGGGTTTTGTCTGCCTGCTAGTAATAGACCCTTTTAGCACCGCTGTAGATGGTTTTGGGTATAAGCCAAAAATGAAATCCAATCTTAGTATCGCACCAATTCCTTACAACCGTTCAAATAAGCCGGAATCTGTTTTGGGTCTGAAATACACCGTTAGGTTTTAATTTATCCGCCTTGCCTCGGCCCTGCTTCAAATAACACAGACAACACAAGCAGTGAGCTAAAAAATTCCTTAACGAAAAGCGACTTCAATTCTAGCTGAAACACTGTCATAGTCCCGCACCATGAGTTTACCTTTATTTTTACGTAGGGCAATGAGCCCATAGCTTTCCTTAATAATTTTTCCGACAAATTGCCGAGTATCTTTAGCGTAATTAAACGACAGTTTATTCCAATAAGAGCGCAGTATCGGCGATTGCATCCACATCAGATAATTATTCACCCATACATCTTTACCTGTCGTATCGAATTTCCCGGTAGTGAGGAAATCCTCCATCGACTGAAACACTCTCAGCGAATAATAAACCTCTAACTGTTTTCTTTTAAGCGGATCATATTTTTCAGGGACTGCCATCCCAAAATCAGCATCAGGCGTCATACTGGAATACAGGAAATAACCTTCGGGATACTTCTGAAGCAATTCACTTTGGGGATCGAGCCAATTGCGCTGGATGTTTTGCACGGTGTTATAGGCAGCTTTATTCAGCTCTATTCTGTCGTTAGATCGAATGGACACATAGATATTATAAATCACAAGAAAAAAGGAAAGCGATGCCATGAGACGCAGAGACAGCTCATACTTTTTTTCAATAGGCGCCTCAAGTCTACGGATTAACTCATAACCAACTATATACACCAAGATTAGTACGATGGTGATTACCAATACTTCCAACTGTGAATTTGAATAAAACATCGCCACAGGAATTTCAGATTACGATACAAGTTACGAAATTAACAGGAATTATTACCCCCAGAAACACTTAAAAAACACACAACAAACACACTAACAAAGGCTTACCTTGTCCTACACAATAATTTCCACAATCTCTTAATAGATCAATTGTACCACAAGAATATATCACCAGAAAGACAAGCAAGCACTAGATTGGATTTCCGCAGGCAACCTCCCCATTACTTTAACTCATTTATCAAAAAAATATCACCAATTATCAATTTTTGTGATATCGAATTACTTCTAGATAAATTATTAGCTTTTTAATTAACTTTAATATTAAAATCAATCTATTTCTCATTTAATTAACAGCTTTTATGAAAAAAAATTACTTTCTATTGTCACTTTTGACTCTTGGCATTACAGCATTAAAAGCTCAAGTGCCTAACTATGTACCATCATCAGGCCTGGTTGCTTATTATGGTTTTAACGGAAACGCAAATGATGCAACAGCCAACAACTATCACCTTACCAACTATGGTGCATCATTAACCACCGACAGAAACGGAACAGCAAATTCCGCATACTCTTTTAACGGAAGCACGTCCTATTTAATGCTAAGTTCATTTCCTACAGTATTTTCATATACTGGAGCGCATTCTGTATCATTCTGGATGAAAAAAAACAATACCGCCATAAGTATTGCCATCATGAGCGGATCCACTGCAAACGGAAATTTTATCTGGAACGTTCAATCCACAGACACAGCCACACAGACCGGAGTAAACAAACAAGGTAGCTCATGGGCCTGGGCATACGGACCTGCAGTTACCGTCGGACAATGGGAACATTATACAGCCGTATACAACAACCAAAATTTGACGCTGTATAAAAACGGCGTATCAGTAGGCACTAGGACCGCCGACAGCTACACAAGCGTAAATTCTGCCCCCCTACCGCTTTGGATAGGAAAAGGACCGTCAGGAGGCAACTTTAACGGCTCACTTGATGACGTAGCCATTTGGAACCGTGCACTTACCCCTGCAGAGGTAACACAGGTCTATCAGGCCACTTTATCAACAAATGAGGTATCACAAAAGAAATCCTTCAGAATATACCCTAACCCTGCCTCAGAAGCAATTTATATACAAAATGACAACACCACCGAAACTATAAACTACCAACTTTCCGATATAAATGGAAAAATCGTATTGGCAGGTGCTAAAAATTCATCCGAATTGAATATGCTAAACATTAAAAATTTAGTACCGGGAATCTATTTTCTAAAACTGAATAATGAAGAATCAGAAAAAATAATCATTAAATAAAGTAACCGAAGTAACATTTACTTTTCATTACAAAACAAAAAACCCCACTTCTTTCGAAATGGGGTTTTGTATTGTTTAAGAGTATATTCTTATGCTTCGAATGGAACTACAGAAACGAAAGATTTGTTATCTCCTTTTTTCTGAAATTTCACTACTCCATCAACTTTTGCATGTAAAGTGTGATCTTTACCCATGTAAACGTTTTCACCTGGATTGTGCTTAGAACCTCTTTGTCTTACGATAATGTTTCCAGCAATTGCAGCTTGTCCACCATAAATCTTAACACCTAAACGTTTCGATTCTGATTCTCTACCATTCTTGGAACTACCGACACCTTTCTTGTGAGCCATGACGTACTAGTTTTTAATGTTAATTATTCTTCTGTAGCTTCCGCTTTTTTAGTCGCTTTTTTCTTTGTAGCTCCACCTGCAACGATACCTTCGATTACAATTTGAGTTAAAGATTGTCTGTGACCGTTTTTCTTTTTGTAACCTTTTCTTCTTTTCTTTTTGAAAACGATTACTTTATCACCTTTTAAGTGTTGTAACACTTTAGCTTCTACTGAAGCACCTTCTACAGCTGGGGCGCCTAAAGTTACGTTTCCGTTATCATCTAATAAAAGAACTTTGTCAAAAGAAACTTTTGCACCTTCTTCTACTGCTAAACGGTGAACATAAACCTTTAAGTCTTTGCTTACTTTGAATTGTTGCCCTGCTATCTCTACGATTGCGTACATAACAATAATGTTTAATTAATTTTTTAAGTCCGCAAATATACAACTATTTCTTTACCTTACAACATTCCGATAAAAATTCACGCCTAAAAACTTTAAAATCAGCCCAGTTAAAAAAAAATCACCACCATTGTAACAAATTCACGAAATTGCACACAAATTCCTTTATTATAAAATAACAATAACTCTATGAAAAAATCTTTAATGGCTTTGAGTTCGCTTTTAATGCTTGGAGGTGTTGCTTCCGCTCAGAAAGTAGCATTTGAAGAATACACACTGGACAACGGTCTGCATGTAATTTTGCATCAGGACAAATCGGCTCCGGTAGTAATCACATCGGTAATGTATCACGTGGGATCGAAAGACGAAAACCCTGAAAGAACAGGATTTGCGCACTTTTTCGAACACCTGCTTTTCGAAGGAACTAAAAACATCGGCCGCGGTGACTGGTTTAAAATCGTAACAGCCAACGGAGGTAACAACAATGCCAACACTACAGAAGACAGAACGTATTACTACGAAGTATTCCCATCCAACAACTTACAATTAGCCTTATGGATGGAATCGGAAAGACTAATGCATCCGGTAATCAACCAGATTGGTGTTGACACACAAAACGAAGTAGTAAAAGAAGAAAAAAGGCTTCGTGTAGACAACCAGCCTTACGGAAGCCTGATCGCTGCTGTTAAGCAAAATATCTACAAAGTTCACCCTTACCGTTGGGCTCCTATCGGATCAATGGAACATTTGGATGCAGCTACTTTAGCAGAATTCCAAGCATTCAACAAAAAATTCTACACTCCTAACAACGCCGTTCTGGTTGTTGCCGGTGATTTTGATCCTGCTCAGGCAAAAACATGGGTTAAAGATTATTTCGGTCCAATTGCAAAAGGAGCAGATGTTCAAAGACAAAAATTCGAAGAAGCTCCTATCACCCAAACAATCAAAGCCACTTACCAAGATCCGAACATTCAGATTCCTATGATGGTTGCCACTTACAGAACACCTTCAATGAAGACTCGTGACGCAAGAGTTTTAGATATGATTTCTTCAATCCTTTCAGACGGAAAAAGCTCAAGATTATACAAAAAATTAGTAGACGACAAGAAAATGGCGCTACAAGTTGGAGCTTTCAACTACAGTCAGGAAGACTATGGAATGTATATTTTATACGGACTTCCAATGGGTAAAAACACTACCGAGGATTTACTTAAGCAGGTAGACGAGGAAATCGTGAAATTGCAAACAGAATTAATTTCCGAAAAAGATTTCCAGAAACTGCAAAACAAATTCGACAACCAATACGTAAATGCTAACGCTAACGTTGAAGGTATCGCTGAAAACCTTGCCACTTTCTATTTATTGTATGGCGATGTGAACCTTATCAATACTGAAATTGACATTTACCATTCAATCACCAGAGAGGAAATCAGAGAAGTTGCAAAAAAATATCTGAACCCAAACCAACGTCTGCTTTTAGATTACGTACCTGCAAAAGACAAAGCACAAAACTAAGTTGAGAATCACTATGAAAAAATATATTTATATAGCAGCAAGTTTATTTTTAGCAATATCCATGCAAGCACAAGACAGACCACAACCAAAACCGGGACCATCTCCAACCATCAACGTTGGAAAACCTAGCACTTTTACCTTAAAAAACGGCTTAAAAGTATTGGTTGTTGAAAACCACAAACTTCCCCGCGTAAGCTACAGCCTTACTATCGACTACCCGCCTTATGCGGAAGGCGACAAAAAAGGCGTATCTGATTTAACAAGCTCCATGATTGGTAAAGGAACCGAAAAAATGTCGAAAGACGCTTTTAACGAAGAAGTAGATTTCTTAGGCGCCAACATCAATTTCAACTCAAATGGTGCTTTCGCAAGCGGATTGTCTAAATATTCAGGGAGAATCATGGAATTAATGGCCGATGGTTTATTGAATCCTGTTTTCACTCAGACTGAGTTAGACAAAGAAAAAGAAAAAATGCTCGAGAACCTTAAGTCGGAAGAAAAAAGCGTTTCAGCAGTTGCAGGTCGTGTGGAAGACGTTCTGGCTTTCGGAAAAACACATCCAGCCGGAGAATATTTAAGCGAGACTACCATCAAAAACGTTACTTTAAACGACGTTAACCAAAACTACAACACCTATTTCGTACCAGGAAACGCTTATCTAGTAATCGTTGGTGATGTAAAACTGAAAGACGTTAAAAAAATGGTTGAAAAGCAATTCGGCCCATGGGAAAAAGCAGTTGTTCCGGCATTAACGTATCCGGATCCTAAAAACGTTCAGTACAGTCAAATCAATTTCGTTGATATGCCTAATGCGGTTCAGTCTGAAATCGCTTTGGTAAATACTGAAACTTTAAAAATGACCGACAAAGAATATTTCGCAGGAATCTTAGCGAACCAAATCCTTGGCGGTGGCGGTGAAGGCCGTTTGTTCATGAACTTACGCGAAAAACACGGTTGGACTTACGGTGCCTATTCTTCATTAGGAACAGGAAGGTACGTATCGAAATTCCGCTCAGGGGCTTCAGTAAGAAATGCAGTTACAGACAGCGCTGTAGTGGAATTCATGAACGAATTGAAAAAAATCAGAACCGAATCAGTATCTGCTGACGAATTAAAAATCGCTAAAGCAAAATATATCGGAAACTTTGTAATGCAGATTCAAAAACCAGCCACCATCGCTCGTTATGCATTAAATACCGAAACAGAAAAATTACCGGCGGATTTCTACGAAAACTATATCAAGAACATCAACGCGGTAACTGCTGAAGACATCAAAGCTGTGGCTAACAAATATTTCTTAGCAGACAATACAAGAATTGTAGTTGTAGGAAAAGCAGCAGATGTACTTCCAAGCCTTGAAAAAATGAGTGCTAAGCAGAAATTACCAATTCAGTTTTTCGACAAATTCGGTAATCCGGTTGAAAAACCAAAAGTAAACATTCCAATTCCTGCAGGCGTTACATCTAAAACCGTTTTAAACAACTACATCAAAGCAATTGGTGGTGAAAAAGCAGTGAAAGCTGTAAAATCAGTAGCGACAGTTTCTTCAGGAACCGTTCAGGGAACACCTGTTGAATTAACAACTAAAGTGACTTCCGACAACAAAATGTGCGTTGAAATGAAAGCAATGGGCATGTCGATGATGAAACAGGTTGTTGGCGACAAATCAGGATACCGTGTTTCTCAAGGGCAAAGAAAAGACTTGACTCCAGAAGAATTCAAAGAACAAAAACAAGGTGCTGCTCCTTTTGAAGAAATGAATTTGGCTAACAATCCAAACGCTAAGCTTGAAGGCATCGAAACCATGAACGAAAACGACGTCTATGTAATCAAAGAAGGCAAAACAACATACTACTATGATGTTAAAACCGGCTTAAAAACAGCAGAAGCTAAAGAGATGGAGCAAATGGGTCAGAAAATGACACAAACCACTTACTACAGTGATTACAAAGAAGTGAAAGGAATCAAATTCCCTCATACAACTGACATGAATGTAGGTGTTGAAATCAAATTAATGACGACTGAAGTGAAAATCAACGAAGGCGTAACTGCTGAAGATTTCAAATAAGAAACATTGGTTTCAAAAAAGAAAAAGACTGTCTGTAATGGACAGTCTTTTTTTTATTATGTCATTTATGAAGTCCTATTTCTTAGAAGAAAGATAAATCCCAAGCAAAATCACTCCCGCTCCGACAATCTGAGCAAACGTTAAGGTTTCCCCATCCAGAAATCCCCAAAAAATGGCCACAATCGGAAACAGATAGGCTGATGACGAAGCAAATACCGGAGTGGTAATCTGGATCAGTCTGAAGAACAAAATATTAGCAATCCCAGTGCCTACTATCCCCAAAATCGCAATGAACATAACAGAATGCCGCACTTCCGGCTTGTGAAGTTCACCAAAAAATCCCGTAGAAATCAAAATAATTAAAGCCGGAATGACCATTACCAGAAAATTACCAACCGTAATACTTATCGGATTAACGTCTGACAAATATTTTTTTATCAGGTTCACATTGGTGGCATAACAAAATGTAGCTACTACCACAAAAAGCGCATAAAAATAATTTTGCTCTGGGTGATGCGCCGCCCCGCTTAAAATCAGCACCGAACTACCTAACAAACCAATCAACACTCCCATCAACTGACTGCGCTGGAAGGTCATTCCAAAAAACAGGATTCCCAGAATCAGTGTGTTTAACGGAGTCAAGGAATTCAAAACCGCACTAATGGAACTGTCGATTTCGCTTTGCGCCAAAGCAAATAAGAATGCCGGGATAAAAGTCCCCATTAAAGCGGTCAAAGCAATGTACTTCCATTTACCCAAAGGAATCAGGGCAATCTTATTAAATCCAACAATAACCAGAAAAGACGCTGCAAATAACATCCGCAGCGAACCTAACTGAAGCGGCGTTAAACCAACAAGCCCTCGTTTTATCAGAATGAATGAACTTCCCCAGATAAGCGAAAGTGCGGCCAGTAAAATCCATTTCAGTTGCTTTGATTCCATAAAGATGATTTTAAAATGTCAAAATTCTGTTATTTAAATGAAAATCAGTTCTTTTTTTGGGTAATTTTGCCGTCAATCATTTATCCGATTCAAAATCAAAAAAATAACAAATATGAAATTTTCAAAAGTAACCCTAATGTTTGCACTTGCGGCTTTAACATTTGTAAGCTGTAAAAAAGAAGAAAAAACAGCAGAAACCACTGCAACTGAAACTGTAGCTGCAGCACCTAAAAAAGAAATTGCTGCTCAAAATCTGGAAACAGCAAACTTTCAGATCGAAGGCATGACTTGTGCAATGGGCTGTGCTGCCACCATCGAGAAAAAATTAACTGAAACTGAAGGCGTGAAAGAAGCGAAAGTTGACTTCGATACCAAAACCGCCACCGTATCTTTTGACAAAACCGTAAACAATCAGGAATCGTTAACCAAATTAGTGGAAGCGGTTGCCGACGGTAAAACATATAAAGTAGCCAACTTTAAGAAGGCATAACAAAAAAGGAACTCAACTGAGTTCCTTTTTTTACTTTAAAATCTTATTTCCATCTCACACTTTCCATAATCTTTCGCATATCATTCTTGATATAGGCCGCAGCCGGAAGTATGGAATCGTAATTCGGTTTTGCATAAAAATAAACCGATCCAACAAGGAAATGACGCGTACTGTCAGTTACATAAAACTGCGCATTCGTAGCCGCATTCCCTCCTACCTGATAGAACATTCCGTAAACTTTATGCTCCGGATTCAAAAATGGCTGTTCGGCTATATCATCAGCTTTGATTACGTGCTCATAGGTTAATTTCTGAGCATCTCGAAGTAGCTGATCTATATTGTTATTTACGGTTTTATAATTCAAATAGACCGTCGCTTTCATTTTAGGATACTGAATCTCCATTGAGCAGTCTCCTTTAGTCTTTACTTTTGAAAATTCATTCACTTCAAATTCATAACCACAATTGCCTTGAAAATTAAAGGCATTGTATTTTGCTGATGGGTACTCCAGTCGCAAATGACTTTTTGGTTTTGGAACCGTTTCGTCCTGACAACCCACTGACAGCAGAGAAACAAAAACCCCAAACAACAGAACGATACTCTTATTTTTTATCATAACAGAAATCCTTACGCTAAATTAGGGCGTAAAGATACAATGTGAAACGCAGTTTTGGAAAGTTTATTTGATTTACAGATTAAAACGGCATATCCTCGCTGCCGGTCGGCGCAATTGGAGGCTCATTGGTCTGTGATGAATAACCCCCTTGCTTTTGTTCTGTTTCTTTTTTGACGTTCAGAAAGGTGAACTCTGTCACTTGTATTTCGGTAGTGTATTTGGTCGTACCATCTTCGGCCTGCCACTGACGCGATTTGATTCGGCCTTCCACATAAATTTTATCACCTTTGGAAAGATACTTTTCACAGATTTCGGCTGCTTTATTACGCACTACTAAATTATGCCATTCGGTAGAAGTGATTTTTTCACCTGTAGTTTTATTAATATAAACTTCATTTGTCGCTAACGGAAATCGTCCGATGCAATTCCCTCCTTCAAAATAGTGCATTTTAACATCGTCACCCAAATGTCCTATTAAAATCACTTTATTCAATGTACCGTTCATGGCTTATATCTTTTAGTTGTACTCAAATATAGTAATTTCTAAACATCCGCCCAATGTTCCTCTATAAAATTATGGATTACGATTGGGAACGGATATTTTTTTATTTCTCCAACTGACATCGCATACGACAACTTTTGATCGGTTTCTACTTCCCAAAAACGGATATTCAAATGCTGATGAGAAAGTTTATGAACTATTAGACTATGATGCAATGGTTTGATATGCGTCGGCTTGAAGTCTGAAGAAAACTTTTCAATTGACTGATATATACTATCAAAATCATCTTCTTGTGCTGTTTCCAACATTGGAAATTCATACAGATTTTGCCAGATCCCTTTTCCGGTTCTTTTCCGAATAAGGGTATTCCCCTGACCGTCCTTAATTATAAGGTAGTTAAAATAACGATTAATCACCCTGGTCTTCTTCATTTTTACCGGAAGCTCACCTACTTTACCATATTTCAATGCAAGGCAGCTTCCATTGAAAACACAACTTTGACAGTCCGGATTTTTGGGCACACACTGTAAAGCCCCAAATTCCATCATTGCCTGATTAAACTCGGATGCCTTGTCCTTTGGCATCAAAGAAGCCGCCAATTCAAAAAATTCCTTTTTAGCCGAAGCGGATGCAATATCGGTTTCCACATCAAAATAGCGCGAAAGTACACGATACACGTTTCCATCAACTACCGGAACCGCTTCGCCATAGGCAATAGAGGCGATAGCCGCAGCGGTATACTCACCCACTCCTTTTAACTTCAACAAGTCCTTATATTTATCGGGAAACTTTCCATTTAAATCAAAAGCGACATGTTTTGCAGTAGCGTGCAGATTTCGTGCACGGGAATAATACCCCAAACCCTGCCAGAGTTTCAACACCTGCTCTTCATCGGCTGAAGCTACATCAAAAACAGTAGGAAATGCCTCTGTAAAACGCAAAAAATAAGGCAATCCCTGAGCAACTCGCGTTTGTTGCAGCATGATTTCAGAAAGCCAGACCGGATACGGATCAGGAGTTTTTCTCCAAGGCAAATCGCGTTTTTTACGTAAATACCATTGGACTAGATTGTTAGTAAATTCCATCTTTAAAAATTGGAAAACAAAAATAAAACTTTATGTAATTAAATTTTAATCGATTAACCTTGAAAAATTGTTTTTTTAATTGCTATATTTGCACACTCAAAAAATTACACATCAATATAAAACGAAAGAAAATGACGAAAGCAGACATCGTAGCGAAAATTTCTGAGAAATTGGGTCTTGAAAAAGGAGACGTTCAAGCAACAGTGGAGTCTTTTATGGACGAGGTGAAAAACTCACTAGAAACTGGAGATAATGTATATTTAAGAGGTTTCGGTAGCTTTATCATCAAAACTAGAGCTGAGAAAACCGGAAGAAACATCTCTAAAAACACTACAATTAAAATCCCTGCTCACAACATTCCGGCTTTCAAACCGGCGAAAATATTTGTTGATGGAGTAAAAACGAATACAGAAGCAAAAAATTAACTAATTATTAATCACTAAACACTACAAGTTATGCCAAGTGGTAAAAAAAGAAAAAGACATAAGGTAGCTACTCACAAACGTAAAAAAAGAGCGAGAGCTAACCGTCACAAAAAGAAAAAGTAGTTTAAAACTACTTTTTCTTTTTTAAAATTAAAAGTTCATTGAAATTTGGATTAAGACTGCGGATCGCAGCTTTCAGACACCAGATTATTTCTGCGGTCTAAAATCTGTAATCTGACATCTATAATCCAACCGGGTACAATACCTGTAAAAAATTGTTTAATCCATCTGTACAATTCTGGAATAAGGAACAAGGAATAAAGAATAAGTCATCTTTTTTAAAGATTTGCAACTTTTCACTTTTCACTTTTTCACTTTTCACTTAACTGTATGGATAAAAATGTACACATTTTGAACAAAGAATTAATTATTCGAACCAGTTCAGATGCCGTAGATTTTGCCTTATTAAAAGATGGAAAACTAGTTGAATTGCACAAAGAAGAAGGTGGCGAGGAAAAAGGCGGCTTTCAGGTTGGCGATATTTTTATTGCCAAAATCAGAAAACCGGTTCCGGGACTTAATGCTGCGTTTGTAAACGTAGGTTTCGAGAAAGATGCATTCCTGCACTATCACGATTTAGGCCCAAACCTCTCTTCGATGATAAAATTCATCAAACTTGTAAGCGCAGGTAAACTAAAAGATTTCTCCCTAAAAAACTTTCCTTTTGAGCCGGAAATAAACAAGGATGGAGCCATCAGCGACGTGCTGAGCGCCAATCAGTCTATTCTCGTTCAGGTAGTTAAAGAACCAATATCGACCAAGGGTCCACGAATAAGCTCTGAGCTTTCACTGGCCGGCAGATATGTGGTTTTAGTCCCTTTTTCGGACAGGGTTTCGGTTTCACAGAAAATCGATTCTAAAGAAGAAAAAGACCGATTAAAACGATTGGTTCAATCTATCAAGCCAAAAGGATTTGGTGTTATTGTTCGCACAGTAGCAGAAGGCAAAAAAGTGGCCGAACTGGATAAAGATTTGCAAAACTTGCTCGACAAATGGTCAGCAACATGCAAACGAATACCCACCGCACATCATCCGTCCCGAATTTTGGGCGAAGTAAACAAAGCTTCTTCCATATTACGAGATGTGTTTAACGACACCTTCACGGGAATTTATGTCGATGATGAAGATTTGTATTATCAAACTAAGGACTATTTGCAAGAAATAGCTCCTTCTAAAGTCTCAATTGTCAAGCATTACCAATCAAAGGATTTACCTCTTTTTGAAAAGTATCATATAGAACGACAAATAAAAACGTCTTTCGGAAAAACAGTTTCTATGAGCAAAGGAGCTTATCTGATCATAGAACACACGGAAGCTTTGCACGTTATCGATGTTAACAGCGGTAACCGATCAAACAAAGCAACCAATCAGGAAGACACCGCACTGGAAGTAAACATGATTGCCGCAGCAGAAATAGCGCGACAACTAAGACTTCGCGACATGGGCGGGATTATTGTGGTCGATTTTATAGACATGCAGAATCCGGACAATCGTAAAAAATTATACGATTTTCTGAAAGAGGAAATGAGCGATGACAAGGCGAAACATAAGATCTTGCCTCCTAGCAAATTTGGATTAATTCAAATTACTAGACAAAGAGTCAGACCCGAAGTAAGTATCAAAACAAGAGAAGAGGACCCCAACAAAGAAAATGGGGAAATCGAAGCTCCAATCTCAATCGTTGATAAAATAGTGGTTGACCTTGAAAGAATTATCAAAGACCATAAAAAGGTTGTTTTAAACGCACACCCTTTTGTGGCAGCCTACCTTACCAAAGGTTTTCCATCAATACGTTCAAAATGGTTTTTTGAACATAAAAAATGGGTAAAAATCATACCGCGTGACGCTTACACGTTCCTTGAATATCATTTCTTTGACAAAGAAGGAAATGAAGTTCGATAAAAAACAAACCGCCCGTTGTAAAACGAGGCGGTTTTTTTATGCCCTTTTTTAAGTTTATATTATCCTAATAAAAACCTAAATACAAAACGGCCCGCAAACAAATTCGTTAATTTTGCCATGTCAAAACATTTGGCTCAGCTGCATAAAAAACCTTGCGAAAATGAATAATCAATTAAAAATACAAATTTGGTCCGATGTAATGTGTCCGTTTTGTTATATCGGAAAGCGAAAACTGGAAGAAGCATTACAACAATTCGAGAATAAAGATGCTGTTACTATCGAATGGAAGAGTTTTCAGCTCGACCCAAGAGCCAAGTATCAGCCCGAAGACAACACGTTTGATTATTTGGCAAAAAAATACGGCCGGGACAGAAATTGGTCCGTTGCTATGCACGAAAGCGTTACACAACAAGCCAAAGCTGTAGGATTGGATTATCATTTCGAAAAACTGATTTTAGCTAATTCTTTAAACGCGCATCGTTTATCTCATCTCGCTAAAAAGTATCATTTGGGTGACACTTTCGAAGAATCGTTATTTAAAGCACATTTCACCGAAGGTTTGGACATTGACGATAAACCAACATTGACACGACTCGCTTTAGGAGTTGGACTGAAACTGGAAGAAATTGAATCCGTTTTAAATTCGGATGCCTATATTAACGAGGTAGAACAAGAAATGAACGAAGCACAAAGCCTTGGCGCAAACGGTGTTCCATTTTTTGTTTTTGATGATAAATATGCGGTTTCCGGAGCGCAATCTCCCGAAGTATTTCTACAAACTTTGCAAAAAACATGGGAAGAAGGTAGCTTTGATGCTACTTTGGACTTTCAAAATTCAACCGGAGAGAACAGTTGTCACATCGAAGGTTGCGAATAAAACATAATATTAGCCTGATATTTTAAACGAAACTGCTATTCTCTCAAATAGCAGTTTTTTTATTTTCGTCTTTCAGCAAAAAAACGTTTCATCAGACTACCACATTCGTTTTCCATTACACCTCCAACAACGACAGTTTTCGGATGTAATTTCCCTCCCATAGTCATAAAGCCACGGTGTTCATCACGAGCTCCGTAAACAATTTTTGTAATCTGTGCCCAATACAAAGCACCGGCACACATCTGACAGGGTTCTAAGGTCACATACAGCGTACAATCCTTTAAATACTTTCCGCCCAAAAAATTCGCCGAAGAAGTTATGGCCTGCATTTCGGCGTGAGCTGTAACATCGTTGAGCAATTCGGTCAGGTTATGAGTACGGGCTATCACCCGGTTATCCACCACCACAATGGCTCCTACAGGAATCTCGCCTTTTTCAAAAGCTATTTCGGCTTCCTGATAGGCTTTTTTCATAAAATATTCGTCGGTGAAAATATTTTCCATGAAAACAAAAATACAATTTCAAATCGTACATTTGTCTTATGTCTGATAATCTCTTACAAAATATCCATAACCCAACCGACTTAAGAAAACTTTCGCCGGAGCAATTACCGTCTTTAGCCAAAGAGTTGCGCGAATTCATCATCGACATCGTTTCACGTAAAGAAGGTCATCTTGGAGCAAGTTTAGGCGTTATTGAACTGACCATTGCGCTTCACTACGTCTTCAACACACCGGAAGATTTATTGGTTTGGGACGTCGGGCATCAGGCTTATGGGCATAAGATATTAACCGAACGGAGAGACGTTTTTCACACGAACCGCCAGCTGCATGGAATTTCCGGATTCCCCAAACGAAGCGAGAGTATTTACGACACGTTTGGTGTAGGTCATTCTTCCACTTCGATTTCCGCAGCATTGGGAATGGCTTTGGCCTCGAATTTAAAAGGCGAAACCGAAAAACAACATATTGCAGTCATCGGCGATGCTTCCATCGCATCGGGAATGGCGTTCGAAGGACTCAACCATGCTGGTGTAACCGATGCCAACTTATTGGTTATCCTGAACGACAACGCCATTGGAATAGATCCGAGTGTTGGTGCTTTAAAAGATTATCTCACTTCGGTTAAAGAGGGAAAAAATCCAAAAGCTAACAACATCATTAAGTCGCTGAATTTTGACTATTCCGGTCCAATCGACGGTCACGATTTTAACGCGCTTTTGAAAGAATTGAACCGGTTAAAACATAAAAAAGGACCTAAGTTCCTGCATATCATCACCACCAAAGGCAAGGGAATGCAATTGGCTGAAGAAGATCAGGTCAAATACCATGCTCCAGGCAAATTCAACAAGGAAACAGGAGAAATTCTGCCGAAATCAGAAGATAACCTACCTCCCAAATTTCAGGATGTGTTCGGACATACTTTAGTGGAATTAGCACAACAAAACGAAAAAATAATCGGAATCACACCCGCCATGCCAACGGGTTCCTCGATGAAATTCATGATGGATGCTTTCCCTGACCGCGCCATTGACGTTGGGATAGCGGAACAACACGCAGTGACCTTAGCAGCCGGTATGGCTACGCAGGGCATGATCGTCTTTTGCAACATCTACTCTACTTTCATGCAACGAGCCTACGATCAATTGATACACGATGTTGCACTGCAAAATTTACCGGTAATTTTCTGTTTGGACCGTGCCGGATTAGTTGGAGAAGACGGTGCCACCCACCATGGCGCGTACGATACAGCCTATCTGAATTGCATCCCGAACATGATACTTTCTGTCCCAAAAGACGAATTGGAGTTACGCAACATTATGTACACTGCCCAACTCGGTCTGGAACATCCGATTGCCATTCGTTATCCGCGCGGCAGAGGCATTATTTTGGACTGGAAACAACCATTTGAGAAAGTCGAAATCGGAAAGGCAAAACAACTTCGAAAAGGATCTGATACAGCAATACTTTCAACCGGCTTTGTAGGCAACAATGTCGCCGCAGCACTAGAAAACACTAAAAACAGCGAATTATACTCTCATTACCACTTCCCTTTTGTAAAGCCGTTGGATAACGAAACATTAAAGACAATCTGCGAAACACATAAACATATAATTACAGTCGAGGAAGGAACTGTCATCGGCGGTTTTGGAAGTATGGTTGCTTCTTTCTGCACGGAGAACAATTATTCAATATCTGTAAAAAAATTGGGAATTCCTGATATTTTTATAGAACAAGGCACCATTTTAGAACAACAACAAATTTGCGGCATAGACGTTAATAGTTTGGAAACGATTTTCTCAAGTCGTTGAAAATGTTCATTTTTGCACCAAATTTAACCTACCTGTTGCCATGAATACCTTGAAAACCTATCTATTAGGATTAATCTGCATTGTAGCATTTCAACAAAGTTTCGCCCAAAATGTTATCCGAACAGCAGTTCCGGATACTATTAAACGATGGGAATCAAAAAACGACTTAGGCCTTGATTTAACTCAGATTGCGTTTGTAAATTGGAGTGCCGGTGGAGAAAATGCAATTTCCGGAATTCTAAAAGGTGCATTTATCCGAAAGTACAAAAAAGGCCGTTTCATATGGCATAACGAACTTATTGCCCGTTATGGTTTAAACAAACAAGACGGAATAGAAGCGAGAAAAACAGACGACGTGATTCAGTTTAACTCTACAGCCGGATTTAAGACAGACTCGATCTCGAATTGGTATTATTCTGCTAAATTTAATTTTAACACCCAATTTACGAACGGTTATGCTTATCCAAATACCGATTTAGCCATTTCAAAACCTTTTGCCCCGGCCTATATATTTTTGGGACTAGGAACCGAATACTTTAAAAAAGAAGGCGAAAACGGCCTTAGGATCTATATTTCGCCTTTAACCTTCAAAACTACCTTAGTTTTAGACGATCGCTTAGCAGATCAGGGAGCTTTTGGAGTTGACAAAGCAATCTATGACGCTAATGGAAACCTTATAAGTCACGGTAAAAAAACAAGAACTGAAATGGGCTTTTTAGTAACTAATCAGTACAAAAAAGAGATTTTCAAAAACATTATGCTCGACCACCGCCTGGTACTTTACACCGATTACATTAAAAATTTCGGAAACATAGACATAGATTGGCAAGTGCAGATGAACATGATCGTCAATTCACATGTCCGAGCCAATATTTCCACGAACCTGATTTATGACGACGATATCAAATCAAAAGATGAAGTTGACGGCGCAGTAGTAACGCGAGGACCAAAGGTTCAGTTAAAACAAATATTAGGCTTAGGACTAAGTTATTCTTTTTAAGCTAAAAATCTTACATTTACATTTTTAGTTTAAATTCCTCAACTGTTGAATTAAAATAACATACAAACCCGAAACACGAACACAACAACAAATGAAATCTATTATTGACCAACTCAAGGAGAGTATAAGGTCAAATCCTTCCGTTGTATACAGTCTATCGGGAGCAATCTAAACTGGAGCAGAACGCAATGCATAGTTCTTTCAAAAATCATTTCCAATCGCGCTGACAAAAGCAAACTCCCTGAAAAATTCCAAAAAGAGCAAAACAAGCCTGACCATTTCCAGCATAACTCTACAACGAATTTTCAATGATCCCTATATGGAAAAAGTAAATCCCGATTTGAGATTTCTTAAAACATTGGACAAACTCGCCGTCCTTCTAGGACATCCTTCCCTAAACGATTTTTTTTCCCATCAATAAAATAAAGAAACAAACTTAAAAGCAGATCAAAACAAGCCTTTTTCAGAAGAATTTGAAAGATTGGCACTCAACTCTACGAAGAGGGATTTAAATGCATCCAAAAGCCTCCAAACGTTGAATTAGCCAACCTGAAGAATTACTTGTTTGCCGACAGTCCTTTGATAAAAAGGATTAGCGATGCACTCCAGAGATATTTGGCTCTAAACTTTAAGATCAATACCATTGACAACCGTTCCAACTTCGAAGTATATGATTTTAAAATAAACAAACCTATTTCATAAAGAAAAAAGATGGTGTCTGGAAAATATGGAACAATCATAATCCCGATTACAAGGGTTATTCACCAAAGCCGAAGAAATAACTCTTAAAGTACATGTGCTCATTTAAAACAAAAAAAGGGAATCCAATTGGATTCCCTTTTTGATTGTATCAAAGTATTCTTAGTTAAGAATGATTTTTTGAGTATAATTGATATTCTCTCCGTTAACTTTAATCAGATATATACCTGACTGAAGGTTTCCAAGTTGAATAGCACCTTCAATGCTGAAATTATTAACATCCTGGCTGTAAACTTTTCTTCCGTTTAGGTCGAAAACCTGAATAGATAATTCCCCTGAGTAATCACTGATTGCAATATTCACCAAACCTTTTGTTGGGTTAGGATACACACGAATTGATTTTTCGTTTTGGAATTGGTCAACTGCCAGAGTACAGCTCGGTTTAGGTGCCGGTACTGTAAAATCTTCAATCTGATCCTGGATCCCGGCAGCTCCTGAGTTAGTTCCTGAATCAGCGTAAAGTCCAACTCCACGTCTAGCAAATGTCTGCCATATCAAACAATAATTTTGCCCTCCAGTAGTTGCCTGATCTGCATCAATAAGAGCATCACGACCAGTTACAAACGTTGGTGTACAGCCATCTATTTTAATAGCGTCCAAAACCAATCGCATCACTTTGTTATTACCACCCGTACCTGTATAAATATTTGGATCATAACCGTATTTATCGATATAATTCCAAGCTAAATCCCATAAGATAGTACACCAAACAGAACCCACCGAGTGAACATCTATTCTATCCTGACTTCCGTCGTTGTACCACATCTCATTAGTATCTCCGTACGTTAACGGATTTACAGACATATTTGGAGAATATCTAAATGGTCTAATACCAGGCCCTGATGGCGGTTGAGCCACAGCGAAAGTAGCAAATCCTCTAGCATCGTTTCTGGTATCTCCTGGTTTGATTTGCATCATTAACCAATACCAATCTGACCATCCCTCACCCATTTGTTCAGAACCATTCAAACAGTTACCAGACAATCTTGCTGAAATTCCGTGACCATATTCGTGAGCAATGATTCCATTATCCAGATCTCCGTCAGAATTAACAAATCCAGGTGCGGGAGCAGACATTGTACCTGTTGTAGTTGCTGTCAAAGCAGCGATGATTTTTTCTCCATCTTCCTTACTAATACTTACTGCCGGAATTGTAATAGTGCCATCTGCACCACCCATGGAAATATTCCCATCAACATTGTTAACTATTAATACAGCTATTGCTCCGGCTAGTTGAGCGCGTTTAACCTTTGCAATAAACTCACAGTCACCTCTTCTGATAACCGCAATCTTACCACTTAAAGCAGCAGCATTAACAGGCGCTGTACAAGCATCTGAAGTGTCAGGCGTACCATCATTATACAATACTAATGTACCGCTTAAACCTGCCGGAGCAATCGGTAATCCCACATGTCCCGGATTGAAGTTATTGTCAACAATAGCATATGCTCCAGCAGCAGCAGATGGTGCATTAATAGTCAAAGTTGTCGTCGGTGCAACATTCCATAAATACATTTGCATTCTTGGCTTCTGACCTTCCGCTGGTGTAGAAAAGTTTGCATTATTTAAGTTTGGTGGTGATGCTTGAGAACCATCCTGTGCCTCTGCATTAACAGCGTCGTTCCCTGTTCCTCCACGACCATAATTGGCCATTTGGAAATTTTTATTTCTCTCATCAAAACCATACTGATACCATAAGTCGTGCATGATATTATTCATGTAGAATAAATTCGTAAGAGCCGCAGGCATATAAGTAAAAGCCTCTACCGTAGTTCCAGGATAAGGAAAATCAAAAGTAAGATTAGGGAAAGTTCCTGTTCCGGTAGGTTGAGACCCTACTGTGTTAGACCCATAAACATCATCGTATGCATTGACATTGTTTCCCTGAGTCCTAGTAAACTGGTTTGAGGAGTCGCCAGTACCTCCAATAGTAGTCACAGTACTGTGCCATCCATTAGGCGAAGCGTTGGCAGTCTCAGGATTTGTAACAAGTTGTCTCGAAGTATGGTTTGGACTTTCAAAATTCCATGGAATAACTCGGTAATTTGTTGTTCCTGGGGTCAATGCAGCTGAACTGTTTTTAAAGAAAGTTTCTGTAAATTTATTAGAATAATGAGCATGTCCTACATGATTACCACTGAAATTACAAGTCAACACCATGTCATTTTTCTCTAAAAGTTTGCCAGTTAAAGCATCAACTTTCAAATTCCATAAATGTTGCAAGTCCTGAGAATAAAACTCATAATCCCAAGCTAATTTCAACGTATTTTCATCCGTTTTGAAATAAACCAACTCTGCAGTGATTGGGTAGTCTGCAAGCGCCCCATTACTTAATTTGTATTCATACTGCGACTTTTCAAGAATTTGAACAGAAGTTAATTTAGTTTCATTGAGTTGCGGCAGAATATTTAACAATGCAGCCTGCACCTCAAATACCGGAACAGAAGCATTAACTTTTCTTTTTATGTTAGGAATAAAATCTTCTCCTCCTTTAAAAACCTGGCCATTTTTAATCAAGAAATTGGAATCCGAATTATAAACCTCGATCCCGTTGCAACGCTGCTTAACGTGATAATTGTTTATTCCCGTCGTTTCGGAACTAAATTCATTAACTATAACCAAATCAGAAACATCCTCCGTCAGTAATGAAGATTTAGCAGTGTTTTTATTTGCATACGCTTTAATTTTATCCAAAGGATTTTGAGAAAACCCAAAAAGCGAAGCTAACAAAAACACCCCGATAGTAATTTTTTTCATAGCTTTTTAATTAAATTTTTTGTAGTTAAGTTCCACAAAATTAAATAATTAATTCCGTATTTTAAAAAAAATAAAATATTTAACTAATTCCCTTGATTATTTTAAATAACTGCAAAGCCTTTCCATCGGTAAGCATCGAAACAAAATGGCAAATATGCATCAGTCGTTCATACAAACTCATTTTTTCGGTTACAAATTTTTCAGGTAACAACTTCAGTATCAATTCATCATAATTACTGGACTTCCCTTCAAATTTATTATTATAGGCCGATGAAAATTTATCCAAAAGTGTATTGATAACCTGATAGCCGACCACTTCTTTTTCAACCACTTCCCTACTTTGGTAAATATTTTTTATACTGATTTTGATAATATCATTCATCTGTGCTTTAAACTCACTTTTATCGGTTAGAGCATGAGGAAATTTACCTTCCAGTATCAGTTTTTCATTAGCTATGAAGACTTTCACCGCATCATTTATCAGACTACCGATAGCCAAAGCCCGCAGGTAACTGATTCGGTCTTCTTTGGTGATCAGAGACTTATACTTATCAGCATCAATATTATTTTTAACCAGCTTGATAAGATATTCCAAAGCAAACTCTTCCTGTATCAGACCAAGGTTGATTCCGTCTTCGAAATCGATTATCGTATAACAGATATCATCGGCCGCTTCCACCAAATAAGCCAAAGGATGCCTTTCAAAACCTACATCATTTCCGGTTTTATTAGAAATCAATCCCAATTCGGAAGCTACCTCATTGAAAAACGGCTTGTCCTGTTGAAAGAACCCATATTTTTTATCAGCAATGTTTGCAGTTGGTTTTTTAGGAAGGCTTTCTTTCGGATATTTCATAAAAGCACCTAAGGTAGCATAGGTCAAACGCAGACTTCCTTCCACACCAGGACGAGAACCTGTCAGAACAGAAAAACCATTAGCATTCCCTTCAAAATCGATTAAATCCTGCCATTCTTTGTCTGTTAATTTTTCTTTGTATTGTTGCCCAGCTCCGGTTATAAAATATTCGCCAATAGCCTTTTCCCCGGAATGTCCAAAAGGCGGATTCCCGATATCATGCGCCAACGCAGCTGCCGCCACAATCGCACCGAAATCGTTCATGTGATAACCGTGTACTTCTTTTAAATGAGGGTATTTTTCAAGCAGCTGCTTACCAACCAAACGCCCAAGAGAACGCCCAACAACGGAAACTTCCAAACTATGCGTTAATCGGGTATGTACAAAATCAGTTTTGGAAAGCGGAATTACCTGCGTTTTATCCTGCAGGCTTCGGAAAGCAGAAGAAAATATGATTCGGTCGTAGTCGACTTCAAATCCCAGACGGGTATCATCCTGTTCTTTTCGTAATCGTTTACTCGTATCGCCTTGTCTCCTTAATGACAGTAGCTGTTCCCATTGCATCATAACCTAAAGTTTGAAATTTTTAGCGTTACGAATGTACAAATTGAAAACCGAAATCTCTTATAAATCTTTTCGCATGCAAACACTGCTTTCCACGCCAACATATTGACCGTAATTAGGTATTTGATGGTAGCCAACTTTTTTATACAAAGCAATGGCATTTTCAAGTTTGAAAGAAGTTTCCAGTATACAGGAAGTAAAATGCAATTCTTTCGCCCAGACTTCCAACTCCTGTAAAACAGCCATAGCCACACCTTTATTTCTATGGTCCGGATGCACAAACATTCGTTTGATTTCACCGGTTTGCAAATCGTACGGTTTGAGCGCACCACATCCTACCGGAATATTGTTTTCGTAACAAACGATTGCATTTTCGAAGTAAATCTGATTGTATTGTGCGAAGAAATCCTTCTCATCACCATCAATATCTATCAGATAAGTATCAAATAATTGGGTAAGGTATTTGAAATCCTGGTTTTCCGAAGTCGTTCGAAGGAGTATCATCATTTATTTATTTGCCTGTTTGTGGATCTCCGCCTGAATAATATTGTTTTTTACCGATTTGAAAACCTGGCTCTTAGCTTCGGCAAAGGAAACATCGTAAATACGGTCCAACTGCTGAAATTGAACCGGATATTTCGACAATAATGTATCATAATAGTTATCCAACACCTCGTTTGAAGGAGATGTGAATTCAAGTTTCAGTTCAAAACGACGTACAAGCGCATCATCGATCATTTGAATCTGATTGGTTGCTGCAATCAGGATCGATTTCTTAGGGAAATTATCAATCAACTGCAGAATTGCGTTTACAACACGTTTCATTTCGCTGCTGTCCTTATTGTCGTAATCTCGGATCTGACCCAACGAATCAAATTCATCGAAAAACAACACGGCGCTTTCGTAATTGACCTCCTTAAACAATCCTTCGACGTTTTTAGCGGTTTCCCCCAATTTAGAAGAAACAATACTGGCCAGATTGACAATAATCAATTTCTTATCCAACTGTTTCGCAATAGCTTTAGCCGTCATGGTTTTCCCGCAGCCGGTTTTGCCGTACAAAAGCATTTTATTTACGACCGGCAAATCGTACTTTTCCAGCACTTCACGGAATTGGTATTCTTTCAGGAACTGACCGATCTGTTCGGACACTGCTTCGTTAAAAACCACATCTTCCAGCTTAACATTGCTTCGGTCTATGAAATATAAATTACTCAATGGCAAAAGTTTTAATAATAAATCTTATTCTTTTTGGTTGGACAGGAAGAAATTTCGCGATTTCTTTGGGTATTGATCATAACTTTTATCACTCGGATTTTCTATTACCGATTTGATATTGAT
Source organism: Flavobacterium enshiense (assembly GCF_022836875.1). Lineage (NCBI taxonomy): Bacteria > Pseudomonadati > Bacteroidota > Flavobacteriia > Flavobacteriales > Flavobacteriaceae > Flavobacterium > Flavobacterium enshiense. The sequence continues at coordinate 447,617 of NZ_CP090376.1, forward strand.
TTCATCACCCAGTTTAAAGTTAGCTACGGTATACTGATAATCCAATAAATATTCCCCGCAGAAATAATTCCCGTCAGCATCTTGTTCAATGATTCCAGTGTAAACACCTTTTTTCTTGTCTTTTGTCATGATTGTCATTTTTAGAATTACAAAGGTACGAAGAGTGCGTCGATTTGCCGTAAAATAAAAAACAGCCGTCTTAATGACAGCTGTTTGCTTATATTTTTAAAATTATTGAAGAACTGCACTAAAATAATTTTGCACTTTAATTTACTATTTCAGATAAATAGTTATCTCCTGCATCATAACTATGACTGATAAAGATTACTAGCGCTTAATAATCTTTTGAGAAACAAATCCTTTGTCGGTTTTCAAACCTACAATATAGTTTCCTGCTGGAAATTGCGAAATATCAATCTTGCCGTCATTTAACACCAACTCTGATCGTTTGCCTTCAACATCATAAATATACACGTTCAAAATCTTATCTGAAGTTTCAACCATCACATAATCGGTGGCAGGATTTGGATACAATTGTAAACCCTCCTGTCCCTGCAATGACACCTCGGTTCCTAAAGTAGAGGACGGAACGGCTTTCACCACCACATTATCATAATTAAATCGAATAGGATAGGCGGGGTAACCCAAATACCCAACCCAATATCGGGTATAATTATTCGCCTGAGTAAAATCAGGAAACACCTTATAAAACCCAGGACCTTTAAAAATAGCCTCTCTAGTAACCGTGTTATACGAAAACATCAACCTTAACCATACATTTTTCGGCAATACAACACTTGTATTGCCATCCCCCAATTCCCGTTCCTGACTCAGATTATTAGCAGCGTAAACAACCTTTGAATTATACCGCATCATGACTCCAATCGTTTGCGTCTGATCAGCTAGAAGAGCTAATCCTCCCCTTGCGGTGAAATCAGAGTCAGGACCTGTAAAGTAATCAAATTCCACCTCTAAAACATTATTTCCAGAGTTTCGTAAAGGCCACTGCTCTAAATTTATATAAAGAATGCAATCAGGACGAATACTTAATCTTTTCCCTGTTCCATCCTGAATTACTTCAAAAGCATCATAAGGCGACCCATAAGCAATAGATGTAGCTTGGTCAGCAAAATCTCCAGCTGTATAAGATTCAAAATTTTCATTATACAATACTTGGGAATAAACGTTGTAAGTTACCGACAAAATAAGAACCAAAGTAAATAGTGTTTTCATACCTTCATCTTTTTTAATTATCTATTTTATTGACAATCATAAAGTTACGAAAATTTTTCAAATGATTCTAAAGAAGGAAATTACCACAAAAAATGAAAAACACTTCAAAAGCTTGCGGTAAAATAAAAACAGCCGTCAAATGACGGCTGCTTTCTATTCAAATTACAAATCAAATCCTGTTATTATGAACCACACATTTCGCAATCTTCAGGTCCTGCAGTTTTAGAACGTTCCAGCATCGCTCTGAATTCATCTTCAGACATCGGTGCGCTTTCGTTGGCTACTTCAGCCGGCACAGGTACTGTTTCTGATTTTTTATCGTTGCTCAATGTGAACTTGATCGCATCTACTGCAGATTTAGTTCTCAAATAGTACATTCCCGTTTTCAAACCAGACTGCCAAGCGTAAAAGTGCATTGATGTCAGTTTAGAAAACGTAGCCCCTTCCATGAACAGGTTCAATGATTGTGACTGGTCAATGAAATAACCACGCTGACGAGACATGTCGATAATATCTTTCATACTCATTTCCCAAACCGTTTTGTACAATTCCTTGATATCCTGCGGAATTCCGTTGATATCCTGAATCGAACCGTTGGCACGCATGATTTCCTGTTTCAGCGTCTCATTCCACAATCCTAAGCTCACTAAATCATGCAACAAATGCTTGTTTACAACGATAAACTCGCCAGACAATACACGACGTGTATAAATATTGGAAGTATACGGTTCAAACGCTTCGTTGTTTCCAAGGATTTGTGACGTAGAAGCTGTTGGCATCGGAGCCATCAACAACGAGTTGCGAACACCGTGCTCCATTACTTCTTTACGAAGTGAAGTCCAGTCCCAACGACCGCTTAAGTCACCGTCGTTTAATCCCCAAAGATTATATTGGAATTCACCCTGAGAAATAGGCGATCCTGCAAATGTTGAGTATGGACCTTCTTCTTTAGCCATTTCCATCGAAGTAGTAACCGCTGCGAAATAAATGGTTTCGAAAATTTCCTGGTTTAATTTTTTAGCTTCATCCGAGGTAAACGGCATTCTCATCAAAATGAATGCATCCGCCAAACCTTGCACGCCCAATCCTACAGGACGGTGACGCAGATTCGAATTTTCAGCTTCCTGCACCGGATAATAATTTCTGTCGATCACCTTGTTCAGGTTGCGTGTAACACGTTTGGTTACATCATACAACAACTCATGATTGAACTGTCCGTTTTCCACGAACATTGGCAATGAAATCGATGCCAAGTTACATACTGCAATTTCATCAGCAGACGTATATTCTAAAATCTCCGTACATAAATTTGATGAACGGATAGTTCCTAAATTTTTCTGGTTTGATTTACGGTTCGCCGCATCTTTATAAAGCATGTATGGCGTTCCTGTCTCAATTTGCGATTCAAGGATTTTCTCCCAAAGCTCACGGGCTTTGATAGTTTTTCTTCCTTTTCCGGCTTGTTCATATTTAATGTACATCGCATCGAACTCATCGCCGTATACATCATACAATCCCGGACATTCGTTCGGACACATTAACGTCCAATGTGCATCATCCTGCACACGTTTCATGAACAAATCGTTCATCCACATGGCGAAGAACAAATCACGCGCTCGCATTTCTTCTTTTCCGTGGTTTTTCTTCAAATCCAGGAAATCGAAAATATCGGCATGCCAAGGTTCGATGTAAATCGCAAAACTTCCTTTACGTTTTCCTCCACCCTGATCTACATAACGAGCCGTATCGTTGAATACGCGCAACATCGGTACGATACCGTTTGAAGTTCCGTTAGTTCCGCGGATATAAGAACCTGTCGCTCTTACATTATGGATAGACAAACCGATTCCTCCCGCTGATTGCGAGATTTTAGCTGTTTGTTTTAATGTATCATAAATTCCGTCGATACTGTCATCCTGCATAGTCAACAGGAAACAAGACGACATTTGCGGTTTTGGTGTTCCGGCATTGAAAAGCGTTGGCGTTGCATGCGTGAAGAATTTCTTCGACATCAACTCATACGTTTCAATCGCAGCAGGAATATCATTTAAGTGGATTCCAACAGACACACGCATTAACATGTGCTGCGGACGCTCAACAATCTTTCCGTTTATGCGTAATAAATACGAGCGCTCTAAGGTTTTAAATCCGAAATAATCGTAGTTGAAATCACGATTATAGATAATTGTAGAATCAAGGATTTCCGCATTAGCCATAATAGCTTCATATACTTCATCAGACAACAAAGGCGAATCCTGCCCTGTTCTCGGATTCACGTAATGATACATATCGGACATCGTTTCCGAGAACGATTTTTTCGTGTTTTTATGCAAGTTGGAAACAGCAATACGCGCTGCCAATTGCGCATAATCCGGATGAGTTACCGTCATGGAAGCCGCAGTTTCAGCCGCTAGATTATCCAATTCGGAAGTGGTTACTCCGTCGTACAAACCTTCAATAACGCGCATAGCCACTTTTACCGGATCAACCAAATCATTTAATCCATAACATAGGATTCTAACTCGGTCCGTAATCTTATCGAACATTACCAGTTCTCTTCTTCCGTCTCTTTTTACTACATACATAGGGTTACTGTTTTGAAGGTTATCTATTTATAATGGCGCTTGGCCGTGAATTGTCTATTTTTTATTTCATTAAAAATCAGCGTCGAAGCTAATTTTTTGCGAATCAGTGTCTTTGTTCAACACTCCTGCTTTTTGGTATTCTGACACTCGTTTTTCGAAGAAATTGGTTTTCCCTTGAAGCGAAATCATATCCATGAAATCAAACGGATTGGCTGAGTTGTACACTTTCGCACAACCTAACTCCACCAATAATCGGTCGGCCACAAACTCTAGATATTGTGTCATTAGCACTGAGTTCATTCCGATCAAACTTACCGGCAATGATTCAGTGATAAACTCTCTCTCGATATTCAACGCATCGGTGATAATCTCGGTAATTCTTGATTTAGAAACCTTATTTACCAAGTGATGGTTATGCAAGTGCACCGCGAAATCACAATGAACTCCTTCATCACGGGAAATCAACTCGTTGGAAAACGTTAAGCCCGGCATCAATCCGCGTTTTTTCAACCAGAAAATAGAACAGAATGCTCCGGAAAAGAAGATACCTTCCACCGCCGCGAAAGCGATCAATCTTTCGGCGAACGAATCCGACTCAATCCATTTTAATGCCCATTCGGCTTTTTTCTTGATTGCCGGAAACACATCGATAGCATGGAACAACTGGTCTTTTTCCTCTTCATTTTTCACATAGGTATCAATCAACAATGAATAAGTCTCACTGTGAATGTTTTCCATCATGATTTGGAAACCATAGAAAAATTTAGCTTCCGGGTACTGCACTTCATTTACGAAATTCTCCGCTAAATTCTCGTTTACGATTCCGTCTGAAGCAGCAAAGAACGCCAGGATATGCTTGATGAAATACTTTTCTTCATCATTCAGCTTAGTGTTCCAGTCGGTTAAATCCTGATGCAAGTCAATTTCTTCCGCAGTCCAGAAACTGGCTTGCGATTTCTTGTACCATTCCCAGATATCATGATGTTTGATAGGGAAAATCACGAAACGATCTTTGTTTTCTTGCAATATAGGTTCGACTACTGACATAGTATGCTGACTTTTATAGGATTAAAAATTGATTAATTAACTAGATTGGGGTTTACAAAGATTGTTATTTGAATTGTAAAAAGAAAGTCAAACTTATTCACAATTTGACCGAGTTTTTAACAATGAAGAATTTTCTTTCTGACTTAAATTTTACATCATAAAACACTGTTTTTCAGTATTTTACAAATATACACCTTTTTTGGTATTTCACCAAAAACACAGTAAAAACAAAGGCTCAAAAGCTTATTAACAATCTAAAAAATGAGGGCTTATTTTTCAAGTTCTTCGGCTACTTTTTCCAATTCCGAATACCACTCCTGACCAAATTTTCGAACAAGAGCTTCCTTGACAAATTTGTATACCGGAACCCCCAGTTCTTTTCCAAGTGAACAGGCATCATCGCAAATATGCCATTTATGATAATTCACCGCAGAAAACTCTGAAAACTCCTTAACACGGACAGGATATAAATGACAGGAAACCGGTTTTTTCCAGTCGACCAAACCTTGATTATAAGCCTGCTCGATACCACAAAGCGCGGTCTTTCCGTCGAAAATCACATATGCACAATCAGCACCGTCTATAAGTGTCGTCTCAAACTCACCGTCTTCTCCCACTACAAAAGTACCTTGCTCCTCGATGGCCGCAATGCCTTCCGGACGCAAAAAGGGTTTTACTTTCGGGAAAATTTCGGCTAAAATTTTTGTTTCTTCTTCCGTTAAAGGTGCACCGGCATCTCCATCCACACAACAAGCCCCTTTACAAGCAGACAAATTGCACACAAACTCCTTCTCTAAAATCTCCTCCGACACTATGGTTTTCCCTAACTGAAACATAATTAAAACTTGTATTTGCCGCAAAGTTACAAAGTTTAAAACCATATTTTCCTAAATATCAAAAATTAACGATTTATTAGTTAAATTTAGTTTCGGAAAGAAATACTTTTGCGCCATCAAAAAAACCACAGCCTTATGGGATTTGACTGGAAAGAAATTTTAACGATCGGAATGGTACTTTTTGCGGTAATCGACATTGTGGGAACGATTCCCATCATAGTGGATTTGCGCACGAAAGTGGGACACATTCAATCGGAAAAAGCATCGATTGTCTCAGGAATCATCATGATTACCTTTCTTTTTGTAGGGGAAGAAATCCTGAAATTCATGGGAGTGGATGTAAAATCCTTTGCAGTGGCCGGTTCCTTTATATTGTTTTTTCTGGCACTCGAAATGATCCTAGGCATAAGTATATACAAAGATGAAGAACCCAAAACAGCCAGCATTGTCCCTTTGGCCTTTCCCCTCATAGCCGGGGCAGGGACCATGACCACTTTGCTTTCCCTTCGAGCACAATACGCATCGATAAACATTGTAATCGCGATTCTCATCAACATCATCATTGTTTATGTCGTATTAAAATTATCCGGGAAAATCGAACATTTGTTAGGAAAAACAGGTCTTGGCGTTATCCGAAAAGTCTTTGGCGTAATACTTTTAGCCATTGCTGTTAAATTATTTGCCGGCAATGTTAAAGGTTTGTTCGTTTAGCCAGATTTTTACTAATTTCACCTATTATTTGACAGCTTTCCAAAAGCACGCGATTTTCCTTACCAAAGACAACGCATACACAAATTACATCAAATACGTTTAACAAATTAAATAGCAAAAATGAAAATTTTTACCTATATCATGATTGCCCTAGCCTTAGGTCTGGTTATTTTCAACGTTACATTACTTGATTTCAAGAACCTTTTCGAAGGCAACAGTTTAGTCGCATTGATCGGAATTGCCGCTTCATTATGCGCGGTTTGCATTTTATTGATTTTCCGTATGTCAAAACTGATTGACGAGAAAACCCGAGGAAATTAATTTATGTTTGACGTCCTTATCATTGGTGGCGGCGTTTCAGGTGTTTCCTGTGCCCTGATTTTGGGGTCTGCCCGTAAAAAAGCTTTTGCTGCCGAAAAACAAATCGGAATCATAACCCATCAGAAAGCATCCTCATTACAGGATGCTATTTTTCATAATGCATATGGGATCCCGAATGGGAAATTAGGTTCCGAGTTACTAACTGAGAGTACGCACCATTTAGCGGATATCTATCCGCATGTTCAACAGATAGAAGACGAGAAAGCACTTAAAGTAGAAGGGGAAGCCGGAAATTTTACCGTCCACACCAATAAAAAATCGTACACTTCAAAAAATATTGTGGTTGCTATTGGCTCTTCCAATCTGTTTGCAATTGAAGGCTTAATGCACTACATCGAACCGCACAAAAAATCGTTGGCTGAAAAAAACCGAATCCAACTCAAAAACATCGACCATAAGGTTGCAGACGGTATTTACGTTTGCGGTACCTTGGCCGGACACCGCAGCCAGCTCACCATAGCTGCCGGAAGCGGAGCCGCAGTAGCAACAGACTTGTTGGTTTTGTGGAATGACGGCATTGAAACACATTCACACGACAGCATCCGTAAATAAATCAAAAAAGGGTTTTCGTATTTGGAAAACCCTTTTTCTTTATTTCTTTTTCAATACTGTTTTTATCATCGCATCTTCTTTCAGCACCATCTCGAAATACTTGCTTTCATCGAACAGCTGTCTTGCAAATTCAGCAGCTATAAACCGTTTTACAGTTGGTTTCTGATTATCCATATTAATAACCAATCCGCTTTTCGAAATATAGCTTTTGAAGTTCTGGAAGTACACATCCGTCGCCTCTAATTTTTGCACTAATTGAGGAAACGTAAGGTTTTGGAATACTTTTCGATCTTTATCCAATTGTTCAAAGACGAAGTAACTCAGCAGTCCGGATTGCATCAACATCCCTAAAGCCTCATCGCCGTGACCGCCTTCAATCGGCACAAAAACATCGGGAATTATCCCTCCGCCACCATAAACGATACGCCCTTTTTTGGTCTTGAACTTTAAACTGTCGGCCACTTTTATACTGTCAGCAGCAAAAAGCTCCCCACTCACAAAACGTTTTTGAAAATCATTAAAATATTCTTCCGTCCCATGATTATAAGGCTTTTGGATTGAACGTCCCGAAGGCGTATAATATCTCGCCACCGTTAATCGCACCGCCGAACCATCACCCAATGGTATTTCTTTTTGCACCAGACCTTTTCCAAAAGAACGACGTCCTACAATAGTACCTCTGTCGTTATCCTGAATGGCACCAGCCAAAATCTCGCTCGCCGAGGCCGTATTTTCGTTGATCAGCACATAGACTTTTCCGTTCTCGAAATTCCCGGCTTCTGTAGCATAGGTCTTATCGATATTGCCTTTTTTATTTTTTGTTTTTACAATGAGTTCGTCATTCTTGAGGAATTCGTCGGCTATCTCGTCTGCCATTTCCATATAACCGCCTCCATTGTCGCGAACATCAACAATAAGCTCCGTTGCTCCTTGTTTTTTTAATCCAAGCAAACCGTTATGAAATTCTTTATAGGTGGTTTCGGCAAAACGGTTAACTTTAATGTAACCGGTCTTCTTATCCAACATAGTGGCAATATCCACGCTTTTTATCGGTATGACTCCTCGGGTAATAGTAACGTTGAATTTTTTATTTTCTGATTTTCTATAGATGGTCAGTTGCACTTTCGAACCTTCTTCCCCTTTCAGTTTTGAAAACAAACTGTCGCTTGGCAATTTCCTTCCGAAGAGTTTTGTTTTACCGGCGTACAGAATTCGGTCACCGGCTTTTAATCCGGCTGCTTCCGATGGCCCTTTTTCAATCGGCTTAATGATGGCAACCGTATCGTTATACATATAGAAATTTACACCAATACCCACAAAATCTCCCTTCATGCTTTGGGACACCTGCTCCATTTCGCCTTTCGCAATGTATACCGAATGCGGATCCAGTTTCTCCAGGATTCCGTTTACCGTCAAATCTACAATCGAATCGGTATTCACATCATCAACATACTCGCTTTCAATTAGTTCGATAAGCTTATTCAGCTTGCTTCGGTTCGAATTCGACGTAAATCCTCTGCCTGGTCCCGAAAAATTCAGGTAACCACCAATGAGTACGCCCACCGCCAAAGCCGTTGCAAGAATAATCGGCAAGTATATTTTTTTAACTCTCATTATCTCTTAATCCAAATCCAATTCAGTAATGATATCTACCTCAACACCGGCTTTTCTCAAAAAATCCAATCCGGAATCGTCCTTATACCCTTCGTGATATACCACACGTTTCACACCCGACTGATGAATCAGTTTACTGCATTCCTTGCAAGGCGAAAGCGTAATATACAACGTAGCTCCTTCACACGACTGGGTGGAACGGGCCACTTTGGAAATCGCATTAGCCTCGGCATGAAGCACATACCATTTAGTCAGCCCTTCATCATCTTCACAGCAATTTTCAAACCCTGATGGTGTCCCATTGTATCCATCGGAAATAATCATTCGGTCTTTTACTATAATTGCTCCTACTTTTTTGCGCTGACAATAGGACAATTGCCCCCATTCTTTAGCAATGCGCAAATAAGCTTTATCGTATTTTTCTTTCTTCTCTACTTTCATTATCAAATTATCTGTTCCAAATATCACTTTCAATTATCATCGGCAGCACAACTCCGGCCACAAAAGCCGACATAACCAAAGACCAGTCCCGTTTTGAAAACCTGAAAAACGTCTGCACAATATAGGATATTATCAAAACCGCTAACACTACTATAATCTGTGCCGCTTCAATTCCTACGGCAAATTCCAATGTTGGAACCAATTTTTCGGTAGCACTCCCCGGCAGTATCGATTTAAAATAGCTTGAAAAACCTAATCCGTGAATGATCCCAAAAAAAACCGTTACCATGGCTATAAACGTAATGCTTTCGTTTTTACCCGATTTTCCCGCCGTAAACAAATTAAACAAAGCAGTAACTAAAATAGTAATTGGAATTAAAAACTCTACCAGTCCGGGTTTGATGTAAACCACACCAAAAACAGAAAGAATCAGTGACAATGTATGACCAAGCGTAAACAATGACACCAGTATAAGTACTCTTTTCCAGTCTTTAAAGGCATATGGAGTAACCAGGGCAATCAGAAACAATATATGATCGTAAGCATTAATATCCAGCACATGATGCAGGCCGATATTAAAATACGTTAGAAATTCGGACATTCAAAACAGTTTTTTAAGATTGGGTTATCAAACTTACAACTTATTTTGATAATTGCTTTCTTCCGTTAAGAAAAGCTTACCAATTTAATCCGAAGGAAACAGAAAATTCGTAAATTTGAGTTAAACAAAAACACACATCTATGTCAATTTCAGATTTATTTGATAGCGAATTCAAGAGTCGTAACAAAGGTCATTTCTCTGCTATTGTAAGAGTAGCCATGGCCGATGGCGACATGAGTACCGAAGCAAAGGCGTTCCTGGACAAGCTTGCAGTCAAACTGGAGATTTCCAAAGACGAATACGAGGAAATCATGGAAAACCCCATGAAATACCCCATTAACGCACCGTCCATTTATATTCACCGACTGGAGCGCTTATATGATTTATCCCGAATGGTATTTGTCGACCACGTTTTGGGTCCAAAACAAAAGGACCTCTTGGCAAAATTTGCTTTAGCCCTTGGTTTCACTCCGGGCAACGTAAAATTAATTGTTGAAAAAGCATTATCCCTTTTGGTACTAAATGTAGATCTGGATACATTTTTATATGAGATGCAGCACATGAATAAATAAAAAAACTCCCGGAATCGGGAGTTTTTATTTTACTTGTATTTCGTCATAAATTCTTCTGCCTTTTCCACCATGTTCTGGCTTCCGCAGAAAAACGGAACTCTTTGATGCAGTTCGGTTGGTTTTATTTCCATGATTCTTTGATAACCGTCTGAAGCCTTTCCTCCTGCCTGTTCTGCAATAAAAGCCATCGGATTACATTCGTACAACAAACGCAGTTTTCCTTTTGGAGCTTTTGAACTTGTCGGATAAATATAGACACCACCTTTAATCATATTTCGGTGGAAATCGGATACCAAACTACCAATATAGCGAGAAGTATACGGACGATCGCCTTCTTCCATCTGACAATATTTGATATAATCTTTCACTCCTTGCGGGAAGTGGATATAATTTCCTTCATTTACCGAATAAATCTTACCGTCTTTAGGATATTGCATGTTTGGGTGCGAAAGGTAGAACGTTCCGATTGCCGGATTCAATGTAAATCCGTTTACGCCGTGTCCGGTAGTATACACCAACATAGTTGACGTACCGTAAATTACATAACCCGCTGCCACTTGCTGGTCGCCTGGCTGTAAAAAATCTTCCAAGGTAACCGGGGTTCCGATAGGTGTTACTCTTCGGTATACCGAAAAAATGGTCCCTACAGAAACATTCACATCGATATTAGAAGACCCGTCCAAAGGATCCATCAGAACCACATATTTATTATTATCGTCTCCAGCTTTTCCGTGAATCGCAATAAAATCATCATTTTCTTCTGAAGCAATACCACAAACGATTTCACGGTTGATCAACGTCTGAATAAAAACCTCATTGGCATAAACGTCTAATTTCTGCTGGTCTTCACCCTGCACATTCTGCTCTCCGGCTGCTCCAACAATATCAACCAAACCGGCTTTATTTACTTTATAATTTACTACCTTTGCAGCCAAACGGATAGCATTGATAATACGTGATAATTCTCCGGAGGAATACTTAAATTCCTCTTGTTTTTCGATGATAAACTCACCTAAGGTATTTTTGCGCTGTTTCATTGTTAGCATGTCATTTTTGCAGTTGCAAATATTAATCATATTTTTGATTTTTAAAGCAACTTTTTCAAATAATATTCACTTCTGAACGAATATAAAAATAAATATTAATGTGTTCCATCTTAATATAATTTCGATATGAAAAAAACACCTTTACTTCTTGCTACATTATTTGCGGTTTTAGGATTGCAAACTGTTAGTGCACAAATCAATTTAGGAGAAAAAGCTTTAGGAGCGGTTCAAAAAGGAGTTACCGGCCTTACTTTTAGCGATGCCGATGCTGCAAACCTTTCCAGAGAAGCGGTTGCCAAAATGGACAAGGAAAATCCGGTAGCCGACGACAAAGATCCTTACGCCATCCGCTTAAAGAGAGTTTTCGGAAAACACGCCAGCGAAAAAGGCTTGACACTTAACTTCAAAGTGTACAAATTAAAAGAAGTAAATGCGTTTGCAACCGCCGACGGAAGCGTAAGAGTCTTCTCCGGACTGATGGACATCATGGACGACAACGAACTTTTAGCCGTAATCGGACATGAAATCGGACACGTAGCCAATCACGATTCTAGAGACGCCATAAAGACAGCCTATCAGAAAGAAGCTTTAACCGATGCTGCTGCTTCACAATCTGCCAGTGTAGCAAAAGTTACCGACAGTCAGTTAGCCAAAATAGGCAGCGCGGTTATCGACAGCCAATACAGCCAGAAACAGGAATCGGATGCCGATATGTATTCGTATGATTTCATGAAACGTAACGGATACAATGTGAATGCTGTCGAATCGGCTTTTACCATTCTTGCCAAATTAAGTGAAGGACAACAATCCTCTTTCATTGAAAGAATGATGAGTTCTCACCCTGATCCAAAAAAGAGAGCTGCCAATGCAAAAGCCAGAGCTGAGAAAGACGGCTTATACAAGCCTTACGTAAAACAAACGGCAAAACCGGCAGCCAAAAAGACTACAACAACTAAGAAAAAGAAAAAATAAAACAATGCTCATCAGGAAAGGAACAGAAAAAGACATGCCGGCCGTATTGGATTTAATCCGCGAACTGGCTGTTTTCGAAAAGGAACCCGATGCCGTAGTGGTTACTGCAGCCGATTTGGTAAGCGACGGTTTTGGCACCAATCCATTATTCCACACTTTCATTGCAGAAGTGGATGGTGACATTGTAGGCATGGCATTGTATTATTACCGATATTCGACCTGGAAGGGAAAAACCATTCACTTGGAGGACCTTATCGTAAAAGAAAAGATGCGTGGTACCGGTTTGGGAATCGCCCTTTATACCGAAATCATGAAACAAGGAAAAGCCAACGGTGTCCGAAGAATCGAATGGAATGTATTGGACTGGAATCAGAACGCCATTGATTTCTATGAAAAATCGGGAGCAAAAGTATTGGACGACTGGAGAGTGGTCCAAATGAACGAAGAAGGAATTGAAGCCTTTTTAAATGGCAACTAACTATATTTAACAACGATCAATCCCAAAGGGTGATTTCGGATTGCGAAGTGATTTTCGGGATTGAAATTTTTAAACAACATGAGAATTTTTAAATTTGGAGGAGCCTCCGTAAAAGATGCCGCCGGTATTAAAAACGTACACAGTGTTTTACAACAGGTAGGTTATGAAGATGTACTTCTTGTAGTTTCGGCTATGGGAAAAACAACCAATGCATTGGAGTTGGTAATCAAGAACTATTTCGAGAAGTCCAAGGAATTGAACGCTTCGATTCAGGAAATAAAGAAATACCACAACCAAATTTTGTTGGATTTGTTTGAAGATGATAAAAACGCTGTCTTCACTGCCGTAAACAAACATTTCCTTGACTTAGAGTACTTCTTAAGCTCGAACAAATCTCCAAATTACAACTTCGTGTATGATCAGGTTGTAAGTATGGGAGAAATTATTTCGACTACCATTTTAAGTCATTACTTCAATCATGCGGGCATTAAAAACCATTGGGTTGACGTTCGTAATTTCATCAAAACCGACAACACCTATCGTGATGCTATCGTAGACTGGGATACTACTCAGAAAACGATCTCCAAAAACATAAAGAGAAAAGTATTGAACATCACTCAGGGATTCTTGGGTTCGGATGAAAACAACTTCACAACTACCTTAGGTCGTGAAGGTTCCGATTATACAGCTGCTATTTTTGCTTACTGTTTAAACGCCGAAAGCGTAACCATCTGGAAAGACGTTCCGGGAGTTTTAAATGCCGATCCGAGATATTTCGAGAACACGACTTTATTAAATCAGATTTCGTATCGTGAAGCTATTGAGCTTGCGTTTTACGGAGCTTCGGTTATCCACCCGAAAACGTTACAGCCGCTTCAAAGCAAAGAGATTCCGTTGTATGTAAAATCGTTTTTGAATCCGCTTTTACCAGGGACCAGCATTGCCAAAGGAAGCCATTTGGAACCGGAAACATCATGTTTCATTGTAAAGAAAAACCAATTGTTGCTTTCCCTTTCTTCCATCGACTTCTCATTTATCATGGAGGAAAACATCAGTGAAATTTTCGCTTTGTTCCACAAATACAAAATCAAGGTAAGTTTGATTCAGAATACTGCCATCAGTTTCTCTGTTTGTATTGAAGACAAGTTTGGTAATTTTGGAGAACTGAAAAACATCTTGGCGAAGAAATTCAAAATTTTCTACAACGAAAATGTATCGCTATACACCATTCGTCATTTTACCGACAAAGCCATCAGCATGGTAGAGAAAGACAAAACGGTTCTGGTAAAACAAATGAGCCGCGAAACGATGCAGATCGTAACACAAGAATAATTTTATGCAGCAGGGTTCGCTGAAAGAAATCGGAAAACTGTTTTTAAAACTGGGGCTGATTGCTTTTGGCGGACCCGCCGCTCATATTGCCATGATGCGGGATGAAGTCGTTCGCAAACGCCAATGGATGAACGACGACCACTTTATGGATTTAGTGGGAGCCACCAACCTGATTCCCGGTCCGAACAGTACGGAATTGGCAATACACTTGGGCAAAGAAAAAGGAGGCTGGAAAGGCCTTGTACTCGCAGGCCTATGCTTTATCCTTCCCGCTGTATTCATCACACTGGGTTTGGCATGGCTGTATAAAAACTACGGAACGTTACCTGAAATTCAACCGTTCATTTACGGCATAAAACCCGCCATTATTGCCATCATCCTTTCCGCAATTTATCCTCTGGCAAAAACTTCCTTAAAATCCAATTTCCTGGTTGTAATAGGTCTCCTTGCATTGACCGCTTCTTTTTTAGGAATTAACGAAATCGTCGTGCTTTTCGGATCCGGATTGCTGGCTTTGACCGTACATTATTTAAAAAATTCCCGAAAACACGCCAACAGTTTTATACCTATTGGCCTGATTACAGCTTCCAACAGCCAACTCTTTTTCATCTTTCTGAAAATTGGTTCGATTTTATACGGTAGCGGCTATGTCCTGTTCGCCTTTCTGGATTCGGAACTGGTACAAACCGGCATGCTTTCAAGACAAACACTCATTGACGCCATAGCTGTCGGGCAATTTAGTCCCGGCCCAGTTTTTTCTTCCGTAACGTTCATTGGTTATCAGATTAATGGTTATGCGGGCGCTTTGGTGGCAACTATCGGAATATTTCTTCCATCTTTTGTCTTTGTGGCTGCATTGAATCCTTTGGTGAAGAGAATGCGGAATTCCGTTCTTTTCTCTTCCTTCCTGGATGCCGTAAATGTGGCTTCGGTGGCATTGATCATCGTTGTCTGTTTCATTATGGGAAAAGAATCTGTAACCGAATGGAAAACCATACTCATTGCATCCATAAGCCTGATAATAACCTTTGGTTTTCGAAAAACAAACAGCGCATGGGTGGTTTTAGGAGGCTCGCTTTTGGGTTATCTGCTTTCATTGGTATAAAACGGGGAGAATTTCTCGATTAATTACACTACTTTTGGCAAATTCGAGTTATAGTAGTTATGTTGAAACAGGCGTATTTACTTCTTTTTTTTCTTTGTTTTTCTGTCGTATGGGCTCAGGAAATCAAAACGCCTTATCAAACCAAAAAAATTGCGGTATCCGAAAAGCCGGTTTCGATTGACAGCACTAGTATCAACAAGGAATTTTTTAAACTTTTAGACCGATCCGGCAACGAAATCGACACCCTTTATTACAAAGTCGATTATCAGAAAGGAACCTTGGTTTTCCGAAACGATTTTCAAACCCAGGACACGCTTACGGTACGCTATTTAAAATTTCCCGAATATCTGACCAAAAAATATAGCATTTACGACCAAAGCCGGGTTGTCAGCAACGAAGCAGGCCAGAATCTGTACCGGGTTTCCCGGGAGCCGATTACAACCTTCAAACCTTTTGACGGATTGAACACCTCGGGAAGTATTTCGCGCGGGGTTACCGTGGGAAACAATCAGAACGTGGTGGTAAATTCCAATCTCGACTTACAGATTACCGGAAAAATTTCGGAAAAAGTAAGTCTGCGTGCTTCCTTGCAAGACAGTAATATTCCGCTACAGGAAGGTGGTTATTCGCAAAAACTGGATGAATTCGACCAGATTTTCGTGGAATTGTTTTCCGACAGTTGGGCCATTCGCGCCGGTGACCTGTTTCTGGAAAACCGGCAATCCCGCTTTTTGAATTTCAACAAGAAAGTACAAGGCCTCTCCACACATTTTACCTTTGGGCAACCGGAAAACAAAACCGATTTATTTGTATCTGGAGCCATTGTTCGCGGGCAATATGCCAAAAGTACCTTTACGGGACAGGAGGGTAATCAGGGACCATACAAACTAACCGGACCTAACGGCGAATTGTATGTTTTGGTAATCTCTGGTTCTGAACGGGTTTATGTGAACGGAATACTGCTGGAACGCGGCGAAAACAACGATTATATCATCGATTACAACGCCGGTGAAATCCGATTTACTTCTTTGTTCCCGATAACTTCGGAAATGCGTATCAACGTAGAATATCAATATTCCGAAAGGAGCTACACCCGATTCGTAACTTATGGAGGCGTAACCCACGAACGCGAGAAATGGAGCATAGGCACTTTTCTATATTCTGAAAACGATGTAAAAAACCAGCCTTTACAGCAAAGCTTGTCTCCGGAACAGGCCCAGATACTAGTTGATGCGGGTGACAATCCCGACTTGATGATATCTCCTTCTGCCTACGAAGACAGCTATTCGGAAAATAAAATTCTGTATAAAAAAGTACTGCTAGGCAGCATAGAAGTTTTTGAATATTCCAACAATCCAGGCGATGTGCTGTATAATGTAAAATTTACGCTGTTAGGCAACAATCTCGGGAATTATGTTTTGTCAAGCAATCAGGCTATCGGTCGAATTTACGAATATGTGGCACCGATTGCAGGTATTCCACAAGGAAATTATGAACCCATTACACGATTGGTTCCGCCCACGAAAATTCAGATTGCGACCGTTTTGGGAAAATACAATCCGAGTGAAAAAACCCATGTTGATTTTGAATTCGGTCTAAGCAATAACGATAAAAACATGTTTTCTTCCATTGACGACAATGACAATCAGGGTGTCGCGGGAAAAATCAATGCAAAACAACGTCTTTTCTCTCGTAAATGGAATGTGGATGCATTTGCCGATTACCAATTCGTACAGAAAGAATTCAGAACCATTGAGCGTTTGTTTACCATTGAGTTTAATCGTGACTGGAATTTAACCAATCCGCAAGGCGATCAGAGTTTGCTGATTTCCGGAGTTAACTTTGAACTACCCGGTAAAGGATTCGCCCGTTATCAACTGGAAAAATTAGACTTTACGGAAAACTTTACGGGAACCCGCCATGTAGTCGATGGTTTATTCAAACTGAACCAATGGACCTTCTCCAACAACAGCAGTGCCTTACAGAGTGATTCAAGGGAAACTGATTCCCGTTTTATCCGAAGTCAGACCCTGGCAAAATACCATTTCAAAAGGAATTGGGTGGGCGGCAGTTTCCGTATGGAAAACAATAAAGAAAAAAACAAGGCTACCGATGCATTCTCGCCTTTAAGTCAGCGCTACAAAGAATTCGGCACTTTCATTGGACGCGGCGACAGCACCAAAGTATTTACCGAAATCGGGTATTTGCATCGAAGTAATGACAGTTTGCAGAACGGTTTTATTCAAAAAGTAAACACCTCGGATTCTTATTATCTCAAATCGAAACTGATACAAACCGAAAAGAGTGATTTGGGTGTTTTTGTTAACTACCGTAATCTTAAGTTTGAGGACCCTGCACGCGCGGATGAGCCTTCATTGAATTCCCGCATATTGTATACCGATCGTTTTTTCAATCAGTTGATTCAGACCGCTACGACTTACGAAACAGGCTCAGGAACCCTTGCACAACAGGAATATACTTATCTGGAGGTCGAACCCGGCCAGGGAGTTTACACCTGGAACGATTATAACGGCAACGGCGTTCAGGAATTGCAGGAGTTCGAAGTAGCGCCGTATCCGGATTTGGCAATCTATGTGCGCGTTTTTCTTCCGAATCAGATTTATGTAAAAACCCACCAGAATAAATTTTCGCAATCCCTCACTCTGAATCCGATCCAGTGGCAAAATGCAACGGATTACAAAAAAATACTGTCCTATTTTTACAATCAGACTTCTTTTTTGATGGATCGTAAAATTGAACGTAAAGGCGACAATTTTGACCTAAATCCGTTTTCTTCCAGTGACAAAGACTTGTTAGGGATGAATTCAACCTTCCGCAACAGTTTATTTTACAACAGAGGAAAACAACTTCATTCGGTAACGTATACTTACCTTAACATCCATGCTAAAGCACTTCTTTCTGCCGGATCGCAAGAAAACCGATCGTATTCCCATCAACTGCAATATGCACATCTGGTGCAAAAAATATGGTTATTCAATTTTGACGGACAAACCCTTTCAAGCAGGGTCGATTCCGAAAATTATGCCAGTAAAAACTATGTCCTAAAAGGCTATCTGTTGGCTCCGAAAGTTTCCTATCTTTTTTCGCAAAATGCCAGCTGGGATGTTTTCTATGAATTTCAGAATAAAGAAAACCAGATTAATGCCATGGAAAAACTAAACCGGCACAGGATGGGAACTTCATTCAACTATTCCTCTGAAAAGAAATTTACAGCTAACGGAGAATTTTCATTTTATAAAAATGCCTTTGATGGTAATCAGTTCTCACCTGTAGCTTACCAGATGCTGGAAGGGCTGCAGCCCGGAAAAAACCTGACGTGGAATTTACTTCTTCAGAAAAATTTAACCCAATATCTGGATGTGAATGTCAATTATCAGGGACGAAAAAGTGAAACCAGTCAGACCATCCATACGGGAAGCATTCAATTAAGAGCTTATTTTTAACAGGTTACATTTCAAAAACAACGTAATAAACACTATCTTTGAGTTTATCAAATTTTGAAAGATGACTATAAAACCCATATCAGGCTTGCTTATAGTAGCCACTATATCCTTAGTTTCCTGTAAAAAAGAGGAAACAGCCGAAAAAAATACAGCAGATCAAAAACCGGTACCTTCAGTGTATGAGATCGTAAACGGAACTAATGTGTCGCAACAGCCTGTACAACCGCAGCAAAATATGACCGTTACGCCGACTCAAACGACTACAACGGTTACACCTCCGGCTCAGCCTGTTGTTGCTAAAGGAATGAATCCGGCTCACGGGCAACCCGGACACCGTTGTGACATCCCGGTGGGGGCTCCTTTGAATTCACCTCCAGGGAAACCGACACCACCTCAAGGAGTAACACAAGCTCAAAAAACAAACAGTCAGAACTTCACAGTTACCCCGACAAGCCTTACTCCAACAGGAAATACGACTACATCGTCCCAAAATTCAGCGGTTCCGGAACTGTTGAGTACTCCTACAACTGAAACAGCACCGGGAATGAACCCTCCGCATGGTCAGGCCGGTCACCGTTGTGATATTGCCGTTGGAGCTCCTTTACCGAAATCATAAAAAACACTTTATCCAATAATAAAAAACACGAAAAGCTACGTGAGTATCGCAGCTTTTCGTGTTTTTATTTTCCGACAATTGCTTTATCAAAAAACGTCTGATAGAGTAATTATCCCCCTTTTGTAAATTTTTCGACTTTGTTATCAATAGGTTTTAATGTTTTCAAATAATCATAAATAGCCGCTAAATCTTCGTTTTTCATGCCTGCATACATAGTCCAGGGCATTATGGAATTGTATTCTCCAAGTTTAATACCCGTCTGAATTTTTGAGAGGTCTTCATGTGACTTAAACAAAGTGATAAAGGTTTCCTTAGACCATTGCCCGATTCCTGACCCGTGGGGCGTGATATTAGCGGAACGCACTATAGAACCATCCGGGAACGGAAATTCCCTTCCGCCGCCGAATTCCATACCGGGAACAAATTTCCCTTTTTCAAATTGGGTATGACAATCGACACAGGAAGCAGCCGTAGCCAAATAATTCCCATATGTCACAGTATTGTTCGGATCCGGTCTTTTGGAAGGATTTGCTTTTTTCGGTATGGTATTAATGATGAAATTCATAGGGAAGTCTGATGAAGATTCCGGGATTTTATTTTCGATTGGCGCCAATGTACGGACATATGCAATGATTGCCTTAACATCTTCGGGATCCATCTTACCGTAATTATGAAATGGCATCACAGGGAACATCGCTTCCCCTTTTTTGTTCACACCGGTAGTAATAGCACGGTAAAGCTCTCCATCTGTATAATCGCTGATTCCTGAAGGCGTAATGTTTTTGGAAAAATACGAGCCGGGAAAACCAAATTTCTGATCGAACAACTCACCCCCCATTCCAGTACTGCCAGGTACTATAGGCCCTGAAAATTTAGACCAATCCCTTTTGGAATGACAGTCGATACATATAGTAACGTGGTTGGCCAGATATCTTCCTCTTTCAATTTTTTCGGGGGTAGCTACCACTTTCATGGCTGGGGGCTCACCCACATCGGGAAGCGCCATTTTTACATACAGCATTGCCGAGAAAACCACAACAATTAAAAGCAATCCCAAAATCAACAGTGTTTTTTTGATTCCATTCATAATATTCATTTTTAATATTGAACTCGACTTAAAGAATCAGGGCACGGTAAACACATTCTAAACCTTTGAAAAGCAGGCTGATAAATTTATTAAAAAAACATGAAATTTCCGATAGCGTTTATCCGAATATTCAGTACGCTTGACGAATAAAGGAAGTTGTTCAGAGAAGTTTACAGATAAACAATTGATGCAAAAACAAAAGACCCTTGCAAACAATGCGTTTGCAAGGGTCTTAAATTTTAACTGTGGAGAAGATGGGGCTCGAACCCACGACCTCTTGACTGCCAGTCAAGCACTCTAGCCAACTGAGCTACATCCCCAATATTTTAAACCCGTTTGTCTATAAAAGTTATAGGTTTGCGGCTTTCTGGTGCAAATATAATATTATTTAGGATATCTTTTGCAACAAATTCAACTTTTGGCGAAACCCTAAGTTTGGCTCTAAAATGATCTTTAATATGATTCAGCAACTCTTCTGAAGGATTATTAGAAGCTATACGGATCAAAATCTCATCGGTACCCAACTCGTTGGAGGAAATCTCAATCAAATGGCTTTGAACTCCTTCAAAATAAGTCAGCAGATCATGCATGGCCGGCGGATAAAGTGTCGTTCCTTTGTATTTTATCATGTGTTGCTTGCGGCCAATTACCGGACCAACACGTGGCGTATTTTTTCCGCATGCACACGGTGAGGTATGCAACTTAACGATATCTCCCGTTTTAAAACGCAATAATGGCATTGCTTCTACTCCTAAAGTAGTAATAGTCAACTCTCCGCTCTCCCCTTCTGCTACTGGGTTGTCGTTGTCGTCCAGAACTTCGGTGATGATTAGTTCCGGATGCTGATGACCTCCCTGAAAATATTCGCATTCCGTAAAAGCGGTACTCATCTCCGTTGAAGCATAAGTCGAAAACAACTGCAGATTCCATTTTGAGGTAATTTTTTCTGCTAATACCGTAGGTGAAAAATCCTGATTACGCAATGATTCCCCAATGCAAATCACACCTTTTACACTTGAAGCGTTATAGTCAATCCCTTTATTTTCTGCATATTCAATCATTTTCAATAAAAAAGATGGAACGGCAATCAGATACTTGGGTTTGTATTTCAGAATCGAATCCCATTGCAATTCGGGAATACCTGCTCCAACCCTGATAATGCCCGCTCCCAGTTTTCGCAATCCCAGAAAATAAGCAAGACCTGCCATAAACCTTCTGTCCAATGTCGTCATCAGCTGTACTACATCCCCTTTTTGGATTCCGGCACAAGCAAACGAAATCGCTTCATTATAAGCCAAACGGTCCAGATCCTTATCGGTCAAACCAAAGGTAACCGGACTGCCCAATGTCCCCGAAGTAGTCGCATAATCAATAATTTCATGCATGGGCACACAAAAAAAGGCGTCATTATCAACCTGAAGGTCTGTTTTGGAAGTGGTGGGCAGCTGCTGTAAATCCTTAATGGTTTTTACAGACTGAATATCGATTTTTTCACGAGCGAACAGCGCCTTGTAATAAGGTGATTTTTCACTTAAATATGCTAGTGTTTCCTGCAACTTTTGCTCCTGAAGTGCATTGATTTCCTGTAACGTTGCTTTTTCTATTGCCGGTATCATCAGCGTCTTTTATTTATTTTTCTCAGATAGTTTTCAATAAGTAATCGATCCGGGACTGTTGTAATTTCTTTGGTGAGGGCTTTTTCAAATTCTATTTTAGCGGCTGCATCCCATCCTTTTTCATAATAGTATTTCCCCGTTTTAAAGTACACACGCCAAAAATCAGGGTTGTTATTCTGATAATCTTTGATAAAACCTGCACTTAAATTAAGATCTTCTTTAATGGCCTCATCCATAACTCCGTCCTGAGTTCTGAATTCCTCATAATTGCGGTAAGTTTCCGTGCTTAAAAAAGGATCTTTAGGAATGTTTAGAGAATCCGTTCCTAAAACCACAAAATCATTTCCTTTTTTACTGAAAATAGCTTTGAGATCATAGGCCACAAACTCACCCAATTGGTAGGGATTGGAAGACACCCATGCCATTCTGCTTTCAGGCTTAAAAATAACACTGTGATGTGTCAATAGCTGGTTTACCGATTTTTCATTGCCATAGCCTAACGGAGCATTTTTCAACCCTCCTGTATTTCGGATTATTTCAGCCATTTTTTGGGGATCCATCTTGTCTTTCTCAGCTAACAATTCCTGCATACGATCAAAACGATATTTGGAATGGCTTTGGACAATATGATCCTGATTTCGTTCGTCTGAATGGTAGGCTTCACTCTGAAAATGATTGGAACAAACCAATTGGTTACTGTTTACCACCTCATAAATACCAAATTTTTCAGGAGAAACTTCAATCAGAACCGCTTTTTTATCTTTCGCGCTGCCGATCATAATGGATTCGGACACAAAAACGGCTCTTTTTTTAGCTATGGCAATTGCTTCGTCAATAGTTGAAGCATACTGTAAAATTTCTCTCGCCACAATTGAGATAGGTGTTTTTGCAACAAAAGGAATTTCCGATTTGCCCGAATTTATCGTTACGGTCAATCCTTCCAGATTCATACCTGACACCACTCCTATCATTCCGCCCCAGGTCACCGACATAAACGGATGGCCTTTTTCCGGCCTTACAAAAGCGACTATTTTATCTTGAGCAAATTCATCTCCCGCATAAAAATCGAAATTTCTTCCGATCAACAATTCACCATCAGTAGTTTTGTCATCCCAGGCAGCCATTGAGGAGCATCCCACCAAAGCCAGATCCTGCAAAGCATGTCCGATATCATGGGCTGCATGAAGATATAACGATCGCAAATAATTGGGAGCTATAAACTGGTAATCGTCAGAATTGTATCGTGAAATGCCATAAATTTCCGTTTGGTATTCTTCCGGAACATTGAGATACAATTTTCGATTGTACCATTTCAGAAAATTTCGCAATATTCTTTGCTTAAATTTAGACGGAATAATGTCCTTAATTTTGGTAAAAAATACGCGTTCCTGTTTTTTTATCAATGTATCACTAAGACCGCCGTTTATAAGTCCGAGCTGAAGCGCATCTCCGGAAACATACAATTCCCAAAGTTGTTGTTTGTTCTTAATGAGATAATTAGTTCCCGAAGAAAAAAGGGTGTCCGAATATTTTGTAATTATAGGTTTTTCCTGATTATATACCTCAATTTGAGGTCGATGGTGTACCGAATTATACGTACCACAGGAAAACAAGCAAAAAGCCAGTCCTATAAAAAGCAATATTTGAATCCTTTTTTTCATTTTACTGTCCCGATTCCCGGTTGATTTTATCTATAAGATAATCGCCTCCTCCTAAAATTTCCGAACAAGTGGCAACGGCCCCAATTGTTACCCCTAAAACACCATGCATATTGACACTCTGTCCTGTGAAATAAAGGTTATCTATTTTGGTTCTTGGCGAAATAAACGTTTTCATGGGATCGTTCGAATCTTTCATATAACCATATAAATTTCCGTGATACCCTCCGATATAATCCCGATAGGAAAGCGGAGTCGACGTGTGCATTGATTGAATGCAATCACGTATCCCAGGAAATTTTTTCTCAATTTCGGCAATGAAAACTTCCGCCTTTTCTCTTTTATATTTTTCATACGAAGCCCCTCGATCTTCCTTTTGGGAAACGGTATTATGTGTATCTTCCCATGCGGAAAATTCTTCAAATCTCAGATACGTTATTGCCGTTAGGCTTTCGGCCCAGACCTGATTTTCTTCAGATATATTCATTGAAACCATATATGACTCGGGCCAGGAAGCATCGGCGTATTCGTTCGCATTCCAAACCCTGCTGCTGTCTTTGAAATGATAATAATTATGGTTCAGATAAGGAAAACATTCCGGTTTAAAAACAATATACAGACTAAAAGCAGAGGGCAGCACTTCCAAACCCTGAATTCTGCTGTAATAGGATTTTCTAAACTTATCCTCACCTATCATTTTAAGGGTCGTTTTCGGCTCTATATTGGAAATAAAAATATCTCCGAAAAAAACTTCTCCATTTCGTGTTTTTACCGAAGCCAGTTTCCCGTCTTCGAAATCAAAGGCAACTACCTCCCGGTGTTTGTATACTTCACCACCATATTTTCGGAGTTGCTTAATCAGTTGTTTTGTAATCTGACTCCCCCCATTTATACAACGCCACGAACTTTGAATGTATGAGTTTACAGAAAGTGCATGAACATAAAACGGCGTCTTATCAGCAATTCCGGCATATAAAAAATTGGATCCTGCCAAAACCGCTTTAAGTTTTTCATTGTCGGTTAACTCATCTAGATAAGCTTTTGCGTTGATGGACAAGATTTCGTTTTGATACCCTTCACCTCGCTTTAAATTATACAACGGAAAGGAATCACAGGTATGAATCAGCTTATCTAAATACGTTCGGATAGTTTTTTCCTCATCCGGAAAATGTACCAGCAAATGCTGGATAAAATTCTCGTAGCCCTGCGCATGAGGATACTCGGTTCCATCATCGCCAAAAGAAATAATATCGAACCCATTCTCATCCATCTTTTTGAGCTTAAGATGATCCATGATGCCAATATACGAAAAATATCTATGAAGATTCTGACCTTTTTCCAACCCTCCAATATAGTGAATACCGGTATCAAAGATGGTTTTTTCGCGCACGAAAGTCTGCAAATTGCCTCCATATTGGTTATTTTTTTCCAATACGCAAACGCTTTTTCCTTCTTTTGCAAGGATAATGGCCGAAACCAGTCCTCCCAAACCACTACCAACAATTACTACATCGTATTTTTTATCCACTTTTTATTTCTTTAAAACCAGTAAACCTTCTTCCTTACTGCTTACTTCAAAACCCTGATTTACAAAATGGCTTCTCAATTCAAAATTATCAATTAAAACAATTTTATTCACATTGTCCAGTTCCATCTGCTTGACAAAATCAGAACGTTGGGATGAAACCAATAAAACATTGGCTTTCTTATTATTTTCCGAAACCGAATCCAGATAAGTAAGTCGTCGTTTTTTCAAAATATAATTTGACGAAGCTATCTCTCTTTTCTCCGGATCCTGCATAAAACTCTCGATTTTTCTTTTTGGCTGCTGAAGCACTAACAATGCGTCCAACTGGCCGAAGTCATCCGCGATATGTAAAATTTTCGCATCATCGCTCAATACTTTATTCAATCGGAAGTATAATGATTTTCTCTGCGCGAAATTGGATTTCACGACTCTTCTCACTTCCTGTTCCTTATAGAGAAAGCTGAGCAGTAACTTGTTTTTGAAATAATTTTCATCTTCCAATTCCGTGCGCAAAAGAGCATACTCTTCCCTGAAATGCTTATTTATTTTTTTGGTGCGTTCTGAGTAATTCAACCCGAAAGAAATGTCATCAGCTTTGATTCGTTTACCGATAACCACCGATATATTTTCATCATAAATAATGTGATCACCTTTAGGCAAAGTCTCTGCATTTCCGTGGATATATACCGGAAGTACATCAAGATTAAAATGTTCTGCCAGATAAAAAGCTCCTTTGTGAAAACGGTTGATTACACCGTCCTCCGAGCGAGAACCCTCCGGAAAAACCATCAGAGAATAACCTTGCTCCACTTTCTCCCTCAAATGTTCTACGCTGCCTTCCACACCTTGTGAAACCGGATAATAACCCGCCAATTTTACAACACGTCCAAAAATAGGTGAGTTATAAACCCAGTCGTTAACCAAATAAATGATTTTCGGCGTTACCATACCAACAGCCAACGTATCCAAAAAGGAAGTGTGGTTGGAAATAATTACCGAAGGTTTATCAAACGTTTCAACATGTCTGTTGATAATCTGTTTTTTCACAAATGGATTGGAATACAAAACCGATTTCATGAATTTCGAAATGATCATCCTAAACCACATCATCTTCACTTCCTTCTTAACCGGCAAGATTTTCAACAACATTTTTCCTGTCAATGAAAAAAAGAGTCCACCCAATCCGTAATAAAGAAATGAAAGCGTAGAATGCAGCAACAACCTTAACGATATAGGCGATTTTCCTTTTTTGGCCCTGTTTATAAAACAGATTCTGAACAAAATTGGATAGAATATAAACGTAATCAGCAGGGCCGCAAAAACACCAATCAATGAAACCGACGAAATCGATTTTAATGCCGGATGTTCAGCAAAAATCAAGGCGCCGATGGCAAGAATTGTTGTTAAAGCAGCCAATATAATTGAAGTCCTGTAGGTCGGCATTTCATCTTTTCCGGTGGTGTATTCCTTCTGCAGTGCGCTGGTCATGAAAATACTGAAATCGACTCCGTGTCCAAAAATAAGCGTACATACAATCGTACTGAAAATGTTCAGCTGAATACCCAAAATCCCCATCACCCCGGCAGTAACCAATCCGGTAATCACAATTGGAATGGTGCTGACAATTACCAGTTCAATACGGCGGAAAAACACAAACAAAATAAGAATTACCGCTACAAAGGAATAGTTTACCAAATCATTGAAATCGTCGCGGAGTTTCCCCAAAAAGGTTTCGTTCATTTGCTGCCTGTCAATTGCCAACACGTTCTTCTCCTTTGAAACTTTCTGCACAAAAGCGTCACGCTGTTCATTGGAGACTTTTACAACCGATGAAACCGTATAAAATCCATTTTTGGAAGCGACAAATTCATCTAAAAACAAAGCTTTCACTTTTGCGTACGTTTCAAAACCGATTGGCGAAAAATCCTTTTGCAGTAAATCGTAGAACGTTTGATGCGATTGAGGTTTAAATCCGATCACGCTCCCCTCTGAAATTAAATTATGCTGAAGGATATTCTTTTTTTCAGGCGTCCAGAAAGCATTCCATTTTGCTATTTTCTGTTGCTGCATTTCCTTTGAAAGCACCACACCTCCAATAGAACTGAAATTCAGGATCGTATTATTCTTTTTATCCGATGACAAGGTACGAAACAATGAATTGGCATTTGAAACCGCTTCTTCAGCCGAGTTACCATAAGACGCCAGATAGATGGACTTTGACGTTAAATTAGTCGCTTTTTCCAGCTTGGCTTCTGCTTTTTTGATTTCGGTTGGGACAAAATTCAATTCGGAAAGATTGTTATTGAACTTCACTTTTCCGAAAGTAAAAAAGCTGACAATGATGACAACTATACTTGAAACAATCAGAAACTTATTTCGCTCAAATGAAAAGCCTGCCGCCTTGTCCAATATTGTTTTTCGGTCCTGTTCGCCGACTTTAGGGTAATACAAATGCGGAATAACCAGCAAAGAGAACAAGGCCGAAACCACTACACTAATCGCGGCAAAAATCCCCAGATCCTTAAGCGCTTCGGAATTCACAAACAATAAACACAAAAATGCCAAAGCCGTCGTGCTACTGCTCATGATCAACGGCATGGTAATGTCTTTGTACAGTGTTTTCAAATCGCTGTTATTCTTGTAATGCGTAAGAATATGCAGGGAGTAATCAATAGTTACACCTAGCAATACAGCACCAACACTTAATGAAATGGCCGAAATTGTGGTTCTGATAAAATACAGGCAGGCAATGGCGCACAGCACTCCGAAAACAGACGGAATAAAAATAATTACCGGCACAAGCAATTTCCGGTAGAACAGTATTAAGATCAGCATAAGGGTTCCCAGCGAAACCAGAATGGTTGTGATGATGTCCCGCTTAATCTGCTTTGCATTGGCCACGGCTATCAGGGAAGCCCCAAAATAATCCACACTTGCTTTTCCGGCAAACTGTTTGTTTAAATTGGTTTTTATAGCGGTAAGTTTATCAACGAAAAGCGTGTTTTTTTCGGTTTCGCTTCCGCTTAATTTAGGATTGATGAACAGCAGCAGTTTCGACTCATCCTTAGTAACCAGAAAACCGTTTTTAAGTTGAAACTCGTCGCCTATGCTCAACTGTTGCAGCTTTTTCAGAGCAATGAATGAGATGCCGAGAGGGTCATTTAAAATAAAATCTTTCGCTACGATTCCGGTAGGCGAAATAAGGGTGCGGTAATTTTTATCGACCTGAACTGCCACACTGTCTTTATTGAGTTTCTGCTCAATGCGATCATAGTCTTTATCTTCAAGGAACAAAGGAAGATTATTGTACACGAAATCAAATGTTTCCTGAATACTTTCTTCGTCTACCTTTCCTTGTATGTCTTTTATATAGGCATTGCAGGAAGCCACACTGTCTAAAAAAACAGTCGCCGTTTCAGCCATATCATCTACCGTTCCGCCTTTCCCTTTCTCAATAATTACGGTTATTTTATCCGAAAAATTAAGTTGCTGCAACACTTTTGCCGTAACATCGGCTTGGTCGTTTTTCGGAATGATACGGGTAATATCTTCTTCAAATTTAATTTTGGAAGCGAAAAAACCAAAAACCAAAAGGAAAGCCAATGCAATTCCTACAGCTGCCAGCTTATTTCGCTGAACAAAATGATGAATTCTTATAAAATAAATGTGCATTTAAGTCCCTGATTTTTTCGAGAGCGAAAGTAACAAATAACTTCCAACTCCGAAAAGAATTGCCATTACAGTAGCTAAAACAAAACTCCCGATTATGTACTGAATGACATGTTCTTTTACATGTTCCATTGTTATCGGACTTCCCAAAGTAAATTGGGCTTTATTTCCTACAAAGAAAGCACCGGTTTGAAGTGAACCATAAATGATAAAAGGAATCATCGGCGGAACGCTCACATTGGAAAACGCGAAGGCCAATGCCTTGTTCCAGCGTAACAGTACAGCTAAAGAAATGACAATCAGCGTTTGAAACCCCCAAAAAGGGGCAATTCCAACAAAAACCCCCAACCCGATGGAAAGGGCTTTGATGGTATACGAATCGGAACTGGCTAAAATGTCCTCACGAACGAACTCCGTTATACTTTTTTTTTTAAAACTTCTAAAAAAGTCTCTTGGTTTGATATACAAAATGGTGATGATAACCAAAACGGTATTTAGGATACTTATTCGGGTAAAATCTTTAAAAGGGCGGAAATGGGTTACCCTTTCATTCGGATCGTATAAAATGTTTACCGGAACATTCTTTACCTCGACGCCATTCCATGCAGCTCGCACAATGACTTCGATTTCAAATTCAAATTTTTTGGTAAAAAAGCGCTCTGGAATCGATTCCAGCGGATACAAGCGATAACCAGATTGCGTGTCTTCCAGTTCGATTCCGGTTTCAAACCAAAACCAAAAATTGGAAAATTTATTCCCGAAACTGCTCTTTTTAGGGATTCCGTCCTGATTCATGTTTCGGTTACCAATTAGCAGTACTTCTTTTTCAGAATTTTCCAGATTATCCAGAAAAACAGTAATATCACTTGGAAAATGCTGACCATCGGAATCAATCGTGATAGCATAACGATACCCTAATTCTTTTGCCTTTCTGAAACCTTCACGAAGGGCATTTCCTTTCCCTTGATTTTTCGATATATGAATTTGGGTAATATTCGGATACGAACTTAAAATTTCTTTGGTGGTATCGGTTGAACCGTCATTGACAACAATACAGTTTTGAGTATAATTTAAAACCCCGTCAACAATACGACGCAGCGTTTTGTGGTTATTGTAGGTTGGAATAATAACACACAGCTTATGCTTTTCAATTCGCTCGCTTAAAGATGGATTGGCATTCATGATGTGTTATTTTAAAATCAGCTTTTTTTCGTTTTCGGAAAAAACTGCCGATTGCTTAACGTATTTTTTAATGCATTCCTTCACCTCTTTTGATTGATTATCAAAAGAATTAATAATCAGTTTTTTATCCTCTTCGATATTTCCTTTATACTTCAATGCTTTAGGAGTATTTTCCTGAATACTGAGACGTATAAGGCGAATTTCAGCATTAGTCGGTTCGGATTTCAATGCTTTCTCCAAAATGGTTACCCCTTCCACAAGCAATTCTTTCTTTTGCTTTGCTTTGGGAGCATATCTGGATTTAAGTACGATAGCAGCTCCTTTATAGGCCAGCAAGGTCGCATTGTTTTTGTTGTATCCGGAAAGCATCGCGTGAAACTTCTCGGAATTTTGCTTAGATTTTGACGCCGCATAGTAGCTTTCCCTTACCTCAGGCAATTCTTGGGCAAGCAACGAAAAAAAAATGGCTGCTATGTAAAACAGAAGTTTCAAATTATGCTTTTTTATAAGTATTGGTGAGTTTTAATGCGACTGTATCATCAAAACTCGTGGTATTTTTCACTTTTATCCCGGTTTCCAAATCACCTGAAATTTCCAGCTCCAATCGTAATACCGGATTGATGTCCGGATTGATAAGCGCCATAAATTTGACATTGGACGAATTTGCCATAAACAAAGAACTTCCCAGGATTTCCTCGGTAAGCTCTTTAACTATCTGCATCATGCAAACTCCGGGCGTTACAGGATTCCCTGGAAAATGTCCTTTAAAAATATCATGTTGCCGATTTAGAGACACGACAGCATCATATTTCCCCTCCGAAACATTCTCTAATTTTTGAACGGTATAAAAATCCTTTAGTAACATAAGTCTTTATTTTTGTTTTACATCAAATGTATATGAAATACCCAGTTGGAAAACCTGATTTAAGTAAATGTCATCAAAATTTCCGTTTCCGTCAACATCATATTCATCATAATACTCAGCACCAAAAATATCAATAAATCCTTGTTTGTAACGCGCTTCAAAAGTCAGACCATTCGGAAGAGAATATCCGATTCCTCCAACGATTCCCATATCAAACCCAATAAGGTCTTCACTAAGAGGCCATTCAAAATTATCGCCTACCTGAAAATCTAAAGTTGGCCCTACAACCGCTTCGAACCCGTGTCCGAAACTAAATTTATTGACAACACTCATAGACAAATAATCCAATGAATACTTCTTTTCGCTAAAAGTATTCAGACCATTCATAGGATCGAAGTTTCTATGTCTTACTTCAGATCCTTGTGCCGTATAAAGCAATTCCGGTTGAAGTGTATAAAATTTAGCCAACTTAATTGCCGCAAAAGCGCCTACATAGAAATCAGTTACAAAATCCGAGTTGGTGTTTGTAAACTTTGAAAATGTTGCACCTCCCTTAAGACCTGGTTTAACAGTTACCTGAGCATTCATCTGAGCTAATCCAAAGAAACACAGCAAGACTGTAGCAAATAATTTTTTCATTTTTAATTTGATTGATTACTGATTTGATTAAGTTCTATCTTTAGTTTAATGTTTTTATGGAGAATTGTAATATTTTCCGCAAAAGTACTGTTTTCTGAGGCAAATTCGAAGACAACTTTTTCCTTACACTTTGAAGCATTAATCAATTTTACCAGTTTTCCATCAGTTTTATTGACGAAAAAGTAATTAAATCGTTTTTTATCTGCTGATTTGTAAATATAGTATTCCTCATTATCAAGTGATTCCACTATCGAATAATCTACTCTCAGCAATAACCTGAAATCATCCCTTAAAGTATTTACAACCATTTTCTTGTCTAAATCCTCCATTATGTAATTCACTTTAAAATCGGTTTCCGACAGTTCAAAATCGAGCAACTTATTACCGAAATCAGTTGTAAAAACGACTCTGTGGATTGAATCATTTATTCTTTTAGCGATAAAAATACCACTAAGCTCATTCCCATAGACATCAATATGCGCTTTATAGACATAATCCATTTCCGGATTGGCAAAATATTGGTTTTGGAATTCCTTTATTGAAGTTTCTTTTTTAACTGCATTAGTAATTTCATACGGTTTACACGAAAAAAGAAGAACCGAGAAAGAACTAATTAGTAAAAACCGAATCATCGACTTTGGCATTTATCTGTTTGTTTTTGAATACGATACGGGTAAAATCGCCAGAAGGTTCAATTAATTTCACTTGGGAAACGGTTGTATCATTCATTGGGAAATACAAATCCACCTGTTGGATGTACTTCTTGATGGTTGCCGTTTTGGGTGTCAGTTTGGCGATAAATGACTCTTTGTTTTTAAAATAAGCAATCGAAAACTCCTTATCATCAAACATATTCCCACTTACACTGCCAATAATCAGCTTATTAATCTTTTCGAACATCTTACTGTTCGCGTCTACAGTGCTTTTATTCCCCTGATCGTTGATATATACTTTGTTGTTCTTAAAAACAATACTGTATTGATATGGTTTCGTGTATTGCCAATTAAGCCAATTGGGTTGTTTAAAATACATTTTCCCTGAAGTTTCAATATCTTTCGATAAAAAATCAAGGTGTTTGTACTGTATAAAATCCGTTTTTAATGTTTTTATGTTTTTGGTTTCTTTTTCAACTATTGCCTTAAAAACATCAATTTCTGCCGCTGACATTTTCTTTTCCTGGGCAAAAACAGTGTTGACAATCAAAAGCAACATTAAAAAAATTCTAGTTTTCATACGCTGGGATGTTTAACAAAGCATCAATGGTTACACATTCATACTTTTTTGACTGCAAAAATAACAATAACTGTTCCAAAACATTCACCGTTTTTAACGAAGTGTCATGCAGCAGAATAATCCCGCCGGGCGCAATTCTGCTTTTAATTCTTTCCAGAATCTTCGTTTCGTCTTCAATAACGGTATCGAGAGAGCGATTATTCCATCCGATAACATATTGGTTTGTCTTGGCAACAGCTCGGGCTATATTGGGATTCGTCACACCGAAAGGCGGACGGAAATACAATGCTTTCTTACCCGAAATACGTTCTATGATTGCATTGGTCTGAACAAGTTCATCGACAACTTTTTGAGTCGAAAAAAACCCGAAACGATTCGAATGGGAATACGAGTGATTTCCAACAACATGACCTTCTGCCAAAATTCGTTTAAAAATATCGGGGTGCTTTTCAATTTGACTTCCAATGCAGAAAAAAGTGGCTTTTGCATTGTATTTCTTTAGCAAATCAAGAACTTTTTCAGTCATCGGGTGCGGTCCGTCATCAAATGAAATGGCTATTTTCAGATTCTTTTCAGCTGGATTACTACAATAGCTTTTTACGAAATAACCTGTTTTAATATTCCACGACCCGAAAATGGTCAGCCCCACCCAAAAAGCAAAAAACGGCAGAAAACTCCACCATTTCAGATCAATATAAAAACTTAAAACGGAAAGAACAGCAAATGCAGAAACGAAAAAAAGAAGTGTATTTTTATGTTTTAGCATTTTTTGAGTAAGATTAAGCTATGGTCTTTTCCGCGATACTGGTTGTACAGCAAAAGCGTATTGTATGTCTCACTTTTTAGAGCATTCATACTCACAGTTTCAGGAATACTCTGATTTTTAATAATATTCGCAGCCGTCCAAAAACCAAATGCCGAGGCAGTGTTGTATTCACCGCTTAAATGTTTGTAATATACCTGAGGAGTTTTTTCAAAAAGAGAATTTGAAACATCATAATAATTATCAAATTCTATATCTCCATTGTTTCCTAATACAACAGCGTCAATATCGGATATTTTCAAATTATTAGTTTCCAAAAAGTTGGCGATAAAATCAGAAACCTCTTCTGCATCCAAAGAACTCTGCAAGGAAACCGCCTCAACCGAAGCATAAGAGCTTTCCTTTTTCTCGTTTTCCAACACAAAAAAACCCGCTCCTTCACTGTGGACAATCCCTTTTGAATCAGAATTTAAAACCGAATAAGGTTTATCTTCTTCCGACTTAACCAAATTAATCAACTTGTGAAGCGATAAGGTATAAGCTCCGGTTTCATCAATTCCTCCTACAAGAATACTTTCGGCTTCATTATTTTCAATCTGCATTTTAGCATCCATCAAAGCCGTCTCAAAAGATACCGCACCATTTACATACGTAAAATTATAGCCTTTACACTGTAATCCCAATGCGATTTGACCTCCAACTGTATTGTGGGTCGATTGAATGAACGATGTTGGTGTCAGAAATTCTTCTTTGTTATCCAAGATGGATTTCAGGAACTTTTCGGAATCTTCAACGCAACCCATTCCGGTTCCGATAATAATGGCTTCTGGTATCTCAACATTTGCCTCTTTCAGTGCTTTGGAAGAAGCAGCAATTCCCATTTTCACCCCTTTTGCCATGCGACGGCTAGCCCCAGGAGAAATAAATTCCTTATATGAAGGCTGGTTGGCGTAAATCACGTTCTCCGTAGTATTGATCGTTACTTCCGATAAAAATTCCGTTTCAAAAGTATTTTGATTTGAAATACATCCTGTCCCGTTGATATAACAAGTCTTCATCAGTTTTTAGAAAATAATACGGTTGAACAATTCCCTCCAAATCCAAAAGAATTGGAAAGTACATGCGAAATCGATTTTTCTTTCAGCGTTGTTTGCGGAATCAAATCAAATTCTTCCATTGGGGTTTTGAAATTCAGGTTCGGAAAGACAACATTGTTCTGCAATGCCAAAACACTGTAAACCGCTTCAATGGCAGCTGCTGCGGCTAATGTATGTCCGGTGAATCCTTTAGTCGAACTGAATTCCGGAACATTCTCACCGAAAACCCGAAGTATAGCTCGCCCTTCCGATAAATCGTTATTGGGTGTTGCCGTTCCGTGTGCGTTGATATAATCGATGTCAGATACATTTAAACCCGACATTTTCAATGCTTTTTGCATGGCCAGAAAAGCGCCTTCCCCATTTTCCGAAGAAGCCGTTTGATGGTAGGCATCGTTGGCATTACCAAAACCGGAAACATATGCCAGAACTTTTTTATTCGCTTTCTGAACCATCGCATCCGATTCCAAAACCAAAAAAGCGGCGGCTTCGCCTAAATTCAATCCTTTGCGATTGTTATCAAAAGGCGTGTTATAGGTATCCGATAAAATCATCAGGGTTTTGAAACCGTTGATGGTGAATTTAGCCAAAGCATCGGTTCCACCAACAATTACACGGTCTAACTGTCCGGATTGAATAAGGCGGGCACCAATCATAATGGCATTTGCCGCCGAAGAACAGGCTGTACTTACCGTAGTTACCAATCCTTTCAGGCCAATGTGTTCGGCTATTTTATGAGTGACTTCTCCACAATCGTGACTGGTAATGTATCTTCTGCAAGATTCATCTTCAAAATAATCGTAATAGAATTTTTCAGTCATGTCCATCCCGCCCACACTCGTCGCCGAAACCAACCCTGTTCTGTATTCGTTGCAATCTTTAATTCCGGCATTTTCCAGTGCCTGTTGTGCCGCTATGGCACCCAACATCGATGTTCTGGAAAAATCATTGTCAGCGGGAAGTCCCAATTGTTGCGCTAACTGCTGGTTGCTTTTTTTAATTTCCCCGACTTTGATAACAGCAGCATGGGCCGTGTCAAAATTTTCTATAGAAGAAATCCCGGTTTTACCGCTTATCAAAGCAGCATAATTCTCTTCGACATTGTTTCCAATCGAAGAGATTATCCCCATCCCTGTTATTGCAACTTTCATCTGAACTATCCGGATTATTAAATTATTGATTCAGGTTTGCGAGGCTGTCTGACAAACCTGAATTAAATTATTTTGTTCTGTTTTCTGTAATATAGCTTGCCATTGTTTCAACTGACTGGAAAATGCTTTTTCCTGCTTTCGGATCGGTCAATTTGATTCCGTAATCTTTATCCAACAGTACAATTAATTCCAAAGCATCAATAGAATCCAATCCTAAACCATCTCCAAAAAGAGCGTCGTTATCGTTAATTTCTTCAACAGCAATGTCCTCCAAATTTAAAACTTCAATAATTTTCCCCTTTAACTCCTGCTTTAATGCTTCCATGATTATTTATTGTATAATGTATTTACTATTTCTTTATTATGTTCAAATCCCCTTGTTTTTCAACCATATAAAGGATTGCTTTGTAATTTTCCTGATAATATTCCACCCAGCCGCACAACACTTTATCCGCTTTGTTTGTTGCCAAAAGCCCGTTTGCGTAATTGGTCATAAATTCCGCATTGAAATCCTCAAAAACAAAAAAAGCATTTTCGGACTGCAATTTGTGTCTGATACTGATCTCGCCGATGCAAATGTTCGGTAAGGTATACACAAAAACTGCCGGACTCGGAAAATAATTCTCCTTGTCTGCAATTGAGCCCTGGTACTTGACATCGGTATCCAGACTGGAGGACTTATTGGCGAACACCAACGCAATATTATTATCCTCTCCTTCTTTTACCTTGCTCCCCAAAATAATTTCCGAAGCCAAAAAGGCCAGTTTACTCAGATTATCCATTTTGAAAAACTTAGGATAATCCATGTTGAAATTTTTATAGGCCGCTTTTGCAAATTCCGAAAAAGGAACATGCTCCAATTCAAATTGTTTCACGCCATTAACCATAACCGAGTTGTTTTCGATTACGCAATGACCTGATATGTAATTTTTTGTCTGCAAATTTAAACTACTTTTTCAAATAAAACAGCGGTATTGCACCCGCCAAAACCTGAGGCTGTTTTCAGGAAGCAATTAATTTCCTTTTCTTCATTTTTGGTAATAACCGAAATAGGCTGTGAAACCCCCATTTTAGCAAAACCTTTTGAAGCAATCAGCTGATTATTCCTGGTACTTTCAATAGCTATTACTGTTTCTAAAAGTCCCGATGCTCCAAGCGTATGTCCGTAAAATCCCTTCAAACTATTCACGGAAACTTTGTTGATTCCCAATCGGTTGAATGCCACCGCTTCCATTTCATCGTTGTAAAGTGTTGCTGTTCCGTGGGCCGAAATATAGTCCAATTTTTCTTTAGCCATGCCGGCTTCCGTGAAAGCGCTTTCGATACTTCGGAACAATCCCTCACCGGTACGCGATGGCCCTGAAATATGGTTAGCGTCATTAACTGCTCCATCCCCAATAACCTTAACGGCTCCCGGACGAACTTCTGTTCCTATTGCTGTCAGGTAAACTGCTGCTGTAGCTTCTCCCAGTGTCACACCGTTTCTTTCTTCATCGTAAGGTTTACAAGGCACTTCACTCATCGCCTGGAAGGAATTGAATCCCGACAAAACAAACTCCGAAACCGCATCTCCGGCCACCACAAAAGCATTGTCGTATGCGCCCGCCTGAATCATTCTTTTGGCAACCGCAATCGCTAAAACTCCCGACACACAGGCATTGGAAACCACAATCGGTTCCGTAGAAAATCCGAAAAATGAACTGATTTTTTTTGCCAAAACAGCTAAATGAGCCGCTTCGACAGTATTATTTTTATCTTCTAACAACTCAATATTTCCTTTAGTTGTTGAAAATATAAAAGCTGTTTTGTTTGTAATCGTATAATTTCCGATTATCGGCGCCAATGCCAAAATCAGCATTTTTTCCAGTTTGGTGAAATGATTCTCGTTTGAAATCGGAGCAAAAGCCGCATCAATCTCATCGGAATTTACAACAGAAGCATAAAACGATTTCAGCATGCCCAATTTCTCAAACCGCTGAATTCCGGATTGCCCTTTCAGTAATGCTTCCCAATTTGATGCAACATCAAACCCTAAAGGAGTAATGCAATTGGTATCGGTTATATAAACATTCTTCGCCATTACTTCAGCAAGCCTACTTTTCGCTTCCATTCTTCAAAAAAAGGAGGAAGATTTAACGATAATGTTCCCGTTTCATCTACAAATACCTGAACTGTTTCTCCTGTACAGGCAATTTCATTATTAGCATCGTAAATCTTGTATCTGAAAATCATTTTAGCCGCAGGCGAATCTACTATAGTGGTTTCAATGCGAGCCACATCGCCATAACGTAGTGACAATTTATGTTCGCAAGATGACTTAACGATTGGTGTCGTATAGCCGTGTTTGTCAACATCCAAATAAGAAATGCCGTGTTTTCGGCCAAACGCCTCTCGGCCATCTTCGAAATAGGTGATATAATAACCGTGCCATACAATTCCCAATGGATCCGTTTCGTTAAAACGAACACGAATTTCCTGGGTAACCGTAAGTTCCGCCGCTTCCTTATACTGCTCTTTTCTTTTTATCATAGACGATTGCAATGGTTATTGTAAGTATAAAAAACAAAAGTAATAAATTAATTTCCGGAAGGATTTCGACAATACCTCCGTTGCGCAACAGCACATCGTAAAATGCGTTCAATCCCCAATTCATGGGTGAGATGTGCGATACGAACTGCATGATTTTCGGCATGGCAAAAACCGGGACCCAAACACCCCCGATAGCCGCCAAAATAACAACAGATGTTGCCCCGAACGGTGCCGATTGTTCCTGTGTTTTTGCAACAGTTCCCAATAAAATACCGAATCCGATCGCAGCCAAACCTGAAAAAAGTGCGACAACACTCATTAAAATCAGTTTGCCTTCAATTTCCAGAACAGGCAGTCCTAAGTAAGGAAAAAGATAAACCCCAACGGCCACCATAAGCAAAAACTGAATCATACAGATTATCAGATAGGTAGCGGTTTTCCCTGCAATGACAACGGCATACGGAACCGGATTTGTGATCAATCGGATTTGGGTTCCCTGCCCTTTTTCCTTTACGATGTTGATCGAAAGCGGCACCACGATAAAAAATATCGCAAACAATGACCACGCCGGAACATTATGCTGTACCGAATTAGGAAGGATTTCTTTATTGTCCACTTTAGGAACTATTTCTTTGAAGGTGATGAAGTTTTCCTGTTCGAAAATAGGCTCTCCTTCTTCTCCCAACTGATCCTGAAATGCTTTGTAAATAGATTTCGTTTCAACTTGGGATATCATTTTGTCGATGGCGCTTTTCACCCCATTTTTAAAAGTAAGTTGAGTTGCCGGATCAAAGTACATCTTGATTTCCTTTGTCTTGACAGCCTTTTCTTTTTCAGCTTTCGAAATAGTGTCTTCCAAACCGAATTTGCTGACGATGTCTTCTACATTCTGGGTTACTTTCTTTTCCAGATCAACACTTAATTTTTCGGGGATGACAATCGCCAATTGGTATTTTCCTTTAAAAACAGCTTCCCTTGCCGTTGCTTCGGTTAAGGCAGCTCCTTTTATTTCCGTAACAATTTCAAAAGAACCACTTTCGTTTAAACTGGATTTTACCGTTTTGGATATTTCGCCATTATCGTTATCCACCAAAAGTATTGGAATTTTACTTTCGGTAACCGATTTAAAAGTGCTGTCCTGAATTAAGGTAATGGTAACAATTAAGACCAATGGCATCACGAACAAGATTACCAATCCGCCCAAATCCCTTCTCAGCAGAAGTATTTCTTTTTGAACCGACATTAAAAACTTATACATCATCGCGTAGTTCTTTACCGGTTAATGAAATATACACGTCTTCAAGATTATGAGCATTGGGCGTATTTGAAATTAACTCGTTTGGTGCTCCCTGGGCATAAATCCTCCCTCTGTCGATGATGGCAATATGACTGCAGAAATCCTGAGCTTCCGACAAATGGTGTGAGGTATAAATGATGGTAGTTCCTTTTGAATTGAGTTCTTTCAGATAGTCGATGATAACGTTTTTGGATTGTACATCAACTCCGACGGTAGGCTCGTCTAAAAACAAAACCGAAGGCTCGTGTAATATTCCGGCTATCAGATTTACACGTCGCTTCATTCCTCCAGAGAAAGTTTCTATTCTTTTACCTGCAAATTTTAACAAGCCCAAATGTTCCAGTGCCTCATCCACTTTATCGTGCAGGTTTTTACCTT
Organism: Flavobacterium enshiense; assembly: GCF_022836875.1. Taxonomy (NCBI): domain Bacteria; kingdom Pseudomonadati; phylum Bacteroidota; class Flavobacteriia; order Flavobacteriales; family Flavobacteriaceae; genus Flavobacterium; species Flavobacterium enshiense. The sequence continues at coordinate 487,895 of NZ_CP090376.1, forward strand.
TCAAACCATACATACTTCCAAAGTAACGCAGGTTTTCACGTGCCGTCAACGTTGGATACAAAGCATATTCCTGAGGAACAACACCAATTGTTTCCTTAATTAGAGTGGCATTTTTGTCGTATGAGAGTCCGTCAATCGTAAACTTTCCGGAAGTTGGTTTTATTAGTCCGCATAGCATTGAAATCAGCGTGGTTTTACCAGCTCCGTTAGGTCCCAGCAAACCAAAGATTTCGCTTCTTTCAATCAACAGACTCAGGTTGTTCACTGAAAAATCATCGGCCTCTTTGTACTTCTTGTAAAGTTCGGTGATATGTATTATCGGCTCATTCATAAAGACTTAAATTGCTTTTTTAAGTTTTTTAAAAAAAGCTTCTTCTAGATCAGCCAATTGAAGCAGTTCATCAGCCAAGCTGTTATAGACATCTGCCTGATTGCTTCTCTTTTTATAAACTCGCGCAGCGTTTACTGCAAAATCACGCCATTGATCCCCAATAGCTGTCATTTCAATAGAAAGTTCCTTTAGCGCATCATTTTTAAGAATAACGGAAGCTTCCTGAAGAAAAGCCGCATAAATGAACCTGAAACCACCGCCTCCGGTACCGATTTCTTCCTGCATGCGTACCATCTGAGCCAAATAATGATTCGCTACTCGGGCACCTTTTTTAACAGGCCATTTTCGGATACTGCTTGCTACGTATCGCATTCCTCTTACGCCAATAATCGGCATAGGAGCCAACATATCGTTGCAGGTATTTTTTATCCCTTTTCTGATGGCAGTTTCCCAGTCGATATTCTCCGGAATTACAGTCGGGTAATACATTTGTCCTTTAGGTGCCAGAGCTCCTTTGGCAAAACGTACTTTCTCCAATTCTTTTTCGGTCAACGTCGTAACGGTTTCCATTACCGGGTCGCTGATTAAAAAAGTATCTTCATTTTTTCCATACACAACCAGATTGTGTGCATTGAAATGAAAGCGGTATTCGTCCGGAAAATAGGTTAAATTATAAACACCAACCTGTAATCCTGACGGTATCTTGTTATCTAGATTTTCCTCCAACGCTTTTTGCGCCGATTGCGGATTGGAAAATTTTACTCTTTTTACTTTAATACCCAATCGCTTGGCCGCTTTATTGAAAATAGAACCAGGCATGGGACGATAACTGATTGCCGGTGCATGATTTACCTTCAGCAACGGCAGAAAGAAAAAGAAAAGTCCGGATCCAATACCGAAAACCATCGGTTCGCTGATATTGATTCCGTGATGCTTAAGCAAATTGGAGGCTACTCCGTTTTCGCAGTGTGCGGACTGATGATGGATGAAATTGGTTTCCATTAGTCTCCTTTATAGTTTTTTAGCGTTTCCACTGAAATTTCGAAGGCTTCAGCGTATTTCGCCATAATTTTATCATTCAATTTTTTAAATACCGTGGGTTTTCCATGACGTTTCACACGCCAAACCCACATACCCACATAACTTGCCAAAATATTCCAATCCATTTTATGCACTTCCATAAAATATACAATCGGACTGGAAATCCCTGCTTTTACATCATTTTTGGCTTCTTCCACTCTTTCATTGATATCCTGAATGGAATTTTCAAGAGCAATCGTCTTTGGCTCCCATCCCGAACTTAAAGCTGTGGTATAATTCCCGTTTTCGTCGGTTGCATAACAAAGCTCTTTCATATTGCTTTTTGAAAGATTGCTTTTGTCCTGCGGTACTTCTTCCTTCTTCATTTATCTTTTCTCCTGAATGAATAAATTTATTTCTGCTTCGAAAAGCAGTGCTTCCTCACAAAACGTATGACACACCATCGTACCAATACTGTATTCATCTGTATCAAAACGGGAAAGCAAAACGCCATTGGTTGTAATGATACTTCCAACCTTTGGCAATTCATATACTGTTATTTTCTTTATGCCGCTGATAAAACCGATTACTTCGACACCTTCTTTTACCTGTTGGTTTTCATCTAAAAAAAAGAATTGCCCGACAATGGAAGAACAAGTCTGTGCTCCGTTTTCAACAAGTCCTGTTTCCGAAAAAAAGCCATCGGCAACAAAAAGATTGTCATTTTTTATTTCAAAAATCGTTTTAACTTCAGTCGGGGTCAGCTCTAATATATAATCAACCATCAGCATCGGTTCACGATGCGGTAAAAACAATTTTATATCGATTACATTTTCGAACTGTTCCATTATTTAGGATGCCAAAACCGTTTTCATCTGCCCGCGGGCTATCTCGTTATCATCTATTTTCGTCACTATATCGACCAGTGTAACCCCCATGAATTCATGAAGCACATTCACTGTAGTTACAATCGTATCACCTAATTTAGGCAAAGAGGTGATCTCAATCGACTTTATCGAACCTATGTACCCTGTTGGGGCCGGTTCGTTTTTTAAATAAAACTGATAACCGGTATACAAAGCTACGGATTGCGCCATATGCTCAATAACGCCGGATTCCTGAAACAAATCTCCCCTTACAAAAATATTATCTGCAGTAACAGTTAAACCTGCTATCACTTCATTTTCTGAAAAAGACAGTAATTTATCCACCATCACAAATGGGAATTTTTGCGGTATAAGGTTACCGACAAAAACTTTATCCGATATAGGAAGTACATATTCCATTAGCATACGGTTAAATAAGCATAAGAATATGAGAATCGTCCGCTTTCAGGTACCGACAACATTACTTTATCGCCCTTAACCAGTTTTCCGGAATTCATTAATTCTTCCAACATCAGATAGATAGATGCTGAACCCACGTTACCCACTTTTTTCAGGTTCATGAACCATTTTTCGCTTGGAATTTCAATCCCTCTTTCAGCAAGTGATTTAGCCAATCCTTCCACAAAATAATGGGAAGAAACATGGGGAAGAAAATAGGTTATATCTTCTGCCGTGACATTATTTTTATCCATGGCAGCCTTCATACTTTCAGCGCCTTTTTCAAGAATATAGCTATCGAGAAGTTTCACATCCTGTTTGATTGAAAAAATTGACTCAGACAACCATTCGGTGGAACTGTAATCACTCCAAGGCTTGATTTCGCCATTTTCCAGCTTATCGCCGCCCGCATACATACAGGTTTCCAATTCATGTGCATAGGAAAAGGCTTCCATCCATTCAATCTTTAAAGAATTTTTACCTCTGGGTTTATTTTCAAGTAAAAAAGCTGCAGCGCCGTCAGACAACATCCAACGTAAAAAATCTTTTTTGAAGGCAATTATTGGTTGTTCCTCAAGGCTTTTTAGGCTTGAAACTTCGTTTTGAAACTTTCCGGCAAGCATCCACGTTGACACCCTCTCCGAACCGGAACAAATGGCATTTTTAGTGTTTCCCGATTTTACGGAAAGATACCCAAATTTAAGAGCATTCATCCCCGCATTGCAAACTCCGGAAGACGAATTCAGTTCTACGGATTTATTTTTCATCAATCCGTGCACCATGGCCGCATGCGATGGCAATAACGTATCTGGCGTAGATGTTCCGCATGAAAGCAGTTCTACATCATTGGCCGTAAAAGTAGCATCAAAAAGGGTATTTATCGCATTGTTAGTCAGTTGGGCATTGGTATGAGTAGGTTTTCCTTCCCTGTCTAATGCATAGTAGCGAGAAGAAATTCCGTTATTTCTAAGGATTATTCTTCTGGCTTTTGAGGCAGTATTATTTATTAATCCAAGAAACGTTTCCATTTCGTCATTCGAAACCACTTCGTTAGGCAAATATTTCCCGGATTTTGTTATGTAGACTTCAAACATAGTATTCCATAATTCTTTTAAACCCCCTGAAAATAGGCTTTTTCTTTTCTTCTTTTGGCGAATTTCAAAGGATATGTAAAAAGGTGCAAGATATAGACAATTGGTGACATTACCCAAATTGCCACCAACAAATAAATATTAAAGCCCTTAAGCCAAGCCGGACGTGAATCGGTCTTTCCGATTATTAAATTAGCCCAAATTTTGAACATTTTATTGGCTTTTTTATCCATTTCAATTAAAAATGGGCGAATTTCGACAGCATCTTTTGCGACAAGATCTGTCTGTAAATCGGTATACGAATTACTTTTCAGGTACTTTAAAATGATTTTTCCGAATTTTGAAGATTCCTTAATGTCTTTTTCTGAAACTCCTGGCTTCGGAAAAACCCCCAAATACTTCTTTTTCTCTCCCGAAAACATCCATTTTACGATAGTTATAACACTGATGTGATTGATATGTCTGTCTACCAACACCACATTACCCACTAATTTTGCACCGGCTTCCTGTAACAGTTTTTTCATTTTTTCCTGTGCCAAAGCCCACATATTACGACAACCTATAACCGTAACCACGGGTGTACTTTCTAATAATCGTTTGGCAAAGTCGCTTTTGAGAAAAGAATTTACCGGAATGGAAGGTGATAAATACCAAACCTGATAAGCCAAAAGTACCAAATCGTATTTTTTAGCCAAAACCTCCTCAGAAGGCGTTACAATTTTAGACGGAACCTGAAGAAACGACTCGGGAAAAGCATCGAAAAAAGCTTCTTTTTCCCATGGAAAAGGAAATGATTTTTCCAATACGATGGGACAGAAAGTGACTGAAACTTCAGAATCCTCCAACAAAGGTTTCGCGACGGTTCGCGCAATTTCTTCCAATTGCCCTGACTGTGAATAATAAACTACGAGTACGTTTTTCATAGGTCTTTGATATATAGACTAAAGGACAATGCAGACTTATTTAAAATTCAACCTGCATTAACTTTCGGGCTGTAAAAATAAGTATTTTATTTGGTGAGGAATCAAAATAAAAAACCGACTGAAATCCTGAATAAATTTCATAAAGACCTGTTTTATTTTTCAGGTTGGTTCCAGAACATAAAGTAATTAAACCACTGTAAAGGATATTTCAGAAGCATACCCTCAACGCTTTCAGTATAAGCCTTTAAAAGTCCTTTTTCGTCGCGTTGTTTAACATCAGCTTTTCGGGCATAAAGATGATAATGAAGATTCGGTTCTTTCATTACGTAAACAAAAACAACCGGAACTTTTAAACGGGAAGCAATCAAAAACGGGCCCGCTGGAAAATTGGCTTCCGCTCCCAAAAGCGTTTCTGTCATGTATTTGGTTCCTTCAAAATAGCGGTCTCCGGTAAAACATATCAGTTCATTTTTTGAAAGCGCATTGTTAATTTCGAAGATATGAGACAGATCTTCTTTAATTACAATAAATTTAACGGAAGATTTCTTTGTAACACTTTCCAGATACTCTTTTATCTGAGAATGTTCCATGTCTGTAGTTACCAGATTGATTTGGCAATCAAAATCGATTTCCTCGAAAAAACGGTCGGCTATTTCAAAATTCCCAAGGTGTGCACTGATTAAAACGCCTCCTTTTTTCTCAGCCAAAAGTTCTCGCAGCAATTCAATCCCGTCAAACTCATAGGTAAATTTATCACGTAAACCGGCGGCAATTGCTGTTTTATCAATCAGTGTCTGACCGAAAGTAAAATAGCTTTTATAAACCATTACTTTCGATTTAAAAAAGGAATACCCAAGTCGATTCTGGAAGTAATAAAACATTGCCCGATTGGAATTCCGTTCGAATATAAAATAATAAAAAGCTACAAAAACCAAAACAGAATAAGCCGCTTTGATTCCGAGCTTTTTTATACAAAAAACAAATATTTTATACCCTAAAAGAGTCCCTTTAGACTTACCATCCCATTGACTCATAGCGCATTATTTCTTATTCTGGATTTTAGTCTCTATCAGTTTATAAAAATCATTAAATGTAGAAATTCCTGCAAAATCAGCTTCTCCCAGCTTTACACCGAAATTAGACTCAATTGCCACAACCAAATCAACATAATCCAAACTGTCTAAACCCAATGTATCTTTAAGGTTTGATTCTGGGGAGATAATGTCGGCATCTACTTCAAACTCATCAACAAAAATTTCATTAATCTTCTCTAAAATCAAATCGGTACTCATAACTATTCTTTAAATTTTTTAACCACAACTGCTGAATTTGTCCCACCAAATCCAAAAGAATTCGACAAATATATGTCAAAATTTTTATTTACAGTCTTAGTCGCAATATTTAACTTTTTAGAATCCTCGTCAGGATTTTCGAAATTGATATTAGGAGCTATGAAATCATTTTGCATCATAATAGCAGAATAAATCACCTCACTGGCGCCTGCCATCCAACATTCGTGGCCCGTCATCGATTTTGTTGAACTTACGTAAGGGTTACTGTCACCAAAAACTTCATAGATAGCTTTAGCTTCGTTTGCATCCCCAAGTGGTGTTGACGTTGCATGCGCATTGATATAATCTACTTCATGCGGCTGAATACCTGCCTGTTCCAAAGCTCGACGCATGGCAGCAGCAGGCCCTTCAACATTTGGAGTCGAGATATGACCTCCGTTAGAAGAAACACCATATCCGATAATTTCGGCTATTATGGGAGCACCGCGTTTTACCGCCGACTCATAACTTTCAATGATTAATGTCGCAGCTCCTCCACTTGGCACCAATCCGGTACGACCGGAATCAAAAGGGCGTGATGCTTTAGCGGGCTCTGCTTCGTTAGTGGAAAAAACACCCAAACCATCGAAACTGGCCATAGCATATTTGTTGATTTCCTGAGCACCTCCGCAAATAATCATATCCTGCATCCCACTTTGGATTAACAAAAACCCAAGTCCTATAGAATGTGATCCACTCGCACAGGCAGCACTTATGGTCATATTCACGCCTCGTAATCTAAAAATAGTAGACAAATTCATGGTAACGGTTGAGTTCATCGATTTAAAAATCGCTCCCGAACCAATTAAAGCGGTATCTTTCTTATCACGTATAATATCTGTAGCTTCAATAATCGACTTGGAAACACTATCATTTCCGTATAGGATTCCCACTTCGTTTTCGTCGAAAAAACTATCTTCAATCTTAGCGTTTTTCAATGCCTCTATGGTAGCCATATAAGCATATTCGGTTTCTTCACCAACGCTAATGCGCTGACGACGATTCAACAGGTTTTTCAGATTTGGTTTCGGAACCATGCCTGTTATGGCCGACTGAAAACCAAATTCTTTTCTTTCCTCATCATACACGATTCCCGATTTCCCTTCATAAAGTGATTGTTTCACCTCTTCTATTGAAGTTCCAATACAGGAATAAATTCCCATCCCGGTAATTACAACTCTTCTGCTCATTTTATTATTTCTGTGAATCCAAATTTAGGCTAAAACCTGTAAACAACTCATTTTCAGATTAACTGAATAGTTACGAATAAATTCCTCCGTTAATATTAATAACTTCTCCGGTAATGTAACCTGCTTTATCGGAAGCCAAAAAGCCTACTAATTCGGCTACTTCTTCGGCTTCTCCAAAACGATTGGCCGGTACCATTTTAATTAATTCTTTTTCATCCAGCTGACTGGTCATATCCGTACGGATAAAGCCCGGCGCCACGGCATTAACCGTTATATTACGCTTTGCCACTTCCTGAGCCAAAGCCTTGGTAGCCGCAACCACGGCGCCTTTCGCAGCTGAATAATTCGTTTGTCCTGCCGTCCCTTTTACTCCCGACACGGAAACCATATTTATAATACGACCATATTTATTACGCAACATTCTCTGAATGAAGAAATTTGTTACATTAAAAAAGCCGTTCAAACTGGTGTTTATAACATTGTTCCAATCCTCATGCGACATCCACATGAACAAACCGTCACGTGTGATTCCGGCATTGTTTACAATAACTTCCACCACGGCATCGGGATTAGCTTCCTGCCAGGCAGTCAATACATTTTTAACTTCTTCCGCATCGGAGACATTAAATTGAATTATCTCTCCGGTCGCTCCCTTTTTAACCACTTCTTCCAAAGTTTTTTCGGCAGCTTCCTGATTATACTGATAATTAATTAATATATGATACTTTTTATTTTCAGCTAATTTTTGACAGATAGCACTTCCGATTCCACGGGAGCCACCTGTGATTAGAGCACATTTCATAGTTCTTTATTTTTGAAACAATTCAGCTTTACTTCACATAGATTTCGTCACACTTCCCCTCTCAGCTTAAGAAAATCCCATTTTTTCAACTAGCAAAAAATGAAGTTCTAAAAAAAGGGACAAACATTTAAAAACAAGATGAAGTCTAAACACATGTAAATCAAACTATTCTTTTTTATTATCGCTATTTAATAAATAACTTAAACAAAGATTTTCTTTAACTTCAACATCACCTTCCCAATTAATAGTACCCTTACCAGCAGCGGTAAAACGATGCCTCCCAGGTTTAACTTCTATAGTAACTACTCCAGCGGCAGAACATTGAGGTTGAGAAGCAAATGCTTCACCAAGTTCTCCGTAATATTTTTTATCTAAGAATACTTTTACTTCTTTTATTTTTTTTGAATCACACCAAAATGAAATAAAACCTGAATCTAAAGGTTTGTCAACTACTGAGGGCTGCTCTAAATCATTTGTAAAATATAATTCTAAAGTTACTGTTTCCCCTTCAAAATCAACACTAATCAAACCCTTCCCTTTTTTAATAGCCGATAGAACATTAAATGACATCGACATTCGGGCCCAATTATCAATTACAAATTCTTTAATTTCATTGTTTTTTATCAACACTTTTGCAGGAGCACAATAGTTATAACTATCAGTAGCGACAATTGAATGCCAACCATCAATAATTTTTGCAGGATAATGCTCAGAATCATTATAAGTTTTTTTGATTAAATTAACTTTTGCCTGTGTTTCTAATAAATTCCCTTCTCTTTTCTTTTTATTAACAATCGTCTTTTTTATTGAAGATGCTCCGTAAGTAATTGTATTAATATGACTCTTAATACTAAAAACATTAAAGTTAGGTCTTTTGCCAGTTTGATCCTCTGCACTAACTTCTAATGAATCAATCTTCATGTATTTCTGTGCATTCGCAATTGATGAAAATATTAGAACTATTATGATAATTTTTAATTTCATTTTTTTTATTAGTTTATTATCTTTTGCCAGATTAAAAAGTTAGTTATTTATCAAATAATCTTTCACTTGTTGTACGAACGGATACATTACCTGATCTTCTTTGAATTCAGGAATAATATTTCGCACTTCATCATACATTTTTCGCGTTACTGAAGAAACCTGATCCTTATACCCTAAAGCATCTATCGCCTGAACAATCGTTATTAATTCGATGGACAAAACTTCAAAGGCATTTTCAATTACTTTTCCTGTAATCACTGCCGCATTGGTACCCATACTTACAATATCCTGATTGTCATTGTTATTTGGAATACTGTGCACATACATGGAATTTGACAGCATCTGGCTTTCCGCCGTTGTTGACGTTGCCGTAAACTGAACGCCCTGCATCCCGAAGTTAAACCCTAACGTCCCTAAATTCACAAACGGAGGAAGTATCTCATTCAATTTAGAATTCAGCAAATAATTCAACTGACGCTCTGCCAGCATAGTCAGTTTAGCGATAACCAACTTCAGCTTATCCATTTCAAGCGAAATATAATCCCCGTGGAAATTCCCACCATGGTAAACATGCTGATTCTTCACGTCCACAATCGGGTTGTCATTAGCAGAGTTGATCTCATTTTCCATCACATCGGCTACCGCATTTATAGTATCCAGAACCGGACCTAAAATCTGAGGCACACAGCGCAACGAATAATACTCCTGAACCTTTTCCTTGAACACTTCTTCGGTGTTTTCTCCCGTGTAAAGGTGATCTTCTCTTTTTCTTACCAACGTACTGTCGGCAAGGTTATCGCGCATTCTTTTGGCGATTTCCTGTTGCCCGAAGTGACGTTTCGTGTTATTTAATTCAGCCGACAAATGGTCGTCGTAAGCCTGAACTATTTCATTAATTGCACAAGAACATTTTATGGCCCAGTCCAAAACCTTTTCCGCATTGTGTACGTTCACGATTCCGATTCCGGTCATTACGGATGTTCCGTTCATCAATGCAAGTCCTTCGCGAATTTCCACATTGATCGGTTGCAGATTTTCCAGTTCGAAAACTTCCTTGGTCGCTCGGCGTTCTCCTTTATAAAAAACCTCTCCTTCACCAATCAGCGTTAAAGCCAAGTGAGCCAATTGAACCAAATCACCACTGGCACCAACTCCGCCATGTTCGAAGATAAGCGGTGTAATATCCCTGTTGATAAATTCTTTCATTAAATGAATTACCGACGGATGAACACCTGAATTCCCCAATGAAAGCGTGTTCAATCTAGCTAAGATGGCTGATTTTACACAAACCGGACTCAAAGGTTTTCCGGTACCCGAAGAATGGCTTCGGATTAAATTATATTGTAACTGCAACCTGTCCTCATCCTTAATACGGTATTGAGCCATTGGCCCGAAACCGGTATTCACACCATAAATTACTTTATTACCTGAAAATTCTTTTAAAAAATTAAAACTGGCTTCTACTCTGCTTATCACCGCATCACTAACATCAACTTTATTGTTTTTAAACACAATTCCAGCGAATTCTTCCAGGCTTAAATATTCGTTTATAGTACTCATTAAAGGCTCTTTTTTTGCTTAGATATAATAAGCAATTTTTTATTTAAAAATTGAATTTATGTATTTACATTTGAACGCTTGCAAAGGTAACATATTCCCATAAAGAAAAAAGAAAAATATGAAACAGGAATTCGTTGATGTACTCGTTATCGGAGCCGGTCCTTCTGGCTGTGTTTCAGCATCTTATTTACACAATAACGGCACAAAAGTTAAGGTGGTTGAAAAAACAAAATTCCCACGTTTGGTAGTAGGTGAAAGCCTTATTCCTAGAGTAATGGATCATTTTGACGAAGCCGGTTTATTCCCCGCGCTCGACGCCATGAATTTCGAGAAAAAATTGGGTGCGCGTTTTATCCGGGGAGAAGAAATCTGCGTATTTGACTTCAGTAATAAATTTTCAGAAGGCTGGGATTGGACCTGGCAGGTACCAAGAGCCGACTTCGATAACACTTTGGCTCAGGAAGTGATCCGAAAAGGAATTGATTTGGAGTTTGAAAGTGAAGTACTGGATGTTAAATTCAACGGAAGCGACTCTATAACCACCGTTAAAGACAAAGACGGCAATATCAAGGAAATTCACGCGAAATTCATTATTGATTCCAGCGGATACGGACGTGTTTTACCGCGTTTATTAGATTTGGATACTCCTTCCAAATTAGATCCACACTCCTCTATATTCACACACGTAAAAGACATTAACCGTCCGGAAGGAGAAGAAGGCACTTTGATTTCTTTTGACATTCTGGAAACGGAAGTATGGCTGTGGGTAATTCCTTTCTCTAACGGAAACACCAGTTTAGGAGTTGTAGGCCCTACGACCTTTATCAATTCGCTTTCCGAAAACAAAGACAATGCGGAAGCCTTAAAAAACGCTATCCAATTATCGGATTATTATATAAAACGTTTTGGCGGTGTGGAATTTTTATTCGAACCGGTAAAATTGGAAAATTATTCTCGCTCGGTAAAGAAAATGTATGGCGAAGGGTTTGCATTGACCGGAAACAGCTCTGAGTTTTTGGACCCTGTTTTCTCTTCCGGAGTAGCTTTTGCCACGGAATCCGGAATGTTATCCGCAAAATTGGTACACCGTCAGCTGAAAGGCGAAAAAATAGATTGGGAAACCGAATTCACGGAATACATGAAAAGCGGTATCGGCGTTTTCACCACCTATGTAAAAGAATGGTACACCGGAAACCTTCAGACGTTATTCTTCCACCAACCAGAAAACCCGGATGTAAAAAGAAAAATATGTGCAGTTTTAGCCGGTTATGTCTGGGACCAGGAGAATCCTTTTGTAAAAAAACATGATAGCGTCATTAAAAACATGGCCTACTTATTAAATCTTGAAAAAGAACAATCATCAAAAAACCCGGAATAATCCGGGTTTTTATATTTTATTTTCCGTTAAAGTCGCTCATCGTATTTCCTAAACCAGCCAAGGCGAATGATTTCACTGCTTCAACCGCAATATCCAAACGCTCCGGTAAAGCGGCCTTCTCCTGATCGTCCCATTCCCCAAGGACATAATCCACCTGTTTTCCTTTTTTGAATTCATCGCTGATTCCAAAACGAAAACGGGGATAATCCGCCGAATTTAAAATTTGTTGTATGCTTTTTAAACCATTATGTCCACCGTCGCTTCCTTTGGGTTTGATGCGGATGGTTCCAAAGGGTAAATTCAAATCGTCGGTAATTACTAATACGTTTTCCTTGGCAATTTTTTCTTTTTCCATCCAGTACTGAAGTGCTTTCCCGCTCAGGTTCATGTAGGTGTTCGGTTTCAGCAGCAAAAGGGTTCTGCCTTTGATTTTGCATTCGGCCAACGTTCCTAATTTTACGGTTTCAAAAGAAACGCTTTCCTGTTTGGCCAAATGATCCACGACTTTGAATCCGATATTGTGTCGGGTGTTTACATATTCGGCGCCGATATTGCCTAAACCGACAATTAAAAACTTTTTGCTCACTTCTTTTATATTGTTTTGTGGAGTTCGCAGAATCTCCGATTTCATGGGATCGATCGTATCTGTAACTGTTTTTTCTTTTTTAAATAATTGTGTCAGCCATTTCATATGCGAGTTCTGTTTTTGTTGAATGTGCATATGGAATTCGTATTTTAAAAAATACTCATTTCATGGAGCAAAAGTAGTGGAAATACAAAACCTTTCCAAAAAAGACCAAAAAGCTGCTCCATTAGCCCCGAAGAAAGAGTCAGCTTAGCAACGGTAAACTATATAAGGTTACAACCGATTCAACATAAAAAACCCCTGAATAAATTCAAGGGCTCATTTCTGTTAGATAGTCTTAATTCAACATAACTTTCACCATGACATCTTCTTTCTTGTTTTTATATGCTTCAAACATAAACAAAGCGTCACTCGCACAAAAAACCCTATTAACAGCGAATTGTTCTAGTTCGTAATTGTTCACCGCCTGCATATCCAACACCATTTTTTTACTTAACGAACCATCATGATCATCAAGTCTAGCCACCATTAGACGACAATCTTTTTTAGCACTATCCGAATATATCTCTGGTTCTTGATCCGGAATAGGATTCAGATTTTTTTCATCATCCAAAAACACAAAATAATGGTTTTCATTTCCCTTTATGTATTTATAGGACATACCTCCTTTTCCATGACTGCTATATTGAAGTTTTGGGATTTTCTTCATCCATGCCAATTCACCATTCGCTTTAATCTTAGACACTATGATATTATCATATTTGTAAGTTGCGTTACCATTTCCATATGGACGAGAGTAATATTGTTGTTCGCCCACCAATAGCAAATCACCATCAGTATCCAAAACAATATCATTAAGTTTAATCAGCCCTATTACTACACTGCCCCACTCCTTCTTAGATTCTTCCTTTTCTTTTCGAATTACTTTGTTTTCATATTGGGTAATTACCTCCAATGGGATCTCATGCAAAACATGATCATAAATAACCCCATCAGGTTTTATTTTGAAAGAAACTACTCCTTCAATAAAGGACGTATCCGAACTTTCGTCCTGTTGACTTCCGTTATTATAATATCCTGCACAAAGCTGATAGTCTTTGTCTGTACCCACAAACACAAGTTTTGTAATGAATTTGTTTTTGTTGTCTAGTTTTGAAATTGCAATGTTAGTCGAACCAGATCGAATTACAAACAATTCCGCATGGTAGTTAGGCATACGCTCCCCCTCTTTCCTGTTTTCTTCAGTATTGTCATGAAAAACTTTGGTCAGTACGTAAATATTCCCTGCATTGTCCAACATATAATCCAAATCTTTCATCATAATCTGCTTGTAAGGCATAGTGATTTCATTTCCAGAAATTTTATTCAGATCGCCATCATATTTATATAACCCGACAATAGCTGCGTATTGCGACTTATCCTTAATCAGGGACTTTTTGGTATACTTAATTAACAGACTTTTCTTATCTTGAGATGCTATAAGATTGAACTTGTCACCAATACTAAATGGAGAAGTATAACTTCCTGTCACCTTACCTTCTACCTGCAACATTAATTTTGGAGCACCAACAAACTCTCCTGCTGCGAAATCAATTTCCACGGAAAACATTTGTTCCTTCTCCATATCTCCATCCCAAGAAGAAAAGAAAAAATAATATTTGTTATTCAACTCCAAAATGGTTTCCACAGAATAGTTTTTCGGAAAAAAGGCTTCATATCTTTTCTCTTTAATAAGTGAGGGCTTGTCGATGCTGAATTTTTGGATCATTACATTAGCCCTGTCAAATTTTAACGCAATTGCTTCGTTATTTTTCGAGAGATAAAATTTATTTCTTGCGTCAAAAACTTTATACGGACTGCTCACTTCATAGGAGTAATCCTCAACGGATTTTTTTTGGGCATAACCACTTATTCCGATTACGCAAATGATTAGAAATACAAATAGTTTTTTCATTAATTATATGGTTTAAGGTTGCCAAAGATAAATATTTTAACATTTTCGCTAGTTATCCAAAACAAAAGAGTCCCGATAAAAACCGGGACTCTTTGATATTTCGAAAAATTGAAATTATTTTTTCTTTTTTCCTCCACCTTTTTCTGCTTTTGCAGCTTCTTGAGCAGCTTTCATTGCAGCACGTGAGATTCTCACCTGACAAACTACAGTGTTGTCTGGGTGTAATAATCTGAAGTTGTTTGTAGGGATTTTAGTCACATACAATTTGTTACCCATTTCAAGAGGAGTAATATCAGCCTCTACGAAGTCAGGTAAGTTAGCAGGTAAAGCTCTAACTTTAAGTTTACGTTGGTTTAAACGTAAAACACCTCCTAATAATACACCTGGAGAAGTTCCCGTAACTTTAACTGGTACTTCCATAGTGATTTCTTTCTCATCATGTAACTGATAGAAATCGATGTGTAAAATTTTGTCAGACACAGGGTGTACCTGAATGTCCTGAAGAATAGCGTTGTATGATTTTCCACTTTCTAACTCAACCACAACAGTGTGTACGTTAGGAGTGTAAACCAAACCTTTAAATGCTTTTTCTTCAGCTGAAAAATGTACTGGCTGATCTCCTCCGTATAACACGCAAGGAACCATTCCAGCATTACGTACCGCTTTCGTTGAAGCTTTGCCCACGCTTTCTCTTTCTGATCCTTTAATCGTAATTGATTTCATTTGAAATATTTAAAAAATTAATAAAATACTACATTAAAAATTTGCTGCTGATAGAGTTGTTGTTCTGTACCATGTGCATTACTTCTGCAAACAATGGAGCACAGCTTACTGCTTTTATCTTAGCACTTTCTCGTTTCAACGGAATTGAATCGGTTACGATCAATTCCTGAATTTTTGAGTTTTCAATCCTCTCATACGCCTCACCTGATAAAATCGCATGCGTACAAATCGCTCTCACGCTTAACGCACCTCTTTCCATCATCATATCGGCTGCTTTTGCCAAAGTACCTCCGGTATCGATCATATCATCTACCAAAATTACATTTCTGCCACGAACATCTCCGATCAGCTCCATTGTATCGATTACATTAGCCGCTTTTCTTTGTTTGTAACAGATTACCACATCAGACTCCAAGAATTTAGAATAGGCATAGGCTCTTTTTGAACCACCCATATCCGGGGATGCAATAGTAAGGTTCTCTAAATTCAAGCTCTCTACATATGGCAAGAAAATGGTCGATGCAAACAGGTGATCTACCGGTTTTTCGAAGAATCCCTGAATCTGATCCGCATGTAAATCCATGGTCATGATTCGGGTTGCTCCTGCACTTTCCAATAATTTAGCTACCAATTTTGCCCCTATCGGAACTCTTGGCTTATCTTTTCTGTCCTGACGTGCCCATCCGAAATACGGAATTACTGCAGTAATATGTCTTGCCGATGCTCTTTTCGCAGCGTCAATCATCAACAAAAGTTCCATCAGATTGTCAGCGCTTGGAAATGTTGAACAGACCAAGAACACGCGCAATCCGCGGATTGACTCTTCAAATGACGGCTGAAACTCACCATCGCTATATGTTGAGAACGTTACCTTACCAAGCTCCGCACCATAGTGCTTTGCAATTTTTTCAGCAAGGTAGGTACTTTGTGAACATGCAAAAATTTTTGCTTCCGGTTCAATGTGCGACATCTTAATTCGTTGTTATGTAGTTACTTAGTGTTGTGTTGCTGTAACGCGGTGCAAATTTAGAAATTAAATTCAACTCTGAAAGCAATTTTTTCAGATATTTTTTCAAGTTAAATTTGATTGTTTGAATATTTTTTATTTACATTTGCACCCAGATTGAAACAATCAATGTCCGAGACACTTTTAAAAGTATCTCAATCCGAAGCCCGGATGGCGGAATTGGTAGACGCGCACGACTCAAACTCGTGTACTTAGGTGTGTGGGTTCGATTCCCACTCCGGGTACTAAACCTCTCAGCAATGAGAGGTTTTTTTATTTCCATACCTCATCGATTTAAACTCAACAGCATTAAGAAGAGACCAATCACTCCTCCACCTCATCCCCATCAATATTATTAAACTAACAAAACAAAGAATACAGTTCTTTTGTTAATTCATTCCGTTTTTTAGTCAATATTATCCGGTTATTTTTTCAATGCTTAAGTCAATCCCACTAATCCATACAGTTATATTCTTAACGCATTGATAATAAAGATTGAAGTTTCAAGTTGTTTTCACAAAAAGCACAATCATTTTTTTAATTTACAATATCCAACAAGCAGGCAAAAAGGCTTTAAATCACTTTAAAACAAAATTTTTTACTTCGTTTTGAATTACCTATTTTTGAGCCATCAAAAAATGTAGTATGAGTACAACAACTAGACACAACTGGACGAAGGAAGAAATCATTGCGATATACAACAAACCTCTAATGGATTTGCTTTTCGAAGCAGCGTCAATCCACAGAGTAAATCACGACCCAAATGTGGTTCAGGTTTCCACTTTATTATCAATCAAAACTGGCGGTTGCCCGGAAGATTGCGGATATTGCCCACAGGCAGCCCGTTATCATACAGATGTTGAAGGCAACGACTTAATGTCGGTTCCACAGGTGAAAGCACAAGCTTTAAGGGCTAAATCCAGCGGTTCATCCCGTGTATGTATGGGTGCGGCTTGGAGAAACGTGAAAGACGGACCGGAATTTGACCAAGTATTGGAAATGGTACGTACCATCAACAAACTGGACATGGAAGTATGTTGTACTTTAGGTATGTTAACCGAAAACCAGGCGCAACGTTTAGCCGAAGCCGGTTTGTATGCTTACAACCACAATTTAGACACTTCAGAAGAATATTATAAGGAAGTTATTTCCACTCGCGGATTCGAAGACCGTTTGCAAACGATCGAAAACGTTCGTAAAACGAATGTAACGGTTTGTAGTGGCGGAATCATCGGTATGGGAGAAAGCATTGAAGACCGCGCAGGAATGCTGGTAGCTTTATCTACATTGAACCCGCAACCGGAATCTGTGCCGATTAACGCTTTGGTAGCGGTAGAAGGAACACCGATGGAAGACGAAAAACCAGTTGAAATCTGGGAAATGATTCGTATGGTTGCTACTACACGTATTGTAATGCCGGAAACTCAGGTTCGTCTTTCTGCCGGAAGAACACAAATGTCGAGAGAAGGACAGGCGATGTGCTTTTTTGCCGGTGCGAACTCAATTTTTGCCGGTGATAAATTGCTAACGACTCCGAACCCGGATGTAAACGAAGACATGAAAATGTTCGAATTATTGGGTCTACAGCCGCAAAAACCATTCATCAAATTAATGCAACCGGAAACTGTAGAAGCTGAAGATTCCAAATTCCAGGCATTAGGCGAAAAACCAAAATGGTCGCGTCCTGAACACAAAATCGAAAGAAACCTTGAAGCGCAGGCAAAAGGAAAAGAAATACAGAAATAAACTCTGATTTATTCAAAACATATTTTACCCTAATACAAAGGTTTTTTCTCAAATTTACTCTCAGCCCAAGGCTGGGAGTATTTTTTTTATTGCAAAACGCTATTACTTGTCCAACATGAAGTTACAGTTAACTTAAATTGAACATTCTAAAATCATCTCTAAAAAAGACTCACGCACCCATTGCGCAACCTGAACATCTTCAAATAAAAATCCCGACAGCGAACCATCGGGATCTTTCAACTTAACTAAATTTATTAATAACAGAAGTGACTAATACGTAACAATCAATAAGGAGCCTTGATAGTTTCGGTTTATCCATTATCTAAAACCATCTTCCAAAAAAGCATTAACCCTTATTTTAATTTCACACAATATGACGGACTTTCATATTATTCGCTATATTTAATCCTCTCTTTCAAAAGAGTCTGTTCAAAGCGGACAGCAAAATTAATAAAATATAACACAAATCAAAGCCTTTGTGATTAAATCAATGTCAATCTGCAAATAACTTATGAATTCTAACACACTAAAGACCCACACGGTGGAAGAAGCCAAACGAAAATTAGAACACTATTGCAGCTATCAGGATCGTTGCCATTATGAGGTTACGGAAAAGCTAAGATCGCTCAACATGATTCCGCAGGTGGTTGATGCCATAACTGTACATCTTATTGAACATAATTTTTTAAACGAGGAACGTTTTGCAATGAGTTTTGCCCGCGGAAAACACAACATTAAGAAATGGGGAAAAGTGCGTATCGTGAACGAACTTAAATTTCGTCAGATATCTAAATACAACATAGAAAGGGCGTTGAAAGAAATTCCAACGGAAGAATACTTAAGAAACTTTCATGACTTAGCTGAAAGGCACTGGGAATCCACCAAAGAAGGAAACCCTCAAAAAAAGAAAAAGAAATTTTGCGATTACTTACTGCGTAAAGGTTTCGAAAGCAACCTTATTTTAGAAAAAATAAACGATTTGACAGAAGAGGAAGATTAAGCCGACTTCGAAATCAAAACACTTACGGCGTTTCCTCCAAATCCAACGGCATTTACAAGTACTTTACGAATGGCTTTTCGTTTTGGTTGCACAGGCACAAAAGGAACATCGATAAACTTTTGATGCTGAATCATCATCAGTGCCATTTCCATACTTAAAATCCCGGAAGAACCGAAAGTGTGGCCTATTTTCCATTTATTGGTGGTTAACATCGGAAGATTGTCCCCAAATATACTCTGAATGGCTTTGTACTCTGATAAATCGCCTTTGATTGTCCCAGGGGCATGCATCACTATCGCATCAATTTCCTCTAAAGGAACAGATCCTATAGCCATTCGCATTGATTTTTTAAAACATTCCGCTTCCGTGGAAATGGAAATCCCGTGCTCCAGTATATCCGTTGCATACCCAACACCCGCCACATACGCTAATGCATTGTCGTTGATACCGGCTTCAAGACAAACAACGGCAGCCCCTTCTCCTAGAACCATAGTGTTTTTATCTTTTTCGAAATCGAAGGCCCTACATGGAAATTCGGAATTCTCTTTTGAATAAATCTTCAGCGCCTGCATTTGTGCGATGGTAAAAGGTGTCAGTGACGCTTCACTACCACCCACCAAAAACTTATCCGCCATACCGGAACGCAGCCATGCCACACCATTTAACAACGCATGAAGCGCAGTCGAGCACGTAATAGAATGCGAAATTTCCGGGCCGCTTGCCTTTAAATCGTGGGCTACCCAAGACGAGATATTCCCCAAGGTGGTTGTAGGAGAAGATAGTGTTGACGTCTTGCCTGTAGTCAGAAATTCTTCAAAATAACTCTCAAATAGCTCGGTAGCCCCGCGTGAGGAACCGATATTAATTCCGAAAGTATCCGCTTCCGACCAGCCCGCCTGTTCTACAGCTTGTCTTGAAGCTAACATCGCATATAAAACAGAACTGTCCAGGGGTTTGTATTTGTAATCAGATCCTTTTAAATCGGAAACCAATTGCTGTAACGATTCAGATAATGCCGCTACCGGAACTTTTTGGCCGCCTATTTCCTTTTCTGTAATCGAGGAGGTATTTTTAAGATATTCTTCCCAAATTCGTTCAGGTTGATTTCCAAGAGGAGAGAAAGATGCTAAGGCAGTGATGGCAATCGGTTTCAAAATCAATTATTTTTTTGCAAAGTTAACATTCCTCCAATGTTTCTTCAACGGTTTGGTAAATTTTTTCCAATTGCGCATCCGAAATAATGTAAGGTGGCAACACATAAACGATATTTCCCACAGGACGGAGGATTACCCCTTTATCAATAAAGAAATTATAAAGTTTATTTCTGAAATTTCCGTAATAGCTTTCCGCTTCGCCTGTTTTGATTTCCAAAGCAAAAATCACACCCAGAACTCTTGTAGTTTCAACCCTCGCATGATTTTGAATCTTTTGTTGAAACTCCAAATGCTTACGGTTTACACGCTGAATGTTTTCCTGCATTTCCACGGTTTCCAGCAACTGCATGCTCGCCAGAGCCGCTGCGCATCCGGTCGGATTGGCCGTAAAGGTATGTCCGTGAAACAACGCTTTGTTTACATCGTCGTCATAAAAACCGTCAAACAATTCCTGAGTGAATGTCGTGATTGCCATCGGGATCGTTCCGCCGGTCAAGGCTTTCGACAAACTCATCATATCAGGTTGTTCTGTCAGGTAATCGCAGGCGAAATTTTTTCCTGTTTTCCCGAATCCGGTCATTACCTCATCGGCAATGGTGAACACCTTGTGTTTTTTGCAAATTGTGATGAGTTTATCCAGTTCAGCGGCATCATACATTACCATTCCTGCAGCTCCCTGCACTAAAGGTTCAAAGATAAATCCGGCAAATTCACCTGTCTTCGCCAACGCCTCTAAAACATCACAGCTAGCCTGTTCATTTCCTTGCGTCGGAACGGGAATCCGAACCACTTCAATTAGCGAACCTCTGAAAGCTTCCGTAAAAAAGGAAATCCCACTGGCCGCCATAGCGGCAAAGGTATCCCCGTGAAATGCATTTTCGAAAGCGATAATTTTTGTACGTTTTTCATCTTTGTTGTAAAAAAACTGTAAGGCCACTTTAATCGCAATTTCAACTGCGGTCGACCCATTATCAGAATAGAACAATTTCTTCTGATTATCAGGTAAAATCTGCATCAGTTTCTCGGCTACCTGAACCGCCGGTTCATGTGTAAAACCGCCAAACAAAACGTGCTCCAAAGTGGTCAATTGCTTGTAAATCGCGTCGGCGATAAACTTATTGGAATGCCCGTAAGGGTTCACCCACCAGGACGCAATGGCATCAATGTATTCTTTACCGTTTTCATCCCACAATAAAGCACCTTCGCCTCTAGCGATGGCAATATGCGCCTGTGCCGTCTTATGCTGGGTATACGGGTGCCAGTTGTACTGTATATCTCTTTCGGATAGATTCATTTTCTATTACGAATTATTAATTACGAATTACGACAATTCGAGTAAGCTCTCTCTGAATTTATCTGCGTAATACTGGATAACATTCTGATCAAAATACGGTTCGTTTTCGATACGTCCGATCATTTTCAGTCCGGTTTTCTTCAGGATAATATCTTCCGAAGCTTTATCCCGATAGCTATCGGGATCATCGCCATTAAAAACGATTCCGACTATATCCAGCTTACGGCTTTTCAAAGCTTCCACCGTCAACAACGTATGATTAATGCTCCCCAAATAATGACGGGAAACGACTACCACTTTATGATCGGGTTGAATCAGATCGATAACACAATCCGCATCATTCAACGGCACAAAAACACCTCCTGCTCCTTCAATCACAAGATGGCTGTTGTTCCGATAGCTCTCGGGATTCGGTTCTTTTATATTTTTTATATCGATGGTGATTCCTTCCAATTCGGCTGCCAAATGAGGACTGGCCGGTGTATTGAGTGCATATGCGTTCGGGTGGAATTTTGTTTTTTTGTTTGAGATGTATTTCTCGACTTTATGACTGTCGGAATGTGCTAAGTCACCAGCCTGAACCGGTTTCCAGTAATCCGCTTCCAACGCTTCGGTGATGATGGCAGAAGCTATGGTTTTCCCAACATCCGTTCCGATTCCTGTAATGAATAATTTCATATGGTATTAAAAAACAAACTTACTTAACAATTGTAACACTTCAGTGATTTCTTCTTTCGAATTATAGCTGTGCAGACAAAAACGCAACCGCTCCTGCCCTTGCGGCACTGTAGGATGCAGAATCGCTTTTACATCATATCCATTCTCCAGAAGTTTTTCTGCCATGATTTTGACTTTTTCATTTCCCGGGATTATCGCCGACTGGATGGCCGACTTACTTCGCACAAACAACGGCTTCAACCCGAACAGGTTTTTCTCCTGATTGAAATGAACAATATTTTCTCGAAGTTGATTGATATTCTCCGCTTTCAATTGCCGGTAGGCCATCAAAATCGTCGCTACGGAATGCGGGGACAAGCCAGTAGTATAAATAAAACTTCGGGCGAAATTAATCAGATAGTTTTTCAGGTCCTGACTTCCCAGAACAGCCGCGCCATGACAACCCAAGCCTTTACCGAAAGTCATGATTCGGGCAAAAACCTTATCCTGTAAGTTTATGCTCTGCACCAATCCTTCGCCTTTTTCACCAAAAACACCGAGAGCATGGGCTTCGTCAAGCACCAAAAGACATTGGTATTTTTCACATAAAGTGATTAATTCTTCTATGTTCGGACAATCACCATCCATAGAAAAAACGCTTTCGGTTACGATGTAGATTTCGGAATTGTCATTTTTAAACCGAAGAATCAGTTTTTCCAACGCTTCAAAATCATTGTGCTCGAACTTATAGGATTTCGCATTCGACAACTGAATCCCGTCTCGAATGGATGCATGGCTCAGTTCATCATACAAAATCACATCACTTCGTTGCGGCACGGAACTGAAAAACCCAACATTGGCATCATAACCCGAATTAAAAATCAGCGCACTTTCCGACTCGTGGAATTTTGCAATAAACTCCTCCGCTTCCGAATACAAAATATGATTCCCCGAAAGCAAACGCGAACCGGTAGCCCCATTGCTTTTCAAATTTCTTTCCGATAAAAACTTGTGAGTGGCATCAAAAATGAGTTCACTTTTGGAAAAACCTAAATAATCATTGGACGAAAAATCAATCAGCGTATTTGCTTCCGATAACTTACGGAGGGAATGACTCTGAATCCGCTGGTTTAACTTGCTGCTTAATAATTTTGGGAAATGTTTCATGGTTCAAAAATAAAAAAAGCACAACAAATACTCGTACCTTTATAGTTTAATTTCAAAGGGATTGATGTGAAAAATGACACATAAATTCCCAAAACGCCTTGACTACCCTTATCATCTGAATGCTATCTGAGAGCCTGATTTTGAAATTAAAATTTTCAGAAAAAGTAAGAAACTCCAACAAAACAAACCTCAGCAGAGGTAAAACGTGGAAAATTTAGTAGTTTCGCTTTAACAATAACATCATTTTTCAATGGCACTACGATCCAGAAAGCAAAAGTTTTTTCTTTTCCTAAAAATCCTGGCAGTACTGTTACTGCTGGCGCTGGCCGGAATGTATTTCTTCCGCGATATGTTATTGCAAAAAGCAATCGCCAAAGTAAAATCCAAATTCGATACCGAATACAACTGCCATTTTTCAGTTAAAAAGGCGGCTTTCATTGGAGCTACCGGTGTAGAACTTCATGATATTGTCTTAGTCCCAAAAAAAGCAGACACGCTTTTATCTGTCCAGAATATAAAAACCAGTTATAATATTTTGGAGTTGCTTACGGGGGATATTCAACTGAAGAGCCTCGAAATGAACAACGGTTTTATTCAATTCGTTAAAAATAAAAACGGCCGTAATTTTGATGCTTTTCTCAACGGACAAACAGAGGAAAAATCAAATAAAAAACGCAATTACGCCAAAGTGGCCTACCGACTATTATCGAAAGCACTGAACCTGGTTCCGACCGAAATGAAACTAAAAAACCTGTCACTCCGCATGGATGATATGGGACGCAAAGTTACTTTACACATGAACGATTTGCGCCTGGAAGATCATCAGCTGCAAACGGCCATCCTTGTAAAAACCAATACGTTTTCGCAAAACTGGAACATCAAAGGTTTTGCCAATCCCCGCGAGAAAAAAGCCGACCTGAAATTCTTCAACAGCGATACTTCCAAAATTCAGTTGCCATATATTGACGAGCGTTTCGGACTCAAATCGAGTTTTGACAATATCCACATAAAGCTGGACAAACTAGAAATGGAAAGCGGCGAATTGCACATCGATGGCTTTACTTCGATTGAAAATTTCACCATCAATCATCCGAAAATAGCCAAAAAAGACGTGGTGATTAAAAATGCCCGTTTTGATTACCGTTTCCTATTGGGACGCGATTTCATTTCGATTGATAGCACCTCATCGGCACAACTGAACAAAATCAAAGTCCATCCGTTTGCAGAGTATAACACCGAAGAAGACACGATTTACAAACTGAAGCTACACATCCCAAAAATGAAAGCCCAGGATTTCATTGTGTCACTTCCGCAAGGTTTGTTTAGGCATTTTGAAGGGATGGAAGTCGAAGGAGGTTTTGATTATAAACTGAATTTCGAATACAACACGAACAAACCGGACAAGCTGATTTTCGACGTCAAACTCAATAAAGAAAACCTTCGCATTTTGAAATATGGCGAAGCCAATCTAGCGAAACTCAACGGAGAATTCACCTATCGAGCGATTGAAAACGGTGTTGAGCAGCGCCCTATTTTGGTGGGAGCCGGCAATCCGAATTATACCCCGCTGGATCAGATTTCGCCTTACCTGGAAAAAGCCGTTTTAACCAACGAGGATCCTTCATTTCGTCGTCACCACGGATTTATCAACGAAGCCTTTAAACAGTCGATTGTCAAAAACATCCGAACCAAGAAATTTGCCCGAGGCGCCAGCACCATTAGCATGCAGCTGGTGAAAAACGTATTTCTGACCCGCGAAAAAACACTCTCACGAAAACTGGAAGAAATCCTGTTGGTGTATGTTTTGGAAAACAACCGTATTGCTACCAAATCCAGAATGCTGGAAGTCTATTTCAACGTGATTGAATGGGGTCCGAATGTATATGGAATCGGCGAAGCAGCACATTTTTATTTCCAGAAAAGTCCGAATGACTTAACACTGAACGAGTGTTTATACCTGGCTTCCATAGTACCGAAACCAAAGAAATTCATGTGGCAGTTTGACGACGAAGGAAACCAGAAATCATACGCGCAAAAAAATCAGAACTACATTAAAAACCTGATGCTGCGCCGCGCGTTGATTACCTCGGAAGACACCATTGGACAATCGGCTCCAATTTATATTTCCGGTCGTGCCCGCTCGTTTTTAAAGATAAAAGTGGTTCAGGACACTATTCCGACCGAAACGAATTTGGCGGATGAGTTTGATTTTTAGGAAAGGTGTAAGTTTAAAGATCCTTTATTATAATCCGTTTAATCCGCGTGCCATAATATCACCATTCCTACTTAAAATTCCTCAGAAACTCATCTTTATAAGTAGGCGAAATTTCGATTTCCGCACCGTCATTCAGCATGATGTAGCCGCCTTTGTTGTATGATTTCACAAAATTGATGTTGATGATGTGCGATTTGTGCACACGTAAAAAAGGAAACGGCAAGATCTCCGAAAAATGTTTCAGGAATCGACAGACCATTTTTTTGCTGCCATCGGCCAGGTGTAAATCGGTGAAATTACCATTACCGCGCAATCGGACGATATCTTCCATCTTTACCACTTCGAAACCCTCCAGGGTAGGAAGAATGACCTGTTTCTTTTCCGGTTGGGTTTCCCTGAAATTTTCAACGATGATTTTATTCCGATTGAAAAGCTCATGGTTCAGAATATGCTGCTGTACTTTATTGACCGCCACGATCAGTTCTTCAATGCTGATGGGTTTTAGCAGATAATAAGCTGCACTTTGGTTGAGGGCTTTCAGCGAATACTCGGAAAAAGCGGTCACGAAAATCGTCTCGAAATGCAAATCCTTACAGGCTTCCAACACGTCAAAAGCATTTCCGAAAGGCATTTCCACATCCAGAAAAACCAATTGTGGGGTCACTTCATGCAATAATGGAACTGCTTCTCTTATGTTTTGTGCTTCGCCGATGACTTCCACCTGCGGGCAATATTTACCCAAATAATTTTTGAGCACTTCCCGCGCGGCAGTTTCATCTTCAACAATTACGGCTTTTATTTTCTGTATGTTCATCATATTTTGTCTAGCAATGGAAAAGTTATAGTCACTAAGGTTCCTGTAGTCCCGCAGTTCTTTTCAGTAACGGAAAAATCGATTTGTGTTTTGTACAATTCATTCAATAAACTGATGCGTTCCTTGGTGTTGGTCACGCCGCGCGACTGGTGTACTTTCTGGTTACGGGTTTTCAGTGCGGCACTTTCGGTCAGTCCGATGCCGTTATCGTCTACCATCACGGAAACTTTCCCGCGGTTCAGTTCGAATTTCAACAGTAACACCCCTTTGGTTTCTCTGTAACGCAATCCGTGCCAAATCGCGTTTTCCAGATGCGGCTGAATGAGCATGTTGGGCACGAAAGTCGTTTCTGTATCCAAGGCATCATCTACTACAATCTGATAGTCGAATTTATCCTGAAAACGCAAGTGTTCCAAATCCAGATACTTTTTCATCTGTTCTATTTCACTGCCTAAACCGATAAAGTCCTTGTTGGAATTCTCCATCATGTTGCGCATCAGGTGCGAATAGGATGTCAGGTATTTATTGGCTTCCAGTTCTTTATTTTGCGAAATGAACTGATTCACACTGTTCAGGCTGTTGAAAATAAAATGCGGATTCATCTCCCGGCGCAGCGACTGCAAGGCAATTTCCTTGTTCTTGGTTTTGATGGAATACAGTGCCTTCACAATTAATCCTACCAGCAAAAGCAATAACAATAGTGATCCCATCAACACATAATTGAATGTATTTTTCTTGGCGATGAGCTCGTCTTTCAGCCCTTTTTCCTTTTCCAGCTGACGGATTTTTTCCTCGGTAACCTGAAAGGTCTTTTCATCTATTAAAGAGCTGTCGTTTCGGATGAGTTTGTCGAAATTCTGAAAGAAATCGTCGTATAAGGTGATGCTTTCCTTGTCCTTCCCATTGGCTTTGTAATATTGCAGCAACTGCAAGACACTTGTTTTCACCTCAGCGGTTTTCCCTTGCTGCAATGCCAACTGATAGGCTTGTTTTAAACAGTGAATCGCTTTTTCTGGTTCGTTCTTCTTAAAATAGATGGTCGCCTGCGTTTGCAACTGCTTGATTTGCGTATCGAAATCGTTCGTTTTTTTAGCTTCGTTCAATAATTTTTCACTGATCCCCAACGCCTTATCGAACTGGTTGTCTGAAGCATATACTTTAGCAATCTCCGTTTTCAGCTTGACCACTTCTTCAGGTTTGTCTTTCACATAAGAAATAGCCTTCTCATAACTCTGAATTGCTACTTCCTTGTTCTTTTGCTGAAGATTGGCTTCCGCCCGTTGCACATAAGCATCGGCTACTTCGGCTTTTTTATCTTCTTTTTCCAGCAACTTAATGTTCGCATTGGAATAATTCATCTGAGCCGCCGGACTATTGGTACTTCGCAGGCGATTGGCGTCGTTTCTGTTTACCTGCTCTTCACTTTTTTCCATAGAAGCTGCTCCTGCCGCTTCATAATTCTGAATTGCCGAACTGATTTTTTTTTGTGATTCCTGCACTTTGGCCAAACTTCTTGTAACTCTTGTCTGATCGCGATTGCGTTTCAGTTTCGTATACGTAGTCAATGCCTTTTTCAGGTATTCTTCCGCTTTGGCGTTGTCGCCTTTTTCGATGAATCCGTCGGCCAGCTTTTCATAATTTTTGGCAATTTCCACCTCATCGTTAGCATCCAAAGACTCCTTCAGATCATCGGCCGCTTTGCTGATTTTATGTGAAGCTGCTTTTTTACTTTTTACTGCGGAAGGCTGAATAGTGTCCTGCGCCGAAGCCTCAAACGCAAGGTTCAGCAGTAAAAAAATAAAAGCAAAAAGGGCCTTTTTCAGTGACATACTACAGTGTTTCTATGTAAATGTAAAGTAAATATTTTAAAAACGGTCCCGCAAGTTGTTTCACCAAGTCAAAACCCGGTTTCACCCATTCTGCAAAAAAGATGCTGATTCTCTGGATAATTTTGAGATAGAATCTTAAACCAAAAAATCATGAAAACGGAAAATTTAGCAATAGTATTAAGTGCCACAGCATTACTTACAGGCATCATCTTGAAAGACAGAATCACACCTGAAAACAAATTTATCGCAACTCATGAAAAACCAGTAGACAAAGAAAAACCTTGCGTATTTATGTCGGTGATGGGTGAACAATCCGTTACCGATTATGCGAAATACAAAAATGACTCCAACAACCTTTCTGCCATCGACAAAGGTGAAAAATGGTTAATCGAAGCCCAAAACATCGATGGCGGTTGGGGGGCTGGTTCTCATGGCAATCAAGCCGAAATGAACCCACACGCGGTAAGTTCGGATCCGGCAACTACGGCTATGGTTTCCATGGCACTATATCGCATGGGCTACTCTATCGAAAAAGGAAAATACAAAAATCAATTGAAAAGTGCACTTGACTTTCTTTTATCGGAAGTCGAAAAAAACAAAAACAGCGACTACATCACGCAGGTACGCGGGACACAGATTCAAACCAAATTGGGTCAGAATATCGATGCGGTACTCACACTGCAATTCCTAAATCAGGTAGTTCCGACTTTATCTGATAAAAAATTGACTAAAAGAGTCGAAAACGCAATTCAGATTTGCGTGGACAAAGTAGAAAAATCATATGATGCCAGCGGAAGAGTAAGCGGAGCCGGTTGGGCGGGCGTGCTGCAATCGTCATTTGCCAACGCCGGACTGGAGCAGGCTTCCAAAAACAAAAACATCAAGGTAGACAAAGACAAAATCGCAGCGGCAAGAAACTACCAGAAAGGCAATTATAATGCTGACAGCAAAACGGCCAAAACCGAAGACGGGGCCGGAATTATGCTCTATGCCGTGAGCAGTTCGGTCAGAGGGAGCGCCGCTGAAGCCAAAGAAGCCGAAACTGTGTTTGAAGAAGCCAAAGCATCGGGTAAAATCGATAAAAAAGCGGTTTTAAACCGTGATAATCTGGAGAAAATAGGTATTCCGAAGGAAAAAGCAGCCAGCTATGAAGTAGCGGATAAAGTTTACAAGGCAGCCAAAGTACAGGCCATGGACAACAAAGTAATGAACGGGTTCGGGAACAATGGTGGTGAAGAATTCCTGAGTTTCCTTCAAACCGGTGAATCGATGATCGTGAAAAAAGACGACGACTGGAAAACCTGGTACGACAACGTGAGCGGCAAGATGATAAAAATCCAAAATCAGGACGGCAGCTGGAACGGGCATCACTGCATTACCAGTCCGGTATTTTGTACTGCTACAGCTCTGTTGATTTTAACTATTGAAAATGATATCAAAACCTTACAACAATAACTAAAACTAAAACACCATGCGAACTACACTTATTACTTCCGTCCTTTTTGCAGCCGCCTTATCTTTTACGAATGGGATCAGCGCCTGCAGTAACGTTAAAAACGACAATGCTTCCATGCCAATCACTTATGCCAAAACAGCCAAAACAGAGAATACCAAAATCCAGGTGGCGATCCTTTTGGACACATCGAACAGCATGGACGGTTTGATTGAACAGGCAAAATCACGTCTGTGGAACATCGTTAACACATTAACAACACTGAAATACCACGGCAAAACCCCGGACATCGAAATCGGTTTATATGAATACGGTAACGACGGTTTATCCGCTCAATCCAATTACATCCGACAAGTTGCACCTCTGACCACCGATCTGGACCTTATTTCCGAAAAACTGTTCTCCCTTCGCACCAACGGCGGTTCGGAATATTGCGGTGCCGTGATAGCCGATGCCACCAAACAATTAAATTGGGGCAAGGACCAATCGAACATGAAATTGATTTACATTGCCGGAAACGAACCGTTCAACCAAGGCGGCATCAACTATAAAGAAGCCATCAGTGATGCACTGAAAAAAGATATTTACATCAATACAATTTTCTGCGGCAATCAGGAAGAAGGAATTCGGACTTTCTGGAAAGACGGAGCCGATGCCGGAAAAGGAAAATACTTCAACATCGATTCCAACAAAGCCGTGATTTACATTGTTACCCCTTATGATGTCCGAATTTCGGAGTGCAATGCCAAAATCAACGAAACATATGTAAGCTATGGGTATAAAGGGGCCGAAAAAAAGAAAAATCAGGAAATGCAAGATTCCAATGCGCAAGGAGTTTCGGCAGCAAATTACGCAGAACGCGCCGTAAGTAAATCAAAAGCAGTTTACAAAAACGACAGCTGGGATTTGGTAGATAAAGTAAAAGACGATGAAAGTGCCATTGATAAACTCAAAAAAGAGGAATTGCCGAAAGAACTGCAAAACAAGTCCAAAGCAGAAATCAAAGTTTACGTCGATAAAAAAGCGAAAGAACGCGAAGTTATTCAGAAAGAAATTGGCGAATTGGCAAAAAAACGCCAAACATACATCGATGCTGAAATGAAGAAAACCAACGCTCAGGATGATTTAGGCGGAGCAATTAACAGTTCGGTCATCGCTTTTGCAAAAACAAAAGGTTACACAGTAGAAAAATAAACATTAATCTCCATAATAAAAATCCTGGCTTTATGTCGGGATTTTTTTATAAATTTATAGTAATCAAACCATTAAGCAATGAAAGCAGTATTCCTTTTATTTTCTTTGGTATTTATCCAATGTACACAGCATTCCCAAACCGTGCCTCCGGTTATTGATTTGCAAAGTTTTGCAACTGGATTTTCATTGCCGGTAGAAATAACGCATTGCGGAGACAGCCGACTTTTTGTAGTGGAACAGGACGGTCTTATCAAAATCCTTAATTCCAACGGAACTACTAATGCAACTCCATTTTTAAACCTTTCTTCCTTGACTAATGCCGGCGGCGAACAGGGATTACTTGGATTGGCATTCCATCCCAATTATGATTCAAACGGTTATTTTTATGTGAACTACACCAAAGCCAGCGACGGAGCAACCGTTATTGCCAGATATTCGGTAAGTGCCGAAAATCCCAATGTGGCCAATCCTACAGGAAGCATTCTATTAACCATACCTCAGCCCTATTCCAACCATAATGGCGGTACGCTGAAATTTGGCGCCGACGGTTACTTATACATTGGCATGGGTGATGGCGGAAGCGGCGGTGATCCAGGCAACAGAGCTCAGAACATTGACGAACTTCTTGGAAAAATGCTTCGTATTGATGTCGATTCAGGTTCGCCTTATGGAATTCCACCAGGCAATCCCTATGCAAGTGTTGCAGGAGCTGATGAAATATGGGCGCTCGGACTTCGAAATCCTTGGAAATTCTCTTTCGACAGACAAAACGGCGATTTATGGATAGCAGATGTGGGTCAGAACCTACATGAAGAAGTCAATCGTGCCGGAAGTAGCGAAGCAGGGCTCAATTATGGATGGCGATGTTATGAAGGAAATTCCGCTTACAATACGTCTGGTTGTGCACCGCAGGCTACTTATAAAACCCCTTTAATAGTAACGGATCACTCTTCCGGATTCTGCTCTATCACGGGAGGATATGTTTATAGGGGTACCAGCTATCCCGGTTTTCAGGGTAAATACTTCTTTTCGGATTATTGCAAACCACAAATCTGCATGGCAGACGCATCAGGGAATGTTTTCTTTTCACAAACCTTCAGCGGCAACAGCTTTGTGACTTTTGGGGAAGATGTAAACGGAGAGCTGTATGTCGGCTCTATCAATAATGGGGTTATTTACAAGTTGGTTGACACAACTGTTATGTCGGTCACAAAAAACAACAAAAAATCATTTACGATTTATCCTAATCCTGCAAAATCGCAAATTTTTATACGAAGCAATGATGAATCCACTTATATGACTCATGCAGAGATTTTGGACTTCAACGGAAAAAAGCTGATTTCCCATCGGGCTGAAAAAATGCCTCAGCATTCCATTGAAACGGAAAACCTGGCGATTGGCCTTTATTTGTTGAAAGTGTTTACTAATTCAGGTCTCGTTTCAACCTACAAATTTTCAAAAAAATAAAACAAAAAAGCTCCCGATCACTTGAAGAACGGAAGCTTTTCGGTCTTTTATCTAAAATTAATTAAGGCGCCGGATTCGGAACTGATTCCTGAATTTTATTGATTTCAGCTAAAACCGCATCGGTCAGAACCACATCGAAGGCATTGATGTCTTCTTCCAATTGACTCATTGTCGTAGCCCCAATGATTGTTGATGTTACAAATTGCTGCTGATGCACAAAAGCAATTGCCATTTCCGTTAGCGCCAGATCATTATCGTGAGCCAGATCTTGATACAATTTTGTCGCCTTATGGCAGTTTTCATTCGTATAACGGGTAAATTGAGGAAACAAATCCAGGCGGGAATTTGGCACAATACCATTTAAATGCTTTCCGGTGATGAAACCGAACCCAAGCGGTGAATAGGCCAACAAACTAACTTTCTCTCGCACACAGATTTCAGAAAGTCCCACTTCAAACAATCGGTTCAATAACGAATAAGGATTTTGAATAGTGGCAATTCGCGGCAAATTATGTTTTTCACTTTCGTTCAAAAACTTCATTACACCCCAAGGATTTTCATTGGAAACCCCGATATGTTTGATTTTACCCTCTTTAATCAAACCATCAAAAACAGTCAGAACTTCCAGGATATTATCATTCCATTGATTGTCTATTTCCGAAACCCCTCGCTTTCCGAACATGTTCATCACACGCTCAGGCCAATGCATCTGATACAAATCGATGTAATCCGTCTGCAAGTTTTTCAAACTCAAGTCTACCGCTTCATGTATGCTTTTCTTTGAGAAATCGAGCGGCTTACGAATATAGCCCAATCCGCGGTTAGGTCCGGCGATCTTAGTCGCCACGATCAGTTCTTCCCTTCTGCTATTTCCGATTTTGTTAATCCAGCTTCCAATAAAACGTTCGGTACTTCCAAAAATATGCTCGTTACCTCCAATCGGATACATTTCGGCCGTATCGATAAAATTAATTCCCCTTTCTATGGCATAGTCCAATTGAGAATGGGCTTCGGCTTCCGTATTCTGGTTTCCGAAGGTCATCGTGCCTAAACAAATTTCGCTTACTTTTAAATCGGTATGAGGTAAAGTGGTATATTTCATTTGAGGTTTTTATTGTTTTTTGAGTGACTCATGGAACTCACAAGCTCGTTTCCTATTTTGAGTCGCAAAGATACAAAGTTGACAAATCTGCTGAAATAAAAAAGGCCCAGAATAAACTCTGAACCTTTGTTATTTAATTTGAAATCGTGATTAAATTTCGTTTAACATCTTGGTGATTTCATCCAATTTTGGTGTCAGGATGATTTCAATACGACGGTTTTTCGCTTTACCTTCCACTGTTTCGTTGCTCATTAAAGGCGAATACTCTCCACGACCAGCCGCAGTTAAATTTTCTTTTCTAACCATACCATTTGATGTAAGGATATTCACGATTGCTGTGGCCCGTTTGGTAGACAGATCCCAGTTATTTTCCACACCTCCGCCAATAGCTCCATTTATCTTATCGTTATCGGTATGTCCTTCAATTAATACGGAAATATCAGGATTATCCCCCAAAACTTTCCCCACTAAGTCCACCGCTTTTTTTCCGTCTGGATTTACTACCCAGCTACCAGATTGGAACAACAATTTATTTTCCATGGAAACATAAACCTTTCCGTCTTTTTGTTGCACAGTCAAACCTTTACCTTCAAACGCTCGTAGTGATTTTGACAAAGTTTCTTTCAGCTTGTTCATAGCCGCTTCTTTGGCTGCAATCATGCTTTCCAATTCGTTTACACGGTCGGAACGGTCTTTCAGATCTCTGTTTAATTTGTCCAAACGCGTTCTTTCAGCAGCAAGAGCTTTTTCTTTCGCTTCCAATTGAGCCAACAAATCACGGTTTTTATCCATATTGGATTTTAAAGCTTCGTCGCTGTTTTTTTCCAAAGCGTTATACGAAGACTGCAACGTTTTCAAATTATTACTTGCCGCTGCATAATCCGAAGCCAGTTTGTCTCTTTCGGCTTTCAGTTTATCCAGTTCCGCCTGCAATGTGGTTTTATCATTCTCCAATTGGCTTTTAGATGTTGATAATGCAGCATTATCATCGGCCAACTGACGGTTTTCTTTCTTTAAATCGGCGAATTTGGTTTCTAAATCCGTATACATTTTTTTAGAAACACAAGAGGTTGTTAAGGCTAACGCCAAAATTCCCGCAGACACATGTTTTATCATATTTTCGTGGTATTTATTGTTATTCTATTTCTACTAATACAGGGCAATGATCGGAATGTTTGGCTTCCGGTAAAATCACGGCACGTTTTAAACGGTTTTTCATCGGTTCACTCACCAGGTTATAATCAATCCTCCACCCTTTGTTATTGTTACGAGCGTTAGCGCGATAACTCCACCAGCTGTAATTATGCGGCTCCTTATTGAAATGACGGAAACTGTCGATGAAACCGCTTTTCATGAAATTATCCAGCCACGCACGCTCTTCAGGTAAAAACCCGGATACTTTAGCATTTCGGATTGGGTCATGAATGTCAATCGCTTCGTGACAGATATTATAATCACCGCCGATGATCAGATTCGGAACTTCTTTTTTCAGATTATTGACATAGGCTTGAAAGTCGTCCATATACTGAAACTTATGATCTAAACGGTCTATGTTCGTTCCGGAAGGCAAATACAAACTCATCACCGAAAAATCATCGAAATCAATTCTCAGGTTTCGTCCTTCCTTGTCCATATAATCGATTCCGGTTCCATACACTACATTCTTAGGCGCTACCTTTGAAAGTATGGCCACACCACTGTAACCCTTCTTTTCCGCAGGGAACCAATAATGATATGGATAACCTGAAAGTTCGAAATCTAGCGTAGGAATCTGTTCGGGAGTAGCTTTAATTTCCTGCAGGCAAATCACGTCAGGATTAGCGCTTTGCAGCCACTCGATAAAACCTTTGGTGATGGCAGCACGTATTCCGTTGACGTTATAGGATATAATCTTCATTCTAGGGCTAATCTTTTCCCAAATGTATAGAAAAAACCACCAAATTCGAAACACTATTTTCAATTACTTATAAACAATTAACCCTCAAATAAATAACAACAAAGGAATCAGATTTTACATTTATACTTCTGAAACATTTTAACGATTAGACTATTATTCCTATCTTTGTTTTTTCCCAAAAACCAAAAAATAAATGGGTTTAGTTACTGCGAAAGAAGTTGCAAAAGCAATAAATGCTGATAAATATGGTTTTTTAGGAACCTTCTCAGGCTGGTTACTGATGAAGGCGCTTAAAATTTCCACCCTTAATAAGATTTACAACAGGAACAAGCACTTAAAGGACCTTGAATTCCTCAATGCTATATTGGATGAATTTCAGATTAAATTTGAAATTCCGGAAGAAGATTTAAAACGACTACCAAAGGAAGGAGCGTATATTACGGTTTCCAACCATCCGCTGGGTGGAATAGACGGCATTTTACTTTTAAAATTAATGCTGGAAAGAGAACCGAATTTCAAAATTATTGCCAATTTCCTTTTGCATCGTATTGAGCCGATGAAACCGTACATCATGCCGGTGAATCCGTTCGAAAACCACAAAGACGCAAAGTCAAGCGTTATCGGAATCAAAGAAACCCTTCGTCATTTAAGTGATGGAAAACCATTGGGGATGTTTCCCGCCGGAGAGGTCTCCACCTACAGAGACGGCGAGTTAGTCGTAGACAAACCTTGGGAAGAAGGCGCCATCAAAGTCATCCGAAAAGCACAGGTTCCTGTGGTACCGATTTATTTCCATGCCAAAAACAGCAGGTTATTTTATTTACTTTCAAAAATAGATGACACCCTACGCACGGCAAAATTACCTTCGGAATTATTAACACAGAAAGACCGTGTGATTAAGGTCCGCATCGGAAAACCTATTCCCGTAACGGAACAAAATGAATACGAATCGCTGGATGCTTATTCTGAATTTTTACGCCGGAAAACCTATATGCTGGCCAACCCTTTCGAAACAGAAAACAAACTGCTTTCGGCTCCAAGTTTAAAATTACCGAAAAATCCGAAACAGATTGTCACGCCTGCTAAACAAGACCTGATCATCCAGGAAATAACCGAACTACGAAAGGGAGACTATCGTTTTCTGCAAAGCAAGAATTACGAGGTTTTCTTTGTGACAGCAGATAAGATTCCGAACATCCTTCATGAGATAGGACGTTTGCGTGAAATTACGTTCCGCGAAGTTGGCGAAGGAACCAATGAAGCCATCGACCTGGACAAATACGACAACTATTACCACCACATGTTCTTGTGGGATGACGACACCAAACAGATAGCAGGAGCTTATCGTATGGGATTAGGATCGCAGATTTTTGCCAAATACGGCATCGACGGTTTTTATCTTCAGGAGTTGTTCCGATTCGAGCCGGAGTTGTTTGACATGATGAGCAAATCCATCGAAATGGGCCGTGCGTTCATTATCAAAGAATTCCAACAGAAACCAATGCCTTTGTTTTTGCTTTGGAAGGGTATTGTTCACACAACCTTACACTATCCGGAGCATAAATTCCTAATTGGCGGCGTAAGTATTAGCAACCAGTTTTCAGAATTTTCGAAATCGCTGATGATTGAATTCATGAAATCGAATTATTATGATCCATATATTGCACAATATGTACATCCTAAAAAAGAATACAAAGTAAAATTAAAAGACGCCGACAAAGATTTTATTTTTGATGAAGCGGAGCATGACTTAAACAAGTTTGATAAAATTATTGACGAATTGGAGCCTGGAAGTTTGCGCTTGCCGGTATTGATCAAAAAATACATCAAACAGAATGCTCGTGTTGTCGCTTTCAACGTCGACCCGCTATTCAACAATGCTGTTGACGGGCTGATGTACATCCGCATAGCCGATATTCCTGAAAGCACCATGAAACCGGTTATCGAGGAATTTCAGGCCGAACTGGAACGTAAACTAGCAGAAAAAGGGGAAAACCACTAAACTTTGGATTAAAACAATAATTGCCGCTAATATTTACAAGAAAATAAGTAAAAGAAGAGCAATACAATCATAAAAAAAGTCCCGAAATTTTCGGGACTTTTTTATTTAAACGAATCACCACCTTTTAATCATTTAATGATATTCCACTTCTTCTAAAGACAGTTTAAAAGAAATTTCATCTTCAAGCAACATACAATAATCTGTAAAAATTTTTCACTTTCGTCTAGTTAAAACAATCCTCTATAAATTTCTTACATTAATTGTTAAGCTGAAAAAATAAAAATCTAAGTAAAACACAAATTCACTGATAATCCGTAAGAAAACAACAAAATCTCCCCATTACTTTATTACCAAATGCTAAAACATTGCAATATTCTTCTATTTTTGCGTAGCTAAAACCAACCACCACGAAATGAGACTTTTACTTTTCATATTATTAATCACTTACAATATAACGAGTGCCCAGCTAAGCAAAAAGCATTGGATTCCCCCAATTCACGCCCGAATCGGAGAAACCTTTGTTGCTGATCATTATATCTATCTATCAACTCCAGAAACAACGCCATTTCAAGTTACCGTTACAGGAGGAGACGGAACTCCTGTTGATGGCTCCCCGTTTACAATCTCTAGCGGAAACCCAGCTACTGTAAGCATAGGTTTCAGCCAGCCTTCAATAATGTTTCTGTCGAACAGCGACCTCAACATCGTAAAACAAGACAAAGGATTGATATTGGAAGGCAGTAAAGAATTTTACGCCACCTTTAAGGTTCGTGCACAAAATCATGCAGAAATCTTAGTTGCCAAAGGATATCAGGGCATCGGAACAGAATTTCGCCTTGGGGGTTTACCTCAAAACGAAGACGGTGATCTCCGGAATTTTTTCGCCAGTTTTATGGCGACCGAAAATAATACAACCGTAATTCTTTCGGATTACTCGCCTGATGTTGAATTTGCAATGAATGGCACCACAATAGATGCAGACACCCAGACATTTATAATGAACGCCGGACAATCCGTTACAGTATCCGGATATACGAATATACCAGGCAACTTAACTGGCTTCATAGGAGCATTAGTCACCTCTACCAAACCTATCGCCGTAAATACCGGAAACGCCTTGGCCGGCATGTCCACCCCACGAGATGGACAA
This sequence comes from Flavobacterium enshiense, assembly GCF_022836875.1. Classification (NCBI taxonomy): domain Bacteria; kingdom Pseudomonadati; phylum Bacteroidota; class Flavobacteriia; order Flavobacteriales; family Flavobacteriaceae; genus Flavobacterium; species Flavobacterium enshiense. The sequence continues at coordinate 526,240 of NZ_CP090376.1, forward strand.
GACTTTACTTTTGACCAGATTGTTCCAATAGAAGAAGTTGGAACGGAATACATTGTTGTGAAAGGAAATGGAAGCGACAATGTTGAGCATCCGCTAGCCATAGCCACACAGGACAACACCCAAATTTTCATCAATGGATCATCAACAGCATTTGCAACAATTAATGCCGGCGATTATGTATTGCTCCCTGCTTCATTTTATCAGGGGACAAACAACAAAAACATGTACATTACTTCATCCAAACCTATATACATGTATCAGATATTAGGAGGAACCACATCCGATGCCACATCAGGTTTAAATTTCATCCCTCCTCTGAGTTGCTTTTTCCAAAAAACAGTGGATTTAATTCCAAGCATTAATTCAATCGGATCAACCACTTATACCAGCGAAATTATCGCAGTAACATATGCCGGATCAACCATAAAAATAAACGGAAATACTATATCAGCACTACCGGAACCCGTTTTAGGAAACGCCCAATGGGTTACCTACAGACTTCAAGGTTACGCCGGAAATATTAAAGTCGAATCAAGCGGCCCGTTGGCAGTCGGACTGTTTGGATCAAGCGGTGCAGTTGGTTTTGCAGCCTATTACTCTGGTTTTGGTTCCGAACCAAAAGATACCCAAGTAGCCGTTTGCTCCAATACCACAACCGATTTATTTACCAAAATTGATGGAAATCCGGAGCCAGGAGGAACATGGACACCACCTTTAGCGAGTGGCACCGGCGTTTTCGACCCGGCAGTAGACGCACCAGGAATTTACAATTATAATTTTACAGGTCTGTGTGCAATTGTAAACGTTCAGGTTACTGTAACCATTCAGCAACCCCAGAATCCCGGCAACAACGCCCAAATAGATGTCTGCAACAACAACCCAACCTTTGATTTATTCCCACTTTTGGGAACAGGAGCCAACTCAGGAGGAACCTGGTCACCTGCTTTGGCCAGTGGCACATCTATTTTTAACCCTGCGGTTGATCGTTCAGGAATTTACACCTACACCCTTGCCGGGGATAATGTCTGCGCAGCGGTTTCCGCTACTGTGACAGTAACCGTGAATCCCGCTCCAACTGTAGCTGCTATATCTGACTACAAGATCTGTGATGATAATCTGGACGGAAACGACACTAACGGATCCGCAATGTTTAATTTCAGTACAAAAACAAGCGAAATTTTAAACGATCAAACTGGTATCCAAGTAACCTATCATCTAAATCAAAATGATGCAAACACTGGGAACAACCCTCAAACAACATTAGACACTAATGACAGAACTATATATGTACGTTTAACGAATTCATTGACAAACTGTTTTGTCACTTCATCATTTAACCTGTTTGTACAGCCTTTACCGGCAATAAACAACACCATCACATTAAAACAATGCGATGACAACCAGGATGCAATTACTATTTTTAATTTGACAGAAGCCAATGCTTTGATAAGCATTGATCCAAATGTACAATTTGGCTACTTCAGGACCAATGCGGACGCTCAGGCGAACACAAACCCTATAACCAACGTCACCAACTATACATCCGGAGGGGAAATCATCTGGATAAGGGTAACGAATCCTAACGGATGTTTCCGAATTGCAACCACAACACTTGTTGTGTCGGCGACTCAAATAAACGCTTCCATGGCACAAATACTGGAAGAATGCGATGTGCATATCGACCAGAACGATCCAGCAAATGACGGATATGCGTATTTTAACTTCGATTCGGCTACTACCGCTATTTTAAACTCCTTTACTAACAGTCAAAACCTGACAGTTACCTACTATGAAAATTTAAATGATGCACTTGCTGAAGAAAATGCAGTTACCGGAACAGCAGCAAACCCATACCGAAATATAACAGCAAACACACAAACCCTTTATATCCGCGTGGACAGCAACCTAAACAATGAATGCGTTGGATTAGGCCCTTTTTTAACCCTTGTCGTAAATCCGCTTCCGAAGGTAGAATTGGGTGACGACTTTACGCTTTGTTTAGATCCTGCAACTGGCTTAGGCTCTCAAAACATTGATGCTACACCATCAAATCCGGGTAATTACCATTACGACTGGAATCCAGCTAATCCAAGCGTTGACAGCAATGGAAATCAAAATGCTGTTTACAATATAACACAGGCTGGCACCTATTCTGTAATAGTAACCGAAACCACGACGGGATGTACTAATTCAGACAGTATTGTAATAGATTCGTCATCGGAGCCACTTTCCGTTTCAGCTGTACTTATCTCACCTTTGTTTTCCAGTGGACTTGCCACCATACAGGCTACTGCAGTTGGCGGATATGGAACATATGAATACAATATAGACGGCGTTCACTGGCAAAGCAGCAATATTTTCACCGGACTTACTAACGGAAGTTATACTATTTCAGTCCGAGACAAATCCGAATGCGGCATAAAGGTTTCCAATACAGTTTACACAGTAACCTACCCGAATTACTTCACGCCAAATGGTGACGGCTACAATGATACTTGGAATATAGACAATTTACTGCCTACTTATGAAGCGAAAATTTATATTTTCGACCGATACGGTAAATTGATAAAAGAAATCAGTCCGAACGGGGCTGGCTGGGATGGCACATTCAACGGAACTACGCTTCCTGCAACCGATTATTGGTTCAAAATTGAATTCACTGTAAATAATGCCCGAAACGAGTTCAGAAGTCATTTCACCTTAAAACGATAACCAATCATTTATTAATAAATCAAAAAGGGACAGTTTAAAGCTGTCCCTTTTTAATTAACTTTGTTTATGTCGATAAACTATTATACCACATGAAACTTTTCTTTCTTTTAACCCAAAATACAGCTATCGAAGAAAAAATAAAAAACGCACCCGATTCGAGTTATGAAATAGGTGTATTCATAGGCACTTTCCTTCCTTTCGCTGTTCTTGTAGGAATCGCTTACTGGATGTATTATCGCGCCAGAAAAAAAGAAAACAACCAATAATATTACCGCGTTTTTAACCAGCCCGTAATACTTAAACGAGGTTGTCTTACAGGCTTTACTTCGTGTTCTAACACCTGACTTTCAAAAATCACCATTCTTCCCTGCATAGGAACGACATTGAGCTCGGTTTCGTTACCGCCCTCATTTTGGTAAATCGTCAGTTCCCCTCCATAATCCATTTGCCAATGTTCCTCATTCAAATAACAAACCATAGAAAGTTTACGGCGGCTATCGTTTTGAAAAGTATCCAGATGTCTCTTGTAAAAAGTCCCTTCCGGATACAATGCATAGTGAAATTCCATATCCTGAATTCCCAAAAAACAGGTTCTGTTCAGATAGTGGACAAAATCATTGATCCGGTCAAAATATAATTGTTCTGCTTCGTCGGCATTCTGCTCATCCAACCAAAGAATAAAATCGCCGCGAACTTCATCCACAATCTGTTCCCTGTCCTGATTTCCGATAGCTGACTTTTTGAAGTTCTTTTCATCGAACTTTCGTAAGAGGTTTTTCCGCAACAGTGCCACCTCATCGGGTGTAAAAAAATTATCAGCGATACTGAATTTTTGATTCATCAAATCATCAATAATCATCTCATACTTCGGGTTGATTTCAAAATCGGCCATAGATTCGTATTTATACTACCAAAGATAAGATGAAAAACTCAAAATGCCTCGCTCGAATTAATTTACTAAATTTGTCCTCTAAATAAAGCGCGATGAGCAACATCAGAATCACAAAACAATTTTCTTTCGAAACCGGTCATGCCTTATACGGTTATGACGGAAAGTGCAAAAACGTTCACGGTCACAGTTACAAACTTTCGGTTACCGTTATCGGAAAGCCCATAACCGACACATCAAACGTGAAATACGGAATGGTGATCGATTTTGGTGATCTGAAAAAAATCGTGAAAGAAGAAATTGTTGATCTGTTCGACCATGCTACGGTTTTCAACAAAAACACGCCTCATATTGAATTGGCCAACGAACTTAAAAACAGAGGCCATCATGTTATCTTAGTCGATTATCAGCCGACAAGTGAAAATATGGTGATTGATTTTGCCGGGAAGATAAAAAGTCGATTGCCGCAGGACATTCACTTGCATTCGTTGAAGCTTCAGGAAACTGAGTCGTCTTTTGCCGAATGGTATCATTCCGATAATTGATTTTTTCAAACAGGCATTCAAAAGTTGTGGTGAAAAACCAGAAATTATAAAAAACCGACTGAACGTTTTTCAACACATTTATTTGACTTTAACCGAATTACCTGTAAATAATAATTTACATTTTTTATATTTGACTCCTCATCGTTATACCTATGAATCTTCCTGAAGCCAAAAAAGTTTATTTCGCGTCCGATCAGCATTTTGGCGCTCCAACTGCGGAAACAAGTTTCCCCAGGGAACAAAAATTCGTAGCCTGGCTTGACGAAATCAAGAAGGATGCCGATGCTTTATTCCTGTTAGGTGACTTATTCGATTTTTGGTTCGAATACAAAACGGTTGTTCCTAAAGGATTTGTGAGGGTTCTTGGAAAATTGGCCGAACTTCGTGACAGCGGAATACATATTTTTTTCTTCGTAGGAAACCACGACTTATGGATGTATGACTATTTTGAGAAAGAATTAAACATACCGGTATACCACAAACCAAAACATTTCACCATTAACGGCAAAGAATTTTTCATCGGTCACGGTGATGGTTTAGGCCCGGGCGATGTCGGTTACAAACGAATGAAAAAGGTTTTTACAAATCCCTTTTCGAAATGGCTTTTCCGATGGCTGCATCCGGACATAGGAGTTAAACTTGCCCAATACCTTTCGGTAAAAAACAAGTTGATTTCGGGTGCGGAAGATGTAAAATATTTAGGCAAAGAAAATGAATGGCTATATCAGTATGCCAAGAAAAAACTGGAAACCAAACATTATGATTTCTTCGTTTTTGGACACAGACATTTACCCCTTGAGATTTTGCTCAAAGAGGATTCCCATTACTTTAACCTGGGCGACTGGATAGGGTATTTTTCCTATGGTGTATTCGACGGAACCAATTTTGAATTGAAACGTCACAATCATTAACGATTATTAGGCGTCTGTAGAATGTTCCGTTTTCGGAATTTTTCCATGCCAGTATTGCATCAGCAATAAACTACCAACGAGTGAAGAAGCAATTCCTTCAAACAGTAGTCCAATACAATATTCGTTAATACGGGCTTTTCCTCCGGCGAATATAAACCCATCGGAAAGACTAGCCAGATAGGCCTCACCTCCGCGAGCGTGGATATACACCATCAACCCGAAAACACTCAAAGCTACCCCAATTGCGCATGTTAAGACACTGGACATGAAATTGTTCATGTATTCGTATTTCCCCTCAGCATAATTAGCTCTGATGGTTCTGCTGGCACCGTAAAGAACGATGAAAATATTAAAGAATCGCAAATACAAATGACCGGCCAGACCTAGCATCTCCATTACCAGAAAATAAAGTCCGATTCCAAGGAAAATAATAAACCCGTTTTTAAATTCTTTTCTGTTGAACATGATAGTAAATTTTTAGTTAAACAAAGAAGTCCTGAAAACCATAAAAGCTTAATTTTCAGTCACTTACTAAGTTACAAAAATTTACGATACGAATTTAAAAATTACCGCCCAATCTCTTTATCGGTTACGGGAAGCAGTATCCAGTCATTATGGAGGAAATAATCCCAATGAGCAGCTGCCAAATCAACATTCGGATCTATAAGTGCTTGAGGAGTTTTTCGATTTATGGAAACATAGCAATCGGCATAAATACTGACCTGAATTCCTTTTTTTTGAAATTCCGACTTAATACGCTGTGCCATTTGCCAAATCATATCCGGTTTGGTGGACATTCCTGCCAATTGCTTGCGGGTTAAATGGCTTTCAATCGGATAATAAATACGTTTTTTGGTTTTTTTATCAATAATCCGAAAATCAATTGTACCGTTTCGGTCGCGTAACATCATCCGCCAACTCAAGCGGTGCCCTTCTTCGGTCCATAAAACATCGCCTTTAATAAACCAGTGACGCAGAGGCAATGCTAATTGAAGAATAAAATAAGGAATAAAGAAAAAGTAAAGCAATGATTTTCCGGAATAGTTGTTACTCTCAGTTTCAGGCACAAGAGCCGGTTTGCGTTTTAGAAAAATTCCACGGATGGTTTCCGGCGCATAGAAAAAGACCGCAAAACTCAAAGCAAAATATGGGAATATCCCGATTTTAAGGAAGACAGAATTAAAAAGATGAAACAAAAATGAGGCAATAAGCGCCAAAGTCCTTGTACGTTTCCAAAGTAGCAATGGGACAATTAATCCGTCAAAAGCGATTCCGGCATAAGCTATGAAAATATGAAAATCGGGATTGCGGAACAGTTTTCTTATCAGCGAGAAGGTCCTAATTTCAGAAAACAAAATTCCGGTATACGTTCCATCGAGCCAATCAGGATAAAATTTTGCCACTGTTGCAAAAAAATATACAATCGCCACCTGAAAAATCATCACCCAAGAGCACCAGGCAGGCATGGTCAATTTTTCCAGCCCGGGATTTTGCTTCACATCGAGAGAAGCATATCGGTTAGCCGGAAGAAAAAGCATGATAATAGATATAAGCAACAGCAGGTAGTAGTGATTGTTATAGGACGTTTTCTGCATGAAATAGGCTCCCGCCCAAAAAAGCGTAAGCAAACCCAGAGTGTAACGGTACTTGTACCCCAGCATTACCGCCAACGACAAACACCCCATAATAACGAAATAAAGATACATTCCATATCCCGGTAACGGCTGAAGCCAATCCATGCCAATATGTGAAAATGTAAATTCGGGACTGATAAAATTATTCCTTACCCACCCGGTTAAAATAGCGCCAAAAGTTTCGCAGGCAAACAATAATCCGAAAAAAATCCGGAAAACAATTAACGGGGCGTTATCTATGGATTTGAACAATCGGGAAGTCATCTCGAAAACCGGCTAGCAATGTATTTTTGTGATATTTCTTTGTCTTTCCCCAACTGCATTCTTAAGTCATCCACCGAAGCAAATTTCTGTTCGTCCCGGATTTTTTCATAAACGGTAACCGTTATTCTTTTACCGTACAAATCCTGGTCGAAGTCAAAAAAATACACTTCAATGCTTTGGGTTTTTCCGCCAACGGTCGGATTGATTCCGATATTCATCATCCCGTAAACCTTTTCATTTCCGATTTCGGAAGAAACGATGTAAACGCCATTTTTAGGGATTAACTTGTAGCTTTCATCAATTTTGATATTTGCCGTAGGAAAATCTATAGTGCGTCCGAGTTTCCTGCCCTCGACAACCGTTCCGGAGAAAAAGTAATCATAACCCAAATACTGACTGGCCAGGACAACATTACCCTCATCCAAAGCATTTCGTACTTTAGTGGAACTCACAGAGACAGCATCTACTTCCTGTGCAGAAATCTGCTCCACTTCGAAACCATATTGTGTGCCGAAACGAATTAAATCATCGATAGTGGCCGTGCGGTTTTTACCAAAACGATGATCGTAGCCGATGATTATCTTTCTAACTTTAAACCTGTTCACCAGTATATCCCTGACAAATTCTTCTGCCGTAAGCTGCGAAAAAGCCTGATCAAAAGGATGAATGACCAAGTTATCAATTCCGACTTTTTCAAGTAGGAGGGATTTTTCTTCTATAGTGTTTAATAGTTTAATTTCAGAATCGTGCTGCAGTACCATTCTTGGGTGGGGGAAAAAAGTAAGCACTAAGCTTTCGCAACCCAATCTTTTACTTGAAGAAATCACTTTATCCAATATACTCTGATGCCCTATATGAACGCCGTCAAAAGTCCCCAAGGTAACTACGGTTCCTGCCGATGTACTGAATTCCTGTATGGATGAAACTATTTTCAATAGATGATGTTTGCGCAAAGGTAATTATTGTAATTCTATTTCAAAATAAGATGCCGATTGTTTTTATTTTCTGACTCACAATTCATTGCGTATAAAAAATTGTAACATTCTTGTTAAAAAAGTGAAAAATAAATGTACTTTTGAATCTAAACTAACATTCTAACTTAAAAAATGAAAAGAATTTTACTCTGTTCGCTCATTGCTTTTATAGGGTCATTATCCGCAGAAGCACAGACCGATAAAGCATGGCAACGTAATTCGGGCGAAAAAATTGTGGCTTCGAAAAACGTAAAAAGACTCTCTTTCCCTAAAAAGTTTGACTTATACGATTTAAACATTAACCCGATAAGAGAAACTTTATTCTCCATTGTTGACAAATCATCAAAACATTCCGTAATTATTTCATTGCCTAACACCAAAGGACAAATGGAACAATTTGAAATGTATGAAGCGTCTAATTTTGAACCGGATTTGCAGGCACAGTATCCGCAAATCAGAGCTTTTTCAGGAAAAGGAATTACCGACAGTTATGCTACCATTAAATTAAGCATATCACCACAGGGAATCCAAACAATGGTTTTCAGATCCGACAATGAAAATGAATTCATGGAACCGTATTCTGTAGATGGAGAGACCTACGCCGTTTTCAATTCACAAAGAGAAAGAGGCCAATTGTCATGGACCTGCTCCACAGATGACCACGGCATGATGACCGACATTGACAAACAACTTCCAAGCACCAATAAATCTAGTGCAGGGCAATTAAAAACCATACGATTGGCACAATCCTGTAATGGTGAATATGCTGCTTATTTTGGAGCCAGTACTGCAGGAAATGATGCAGATAAAGCTTTGGTACTAGCCGCATTCAACGCAACTCTTACACGTTGTAACGGGATTTACGAAAGAGATTTAGCGTTGCATCTTAACCTCATCGCCAGCACTACAAACGTTATTTATTGTGATCCGGCAAGCGACCCTTATTCTACAAACTTAGGTCAGTGGAATGCTCAATTGCAAAATACTTTGAGTACAAACCTTACCGGCCCTTCTACTTCTTTAGCAGAGAATAATGCAGCCTATGATATTGGCCACATGTTCGGAGCAAGCGGGGGCGGTGGGAATGCAGGTTGTATCGGTTGTGTGTGCGTTGACGATACTAGTAGTGCATCTGACTTGAACAAAGGTGCCGGAATCACTTCACCGGCTGACGGTGTGCCAATGGGAGACAACTTTGACATTGACTATGTAGTTCATGAAATTGGACACCAATTAGGAGGCAATCATACTTTTTCAATCAGCAACGAAGGTACCGGAGTAAATAAGGAAGTAGGCTCAGGAGTAACTATCATGGGATATGCCGGAATTACAAATCAGGATGTCGCTCCTCATTCCATCGCCATTTACCATCAAGCGTCAATTGCTCAGATTCAGGCAACCCTGGCTGGAAAAACGTGTCCGGCAACAACTTCATTGGCTGGAAATAATGCAGCTCCTGTTGTCAATGCGGGACCTGATTATACTATTCCGAAAAGCACACCTTTTATCCTTACGGGTTCGGCTACCGACGCAGATGCAGGTGATGCCTTAACATATTGCTGGGAGCAAAATGATAACGCAGGAATTCAAACCGGAGCTAGCAGTGTCGCCAGCACATCCAAAAACTCCGGACCAAACTGGAGATCTTGGAACCCAACAACTTCACCAATCAGATACATGCCTATTTTATCTACTGTTATCGCCAATAGACAAACTACTGCCGGAACAGGAGATGAGACTATTAATGTTGAAGCGTTAAGTTCCGTTGCCAGAACCCTGAATTTCAGATTAACAGTAAGAGACAATGTTCCATACAGTTCTACTGCACCAATTAAAGTTGGACAAACCAACTATGACGACATGAGAGTAGTTGTTAACGGAACTGCGGGGCCTTTCACAGTTAGCGTTCCCAACACAGCTGTTTCATGGGTGGCTGGAACCAATCAAACGGTTACCTGGAATGTTGCCGGAACCACCGCAAATGGTGTAAACTGTAATTATGTTGATATTTATTTGTCTACTGACGGTGGAAATACTTACCCAATTTTATTGGCAAGCAAAGTTCCGAATGACGGATCTGAAACGATAACTGTTCCAAATAACACAGGGACAACAAATCGAATCATGGTTAAAGGAAATAACCATATTTTCTATGATATCTCAAACAACAACTTTACAATTACTGCTCCTACATCATCTTTTTCGGTTGGATTTAACGGTGTTGCCGGTCAGCAATTTAAATCGGTTTGTCAAGGCGGAACCACCTCCTATTCAATCGATTACAAAGTCTTCGGAGGCTTCAGCGCCACAACAACATTTAGCGCTACCAGTACTCCAACCGGATTAACAGTAACGTTCGCTCCGACTTCAATGAGCAGCTCAAACGGAACCGTCACCATGACTGTTAGCAATACTGCAGGAAAAACTCCCGGTGTTTATAAAATCGTTGCAAAGGCAACTTCAGGAACTACAAGCAAAACAGTTCCCTATTATCTTGAATTGCTAAACGCAGCATTCCCGGCTATGTCATTAACTACACCAGCCAATAATGCCGTTGGTCAAAACATGAACTTAAGCCTGAAATGGGTTACAAACAGCAACGCATCTTCATACGACGTTCAAGTTGCCACTGATCTGGCTTTCACAAACATCATCAGTTCAGGTAACGCTACGACAACTTCTTACAATGTATCAGGGTTGTCACAAGCCACTAATTACTATTGGAGAGTTGCACCAAAAAACAATGGCTGCACCGGAACATACAGTTCTGCGTTTAAATTCACAACGGGAACTTTATCCTGTGCCACAGTCAACTCTACAAATATTCCGGTTACAATTCCTGATAACACAACAGCAACATCGACAATCACTATTGCCAATGGTGGAATCATATCGGATGTAAATATTACGCTGAATGTAAGTCACTCCTGGATTGGTGATACAGATGCAACATTGACAAGCCCGGCGGGAACTATTGTTAAATTATTCGACAGGCCTTGTGATTCAGCAGCTTCAGGTAATGAAAACGCTAATGCAACTTTTGACGATTCAGGAGCTATTCCTGTTTGTCCGGGACTTACCGGAACAGTTATTCCGACATCACCACTATCTGCATTTAACGGACAAACTTCCACTGGTATCTGGACTTTAAAAGTAACCGACCGAGCTACAAACGATTCCGGAACCCTTAACAGCTGGAATTTAAATATCTGTACAGTACAAACAGCGGGAGTTACAGACAACACTATAAAGAATTTTACTCTTTACCCTAATCCTAACAATGGTAATTTTAAAGTTCAGTTCGAATCCAGTTCAAGCAATGATATTAAGATTAATATACATGATATAAGCGGAAGGTTAATTTTCGAAAAATCGTATCAAAACAACGGTTACTTCAGCCAAAACATTCAATTAAACAACACTCAAACGGGTGTTTACTTAATAAGTGTGCTGGATGGAGACAAACAAACAACAAAACGCATCATTATTAAGTAAAAATCATATTCTAATAAAAAAAGCGCCTATAATGGCGCTTTTTTTATTCTTTTAATTAAGCGAATAATGTAGTTGAGGAAGCAGATCAGCTATTGAAAGCAAACGATTTTGACAATGTAGTTGTCGCTTTTGACAACACAAAAGATCCTTTAAATGTAACATCACAAAGCACTACATAAGTTTTATGGGGTAATAACACTCCACAAACTTTACTAATGCCTTGAAAACTTAAACCCAGAATGCTTTTCCTTATGTCCGAATCCAAATAACGGAAAACTTCAATGCACAATTCGCGTCTAGCACAGGAAACAGTGTTAAAATAGGAATTCATGATATGAGAAGCAGGTTTGTTTTTAAAAATATCACATTCAGCACTATTTAAACAAAATATTAAACTTAAGAATATTCAGTCGTTTTACAAGGTAATCGTTCAGGAAGGAGACAGAAAAGAAATAAAGAAAACATTTTAAGTAAAAAAAACCTTACTTTAAAATTATTAATTTGACAAAAAAAAGTGATATTTTTTAACGACTTTCTTTATTTAACTTATTTTAATTTGAGTTTTTATAAAAACCTCATAATTTTGTCACAAACTTAACATTACATAAACTATAAAATGAAAAAAATTCTACTCCTTGCCATTACTGCTTTTGCAATATCCGCTGGATATGCGCAAAATGACAAGTTTTGGTCATCCCACAAGGGAGATAGTGGCAAAATGGCTACAGACAAGGCAGTTTCGCGCCTTTCGTTCCCAAAACAGTTTGATTTATATGAACTAAATTTAGATCATATGCAACAAACATTAGTTGGAACTCAAAACAGATCATCAAACCAAAAAGTTATCATTACTTTACCTAATGTTGATGGTGGTTTAGAGCAATTCGAAATGTATGAAGCTTCTAACTTCGACCCGGAGTTACAGGCACAATTCCCAGAAATCAGAGCTTATTCAGGAAAAGGTATAACAGACAAATATGCTACTTTAAAATTAAGTATTTCTCCACAAGGAATACAGACAATGGTTTTCAGAACCGACAAACCAAATGAATTTATCGAGGCTTATTCTCAAGACCACAGAGTATATGCGGTTTTCAAATCACAAAGAGAGAAAGGAAAAATGCCTTGGACTTGTTCTGTAAAAGAAAATGAAATGTTTGCGGAAATTACCCCAAAAGCACAGAGTTTTGCCGGAAGAGCCAGCGATGGTAAGTTAAAAACCTTACGCTTGGCACAGTCTGTTACAGCAGAATATTCCGCTTTTTTCGGTGCAAGTACAGCAGGAACAACAGCAGATAAATCTCTTGTTTTAGCTGCCATCAACAATACATTGACCCGTTGTAACGGAGTGTATGAAAAAGATTTAGGACTCCATCTAAATTTGGTTGCTAACAACACAAATATCCTCTATTTCAACCCATCCACTGACCCATATTCTCCAGCAGCGCAAGGATTGACTGATATTGCCGGATGTACAAGTGCTTATAATGACTGTCCAGGCACTTGGAACACTCAGTTACAAAGCACTTTAACAAGTGTTATCGGAGAAGCTAATTACGATATTGGACATTTATTCGGAGCCAGCGGCGGCGGCGGAAACGCAGGTTGTATAGGATGTGTGTGCGATGATTTACGCCCATCAGACTCGTCTCCTTCATACCAAAGAGGTAAAGGAGAAGGTATTACCTCTCCATTTGACGATATCCCTATGGGAGACAATTTCGATATTGACTTTGTAGTTCACGAAATAGGTCATCAATTGGGAGCAAGCCATACTTTCACAATGGGTGGTGAAAGATCAGGAGCAAACATGGAAGTAGGTTCTGGTATAACTGTTATGGGGTATGCTGGAATCACTAACCAAGACATAGCAGCGCACTCTATTGATGTTTATCACGCTGTTTCTATCAGTCAAATCCAAAGCAATTTAAACGGAAAAACCTGTCCGGTTACCACCAACATAGGAGCTAACAACGCTACTCCTGTTGCCCAAGCCGGTTCGGATTATACTATCCCAAAAAGCACTCCTTTCAAATTGACAGGAAATGCTACAGACGCTAACGCTGGTGACGCGCTTACTTACAGCTGGGAGCAGTTCGATTATGACAGTGCCAGTCAAACAGGTTCCGCAAGCGGTGCATCATCAACAAAAACAGTCGGACCAAACTGGAGATCCTATTCTCCGACTGCAAGCAAAGAACGTTATTTCCCTGTTATGAGTTCCGTATTAGTCGGCTCAACCACTACTCTAGGTCAAGAAATCGCTGTTGAAGCATTAAGCTCTGTCGCAAGACAGTTAAAGTTCAGACTAACAGTTAGAGACAACTCTGCTTACAGCACATCTCCTGTTAAAGTAGGACAGACCAGTTTCGACGATATGATAGTTACCGTAGATGACACAAAAGGACCTCTTGCAGTTACTTCTCAGAAAACAAACAATATTTCGTGGCCGCAAGGATCAACGCAAACAATTACATGGGCAGTAAACAATACTAATACAATTAACGGCGGTAACAATGTAGATATCTTATTATCTACAGACGGTGGCCAAACATTTACAACGTCTTTAGCAACAGGCATTCCTAATAACGGGTCAGCAACTATTACAGTTCCAAACATTGCTGCTCCTAACTGTAGAATTATGGTTAAAGCATCCGGAAACATTTTCTTTAACGTAAACATGAAACCTATTGCTATCGGATATTCTGTAACGTCTACTTGTACCGATTATGTAAAAACTTTCAGCCCTGCTCAAGCGATGACTACTGGATGGTCTGGTTATGCTTTCCCTGCTATCACTGACAATTACACAGTTTCTTCTGCTAAATTAAAAGTGGTTAGTACGGCAGCACTTACAAATCAGGTATCTTTCGCAATAGTAAAACCAAACTCAAACTTTATTGAGGTGGTTGCTTTTGATGGACCTACTTCGGGATGCACTTCTACGTCTTCTAATTTAGACGCTTTATTTGATGATGAAGGCGCTCCTTTCAACTGTGCTGCGACCAACACTGGTGCAACCTATGCTCCAAGAGTTCCACTTTACCGTTTAGACGGATTGAACTATACCGGAACGTGGTATCTTGCCGCAAAAAGCACTATCACAACTAATAAGATTTCAAGCGCAACTTTAACGTTGTGCCGTAGAGAAACAACTCCTCTTCTTTCTACTGACACTTTCGGATTACAGGATTTCACATTATATCCTAACCCGAACAACGGTAATTTCAATGTTCAGTTTACATCAAACACATCGAACGAAATTAAAATCGGTGTTCACGATTTGAGAGGCCGTTTAGTATTCGAGAATGGATATGAGAACACAGCAACATTCCGCCAAAACATCCAATTGAACAATGTTCAGGCAGGAATTTACATCGTGACTGTTCAGGATGGTGACAAAAAAGAAACTAAGAAAATCGTTATCCGATAATTATTTTCTTATATAAAAAGAAAAGCGCCTGTATAGGCGCTTTTCTTTTTATTATTTATTTAGTCAAATAAAACAACAATCTCTTAAAACCATGGACGTTTGTTCATCTGATACGTTTCGTAAAATTCCTCATCTGATTTTATCAAATAGAGAATTCCTTCAATTAGACCAGTTAGAGTAGTTACAATACCACACGTAACTAACGAAATCACTAAAGTAATAATACCCTCTGTCTGATAACCCAGATGAAACTTATGTATTCCAAACGGACCTAACAATATAGCCAATAAACCACAAGCCAATTTTTTATTATGCTGCTGAGGCGGCTGCGGTTGGTTCCAGTCTTCCTTCGGTTTTGTAACCTCCATATTTTTTGTTTTTAATTAATTAATAGCGTACCAAATTACATTTTTTTTACAGAAAAGCCTCATCCTCAGGCTCCCAAAGTTCAATTTTATTTCCTTCCGGATCAAGGATTAACCCGAATTTACCGTAGTCATAAGATTCCATTTCATCAACGATAGTTACACCTTCCTCCTTTAAAACTTTCAACAATTCCTCGAGATTATCTACTCGAAAATTCATCATGAATTGCTTCTGACTCGGCTCAAAATACTTGGTTTCGGCCGGAAAAGGCGACCATTGTGTTGAACAGTCATTTCCTTCCCTGTCTTTCCACCAAAATGTCCATCCATACTGATCTACCGGAATACCCAAATGATTTTTGTACCAGTCTTTAGTCGCATTGGAATCGTCGCATTTGAAGAAAAAACCACCCAATCCCGTTACTCTTTTAATGTCGTTCTTACTCATCTTTTTAATATTAAATCTTACTCATTTTTTTTGATATTAAAGAAGACCGTTACAGCCAAAAGCAGTAAAATTCCCTCCACGGTAAAAAAGAACAAATGATTGAAAACATCCTTTGTGATGTAACTGCAGGCCATTCCGAAGAGAATTAACCCCAAAGACAAAAGCAACGCCTGAAGTCGAGCCGAAGGGTTCCCTTCTTTAATGGGTTTGGCCAAAAACAACATCCAGATTCCAGACAACAACATCATAATCGACGAATACATCCAAATCATTTGCATGCCTTTTGCAGCCGGTTCCTGAATTTCTCCTTTAGCAATGTGTTCCAAAACTGCCGGAAACCCTAAAAAAGCGTGAGGAATAAACTGCAAACAAGTAATTCCCGCAACAAAAAGCATCAGGTAATAGGCAATTTTATTCATGTTCACTTTTTTGATTCATAAATATAATAGAAATATTATGGATTCTGCGATTGATTCCTACAGAAAATTATCTCATCTACTATTCTTCTCGCAAACCATCATGAAGATTAAGTCACATTTTAAATTAGACACCCCTATTCTCCATCATCTAACCCCATTTTAATCAAATACCTGATTATCAACATATAAAATCGATATTTAACCAGTTTATCGACCCAGTACTGATTGTTTTTCGTAGTTAATTATCTTAACTTTAACGAGTTAATTCAATCGTATCTCACTGTGAAACAAATACTTAAAACTCTTAGCTTTTTGATTCCTGTCTTAGCACTGAGCATCAGCTGCCAGAAAGAGGATTTTCGAACAGAATCATCATCGGGCGAACCTGCTGTTTTGGATGCGAATGGCAAACCGACATCACCATCACAACCACCTTACGTTTTAGCATCTTCTCGAACACAACTGGACGTTTATGGTGTCTGGCATGCCGGAAATGATTATTGCACTTGGGGAACTCCCCGTACCATAAACGAATTCGATTCGAAAAACCATTGGATCATTGATCGAGGTGACGGACTGCCTTCAGTTAATCTGGTCGTACTCAGTTTTGTGAATCCATTAAAGCTGATGAACGGAACAAATGATGCAACCACCAAGAATGGTCTTCCCAAAGGCATGACCCGTGCTATTGTTGATTATTTCAAGTGTCGAAAAAT
Organism: Flavobacterium enshiense; assembly: GCF_022836875.1. Classification (NCBI taxonomy): domain Bacteria; kingdom Pseudomonadati; phylum Bacteroidota; class Flavobacteriia; order Flavobacteriales; family Flavobacteriaceae; genus Flavobacterium; species Flavobacterium enshiense. The sequence goes on from NZ_CP090376.1 coordinate 543,045, forward strand.
CAGGGTTATGCTCTCCATCGGAGGAATAACATATACCGACGACTGGAATACGGCACTAAGATCAAATCCGACGTTGCTAGCTGAAAATGCCGCCATGGTTGCCGACACCCTTGGCGTGGGCATTGAAATTGATTATGAAGAAAACAGAAGCCCGAACCTGGAAGGATTGCAAACTTTTATCAGTACTTACAGAGCTCGACACCCCTATGACCCATACGGTTATAATCACGCTGCCAGGCTTACCATCGATTTGGCTGCAGGAGACCGATGGCTGATTGCCATCTGTCAAAAAGCGACAAAAGACTGGCTCACAACGACAGCTCCGGTTCTCGATTATGCCAATGCCATGGTGCCGGCAAGACAGCCGTCAGCTTCGGGCGCCATCACCAACTGGGACGAACATATCGATGGCAAACCACAATATGCACCTCCAATTCCGCCATTAGCTCCGTGTAAATTTACCGGATCACTCTACATGACAGGCAATCAGCTGGTGCCGGAATGCAATAACTTTGACACATCCATCCAATCTAAGACCCAGGATTACGTTACCCGGGTCATGCCTAATGGAGCCGGAGTCTCATCAGGAATGCTGGGATATATGTTTTGGGCTGCCGAATGCAATTCGACAAGACAACTTTGTACCACCAACTGCTTGGGAGGCATTGGGGCAGGCTCAACATTTTTCGAAATCCAGTACCCGATGAAGCCCCTTCGACAGGAATAAACAGAGAATCAAATTATATTCTCAAAAATACTTAGCTGACTATCAATAAAAAAAGGATCATCATTCTGCCAAAAAAGGCGACAGACAATTATTTGAATAGATATTTACTATTGAATCGAAAGTCCATGACCTTTTAAACCTCACTGTACATCTGAATAATTTTATCCACGATGGTTTGTGCTAGTTTCACCTTGCTTTCCATTGTCCAACCGGCGATGTGTGGTGTAAGAAGAACATTGTTGGCTTCTAGCAGGTACTCGAAGGCGGCTGGTTTTTCACCTTCAAACAAATGTTCGAACGAAAGCTTTTCGTATTCCAGTACATCCAACCCTGCTCCAAGAATATTTTTTGATTGCAAGGCAGCTACTAAATCAGCGGTTACGACACTATTCCCTCTTGCCGTATTGATGAACCAGAACGGTTTGGCAAAGGCATTGATAAAGTCGGTATTGATCATTTTATCAGTTTCAGGCGTCCATGGCGTATGCAGACTCACTACATCGACTTTCTGCTGAAATTCACCCAAACTTACCTGACACGCATTTTCGTCGCCCACATCGTCTAAAATATCGTAACACAAAACCTCGACATCAAAACCACGGAGTTTTTTGGCAAAAGATTTTCCCATATTCCCATAACCGATGATACCCACCGTTTTTCCGTCGAGTTCGTGACCACGATTACTTTCACGGTTCCAATGACCACTGCGCACTTCCCGGTCGGCTTTGTTCAGGTTATTGAAAAGCGACAACAGCATCCCCAAAGCATGTTCTCCAACAGCATTGCGATTGCCTTCGGGAGCAGCAATAAGATGTACGCCTTTACTTTCGGCATACTCACAGTCGATGCTTTCCAAGCCGGCACCTACTCTAGCGATGAATTGCAGATTGGCGGCTTTGTCGAGAAAGTTTTTATCAATTTTAAAACGGCTTCGGATAACAATACCGTGATAGTCGTGAATCTTTGCTTCGATTTCGTGTTTTGATGATTTAAAATCTTCAAAATTCTGAAATCGGGCTTTTACCAATTGTTCCCACAACAACGGATGGTTGCTGTCGATATGGAGTATTTTGGTTTGGGAAATCGGCTGCAAATCTTTATTCATGATGGGTGTCATGTTTCTTGTTAAAGGAATAAAGATAGTAGTTTTATGGCAATGCTGCCCTGCAAAAATTTAAAACCCAAGAATCAGTCGGGCGATGCTGAAATAAATCAGAATTCCGAGGATATCATTAGTTGTGGTTATAAACGGCCCCGTAGCCAAAGCGGGGTCGATCCCATACTTATTCAGAATGATGGGAATAAAAGTTCCGTTAAGGGAGGCAATGATAATCACTGACAACAGTGCAATGGTAACGGTAATCCCAATATGGATTTCGTATCCTAACAAAAAGTAACTGCCGGCAAAAAGGATCGACGACAATATCAATCCGTTTAATAAACTAAGAGACAACTCTTTCAACAAGCGTTGGATAATACTTCCGGTTATGGCATTGTTCGCCAAACCCTGTACGATAATCGCAGAAGACTGTACTCCAACGTTCCCACCCATCGCCGCAATTAACGGAGTAAAAAAGAACAAGGCTTTATGGCCTTCCATCGCCGGTTCGAAAAGCCCTAAAACTTTCACACTGACAAAACCACCCAGCAGAGCCAAAACCAACCAAGGCAAGCGGGCACGCGTAAGTTCCAAAATACTGTCATCCGCTTCAACGTCCTGCGAGATACCGGCCGCTAACTGATAATCCTGATCAGCTTCTTCTTTAATTACATCGATGATATCGTCGATGGTAATTCTACCCACAAGACGTCCCATTTCGTCCACCACGGGAATGGCTTCCAAGTCGTATTTCTGCATGATACGGGCTACTTCCACATCGGGGGTATCCACTTTCACGTAATCTACTTTTTTGATATAGACATCACTGATAGGCGTTTTGGTTGAAGTGGTAAGCAAGTCTTTCAGCGACAAACGGCCTTTCAGGCGATCTTCATCATCCACCACATAAATGGAGTGCACGCGGGTTACGTGTTCAGCCTGCTGGCGCATCTCTTTAACACAGGTGAGTACGTTCCAGTTTTCGTTCACTTTCACTAACTCTTTTCCCATCAAACCTCCGGCGGTATCTTCGTCGTAACGCAACAAATCGACAATGTCTTTGGCGTGTTCAACATCCTCCAGCTCGGAGATAACCTCTTCCATTTTAGACTGTGGAAGTTCGGCAATAATGTCGGCCGCGTCGTCGGTATCCAACTCGTCGAGCTCTTCTGCAATTTCTTTGGCTGAAAGACGCTGCAAAATATTTTCACGCAAATCGTCTTCCAATTCCAACAGGATTTCCGCTGTTTTCTCGGAATCCAGGACTTTAAAAATATAGGTTGCTTCATCAAAATCCAGTTCGTCAAGGATTTCGGCAATATCAGCATGGTGCAAATCATTCAGCAATACTTCCAGTTGCTGGTCGTTTTTGCTTTGAATAAGTTGCTCTAATTGTTGAATTAGGTCTTTGCTGATTTTAAACTCCATCGGCTCCTATTTTTTGAGTAAGTTCTATGAATTGTTCTACGGAAAGCTGTTCCGGACGGAGGTCAAAGATACTATCTTCTCTTAAATTATCCGACAGATTCATCGATTTTAAGCTATTTCGAAGTGTCTTTCTTCTTTGGTTGAAGGATGTTTTCACGACGGTGAACAGCAATTTTTCATCACAAGGCAAATGGTAATTTTCCTTACGGATCATTCGCATCACCCCAGATTTAACTTTTGGCGGTGGTGTAAACACGTGTTCGCTTACCGTAAAAAGGTATTCTACATCGTAAAAGGCCTGCGCCAATACCGACAAAATACCGTAAACCTTACTTCCTTTTTTGGAACAGATACGCTCTGCCACCTCTTTTTGGAACATTCCAGAAAATTCCGGGATCTGGTCACGAAGCTCCAAAGTCCTGAACACAATCTGTGTGGAAATATTATACGGAAAGTTTCCGATGATAGCGAAAGGCTCATCGTTGAAAACTTCTTTGATATTGTATTTTAAAAAATCTTTGGAGATGATCTTTCCGTGCAATTTAGGATAATGTGCATCGAGGTAAGCCACCGATTCGGTATCAATCTCGATCACATAGGTATCGATGGGTTTCTCCAACAGATATTTGGTAAGCACACCCATTCCCGGACCGATCTCCAATACGTTTTTATAGCCTTTCAATGTCAGTGCATCGGCTATGTCTTTGGCTATGCTTTCATCGTTCAGGAAATGCTGTCCGAGGTGTTTTTTTGCTTTTACTTTGTCCATTATTTAGACTTCTTAGATTATTTAGATTGATAGATATTTAGACTTCTTAGAAAGTCAGAATATTAGACTTTTAAATTATTGCTTTTCAAAAACAATATTCATTCAAAAAATCTAAGTAGTCTAAGTCAGTCTAAAAATCTAAACTATCTGAATTAATGTTCTGAAATCAACTCCAGTTCGGTACGGAAGGCTAACATTTTATCACCGAAAAGACGCAATCCCTCTTCACGAAGCCTTGCTGCATCTTCGTCGTAATAACGCTGCAAGGTTTCTTTAGAATCAGTGGTATACTGAATGGAATATGTCACTCCTCCCATATCTTCTTCCACCAATACTTTAACCATACGTGCCGACGTAAATTTTCCAGTAGCCAAAACGTCTTTGATGTGTTTTTCCTGCATCCATTTCATCCATTGATCGTGGACGCTTTCGTGTATATTGATAGTTACGTTGTAGATTATCATTATTGATTATTTAATTGTGTATTAGTTATGGATAAAAACCTGAAAACTGCAACTGTAGCAATGTACTCTGTTACAGATTTGTGTCCCCTCTAAGTTTTCTGAAATTCGTTCGGGCATCCACAAAGTGAATACTGTCCTGATGGTTAAAAATCACCTTTTCGTAAAGTGCTTTTGCCTTTTCTACATCCTGCAGATTCTTGCGGTAAATTTCCGCTGAATAGAACAAAGCTTCATCGGTATAAATACTCTCTTTGTAATTGTCCAAAATCTGCTGATAAAGCAGTAATGCCTGTTGGAAATCGTTTTGTTTTTCATACAATTGTCCGACCTTCAGCAAAGTTTCATCCTCAATCGCCTGACCTTTATGTTCAGTCAATATGGCCTTAAATGCTTTTAGCGCTTCGGCAGTTTTATTTTGATAAAGTAAGAAATCGGCTTTGCAGAATTTTTTCAGAGCGACCTGCGTACTGTCTTCTACAGTATTGTCGCTGATGAGCAGAAACAATTCCAGCGCATCATTGGCGATTAATTGGGACGATGAAGATTTCAAAACTTTAAACTGTTTCTGCGCCCATTCGAAATCGCCTTTAAAATAACTCGCTTTAGCCATTTTCAGACTGGCCTGATGTCCTATTTCATCGTTTTTCAAATCATCTTCGATCTGAGCATAATAGATGATTGCCTGATTGAATTTTTCATCCAATAATAAAATATCAGCCAGTTCATCTTTCACTTCCGCTTTTTGGTAATTATTCAAAGGCAATTCCAATGCTTTGGTTAGCGTATTTTTAGCCGATTCAAATTGCTTCAGATAGAACGCATCGAAATGCGCGGACAAAATCTGTAATTGCAAGGAGTAAGGGGAAATACCGTACTTCTTCAACAACAGGTTAAGTTTTTCTCTTATTCCCGGAAATTCTTTTTCTGAAGCCTTTTCAATTTCCATGGACAACAAATGATGATGCGCCTCCATTTGCAATCCCAAATCCTGTGTATTATCCAGTATGAACTGCAATATTTCGGTTGCCGCTTCGTTTTCGTCTTCCTGAACCGCCAGTTTTGCCAGATTGATTATTGTATAGAAATTATCGGGCTGTCTTTTAAAAATGGCTTTCTCCTGAATGAAGGCTTTTCCGAATTCTTTCTGTTGAACAAAATACCAACTCAAAAACTGGTTCCAGAAAATATCTTGCGTTTTTTGTGTCCGAAGTAATAAGGCTTTTTTCAGGTAAGCGTTGAAACTTTCGCTGGCATCCTCGGTTATGAATCGCATCAACTGATTTTGAACCATCGGAAGGTTGGCCGGATTAGAAAAAGCAAAATCAAGAAGCTTATCGGTCATCAGCTCCATATTCCCTAATTGCCCCTGCAACAAAGCCAGTTGGTAATCGAAATTCAAATTAGGGTTAACCGATTTTCCGATTTCGTAGGCCTGAATTGCTTTTTCCACAAGTACCTTTTGTTCGAAAGCATAAGCAATACCATAAACATTATTGGGGTTTTCGCGAATTTTCTCCAACGCGCTGGCGTAATTTTTATCCGCTTTCTCCTGATTTTTCTGCAGTTGATAGTTATACCCAAGTTCTACGTAAAGATTATCCAATTTCATTTTTTCGATTCGGCTCTGAATCAGTTGTTCTGCCTTTTCGTATTGCTTCAACTGTTGGTAACAGGCAATGGATTTAAGCAAAACCGGGTAATTGTAAGGTTGTGCTTTTAAGACATCCTCATACACCACTATGGCTTTTTCAAATTCGCCACGGTCAAAATAATTCTGCGCCAACTGTTCGTTTTGCGAAAAAACAGTTAGCGAGAAAAAAAGCAGTATGTAAACGAAGTTGAATCTCATCGGTGATAATAAACTATAAATTTAAACATTGAATTTGTATTAAAGCCACATTCATCTGTTAATTTATAGTTTAAAAGCTACAGACACCTGTTCGGAAAGAACCCAATTAGTGATTCTGACGCTTTATATTATAAAAAAAGTCCCGATTTCTCGAGACTTTTTTCTTATTTCAAATTGCCTTAGTCAGCTAAAACAATTACTTTATTGTCGTTCATTTCGACAGTTCCTGATTCGATAGGTAACCAAAACGTCTGTTCGTTTACTTTGTGGAATTTATGCGCAAATTCCTTTGCGATTTTCAATCCCGAACCAACGATTTTTACGTTTCCTTTTCCTAACAACGACACGATAGCCGCGTGGTTGTTCAACATCTGGAACTCGCCATTCACTCCCGGAACTGCTACCGAAGTAACTTCACCGCTGAATAATGTGGCTTCTGGTGATACAATTTCTACAATCATCTTTTATTTGCTTTAGAGCTTTAAGCTTTAGGCTTTAAGCAATTAAAATTATGCTTCTGCTAACATTTTTTGTCCAGCTTCGATAGCCTCTTCGATGGTACCTTTCAAGTTGAACGCTGCCTCCGGTAAGTGGTCTAACTCACCGTCGATAATCATGTTAAATCCTTTGATAGTATCTTTGATATCAACCAATACACCCGGGATACCTGTAAACTGCTCAGCTACGTGGAACGGCTGAGATAAGAAACGTTGTACACGACGTGCTCTTGATACAGCTAATTTATCATCTTCTGATAATTCTTCCATACCTAAGATCGCGATGATATCCTGTAATTGTTTGTATTTCTGTAGAATCTCTTTTACTCTTTGCGCACAAGCGTAGTGCTCTTTTCCTAAGATTTCCGGAGTAAGGATACGAGAAGTAGAATCCAATGGATCTACCGCAGGGTAAATACCTAACTCAGCAATTTTACGAGACAATACTGTTGTAGCATCTAAGTGAGCAAACGTAGTTGCCGGTGCCGGGTCAGTTAAGTCATCCGCAGGTACGTAAACCGCCTGTACAGATGTAATAGATCCCGTTTTTGTTGAAGTAATACGCTCCTGCATTGTACCCATCTCAGTTGCCAATGTTGGTTGGTAACCTACCGCAGATGGCATACGACCTAATAGTGCCGATACCTCAGAACCTGCCTGTGTAAAACGGAAGATGTTATCAACGAAGAAAAGTACGTCTTTTCCTTGACCTTCACCAGCTCCATCACGGAAGTACTCAGCGATAGAAAGACCAGATAAAGCTACACGAGCACGAGCTCCTGGTGGCTCATTCATCTGTCCGAAAACGAAAGTAGCCTTAGACTCTCTCATTCCTGGTTTATCAACTTTTGATAAATCCCATCCTCCATTTTCCATAGAGTGCATGAAATCATCACCATATTTGATAATACCTGACTCTAACATCTCACGAAGCAAGTCATTTCCTTCACGTGTTCTTTCACCTACTCCAGCGAATACAGAAAGACCACCGTGACCTTTTGCAATATTGTTAATCAACTCCTGAATCAATACTGTCTTACCTACACCAGCACCACCGAACAATCCAATTTTACCCCCTTTTGCGTAAGGCTCGATCAAATCGATTACTTTAATACCTGTAAATAGAACTTCAGTCGAAGTTGATAAATCTTCAAATTTAGGAGCCTGACGGTGAATTGGCAAACCATTCGCACCATCTTTTGGCAAATCTCCAAGCCCATCAATAGCGTCTCCCATTACATTGAACAAACGACCATAGATATCTTTACCGATCGGCATTTGGATTGGACTACCTGTTGAAACCACTTCTGTACCTCTGCTTAGACCATCCGTTGAATCCATCGAAATAGTACGAACCGTATCCTCACCAACGTGAGACTGTACTTCAAGTACTAATTTTGTACCATCTTTTTTAATGATTTCTAATGAATCATAAATCTTTGGAAGTTCGGCATTTTGCGTGTTAAAAACCACGTCAACCACCGGTCCGATAATCTGTGCAACTTTTCCTGTAACTTTAGACATTGCTTATGTATTTATTAAACAGCTATTTACGTTTCTTGAAAAAACCTCTTTTTTCAGAGCGCAAAGATAGTTTTTAAATTAAAAAAAAGAAAATTAATTATTGAATTTTTTACAATAAAAAAGCGGATCGTAAAAATCCGCTTTAAATTTTATTCCACAGTAACCGATTTTGCAAGGTTTCTTGGCTGATCGACATTACATTCTCTCATCACCGCAATGTGGTATGAAAGTAATTGTAACGGGATTGTTGTCAATAATGGCGTTAATGCTTCCGAAGTATCAGGCACTTCAATCACGTGATCTGCCAATGCACGCACCTGAGTATCACCTTTGGTAACCACCGCAATGATTTTTCCGCTTCTGGCTTTGATTTCCTGAATATTACTTACCACTTTATCGTAATGGTTCTGCTTAGGCGCAATCACCACAACCGGCATGTGCTCATCGATTAACGCGATTGGTCCGTGCTTCATTTCAGCTGCAGGATAACCTTCCGCATGTATGTAGGATATCTCTTTTAATTTTAACGCACCTTCCAATGCTACAGGGAAATTATAACCGCGTCCTAAATAAAGACAGTTAGGAGCATCTTTATAAATTCCTGCAATGGTTTTGGCTACATCATTACTCAACAATGCTTCTTCCACTTTTTCAGGAATCAATTCCAATTCCAGCAAATAACGCTGGTAATCAGAATTATTCATCGTTCCTTTGGCTTTAGCCAAACGAAGCGCAATCATGGCTAACACTGTGATTTGCGTAGTAAACGCTTTTGTGGATGCCACCCCGATTTCCGGTCCGGCATGCGTATAAGCTCCGGCATGGGTTTCACGGGAAATGGAAGATCCAACTACATTACATACTCCGAAAACGAACGCACCTTTTTCTTTCGCCAACTTAATAGCCGCTAACGTATCAGCCGTTTCTCCTGATTGCGAAATGGCAATAACCACGTCATCAGAGTTAATAATCGGATTGCGATAACGGAATTCAGACGCATATTCTACTTCAACAGAAATACGTGCAAATTCCTCAATTATATATTCTGCCACCAATCCGGCGTGCCACGAAGTTCCGCAGGCAACGATAAGGATTCGGCTGGCATTGGTGAATTTCTCAATATTATCTTCCACACCTGCCATCTGAATAATACCTTTATTGGCATGCAAACGACCACGGTAGGTATCTTTGATCACACTCGGCTGCTCGTAAATCTCTTTCAACATGAAATGATCATAGCCTCCTTTTTCAATCTGCTCCAAATTCATCTGCAATTGCTGAATGTATGGATCCACCAACGAATTGTCTTTTATCTTGCGAACCTTCATCGGTTTATGCAAACGAACTATCGCCATTTCCTCATCTTCCAGATAGATAGCATTCGTCGTATATTCAATAAAAGGAGAAGCATCCGATGCAACGAAGAATTCATCTTCTCCGATTCCGATAGCTAACGGACTCCCTAAACGCGCCACGACCATTTCCTCAGGCGTTTTTGTATCCATAACCGCAATAGCATAGGCTCCAATCACTTGGTTCAAGGCAACCTGAACCGCTTTTCCTAATTTAAGATTGTCTTTTTTCTGAACCTCTTCAATAAGATTAACCAAAACTTCGGTATCTGTATCAGAATGAAAAACATAGCCACGGTTCATTAATTCTTTCTTAAGCGGCTCATAGTTCTCGATAATTCCGTTATGGATAATCACCAATTCACCGGAATTCGAAAAATGAGGGTGTGAATTCACATCATTAGGAACTCCGTGTGTAGCCCAACGGGTGTGCCCCATACCTACAGTTCCTTTTAATGACAATTCTTTTTCGGCTTTGGCTTCCAAATCAGAAACTTTTCCTTTTGTCTTGGAAAGATTAAACTTCCCTTCCTCACACAAAACCAAGCCAGCACTGTCATACCCACGGTACTCCAGCCTTTTTAATCCTTTAATAATCACAGGATAAGCTTCTCTGTGACCTATATATCCAACAATTCCACACATAATTAGTCAGGTTTTGTATAGTAAATCTCTAATTTAATTCTTTTGTCATAATTATCCGTATCCGAAGCAGGAACAGTAGCATCATACAAGATAGTCCCTAGCGGACTAAGCACCGATCCAAGCGGAACTACTTCAGTAGGCTGCCCACCAGCGGGTTTTCGATAAGCGTTGGTTGACACATTAATACTTTCCGTAACTGACAAACCAAGCGTATAATTCGTCGAATCGTTCTTGATCAAATTCTTCATGTGATCCGTAATTCGGATTTTGTATTTCACTCCATGACCCGATGCATCTTTTTCAATAATTCCACCAAAACCTATTTTACTTAATTTTGGATTTGAACTATTGGTAGAACCGTCGCTAAAATAATCCACGACAGGTCTTTTGTTTTTGGCATCGTAAACATAAATTCGGGTAGGCTCCTCCTGGTTAGATTTCCCCATACCGCTACTTTCGCTTTTATCCACATAAAAAGTAAGATTCGCTTCATTGATCATCCAATTGTTTTCCACAAAGTCTTCTCTTATTTTATCCAATTCGTCCGGCACCTGGTTACCGTTCGCATCCTTAGACAAATCAAACAAATCAATAGTAGCAACAGAACCCGCCCCTCCTTTTAAACTAATCCTGTTTGAAGCAGCTGGCAATGTATGATTATTATCAAAGAAATTAATGCAATTTCCTCCCAATTTGAGCTTCAAAGACCCTTTACTCCTAGCCTGCGTAGGCGTAGGTGAATTAGCAACATTATCCATGTTGTATTTTATCATTATATATCCCTTGGTAAAATCCAACGACGCCAAAGCCCCTTGTTGACTATCCAATGCCTCGACTTGAAAGTACAACCCTCTGAAATACTTCTTAAAGGTATTGTTATTGATTAAATTCCCAGGGTCCGCCTCCAAGATTCTTTTTGTAAAATATTCTTTATTCAGATTTAGCCATATCCCCGGAGTAAAACGCTCTTTAACAACGCGTTTTGAAATAGTAATCTGATCCGTCAACTCTTCACCATCTGCATCAACAAATTTCCCCTGATCATTTGTTTTATAAATAATGTGTTCTTTTTTATCAAAGAAAAACTCTTCATTTTCAGATTCATTCACACTGTTATTCAGGTATTGACCGTTCAGAACAGAACTTCCGTCTGCCGCTGCACCTCTCAAATTACTCTCGATTGCACCCTTATCATCAGAGTAAAAGCGCTGAACACCAAACGGATTATTAGGATTGTAATTTTCCAGATAATAACCGTTTTCATAAATTTTCAACTTGAACTTTTGAGTTGCCAGATCTATGTCATTTTTAACACCATCTCCATAAATCGAATCCAATTCATACTCTCTTACTCCATTAGCATCTGTTCCGGTTTGCTTACCGTAGTAGAACGGCACGTACACCCAAACAGAATCAACTTGCGGATGCGTATTTACAGTAACATTTTCAACCTCCATCTCGGCTTGTGTAACGAAATGAGACGTAGTTCTTCCGAAAGCCGGATCAACATACGTTCCAAGGGAATTTAAACTAAGGTTATTGGTCTGTACCGGACCGGTAAGAAAGTTATTGGTTTTTACTTCATAAGTTGTTTTTTCAAGCGCAAAATGATCATCCCCAACAATATCAGAACCTATAGAATTAAAATCCTTATCACAAGAAGCAAAAAGAACGATGGTAACCAACAATAAAAGCTTCTTAGCCAATGTAAATTTATTCATGTTTTGTAAATCAGTTTATTATAAAACCTGTGTTTTGTAGAAATTAGTATATACCTCTGCAAATTGATCTTTCGGTACGAAAGGTAAAAAAGGTTTGTTTGAAGTTTCTATAAATTTTGTTAAACTTGGCGACACTTCTTCGGAAGCAATGATAACCGCATCCGAATGCAGGATTGATGCTTTCATGATGTTTTCGAAATTCGGCTCGGCCAAATCATTCACTGATTCTTGAGGCACATTGTCGAAAGTTACTTTCTTAAGCATCTCCATATCTAACGTACCGTCAAAAGACTGACTATAAACTGATGTAACAATTTTGGTATCGGCAAAAAGCGCTTCGTTTTTGTAGAAATGTTTCATATAAACTGGCAACATCGCCGCCATCCATCCGTGAACGTGGATAATATCCGGAACCCAGTTAAGTTTTTTAACAGTTTCCACCACCCCTTTAGCAAAGAAAATGGCGCGCTCGTCGTTATCCGGATACAAAACACCTTCCTCATCGGTAAAGGTAGCTTTGCGCTTGAAGTATTCATCGTTATCGATAAAATAAACCTGAATGCGCTCTTTCGGGATCGAAGCAACTTTAATAATCAGAGGCATGTCCATATCATTCACCACCAAATTCATCCCCGACAATCGAATCACCTCATGCAATTGATGTCTTCTCTCATTAATATTTCCGTATCTCGGCATGAAAATGCGTATTTGGCCTCCCTGATCGTTGATCATTTTAGGCACATCATACGACATTAAAGAAACCTCATTTTCAGCCAAGTAAGGCACTACTTCAGATGATACATACAATATCCTCTTATCCTCCATTTGTATTTTATTTTTAAAAATTGGGTACAAAAAACATGCAAAATTACAAAAATTTATGCAGTTATTTGACAAAATAGTAAGTTTGCACTCAATTTAAACCGGAAGAAAATGTTAATCTTCAATAAAAAGTCTGATTTAACGGCACATTTGGCAACAGTTCGTTCTCAAAAAACCAAAATCGGCTTTGTCCCTACCATGGGTGCCCTACACCAAGGACATTTGTCGCTGATGCAGGAATCCCTGAAAAATAACACCATAACGGTGGTAAGTATTTTTGTAAATCCAACACAGTTTAACAACGCCGAGGATTTAGCCAAATATCCGAGAACACTCGAGCGCGATGTGGAAAAAATAAAAACACTTTCCGACAACATCATCGTATATGCACCTTCTATAGACGATATCTATGAGGGCAACACAAAATCATCAGCCTTTAATTACGACGGGCTGGAATTTCAAATGGAAGGCGCACACCGTCCCGGCCATTTTGACGGCGTGGGAACCATCGTGAAAAAATTATTTGAAATTGTAACTCCCGACAACGCCTATTTTGGCGAAAAGGATTTTCAGCAGTTGCAGATCGTGAAAAAAATGACCGAAAAACACAAGCTACCGGTAGTCATTCACGGCTGTCCGATTCATCGCGAACCCAACGGCCTGGCGATGAGTTCCCGCAACGAGCGTCTTTCGGAAGAAGCAAGAAACGAAGCAGCAATAATCTACAAGATCTTAAAAGCAGCCAAAACGAAATTCGAAAAACAAACAGCAAAAGAAGTCAGCACTTTTGTTACTAACGAATTCAATAAATACCCGAATTTCGAACTGGAGTATTTTGAAATCGCAGACGAGGACACTTTACTTCCTTGCAAAAGAAAAAGTAAAACCAGAAAATATCGTGGTTTCGTAGCTGTTTTCATAAACAACATCAGATTAATAGATAATATTTCACTAAATTGATATAACTTTGCAGTATGCAAATTCACGTTGTTAAATCCAAGATTCACCGCGTAAAGGTGACTGGAGCCGATTTAAATTATATCGGAAGCATTACCATTGACGAAGCTCTAATGGAAGCTTCCAACATTCATGAAGGCGAAAAAGTATCCATCGTAAACCTGAATAACGGCGAACGTTTGGAAACTTACGCAATTACCGGACCAAGAAACAGTGGGGAAATCACCCTGAACGGACCGGCCGCGAGGAAAGTACACAAAGGTGATATCATCATTATTATTGCCTACGGAATCCTGACCTGCGAAGAAGCCAAAACCTTCAAGCCAGCCATTGTATTCCCTAATGAGAATGATAATTCACTAACATAGCTTGAACGAAAAAGTTAAAAAAACATTAGGCATTGTACTCCCGCTTCTGCTGGGAGTTTTTTTGGTTTTTTACACTTACAACAAGTTTACCGACCAGCAATTGGAAGAAATGAAAGGCTATTTTAAAAATGCCAACTACAGTTTCATTGCAATTTCATCTTTCTTTTCCATTGTAAGCCTGGCTGCCAGGGGTTACCGTTGGCGCTACAGCCTCGAGCACATGGGTTACCTTTCCAGTTTCCCGAATAATTTTTCCGCAGTATGCATCGGCTATCTGATGAATTACACGGTTCCCCGTTCGGGCGAAGTATCACGTGCCCTTGTACTGAAAAAATACAACGACATTCCGTTTGACAAAGCTTTCGGAACCATTATTGCCGAACGAGTAATCGACCTGTTTATCCTTATTGGATTCATTCTTACGGCGCTCATACTCCAATTTGACCAACTGCAGGCCTTTCTTTCCAGTATCATCCCGGTTGAAAAATTAATATACGTTGGATTTATTGGCATGTTCGGGTTCATTAGCGTTATCTTGCTCTTCATTTTTTCGAATTGGAAACCAATTTTATTCATAAAAGAGAAAATTACAGGTTTAGTTGAAGGTCTTTTAAGCGCATTCAAAATGCCACACCGTGTACCTTTTATGATGTATACGGCAGTCATTTGGATTTCTTACGTACTGACATTCTATTCCGCCGTATTTGCCTTACCGGAAACCAGCGGCATCAGCTTAGGCGTAATCATCACTGCATTCGTGGTTGGAAGTTTAGCCGTTACCTTCACTAATGGTGGATTTGGAGCCTTCCCTTTAATGATTGCACAGATCCTGCTGCTTTATAACATTCCTGAAACCGCCGGAACAGCCTTCGGATGGATTTTATGGAGCTCACAAACCGCGCTTGTTGTACTTTTGGGTGGCATTTCGTTTTTACTTTTACCTGTTTTCAATCGAAAAAAATAATTTGCTATATTGCTGTTCTTTTTTAACAGTTAAATACAGTAAATTTCATGAAAACCAAATTGCTCCTACTCCTCACGTTTGTAACGGGTTCCTTGTTCGCACAGCGCTTTGACGAACCGTTTGAATCTCAAAAACTGGGCGTTGCTCGCGATATCAGTATCATTCTTCCGCCTTCATACGAATCGGCCAAGGAGAAAAAATACCCTGTTTTCGTAGTTTTGGACAGTGAATATTTATTGGACCCGGTATTGGGAACAATGAAATACGGTGCTTATTGGGATGATCTTCCAGAAGTGATTATCGTCGGAATCAATCAGAACAAAGGAAACGAACGCGAATATGACACGCAATTTGACGAAGACGGACTTCCTACTGAGCAGGGAGCGAAATTCTTCGAGTTTGTCGGAATGGAATTGCTACCGTTTATAGAGAAAAAATTCCGTGTGGCGCCTTTCCGAATGATTGTCGGACACGATTTGACAGCTTCTTTCATAAATGCTTATCTGTATAAAGACAACCCTGTTTTTAATGCTTATTTATGCTTAAGCCCTGAATTACCGGCTGAAATGGAAACCAGAATTCCTGAGCGACTTAAAATTGCTCAAAAACCAATCTTCTACTATCTGGCTACCGCGGATGGTGATTTAAAACCGATGAGAGAACGTATTAAAGTCCTTGATGAAGGAGCAAAAGCCGTAAAATCAGATTTTGTAAAATACTCTTTTGATGATTTTAAAAACACATCGCACTACTCCTTGGTTCCGGCTGCTATCAATAGTGCTATAGCTACAATTTTTGAAGGCTACCAACCGATTTCAATGAATGAATTCCAAGAGAAACTGGGCAAACAGGAAAAAGGACACACCCAATATCTTGTGGACAAATACGCCAATATCCAAAAGAAACTGGGCTTTATGCCGAGGATCCGTCTTTCCGATTTCAAAGCCATTGAAGCGGCTATCATGAAAAACAAGAACTACGAAGATTTTCTTCCGCTCTCAGAATTGGCAAAGAAAAACTACCCTAAAACCATGTTGAGTGAATACCACAAAGCCATGTATTATGACAATATGGGCGAACCGGCCAAAGCCCAAAAAGCATTTATGACCGCTTTTGGACAAGCTCCGATTCGTGACCTAACCAAAGACATGATGCTGGAACGTGCCGATGCCATCAAAGGACAATTGAAAAAAGAAAAGAATCGCGACAAAGAAGTCACTGAAGAGCCGACCGAAGCCCCTGCGGAAACTCCGGCCGATGCTCCAACAGAAACGCCAACAGAAACGCCTGCCGAACAACCGAAACAATAATAATGTCGAAAATAAAAACCGCCTTTTTCTGCCAGAGCTGCGGCACCCAGTTTGCCAAATGGCAAGGACAGTGCACATCCTGTAAGGCATGGAATACCATTGTAGAAGAAGTCATTCACAAAGAAGAAAAAGTAGCTTGGAAGACAGAAACTTCTCCAGTCAAAAAAGCCGCTAAACCTTTAAAAATAAAAGAAATTGATTCTGTCGAAGAAATTCGGTTAAACACTACAGACGGAGAGTTAAACCGAGTTTTGGGCGGCGGAATCGTTCCGGGCTCCTTAACCCTTTTAGGTGGCGAACCCGGAATTGGAAAGAGTACGCTCCTTTTGCAAATCTCTTTGAAATTACCCTATAAAACCCTCTATGTCTCTGGGGAAGAAAGTCAGAAGCAGATAAAAATGCGCGCCGAAAGGATTACAGCCAACAGCGATAACTGTTATATCCTGACCGAAACCAAAACTCAGAATATATTTCGTCAGATTGAAGAAATCGAACCGGAAATCGTGATTATCGACTCCATTCAGACACTTCATACCGATTACATCGAATCGTCTCCCGGAAGCATATCTCAAATCAGGGAAACCACGGCAGAACTGATAAAATTCGCCAAGGAAACCAATACTCCGGTTATCCTTATCGGACATATTACAAAGGATGGTAACATTGCCGGTCCGAAGATTCTGGAGCACATGGTAGATACCGTTTTACAATTTGAAGGCGACCGAAATCATGTTTACCGCATTTTACGATCGCTTAAAAACCGTTTTGGATCCACCGCCGAACTGGGCATTTATGAAATGCTTGGCTCCGGATTGCGCGAAGTAGCCAATCCGTCGGAGATTTTGATTTCCCATAAAGACGAGGAACTTTCGGGTACTGCCATTGCCTCTACATTAGAAGGTATGCGACCGCTAATGATTGAAATACAGGCCTTAGTTTCCACCGCTGTCTACGGAACGCCACAACGCAGCACCACCGGTTACAACGCCAAGCGACTCAACATGATTTTAGCAGTACTGGAAAAACGCGCCGGTTTTCATTTGGGTTCCAAAGATGTGTTCTTAAATGTTACAGGAGGAATTTCCGTGGACGATCCGGCTATTGATTTGGCGGTTGTAGCAGCGATACTCTCATCCAACGAAGATATTCCGGTGGAAAAAAACTTTTGTTTTGCAGGCGAAGTAGGACTTTCGGGAGAAATCCGTCCGGTAAACCGTGTAGAACAACGCATACAAGAGGCCGAAAAATTAGGTTTTTCGACCATTTTCGTTTCCAAATACAATAAAATATCACTAAAAAATACGCTTATCGAAATAAAAATGGTGGCGAAGGTTGAAGATGTCGTTTCGGAATTATTTGGATAGACAATCTTATTAGGACCATAAAAAATATCGTCTAATTAACTATCACAAAGTATGAACATTAAAACATTACTACTGGTCTGTGCGACAGCACTTTTAGTTTCCTGCAACAAGGCTGATGTTTACAGCAAATTAGATAAAGATTTTCCGCATAACCGATGGGAACAGACTGATGCAAAAACCTATGAGTTTACGATTACAGATGACACAAAATTATATGATCTGATTTTCAGATTCAGCTATTCGTATGATTACCAATTCCAAAGTATTCCCTTGGATTTTACCATCACAGATCCTTCCGGAAAAGAAGAAAAATTTTCACTGGCCCTCCAGATAAAAGACAGTTCCGGAAAAGAACTCGGCGATTGCATAGGGGATTTATGCGATTTGCACCATATCATCAAAGAAAACGCAAAACTAACCAAAGGAAATTACAAACTGAAGGTATCAAATTCCTTCCACGGACCTTATTTACCGAATGTCTTTGGCGTAGGATTAGATGTTGCCACGGCTCAATAAAAACAAGAAAACAACAAAAAAGCAGACTTCTCAGTCTGCTTTTTTTTTATAGTTGAATATTGTATTAATCAATGATATCAAAACCGGTGTATTTACGTAGTACTTCCGGAATAACGATTCCTTCAGGTGTCTGGTAATTTTCCAGGATTCCTGCCAATACACGTGGTAACGCTAACGAACTTCCGTTTAAGGTGTGTGCCAATTGCGTTTTACCGTCTTTTCCTTTGAAACGTAATTTCAAACGGTTCGCTTGGAACGTTTCAAAATTAGAAACCGATGAAATTTCCAACCAACGGTCCTGCGCTGTAGAGAACACCTCAAAATCGTACGTTAACGCAGAAGCGAAGCCCATATCACCACCGCAAAGACGTAAAATACGGTATGGTAATTTCAATTCTTTCAATAATCCTTTTACGTGTTCCACCATGCCGTCCAAAGCTTCGTGTGATTTTTCAGGATGCTCGATACGAACGATTTCCACTTTGTCAAACTGATGCAAACGGTTCAATCCGCGAACGTGAGCTCCCCAAGAACCAGCTTCTCTTCGGAAACATGGAGTATATCCAGTTGCCAAAACAGGCAATTCGCTCTCCTGCAAAATAACATCACGGTAAATATTCGTCACCGGAACTTCGGCTGTAGGAATCAGATACAAATCGTCTTTGGCATCGTGATACATTTGTCCGTCTTTATCCGGCAACTGACCGGTTCCATAAGCGGATGCCTCATTAACCAAATGCGGCACCTGAACTTCCTGATAACCCGCTTCGGTATTTTTATCAAGAAAATAAGAAATCAAAGCACGTTGCAACTTCGCTCCTTTTCCTTTGTATACTGGGAATCCGGGAGCAGTAATCTTCGTACCCAATTCGAAATCGATGATATCGTATTTTTTAATCAGTTCCCAATGCGGTAAGGCACCTTCGTGCAAAACCGGAATCTCGCCTTCCTCGTAAACGTTAATGTTATCGTCAGCAGATTTCCCTACTGGCACAATATCGGCTGGTGTATTTGGTAATTTATATAATTCCTGCGTAAGCTCTTCGGAAACCGTGTTTAAAACTTCGGTAAGTTCTTTTCCTTTTTCACGCAATTGTGTCGACTTTTCCTTTAAAATCTCCGCTTTGGCTTTTTCGCCGCTTTTCATCATTGCTCCGATGTCTTTGGACAGCTTGTTCGACTCGGCTAAAATATTGTCCAATTCCACTTGAGTTGCACGACGTTTTTCGTCCAGTGCCACCACAGTCGCAACCAATTCTTTAGCATCTAAATTTCTTTTTGCCAAAGCCTGGATTACCTTTTCCTGGTTTTCTCTGATAAAAGCTATCTGTAACATATATATTGATTTTTAAGGTGAGCAAATTTAAGGATTTGTTTTATTAATTTGACAGTAAACAGCGAAAGTTAGCTATTATCCTTTTGATTAAAACAGTAATATTTAGCAAAACCGTAATCATCGAACAGATTATTTTTTATTTTTGACGGATTTCCCCTTGATTATGAAGTATATCGCCCTCTTTTTAGCACTAGCAACAACATCGATTGGCTTTTCCCAAGATAACCAAAATGAATTTCATCAATTAGTGCATGCCGAGATGAAAGCAGCGGCAGGAAAAATGAATTTCAGGGAAAATCCCAATACTCAAAACTACGACATCACCTATCACAAGCTTGAATTCACAGTCGATCCGGCTATTTATTTCATCACGGGAAAAGTCACCACCACATACACCGTATTGGAGAATATGACCAGCATCACTTTTGACCTGACAACTGAAATGATCGTAAACAGTGTAAAACAAGGAACGACAGATTTAACCTATCTGCAAAACGGAAACAACGAATTGGTAATAACATTACCGACTGAGCAAGCATCAGGTACAACAAACAGTGTGGAAATATCCTATTCCGGCGCACCCCCAGTAAGTGGCTTTAGTGCTTTTGCAACCTCTTCCCATAATGGGATTCCTGTGATGTGGACACTTTCCGAACCTTATGGAGCCCGAGACTGGTGGCCCTGCAAACAGGACCTAAACGACAAGGTGAGCAGCATTGACGTTTACATAACCGCCCCTTCCCAATACATAAGTGTTTCCAATGGCCTGGAACAATCTCAAACCATAAACGGCACAAACAAAACCACTCATTTCCATCATGGCTATCCCATCCCGGCTTACCTCATCGCTATTGCCGTAACCAATTACCAAATATACAACCAGCAGGGAGGACTAGGAACGACAGAAAGCCCTTTCTTCCCAATTGTTAATTACATCTACCCCGAAACCGCGTCATCGACCCAAAACAGCTTATCGGTTACCCCGGGAATCATCAATACGTACGAATCCCTTTTTACACCCTATCCGTTTAGAAATGAAAAATACGGGCATGCTCAATTTGGCTGGGGAGGCGGAATGGAACATACCACTGTATCCTTTATGGGCGGTTGGAACAGGGATTTGATATCACACGAGATGGGCCATCAGTGGTTTGGTGACAAAGTTACCTGCGGCAGTTGGAAAGATATTTGGCTAAATGAAGGCATTACCGAATACTTATCAGGATTGATTGTAGAAAACATGGATGGCGAAGCGGATTTTCTTTCCTGGAAGTCCAACAAAATCAACAGCGTTACATCACGACCCGATGGAAATTTATATTTAACCGACGAACAACTAACGGACATCAACAGAATATTTAGTTCCAGACTTACTTACGATAAAGGTTCTATGGTAACAAACATGATTCGGTTTAAAATGGGCGATGATAATTTCTTTCAGGCGATGCGAAACTACCTGAACGACCCTGCTTTGGCTTATGGATATGCGACAACACCACAGCTACAAGCGCATCTGGAAGCCGCTTCAGGAATGGACTTTACCGATTTTTTCAATGATTGGGTTTACAAAGAAGGTTACCCAACTTACAACATAATAGCTCAAAACTGGGGAGCCGGGCTGGCAAAAATAACAATCAACCAAACTACCTCGCATCCGTCTGTACCTTTTTTTGAAATGCCCGTTCCAATTCAATTAATTGGGGAAAACGGGGAAAAACGAGACCTTGTTCTGAAAAACAATGTTAACGCTCAGGAATTCATTATCGAAGTGCCTTTCAAGGTTTCGGAGATTCATTTTGATCCAAAAAAAAATATCATTTCCAGAAATAGCACCGCAATTGTGACAGACAATTCAGATTTAGCCATTTATCCGAATCCTAGCCACGACATCTTAACCATAAAACTTCCCGCCAACTCTGAATTGGAAAAAGTGGAATTATACAATATGTTGGGCCAGTTGATTCTAAAGGAAAACAATGCCATCATAAACATCAGTCCATTATCAAATGGTGTTTATGCGCTAATCGTCAATACTTCAACAGGAACATTTTATAAAAATATAATAAAAAAATAAGGGCCTGTTTGTTCTGCATAAGAAAGCACTACATCTTTAAACTAAATTGCTACTGCAAGTTGACAGTTATCACTTAGGAAACATTCCCTTCGAACCCAACAAGATTGTCAGTTTCTATCCTAATCCGGTTAATGACCGTATAACAATTCAGTTGTCGGCAATCATCCAATTGCAGAAAGCCGAAATTTACAATACATTGGGGCAATTTGTCGCAACAGAAACGAATGCGGACTTCACTGTAAATCAACTGTCAAACGGCGTTCATCCGATTAAAATAAAAACCTCGAAAGGCGTAATTCAAAAAAATTTTATAAAAAAATAAGCAAACCAAAATAACTTGATAAAAAGTACGGTTAAAACCTTACTTTTGTCGTTTATAATAAAATTTACTGTTTAAAAATGATACAAGTAGGACAAATCCTTTTCATATTATCCGTATTAGTAATTCTACACGAATTTGGCCACTATATCACGGCGCGAATGTTCAAAGTAAGAGTGGAGAAATTCTATCTTTTCATGGATGCCGGTTTCTCTTTATTAAAGAAAAAAATTGGCGATACCGAATGGGGAATCGGATGGCTGCCTATCGGAGGATATGTAAAACTGGCAGGAATGGTGGATGAAAGCATGGATATGGAGCAGATGAAACAAGAGCCTCAGCCTTGGGAATTCCGTTCTAAACCGGCCTGGCAACGTCTGATTATCATGTTGGGCGGTATCATTGTAAATGTTCTTTTGGCTTGGTTCCTATACACTGTGGTTTATACCACTTACGGACAAAAATATGTATCTACTGAAAAAATTCAGCAAAACGGATTATCCTTCGGCGAAACCGGATTGAGTGCAGGCTTCAAAAACGGCGATAAAATCCTTGCTGTAGACGGAACTTACCAACCTCGTTTCAACCGCATGGTATTGGATGCTTTATTAGGTGACAATATTGAAATCGAAAGAAACGGCGAAAAGAAAACCATCGTACTGTCAGATGAACACAAAGCTCAAATCCTGGCAAAAGAAGGACGCGATTTTGTTGGTGCAAGAAATCTGATTTCACAAATCGTAATAGACAGTGTAGCGCCTGTAAAAAACAACCCTTCTGTTTTTATGGCTGGAGATAAGATACAGATGCTAAACAACAAATCATTCGTATATTTTGATGAGTTTACAGATGAATTGAAAAACCAAAAAGGCAAAACTGTTCCGGTTACCGTTTTAAGAAAAGACGCTCCAGTCACTCTTTCCCTTACGATTGACAAAGATGGAGAGGCTGGATTCGGCAAAAGCATCTTTTTAGCACAATCAATGGATATGACAGATTCTTCTGTTAATGAAATTGTTCCGGGTTCGGAAGCAGACAAAGCAAAACTTCAGGAAAAAGATGTCATTTTAGGCTTCAACAATAGGATTTACGAAAATTTCTTTGATTTTAAAGCGAAATTAAGCCAGTCTGCCAACAAAGATATAACGCTGAATATCTTAAGAGGGACACAAAGAATGAATTTACCGGCCCATGTTGGCAAAAACGGAAAACTTGGATTTATATTAAAACCGAACAATCAGCCAAGCTACGAAATCGTAAACAAACTGAGTGTTGCAGAAGCTTTTCCTGAAGCCGTTAAAGAATCATGGCAGTTGTTGATCTATAACGTAAAGCAATTCAAATTGATTTTACGTCCAAAAACCGAAGCTTACAAACATGTAAAAAGTCCGGTTGGGATTGCACGCGCTTTACCAGACACGTGGAACTGGGAGTTCATCTGGAATTTTACCGCCTTATTTTCGATTGGTTTGGCCTTTATGAACCTATTACCAATCCCGGGATTAGACGGTGGTCATGCCCTGTTTACCATTGCTGAGATGATAACCGGCAAAACTTTAAGCGAAAAAGCGATGGGACATGTACAAACAGCCGGAATGATTATCTTACTGACTTTAATGGTTTTAACCTTCGGGAAAGACATTTACCAGTTGGTCGCCGATAAACTTTTATAAAAATTTTTAATTTTTTATTTGCGAGTATAAAATTTCAGCTTATATTTGCACCGCATTAAAGGTAACTCACCTTCCTCCTTAGCTCAGTTGGTTAGAGCATCTGACTGTTAATCAGAGGGTCCTTGGTTCGAGCCCAAGAGGGGGAGCAAAAAAAGCCATTCGCAAGAGTGGCTTTTTATATCTTTAAAATTAAAAAGTTCTTTACATAAAAAATACAGTTTCCTCCTTAGCTCAGTTGGTTAGAGCATCTGACTGTTAATCAGAGGGTCCTTGGTTCGAGCCCAAGAGGGGGAGCTTTTAAAAGCCTGACAGCAATGTCGGGCTTTTTTTGTACAAATAAAACTCTAAGCCATGCACTACGTTTACATTCTTTACTCGCCCCAAAAAGAAACTTTTTACATCGGAGAAACTGCCGACCTAGACAGAAGACTTCAGTGGCACCTCTCAAAAGAATTCAAAAATGCTCATTCTGCAATCGCTGAAGACTGGCAACTATTTTTCAAGATAAACTGCAAAAACATCACTCAAGCAAGAAAGATCGAAAACCACATTAAAGCGATGAAGTCCAAAAAATACATCCAAAACCTGACTATTTACCCAGACATAACAATCAGATTACTGGAAAAATACAACCAACTATAAGGGTCCTTGTCCCGATAGCTATCGGGACGAGCCCAAGAGGGGGAGCTTTTAAAGCCTGACAGCAATGTCGGGCTTTTTTTGTACAAATAAAACTCCAAGCCATGCACTACGTTTACATTCTTTACTCGCCCCAAAAAGAAACTTTTTACATCGGAGAAACTGCCGACCTAGACAGAAGACTTCAGTGGCACCTTTCAAAAGAATTCAAAAATGCTCATTCTGCAATCGCTGAAGACTGGCAACTATTTTTCAAGATAAACTGCAAAAACATCACTCAAGCAAGAAAGATCGAAAACCACATTAAAGCGATGAAGTCCAAAAAATACATCCAAAACCTGACTATTTACCCAGACATAACAATCAGATTACTGGAAAAATACAACCAATTATAAGGGTCCTTGTCCCGATAGCTATCGGGACGAGCCCAAGAGGGGGAGCTTTTAAAGCCTGACAGCAATGTCGGGCTTTTTTTATTTCTAACAATTCTACCCAGACATTTTGCTTGTATGTTTACTAAAGCTAAAGACAACATCAATTCCTTAAACTTATCCAAACGCTCTTTAGCTCCAAAGCAACAACAGTTACATTTATTATTCGACTATTTCGTAACTTTACGGAAATATTAAAATTCAACCATGAACATATTGTTTAAAAACTGGCATTTCATGCGTTACTTCCGATTGGCATTAGCCCTGTTTTTAGGATACGAAGCCGTCCGTACGCATGAGTGGTTTTTTATGGCTTTTGCAGCCTTTTTTCTTTTCCAGGCCATCTTTAATTTCGGATGCAGATCACAAAGCTGTACAGTGCCCCAAAAAAGAAGCAAGAAATAACTATGAGCAACTTTTCAGAAATAATCAATAAAAACCAACCCGTGTTAATCGATTTTCACGCGACATGGTGCGGTCCCTGCCAAACACTTTCCCCTATTCTCAAACAAGTCAAAGACGAATTGGGCGACAGCATATCGATAATAAAAATCGACGTCGATAAAAACCCCGCAATCGCGGAACAGTTTCAGGTTCGGGGCGTACCCACCATGCTGTTGTTCAAAAACGGAAAACAACTGTGGCGTCAATCAGGAATACTTTCGAAAAGCGACCTCCTTAACGTTTTCAAACAATACAGCTAAGCAGCTGTTCAATCAAAGCTGGTCTATTAAAAACGAAACAATAAAACGAAACAATAAAACGAAACAATAAAACGAAAAATATGAAAGCAAACATGGGAAATCGCGATAAATTCATCCGCATTGGAATTTCGATCATTTTAGCAATATTGGTCGCAACTGAAGTCATTACCGGAACACTAGGTTTTGTTGCATTGGGCATAGGAGCAGTCTTTCTATTAACCAGCACCATCAGTTTTTGCCCATTGTACTCACTGCTGGGCATAAAAACCACACCAAAAACAACTGATGAAAAATAAAACAGTACTGCTTTGGTTAGTCGGCGGCGTCATAGGTGCTACGGCGGGCTATTTCTATTTCTTGTACTTTGGATGCAAAGATTCCTGTACCATTACTTCAAGTCCGATTAACAGCACACTTTACGGAACCGTTATGGGCGGACTCCTGTTCTCCATGTTTGACACGAAGAAGAAAAAATAAACCGTTGGATGGTTTTCACTACACTATAACCCCTGCTGTATGCAGGGGTTTTTTACTATATCAAAACTCCTATCATTACGTTGTAAATCGTAAAAAACTTTTATTTCTTTTGCCGAAAATAGCGCTATCATTTCAAATCGCTACCCTATACAACTGACATACAGGTATTTAATCGCATTTACTGTCTTTTCCATTCGATTTATTCGTAAATTTACTACACTCTTATAGTAAAGCCCCTCAAACTTTTATTCACATTGTGAAATGCCCATGATTTGCATGAGAAATCACCGCACTGGTAATCTCATGACAATTTCGCACATCTATTAAAAAAAATAAACAACTGTATCATGAAAAAAATTATTCTTTTGGTAAGCCTGATGGCTTGTTTATTTGGATTTGCCCAGCCCGGAGCACTGGACCTCTCTTTTAACCCAACAGATGCAGGTTTTGGTTGGGGAGACGGACCAAATGCTTCTGTTTCCTCAACCAACCTCCTACCCGATGGTAAAATCATTATTGGTGGGATTTTTACGTCCTATAATGGTAAGACACGAAATAGAATCGCCCGTCTGAACCCAAATGGCTCGCTTGATGCTTCTTTTAATCCCGGCACTGGTGCGGATAATGCTGTTTGGTCAACCGCCCTGCAGCCCGACGGAAAAATTATTATTGGCGGGGAATTTTCGTCGTATAACGGTACGACGCGCAATAAAATTGCCCGCCTAAATGCCGATGGCTCACTGGACACCTCTTTTAATCCGGGTATCGGCCCGACGAATGACTCTTCTAATTCAGTTGTTTGGTCAATCGCCTTGCAAGCCGATGGGAAAATAATTATCGGCGGGGCATTTACATCATATAATGGTACGGAACGATTTAGAATCGCCCGACTGAATGCAGATGGATCGCTGGATTCCTCCTTTAGTCATGGTTATGGGTCGAGTGGCCCTGTTTACGCAATATCCTGCCAACCCGACGGAAAAATCATTATTGGTGGACTTTTTGGTTCGTATAATGGTACGGAACGCTTACATATCGCCCGCCTGAACACCGATGGCTCACTGGACTCCTCTTTTAATGTCGGGACAGGGGCAACTTCCAGAGTTATGTCCATTGCACTGCAACCCGATGGAAAAATCGTTATCGGCGGGGATTTTGATCACTATAATGGTACAGCACGCAATCATATCGCCCGCCTGAACAACGATGGCTCCCTTGACACCGCTTTCAATCCCGCAGGGCCGGATAATGGAGTCTATTCAATCGCACTGCAGCCCAATGGAAAAATCATTATTGGCGGGAATTTTTTAAGGATTAACGGTAGTCTCCGCAAGGGAATCGTCCGACTGAACGGGGATGGCTCGTTGGAGACCTCTTTTAATCCGGGTACCTTATCAGTTGGTCCTGTCGACTCAATCGTCCTGCAACCCGATGGTAAAATCATTATTGGCGGGGATAATTTCACCCGCCTGAATACCGATGGCTCGCTGGACACCGCTTTTAATCCGGGGGGTACCGGAGCGAATAGCTCACTTACTTCAATAACCCCGCAACCCGATGGCAAAATCATTATTGGAGGGGATTTCACTTATTATAATGGTGCAACACGCAATCATATCGCCCGTCTGAATGCCAATGGCTCGTTGGACGCCACTTTTAATCCGGGTACCGGGGTTATTGGCCAAGTTAATTCAACTACCGTGCAACCCAATGGAAAAATCATTATTGCCGGGTGGTTTTGGGGGTATAACGGTACGACACGCAATAAAATTGCCCGCCTGAATGCCGATGGTTCTCTGGACAACTCTTTTAATCCGGGTATAGGAGCGGATAGCGGCGTTTCAGCAATCGCCCTGCAACCCGATGGCAAAATCATTATTAGCGGTCTTTTTACCTCGTATAACGGTACGGCACGCAATAAAATCGCCCGCGTGAATGCCGATGGTTCTCTGGACACCTCTTTCAATCCGGGTAGCGGGGTGTTTGGCAATAATGCAATTTCAATCGCCCTGCAACCCAATGGCAAAATCATTATTGGTGGAAAATTTACTTATTATAATGGTACAGTACGCAATAATATCGCCCGCCTGAATGCCGATGGCTCGTTGGACACCTCTTTTAATCCGGGCACAGGGGTACCTGATTTTGTTAACACAGCCACCCTGCAGCCCGATGGCAGAATCATTGTCGGCGGAGGATTATACGATGAAGACTATATGATCAGTACCGGCAAGATCATCCGCCTGAACACGGATGGCTCTCTGGACACTTCTTTTAACCCGGGTGTCAGCCCCGGGGATTTTAGTGAAATTAAGTCAACCATCCTGCAACCCGATGGCAAAATCATTATTGGCGGGAGGTTCGTGTCTTATAATGGTGTTCCTCTCCACGGTATAGCCCTCCTTAATGCGGATGGGTCACTGGAGACCACTTTTAATCCGGGCACAGGGGTGGATCGAGCCGTTTCAGCGATCATCCTGCAACCCGATGGCAAAATCATTATTGGCGGGGATTTTACTTCCTATAACGGCGCAGGACGCAATAGGATTGCAAGGATACACGGAAACACATCCCTATCAAGCAATCAAGCTGCCTACATGTTTAGTAACGTGGTAGCATATCCAAATCCGTTCAGCGAAAACTTCAAATTAAACATATCTACTTTACATGAAGAAACAATAATAATAACGGTTTATGATATGATTGGAAGACAACTTGAACAACATGAGGTTAAACCGAGTGAAGCATCTAAACTTCAAATGGGTAACCAATTCCCTTCAGGGGTTTACAATGTTACAATGGTGCAAGGCAAGGAAACAAAAACGCTGAAAGTGATAAAAAAGTAAATCAATAAAAAATACGATTCTAAAGACAGTGGCAAATTGTAGTTTGCCACTGTTTTTTTTTGCATTATCCCAAAAGGTCAAAAAATTGAAAAGTCAAAACTCTGATTTCATAACGAGGGATTTTTCAAACAAAGCTACAATCGATTTAAAAAATCCAAAAAGCAACCTTCACCTACATTGCAGCTCTTATATACTTGCTCCATACTTAAGCCATACTTAAGCCATACTTAAGCCATACTTAAGCCATATATAAGCCATACATAAGCCGAGTAATTAAAAAACAGCTGCTTAAAAACAACTCTCATTTTTTTTCGCCAAAAACCGTAACTTTATCCTTCACAACAAAACTGTTATGCAAACCAAAATAAATACCGCCCAGGAAGCTTTTGTCTACTGGAAGGCGACATCAATCGAAGAACGCGTTGCCATGGTTCAGGAGCTAAAAAAAGTGCTCCATCAAAACCGCGAACAATATGCCACCCTAATCACAAAGGAAATGGGCAAACCCATCACACAATCCCTTGCCGAAGTAGATAAATGCGGCGTGCTTTGCGACTATTATTGTCAAAATGCAGCCACCATACTACAAACCAAACATATCCATACCGAAGGCCATGAAAATTTCGTAACCTACGAACCGCTGGGCGTACTACTAGGCGTTATGCCTTGGAACTTCCCTTTCTGGCAGGTCTGCCGTTTTGCGATACCGTCAATCATTGCTGGGAACGTCATAATGGTTAAACATGCAAGCAATGTACCTGAATCAGCCGAAAGCATTGAAGCCTTATTTATAGAAAGCGGTTTTCCAATCGGTGTGTATCAAAACCTCCATTTATCGAGTGATAAAGTAGCCGACGTGATTGCCCATCCTGAAATCAAAGGAGTTTCCCTCACCGGAAGTGAAGCCGCAGGAAGTTCTGTAGCAGCACAGGCCGGAAAGCACCTTAAAAAGTCGTTACTGGAACTCGGAGGCAGCAATGCCTTTATCGTTTGCGAAGATGCCGATTTAGACAAAGCTGTAGCATCAGCCGTTAACGCACGCATGCAAAATACCGGACAAAGCTGTATTGCAGCCAAACGTTTTTTAATTCAGCAGAACATTTTCGACGATTTCACCGAAAAATACAAACAAGCCGTCAGCCAGCTCGTTTGTGGTGACCCCATGCTGGCAGAAACACAAATTGGTCCGCTGGCCCGTGTTGACTTAGCCATAGAATTGGAAAAACAAGTCGAACAATCCGTTGCCATGGGCGCGAAAATAATACTGGGTGGAAAACGAAAAGACGCTTTTTACGATCCAACTATACTGATCAACGTTACCACCGAGATGCCAGTTTTCAAAGAAGAAACCTTTGGCCCAGTAGCGGCTCTGATTTCTTTCAAAGACTTGACCGAAGCCATCGAGATCAGCAATCAGTCCGAATTCGGCTTAGGCGTTTGCATTTTTACCGAAGATATCGATACCCTCAGAAACCATATAAGCAAATTCGAGGAAGGAGCGGTCTTCATCAACACTATGGTCAAATCCGACCCGCGTTTACCCTTCGGAGGAGTTAAAAAATCCGGCTACGGAAGGGAATTATCTGAAGAAGGTATTAAAGAATTCGTTAATATCAAAACAGTTGTAATCCAGAAGTCTTAAATTTCCCACCAAAAGAAGAAAAAATGTGAAACTCTTTTGTGACCTGTTCCTACAAACAAGGAGATTAAAAACTTTTCCTAAATTGCAGGGATTAAACACAAACCACTAACCATTATGAAAAAATTATTCTTTTTGTTATCGGCCCTAATGCTGATTTCCTTTGAATCCACAGCACAAAAAAAAATCGAAGCAGAAAAACAGGCGATTGCCACTACTTTGAACAATTGGCATAAAGATGCTGCGGAAGGAAATTTCGATAAGTATTTCGGTACGATGTCAGACGAATCCATCTTCATTGGTACCGATGCAACCGAAAACTGGAACAAAAAACAATTTATTGATTTTGCCAAACCGTATTTCGACAAAGGCCATGCCTGGGACTTTAAACCTGTTGAACGCCATATCTATATGGATCCATCCGGAAAAATAGCGTGGTTTGATGAATTATTGGACACTTGGATGAAAATCTGTCGCGGTTCGGGTGTTATGGTAAAAGAAGGAAAAGTGTGGAAAGTAAAACACTACGTACTTTCAATGACGGTTCCGAATGACGATGTTAAAGACGTTATCAAAATTATTGCACCGAAGGAAGATGCACAGCTGCAACAAATAAAAAGCAGCAAATAAAATTAATCCTAAACCAAACAAAAAACGCTACCCTTCTCGGTAGCGTTTTTATTATTATAATTTCTTAGCCAGGTTCTCTAACATCGTAGTGGTCATACGTTCCATGTCGAAATCATGCTGCCAACCCCAGTCTGTTCTTGCAGAAGAGTCGTCAATACTTGCAGGCCAGCTGTCAGCAATCGCCTGACGGAAATCCGGAGCATAATCGATTGTGAATTCCGGAATGTGATTTTTGATCGATTCTGCGATTTCCTTCGGCGTAAAACTTACCGCGGATAAATTATAAGACGAACGGATTTTAATTTTCTCTGCAGGTGCCTGCATAATACTGATCGTTGCTTTAATTGCATCGTCCATGTACATCATCGGCAAACCGGTATTTTCCGAAAGGAAACAAGTGTATTTTTTATCTTCCAGCGCTTTGTAGTAGATATCCACAGCATAATCCGTAGTACCGCCACCAGGAGGAGTTGTCCATGAAATAAGTCCCGGATAACGGATACTTCTCACGTCTACCCCATATTTAGTATTGTAGTATTCACACCAACGCTCACCGGATTGTTTCGAAATTCCGTAAACTGTCGATGGCTCCATCACAGTGTACTGCGGCGTATTATTTCTCGGAGTTGTAGGACCGAAAACCGCTATACTCGATGGCCAGAAAATCTTTTGGATTTTTCCGTCTTTCGCCAGGTTAAGTACGTGAAACAACGAGTTCATGTTCAGATCCCAGGCAAAAGCAGGGTTCTTTTCTGCTGTAGCCGAAAGCAAAGCTGCCATCAGATACACATCGGTAATCTGATATTTCTCAATAAGATGTTCAATCTGATTATAATCAAGGGCATTCACAACTTCAAAAATTCCGTTATGCACCACATCGTTCTCCAGTTTTCGGATGTCCGAAGCTATTACATTATCAACTCCGTAGGTTTCTCTCAGTTTTGCAGTCAGTTCAGTACCGATTTGCCCGCAAGCGCCAATGATTAAAATTTTCGTGCTCATTTCTATTTTTTTAGTACCCACAAAGATACTCTTTTGCTAAAATTTAGAATTCAATTTCAATCTGAAAATTTTCAATTCACAAAAAATCAGATTTTAGTTAACATATTCCCCTCAAAAAAAGGAGTTTTCAATAACATTTGTAAATTTGCTTTCTAAACTTTTATTATGAAAATCAAGTCGTCGCTGTTGCTTTTATTGTCCCTGTTGATTTTTTCCTGCCAAAACAAAGAGGAAAGAATCGCCGACAGTGATAAAGCGGCAAAACATAATGATTCGGTATTTGCCGTGATCAACCAAAACTGGAAATTCAACATACCGCCGGTAAATTCGAAAGTACAAACCAAAATAAACAGATGGCAGGAATGGCGTGCCTTTAATGAGGAATTGCAACAAAAACCAAAGAGTTCACTGAATGCCTTTCGACTAAAATCCAAAAGCTTAACGGTAAAAGGTGAAATGATCAACAACAACATTCCGGCTATGTTCAACAAACCGGCCGTAAAAAGCAGGATTTCCACGCTGAACACCAAACTGAAATCGCTGGAAACATATATCTCACTTGAATACATTCCGACAAAAAAAGTAATTCCATTGATACAGGATATCACCGAAGAGGTTATTTCAATTCAAAACCAGATGAATGAAATAATCGTAAAAAGTGAAATCCCGAAAGAAGAAGGGGAAGTGATCATGCTTCAGGCGTTGGATACCACCCGTCATGCCCGTCGTGAAATTCAGGAACCACAACCCTAATATTTACTAAATCACATAAGTCATATAAGTTTACCCAATCCTTATATGACTTATTTGTTTAAATATAAAACGTTTACATTGAAAACCGACATTCAAAATATCTATAATAAATCGGCGAAAGTTACCCAGATAGCGGAACAACTTCAAAAACGCGAATCGAAAATCCAAATGAAAGGATTAATCGGTTCGTCGTTGTCGTTTGTCATCGAAACCCTTTTCCAAAAAACCGACCTCCCTTACTTACTGATTTTTCAAGACAAGGAAGAAGCGGCCTATTATCTTAATGATCTGGAAAGCCTGATCAACGATCAGGACGTGTTATTCTATCCGGGCTCGTATCGTCGCCCATATCAAATTGAAGAAACTGACAACGCCAATGTTTTATTACGAGCCGAAGTACTGAACCGTATAAATTCGCGCAAAAAACCGGCCATCATCGTTACCTATCCCGATGCACTTTTTGAAAAGGTGGTTACCCGAAAGGAATTGGACAAAAACACGCTGAAAGTAGCTGTTGGCGATTCTATTTCCATCGATTTCATTAACGAGGTACTTTTTGAATACAATTTCAAACGCGTGGATTTCGTTTCCGAACCGGGCGAATTTTCCGTACGAGGCGGAATCATTGACGTGTTTTCGTTTTCCAATGACAATCCGTACCGAATTGAATTCTTTGGCAACGAAGTGGATTCCATACGAAGTTTCGATGTCGAAACACAGCTTTCCATCGAAAAACAGAAGAAAATCACCATTATCCCGAATGTTGAAAATAAATTCCTGAAAGAGAACCGCGAAAGTTTCCTGGAATACATAAATCCGCAAACTGTGCTTTTCATTCAGAACACAGATTTGTTGTTAACACAATTGGACAAATTGTTCGGAAAAGCCACGGAAGCCTTTGAAAAACTCTCAAAAGACATTCAGCATACAGCTCCGGAAGCCATGTTTTTAAACCAGCAGGCTTTCGTAAAAAAGGCTTTGGATTTTACGTTAGTGGAATTGGCTACCAAACCCATTTTCCGAACCGAAAAAACGTTTGAATTTCACACACAGCCGCAACCATCGTTCAACAAGCAGTTTGATTTATTGTTAAATAATCTAAACGACAATCATTTTAACGGCATCAAAAACTATTTGTTCTGTTCCAATGACGGACAGGCAAAACGTTTCCACGATATTTTTGAAAGTCTGGATGAAGCGAATCACGAAAACATTCGCAAACAATACCACACCATTGTTTTTTCGTTGTTTCAGGGGTTCATCGACGAAGAAAACCAAATTGCCTGTTATACCGATCATCAGATATTCGAGCGTTATCATAAGTTCAATCTGAAAAATGGGTATTCGAAGAAGCAGACTATCACACTGAAGGAACTTACCACCCTTTCCGTGGGTGATTATGTGACACACATCGATCACGGAATCGGGAAATTTGGCGGATTGCAAAAAATTCAGGTGGAAGGCAAAACGCAGGAAGCCATCAAATTGGTCTATGCCGATAACGATATTGTGTACGTAAGCATTCACTCGCTGCACAAAATATCGAAATACAACGGAAAAGACGGAGCGCCTCCAAAAATATACAAGCTAGGCTCAACAGCCTGGAAAACTTTAAAACAAAAAACCAAAGCCCGTGTAAAACACATTGCGTTCAATCTGATTCAGCTATACGCTAAACGCCGTTTAGACAAAGGTTTTGCTTTTGCACCGGACAGTTATTTGCAGGCCGAACTGGAATCCTCCTTTATTTACGAAGACACGCCCGATCAGTTAAAAGCTACACAGGAAGTAAAAACCGACATGGAGAACGACCGCCCGATGGACCGTTTGGTTTGTGGTGACGTTGGTTTCGGAAAAACCGAAGTCGCTATCCGTGCGGCTTTTAAAGCGGTCGATAATGGAAAGCAAGTGGCCGTTTTGGTTCCGACAACCATTTTGGCGTTTCAGCATTATAAAACCTTCCGTGAACGCTTAAAAGAAATGCCGGTGAATGTTGCATACATCAATCGTTTCCGTAGCGCCAAACAAAAAGCAGAAACCCTGAAACAACTTGAAGAAGGAAAACTCGACATTCTTATCGGAACTCATCAGTTGGTCAATAAAAATGTAGTTTTCAAGGATTTGGGACTACTTATTGTGGACGAGGAGCAAAAGTTCGGTGTAAATGTAAAAGATAAACTGAAAACCATCGCGCATAACGTAGACACGCTGACCTTAACGGCGACACCAATCCCGAGAACCCTTCAGTTTTCGCTAATGGCGGCACGTGATTTATCGGTTATAACAACGCCGCCACCGAACCGTTATCCGATAGACACACAGGTTGTTGGTTTTAACGAAGAAGTGATTCGTGATGCGATTTCTTATGAGATCGAGCGTGGCGGACAAGTATATTTCATCAACAACCGTATTGAAAACATCAAGGAAATTGCCGGTATGATTCAGCGTTTGGTTCCCGGAGCGAAAGTTGGCGTGGGACACGGTCAGATGGACGGTAAAAAACTCGAAGAACTGATGTTGGCCTTTATGGACGGCGAATTTGATGTTTTGGTAGCCACAACCATCATTGAAAGTGGTTTAGACGTACCGAATGCCAATACGATTTTCATCAACAATGCCAATAATTTCGGATTGTCTGATTTGCATCAGATGCGTGGCCGTGTGGGACGAAGCAATAAAAAAGCGTTCTGTTATTTTATTTGTCCGCCCTATTCTGCTATGACCGAAGAAGCCCGAAAACGAATTCAGGCTTTAGAGCAGTTCAGCGAACTGGGCAGCGGTTTCAACATTGCCATGAAAGATTTGGAAATTCGCGGCGCAGGGGATTTATTGGGTGGAGAACAAAGCGGTTTCATCAATGACATTGGCTTCGACACCTATCAGAAAATCATGAACGAAGCCATCGAGGAATTAAAAGAAAACGAATTCAAGGACTTGTATCCGGAAGAAAACGACATCGAAACCAAGGAATACGTCAAAGATATTCAGATTGATACCGATTTCGAATTATTGTTCCCGGACGAATACATTAACAACATTTCGGAACGACTGAACCTGTACAATGAATTGAGTTTGATTAAAACGGAAGAAGCGCTTCAGCAATACGAACAAAAACTGATTGACCGTTTCGGTGCCCTGCCAAAACAAGCGGTGGCTTTACTGAACAGCATTCGTATCAAATGGAAAGCGACCCATATCGGAATTGAAAAATTGGTACTGAAGCAAGGAAAAATGGTTGGTTATTTTGTTTCCGACCAGCAATCGGATTTCTACCAGTCGGCCAAATTCATGAAAGTGTTGCAGTTCGTACAACAAAACGGAAACCTCTGCAAAATGAAGGAGAAAGAAACCAAAAACGGTTTGCGATTGCTACTGACTTTCGAAAATGTAAAATCAGTAAAACGCGCATTGGAACTAATAGAAATGATATAAAAAAAGCCTCAGACTTGAGGCTTTTCTATTTTCTTTATATTCGAATAGTAATTCAAAAGGAATTCGGTGGAACTGTCATGTGGTTTTGAAATTCCGGTTTTAATTTCATCTAGTATGGTTGAAGCCAATTGCTTTCCGTATTCCACTCCAAACTGATCATAACTGAAAATATTCCAGATGACACCCTGTACAAATATCTTATGCTCGTACATCGCAATTAACGATCCAAGCGCTTTAGGGGTCAATTTTTGAATAAGCAGTGTATTCGTAGGCTTATTACCTTCAAAAACCTTAAAAGGGGCTAAAAATTCATTTTTAACACCTTCTGCTGATACCTCGTCATCGCTTTTCCCTAAAAGCAGAGCTTCGGTTTGGGCAAAGAAATTCGACATGAGCTTATCATGATGCTCCTTATTGCCATGAAGCGGCTCAATAAAGCCGATAAAATCACACGGAATCAATTTGGTTCCCTGGTGAACTAACTGGAAGAACGCATGCTGGGCATTACTGCCCGGTTCGCCCCAGATAATGTTTCCTGTCTGGTAATTGACCGGATTACCGTCACGATCCACTCGCTTCCCGTTACTTTCCATTACTGCCTGCTGCAAATACGTCGCTAACTTTTTCAGGTATTGTGAGTATGGGATGACCGCTTCGGTTTCGCATCCGAAGAAATTATTGTACCAAACGCTCAGCAAGGCCAATATCACCGGTATGTTACGCTCAAAAGGCTGTTGCTCGAAATGGGAATCCATCTTGTTGGCCCCCTCGAGTAATTCTTCAAAGTTTTCATATCCTATCGACAGAGCAATGGACAATCCCACGGCGCTCCACATCGAGAAACGACCACCTACCCAATCCCACATTGGGAATATATTATCGGGAGCGATACCGAACTCGGTAACTTTTTCAATATTGGTGGAAACGGCCACAAAATGTTTGGCGATATCTTCATTTTTAGCCGAACGTAAAAACCACCTTTTCAGGAAAGTCGCATTGGAAATGGTTTCCTGGGTGGTAAAAGTCTTCGAAACCACAACAAACAAGGTGGTTTCAGGGTTCAGATTCTTAACGGTTTCGGCAATATGATCACCATCAATATTGGAAACAAAATGAAGATTTAAGTGATTTTTATAAAACTGCAAAGCTTCCACAGCCATATCCGGACCCAGGTCAGA
The DNA here is from genome assembly GCF_022836875.1 of Flavobacterium enshiense. Taxonomy (NCBI): domain Bacteria; kingdom Pseudomonadati; phylum Bacteroidota; class Flavobacteriia; order Flavobacteriales; family Flavobacteriaceae; genus Flavobacterium; species Flavobacterium enshiense. Next base: position 580,554 of record NZ_CP090376.1, read on the forward strand.
ACCACCGATACCAATATTTACAATATCGGTAAAACGTTTACCGGAAAAACCTTTACGGTCACCTGAAATAACAGATTCAGTAAATGACTTTATCTTTCGCTGAATCTCTTCAATTTCTGAAATAATATCCTTTCCATCCACAACAAGTGATTCCTGCGAAGTACGCAAAGCGGTATGCAGCGCGGACCTGTTTTCGGTCGCATTGATTTTATCACCCGAAAAATACTTCCGGATGGCATCTTTCAGATGAATCTCATCAGCCAACCCCAAAAGCAATGACAACGTTTCAGAATTGATTCGGTTTTTCGAAAAATCCAGCAGAAAGCCATTCCATTGAATATGGAATTTCTGTACTCTGTTCGGATCTCCGGAAAACATTTCCTGCATGGAAGCATGTTCCATCTCAGCAAAATGTTCCTGTAATTTTCTCCAGGATTCGGTTCTTATGGGATTAGTGTTTATCAACGCCATTATTCTCCAAATTTAGCTAATGAAACACTATCCAATTCTTTTTTTAACGGAGTCATTTCGTTTATAAATCGGGCTTTGTATTTTGGGCTCATAGGTTCAGAATTGGGTAATTTTTGACGGAGTGGATCAACCTGAATCCCATTTTTCCAGAAACGGTAGCAAACATGAGGCCCAGTAGCCAAACCAGTACTACCAACCTTCCCAATCACTTGCCCCTGTTGAACATGCTGTCCTTGTCTGACAAGTATCTTTGACATGTGAAGATATTGCGTGGAATAAGTCCCGTTGTGTTTCACTTTCACGAAATTACCGTTACCACCAGTGTACCCTGTCTGCACAACCGTTCCTGAGGCGGTGGTCATGATCGGAGTTCCGGTCGCTGCCGCATAATCAGTCCCATTGTGTGCTTTCCAGCGCAACTGGACAGGGTGAAAACGGCTTTTAGCAAATCGCGAGGTAATATTTACGAATTTCAGTGGCGCTTTCAAGAACATATTCTTAAGCACTTTTCCTTCTTCATCGAAATAATCGACTCTTTTAGAATTCTCATCCTGTTTGAACGGAAACGCATAGATTTTTTTCCCTTTGTACTCAAAGTAAGAAGCCTCAACATTTTCAACGCCTAGATATTCTCCGCCTTCAAGGTATTTTTCATTCACGATTACCGCGAACTTGTCACCTTTCTTGATTTTAAAAAAATCGATGGACCAAGCGTAAATTTTCGATAATTCGGGAGCTAATGCTGGAGAAACCCCAGACCGGCTAAGGGTACTGGAAACAGAACCGTCAATGGCAGCAGCAATCGTTCGGCGCTTGATAACTACCGGACGTTCTTTTTTATAAACCAATGGGATAGAGTCGCGCAAGTCCACGACATAATAGCTCATCTTATCAGGCTGATAGATGAATACTTTTAAATCGTTGGGCGCTGTTTTATTTTGAAGTAAGGTAAACGGTTTTCCGATTCGGATGTTGCGGACATCGAAAGAGTCTTTTACTTTTTCGTTGATTTCATGCACCTTAGCAGCATCAAACCCTTGTTCGCTTAATATTTTCCCGAAACTGTCACCCGATTGAACTGTATCGTGAACGACTTTAAAATCATTTAATTTGAATCCGAATTCAATAACAATCTTCTCTTTCGGGGCTTCGGCTTTTTTTGTTCCTTCTTTTTCTTCTTTTTTGTTACAAGCAAATAATATTAATGATAATAATATGATTGTGACGTATCTCAATTTTGTTGGTTTAGGTTGGTTACTTTTTTATTCTCCCCATTTATCCAATTCTTCTTTCGTCCAAAGTTCGGGAAAAAATATCCTTCTTTGGTATTTTGGCAACATATATTTTTTCCAGTCACTTCCTCCGGTGGCTTCATGAGCTCCAGGAACACTCTCAATATACTTCACTGCAGCATTGTAATGACCCATAACCCAAGTGATGTTTACCGTTTTATCATAGTGACGCATAGCGGCAATCAGATCGGCATTTTTCTGATCTTCTTCCGGCAATTGCTTGAATTTCTGCCAAAGGTTTTTCTGGTTGTATTCTTCCATGAAAGCAAGAAATTCAGCTTTGTATTTCTTCTCAAACCCTTTTAACAGATAAGACTTTTCACCCGTAGCATAATCTTTTCCTCCTGCCTGCCAGTACAAATGCTCCATGGCATGTTCGTAGTGCGTATTACGATCAATGGTAGCTCTGAAACGGTGATCTATAAGATTGATTAAATCCGTTGAAGCAAATTCAATCAAACGGTATTGGGCACTTTGGAAACCACTGGCTGGTGTTAATGTGTTTCGGAATTTTAAATACTGCTCCACTTCCATTCCGTCCCCCATAATATCAAAAGAGGTGGTAAGCATGTTGAAATAACGACTGATTCTGTGAAGACGTTCTGCAAAAAATGAGGTAGTCAACGTTGTTGCATTCGAAACCTGTTCAATTTCCCACAGAATCATTTTGAACAACAATTCATTTACCTGATGATACATTATGAAAACCATTTCATCCGGTAAAGTTGTACGTTGAATCTGTAAGTTTAGAAGAGCGTCCGTTTGTATATAATCCCAATAAGTGATTGGTTTAGCCCATAAAAGGCCTTCTAAATGCGTTTCGGTTTTTTGATTGATTGCCTGGAATTTCGCATCAATCTGATCCAGTTTATTCTGAATTTCTGGTGTAATTTCCATTATTGTTTTTTTACTTTAACTTTAAATGAGTTTTTTAATCCTTTGAATCCGTCCAAGTCCGCTTTTAAAGAACCTACTGCCAAACTGGCTTTTATTCGAATCGGCATTTTATTGTCGTCGTCCGAAATCCAAACAGTCAAACTTTCCTGTTCTTTAAACACTCTTCCGGATTGAACATACGGCCTGAAAACCATCGTTGGAATAATGCCGAATTTGGTATCTATATCTTCTCTTCCGATGTATTTGAGCTTGAATTTATACACCTCATCATCAAAGAACATATCAATAACTACCGATTCCCCCGGAACCATTTTATCGATTCTTGGGTGGTTTCTTAAATAATAAAACGAAGATACAATATCCTGAACATTTTCAGGCACGGTAAACGTTTTTTCGGTTCTATGTTTGTAGTCTTTAACAAGGACCGTGTTTTTTGTTTGATTAAAAAAACCCTCCTGATTTTTAGTATAACCGCCCTCGTCGATTTTTCGGAGGTACTGATACGGCTTGCCGGTTTCCTTATCAAACATACTTTGATAATCATCTGCAACCTTGAAGAAGAATTTGGTCATCCCTACCGTGTAACCCTTTCCAATAACATGATGTACTTTTCTGTTGTTGCGGACAGCTTCCTTAATTTCCAGCGTTGCAAAGCCGGCATTTACAAGTCCGTAGTGAATCCGGAATTTAAAAAATTCCCCGGTTGTGAAGGCATCTTCCTGTCGTGCGGAAGTAAAAGACACCGCAAACACTAGTAAACAGAGAAGGAAGAGAAGTAGTATACCTTTTTTCATTGGTCAAATTTTATGTAATTTACAACCAAAATCACAATTTCTATTCCAAAATTAGGAAAACAAAAAAACTCAGTCAAAAAAATGACTGAGTTTTTATGCTATTAACCAACCAAAAAACTATAAATTATGAAAAATTTACTTACTCCAATGAGGGGTTATGACTTCCTCATTTTCGTAGTGCAAATGTAGCTGGTTTTATTGCATAATTGCAACCGAAATTTCAACTTTAACACAACATTAGCAAAATTTCGGCTTTCAAAAAGCCTGATTTTGCATTATTCGCAATAAAAATATAATTTCTATAACGTTCCTCTTAATTGTTGCTCTCTTTCTATCGATTCGAAAAGCGCTTTAAAGTTACCTGCACCAAATCCTTTTGCTCCCATTCTTTGAATAATCTCGAAGAAAAGTGTCGGACGGTCTTCAACCGGCTTGGTAAAAATCTGCAATAAATAACCTTCTTCATCGGCATCAATCATAATTCCCAATTTCTGAAGCTCATGAATATCTTCTTTGAATTTATTCATATGATCTTTCAAACGCTCCGGAATTGCATCGTAATACGCTTGAGGCGGTGTGCTTAAAAATTCCACACCACGGGCACGCATGTCGGCAACGGTTTTAATGATATCATCGGTAGCAACAGCAATATGTTGAACTCCTTCATCCTCGTAAAAATCTAAGTATTCTTCAATCTGCGAACGTTTTTTCCCTTCTGCCGGCTCGTTGATTGGGAATTTGATACGGCCGTTTCCATTGGACATTACTTTAGACATTAAAGCGGAATACTCTGTCGTAATTTGTTTGTCATCAAAAGAAAGGAAATTCACAAACCCCATAACATCTTCAAACCATTTTACAGCTTCATTCATTCTGTTCCATCCAGTATTCCCAACCATGTGGTCAATATATTTAAGTCCAACAGGTTCAGGATTGTAATCAGATTTCCATTCACTATATCCAGGCAAAAAGATTCCATTATAATTTTTGCGTTCAACAAAAACGAAAACTGTTTCCCCATAAGCACCATAGATACCAGCACGCACTACTTCCCCATCATCATCTTTTTCAACAACAGGTTCAAAATAAGGTTTTGCTCCACGTTTTGTAGTTTCATCAAAAGCGGAACGTGCATCTTCTACCCAAAGTGCAATAACTTTAACCCCATCTCCATGTTTTTTCACGTGCTCGCCGATTGGAGAACCACTATTCAAAGCCGTAGTTAAAACCAAACGGATTTTATCCTGCTTCAACACATAAGATGCACGGTCTTTCACACCTGTTTCCAAACCTGCATAAGCCAAGGACTGGAATCCGAATGCGGTTTTATAAAAGTGAGCTGCCTGTTTAGCGTTCCCTACGTAGAATTCTACATAATCAGTTCCTAAAAGGGGTAAAAAATCCTGTGCCCCTTCAAATATTTTCTCTAAGCCGTATTCAACGGATTTAATTTCATCTGCCATAATTCTGTATTTTTAATGCGAACGTACTGCACTTTTTATGGTTCCGAACGCGATGTGTTATTGATTATTTTAATCCTGTCCCGATAGCTATCGGGAAAAGCGTCATCTTTTTTTGCTTTTATAAGTGGCAAAAAAAAGATTGCTTCGCCTGTTCGCTACGCTCGAGTTAGCGTACAGCAGGAACAGCTTCTAATTACTTTAATTACTCTACCCAGGATTTATAATATTGCCCGTCGTCCAATCCCATAGCCTCTTCCGTTACCATTAACGGTCGGAATGTATCTACCATTACCGCCAATTCATGCGTTATGGTTTGCCCGATGCTTCTTTCCATCGCGCCTGGTGCAGGTCCGTGTGGAATGCCTTTTGGATGCAGCGTAATATGACCCTGTTCGATATTGTTTCGACTCATGAAATCGCCGTCAACGTAATACAACACTTCATCACTGTCTATATTGCTGTGGTTGTAAGGCGCCGGAATGGCTTTTGGATGATAATCGTACAAACGCGGGCAGAACGAACATACTACAAACGTAGCGGTTTCGAATGTCTGGTGTACCGGAGGCGGCTGGTGCACACGTCCTGTAATCGGTTCAAAATTATGAATACTGAATCCATAAGGAAAATTATATCCATCCCAACCAATCACATCAAAAGGATGCGTTGCATAGACTACTTCGTGAATCATCCCTTCCTTTTTGATTTTGATCAGGAAGTCACCCTTTTCGTCGTAGGTTTCGATTTCATTTGGCAAGATAAAGTCACGCTCGCAAAACGGAGAATGTTCCAGATGCTGTCCCGATTGGTTTTTATAACGTTTTGGCGTATAGAACGGGGCAAACGATTCGACATAAAATAATCGGTTTTCGGAAGTTTCGAAATCGATTTGATAAATCATTCCGCGCGGGATAATTAGATAATCACCGTATTGGAAGTCGATATTCCCCATCATGGTGCGCAATTTCCCTTTTCCTTTGTGGATGAAAATCATTTCATCGGCATCGGCATTTTTATAGAAATAATCGCGTAAGGACTTTTTTGGAGCCGCCAGTCCGATGGTACAGTCTTTATTAACAAGCATCGCTTTGCGGCTGTCCAGAAAATCATCTTCCGGTTTTAACTCAAACCCTTTAAACAACAATGATTTAATGTTTTTCCCGATGGCTATTTTGGGTTCCACCGAATAGGATTTAACAATCTCTTTTACCTGAGTAGGTCGATATACATGGTACAACAAAGAAGAATGTCCGTGAAAACCTTCGGTGCCAAAAAGCTGCTCGTAATACAACCCTCCGTCGGGTTTCTCGAATATAGTATGTCTTTTTTGAGGAAAATCCCCAAGTTTATGATATATAGGCATGTTCTTTTTTTTAAATTATTGCAATTAAAGCTCCAAATGAGCTTAGTTCAATGAATCAAAAAGAAAAACGCCTCATTCAGGATTTCTCTTGATGAGGAATTTAAGATGGGCTAATAAACCTGTCCAATATTCATTCATAACAGTACAAATATCGGAAATTATATTGAAACTGAATAAAATAAAAAAACCCAAAAAGAAACAGCTTTGTTATACTTTTTGGGTTTTTTTAATATTATTTTAAAGCCTATTGGTTATTGACCTTACTGTTCTTTTTACCGTACATGAAGTAGATAATCACTCCGATTATCATCCAAACCACAAGTCGAATCCAGCTTTCCTGCGGAAGTGAGTACATTAGATACACACACACCAAGACTCCAGCAATTGGCACAAACGGCACTAACGGAGTTTTGAAAGATCTTGGCGCGTCCGGCATTTTTTTACGCATTACCAACACCCCGATACATACCAACACGAAAGCCAGTAATGTACCAATACTCACCATGTGACCTAAATCACTTACCGGTACAAATCCAGCAAACAAACTCACAAACACCATGAAGAAAAGATTTGTTTTCCAAGGCGTATGGAACTTAGCATGAACTTCTCCGAAGAAACGCGGCAGCAAACCGTCATTACTCATGGAATAGAATACACGACTTTGCCCCATTAACATTACCAAGATAACAGAAGTATAACCTGCAAGAATCGCAACAATCAAACCGGTTTGTAAAAATCCGTATGGCGTTTTAGCGAATGCAGTTGCAGCCGGTTTTGCATCACCCACGAATTCGTAATATGGCACAAGACCCGTCATTACGTGTGCAAACAAAACATATAAAATAGTACAAATTACTAACGAACCTAAAATACCAATCGGCATTCCTTTTTGAGGGTTTTTCGCCTCTTGAGCCGCAGTTGAAACCGCATCGAAACCGATGAAGGCAAAGAAAACCGTTGCAGCTCCTGCCGCAATTCCGGAAATACCAAACTGCCCTTTCACTCCTGTGTTTTCAGGAATGTACGGATGATAATTAGCCTGATCAATATAATTCCACCCTAATACGATAAATAATATTACCACAGACACTTTCAGGATTACAAGGAAATTGTTCATCGATGCCGACTCCTTTGTTCCTCTGATCAAAATCAACGAAAGCATCACCACGATAAAAATAGCAGGAAGATTGATGATTCCTCCTTCTATTACAGTACCGTCACTCAATTTTAACGTTTCCCAAGGGGAACAGATAAGACTGTGCGGTAAATGAACGCCTAATTTACTAAGCAATTCCAGAAAATATCTCGACCAGCTCACACCAACTGTGGCTGCACCTAAAGCATATTCCAAAACCAAATCCCAACCAATAATCCATGCCATAAACTCACCCATTGTTGCATAAGAATAGGTATAGGCACTTCCGGCAACAGGAATCATTGAGGCAAACTCAGCATAACAAAGTCCTGCAAAAGCACAACCCACAGCTGCCAAAATAAAAGATAATGTTACGGCAGGCCCTGCATGTTCTGCAGCAGCGATTCCGGTTAATGAAAACAGTCCCGCTCCAATGATGGCTCCAATACCCAAGGCAACAAGAGCACGGGAAGAAAGGGTTCTTCTTAAACCTTTTTCAGATTCTGACGCTTCACCTAACAATTGCGCCAATGATTTAGTTTTCCAAATAGACATAAATTGAGTTTTTGGTATTATAAGTTCCCAAAAGTAGAGTTTTTTTGAAACAATGTCACAAAAAAAAGAAATTAAAACACAAAAAGTGACGGAAGTTTGCCACAAACAGTTAAAACCAGAACCCTACACTAATCCAAGTGAAATGATCTTTGGTTTCCGGAGACCAGCTATGTTTCAACTCTATCGGTCCGATCAGCGTTTCTAAACCGTAACCAAGAGCATATCCGGAAAGTTTGGGATGGGAAATCCAGCGGTTATCTTCAAATATAGCATTGCCCACATTAGCATAATTGGCATAAGCATTAAAATGATTTTTTTTGTAAAATTCATAATCAAAACCAAATTCTCCTTTTATGTAACTGTCCCCGGCAACACTTAAAAAGTCATATCCGTAAAAGTGTCGGAAATTATTAATCATATTATAACCGTATCCCCCTAAAACGAAATCATGAAAAGGCACGGTATGTTTTCCAATCGAAAATCCGGCTTCCGACTGAATTTTAAAAGCCAAACGTTTAAAAAAGGTTTCCACAAATGCAATATCACCTTTTGCAATTGAAAACGGCTCAAAAGTATTAGTGTAATCACTGGAATAGAATAACGTTTTAAAATCACCAAAAAAATGCAATCCTCTTGTGGTAAAATAATTTTTGTCCCTAGTATCAAATTTCATGTATCCATAGAAGGAAAGATAATTGCTGTTTTCAATAACCGGGTCGGTATTTTCCAATGCTTCCGATTCTATATTTAAATACTTCCACTCACCACCTGCTCCGATAAGGAATTTTTGAGCAAAAACAGTTTGAGCAAATACCTGATTGGTAAAATCGAGGTATGTAAGAGGAATGGAATGAATACCCAAAGACTCCAGCGCTTCTCCGTTACTGAAATCAACCATACTCTTCTTTTCGAATTGATTGAGGCGTGAATTCACACCAAAACTCCAAAGAAATCCGTTGTCGTAATAATAATTCAGATTATACCGGAGATTATCTCCTAAAATAAGATCAACGGAAAGATTGTCATTTTTAAAAAATAGTTTTTTCTGTGTCACATTGATCAGTGCGGCACTTTTATACAAACCGTCGTAATGCAAACCGAATTTCAGGAAGCGGTTAATCGGATTCTCCTTTAAATCAAACACGATGTTGTCCTTACCGTCATTTTTTTCAAAATAATAGGTAATGGCACTGAAATTTTGTGTCGAACTAAGATTCCCAATACCGTCGCTCAGCTTTTGAAATGAAACTTTTGAATTATTCTTAAAACGCAATTTCCCCAAGACATAGGGTCTTGTAAAATTATTGAGGTCATTGATTTTAACAGTATCGATAGTGATCACATCCGTTAGTTCGGGGCCATTAATCTTTTTGGCCGGCTTTACATCAGTTCCTCCGTACTTGGAAAGAATTTCATATACAGAAAAAGCGGCCTCCTCCCCTTTGGTAATGATATCTTTTCCCAAATCAAATGAAATAACAGAATAACCCATTACGTCGGGCTTAATATAAATATCGGTAGCCTTTCTTTTTTCGCTCATTTTCTGGATCATTTCAAAATTGGCAATCTGCACCAGGACTCCCGTGGCACCACCGAGATTACTTCTGTCTTTCAATCCGTCCTGAACATCCACACCAATAATGATATCCGCACCCATTTTCTTTACTTCTTCGATGGGATAATTATTAGTCACCCCACCATCGATAAGCAATCTTCCGTCTATCTCAATAGGAGTATACAATGAAGGGAATGCACCACTCGCTAAAATGGCTTTAGGCAAAATCCCGTTTCTGATCACCACCTCTTGTCCGGTTTCTATATCGGTAGCAATACACACAAACGGAATCGGAAGCTGGTTAAAATCCCGCGTATAACGAACGTGATTCGTCAATCTGCTGAGCATGTTATAGTTATACATCCCTTTGGAAAGCGCAGCGGGAACGCCGATTTTAAAATTATTGAACGGCAGCGTCAAGGCATATAGCTCATCATTTCTTTTCTCGAAAAAGTTCTTGGACGTTCTGGGGATGTAATCCTGAATCAAGGCATCAGGATCAGCCGCCCTGAAAATAGAATCCAGCTGATTGGCCGTATAACCCGCGGCATACAATCCACCGACAATAGCACCCATACTCGTTCCGCCTATATAATCCACTTTTACGCCGGCTTCCTCCAACACCTTCAATACACCAACATGCGCCAATCCTTTAGCCCCGCCGCCACTCAAAACCAGTCCTATTTTAGGTCTTTTTTGATCTTGGGCAAAAGCATGAAAAATCAGGCCAAAAATTAATATCAGCGCAAGATGTTTCTTCATTTTATTCTGTTGGGTTGGGTTTATTGTAAAATTCGACAATTTTTTTGGCTTTTGAAAGACCTACGACGTCAGAAATTTCTCTTTCTGTCGCCATTTTTAGTCGTTTCACCGATTTAAAGTGTAAAATCAGTGCCTGCATCGTTTTTTCGCCGATTCCTGGTATACTTTCTATCGAAGAATTCAATGCGGCTTTACTTCGTTTGTCACGATGAAATGTGATTCCGAATCGATGGGCTTCGTTACGCAGCTGCTGGATAATTTTAAGCGTTTCTGATTTCTTGTCCAGATACAACGGAACCGAATCGCCCGGATAAAACAATTCCTCCAAGCGTTTGGCAATACCTATGATGGCAATTTTTCCGCGTAGCCCCAAATCATCAATACTTTTAAGGGCTGAAGATAATTGCCCCTTTCCGCCATCAATGATGATCAGTTGTGGCAATGGCAGGTTCTCGTCCAACAATCGTTTGTATCTTCGGTATACCACTTCTTCCATCGAGGCAAAGTCATTCGGACCTTCAACGGTTTTAATATTGAAATGACGGTAATCTTTTTTGCTGGGTTTTCCGTCTTTGAATACCACACAGGCCGAAACCGGATTCGTACCCTGGATGTTCGAATTATCAAAACATTCGATATGTCGCGGTTCTACCGAAAGCCGCAAATCTTTTTGCATCTGCGACATGATTCGGTTGGTATGACGTTCGGGATCGACAATTTTGATCTGTTTCAGTTGATCCATACGATAAAACTTGGCATTGCGCTCGGACAAATCGAGAATCTGTTTTTTATCGCCCAACTTCGGAACGGTCACTTTTATTTTTTCGCCGAAATCCAATTCAAACGGAAGAATGATTTCTTTGGAATTCAGATGAAAACGCTCGCGCAGTTCCACCACGGCCAGTTCCAGCAACTCTTCGTCGGTTTCTTCCAGTTTCTTTTTGAGTTCCATCGTATGCGAACGCACAATGGCACCATGGGAAATCTGCAGAAAGTTGACATATGCCATCGCTTCATCTGATACAATTGAAAACACATCAATATTGGAAATTTTCGGGTTCAGGATAGTCGATTTAGCCTGATAATTTTCAAGCACTTCAATTTTTTCCTTGATTTTCTGAGCCTCTTCAAATTTCATTTCAGCTGCCAGTTCGCCCATATGTTTTTTGAAATCCTTTAAACTGTCTTTAAAATTCCCTTTCAGGATTTCGCGGATGGCCTGCACCTTTTTTTCATAATCCGTAATCGTTTCCAATCCTTCACACGGACCTTTGCAGTTTCCGATATGGTATTCCAGGCAAACCTTGAACTTTCCGCTGTCGATATTGACTTTGCTCAAATCGTAATTGCAGGTGCGCAAAGGATAAAGTTCTTTGATTAAATCCAGAATCGTGTGTACGGTTTTAAAACTGGTATATGGTCCGAAATACTCCGAACCGTCCTTAATCATTTTTCGGGTGGAAAAAATGCGAGGGAAACGTTCGTTCTTGATGCAGATCCACGGATAAGTCTTGTCATCACGCAGCATCACATTATAACGTGGCTGAAGTTTTTTAATAAGGTTATTTTCCAACAATAGCGCATCGGTTTCAGTTGGAACGACGATGTGTTTGATGGAAACGATTTTCTTTACCAGCACATTGGTCTTGGCATTGTCGTGTACTTTATTGAAGTAGGAAGCAACCCTTTTTTTCAGGTTCTTCGCTTTTCCTACGTATAGAATTTTACCTTCCTTATCGTAATACTGATACACCCCCGGACTGTCGGGCAGGGTTTGGATTTGGAGTTCTAAAGCGGAAAGCGACATTATAGCAATTCTATGTTGGAAATTTAGACTTTTGGATTGTTCGTCTTTGACTGTTTCAAATTTACGAATTCATCCCAAGTAAAAGAAATTATCCTACAAATAATAATCCTCATTCATAATTCAAAACTTATTTTCTATTTTAGCGTTTTAACCTGCTATGAATTACCGCAATAACGTCCTGAAAATTCTAAAAGAAGAAATTCTGCCCGGAGAAAGCAAAACCATAAACATGGAAATTGCCAAACTCCACACCATGACCAAACTGAAGATTCCGATTATCGTGGAACGTTCTAAGGTTCATGGCCCTACGGTTTTGCTGACGGCAGGACTGCATGGGGACGAAATCAACGGGATTGAAATCGTACGGCAAATGATCGTACAGAAAATCAACAAACCCAAAATCGGAACGATTATCTGCATTCCAATTATCAATGTTTTCGGATTCGTGAACCAGACCAGGGAATTCCCGGACGGACGAGATCTGAACCGCGTATTCCCAGGAAGTAAAAACGGTTCCCTGGCCAGCCGATTTGCCTATTATCTACTAAAGGAGGTCATTCCACACGTGGATTATGCGATCGATTTCCATGCCGGCGGTGCATCGCGATTTAATGCTGCCCAAATCAGAATTGCGCCTAACAATCCGGAACTGCGTGATTTGGCTTCAATCTTTAATGCTCCTTTCACCTTATATTCCAACAACATTACCGGTTCATTTCGAAATTCCTGCGACAAGCTCGGCGTAAAAATGCTGTTGTTTGAAGGCGGAAAATCCATCGATATTAATGAAGACGTTACTCAAAAAGGCATCGAAGGCACCAAGCGGGTTTTGGAAAATCTAGGCATGCTCAACAACCGAAAAAAAGCCATACCGGCGGAATCAGACAGTACTTATATCGAAAAGTCGACTTGGATACGGGCAAAATATTCCGGCATGTTTCACGGGTATAGCGCCATTGGAAGTTTCGTGGAAAAAGGGCAACTGCTGGCAACCATTTCCGATCCGTACGGAAAGATCGAACACAAAATGAAAGCACCGAATGCCGGCTACATCATCAACGTAAATGAAGCGCCAATTGTTTATCAGGGCGACGCCATTTACCACATTTCCACCGAACTGGAAAAGAGATAGCCTGCCAGACCCTTATAAAACCTAACAATTATCATATTTTATTGATTCGGAAGACCTTAATTTTGCCGAAACAATTTCTTATGATTACCTGGAAAAAACTTTCGCAGACCGAACAGCAGTTACGCATTGAAGAAGCATTACGAGAAAATGTGAATTTTGCCCAAGACATTTCATTGGGATATCCGGGCTCCAGACTGGACAGAGAAGTGTTTCGCAGTGATGTCCCTTTTTTGAAAGATGCACCTCTTTTGCAAACATATGTTGCCAATCCGAATCATATCGGCTGCCATACATACGGCGATTCCGAGAGCGCATTTAGCGGTACACAGGAAATGGAACGCGAAGTTTTAAAAGTGCTAGCTATTGATGTTTTTAAAGCCGAAACAAACGGATACGACGGCTATATTGCTCCGGGCGGGACAGAGGCCAACATTCAGGCAATATGGATGTACCGCAATCACTTTATGAATGAACATCAGGCAAAACTGAGTGAGATTGTCATCATCGCTTCGGAAGACACGCATTATTCGATTCCGAAATCAGCCAACTTACTGATGCTCGACTGGCTTTCAGTTCCTGTGGATTTCGAGACCCGTGCTTTGAATATCTTAGAACTTGACAATCTGATTTCCGAAGCTAAAGCCAAAGGAAAAAACTATTTCATCGTGGTGGCCAATATGGGAACGACAATGTTTGGCTCTATTGACAATCCGGAAGATTATATCAACGCATTGGAAAATCACCAAGTAACCTACAAACTTCATATTGATGGGGCCTATGGCGGATTTGTATATCCCTTCACCAATAATGCCTCAACTATATCATTTGAAAATCCTAAAGTCAGCTCCATCACTATTGACGCCCACAAAATGCTTCAGGCGCCTTACGGGACCGGCATTTTTATCTGCCGCAAAGGACTGATCGAAAACGTGCTGACCAAAGAAGCGGAATACGTGGAAGGCATGGACTTGACCCTATGCGGAAGCCGTAGCGGAGCCAACGCAGTAGCAGTCTGGATGATATTGTTTACTTATGGTCCTGCCGGATGGCATGAAAAAATCCAGGCCCTGCTAAAACGTACCGACTGGCTGTGCAGCGAACTTGACGCTTTAGGTGTGCGTTACTTCAGGGATCAAAACATGAATATCGTAACCATCAATGCGGATTATATCCCGAAAGGACTGGAAAAGAAATACGACTTGGTTCCTCAAAAACACGGCGAGGGTAATCAATGGTATAAAATTGTAATAATGGATCATGTAAAAGCAGATCATTTGAGTACTTTTATATCCGATTTGAAAAGTACTTATCATGCTGAAAAAAGAACTGCGCCTGAAGTATAAAAAACTACGGAAAGAGTTGACATCTGAAGAAATCCAGGACATGAGCCTGAGCATTGCCAATAATTGTCTCTCTTTATCGGTTTGGGACAAAACCTATTTCCATTTGTTTTTACCCATCGAAGAACAACGAGAAGTGAACACTGAATTCCTTCTACAGATTCTTTCGGGAAGGGATAAGGAAATCATCATCTCTAAATCACAATTCGGCCCAACTGATGAAGAAACCGGGTGGCAGACCAGAAAAATGACCCATTTTCTCCTCACGGATAATACCAAAATCCAAAAAAACGAATACAACATTCCGGAGCCCGTTGATGGCATCGAGGTGCCATCGAATAAAATTGATGTGGTTTTTATTCCGCTTTTAGCCTATGATAAAAAAGGACATCGCGTGGGTTACGGCAAAGGATTTTATGATGGGTTTCTTTCGGAATGTAAAGAAGACGTGATTAAAATAGGCCTATCCTGCTTCGATCCGGAAGAAGCTATTTCTGATGTTCGCGAGAATGACATTCCGTTGAATTTTTGTGTAACACCTTACGGTATTTTTGAATTCAAATAAATATTTAAGTATATTCGCAAAAATCAAACCCCTTTTCATGGAAAAAATATTAACCAAAAAAATCGTTTGCTGCTTACTAATGGCAGGTATGGCCATCAGTTTCACCAGTTGTATTGCATCACATCATCATCATCACTACAAAGCGAAAAAAGTACCACCGGGTCACGCCAAAAAAATGACAGGTTCAAAAAGTGCCAAACACCACGCACCAGGACATAATAAATAAAAAAAGGTTGCTGATAGCAACCTTTTTTTATTTATTGATTTAACAGATAATATACTCAAAAAAACTGCTGGTTTAAAGCCCAAGAGTTATTTTCCAAAAGCTCTTTTATTAAATACAATCAAAATTCCGACTCCGGTAGAAATTGCCACATCGGCTACATTAAAAATCGCGTTGAAAAACGTAAAATGATTTCCGCCCCATACCGGTAACCATGAAGGCAGATTTCCCTCCCAAATAGGAAAATAGAACATATCCACCACTTTACCGTGAAACCATTTCCCGTAAGGATCATCACTGAACAATGTTGCTACCTGTCCGTAGCTGTCATTAAACATCCTTCCGTAAAACACGGAATCAAGAATATTCCCGACAGCACCAGCCAAAATAAGTGCTACAGCAACGATAAGGAAATTAGACGATTGTTTCTTAACTGCATCGTACAACCAGTATCCGATACCGCCTACAGCAACAATCCTGAAAAGCGTAAGCAAAAGTTTTCCGAAAGCACCAGGAATTTCAGCACCCCATGCCATCCCTGAATTTTCTATGAAATGAATGCGGAACCAATCAAAAACATAGATTTCTTCATCAAGTTTAAAACTGGTTTTAATGTATATTTTGGAGATCTGATCAATAACCAGAACGAGAATTACCAATAAATAGGCCTTTTTTAACGACATTTTGCAAATTTGAGTTACAAAAATAACTATTTAAACCAAATAAAAAACGCCCCATGAGGAGCGTTTAGTAAAATTTTTGAAAAGATTAACGTTGCAGGTTCTTTGCTTCGATGCTCATGGTTGCATGAGGAACCAGTTTCAGTCTTTCTTTATTGATTAATTTTCCGGTTACTTTACAGATTCCGTAAGTTTTATTTTCAATTCGGATTAACGCGTTTTTCAAGTCACGTATAAATTTCTCCTGACGAATAGCAAGCTGTGAATTAGCTTCTTTACTCATGGTTTCGCTACCTTCCTCGAAAGCCTTAAATGTTGGCGATGTATCATCAGTTCCGTTATTTAGGTCGTTTAGGTAAGCACTTTTTATTAAATCCAAATCGTTTTTCGCTTTTTCCAGTTTCTTCTGAATCAATTCTTTGAATTCCGCCAAATCCGCGTCGGAATATCTTATTTGTTCATCCACCATAATTTCCTCTGTTTTTGGTTATTAATAGGTTTTCAAGAGATCCTTTTTCTCTATTTAGAAATTAATATTCTTGTTTTTAGTTCATCAAACTCAATTTCCGTACCATTTTCAATATGGTCCTCAAAAATAAGCTCTTCCGTTAACGTTTCCGATTTTATGTATGCCTCATTATCTTTCACGGCTTCTTGAATAATACCGTCTTTCTGCATCGTCACCTTAATCTTGTCCGTAACTTCAAAACCTGAGTCTTTTCGTATATTTTGGATTCGGTTAACCAACTCTCTGGCAATACCTTCCTTACGCAATTCGTCCGAAATTGTTATATCCAGAGCAACGGTTAATCCGCCTGAATTAGCAACCAGCCATCCTTCAATATCCTGTGAAGAAATCTCTACTTCTTCAGATGTTAAGTTAACACTATTTCCTGAAATAACAATACTTATAGCGCCTTCTCTTTCCAATTTAGCAATACTCTCCTGATTCAAATTCTGTATTTCTTTGGAAATCAATCCCATATCTTTACCGAAACGAGGCCCTAATGCCTTGAAATTCGGCTTAATCTGCTTCACCAATATACCGGAAGCATCATCCAACAACTCCACTTCCTTCACATTTACTTCTGCTTTAATAAGGTCGGAAACCGCTTCGATTTCCGCTCGTTGATTCTCGTCAAGTACAGGAATCATAACCTTTTGCAGCGGTTGACGCACCTTGATCATTTCCTTTTTACGAAGTGACAAAACCAATGATGAAACCGTTTGCGCTTTCTGCATTTTGCTTTCTAACGATTTATCAACAAAGTTTTCAACGCATATCGGAAACTCTGCCAAATGTACACTTTCAAATTTTTCTCCTTGTGTTGCTCGTGTTAAGTCTCCGTAAAGTTTATCCATAAAGAATGGTGCGATAGGCGCTCCAAGCTTAGCAACGGCAACCAAACAGGTGTATAATGTCTGATAAGCCGCAATTTTATCCTGAGCGTATTCCCCTTTCCAGAAACGGCGACGACATAAACGCACATACCAGTTACTTAAGTTTTCCTGAACGAAATCAGAGATAGCGCGAGCCGCTTTCGTTGGCTCATAATCGGCATAAAAACTATCTACGTCTTTTATTAAAGTATTTAGCTCGGATAGGATCCAACGGTCTATTTCCGGTCTTTCGTTTAACGGAATTTCATCTTCGGCGTACTGGAAACCGTCTATATTAGCATACAACGCAAAAAACGAATAGGTATTATATAAAGTTCCGAAGAATTTTCTTCTTACTTCGGCTACTCCTTCGATATCAAATTTCAGGTTATCCCAAGGATTTGCGTTGGCAATCATGTACCAACGTGTAGCATCGGGACCGTATTCTGCCAATGTCGTAAACGGATCTACTGCATTTCCAAGGCGTTTGGACATTTTCTGCCCGTTTTTATCCAAAACCAATCCATTGGAAACCACATTTTTATAAGCCACTTTATCAAAAACTAACGTTCCGATGGCATGCAGCGTATAGAACCATCCACGGGTCTGATCCACTCCTTCTGCAATGAAATCAGCCGGGAAAGATTTGCTTTCGTCAATTAACGCTTTATTTTCAAACGGATAATGCCACTGTGCATAAGGCATAGCGCCCGAATCAAACCAAACATCGATTAGATCGCTCTCGCGCTTCATTTGTTTACCGGATGGTGAAGCTAATATGATGTTATCTACCACATTTTTGTGCAGATCGACCAAATCGTAATTCGCTTCATTCATGTTTCCGATTTCAAATCCTTTGAATGGATTTTCCGCCATGAAACCTGCCTTAACGGCTTTTTCAATTTCATTGTATAATTCCTCAACAGAACCAATACATATTTCCTCTGTCTTATCTTCGGTTCTCCAGATTGGCAATGGAATTCCCCAGTATCTTGAACGTGACAAGTTCCAGTCGTTCGCATTTTTCAACCAATTCCCGAAACGCCCTTCACCGGTTGCTTTTGGCTTCCAGTTGATGGTATCGTTCAAATCGAACATGCGGTCTTTCACATCTGTTACTTTGATAAACCACGAATCCAGCGGATAGTATAAAATCGGCTTATCGGTTCTCCAGCAATGCGGATAGGTGTGCACGTATTTTTCAACCTTAAAGGCTTTATTTTCCTCTTTCAAACGAATGGCAATTTCCACATCCACTGATTTCTCAGGAGCCTCGCCTTCGTTATAATATTCATTTTTAACATACTTACCCGCCAATTCACCCATCTGACGAACAAATCGTCCTTGAAGGTCCACCAATGGCACCGGATTTCCGTTTTCATCCAACACTAACATTGGTGGCACTTCCGGAGATGCTTCTTTGGCAACTTTCGCGTCATCCGCACCAAATGTTGGCGCTGTGTGCACAATACCAGTACCGTCTTCCGTCGTAACGAAATCACCCGAAATTACACGGAATGCATTTTCCGGATTTTGATACGGCAACGTATATGGCAACAACTGCTCGTATTGGATTCCGACTAAGTCAGCACCTTTACATTCAGCCAATACTTCAAAAGGGATTTTTTTATCACCTTCTTGGAAGTTATCAAAATCAGCAGCTTCACTTGTCTCGAAATAATTTTTAGACAGCTGCTTACCAACAAGATTTTTAGCCAAAATAATATTGATTGGAAGGAACGTATATTGGTTGAAAGTTTTCACCAACACATAATCGATCTTCGGCCCAACAGTCAACGCTGTATTACTTGGCAATGTCCATGGGGTTGTCGTCCAAGCCAGGAAATGGATTTCATCCAACTCCAGTGACTCAAATTTGTATTGTTTTAAATTATTGGTAGTAATGTAATCGTAAAATTTGGCGAAGGTCAGTTTTCTTTGGTTGTCCAAAACCCTGAACTGCGCCACGATTGTCGTATCGGTCACATCACGGTATGAACCCGGCTGGTTTACTTCGTGTGAAGACAAACCAGTTCCCGCTTTAGGCGAATATGGCTGGATTGTGTAGCCTTTGTATAATAAATCTTTGTTGTAAATCTGTTTCAGTAACCACCAAACCGTTTCCATGTATTTGGACTTGTAGGTCACATACGGATCCTCCATATCAACCCAGTAACCCATTTTTTCGGTAAGGTCGTTCCATACGTCGGTATAACGCATTACGGTTTTTTTACACGCTTCGTTATATTCGGCTATGGAAATGGTTTTTCCGATATCTTCTTTGGTGATACCCAATTCTTTTTCCGTACCCAATTCAACCGGCAATCCGTGTGTATCCCAGCCCGCTTTACGCTTTACCTGGAATCCTTTTTGAGTTTTATAGCGACAGAAAATATCTTTAATCGCACGCGCCATCACGTGGTGAATACCCGGCAATCCGTTAGCTGAAGGCGGGCCTTCAAAAAACACATACGGCGTTGCTCCTTCTCGCGAAGTAACACTTTGTTCAAAGATGTTTTGCTTTTTCCAGAAATCAAGCACTTCAGAAGCCACAGTTGGCAAATCAAGTCCTTTGTATTCAGTGAATTTTGTACTCATTTTGTCGTTTTCTAAAATCAATGTGCGAAAGTAAGGAATTTTAAAGAAAATAGAGAAACGAAGCAAGAAAAAAGACGATTAAACACTACAGTTTTAATAGTTTGCCAAAACAATTATCTCATAAACTATGAAAAAACTTCTTTAAGCACCTCCAGGGATTTCGGTTTTTTAAATCCGTCAAGATGAACAGAATAGTAATTCAGTAGAATTTTGAGCAATATCTGTCGCTCTGTACCGGCGAAAATCTTTTGGTCGGAATCCAGTTTTAAGCCAATCAGTTTTTTGAAGAGAAAGGTTTCATGATCGGAAAGACAACTGATGCCGTGAAAAGAAGAAAACACCCCATCGTTAAGTTCAAAAAAAGGCAAATCCATGTCGGAAGTATCGGGATAAAATCCAAGGTATTTGGTCACTTCCAACAAGAGAATGAGGTGAAAATTAGCCATTTCCTCGTGAGTATCCAGCCAAAGCAAAGTTGTCTCCAGAAAAGAAAACAGGCTTTCATTTTTCTCTTCTTCACGAATACTGTGATGGAGCATTTCAGATAAAAAAATTATGATCGTACTCTTAAAAATATCGGTATTTATAGAATGATAAGGCACCGCCAATCGGATTTCCTTAAAATGTTCCAACGTACCTTTATTTTTGTGATTGGCTTCTATTTCGAGAATAGTCAATGGTTGAAAATAGGCAATTTTCTGATTCGATTTTTTACCCGAAAAAGCACTGGGAACAAAATAGGATTTTAATCCGTCCGATTGGGTAAAACATTTCACAATCAGGCTTTTTTCCTGATACTTTATGGCACTTAAAACGATGGCTTTGGTTTTAACCAGCATTGGGATTTTAAATTTTAAAAGCGGTCCTTATCGGACTATCATCACTTTTTTGACTTTGGTTTCTGTCCCATCTTCTGAGGCAATGAAAATCATATATACTCCGGAAGCTACTTTGTGTTTTCCAAAAGCTTTAGTATCCCACTCTATTGTTCCGCCTTCAGATGTGGTTTCATACACTAAATTCCCTCCGATATCGGTTATTTTCACATTGGCATTATCAATCAAACCGCTGATCTTAACAGTACCGTTGTATTCTGGACGTACGGGATTCGGATATATGTAGACCTGACTCAAATCTTCGGCGGGTTTGGTCGCTA
Organism: Flavobacterium enshiense; assembly: GCF_022836875.1. NCBI lineage: Bacteria > Pseudomonadati > Bacteroidota > Flavobacteriia > Flavobacteriales > Flavobacteriaceae > Flavobacterium > Flavobacterium enshiense. Next base: position 601,719 of record NZ_CP090376.1, read on the forward strand.
TTCCCTTAAAGGAAACAAGTCCTTTATCAGTTGCAAAAAACACTTCACCTGTAGCACCGTCGATTTCAATATCCAAAATATTGTCGCTTGGAAGCGGTGAATTCGCTTTTGTAAAATGATAAAGTGTTTCTTGTCCGTCAGAAGAAACCAAGAATGCCCCAGCCCCATCGATGGACACCCATTTATTATTTGCTCCATCTACCACGATATCCATAATACTTTGCTGAAAAAACAATTCTTGAGCCAAGTCATTATCGAGTATAATAATTGGATTGGTTTCCAACTCATTATCGTACAAAAAACGGTCAACACTCGGCAAAACTCGCAATCCTGCAAAAGTACCGATCCACAATTGGTTTCGGTTATCGACCGCTACACATCGTACATCGGCGATAGGAAGATTGCCCTCATTGGCTCCATTTTTTATCAGGACAAACTTATTTCCGTAATTTTCATTAAAAGCGATAACCCCGTTTCGATAGGATGGAATCCATTTCGTATTGTTTTTGTCTATCACCATACCAGCATAACTGTCTTCTTTTGGCGTCGCAGTTATATTATCAAGAGAATAGGACTGCCATTGTCCGTCCGATCTCATTACCTTAATAGCTCTGTCAATGCGGCTGTTTGTCATCCATAGATTTCCTTTTTTATCAAAAGCCGGACCGTTAACCCTGACATCGACTCCAGGAGGAGGCACCATTGATTCCAATCCGTTGCTACCCGTGTTTGCCTCATTAAACAATGTTATTTGGTTACTACTGTCAATTTTCAGCAACCCTGAAAAAAATGAACTCACAAAGGCCTGATTTGGGTTACTTGGATTCAGCACAATCCGGGCAAGGGATTTTGCACCCTGTAAATCAGTGTAAGGAATAAATTCCCAACCCTGTTTATCCGAAAATTTGCTGATTTCGTATTCGTCCAAAGGATATGGATTATACTCCTTTGAATAATCACCATAAACTGCCCACAAATAATTAGGCGCTTTTTTTACATTAAAAATACTGTTTCTAGCCGGACCATTTGGCGTACAGTTCTCAAATACAGTCGGATTGGTGCTTGTTGTTTGATACAACCCTTTATCTAACGTTCCGACAAATATTTTATCGTTGATTGCAGTAGCACAGGTAAACGACGACGCTACATCCGGAATCTGAGTTATGTGAGACAGTTGAAGCAACTGATTATCGTAAATATAAACATGGTTGGGCGAAGTAAAAATCAAACGATCATTATACGCCCTCAAATCAACTATGGACTGGCCGACATCGGCTATTTGCTGAAAAACACTACCATTATGACGATAAACGCGATTATTTGTATTGGACGCAATCAACTGATTCTGAAATGTAACAATACCGCTCCAGAACCCCGAGTCAAATGTGGTCCATTGACTGAAATCCACTAAATTCGGATTGGAATAATCTGCCCTACGAATACCATTTAATTGCGTTACGGCATAAATAAAACCGTCAAGAACTGTTGTCTGATAAACCTGAACCTCTTCACCTGCAGGTCCTATAAAATAAGTATCGCCAAATTGCGATGTGGCCAAATCGAAAACACAGATACCAAAATCGCAAGATAAATACACTTTACCGTTATATTCGTAAATATGATTAATCTTTTTCTTACTTGGCGAAATAGAAGGCTTGTTCAGAATATCAATTACATTTAAAACACTACCATCATTTTCATTCACCACCAGAAGCAATCCGTTTTGATTACCAACCACTATTTTGCGAAATGCCTCACTATAATGTACAGCGGTAATAATATCAGCTTTTAATCCGTCAATGGAATTTATGGTTTTTAATTCATTGGTAACTGTATTTTTAGAAAAAACGGTGTTTTCAGGAGCAGCATACACTTTGTCGACAGCCTGTGAAATATCCTTAATTGCAGCATAGGAAAAAAAACCTTTCCATAATTGGTTTTGTTGCGAAAAGCAATTAATACAGATGAAAGCCAGCAGAACGAAACAGTTAAATTTTCTCATCAATGTAGGTTTGTTTTACAAATATAGTCTAAAACGGCCTATTAATGTTTTTTGTATATTTTGCTTTAATAAAAATTGCTGCGGCAAAGCAAAATATATCACACAACCAAAAAGAATTTTTACATTTTTTTAAAAGTCTTTTCTTTACTTTTTTTTTGAGGAGAAATATGTTTTTATATATTTGTCAGATATTGACTAAAATAGAGTAAAATGCCCAGAAAAATTTTATTTACCCTACTAATGGCTTTTGGAATCAATAGTGCTGTTAGAGCCCAATTTGGTTTTTCCCATGAAATTGGAGCAATTGCAGGACCAGTAATGTTCATGTCGGATTTCGGTGAAAGATATGATTGGAAAACAAACGCATCAAATACCGGTATTGGGATAGGCATTATTCATTACTTAAATTTTTCATACAGTGCTGAATGTAACTGTTATAAGCCTGAAACCTATTTTAATGACCACTTCAAGTTAAGGACTGAACTTTCTTACAACAGAACAAATCTTGAACATTACGGAGAATGGGTGGCCCCTGAGAAAACCTCAGTTTATGCAGATCAATTAAGAGCCATGAAAGGTACTGCATCCAACACAGACATAGGAATGCAGTTGGAATATTTTCCCCTGAGCATCAGGGATTTTACGGCCACTATCGGATCATTAGGCCCTTTTGCGAGTTTAGGAGCCCATTATACTTTTTACAGTCCGGAAGTTACTTCTACGAGAGGACGTTTAAACCAGCCGGGAGTGTTATATCCAAAATACGTTGGAGCCACTTCTAATGACGGTGGAAGCACTTGGTCTGTTGTAGCCAGTGTTGGTACCCGATACAAACTAACAGAACTTTCAGACTTGATGCTTGATTTACGTTGGCAATATTACTTCTCCAACTGGGTGGACGGCGTAAATCCGGATCCGAATCTTTACCCGGAAAACAAAGCCAACGAATGGTTGGTTTGGTTAAACTTCGGATACATTTACTATCTGGAATAACCGAAATAAAAGACATAAAAAAACCACGCGTAAAGCGTGGTTTTTTGTTTTATCCTAATGCCTGTTTTAAATCTTCAATCAAATCGGCAGCGTCTTCTACACCTACACTCAAACGAACCAAATCATCTGTGATTCCGATTTCTTTTCGCTTATCTTCCGGTATGGATGCATGTGTCATCAAAGCTGGGTGATTTGCCAACGATTCCACACCACCTAAAGATTCTGCCAGAGTAAACACTTTAAGTTTTTCCAGGAAACTGATAGCATCTTGTTTCGCACCCGATTTAAAAGTGAACGTCACCATTCCTCCAAAACCACCGATCATCTGCTTTTTGGCAATCTCATGAAACGGATGATTTTCCAGTCCCGGATAGTATACTCGTTCCACTTTAGGGTGATTCATTAAAAATTCCGCTACTTTTACACCATTTTCACAGTGTCTTTGCACGCGTAAATGCAACGTTTTGATACCTCTTAAAACAAGGAAACTATCCATCGGACCCAATGTTCCTCCCGTCGCAAATTGTTTAAAATGTAACTCATCACCTAAAGCCTTATCTTTGATTACCAGAGCACCGGCAATTACATCACTGTGCCCTCCTAAATATTTTGTCGCCGAATGCATTACAATATCCGCACCTAAATCCAATGGCTTTTGAAGATATGGTGTAGCGAAAGTATTGTCGACCGCAAATAAAATATTGTGTTTTTTAGTGATTTTGGCGATCTCGGCAATATCTGCCAATTTCATTAAGGGATTGGTCGGTGTTTCTACCCAAACCAACTTCGTATTTTCATTAATCAACTTTTCGAACCCTGCCAGATCATTCATATCCACGAAATGGAATTTTATTCCACTGTCTTTGTACAAACGCGTGAACAAACGGTAAGTCCCTCCGTACAAATCGTCCATTGCAATGATTTCATCACCTGCTTTGAACAAACGCAGCAAACAATCGGTTGCTGCTAATCCCGAAGCAAACGCTAATCCACGGGCTCCGTTTTCGATAGAAGCCAAAGCGTCTTCCAAAGCCTGGCGTGTCGGGTTGGCCGCACGACTGTATTCATATTCTCCAACAGGCTGTCCCGGAGAAACCTGAGCAAAAGTAGAAGTCTGAAATACCGGTGGCATTACCGCTCCGGTCACTTTTTCATGATGTTGCCCACCATGTATTACTTTCGTATTGAATTTCATATTAGTATTCTGTTTAAATTTTCAATAAAAGAACAAATTTATCGTTTAATTTTGTGAAATGAGTCATGAACAAACAATTTCTGCCATGAGAAACTTATTAATAGTAACTATTGCTGCGCTGAGCTTATTAAGCTGTAAAAAAGAGGAATTAACCTTTAAAACAAAGAAATTCCATAAAGAAATTACACAAAATAAGGACACTACTGCAATTGAGATTGAAGTGGCTGTCGCTCAAAACAAATCGGCAGCGGCAGACAGCATTAATACCTTGTTTTTAAAAGAAATTACCTTCTTATTCTCTTTTGACTCGGCAGCAACTGTCAAAAATTATCCCGCTGTTTGTTCGGATTTTATTAAAGAATACGTCAGTTTTCAGAAAGAGATGCCCGACTACAGCACACCTTGGGAGGCGACTGCTTCCGGAAAAATCGGATACCATTCAGACAAAGTCATCAACCTGACCCTAGACTATTATTCCTTCACAGGAGGCGCTCATGGCAATGGCAGATCATTGTCTTATTTTGTCGATCCCGAAACCGGAAAACAAATCAAAAAAGAAGATTTATTTACCGATGTAAAAGGTTTCACCAAACTTGCAGAACAAAAATTCAGAATACAACAAGAAGTGCCGGCCCAATCGAACATTAACAAAACGGGCTATTGGTTTGAAAAAGACAGATTCCATTTACCGGAAAACATTTTTTATACCGATAAAGGAATACTACTGCTTTACAACCAGTATGAAATCGCTTCTTATGCCGACGGCCCTATTGAACTGACAATTCCGTTTAGTGAAGCCGACAAATTCCTGCAGCTTAAATAAACTTACGAATCTGCATCATAAATCCTAAATGCAGTCCTTCGTGATAGTTATTGAATTCCATCGCGTCTTTAAAACTCCCCAAATGGAAACCAGTCTGCGTTTGGTATTCGTTGAAATGCTGAAATTTCCCTGCTTCAAAATCCATTTTTGTCTGCTCGGGCAAGAACGTTAACAGTGCTCGGATTTCATCCACTTCTTCCTGAGTTGTTTTGCCGTCGGGTCTGGAACCGTTCTTATATTTTTCGGTCATCTCCGCAGAAACATTCGTTGGCAATCCCGAAAGACGGTACACCAAACCTTGCTGTGCCACCACTATATGCCCGATATTCCAAATCAGGTTATTACTAAAACCTTGCGGAATCGCATTAAGCTGTTCCAGGGAATAATCATCCAGAAATCTCAAATAGAGGTTGCGGTTGGTTACTAAAATTTTAAAAGTTGCTTCCATAATTTATTGGGTTTATAAGGCAATAAAGTCATCGGTTTTCGGAAAGGTGCTCATTACCTTTCTCACAATTTCGGGTGTTGGAGTCGCCAGTTTTCGCAATTTAGTATTTATCCATGCTCCGTCAAGAGTAATTTTTGCACAAAGTTCATCTTTCTCATTTTTTAATTCGTGTACGATAGTCCAACGGGAAGCATCCGCCTTCATCTTTCCCATTTTTGTACTGATAAAAATCTTGTCACCCAAATGCATTTCTCTTCGGAAGACACATTCCTCCCTGAAAATAATCGGTCCGAAATGTTGCTCCTGCATGATTTTCATCGTCAGTCCTTCGCGTTCCAGAATTTCAATACGGTGTTGGGCTCCATAATCATAATAAGCACTGTGGCGCACGTGAAAATTCGGATCCAAATCCGCCCAGCGAATGGAAATTTCTCTAGTAAAATCATTCATCTTTTGTAAAATTTACTCAAAAATAACAAGAAAAACCCGCTTATCTGTTTTCAGCAGATTTAAATTAAATCTTTTTTAACGAAAAGCCTATTTTTGCAAAAAAGAATTCCATGGATAAAATATACTACCTCGCTTCGTGCGACACCTGTCGCAAAATCATCAAATCCTTACCCAACAGCAACCGTCTGGTATTTCAGGATATTCGTCAGGATCCGATTACTCCGGAGCAATTGGAGGAAATGTACCGGCTTTCGGGCAGTTATGAAGCGCTTTTCAGCAAAAAAGCACAGTTATACAAGTCGATGGATCTGAAAAACAAAAACCTGACCGAAGCCGATTTCAAGAAATATATTTTGGAACACTATACCTTTCTAAGCCGTCCGGTTTTCATTATCGACGGAAAAATATACATCGGCAACAGCCAGAAAAATATTAACGAAGTGATCGCCGTTTTAAGTTAAATGAAAGCGCGTACTTATGCCCTGATCGCTGCGTGGATGGTAGCCATCATTTACGGGGTGACCTTTACCATCGCCAAAGACGTAATGCCAAAATACATTGACGCGTTCGGCTTTATTTTTCTTCGCGTAGGCGGTTCCACTATTTTGTTTTGGCTGGCCACACTTTTTGTAAAAACCGAAAAAATTGACAGAAAGGATTTTCCACGCATATTAGCTGCCGCCTTTTTTGGTGTAGCCCTCAACATGCTGACATTCTTCAAAGGACTGAGCTATACTTCTCCAATAATGGGTGCCGTCCTGATGGTGACTACTCCGATGATTGTATTGGTCCTGTCGGCCATCATCATGAAAGAGCATATGCAAAAAAACAAGATAATCGGAATACTTCTTGGACTGACAGGAACCGTAACCCTGATTTTATACGGAAAATCGATGGTAAACGCGCCTAATGCCTCTTTAGGAAACTTTCTGGTGTTTGTCAATGCCGTTTCTTATGGTTTCTATCTGATTCTGGTTAAAAAACTGATGGACAAATACAACGCCTTTTCATTTGTAAAATGGATCTACCTTTTTGGATTTCTTATGGTAATTCCTTTCGGATGGAGCGAATTTCAAGCCGTTGACTGGGCTTTGGTCCCGATGAACATTTACTGGAAAATAGGATTCGTGGTCGTCGTTTCCACTTTTCTGACTTATTTATTGAACCTGCTTTCGATGAGAGAACTGAAACCGACAATGGTAGCTGTATTTATCTATCTGCAGCCATTTTTCGCTACGGTTTTTGCCATCGGATTAGGGAAAGACGAATTGAGCTGGGTCAAAATTGGTTCCGCAGCGCTGATTTTCGCAGGCGTGTATCTGGTAATAAAGAAAAAACCGAAAACCTTTAGCGAATCGATGGCAGTTACTGATCCAAGCCAACACTAAGCATCAAACACTGAATACTTTTATTTATCTTTGAAGTCTATTTAGAAAAACATGATACAATCGATGACCGGATTTGGGAAGTCAACCCTACAGTTGGCTACCAAAAAAATCACAGTGGAAGTAAAATCGTTAAACAGCAAAGGAATGGACCTTAATGTCCGAATGCCTTCTGTGTACCGCGAAATGGAATTGAGTCTGCGCAATCAGATTTCCCAACGACTGGAACGCGGTAAAGTCGATTTTGCCCTTTATATTGAAGTAACCGGAGAGGAAACTTCCACCAAAGTAAACGCCCCGATTGTAAAGGCTTACATGTCGCAAATGCGGGACATTTTAGCCGATGCCGATGAAACGGAACTGATGAAAATGGCCGTTCGCATGCCTGACGCATTAAAAACGGAACGCGATGAACTAGATGAAAACGAATGGAAACAAATCCTGACAGTTATTAACGAAGCGCTTGCCAACATCAATAATTTCAGAACCGACGAAGGCTTATCATTGGAAAAAGAATTCCAATTACGCATCGCCAATATCCGTTCGTATATGGAACAGGCTTTGGAACTGGATCCGGAACGCGTTCAGAACATCAAAAACAAACTGCAAACTGCAATTGACGAGTTGAAAGTGACCGTTGATGAAAACCGCTTTGAACAGGAACTTATTTATTATCTTGAAAAATTAGATATTACCGAAGAAAAAGTACGCTTGACTAATCACCTGGATTATTTCATCGAAACGTTGAACGGAACCGAAGCCAACGGCAGAAAACTAGGCTTTATCACTCAGGAAATGGGACGTGAAATCAACACTATGGGCTCCAAATCGAACCATGCCGGAATGCAGAAATTGGTCGTTCAAATGAAAGACGAACTGGAAAAAATCAAGGAACAGGTGTTAAACGTCCTGTAGCTTTAAAATAAAAACAACAACACAATTACAAAAGGCAAAAGCTAACCGCTGAAAGCTAAAAGTTAATAATAATGAACAAAGGAAAACTGATCGTATTCTCGGCTCCATCCGGATCGGGAAAAACTACCATAGTACGTCATTTATTAGGATTGGAAGATTTGAATCTGGAATTTTCCATTTCGGCCGCAACACGTGATCCGCGCGGAGAAGAAGTAAATGGGAAGGACTACTACTTCATGTCGACCGAAGAATTCAAACAACATATCAAACACGAGGATTTCGTGGAATGGGAAGAAGTCTACCGCGATAATTTCTACGGAACCCTGAAAAGCGAAGTAGAACGCATTTGGGCTCAAGGCAAAAATGTGATTTTCGATATCGATGTGGCCGGTGGATTGCGCATCAAGCACAAATTCCCGGAAGAAACGTTGGCTGTTTTCGTAAAACCGCCAAGCGTGGACGAACTGAAACGCCGCTTAAAAGAACGTTCTACAGAAAGCGAAGACAAAATCAATATGCGCATCGCTAAAGCTCACGTAGAATTGGCTACTGCACCGCAATTCGACACCATTATCAAGAATTACGATTTGGATACGGCGAAGCAGGAAGCTTATGAATTGGTAAAGAATTTTGTAACTAAATAAGCAAAAAATTGTCAGTTTACAGCCAGAAAAAATGAAAATCGGACTCTATTTCGGAACATTCAACCCTATCCATATAGGACATCTGATTATCGCCAACCATATGGCGGAACATTCCGGTTTGGATCAGGTTTGGATGATGGTGACGCCGCACAATCCACACAAACAAAAGACAACGCTGTTAGACGATTACCATCGTTTGCACATGGTACATCTGGCTACGGAAGACTATCCGAAAATAAAGCCGTCCGACATAGAATTCAAATTGCCCCAGCCTAACTATACGGTAAACACCTTGGCCCATTTACAGGAAAAATATCCCACCCATGAATTTTGCCTGATTATGGGTGAAGACAATCTGAACTCATTGCATAAATGGAAAAATTTTGAAGTGATTCTGCAAAATCACGATATTTATGTTTATCCGAGAGCAGCTGCAGGCACAATCGATCCGCAATTTGTCAGTCATCACAAAATCCATACGATTAATGCGCCAATTATAGAATTATCGTCGACTTTCATCCGTGAAGGCATTAAAACCGGAAAAAATATTCAGCCCATGTTGCCACATAAGGTTTGGGAGTATGTGGAACATAATTTGTTTTATAAAAAATAAAAGGGATACCTTTCAGTATCCCTTCATAAACTTACATTTTAATATAGATTTTCATATTCGCTGCCAATGGAGAATCTTCAATTGGGGTCGGATACTGCATTTTTCTGGTAGAATAATTATAAAAGGCAGTTTCTCCCAAATCATTAGTAATAGTTATATTGTCTGGTCCGTTTTCAACATATCCGTCAAAAGGATATCCACCGGAATTATACGGACACTGCGTTCCGCTATCTGCCCAATTACAACTTGTATTGGCTGGATTAAAGTTTTGACTTCTATGCATTCCCTCAACACCTACTGTGCTATTTAACCAATGCTCATCGTCAAAAAGAACTGCGTCTACATAAATTTTTTGCGATGTTGAAGGTACGTAAATCACAAACCTTTCATATCCGGACACATTAAAATTGAAAATTATATGTCCTCCCGAAATAGTTTTTTGCGCAGATGCTGACGTACCCAACAATGTCCCATTAGTATTAAATCCGAAATCCCCCTTGTGTTTCCCATATACTTCGAAATATTTCGCAGTGGCATACACGTTGTTGATCAAATGAGTGATACATTGATCTGTAGGCAATAGTTCAGTGGTTGGAGAGGTCGAATTCTCAATAGTGTGAATTACTGCCGAGTCATTTTCAAACCCGGAAACGGTGCTATGAAAATTAACCGGGGAAACAATATCATTTCCGCAATTGTGTAATACCTCAGGAACAGAAATTCCGTTCTCGGGATTACCGTCGGCATCGATTGATTGTAAAAATCTGCTGATATTTATAACCGTACTATTTGTAATATCCGTTGATCCGGCCATATCAAACGGTGTAACATATCCTGTTGCAGGAACCGCTGGAAAAACCAAATCACAGATAAAAAATGTTACAGTTTCGCCTTCTTTAAAACGATATTTCCCTTCTGCATCTGTTCTACCTTCATAAGTTTGCGTTCTATATCCTATATTTATAACAGGGCTATCGATCAAAACTCCACTTTTTTCCTGTTGCGTTGAATCTTCACTCTGCTTATCACAATTGATTAACAAAAATGATATCATCAATAAGGCTACCTTTTTCATACTTTTATTTTTTTTGCGAAGTTAACAATAATTTGTACTAATTTTAAAAATGAGTAATTACTTTCGGTTTTTAAAATCTTAATCTTTAAATCGTTACTTATGTTAAACTTCGAATTATACAATCCTACTAATTATGTTTTTGGAAAAGAACAGATATCCAAACTCAGCGATTTAGCACCCAAAAACACCAAAATCTTACTGGCTTACGGCGGCGGAAGCATTTTTAAAAACGGAATCTACGATCAGGTAAAAGCGGCACTTTCCGGTTTTGACATAGTCGAATTTGGCGGCATCGAACCGAATCCGCGCTACGAAACCCTGATGAAAGCCGTAGAAATCATCCGCGAACAGAATATAGGATTTATTTTGGCCGTGGGCGGAGGAAGTGTGATTGACGGGGTAAAATTCATCTCGGCTGCCGTAAAATTTGAGGGCAATCCAATGGACATCCTGCACAAACGAATACTGATGAAAGATGTATCGCAGGTTATTCCGTTCGGAACCGTTCTGACACTCCCAGCGACCGGAAGTGAAATGAATTCGGGTTCCGTGATAACCATCAACGAAACGCAGGAAAAACTTTCATTTGGAGGCAGTGCGCTATTCCCTAAATTCTCCATTTGTGACCCAACGGTGATTGAATCGTTACCGAAAAGACAAATCCAAAACGGCGTGGTGGACGCTTTCACCCATGTAATGGAACAGTATTTAACCTATTCGCACGACGCTTTGCTTCAGGACAGGATTGCCGAAAGTATTTTACAGACGTTAGTGGAAATAGGTCCAAGTGTGGTTGAAAACCCAACCGACTACAAATTGGCTTCGAACTATATGTGGTGTGCGACGATGGCATTAAACGGATTACTGAATAAAGGCGTTCCAACCGATTGGGCTACCCACATGATCGGGCATGAATTGACTGCATTATACGAAATCGATCATGCCAGAACATTGGCGATTATTGGTCCGAATCTTTATCGTGTAATGTTCGACACCAAGAAAGAAAAACTGGCACAATACGGTGAACGTGTCTTTGGAATACAGGGAACTTCAGTGGAAGAGAAAGCCAAAAAAGCAATCGAAAAAACAGTTGATTTTCTGCATGCCATGGGAATGAAAACCAAACTTTCTGAAAACACCGAGAATTATGAAAATACTGCCGACTTCATCGCAAACCGATTTGAGGAGCGCGGCTGGAAAGGATTGGGAGAACAACAAAACATCACACCGGAAAAAGTACGCGAAATAGTAAAAATGAGTTACTAAATTTCCGAAAACGCTCCGATTGGAGCGTTTTTTTTTTACTATTCCCCATCCTAATTTTTCCATGAGATGGTGTTTTCTTTTCAGCCCAAAGATTCACTTTGTGGAGCATCAAAAAACGAAAGGCGCACTGAAATAAATTCCAAGAGCGCCTTCCTCACCAAAAACAAAAAATATTAACTATTCTAACTTGCGATAATGTATCGCTACATTATCATTCTTAACCGGAAATAATAACGAGAGTCAAGTCAAATCATTGCTCCGCAAATCATAATCTAATGTTAAATTTTTTATTTGACAATCATTGGGTTAACAACATCACTATCAGATGGCGACAAAAGCTCGTTACGGCAAAAAGCGCTGAAATTGCAAAAAGCAAAGTTTTTCACTTTCATCAAATTTGAGTACTTTTGGAGATTCAAATCATGAAAAGAAAATGACTGACAACCCGAAATTTGCGGTAATTGGCGGCGGAAGCTGGGCGACGGCGATTGCAAAGATGCTTTGCGTAAATCTTCCTGAAATCGCCTGGTACATGCGAAACACCTACGCTATTGAACATATCAAAATAAATAAACACAATCCGAATTATTTGAGCTCGGTGGAGTTTGACACCAATAAACTTAAACTTACCAATGACATCAATGAGGCAGTAGCCTATGCGGATTATGTCATTTTCGCGATTCCTTCGGCTTTCTTAAAAGGGGAATTGGAAAAACTGACCGTGAGTTTGGAAGACAAAGTGATCTTTTCAGCCATCAAAGGTATTGTTCCGGAAACAAGTTTAATCGTTGGCGAACATTTTCATAAAATTTATGATATCCCTTATGACAATATCGGAGTTATTACCGGTCCGTGTCACGCTGAAGAGGTTGCCTTGGAACGCCTTTCCTACCTTACCATTGCCTGCGGTGATGATGAAAAAGCGAAGGTGATGGCAAAAAACCTTAACAGTCATTACATCAAAACCAAAACTTCTGATGACATCATCGGTACGGAATATGCCGCCATGCTGAAAAACATCTATTCCATTGCTGCAGGTATTGCCCATGGATTGGGATATGGGGATAATTTCCAGGCTTTGCTGATGAGTAATGCCATCCGTGAGATGAAGAAATACATCAAGAAAGTCCACAAAATGAAACGCAACATCAATGATTCGGCATATTTAGGGGACTTACTGGTAACTGGTTATTCTATCTTTTCCCGTAACCGTATGTTCGGAAATATGATTGGAAAAGGCTACACCGTTAAATCAGCACAAATGGAAATGAGCATGGTGGCCGAAGGGTATTATGCTACCAAAAGTGCTTACAAACTTAATGAAGAATACAAAGCCAAAACACCTATCATTAATGCCGTTTACGACATCTTGTATGAAGGAAAAGAACCTAAAAAGGTTTTCAAGAAATTAACCGAGAAGCTGGATTAATTTTTCAGATTCCTGTTTTTTCATAAGTTTCAGGAAACACCAGCACAACATTTTTGACAAAAGTTTAGAAAAAAAACACTTCTGTTTACACAGAACTTTATTTTACACCCGATGGAAAGCAATGCACATAAAATAGACAATTTGATCGATCACCCGGTAATTCTAACAGTATTTACAGTGGTAATTCTAGCTATGTTGCTGTTGGATTTAGGTGTTTTCAAAAAAGACCCTCATGCCATCAGCAGTCGTGAGGCATTTATAGCATCAACAATTTGGATTTCGCTTGCGATGGGTTTCAGCGGAGTGATTTATCATTACATGGGGGTAGAAAAGTTTGCGCAGTTCCAATCTGCCTATTGGATTGAAAAAGCCCTTTCGGTAGACAACCTTTTCGTTTTCATCATGGTTTTCGGGTTCTTCAACGTACAACGGGAACTCCACCACAAAGTACTTTTCTGGGGAATTCTTGGTGCCTTAGTCTTTCGTGCAATCTTTATTTTTACGGGTGTCGAACTTATTAACATGACCTACCTGCCGGAAATGCACATCTTCGGATATCTGGTAAAAATCAACGTCATTCTTTCTGTTTTCGGATTCTTCCTTATTTATGCCGGAATAAAATCCTGGTTTTCAGAACATGATGAAGGCGACAAAGATTTTACCAAAAGCCCGGGAGCTCGTTTGGTACACCGTTTTTTCCCCGTGAGCGAAAACTATGATGGCGGAAAATTCTTTACTGTAGAAAATGGTGTAAAAATGGCTACACCCTTATTGGTCGTGGTAGCTGTAATCGAGTTTACCGATTTAATTTTTGCAGTAGACAGTATCCCCGCCATTTTTGCGATTGCCCCGAACGATCCTTTCATCCTTTACACCTCTAACATCTTCGCAATTCTAGGCCTTAGAGCACTTTATTTCCTCTTAGCTAACTTCATGTATATGTTCAGCCGTTTGAAGTACGGATTAGCCCTTATTTTGGCTTTTATCGGAGTAAAAATGATTATTGCTCCTTTCTACCATATTTCATCACCGGTTTCTCTACTGATCGTGGGTACGGTTTTGGCACTTTCGGTTCTTACTTCGCTATTATTCCCGGTTAAAGAATAAAATTATAAACCATAAATAAAATTATAAAGGCGTTAGAATTTCTAACGCCTTTATAATTTAACTATTTCACGGTTATCTCATCCACAAAAATATAAGCATCTCCGCCAGCTCCCTGATGCCATTCCGGTAATCTACCTAAGTTATAGGCCTTCACTTTAACGTATCTTGCTTTACTTTCTTTTAAATTTAAGGCAAAACCTTTGATCTGTTCGTTATAATTATCAACCGCAACAGTATTGGAAACCGCACCGACTAATTCAAAACTCACATTGTCATTGGAAATATAATATTCCACTTTGGTCGGCATCACAATCCAAGCACGGGTATCCTGCAAAAAGCGACCCGACAGCTCATGTAAATTCGTTACCTTTTTCAGATCAATAACTGCCTCGAAATCCTGCCCCTGATAGCCTTGCCAATCTCCTTTACGCCAGTTTTCGTTACCCAATACACCGTCCAATAAACCTTGTGGCCCTCCGGCATGGTATTGAGCCGAATATTTCGATTTGATGTCGACAGTATAATCGTTTGGTTTTTTAAAGAACGTCGCGCTAACGATACTACTTTTCTCTCCGATACTGTTCAGACAATACGCAAAAACGGAAGTTGTTTTATCAATTTCGAAGGGCTGTGTATATTCTTTGAAATCTCCCTTATCAGAAAACGAATAATACGTCTTATTGCCCGAATTTGATTCAATGCTGACTTTCAGTTTATCTTTAAACGCTTTGCTATCGGATTGGATTACTGGAACAACAACCATTTTTGAGAAAACCATTTGTGATTTCTCATCTTTCTCCATAGAAAACTGTGGCAAAAAATTAGTCTTGGAATCTTTTTTGATAAATTCAGCCGGTCGGTCTTCAAAGTTGACCTTTATATTATCAAAATATTGCTCGGTTAAATCCCATTCATTACTTCCCGGTGTCACAGCATAGATCCCCATCGAACTCAACACATACCAAGCGCTCATCTGTCCGCAATCTTCATTTCCAATCAATCCGTCCGGTGCATTTTTATAGAATTCATTTAAGATATAATGTACTTTTTCCTTTGTCTTTTCCGGTTTACCCACGTAATTGTATAAATAGGCCATATGATGACTTGGTTCGTTCCCATGCGCATACTGCCCTATCAAACCAGTAATATCAGCCTGTTCACGACCTGTCGTCACTGAGGGAGCAGAAAATAATTCGTCCAGTTTTGCTTCAAATTTTTCTTTTCCGCCATGAGCCTCGATAAGCCTCGAAATATCCTGTGGCACAAAAAACGAATACTGCCATGAATTCCCTTCCGTAAAATTATTATTTACTTCACGCGGCTCAAAAGGCTTGTCCCAACCGCCGTTTTTCTTCGGACGCATGAAACCTGTTTCCTTGTCGAAAAGGTTTTTCCAGTTTTGCGAACGCTTCATGAAATAGTTATAATCATCCGGTTTGTTCAGCAAATAAGCCATTTGAGCAATACACCAGTCGTCGTATGCATATTCTAGTGTTTTTGAAACACTTTCGTGTTCGTCGTCAATGGAAATGAAACCGTTTTTCTTATAAGCTTCCAATCCCAAATGATCCAACATAGCAGAATGTTTAGCTGCTTCAAATGCTTTTTCGTAATCGAATCCTTTGATTCCTTTTACCATCGCATCAGCAATAACCGAAACAGAATGGTAGCCTATCATACAATCCGTTTCATTTGAAGCCAGTTCCCAAACCGGAAGCCTTCCACCCTGTTCGTATTGTTTAATAAATGTATTGATGTAATCGGAAGTACGTTTTTTATCAATAAGAGTATACAACGGATGTGCCCCACGGAAAGTATCCCAAAGCGAGAAAACCGTGTAATAATCGAAGTTATCCGCGATATGAATTTTGTTATCACGTCCGCGATATTTTCCGTCGATATCCTCAGCAATGTTAGGCTGCATCATCGTGTGATACAAAGCCGTATAGAAAATGGCTAGCTTGTCACTGTTTGAAGAAGTCACTTCGATTTTGGACAGTTCTTTATTCCAAAGCACTTCAGCATCTTTTTTGGCTTTTTCAAAATCCCAGTGTTTGATTTCGGACATGTTCAGTTTGGCGCCTTCATAACCAGTGGGTGATAACGCCACTTTCACTAAAATCTTTTCACCTTTTTTTACAGGTTTGGAAAAACTCAACGCCAAATATTTATCAGCTTGATTATCAGAAAAAAGCTTACTGTTTTTAGAGTTGCTTACTTTCATCGGAACATTGAACTCGATACGGGCAAAAACGTACTGATCGCGCGCCCAGGCTTCGCTTCTGCGGAGAATTTCGATGGTTTTGTTATCGATAATTTTAACCTCGCCCTGCAAAAGCTTATCGCGGTGATTTAAATCCAGAATGATATTAGCCCGGCCATCCTTGCTGAAAGTATATTCATGAAAACCTACTCTTGTGGAAGCCGTCAGTCTTACGTCAATATTATGCTTGTCCAATTTCACAGCATAAAATCCGGCTTTAGCTTTTTCATTGGCATGCGAAAAAGAGGAAGAATAGATTTTATTATCCAATGAAGGTTCGCCCATCGTTGGCATCAGCATTATATCGCCAAAATCTGAAACCCCCACGCCATTGAGATGCGTATGGGAAAAACCGTAAATGATATTATCCGAATAATGATAACCGCCACAACCGTCCCAACTACCTTCAATTCGGGTATCTGGCGATAATTGCACCATCCCGAAAGGCATTGTAGCTCCTGGAAATGTGTGCCCATGACCTCCCGTACCAATAAACGGATTTACATATTGTGCATAATTTTTATTTTGCGAAAAAGCGCTTACAGAAAGTAATGCTGTAATAAATAGAAAAGCTGTTTTTCTCATTTGGGTTTTTGCTGAAAAATTTTCCTAAAGTAGGAAATATTCCAGCATCCTTTCAATCCCGTTTTCAAATTTATATCCCTAAAATCATTTGCTTTGGATACATAAAAACAACACTAAAAGCTTTTGTGAGAAGCTTATCTTTTCTTTATGAATTGATTTGCAGGCGTTACTTTACCAATACACCACGTTTGTTCATCACCGGAATGTCGGTCATAGCACGATCGTTTATGGTATTGCCTCTGAAAACATAACTCTTGTCGTATAACTTGTCGCCAATAAAGAACGTTACCAGAAACTCGTTGTTCAATTGAAGTACGTTGTTTTCCAGCAATTCGATTTTCACGGCCGAATTGGGCTCCACTTCTTTAAAAGCGTGACGGAAAGTCCCAGTTTTACGTTCTTCCCCATTAATCTGACCGTAAGCTCTTGTAACCACAATGGCCATTTCCAGTTTTTCATCACTATCATTAACCAGATATGCATACCATGAGTTTTCCATAAAATCGTCATTCCATTCTTGAATGGCGGCCACATACACATTTTCCACTTTTGGTATAATAATATCTTTTTGCATAGCGTTGTAAAAATTAAAAGTGCACAAATTTACTATATTATTCCGTAATTTTATTTACAACTTTTATCGCAATCCAACTGCTCATAAAAAAGATATGAAACTACTTACTGCAACACTGTTCTCCCTCAACATAACCGTATTTGGTTGTGAATTTGGCAATAAAAAAGAATCGGAAACAACTGAAAGGGAGCTGGACACCACAACTTTGGCTAACGATGGACATACTTCTGAAAATGCCGTGGATTGGAACGGTTCTTACGAAGGAGTTATTCCGTGTGCCGATTGCCCCGGAATTGAAACCAAAATCACCGTTAACAAAGATAAAACTTATGAGTTGTCCGTTTTATATCAAGACAGGGAAAAGAAGCCAACAATTACCAAAGGAACTTTTACTTGGGATGCTTCGGGAAGCGTTATAAAACTAGACAAAGTCGGAACGGAAACGCAGTACAAAGTTGGGGAAGGCCGAATATGGATGCTGGATCGGGAAGGCAAAAGGATTGAAGGCGCGATGGCAGAAAAATATATCTTAAATAAAACGCAATAAAAAAGGCTCCAAAAAGGAGCCTTACTTTTATATACTTGACTTGAATTGTTCCAGGAAACGTACATCGTTCTCATAGAACATTCGGATATCTCCAATTTGGTACAACAACATTGCGATACGTTCGATCCCCATACCGAAAGCGAAACCGTTGTATTTGTCGGCATCGATACCGCAGTTTTTCAAAACATTCGGATCTACCATTCCACAACCCATGATCTCCAACCAACCGGTTCCTTTGGTGATGCGGTAATCGGTTTCAGTTTTTAATCCCCAGTAAATATCCACTTCGGCACTTGGCTCTGTGAACGGGAAGTAACTCGGACGCAAACGGATTTTCGATTTTCCGAACATCTCTTTGGTGAAATACAATAACGTTTGTTTCAAATCGGCAAATGAAACATTATGGTCGATGTACAAACCTTCCACCTGGTGGAAAATACAGTGTGAACGTGACGAAACGGCCTCATTACGGAACACACGACCCGGTGAAATTGTACGGATTGGTGGTTTGTTGTCTTCCATATAACGTACCTGAACCGACGAAGTGTGCGTACGCAACAATACATCCGGATTGCTCTGAATGAAGAACGTATCCTGCATGTCTCTTGCCGGATGGTATTCCGGAAGGTTCAAAGCAGTAAAATTATGCCAGTCGTCTTCGATTTCCGGACCTTCGGAAACATTGAATCCGATGTTGGAAAAAATATCGACGATTTGATTTTTTACGATAGAAATTGGATGACGTGAACCGATAACCAAAGGCTCGCCCGGACGTGTCAAATCACCGTAAACCCCGCCTGCAACCTCCTTACTTTCCAAGGCTTCCTGAATGGATTTTACTTTATCCTCTGCAGTTACCTTCAGCAAATTGATTACCTGACCAAATTCTTTTTTCTGGTCGTTCGGTACGTTTTTAAACTCAGCGAAAAGGTCTTTCAACAAGCCCTTACTTCCCAAAAACTTGATTCGGAAAGCCTCTAAGGTTTCTTTATTATCGGTAGTAAAAGACTGTGCTTCACCAATGTATTCTTTAATCTTGTCTGTCATCGTCATTCTGTAATTGGATGCAAATTTAGGAAAAAGTTAGAAGTTAAAAGTCAGAAATCAGAAGTTTTAGGTCTGAAATCTGTGTTCTTTCATCTGATTACTATTCAATAAGCTGTTTTTCCAGAAAATAATTCACAATCGCTTCTTTCATCAGCACCGATTGTTCACCAGCTTTCAACGGCGGAAGCTGTTCCTTAACCTTGTAATGCGGCCAGCCGTCATTGTCAAAATAATCGAATTCATAGTAACCATAAGGCTCTAACAATCGGCAAATCGCGATATGCATCAGGTTTACCTTTTCGTCCTTTTTGAAAGTCTTGCTGAATTGCCCTAATTCCTGAACACCTATCAGATAAATTATGGCATCCAAATCCAATATTTCGCCATCGGCAAATTGATTGGAAAGTATGGTGACCACTGTTTCCCAGCGTGATTTTAATTGTTCGTCTCTTGACATTTTTTGAATTTATGAGTTATGAGTTATGAGTTATGAATCCACACATCATAAAATTATGTTGCAAAGATAGTGAGTTGTACATCGAGAATTATACTTTTAAAGGCGAGTTTATCCCTTTTTTACTTTTCCCTTACCCCTCTTTTCTTCTCGTTCTTCTATCTTTGCGCTTTTTTATATTCTCTTGTTATGGGTTTTATTGATATTGTGTTGGCCGCGTTTTTGGTATTTGGATTGATTAAAGGTATTCGCAACGGACTTTTCGTGGAAATAGCTTCACTGATTTCGCTTTTCATCGGAATATATGTTGCCATTAAATTTTCGTATGCGGTTCGCTCCGCAGTAGGCAGCGTGGTGTCATGGTCGCCAAAAACCATTCAGGTTACGGCTTTTATTTTGACATTGATAGCCGTCGTGGTTGCCATTCATTTGTTAGCCAAAGCATTGTCCGGTGTGGCTAGTATGGCCTTTATGGGATGGTTGAACAACTTAGGTGGCGGACTTTTTGCAACGATAAAAACGATTTTGCTCCTAGGTGTTGTTTTGTGCTTGTTCCAGAAAGTGAACATCAACAACATGATGGTTTCCAAAGAAACTCAGGATGAGTCACTGCTTTTTAATCCGATATTAAAAACTTCCGAATTTCTATTACCCGTCTTAACCGATTGGTTCAGTAATTTAAAAGAAAGCACGCTAAAAAGTTCATAAACACTGTCTACTGAAATCCAATTACTGATCACTGGATTTCAACTCACGAATGGCATCTTTTTCAATCCAGCCTTCGGTTTCATCGGTTAGCTGGATTTTACGCCATTTTTCACGATTCTCCAAAACGAAAACCTTAGTCCCTTCATGCAACACGAACGCTTCTGGTGCAGAAGCCATCGGTTCGCTTTTTACTGAAATTGATTCAGCAAATACAATCGCCGGGCGTTCCTTATTATAATTATTTCGTTCCGTCATGGCCGAAGCAACGCTTATCAGTATAACCACCAAAGAAAGAATCATCGCCACAAAAAACGAACGTTTCACCAAAGAGGTGCTTCCGAAATAGTAGCCGATAAAAAACAACAGAAACAAAGCCGAGAAACCCGTGGCAATTCCCGCCCAAGTGTCATAATGGAACACATCCAAAAGGTCACTCAACATTTTTGAAAAGCCTACCTCAGGAACCACTTTTATTTCGTCTATCGCCATTTTTTGGGCGAATTTTAGGTTGGTCTGTATTTCGGCATCGTCGGGATTCAGCAGCAGCGCCTTTTCGTAATTATAAATTGACGGCGCCACTTTATGAAGTTTATAATAAGCATTTCCCAAATTGAAATACAACTCTGCCGACTGTTCGCCAGATCTCAGGATTCCTTCATACAAAACCACGGCTTCCTCGTATTTCTCTTTACGGTACAATTCGTTTCCTTTCTCAAAAGCGGATTGGGCAAAAATGGCCTGAGAAACCAATAAAACTATATAGAACAACTTTTTCATCGCTTTCAAAATTAAATCTGCTTGCTCAAATCGGAAATCACACTTACTGCCTTATCATAATCCTGCTGCATAGCTACACTGGTTGATGGCGCGTAACGGGCAAATTCGCAGTTACCCATCAAGTTCATAAAATCGTTGACAGTCTCCGTTTGTGCATTTTTCGAAACCAGCAATTCCTGAATATTATCCTTGCTCATTTCGGATGTTTCAATAGACAGTTTTGCCTTTAGGAAGTTGTGCATTGCGCGCTCCATAGCATCATAAAACGGTTCTTTATTACCCAATTGTTTGTTGGCTTCAGAAAGGAACTTTTTAGCCAGTTTGTTTGACTGACGGATTTTATTTCCAGCCACATCACTATCGATGGCTTCTTTTTTCTTTTTTGCTAATACAATCACCGGAATGATTAAGAAAGGACCGAATAAAAGGGTATAGAACAAACTGGAACCCAGAAAATCATCAGCATGGATGGGAGACAAATCTGTTTTGGCTTTCACAAAAGCAAACTGATCGCTTTTCACAACCGCCTGTTTGCCTGACGATGCTACCTGATCACCTGAAGTCGGCATTTGCCCATCCAAAACATTGATTTTTATCTCTTCAGAAGTAATGGTTTTATAAGCCTTCGTATTTAAATCGAAGTAGGAAAACGTCAATGGTTTAATCGTATAAACTCCTTTGTATTGTGGCACTATCGTATAGGTGTCGGAAATTGTCCCCTGCATTCCCAACAAAGGTGTGGTTACATTTTCCTGATGTTCTGGATCATACATTTCCAGCGCGCTTGGGACTACAGGCTTAGGCAACGTAAACAACTTCATGTTCCCTTTACCGGCAGCACTTACAACTAATTGCAGCGATTCACCTGATTTTAAAGTCGTTTTTGAAGGTTTTACCTTGAAGTCGAAAGAACCGACCGCACCATCAAATCCTTCTGGTTTTCCAGCCTCTGGTAAAGCTTTCACGTTAATCATTTTGGCACCCGCTGATACTTTTTTGGTTCCGTTGGTAATCTCCATTCGGCCAAAAACATCTCGACGACCGGTTGGTGCCTGCATAGTAATATCCAATGTTAAAGGCTCAATCCTTAATTTCCCTGTCTTTTGCGGATACAAAACGGTTTTTCTCAGGACCACATAACGATAATCTTCTCCGTTGAATTTGCCCATCTGAACTGATAGGTTTTTAATATCGATGGACTGGCTCCAGAAATTGTTGTATTTCGGGCTGGCCGTTTCACGGAAATCACTCACGCTCACATACGGACTCACATACAATTTATAAACAGCCGTAATTGGTTCATTCATATACGGATTGGGGTTGGAAATTTCTGCTACCAAATGAATCCCGTCGCCATCTTTTAATGAAGGCGGTAATTGTTGCTGCTGCTGTTGTTGCTGTTGTCTTCTGCGCTGATTTCCAAAAATGATTGCGAACGGATCTTCTTCCTCTTCCGGTTCCGGCTGTACCACCGCATTTCCAACAGTCACCTTTACCGGATTGGTTTTATAGATTTTCCCCGCGATTTCTATCGAAGCGGGTTTGATGACAAATGTTCCTTTTTTAGTAGGCATCAAAAAGAAAGAGTAAGATTTGCTGAAGGACTTTCTACCGTTCACCCATGAATAGCTAACAGACTGATTGGGGCCGCCAAAAATCCGGAATCCTTCAAACGATGGTGCTTCGAAATTATCACCATCATCATTCATAGTAAAATCGATTCGCAAACGCTCATTGATTCCAATGTTGTTATTACTCACGGTGGCTTTGAACTCCACTTGAGCAAAAACCGATTGAACGGCTAAAAACAACAACAGAATAAAACTCTTACTTCCCATCAATTTAATTTCTTTCATAAAATCAACACGCATTATTCTCAAATCGATTACCAATCTTTCTCATTTTGAGTCGGTCTTCCTTTGACTTCCCTTCCCTTAACTTTATCTTGAATTTTCTTTTCCTCATTGTTTAGCGCATCCAACAAATTTTCCATTCGTTGTTTCGAAGCGCCACTAGGCTGTGGTTTTTGAGGTTGTTTATCCTCATCGCCTTTACCTTCCTTCTTGTCCGGATTTTTAGGATCGTCTTTCTTATCCTGATTTTTGTCCTGATTCTTATCCTGTTGGTCCTTGTTCTGGTCTTTATTGTCTTTCGGCTGCTGATCTTTGTTTTGATCTTTGTCCTTATCCTTGTTTTTATCGTCTTTTTTAGGCGGATTTTCTTTTAATTTTTGCTTCGCCAACGCATAATTATAACGGGTTTCCTCATCGCTTGGATTATTGCGAAGCGCATTTTTATAGGCTTCTACAGCGCCCTGATAGTTTTTTTCCGTCATCAGAACATTCCCTAAATTGTGATAGGCTTTGTGCTTTTGTTTTTTCCCCTTGGCATTTTCAATGGCTTCCAGATAGGAATGCTTGGCTTCGCTGGGTTGCTTCTGACGGTAAATCGCATTACCTAAGTTGTAAGAAGCCGTTGCTCTTTGCGGGTTCTGGAATTGTGAAATACGGTAATCCGCTTCCGCTTCCGCGAATTTTTTATCGTTGAACTCTTCATTTCCTTTCGGCAGGTTTTTATCCTTTTTTTGAGCAAAAAGTCCCGCAGAAAACAATAAAAAGACACATAGAATTAAATGTTTCATCCGACTTTTATTTTTTCTCCTCATTAAACAAATTCAGTCTTCTCACCCATTTTGTTCTTCTTTCCAAAAAGAAAACATCCAAAAGCAGCAAGAAAAAGGCGATGCCTAAAAACCATTGGAACTGCGATTCAAAATCGGCTATCTGCTGACTTTCGAAATCGGTTTTTTCTAAATTGTCCAATCCGTTTTTCACATAATCAAGGACATTTTTGGTATTTCCGCCGAAAACATAACCTCCACCGGCATTTTTGGCGATTGTTTTCAGTGTTTCAGGATATAACTTCGTGATAACCGTTTCTCCTTCTCGGTCTTTTTTGAAGCTTTCAATAACTCCATTATGGCGTAATGGAATCGGGCCTCCTTTTTCGGTTCCGATACCAACTGTTATCACCTTTATTTTTTTGTCCTTAATTTCATCCAGAGCTTCTTCAAACCCTTCACCGTGATCCTCGCCATCTGAAAGCATGATAATCAATTTGCTTGTTTGCGGATCGTCAAAATATGAACTGGCCAGTTTCAACGCTTCGCCCAATGCTGTTCCCTGGGACGAAACCATATCGGTGTTCATACTTTGGAGGTACATTTTGGCTACACTGTAATCGGTGGTTATTGGCAAAACCGGGTAGGCACTTCCAGCATATCCAACTATTCCGATGCGGTCACTGCCCAATTGATTGATGATTTGCGAAACCACCTGTTTGCTTTTTTCCAGACGGTTCGGCGCAATGTCTTCCGCCAACATACTTTTGGAAATATCAACCGCAAAAACGATGTCCACTCCTTGGCGCTTTACCGTTTCCATTTTGGTCCCAATTTTCGGATTCACCAAAGCAAGAACCAACGCCGCCAATCCCAATAAGACTACGACTAATTTCAGCACCGGTTTGAATGTCGATTTTTCGGGGCTTAATTGTTTTAGCAACTCCAAATCACCGAATTCCCGTTGCTTTTTCTTCTGCCAATACAAATTGATCAGGAAAAGCAGCAACAGAATCGGCAGGATAGCTGCTAAATAAAAATATTTCGGCTCGTCAAATTCAAAATTCTCCATGATCACTTATATAAAACCTCTAAACAAGGTCTTTCTTAACACTAATTCCAAACTCAGCAACCCAAGGGCAAAAAATCCGAACAACCTGTATTTTTCGTCATAATTATAAAAACGCTGTTCCTGAACCTCTGTGGTTTCCAATTTATTGATTTCGTTATAAATGCTTTCCAAACTTTTATTGCTGGTGGCTCTGAAATACTTGCCATCGGTCATCAAAGCGATTTCCTTCATCAGTTTTTCATCAACTTCCACTTTCATCATACGGAATAGAAACTGCCCGTTTGGAGCAATTGCATATGGGGATTCCGCCATTCCATTGGTTCCGATTCCGATGGTATAGACCTTAATACCATATTCCCTAGCTATTTCCGAAGCCATTCTTGGGTCGATAAATCCAGAATTGTTTACCCCGTCTGTTAAAAGAATGATGACTTTACTTTTTGCTTTGCTGTCTTTTAAACGGTTTACCGCAGTAGCCAATCCTACTCCGATACCTGTTCCATCCTGCAGCACATTATCGTATTTAACGCTGTTCAAAGCATCTAAAACCACAGCTTTGTCGCTGGTTACCGGTGTTTTGGTGTAACTTTCAGCGGCATACACCACTAAACCGATACGGTCATTGGGACGTTCTTCTACGAATTCGGAAGCAACTCTTTTCAAAGCTTCCATACGGTTTGGTTTTAAATCCTTGGCCAGCATACTTCCGGAAACGTCTATTGCCATTACAATATCTATTCCGCGTGTTGTTCTGGATTTATTGGTAACATCAGTGGATTGTGGTCTGGCAATCGCTACGATCAAGGCACTTAGAGCCAACAGACGTAAAACGAACAACATCGGCTTTAGCTTTGGCAGTACCGAATTAGACACTTTGAACCCTTTAACCGAGCTGACTTTTAACGCAGCTGAATGTTCTTTTCCCTTCCAAAAATACCAGCCAATGGCTATAGGCAGAACCAAAAACAGCCAGAAGAATTCCGGATTGGCAAACGTGATGTTTTTCATTATTGTGCTGCTTTTCTAAGTTCGACTGATTCTAAAATTCTGGACGTGATTTTACTTCCAAATTCATCACCTTCTTTGTGAGCCAAAAGTACTTGCTGTAAACCACCCTCCTGTCCGAAGGCAATGTATTCGTAATATACTTTCTCTGATTTACGTTTAATTGGGTCAAGCATATTCATGGTTCCGTACGCTTTTCTTCCGGAAAATCCGTTACCGGTATTGAAATCTTCTGTTTTCACGATGATATCCTGAGCTCCTCTCAATTCCAATGCTTTCAGTCCACCCTCCAATGCTTTATCCAGCATGGCGGCATTTTCACTGTCTTTCATTGGCTGTTTGAATTTTGAAGTACTTACCGTGATATAGTAATCATCAAAATAACCTCCATATTCAAACATTTGCATTTCCTTCAACAAAGCCATTGTCCCTTTTGGCAGTTCTTTATCTGCATCCTTACGAATCAAAACATTCGGGGTAGCTATAATCACGCCGGGATTTCCGTATTCGCTGGTAATCCAATCCTGATCATACAATTCCTTAGTCGAACTTCCAAAAAGACTCGTTCCGTTTAAGAATACGAATCCGATTACAAGTAAAGCAATACAACCGGACGCGACTCCAACCATGGTATTGCGTTTCTTAATCTTTTTGCGTTTCAGTTCTTCCTGTTGCCTTTCGTAATCAGAATCAACCTCGTCCTCTTCGATTTCTTTCGGCAAGGCTTTATCAATAGTAAAAATTATTTTTTCGATGTTTTTGCGGTCGTCCGTAATCTCAAAATCCATAGGTTTGGATTTGGCAAATTTTACCAGATCAGCATTTTTAAGGATTTTCTCGAAAGTTTCCATGGTCTCCTGACGAATACCCATTTTCTTCTTCATCGCCGCTTGTTTCATCGCTACCAAAAGCTCGTCGGTGGTACTCTCCATGGCGGGAATATGCACGGTTTCTTCGATGTACGTACGTGTGATATCTGTCATTTCAGAATAGTACGATTTAACATCACCGTGTTCCAAAAGTGATTTTTTTTCCAGATTCTGAAGTAAACTAGTTGCTTTTTCAATTGGCGAAGCATAAACAATCACTTCTTCTTTCGGACGGTTTTTATACTTTTTGTAAAGCCAATAACCTAAGAATCCCAATCCGCCCAATAGCACGATTCCCAACAAATACCACCAGAAATCAGACGACGAATCCTTAACCTCAACAATCGGTTTGATATCGTGCATTTTCTGTTTGAGTGTATCAACTACTACGTTGTTAACTACAATTACGGCCGAATCCGACAAGAATTGTTTGTTTCCGATTAACACCGGAATTCTCGGAATCACGTAACGTCCCGAATCGAATTGTGTTAAACCGTATTTCTTGATGAACTCGAAAGTCGCGTCTTTTTTTATCGTATCAATCGGATACGACTCCAGCACCTCCAACTGCCCTAAATTTTTGCTTTCAGGGAAAGCCACGCGGGTTTCTTTTGTTCCTTTTACCTTTAAAGTCAGATTGAACTGAGAACCGATTTTAATCTTGGTTGAATCAACACTGGTTTGTACTGGCTGTTGCGCAAAACCCAAGGTTGCGATCAGTAAAAAAAGGAATATGTATTGTTTTCTGTTTGTCATTTTTTGTCACTACTTAAACTTATTCGGCACCGACGCTGTTATCGCGATTTGAAATAGCCCAGTAATTTGGTTACATAACTCTCATCTACCCTTGTGCTTACCACTCCGGAACCACAACGGGAAAACGTTTCGTTAAAATATTTTACGTTATCAAGGTAATTTTTCTCGTACTCCATACGTACCTTTTTCGAATTGGTATTTACCAACATGATTTCACCTGTTTCTGCATCTTCCATCGGTACCATACCGATGTTTGGCATCATTTCTTCGCGATGATCATAAACGCGGACACCAGTTACATCATGTTTCTTTCCGGCAATTTTTAGCGTATGTTCGTAATCATTGGTCATGAAATCGGAAATTACGAATACGATGGCTTTCTTTTTCTGAATGCCCGAAAGAAACTTCAGGGCCTGAGACAAATCTGTCTTTCTGCTTTTAGGCTGAAATTCGATCAGTTCACGGATGATTCGAAGCACGTGGGATTTTCCTTTTTTAGGAGGAATAAACAATTCGATTTGATCGGAAAATAAAATCAATCCAATCTTATCATTGTTTTGTGTCGCTGAAAAAGCCATAGTGGCTGCTATTTCGGTAACAATTTCGCTTTTCAGCTGATTTTTGGTCCCGAAACTTTCCGATCCGCTGCAGTCCACCATCAGCATCATCGTCAATTCACGTTCTTCCTCGAATACTTTTATGTACGGTTCGTTACAACGCGCCGTTACATTCCAGTCGATAGCACGAACATCGTCTCCAAACTGATATTGGCGTACTTCGGAAAAAGTCATTCCCCGTCCTTTAAACGACGTATGATATTCGCCCGAAAAGACATGATCGCTCAATCTTCGGGTTTTGATTTCAATTTTCCGTACTTTTTTCAGTAATTCTTTGGTATCCATATTTTTAGTTTTCAGTCGCAGTTTTCAGTCGCAGTTGCTTAGTTTTCAAAAAGCTGTATACTGAGACGGTTAGCTGTAAACTAAATTTTAAGGCACTTCAACCTCGTTAACTATTTTGTTGATGATGTCTACCGAAGTAACGTTTTCCGCTTCTGCCTCATAAGTAATCCCGATACGGTGACGTAACACATCGTGCACTACAGCGCGAACGTCTTCCGGAATTACATACCCACGGCGCTTGATGAAAGCATAACATTTTGCCGCCAAAGCCAGGTTGATACTTCCACGAGGAGAAGCTCCGAAACTGATTAATGGTTTTAAATCGGCTAATTTGTATTTTTCCGGGTAACGGGTTGCGAAAATTATATCTAAGATGTATTTCTCAATTTTTTCGTCCATATAGACCTCACGAACAGCTTGCTGTGCACGTAAGATCTGTTCCAAAGACACCACTTGGCTCACTTTTTCAAATCCACCGTTCAGGTTTTGACGGATAACCAAGCGCTCGTCTTCCATTTTAGGATAATCGATAACCACTTTTAACATGAAACGGTCTACCTGAGCTTCCGGTAACGGATAAGTTCCTTCCTGTTCCACCGGGTTTTGCGTAGCCATTACCAAAAACGGTCTGTCCAATTTGAAAGTTTCATCTCCGATGGTTACCTGCTTTTCCTGCATGGCTTCCAACAGTGCCGACTGTACTTTGGCTGGAGCACGGTTGATCTCATCGGCAAGAACGAAATTGGCGAAAATAGGACCTTTCTTAATGGAAAAGTCATTCACTTTCATATTGTAAATCATGGTTCCCACCACATCGGCCGGAAGCAAATCGGGTGTGAACTGGATTCTGCTGAAGGTACCGTGAACTGCTTGAGAAAGGGTGTTGATGGCTAATGTTTTTGCCAACCCGGGAACGCCTTCCAAAAGGATATGCCCCTGCGCCAATAGTCCGATAAGTAAACGTTCGATCATGGTTTTCTGACCAACGATTACCTTGTTCATCTCCATTGTCAGAAGGTCAATAAAAGCACTTTCTCTCTCTATTTTTTCATTAATTGCCCTAATGTCCATAGTAGCTGTCGTATCTTCCATTTGCGTGTGTTTTTTGAGCCGTGAAATTAATAAGATATTTTAACACTGCAAATTGAAAATTAATTTGCTGTTAAGTTGTTAACGATTGGTTAAAAAACAAAAGACAGCCATGGTTTTAGCTGTCTTTTAATAAAATTTTTATTTCCTGTTAACTTATGGCAGTGTCAGGGTTCCCATGTTGGTGATTTGTCCGTTTATAACTTCAACATTATCAACCACCAAAACAGCATGCCCAGAAGCAATGTCCGGTGTTAAAGTTACCGTATAAGTTCCTGAAGGGATTCCGTTTAACTGAAACACACCCAAATCGTTAGTATTTGCAGTAACCAAAACGCCGTTAACCATAACCGAAGCTTCTGTTGGAACATCAATTGGCTCTACCGTTCCTTTGATTGCACCCGACATTGTTTCAGTTGTTACTCTGATTACAGGGTGCAGGTTATAATTTCCTGAATTCCCGGCTTCAACCACAACGGAATGATGCACGTCGAAATCCAATAGAAAATTATAGGTAAAATCCGGTTGCAACGTTTGGTTGATCTGTAGTTTCAAACCGGATTGTTGCGCGCTCGGAGTTCGTAAAGGATAAGTTACCCCTTCTTTCACAACAGTATTGTTCTCACCTAAGATTAGGCGCATCTGACCCAAATGTCCCGACGGTACAATACTATCGGCCAAGATTACACTTACGCCTCCTGTTAAATCCAACAGGTTGTAAACTCCTGGATTATTACCAATACTCATCCACCCACCTTCAGGGGATTTAATCTCCACATCAACCACCTCAACGTTAACTTCGTCATAATCTCCCGGAGCATCGGTCATACTGACCGTAATTTTCGAAGTTCCCGACACTTGGGAATTATCATCATTGTCGTTACAGCTTGCTAGTAAAGCAGATATGCAGGCCATTGCAAAAAATGCCAACATGCAGTTTTTTAAGATTTTCATAAGTGACTCTTTTTAGGTTATTTTTTTAGGGTTATAATTTCAAAACGTTTGTTTTACTATAATCTTATAAGCCTTAACAAAATTTTAACGAACTTTATACAAACTTTGTGTTGTAAACCAAAACGCTTTCTCAGGATGATCAATAAGCGTCTTCTTATAAAAAATTTGCTCGCCCACAGTGACGAAAGCACTTTTTATGATAAAAAAAGACAGCTTAACTTACACACAAAAGAAGGCAAGGCCAAGTTTCTGAAACACATTTGTGCGCTTTCCAACTCTAACCCTCTGAACAATTCCTACATTGTTGTTGGTGTTGAAGACCAGGACAATGAGATTGTGGGTGACGATTTTTTTGACGACAGTCGTATTCAGAACCTTGTAAATGCCTTTTTGGACAATGCGCCGAAAATCCAGTACGAAAACGTCCCATTTCCGAATCTTCCGAAAGACAAGGTTGTCGGATTGGTAACCATCAAACCCAACAATAAAATCTCATCTTTTAAAAAAGGGATCCACACCATTGTCGCCAAAACAATTTTCATGAGACGGGGAAGTTCGACTATGCCGGTTGAGACCGTATCGGAAGTTTCGATGTCGATTAAAACGAAGAATCTGAATGCCGAAACGGTTATCAGCATAGAAAACAATTCACACAACAGTATCGCGCATACGCTGGAAGGCGTGATTGACTTTATCAACAACCGTCATCCGGACATGAGCCCGAAATATAAAGTATTCAAAGAACTTTTTGTAGTGTGCTGGGCGGGAAACAAGAAAAAACTGCGCGACAAAACGTTTTATTCCCGGGTGGATATTGAACTGATCAACGAACAGGTCAAACTTTTTTATTCGGCCCTGGATGAAGTAACGGTGGAATATTCTGAAAATGCTTTCACGATTACCGAGTATGTCCCTTTAGGACTGAACGATAAAACGAGTTATTATCCGCTGGAAAAGGTAACGCTGCACTTTTATGAAAACGGCTATTACAAGATGGAAACCAAAATGTTGTTTGAACCGCCAGAGTACAACCGGAAAATGCTGTTCCACATTTACAATTCCAATCTTGCTCTGGTGAGCAAACTCGAAAAAGGGCTGACATTAACTACCCGGGAAGAGAAGGATCTGGAAAACCTTCCTGCCATACTGATGATTTGCTACCTCAACGGTTTTCAGGATGCCAAGCAAAAACTGATTGACGCCAAACCGTTTTTAAAGACCTATAATAATCCTGTGGCCTATGTTTCATTTAAAGAAGTGATGCGTATTTTGCGGAAAATGAAATACAATTAGGGAATCATATTTTCGGTGATGACCCTGAACATCCAAAGGATGAGTCCGGCGATTATTTTCGGCATTTGAATCATAACATTTGGATTAGCACCCAATACAGAAGCTAAATTAAGGCTTGTTTTACATTTTTTCTGGCGTTTACTACTTCTTTAACTTACTGTATCTGGGCACTGTCTTGAATTTGTTATTGTAATGTTTCTTTAAGCATTTGAACTAAAGCAAAATAATAATCCGTACTCAACATCATTGCTTATAATGTTTTAATAATCAGCAGCAATTTGATTTGATAAAACTAGCATCAGAAAAAAAGAACATGTTGTGGTTTTTCCGTAATTAATGTTAAATCAAATAAACCCCAATCGTTTTGCCTCGCGAATAATGTCTTCATCATTGCCTTTGCCGATACAGAAATAGTCTTTTATTTTGGCTTTTCTTTTCTCCACGGCGCTTTCCGTCAGTTTGACTTCTCCGGCAATGGTTTTGGTTTTAAAACCTTGAGAGATCAGCATGATGATTTTTCGGTTGATGCTGTCCAGATACTCTTCTCTGGAAAGGAGTTCTTTAATCGCTTTTTGAACCGTCTCACTATGATAAGTTTCATCGTTTATGATCGAATCGAAAGCCAACAATAATTCCTCTCCACTGAAATCAGATTTAATAAGCAACCCGGCCGGATTGACTTTCTTCATAATATCATAAATAATGAAGGACTCAGCGTGTGAGGTAAGAATTACAATTTTTGCTTTCGGAACGTTCTTTTTTACCAGTATGGCCAAATCTTCTCCGGAGTAAATACCTTCCTCTTCATAGGCCGGCATGCTTCTATCGAGAAAGACCATATCAAAATCAGGACGATTAACCGTATTGGTTACTATCGAAAAAGCATCTTTGCAGTTGTAACATTCCGTTGCTTCAATACAAAAGCCGTGGTTGTTGTAGTCCAGAATCGTCTTGTAACCCAGGATTTGTAGCGGATGATCGTCTACAAACAATATTTTGACAGTCATTATGTGTTATATTTCGCACAAAAATATAAAACTATGTTACAATTTTCAAATCAATTTGAGTTCCTTTTCCGACCTCAGACCAAATTGCAAGTTCAGCATTAATTTCGGCAGCACGTTCTCTCATGTTTTTATGTCCTATACCAGGTTTAATGGTCTTAGGGTCAAATCCAACACCATCATCAGCAACTGAGATCGTCAGAAGATCATCTTCCCGGGTTATACGAATACAAACACTCTTGGCTTCAGAATATTTTTGAATATTGTGTAGGGCCTCCTGCAAAATACGATACACTTGCATTTTTACAACGCTGGGTACAGAATTCCAGTCAATTTTCTCATCGATAATCAGCTTAAACTGTAACTGGGAATGCCCTTTGGCTGCCTCCATCAGATTGGTAACCATCAGCGTAAAATCGGAAACGTGGGCAAAAAGATTCTGACTCAAATCATGTGAGATTTTGCGGACTTCCTTCTCGACATTCTGAATTTCATCAATGTATTCCGAACATCGGGCAATGGTTTCAGGGTTGTTTGCTTTGCTTAACACAAATAAGTTTAGGCGGATAGCACTCAATTTCCCCATAATACCGTCATGAAGTTCCTTGGCGATTCTTCTTTTTTCGATCTGCTTCCCTTCTTCGATTTTCTGTTGTTGGTCGAGCATTAATTGATAGATTTCTGCATTGGCCATCTGTTGTTGCTGAAGGTAACGCAACTCTCTGTTTTTGGCACGCTGCAGACGGGACACATAAAACAGGATGATCAGTACTATGAAAGACAAACCAAACGCAATTATCATCCAGCGCTGCATGGCCATCTTTTCATTTTCCGCCTCCGCGATGTTTTTCTCATTGGTGATTTCGTCGGTCTCGAATTCAATTCGGGCAAATTTATTACGGGTGGCGCGCTCTACATTTTGTAAACTGTCGTTAAGAACAATATAACGTTTGTTATAATCCGAAGCGTGACTGGGGTCAATCTTAGCCAGCAGTTCGAGTGCTTCTAGTTCGTCTTCGAAAACCTCATTTTGGTGTGACATCATCCTAGCTGCTTCGGCAAAACTTTTTGCTGATGCTGTTTTCTTTTTTGACAAGTAATATTCAGATAGGTGCAATCTAGCGGTAAGCTGTGTCGGAATGTTCTGCAGGCTATCGCCTAACTCTAAAGTTGTATTAAACAGTTCCAAACAACTGTTGTCATTTAATTTAAATTTGGAGTAAGCTAAGGTATTTAGCAAATACACATAACGCGTTATGTTCTTTGCCTTAAAATCCTCAAGACACAATGCTTTTTCAACATATTTGATAGATTCTTTATAATTATCTTGTTTTTGATATAATAATGCAATATAATTATAGATCTGAGCCTTTAAGACTAAATACTGATAATCTGCTTTCAAATCATCAGTATTTTTTAGTGCTTTTAAATAATAATTCATAGCTTCCTTGTCTTGGTTCATCCCTTTTAGAGCCTTACCTAAAACAAGATTACATTCGTAAACTAAAGAATTATTGTTTCTTTCATTACCAATTCTTAAAGCCTGAGTTGCCAACGTTTCAGCTCCTGCAAAATCTTTTTGATAAGTAAGCAATTCTGCTTTATTCAACAGTATGGAACCTAGAAAAGGCTTTCCTTTATATTTTTCTGAAAGTTTTTGCGCTTTTAAATAATTAAAGTAAGCGCTATCATTTTGATATTTCTCTATGTAATAAGAAGCAATAAAACATTTTGATTGGATTGCTCCAATAGTATCTTTAATAAACAAACATTTTTTTTCAGTTTGATATGAAACTTTTTTAAAGGACTCTAAGTCATTTATCTGACAGTATTTCAAAGCGAGATTTATATAATATCTTCTAGAAACAGTATCGAAATTTTGTGAATCTAATCCAATCTTTATTTTATTTAAAATGACCTTCTTTTGATTGTCATCAAAAGATTTACTGTCAAATTTCCGAAAGAGAATATCATTCAAATAATTTTTCGGAAAAACCAAGTTCTCGTCTATTTTGTCTTCACAACACCAAAAAAAGAAAGATAAAATAATTAATATGAAAAAGGGTTTTAGATTCATTTGTAAGATTAATAGTCCCAAAAATAATGAAGAAATTAATAAAGTTGACTATTTTAAGAAACTTATCATTATATTTTAATAGGTGGTGTTCCTGATTTTGGAGGATCAATTTCATCTTCTTCATTAGAAACCGAATCTCCCTGCTTTATTGTCTCACTAAAATCAGTTTTCATTACAATAGATTTTGGTTTAGAGGTATCCACCTCTTCAACAGAACAGGAGGACAATAAAAGAACATAAATCATAACAGTAAATACAAGAGTAATTTTTTTCATTTTTAGGATAATTTTTAGTTAGTGGGTATTTTTTTTTAAAGGCCCAAAACTACCCTCTCGCCCTACCCTGCCATTGAGGCTTTCCTTCAAAAAATGTTAATTTTGTAGCTTTTTTCTTTAGCATTTGATTATCCCAATTGTTTTTAAGAAATTTGAATAAAATTCAGACTAGCAATGAGCAGAACTCTGGTAATCGGCGACATACATGGCGGACTCAAAGCCTTGGAACAGGTTTTGGAACGGGCCCATGTGACCACCAACGACAAACTCATTTTTCTGGGTGATTTTGTTGATGGCTGGAACGATACGCCTTTTGTGATTGATTTCCTGATCAAACTGGACAAAACACATCATTGCATTTTCATTCAGGGGAACCACGAAGAGATGCTCCTGCGCTGGCTTTCAGAAGGACACGACAATGATGAATGGCGCTTGCACGGCGGACAATCGACGGTAGATGTTTACGGAAACATTGATGATGACAGGATTTCGGCGCACATCGAATTCCTAACCGCTCTGAACGACTATCATCTGGACGAACAAAACCGACTGTTTGTACACGCCGGTTTTACTAACCAAAAGGGAGTGGAATTTGAATACTTCAAAGGGATGTTCTGCTGGGACCGTACCCTATGGGAAGCCGCATTGGCAATGGACAAAACGCTTTGTCGAAAAGACTTGTTTTACCCGAAGCGACTTGCTCTATATGAAGAAATCTTCATCGGTCACACGCCTGTAACCCGAATTGGGTATTCGGTTCCGGTTAACCGTGCCAATGTTTGGAACGTCGATACCGGTGCAGCCTTCAAAGGACGACTGACCATCATGAATGTGGACACCAAAGAATTCTGGCAAAGTTCGCCTCTGCCCGATTTGTATCCCAACGAGAGAGGTCGGAACTAAATTTGTATATTTGCCAATGATTTCAGCCATAGCAAACGCCTAAGCAAAGTAAATGGCTTCCTCTTAAAACAACAACGATGAGCGTAATTGAAAAAAAACTAAAAGACCGCAGCGATTCGAAATGCGAATTGTGTGGTAATCCGCATGATTTACAAGTATACAACCTTCCTCCTGAGAATAAAGAAAGTTTAGAAACCAGTATTTTAGCCTGCAAAACCTGTGTAGGTCAGATTGAAAATCCGGAAACCACCGACGCTAACCACTGGCATTGTCTTTCTGACAGCATGTGGAACGAGCATCTGCCGGTGCAGATCGTTTCCTGGAGAATGCTTACCCGTTTAAAAAAGAACGACCTGTTAGAGATGATGTATCTGGACGAAGAAGCTTTGGAATGGGCAAAAGCTACCGGGGAAGGTGACGAAGACGAAGGTAAAATCGTCCACAAGGATTCTAACGGCAATATTTTGTTCGACGGGGATTCCGTAGTACTGATTAAAGATTTGGATGTAAAAGGAGCCAATTTCACGGCTAAGCGTGGTGCAGCGGTACACAACATCAAACTGGTTTGGGACAACGCCGAACAGATTGAAGGAAGAGTCGAAGGACAGCATATCGTTATCCTTACGCAGTATGTGAAGAAGACGAAGTAATTTCGATTCTATATAAAACATGAAACCCGATTCGTCTGAATCGGGTTTCTTTTTGTTTGATAAATCAACTTTAAATCTTACAGTTAGAGAACTTCCACCATTTAATACGATTGGCGCTCCAACAGGAATCTAGATATTGTTAACTTTTACATCTTTTATTACGAATGTGTATTTTGAGAAAATAAAGTTTAATTTGTTTATTCTTTTTCTAAATGTACTTGTAGACCAAAGCCTACTATAAAGTATTTTGAAGTATAATCCGATAATTTTTCTGTATTGTAGCTCAAAGACATCTCTAAACCTACGCTACTATTAAAATAAATCACAGGTCCAACTTTAAACTTATAACTACTACCATTCCCGGAATCAAATCCTTGAGTTTTAGAAATCCAATAATTGTAGTTTGCTTCGGCAAAAAGATTTATACTATTTTCGGTGTCTAAAAAATAATATCTTGCAAATGGACCGGCACCATATCCAATGCTTGATGCACTACCGTTACCTTTGCCATAATTAAAATTCCCATTAATCCCTAACGCAAACTTATCAATTACAAAATATCCAATATTTGGAAAAATTCTAACCGAATTACTACTCCCAATAATTTTATTATTGCTATCAGTTACTTTCGAATTGGTGTAGCTTGCATCCCCTCCCACCATCCAATTTCCTTTGGTAATTTGGGCATTTGAAGTAAAAAATGAAACTAAAGTGATGAATAATAGAAATTTAATGATTTTCACGTTTTGAATAATTTTATTTTAAAATATGAGTATTATGATAATTTTTGAATTGATTGAAAACCCAAATACAAGCAAAAAGCTAATCTTTTCTTTCCAATTGCATATTTTTAAGTAAGGCCTTTCTTTAAATTTCGGGCAAATCTAAATAAAAGATTTTAAAACAATTGTAAGCTTTTTTGTTATTTTTTAAAAATAAAAAAGCGACCCACATGAGTCGCTTTGAAAATTCATTATTTAAGGATTAAAAACCAATTTTACTATTCAGGAATTAACTGCACCGTAATAATTTGCGGTATTACATGGCAAACATCGGCACCAACTGTTATGGTTTCAGATGTATAAGTTTGATAGCCTTCTTTGGAAACCGTCAGCAGATAATTACCTTTCCTTTCCCATGCACCGGAAAAAACATCCGTCCCCGGGAAGAGCTTCAGCGTTTCATAATATGGCCCATCCGTGACAAATACCGCAACGTCCTCGGTCAGAACCGCATGGGTGACAGCGTCCTGAACCGTTACATTGAGTCCGGCGCGGGCCTCCTGGGTGCAATTAACCTGGTTATCATCATGATCATTACAGCTACTAGCCATCAGCAACGGCATCAAACACAGGAGAAGAAGAAGTTTTTTCATCACATACTGATTAAAATACCACATAAAATTGCATAAAAAAACCGACTTATGAAAGTCGGTTTCCTGTTTATTTAAAGCAATCGATTAAAAATCAAATTTGATTCCCTGTGCCAACGGAAGCGCTGTTCCGTAGTTAATCGTATTGGTTTGTCTTCTCATGTAAGCTTTCCAAGCATCTGATCCTGACTCACGACCACCACCGGTTTCTTTCTCACCACCGAAAGCACCACCGATTTCCGCACCGGAAGTTCCGATGTTTACGTTCGCGATACCGCAATCCGAACCGGCTGCAGAAAGGAACAACTCCATTTCTCTCATGTTGTTGGTAAAGATCGAAGATGACAAACCTTGAGGAACGCCGTTTTGAATCGCAATCGCTTCTTCAATCGTGCTGTATTTCATCACATACAAAACCGGTGCAAAGGTTTCGTGCTGCACGATTTCGAATTCGTTTTTCGCTTCGATGATACATGGTTTTACATAACATCCGCTTTCGTAGCCTTCTCCTTCTAAAACGCCGCCTTCAACGATAACTCTTCCGCCTTCGGCTTTTGCTTTTTCGATAGCGCTTAGGTAATCCTGAACTGCTCCTTTATCGATTAGCGGTCCTACGTGGTTTGTTTCATCCAAAGGATTTCCGATTTTCAACTGACCGTAAGCGTTTTTCAATACATCTAATGTTTTGTCATACACGCTATCGTGAACGATTAAACGACGTGTTGATGTACAACGTTGTCCTGCAGTACCAACCGCTCCGAACACTGCTCCAACCAATACCATGGATAAATCGGCATTTTCTGAAACGATAATCGCATTGTTTCCTCCTAATTCCAAAATCGTGTTTCCGAAACGGGAAGCCACCACTTGCGATACGTGACGACCGATTCTTGTAGAACCTGTAAAGGACACCAATGGAATACGTTTATCGTTGTTGATCAAGTCTCCGGATTCATTACCTACTACCAAGCAGCTTAATCCTTCCGGCAAGTTATTTCTTTTTAATACGGTTTGGATGATGTTCTGACAAGCTACAGCACACAACGGTGTTTTAGAGCTTGGTTTCCAGATACAAACGTCACCACAAATCCAGGCAATCATCGAGTTCCAAGACCATACGGCTACCGGGAAGTTGAACGCAGAAATGATTCCTACGATTCCAAACGGATGCCATTGCTCGTACATTCTGTGCATCGGACGCTCAGAGTGCATCGTTAAACCGTGTAATTGACGGGAAAGACCTACTGCGAAATCACAGATGTCGATCATTTCCTGAACTTCTCCTAAACCTTCCTGGTATGATTTCCCCATTTCGTAAGAAACCAGTTTACCAAGTGCTTCTTTATTTTTTCTAAGCTCCTCTCCCATCTGGCGAACGATTTCACCACGTTTCGGAGCCGGAACCAAACGCCATGTTTTGAACGCTTCTTCAGCGGCTTTCATAGCGGTTTCGTAATCTTCTTTTGTAGCAGATTTTACTTTTCCGATCAATTCGCCGGTTGCCGGAGAATACGATTCGATGATTTTCCCGTTAGAAAACCAGTTGGAACCGGTTGAAGCTCCTTCATTTATCTCTTTTAAGCCTAATTGATCCAAGGCTTCCTGAATACCAAATTGGTCTACTGCTGTTGTTATCATTATTGTTGATTAATAGTGTTTTTTTATATTTTTTGCAAAGCTACGTTTTTTTGTTAAATAAATAATATTACAGGCGTTAAAACTAACCCAAAGGAAATCAAAGGTTTAAAATGATCTACTTGGCCACAAATCGCGGATCTGCTTCCATCACGGTATCACATTCAGAACAGGTTCGCAGTACTTCCGAATTGTAAAAATGCTGAAAATGAGGCAGAAAATCTTTTTCGATATCTTTTAATTCGAAGTACACTTCGTACAACTTGTGATTGCAGTTATCACAATGCCACAGCAATCCGTCGGTGAATCCTTTTCCGGCTCTTTTGCGTTCGATGACCAATCCGATGGAACCCTCGCTGCGCACCGGCGAATGCGGTACACGTGCAGGATGAAGGTACATGTCTCCCGCTTTCAGTTCCATTTCCTTGCGCTGACCGTCTTCCTGAATCACCACTTTTATATTGCCTTCGAGCTGATAAAACAATTCTTCGGTCTCGTTATAATGATAATCTTTTCGGGCATTGGGACCTGCCACAATCATCACGATATAATCTTCGGAATCCACGTAAACATTTTTATTGCCCACCGGTGGTTTCAGCAAATGTCGGTTGTCTTCAATCCACTGATTAAGATTGAATGGTTTTAAAATCGCCATAATTTCAGTTTTTAGCCTTGCTAATTTACAAAATAAAAAAGGCCGACTTCAGTCGACCTCATTATTTTATTTCCCTTCGCGTATCAAATAAATGTAAACCGGGAAGTGGTCACTGAAACCTACTTCGGTCAACGTATGTCGCAATGGATATCCTTTATACTGACCTGTAGTTGTAATCAGGAACGGTTTATTGTAAATACCTGCCTTCCAATATCTCCAAGAACTGTAATCATTTTTAATGAGCGGTTCGGTTATCATGATAATATCGAAGATATCCCAAGCATCACGGTAACCGATAGTCCCCATTCCCTGGTTGGCCATGCTTTCAAACGGATTGTAAACACCCAAAGGTTTCACATCGGTCTTCTTCCCCTTTGCTCCAATCACTTCCTTAACGCTCTTGTTGAAACTTCCGTCGTTCAAATCCCCAAGGATAATAACTTTAGCATCCGGCTTGATTCGCTGCAGTGAATCGGTGATCTTTTTGGTTAATGCCGCTGCGGCTTCACGGTAAGGAGCACTTTTCTTTTCTCCTCCCGAACGCGATGGCCAGTGGCACACAATAACATTGATTTCTTCGCCATCTAATAAACCGGTAACCAACAGTTGGTCACGGGTGTAGATTCTTTTTGATTTTACATCAACCTGTGAATTATCGTCCGTTTTCTCTTCCGTATCTTTTTTATCCTTTTTATCACCGTTTTTTTCATAAATCACCAAAGGGATGTTTTTATAACTAAGCGGCTGGAAATCTTTTTTCTTATAAAGCAAAGCCACATCGATTCCGCGTTTATCCGGTGAATCGAAATGCACAATGCCGTAATCTTTGTCGATCAATTTGGGTTGTTTTACCAAATCTTCCAAAACACCTCTGTTTTCAATCTCACTGCCTCCAATTAGTACCGGAGATTCTGTTTGAGATTCGCCCGTACCTAATTCAGACAACACCCGGCTTAAGTTTTCCAGCTTCTTTTTATACTTTTCGCCGGTCCAGTTCTGCACCCCGTTTGGCAGCCACTCTTCGTCAATATTTGGTCCGTTTATGGTATCAAACAAGTTTTCAAAATTGTAAAATGCCACTGTCTGAACATTATACTTCTTCTGCTGCGCCATAGCAGACTGCATCGAAATAAATAAAAGAAACAAAAAAACAACGCTATTTTTCATACATCTCATAACTGATTATCCTTTTCTAAAAACACTTTTCAAATCGAAGGAAAACTATCTGATCACCACACATATGTTGGGCAAAAGAATCAAATCCCATTTTCCATTTTTTATTATCGGGCGACAAATGTAACACAATATTATCAAAATAGATGTTTTTATAACATTAATAGATTTAAGTGAAAAAATAACACAACCAAAATTCAAAATTCAATACAATTATTTGATTTTCAAATTATTACCAATCTTTTTGTTTTTGTTATATTTTTTATAATAAAACTTTATGATTAAGTTAAGATCAAGTTTTTAGGAAATTTATAACAACCATATTGCAAGTTGTTATAAAACGTGTAAATTTGCGCCCCTTTGTTCGTTTTTTCACTAAAACACAAGGAATTAACTTTAATCTTATTTATGAAAAAACTTGTACTCTTTACTTTACTTGTGATGCAAGTCGCTTTTGCCTGGGCGCAACAAACCCCTGCCGTAAAAGGGAAGGTAATCGACTCAAAAACACAGAAAGCACTACAAAATGTTTTGGCGACTATTCAAAGCACGAACCAGTCGACGGTTACCAATGCCCTGGGAGAATTCATCTTCCCAACTGCGGCAGAGGGAAATCAGATCTTGCTGATTCGCAGCACTGGTTATTTACCGCAATCGTTTCCAATCGAAATCAAAAAAGGACAAACCCTTGATTTGGGCATTGTGGTTTTGGAAGAAGACGTTACCACAGAGCAACGCTTGGCCTTGGTTGTAATCACCGACAACGATTTGGGGGATGACAACAGCGGTTCTGAAAGTACTTCGGGATTGTTGCAGGCTTCACGCGATGCTTACCAACAGGCAGCAGCGTTCAACTGGGGTCAGGCCCGTTTCCAAATTCGTGGTTTAGACAACCAGTACGGAAACACCATGATTAATGGTATCGTAATGAACAAACTTTATGATGGCCGACCACAATGGAGCAACTGGGGCGGTCTAAATGATGCGATGCGAAATCAGGAATTCACCATGGGTTCAGCTCCCTCGGATTATACTTTCGGAGGTATATTAGGTTCGCAGCAAATCAGCACGAGAGCCTCTTACTACAGACCCGGA
This sequence comes from Flavobacterium enshiense, assembly GCF_022836875.1. NCBI lineage: Bacteria > Pseudomonadati > Bacteroidota > Flavobacteriia > Flavobacteriales > Flavobacteriaceae > Flavobacterium > Flavobacterium enshiense. The sequence continues at coordinate 644,418 of NZ_CP090376.1, forward strand.
GCGCGAGTTTCGTTCTCAAGTACAAATACAAATTACAGCTGGAGAAGTATGGGAACCTACGCATCCGGAATGAACAGTAAAGGATGGGCCTTTGTGGTATCCGGTTCAAGAAGATGGGCGGAAGAAGGATATTTTGAAGGAACCGATTATGGCGCAGTGTCACTTTTCGCAAGTGTTGAAAAAAGATTCAACGACAGCCACAGTTTAAATTTCACATCTATTTACGCACAGAACAGCAGAGGAAAAAATTCTCCAAACACGGATGAAGTAACTGATATGGCAGGAATAAAATATAATTCCTACTGGGGCTGGCAAGACGGTAAAAAAAGAAATTCCAGAGATAAAGACGTACAGGAGCCCATCATGATGTTAAGTCATTATTGGAGAATGAACGAAAAAACAAGTTTAAACACCAACGTTGCTTATCAGACAGGAACCGTTGGCAACAGCAGAATCGACTTCCAGGGCGTTAACAACCCGGATCCTACTTATTACAGAAATCTGCCAAGTTACTATCTTTCCTTATATAACAATGACCCGGGTTATGTATTGGCAAACGATCCTTCGGCGTATGCACCGGGTGGTTTGGGAGGTATCCACACACCGGATTTAGTGAGCGCATCTGATCCGAATGTAGCCACTTTCCTGGATCCCAACCAAAGACAGGTTAATTGGGACGGAATGTATAATGCCAATTCAAAAACCGATGCCAAAAACAGCGTTTATGTTTTATACGAAGACCGTACAGACGATACACAATGGACAGCAAATACCATTTTAAATTCGCAGATAGCTGATAATATCACTTTAAACGCAGGAGGTACTTTCAGACATTTAAAATCCCACAACCACAAATATTTATTGGATTTATTGGGAGGACAATACTACAACGACATCAATACATTCGGTAATAATGAAAACCAGATAGAATCCGATTTGAATAATCCGGGAAGAACAGTTGGAGAAGGCGATTCATATGGCTATAACTATAATTTATACGCCACTGCCATCGATGCATTCACGCAATTCAAATTCACCTACCGAAAATTTGACTTCTACTTGTCGCAATCTTACGCAAGAAACGAATATCAGAGAGAAGGATTATACAGAAACGGCTACTATCCTTCAAACTCTTTTGGAGACAGCAAAAAAATCGCATTCGATAACTTTGGTTTTAAAGGTGGGTTGACCTATAAACTTTCCGGTAATCATTTATTTACCTTTAACGGTGTAAGAATGACAAAAGCGCCGACTTTAAGAAACACTTTCCCTAACGCACGTGTAAACAATAACATCGTACCGGGATTACGAAATGAAACCGTTTCAAGTGCTGATGCAAGTTACATTTTAAGAACACCGAAAGTAAAAGCTCGTTTAACCGCTTTCTATTCGAAAATAGAAAATGCTACAGAAACCTCTTTCTTCTTTGCCGATGGTGTAACTATAGACGATGGCAACCCTGATGCGGCCGATGAGACCAGTAACTTTGTTGCCGAAACTGTAACCGGAATCGACAAGAAGAATATTGGGGCTGAATTCGGAATCGAATACCAAGTAACTTCAACGATCAAAGCAACGGCTACTGCTTCTTACGGCGAATATACGTACGATAACAATCCAAATGTAGCCTTGACCGTGGATGCTCAAGGTTCAAGTTTTAACCTAGCTCCGGTTACCAACTACGGAGAGGCGAAAATTAAAAATTATTACCAGGCTGGTATGCCTCAAAAAGCCGCTTCCTTCGGATTGGAATACCGCGACCCTCATTTCTGGTGGATTGGTGCCAATGTGAACTATTTAGCGGACCGTTACCTTGATATCGCTCCGATTTTAAGAACCGATAACTTCTTCAAAAACCCGGAGAGCACCAACGGAAATCCATTCCCTGAAGCTACAGAGGAAAGAGCGCGCCAATTGTTAAAACAAGAGAAATTCGACGATTTAACACTGGTTAACCTAAGCGGTGGTAAGTCATGGAAAATAGGAAAACAAATGATTGGTTTCTTTGCCTCGTTAAACAACGTGTTCGACATCAAATACAAAACAGGTGGTTACGAACAGGCACGAAATGCATCGTACAGAGAATTAAACCAGGATGTTTCCAGCGGTACCCCTGCATTTGCGCCTAAATATTTTTACGGTTACGGAAGAACATACTTCGTTAACCTTTACATTAACTTCTAATCTTAAAAAAATGAAAACAAGAATTATACAATCAGCTCTTTTATTTACGTTCTTGGGAACGGCTTTAACCGGATGTGTAAATGGTGACGATTATAACACTCCTGACTTACAATGTATCGAAACTACTTTGGTGAAAACTAGAGAGGTTTCCGAAATCCCGGCATCGTCTCAGGTGGCTCAATATTCGGAAGACGACGTAATTGAGGCTTACGTAACTTCAAGTGATGAAGCTGGAAATTTCTTCAAATCGATTTCATTCCAGACGTTGGATGGAACAAAAGCATTCAGCGTTCCGACCGAACGAACTTCTTCGTTTATCGACTATCAACCGGGTAAAAAAGTGCTGATCAAAATGAAAGGCCTTTATACAGATAGTAAAGACGGTGGCATGCGCATTGGCGGTATTTATGTTTCCGACGGTGTGGCAGAAGTTGGTCGTCTTTCCATGTCTCAAACAAAAAATGCTTTGAAAGGTTCATGCACGTTGGTAAGCGAGGAACAATTGGTAAATCATGTAACCCTCGGGCAGTTAACTGCTAACACCGACAGCTACCTGAACAAACTAATCGAAGTAGATGACGTTCAGTTTTCCGATGTGGCAGTTGGCAAACATTATTATGAAAAAACAAATGAAACGGGCAGCGGAACAAACCATTACATTACCGACAAAACGGGAACGCCGATGGTTTTCAGAACAAGTTCGTATGCACGATTTGCACATAAGTTGGTAGCAACCGGCAGCGGAAAAATAAGAGGCGTACTAACCCGTTATGGGGATACTTATCAGTTTATGGCTCGCTATGAGAGAGACATCATGTTAAACAACCCTCGTTTTGGCACGGTTCCTCCTTTCTTTTCAGAAGATTTTGAAACAGCTACAAACAACACTAATCTAAACATTCCGGGTTGGGTTAACTTCGCTCAGTCAGGCAACGATTTGTGGAAAGAAAAAACATTTACTTCGAACGGAGTAACTAACGGATGTGCTGAGTTCAGCGCTTTGAATTCAGGAGATGCAACCAATATCGTTTGGTTGGTAAGTCCGGCTATCAATCTGGGAACCTATACAAATAAAATCCTCAAATTCGAGGCTGCCCAGCACCATTTGGATGTAGACTCTCCGAACAATACTTTAGAAGTTTTGGTTTCAACAGATTTTAACGGAACAAATGTTTTGGCAGCGACTTGGACATCAGTCCCTTTCAACAAACCAACAAAAGCAACAGCACGGTATGAATTCCTTACTTCTGCCGTTGATTTATCATCTTACAGTGGCAACATTTATGTAGCATTCAAATTCAAAGGATCGGGAACTGACTTAACTTTAGATGGGGCATTCCAAGTTGATAATGTAAAAATGTACGGTTTTTAAAAGCTAAGAAACATGAAAAACATATTTAAAATTTCACTTGCATTAGCTTTTATGGCATTAACTGCATCCTGTGAAGAGGACGATGATACAAACTTCGTTCAGCCAAATTATCTGGCAGGGAAATGGGTTCCTGTTGAAAAAGGAACTTTAAACGAGGAAAACATCTTGGATTACCTGCCTTACGAAAATGATGCCCAATGTGATTCAGACAATGTCGTCTTTAATGAAAATTTTACTTTTAGCAATACTGATTTCCAATATAGCGGAAGCTTCTGCGAAAGTAATATCACTGAAGGTGATTACCGAAAAGAAGGAAGAACATTGATTCTAACAACAATGAAAGAAATCAACGGAGTGCCTACTGAAGTGGAAACGATGCAAAATATAGTGTCTTTAACCTATGACACTATGGAAATTTCGTATACTGATGAAAACACAAATGCTGTAACATTCGTAAAGTTTCTTAAGTCAGAATAATAAAATTGAAACTCTCAAAAAAGCACCTTTCTTTAGGTGCTTTTTTATTTTACTGTTACTACTGCGATTGGTGCGAAGACTCAAAGACAGGACCAGAAACATCAATTATCCACTAACAAACTATTTATTGCTTAAATCAAAGAAAAACTAACAAAAAGCGACAAACATCTTCATACATTAAACACGATTATCTATAACAAAAAAAGCGCCCTCATTGGGGCGCTTTTTCAATCATTTTACAAGATTGGTTATTTCTTCACGATCATGAACTCAGAACGTCTGTTTTTAGCATGTTCCTCGTCTGTACATTGGTCGCATTGTACCTTCAGTTCGCTCTCACCGTATCCTTTGCCCGAGATGCGGTCTTTAGCGATTCCTTTCGAAACCACGTACTGCACCGTAGATTTGGCACGACGATCGGATAAGTCCATGTTGAACTTGTCCGTTCCGCGGTTGTCCGTGTGCGATTTAACCATAATCACCATGTTCGGGCTGTTTTTCATCACCTGAACCAATTTGTCTAACTCAAATGCACCTTGTTTGGTGATGTTGCTCTTGTTGTATTCGAAGAAGATATCGTTTAAGATAACCTCTGTATCAGTAATAATTACATCGATCGGATCCAATTCCGCCACAATCGGCATTTCACCGCCTTTGGATTTGGCCACCGCGATGGTTTTGCTCACAAAGCCGTCTTTCGATACCTGTAACGTGTATGCTTTATCACACTCCGTTCCGTATTGTACCAAGCCGTCAGCTCCTGTGGTTTTGTGTTCGATCATATTGTTTCTCTCGTCTAAGATAGCTACAGTAGCTCCCGATAGTATAGCGCCCGTTTTAGCATTCTTAACCGTAGTGTTCAGTTGTACGTTACACAGCGGAACCGCCATGTATATATCATCCTGTCCTCCTCGGTTACTGGAGTAGAATCCTATATTCTGATCTCTGTCGAAGGTAAAGGCAAAATCGTCTCTCTCCGAGTTGATCGGTTTTCCAACGTTTTTAGCCTCTGTGCCTTTCTCAAGGTCGATCACAAATACGTCCAATCCACCAAATCCTTGTCTTGAGTCGGATGAGAAGTACAATTTGTTGTCATCGCTAATGAACGGGAAGTTCTCTCTTCCTTCAGTGTTCACCTTAGCACCAAGGTTTTCCGGCGTACCGTAAGTGTTATCGCCCGTGATGGAAACTTTCCAGATGTCTGCCCCACCCATGGTGCCTGGCATGTCTGATGAGAAGTACAATGTTTTTCCGTCTTTGGACAAACTCGGGTTTCCTACCTGGTAGTCTTTGTTGTTAAATGGAAGCGCCTGTACGTTGCCCCATTTACCGTCTGCTTTGGTAGCTCTGAACAAACCTACCTTGCCATACTTGATTCTCTTTTCCTTGCTCTTGTCGAAGATTTTATCGCGGAAGGTTTCGCTGGCAAAGTACATCGTGTTCCCGTCTTCGCTGATAGCTGCAGGTCCGTCATGCCATTTACTGTTCATGCCTTCTACTTCGGTTGGTTTGCTGAAAGTACCGTCTTCGTTTCTGGTGGCTTTGTATAGATCCAGATAAGGCTCGTCATTCCAGCCGTAGCTTTTCTTGGATGTGTTTCTGGCCGAAGCGAAATACAGGGTGTTGTCGTTGGCAAGCACCGCTCCGAAATCCGATTTCTCGCTGTTGATGTCCATGTTTTTGGAATCGAACATCTTCTGCTGGTCGGTAAGTCTCGGGATGTAGTTAGGCTCCTTTTTGAAAGCCATTGCTCTTTGGTCGCTTGGCGCCATAGAGGCAAACTTCTCCATCTGTTTGTTCGATGCTTCATACTGGCCGTTGGCTTTCAGCATTTGTGCATAACGGTAATACACCTCGGCATCCTGTTTCTCTTCCGTAGCCTTAGCATACCACTTAGCTGCTTCAACAGTATTGAAGACATTGTAGTAGCTGTCGGCCAACTGGCGGTAAACGTAGTTGTCTGCCTTGTTGTTGCTGACCAATTTCAAATATTCTTCGGCTGCATCGATATACTCGTAACGATTATACAGTTTGTCTGCTGCCTGCGTGTGTTTGTTTTGTGCTGATAAGGTTAAACCAGCGAATACAAAACTCAGAGTGATATATGTTTTCTTCATGTTTTAAAATCGTGGTTAAATTAGAAAAATCGTGGTGAGCTCGATGCCTTCTTAGAGAAGTTCAGGTCATACAACAACATAAACTCGTGAGAAGATTTGGTCTTAGCATCCAAATCCGATACGATATGGTCATATGCATAACCGATACGCATGTTCGGTGTAACCATAAAGTTCACCATCGCCCCGAATGAATCTTCCAAACGGTAGGTTACTCCAAGCTCAAGCTTATTGTACAACATCGTATTTAAGGAAGCATCTACTGATACCGGCGCATCGAAAGCCGATTTTACCATCGCAAACGGTTTTAACTTCACGTTCTCGCTGATATCGAAAACGTAACCTCCCGTCACAAAGTAGTGCGAAGTCTCAGATCCGAACTCCCTGCCGTCAAAGTCAAGGTGTTTCGATTTCAGCATGTTCGGAACCGAAGCTCCGATGTAGTACTTATCTGTGTAGAAAAACAATCCCGCTCCAATGTTGAAAAACGTATTGCTTGTATTCTCAGCAAACGCAGGGTCATTATCATCAGGTACGTGGCCGTTTCCGATATCATCGTACAACCCAACCTTATGCATCGTAGCTCCCGTTTTCATACCGAAGGCTAATTTGTGTACCTCGCCTAAGTTAAGCGTATAGGAGAAATCCCCGTAAAAATTGGTCTCCTCAACAGGACCGATCTTATCGTTGATTACAGACAAACCCAAACCAACGTTCTTACCAATAGGACTGTGACCGAAAAATGTTCCCGTAGTTGGAGCGTCCTCAATGTCTACCCATTGTTTTCTGTATAATAATCCCATCGATAGCGCATCTTTCGATCCCGCATAGGCTGGGTTCACAACACTCAGATTGTACATGTACTGAGTATAATGAGGATCCTGCTGGGCTTGAACTTCTAATAAGCCCGCTAAGGCTACTAAAACGGTCAAATAAATTTTCTTCATGTTATTTTCTTTACCTTTTAGAAAACACTGCCCCCGGTGAAGGGAGCAGTGACTCCTGTTCTTTTCTTTTATTGCTCTCTGTTGATATAGATCCAACCGGTTTTCGTTACGTCAGTTCCCAAATTAATCACATAATAATAGGTTCCGTCCGGTAACTCCTGACCTGCGTCAGACTGACCATGCCATTGCTTGGTATAACCAGCTCCGTGACTGTAAACTGTCACACCATAACGGTTAAAGATAGACAATTTGTTAACACCATAATCTGTCAAATCAAGTTCATCGTTGCTACCGTCGTTATTTGGAGAAATACCGCGTGGAATATCGCAATCAGATTTAACTTCAATTTGCAGTGTTTTCGAAGTCGCACACTGACCAGCATCAGGCGTAAAGGTGTATATAGTTGTAGCCATGTTATTCAACGGCGGTGACCATGTTCCTGTAATACCGTTAAGTGAAGTTTTTGGCAATGCCGTTAAAGCTTCTCCCGGACAGATAGCTGTCACATCAGCAAAAGTTGGTGCAACCTTCTCAATAACATCGACAGTCAAGGTACCTTCCGCAGCACATTGTCCTGCATCCGGTGTAAAGAGATATGTCGTTGTATTTGTATAGTCCAAAGCAGCAGGCGTCCAAACTCCTGTAAAACCTTCAACTGAAGTTGCAGGAAGTACCGCAGAAGTATCACCCATACAAATTGGATCCATTGCCGCAAACGTAGCTGTCGCTAACTGATTAACTGTAATAGTCAACTTCGTTACAACAGCACATTGTCCAGCATCCGGTGTAAATGTATACTCAGTTGTCTGTGTATTGTCTAACGCCGGATCCCATGTTCCAGTTACTCCATCATCTGAAGTCGTTGGCAATGCTGCTAACGCTTCACCTCTACAAATAGGCGCTACTGGAGCAAATGTTGGCGTTGTATTCGGTGTTACCGTAATAGTCATTTTAGTTGGAACAGCACACGGACCATTCGGATCCGGTGTAAAGGTATACTCAGTCGTCGTTGTATTATCCAAATCCGGAGACCAAGTTCCATTGATACCATTTTCTGATTGCGTTGGTAATGCCGCTAACACTTCTCCTGCACAAATAGCTGCTGGCTGAGCAAATGTTGGCGTAGTGTTCGGATCAACTGTAATAGTCATTGTCGTTGGAACCGCACACTGACCTGCGTTTGGTGTAAAGGTATACATAGCCGTAGCCGTGTTATCAAATGCAGGAGACCATACTCCAACAATACCGTTATTAGAGGTCGTTGGTAGTAAATCAGTCGCCGTTGTTGAAGCACAAACCGGAGCTGGCTGAGTAAACTCAGGTAATCTGTTTCCGTTATCCGTATAAACAATATCTACCGAACTTGTACAATATAATGTTGTCCAGTTGTATCTGTAAGTACCCGAAACAGTGAATCCGCTAATTGTAGTAGCATTATCATCTGGGTTTGCAATAGTTGTTGCAGCCGGGTTGCTAGGGTCAGCAGACCAAGTTCCTGCTCCTGCAGCTACCACATTCGTCACATTGGTACTCAAACAATCTAAACTTAAAGGAGACGCCGAAACAATACTGTTATCTGCTGTAAATGTAATGTTATCCAAGAAATTTCCTTGCGTTATATCATAACCAGCCGGCTCAGGATTAGGACGAACCGCCTCAAAAATAAATCGGGTAACCGTCTGACCTGCAGGAACCGTATAGGTACGTGGAATCTGATTATACGTCCATTTCGACGTATCTGAAGTTCTCCTGTCAATCTCCACATATGGCCCCCCAGGAGGACCTGCCATAACTTTAACCACGTCAGGAGGCATGTTAGCTCGTCTGGCCCTGTGTGCATATTGATAACTGAACACGGTAGTTACCGGCGTTGGGAAATCCTGATACACTCCCGAAACCAGAGTAGCATTTAATTCGATAAACTTATCGCCATCATGAGCTAGAACACCAGAAGCGCTAGACCAAAGTTCCATATGGTTATCCGCAGCGGTTGTTCTCCAACCCAAAAACATATGGTCATATAAATCCGCCCATCTTGGAGAACTACCCGTGGTAAACAACACACCCTCCTCAAAACTTGGGTTAACCGTATTGATCTTACAGCTTAGACTGGTTCCGCTGGCAGGCGCCACCGGTGTTTTAACACAAACTTTGAAATTCACGTTGGTAACGGTAGTAACCGTATTGATTGATGCTCTAACAAAATAAGTATTACCAATCTGTAATCCTGTAACCGTAGATGAGTTGTTATAGTTACAAGCTATCTGAGTCAAACTACCACAGTCTCCAGAATAAACGGTCATCATGATCGGTAGAGTCATGTTTGCATTAAAATCTCTAAAATCAACAGTATGTGAAGCATTAGTAGCCGTAAACTTGAACCAGATATCACCTGAGTTGTTGGCCCCACAAGTTGTGCCACCCACAGTTGAAACAGTAGCCCCATTAAACATTGCGGCTTTTACCTGAGTACACTGATCATTAGCATTAACAGGAACTGTCATAGCTCCATCACATTCATCGTTTTCAATGAAAGTCATAAACGCTTTTGGTGCAGACCATCCGCTAACATCTGTACCAGCTATACAAACCGCTCTTACATAAAAATCATAATTTGTAGCTGGCTGTAAACCAGTAATGGTATAAGGCGGCGGAGTCGTAACCGATGTACCTGCAGTAGCTGCAGTTGGTGCCGGAGAACCAGCAGGTAAAGCAATAACTTCCCATGCTGTTTCAGTACATCCAACTGACCAAGTCACGTTTGTAGTGGTTTGGCCCGGTGTCCCAACAACTGATAAATTGAAAGGTTTAGGACAAGTAGGAAGTTCTACTTTAAAGTTATCAACAGCCGCTGGTGGATTTGTTCCCGCTGATGCATTATTTCTCCATTCAAAAATCACACGCATATTACGTCCTGCATAAGCCGTTGCGTTAAACGTATAGGTGTTAGTTACGAAACTTGCTCCAAGACTTAACTGGTTCGCTAATTGTGCTCCTCCACTTGCAGCTACACTGACTGCAGTACCTGCCACTGGAAGGTATGTTGAAGGCACTAGCCAAACATTTAAATAATCTTGAGCCGCTTGTCCCACAGAACGCCAATCGAACGAAATTTTAATTTCCTGAGCACAAGTTGCCGGTACAGCAATATCTCTGTAAGCATGAACTGTTGATGTAGTTGTATTCGTATACGCATTGGTAGTTCCGTTATCATTACTTACATATAGTGCTCTGGTACCACCGTTATTAGCAGCAATCCCTTCAAACCATTTGTTAGTCTGAGCTCCATTCACTGTTGCCCAGCCTGAAGTTCCCTCAAAACCTTCTGTATAAGGTATTGTTGCTGCAACTTGTGAAGTAATAAATGTTTTTGGTCCGGTCCATGTACTTACATCAGTACTAGGGGTACAAACCGCTCTAACGTAGTATTCATAATTAGTATTTGCACTCAATCCTGTAATTGTAAACGGATTTACTCCTGCCTGAAGTATAGTACTAGATCCCGTTGGCTGACCTGTTCCTGCCGGTTGAACCACAACTTCCCATTGTGTCTCAGCAGCTCCTGCAGTCCATTGTACTGTTGCTGTAGAATCAGTTACGCTTACTACTGTCGGAGCAGTAGGCGCCGGACAAGTAATAACGGTAACATTAACATTGTCTATAGCTGCCGGTGGTTGTGTTCCGCCAAAAGTGTCGTTTCTCCATTCAAAAACAAGTCTGAATGTCTGACCTGCATAAGCACCAACATTGAAAACTAAATTTCTACGAGACCATGCAGCTCCTTGATTAATGTTCCCACTAAGATTGATCCTCTCGTTAGCTACAGGTGTTATTTGTGTACCCGCTGTAGGAACATATGTTGTAGGCACTGCCCATACTCTGAAGTAGTCAATAGCACCCTCACCTTGTGCTCTCCAATCGAAGGCTACATTAACCTGGTTAGTTCCAGCCGGAATTTGAATGTCTTTATATGCCTGAACTGTAGAACCCGCCGTTAAAGTATACGCATTAGAAGTCCCGTTATCATTAGTGATGTATAATGATTTTGAACCAGCGTAATAAACTGCAGAGCCCACAACCCATTTGTTTGTCTGAGTTCCGTTAACTATATTCCATCCAAATGTTCCCTCAAAATCTTCTGTGTAAGGCATTGTTACAGGATATTGCGTCGTAGAAAATGCAAATGGTCCTGTCCAAGTACTTACATCTGTACCAGGAGTACAAACCGCTCTAACAAAATATTCATAATTGGTAGCCGGAAGTAAATCCGTTGAAACAGTAAACGGATTTGTTCCTGCAGGAATAATAGTACTTGATGCTGTTGGCTGACCGGCACCTACCGGTTGAACAACAATTTCCCATTGTGTCTCAGCAGCACCTGCAGCCCATTGGAACGTTGCAGATGTTTGTGTTACAGCTGTTACTGTCTGAGCAGTAGGAGCCGGACATGTAATAACTGTCACATCAATATTATCAATAGCTGCCGGTGGATTTGCACCTCCCGTACCATCGTTTCTCCATTCAAAAACAAGCCTAACTGTTTGTCCTGCAAACGTTCCAGTATTTACAACTATATTTCTTCTTGCGAATGCTGTTGCTGAACCTAAGTTCATATTTCCGCTAAGATTAATTCCTCCAGAGGCAGCTGTTATTTGTGTTCCTGCGGTCGGCACAAATGTTGCCGGTACAAGCCACACTCTGAAATAATCATATTGCGTCGCTCCTATTGACTCGCCCACAGCACGCCAATCAAAGGCTACATTTACCTGGCTCGCAGTGGCAGGAATTTGAATATCCCTATATGCTTGGACTATCGAAAGAGCCGTTGGAGTTCCGTTAAAACGATAAAAGTTTGTCACTCCATTATCATTGGAGATATACATCGAACGTGTACCACCATTATTAGCCGCTGTACCAGCACGCCATTGGTTAACCTGCGTTCCGTTAACTAAATCCCATTCAAAGGTACCTTCAAAAGTATCTGAGTACGGTAATGTTCCAGGAAGCTGAGGCGTTCTGAAAGTAACCGGCCCAATCCAAACACTTGGTCCGCTAGCACCGCAATTTGCCAATACATATACATCGTAATTAGTAGAACCATTTAATAATGTATAATTATAAGGTGGAGTTGTGGTTACATTTACCCCTAGCGTTGGAAGTGTTGGTGCCGGTGAGCCTGCAGGCTGAACCAAAACCTGCCATGATGATTCTGTACCACCCGGAGTCCACGAAATTGTCGCAGAGGTAGGCCCGATATTTGAAACTGCTAAAGCCATTGGCTCCGGACATGCAGGGATATCTTCAACGATTACGTTATCGATGTAGATTCTAGAACCGTTTGTACCTGGTGCCACATACCAACCGATGTTAACGTTTCCGGTTACACCAGTCATGTTCACCGTTTTATCGATATAAGTTGTATTGTTATATGTTGCCGGTGCTACAAGCACATTTGTCAAATCCGCAGGCGATGTTCCGTTTGTAGAATATCTAACCTCAAAAGTACATACAGAAGCAGCTGATTCAACACGGTATCTGTATTTCAAACGCTGATTACCATTCAATGTAATTTGCGGTGAAATCAACCAGTCATTGTTAGATACTGAACCTGAAAGGATACTTGCCACTTCATTTCCTTCAGCCGGGTTAGCTGTATAATTCATGTTCCATGAATTCGTATCCCCGTCTACATTCAACACAGTCCAACACGCTTGTGTTGTAGAAGCACTGTTAAATCCTTCCGTAAAAGGAACAGAATATGCAGCACACAAGGTTCTGAAAACGAAAGGCCCTGCCCATACGCTGTATGTTCCGCCTCCACAATCTACTCTTACGTAGAATTCGTAGCTCGTATTTGGTATTAGAGGTGTTACAGAGCCAACCGTAGCCGAAGTTGTTGATGAAGGAGTTCCTGCCCCGGTAGGCAATCCGCCTCCTTGAGCTTGGAATACATATTCCCAAGCCGTAGCCCCACTCGGGTTACCCCAAGTTAGCGTTGCTCCTGTTTGAGAAATTCCCGATGCACCTAAATTATTAGGCGGCGGACATCCAACTTGCTGAATGTTTAAAGTATAAGGAATCGTTTGTGGCGTTCCTGATGTCGAAATTACTATATAATAAGTAGTTCCTGCTGTAACAGCAAAAAATGGAATATTTCTAGGCGTCCCAACTGCATTGGCAACTCCTGCCAAACATATTGAACCTACATTGGCACAGCTTCCATAAACAAAAAGACCTGAAGCATTTCCTGTAGGTGTCATAGTGATATCCACCACCCCTGTGAAAGAAGGTGTGAATGCATAGAATACATCATTACCGTTTAGATAGTTCGCTGTAATACCACAAGAAGCTCCCGGGCTACCATCAACAACATCACCATACAAATTGGTATGACTTGTGTGCGTGAACGGAAGTGCTGTAGTTATCGCGATAGGCGCTGCACAAGTTTGACCGTATGGAATTGTCTTGAAAGCAAACGGGCCAACCCAGTTACTGGTAGCCCCTGTACTACAAACAGATCTCACATAGTACTTATAATTCGTTGCCGGAGTAAGTCCGGTCCAAACAACCGGGTTGGTAACTCCAACACCCTGTATTGGAGTTGGTATCCCAGTTGGAGTATCGGTACTAAGCATCATTTCAATATCCCACGACGTAGCCGGGCCTGGACTTGTCCAGCCTAATTGTGCTGTAGTTGGGGTAATTTGTGTAGCTGTTAATGTTGAAGGATCTGTACATTGCTGAAGAACATTTACATCATCAAGTATCCAGCGGTCTCCATAGGCTGGATTTGGTGGGCCAGCTGCTGTTTGAGTATGCAATTTTACAAAGGCAATGTAAACGCTTTGTCCTGCATAAGCAGTTAATGACTGCACAGCTTCACCATATACATTGTATGTGCCTCCCGCCAGTGCTTCTAAATCTAGCTCAGTCCATTGCTTGAATGTGGTAAAACTTGATCGATCGGTTTGCGATGTTGTTGAAATTCGCAATTGGTAAAGCGTACCAGAATCGCCTTGCGCTGTTGTCTTCGTCCAAAAACGAAGCTGCGCATTAGTTGGCACAGTAAACTGAGGCGTGACTAACCAATCCTCAGAGGTGTTATTCACACCTAAATCTTCCCTATCAACCATAGCGTGCTGTGCACCACTATGCGGAAGGCCGAAAACGTTTGTTCCCACCCAGCTTTTGGTGAGACCAACTCCGTTATCCGTAACGTGCCATGCCGCGGGAATTCCCGTATCAAAACTTTCCGGGAACTGTGCATATCCCAAGAAAGAAAGTAACGACATGAAAATTACAAGAGTAATTTTTTTCATAATTAATATTTGGTTTTGAAATAGTTGAATTCCCAAATTTATATTAATTTTTATGGGATAATATCCCGATAAAACCCGTTTCACAAAAATTAAAATATTGTTTATTTTTTTTTATTATCAGTATTTTTACATTAAAAAATAACAAAAATCATCAGTTTTTATGTGTAAAATGTTAAAATAACACAATTTCATAACTGCGGCTAAACCAAAGATTTCCCACCTCCCAATACAGAAAGCGTTTTTTTAATTTTTGAAGCGAAAGGCTTGGTTTTTTTTACATCCTGATAGCTATCGGGACATGTTCCTGCTGTCCGCTATCTCGTCCCAAAAGACGATCCGCTCATCCCAATGGTTATCGGGACAGGGCTGGAGAGGAAGTCATTTTTTTATTTGGAAAAGAGATCGAGAACCTAAGTAAGCATTTACTCCGTCAGTTTAGCTTACGATTCGGGCGCAATCGGTGCATTTGAAATACCGGCAGCTTTATTCTAGTTCTCTATATTATGCTGTGACAATTTTTTTAATTTATTTTTTTTGTCACGAAAACTGTTGCAATTTTTTTAAAATGAAAATTTTGTCACAAAAATTTTGCCACAAAAACTGTTGCATTTTTTTCAAAAATTTTTTTTGTCACAAAGAAAAACTGTCGTTCGCTAATTGGGTACTGAAGTTTAATCTGGTTATTTCGAGTGATTCAATATTGGTGCAAAAGATATCGTTACACACGATAACCATTGGAACAGTTCTATTTCAGTATACCATTTCCCTTTTGCAACCATTCTTCAAAGCAATAAAAAAACCATCTCGTTACGAATAAAGAGATGGTTTTTAGTATTAAGATCATCAGATGATTATCGTTTCATCGAGAAGTGTGCTTTGAATAATTTCTCAGCGCCGTTCTCTTTGTATTTAACAGTGAACCAGTAATCTGTCGATGGTAAATTTTGTCCGTTGAACAATCCGTCCCATCCGTTTCCGCCGGGAACAATCTGTTTGATCAGTTTGCCGTAGCGGTCGAAAATATGGATTTCTGCATTCGGCTGATCATCACTCAACGACCAGATGTTCCAGGTATCGTTGTAACCGTCACCGTTCGGTGTAAAGAAACGCGGATAACCAATGGTCACGATATGCTCAAGAGTAATATCTGTACATCCCGCTTCATCATGAATCGTTACGGTATGTTCTCCCGGTAATACATTCACAAAGACATTGCTGGTCTGGAAGGCTCCGCCATCCAAACTGTACAAATATGATCCGTTTCCGGCTACAGTTACTGTAATTGCCTGAGTGTCCTCAAAGTAATTTGTAACTACAGCTGTTGCAGTAGTCGCCGGATTAGAAGCTTTAACTTCAATCATGAACACATCAGTACAACCTGTAACCGCATTCATGATAGAAACAGTATACATACCTGCTTTAGTAGCCGTATAAGAGCTGGTCATAGCAATCACATTGTTCATGTTGTTTTCAAAATACCATTGGAAGTCATAATCCGCTTCACTTAAACCGGTATTCATAGGATATCCGTACATCAATGCTCCGGTAGTTGCATCAACACAAATCAATCCGTCAGGAATGTTGATTTTCGGTGTCGGATTCACCCTAACAGTTACGGTTTTAGGATCGCCGGCACAACCATTATTTATAGGTGTAATGGTATAAATTACCGTTCCTTGTGCATTTCCTGTAGTGGTTAAAATCTGACCGATTGGAATTCCCGCTCCCGGAGTGGTTTCAGAACCGCTGCCGTCAGATGCTCCGGTTACTCCGTTTTGAACAACTGTCCAGGAAATGGATGTTCCCACAATATTCGGATTAACAGTAATACCCGATGAATCGCCGCTACAAATAGCCGGCGGGTTCGCATCACTAAATATCTCCGGTGTCGGATTAACCGTTACCGTTGCTGTAACCGTATTACCAGTACATCCATTAACAGTTGATGTGATAGTATATGTAACCGTTCCTGCGATTGAACCAGCGGTAGTCAGCGTTTGACTGATAATATTTCCAGTGCCGGATAAAGCCCCAAATACGCCGTTCGGTAAAGCAGTCCAGGTATACACGGTATTAGGAACATTGCTGTTCAACACAATATTGGTTTTTCCGCCCGAACATAAGATTGTCGACGAAGGACTCGCTGTAATTGTCGGTTTCGGGTAAACGGTAACAGTTACCGTTTTTGGTGCTCCCTGACAACCGTTGATATATGGAATAATTGTATAAACAGCCTGACCAACAGTAGTACCAGAAGCTGTAAGAAGCTGATTGATTGATGATCCAGTTCCGCTTGTCGCTCCCGTTACGCTGCCTGTCTGAGTAACATTCCAGCTGAAAGTCGCGCTTGGAATTGTACTTGACATAGTGATATTAGTAGAACCTCCTGTACAAATAGATGGTGCTGCATTAATAACATTTACAACAGGCACAGGGTTTACTGTCACGGTCACCGTAATTGGTGTTCCTATACAGCTTCCTACAGCCGGTGTAATAGTATAGGTCACGGTTCCTGAAGCAGTTCCTGAAGTAAGAACCTGAGAAATAATGTTTCCGCTTCCGTTAGATGCTCCTGTTACACCTCCTGTTTGAGTATATGTCCATGTGAAAGTGGTATTCGGAACAGGACCTTGTAAGCGAATTCCTGTAGACTGTCCGGAACACAATGTTTGTGGTCCTGGATCCGTTACTGTAGGTGTCTGCACCACAGTTACGGTCACCGACCCTGTTAACTGCTGAACACAGTTTGGAGCGGTTGCTGCAGTCACGTTCACCAACGTATAGGTAGCATTTGCTGTTAAATTACCTGTACTAACAGTTGCCGTTCCCCCTGCCCCAAGAACTACCGTTTGGATGGCACCTGAGTTAACGGTGTAACCCACAGTTGCTCCAGCCGTACCTTCAAATTTAATGTCAGCCGAAGAATTGAAACAAACCGATGTTGCACCTGAAATCGAAGCGGTAGGCTGAGGCGCGATATTTACAACAACAAATTGTTGCGATAATGACGCTGTACACCCTCCTGCTGTAACGTTAGTCAACTGATAGGTTGTCTGAGCCGATAAAATTCCAGTACTGATATTCACAGGACCTCCCGATGCCGGTATAGTAACCGAAGCCGGAGTTCCGTTTATTGTATAATTAACTGTTGCGTTAGGAGTCCCTGATATAGCAATACCAGTGGATGTTCCTGTACAGATTGTAGATGCTCCCGAAATAGCAATCGAAGCGGACGGAAGTGGATTTACTGTTACCGTACCGGAATCGCTGGCGCTCACACAGCCAGTCACTGAATTTGTAATAACTACGCTGTAAGTACCTGCAGTTGAAGTTGGGAAACTCGCAACATTACCCGGATCAGGGAATCCTGCAGGAACAGTCCATGCATAATTATATGTTCCGGCTGTACCTGGTACAGCTGTCACAGTGGTATTTATTCCAGAACAAGTAACCGGATCATTAACCGTTACTGTAGGCAATGGATTAATCGTAATAGTAAATGTTCTTGCAGGACCGGTACAACCGAATTTCGTCAAAACAACTGTAATTGTTGCTGTTTGAGGCGTTGTTACCGTAGCTGCCGTAAATGACGGAATAAAATTGGATGTTCCGCTGGCTGCCAAACCAATTGCCGGATTACTGTTTGTCCAGCTAATTGTATCAAACGCGTCGCTGGTTGCAAAATTAACCTGATTAACGGATTGTCCTGAACATGCAGACACATTCGGAACCGCGTTAATCATCGGCGATGGACATCCGCAAGTGACAGTCTGCGGTGCCACACATGCGCTTCCTACCCCAGATACAGTAAATGTTATTGGCTGTCCGTTTGTCACTATATAAATAGAACTTGGAGCATTCTGACTTCCTGTTACCACTGGCCCTCCTGCAATAGAATAACTGTAATTAAAACTAGTTATACCCGGAAGATTCGACCAGTCCATATATATGGCATTAGGATGATCAGGATCGTTATTATAACCGCCGCAGTGTAAATTCAAATTACCGCCGCTTGAATTTGCCGTTACATTTCCAGAATCACCAGCACTACAGTTTGTCGCCGTATTGGTAACAACTACACTATAACTGCCCAAAGTAGTGGTTGTAAAACTAGGTACATTTCCCGGATCAGGGAATCCTGCAGGAACTGTCCATGCATAGCTGTATGTTCCTCCTGCCGGCAATACTGTCGCCTGAATTGTAGCTGTATCTCCTGTACATATTCCCGCATCATTTACCGTAACGGTTGGTAACTGGTTTACTGTAATGGTCATCGGAACAGAACTTGCACACTGACCCCCATCAGGTGTAAATGTATAGTTCGTCGTAGCCGTGTTATTCAATGCCGGAGTCCAAACACCTGTGATTCCATTGTTGGAAGTTGTAGGCAATGCTGACAATGTACTTCCAGAACAAATTGGTGCAGGCTGCGTAAAGGTAGGTGTAACTATAGGGTCCACCGTGATGGTCATCGGAACAGCAATTGCACACTGACCTGCATCAGGTGTAAATGTATAGTTCGTCGTAGCCGTGTTATTCAACGCCGGAGCCCAAGTACCTGTTATACCATTGTTAGAAGTTGTTGGCAATGCTGCTAATGTACTTCCTGAACAAATTGGCGCAGGCTGCGTAAATGAAGGTGTAACTTTAGGGTCCACTGTAATGGTCATCGGAACAGCGCTTGCACACTGACCAGCCGTAGGTGTAAATGTATAAACAGTTGTAGCTGTATTATTCAACGCCGGAGCCCAAGTACCTGTTATTCCATTGTTGGAAGTTGTTGGCAATGCCGATAATGTACCACCTGAACAAATTGGTGCAGGCTGCGTAAATGAAGGTGTCACACCCGGATTTACCGTAATGGTCATCTGAGCTGCACTTGCACACTGCCCTGTAGTAGGCGTAAATATATAATTGGTTGTAGCCATATTATTTAAGGCCGGCGACCAGGTTCCTGCTATACCTTCAATGGAAGTTGTAGGTAAAGCCGCTAATGTATCGCCAGGACAGATTGCTGCCACTTGTGTGAATGTAGGTGTCGCACCAGGATTTACCGTAATGGTCATCGGTACAGCACTTGCACATTGTCCAGCGTTTGGTGTAAACGTATAGGTAGTGGTTGCCATATTATTAATTGCCGGCGACCAAGTTCCTGTTACCCCATTGATAGAAGTTGTCGGTAAAGCAGGTATAGCCGCTGAAGAACAAACCGGCGCTACCTGAGTAAAACTAGGCACCACATTGCCATTATTTATATAGGTGATTACAACCTCACTTACACAATATAAGGTAGTCCATTTGAATTTATAAGTCCCCGGCACAGTAAAACCGGTGATAGCAGTAGTATTTGCCGTAGTATTAGCAATAACTGCAGCTGCCGGATTGGTACTGTCAGCAGACCAGATTCCCATCCCTGCAGCAGTCACTGTCGTTGTATTAGTATTACAGTCTAAAGTATAAGGACTTGCAGAAATAATACTGTTGTCTGCCGTAAAGGTAATCGCATCCAAGAAATTTCCAACAGTCTTATTATGATTAGAAGAGTCTAGTGCCTTGAAAATAAAACGGGTAACCGGCTGACCATTAGGAACCACATAAGTGCCTGTATAATAAGCCCAAGCTGCCGCTCCAGTAGGTTTAGTAGTAATTGAAGTATATGGTCCGCCCGGAGGTCCTGCCAAAAGCTCAACAATGTCAACACCCCATCTTCCTTTATGGGCAAATCCATAGCTAAATACAGTTGTCGTAGGTGTTGCATAATCCTGATACACCTCAGAATCTGTAGTACCATTTAATTCTATAAACTGTCTTCCGGAATAAGCCGGATGATTTTCATAGTTAGGTGCAGGCCAAACTTCTATAACATGATCCGGAGCGGTTGTTCTCCATCCCAACATCGTATGGTCAATTGGAAAACTTGGACCAGTACCGCCAATCACCGGTAATTCGAAATCATAGTTAACCGTATTGATCATACAGTTCAACGTACTTCCATTTGAAGGAGGCGGTGGCGTCTTAACACATACATCAAACTTTACATTCAGGTTCGTAGTAGTGGTATTTATAGATGCTCTCACCAAATAAACGGTGTTTACCTGCAGTCCTGTTGCCGTTATTGAGTTGTTCAAACTGCATGCAATCTGAGTTAAGCTCCCGCACGTTCCTGAATAGAGTGTTAGTGCGATTGGTTGCGCAACCCCTTGTTGGACTGGCGCTGGCGGAAATGTGAAGTTCAGTAAATCAATAGTGTGTGACGGATTGATCGCTCTAAATTGAAACCAGACATCACCCGAGTTATTGGTTCCACAAGTACCTCCTTGCGGAGAAACTGTTGATCCTATCATTGACATATTTCGTACTACAGTACATGAATTTGTATTACTAGCCGGAATATCTAACGGCATCGAACATTGGTCATATCCAGTCAAGGTCGTTGCTGTTACCGGACCTAACCAAGTACTCACATCGGTGGTAGAACATACTGCTCTCACGTAAAAATCATATGTTGTGGTTGCCAGTAAACCATTCATCACATACGGAGGCGGGGTATTCACCACCGTGCCCGTTGAAGTGGCATTCGGCGCAGTCGACCCCGTTGGTAATGCAATAACTTCCCATTTCGTTTCATTGTAACCCGGCGTCCAGTTTAATGTTGCGCTTGTATACCCCATGCTACTTGCAGTTAAGTTCGTTGGGTTCGGACATGTCGGAATATCTTCAACAATTACATCGTCGATATACAATCTGTTACCGTCCAGACCTCCAGCCGGCACGTTCCAAGCAATATACACCGCACCTGTTAACGGGTTGTTTGAAGCGTCAACTAAATTTACGATTTTCTCAGCATACGTAGTATTACTGTAAGATGTTAAAGGAACTATTGTCTGAGTAAAATTCGCAACAGCTGAGCCCGTCGTCGATAACATAACTTTAAAATCATTAGCATCGGTTGCCGACTGAACTTTATACAGAAACCTTAATCGCTTCGGACGAGGCGACGAATTTAAATTAATCTTTGGCGAAATCAACCAATCGTTATTGTTACCATTATTGCCATCTGTTAATATCGAGGCAGATTGATTCCCTTCAATAGGAGTAGTTGCCCAGTCCATGTTCCACGAATCCGCATCTCCATTTACGTTTGAAACAGTCCAGCACTGTTGGCTAATAGAAATCGAGTTGAAACCTTCCCTAAAAGTAACAGGAAACATATCACATGTTGTATAAAAAATAAACGGCCCGGACCAAGCACTCACGTCACTGGCAGAACATACCGCTCTTACGTAAAACTCATACCCAGTTAATGGACTTAAATTCGATACTGTAAATGGGTGATTTGTAACGGGTATAATAGTACCTCCTGTTGGTGAACCATATCCCTCATCCTGAATAACAATTTCCCATTGCGTTTCACTTGAGCCCGCAGTCCACTGTAATGTAGCGGTAGTTCCTGTAGCACTTACTAACGTCAAACCTGTTGGTTGAGGACAAGCTAACGCCAGATTGCTTGTTGGTGTTCCCCCCAACTTATTCGAGGACAAACCAACGCTTGTTTGCTTCGTTGCGTTTACTACTAAATTGGCTGCATCTGGAGTTGTTGATAAAAAACCACCAGTTTTCGGTACTCTGTTTTTTTCAAAACCATTGTTTTCCACAAACCATCCTGAAGAAAAAATCCCTTCATCACTCACGCCTCCTATAAGCCGGGAATACACCAGCACAGAAAACAACGACATGATAATTAACAATGTATTTTTTTTCATAACAATAATAAAACAGTTTTTTGTTTGTATAATTTCCAAATTTATATTAAAATTATTGGCATATTCATCCTAAATAATCATATTCACAAAATATTATGTATTTGTTAATTTTAGTTAACTTTTCGTTTATTTATAAAAAAAACAGAAAAATCTGTGTTTAATTACTAATAATTAAGAAAGAAACGAAATATTTAATATGATTAATAATCCAAATCCTATGTTTTCCTTTCAAAAAAAGAAATAGACAAATCTCATTTATCTTATGAAGTTTTGGACTGGCAAAGAAAGTGTGAACAAAAAACGTGTAAACAAAAAAAGCGCTTAATGAGGGCGCTTTTTCAATCATTTTACAAGATTGGCTATTTCTTCACAATCATGAACTCAGAACGTCTGTTTTTAACATGTTCCTCGTCTGTACATTGGTCACATTGTACTTTCGGCCCGCTCTACCTGATCCTTTGCCGGAGATGCGGTCTTTAGCAATTCCTTTCGGAATCATGTACTGCACCGTAGCTTTGGCACGACGATCGCACAAGTTCATGTTTAACTGATCCGTTCCGCGGTTGACCGTGTGCGATTAACCATAATCACCATGTTCGGGCTGTTTTTCATTACCTGAAACAATTTGTCTAACTCAAATATACCTTGCTTGGTGATGTTACTCTTGTTGTATTTAAAGAAGATATCGTTTAAGATACCTCTGTTTCCCTTACGATAACATCGATTGGATCCAATTCCGCCACAATAGGCATTTCACCGCCTTTGGATTTGACTAAAACCGAGGAATGGAATTAACAACATAAAATCAAAATGTAATTATACTCATAACATTTTGTGGCTATTTTGCAAAATAGCTTATTGTTACATTAATTACTTATTTTTGCAGTTCAATTCAGAAATATGCTAGAAAAAGTAACACATAACTTTGAGAAAACTGTCATCGTAGGGATTGTCACGCAACAGCAAAACGAAGACAAACTCAACGAATACCTGGACGAATTGGAATTTCTTACCTTCACCGCCGGCGGAGAGGTAGTTAAACGATTTTCTCAGAAAATGGACAAACCCAACCCAAAAACTTTTGTAGGGACAGGGAAAATGGAAGAAATCAATCTATATATAAAGGAGAATGATGTCGCCACGGTAATTTTTGATGATGAGCTTACTCCCGCACAACAAAAGAACATCACCAAAATTCTAGATTGTAAAGTACTGGACCGAACCAACCTCATCCTTGACATATTTGCGCAGCGTGCAGAAACATCGTATGCGCGAACCCAGGTAGAATTAGCTCAATGTCAATATTTACTACCCCGACTATCCGGTATGTGGACGCACTTGGAACGTCAGCGAGGAGGTATCGGTATGCGTGGTCCCGGGGAAACTGAGATAGAAACCGACCGTCGAATTGTCCGCGACCGTATTGCCTTGCTGAAAGAGAAAATTAAAACCATCGACAAGCAGATGTCGGTGCAGAGAAGCAACCGTGGCGCCATGGTTCGAGTGGCTTTAGTGGGTTACACCAATGTAGGAAAATCTACTTTAATGAATGCAGTAGGGAAAAGCGATGTTTTTGTGGAAAACAAACTCTTCGCAACCCTAGACACGACCGTGCGCAAGGTGGTAATAAAAAACCTTCCTTTTTTATTGTCTGATACGGTTGGATTCATACGTAAATTACCTACTCAGCTGGTAGAATCATTCAAAAGTACCTTAGATGAAGTACGCGAAGCAGATTTGCTATTACATGTGGTAGACATTTCGCATGCTGATTTTGAGGATCATATTACTTCGGTAAATCAGATTTTACAGGATATTAAAAGCGCTGACAAGCCAACCATCATGGTTTTCAACAAAATTGACTCCTATAAGCACCTGACGATTGCTGAAGACGATCTGATAACCGAAAAAACAACAAAACACTACACTCTTGAGGAATGGAAAAACACCTGGATGTCTAAAGTCGGAGAAGACCACGCTTTATTCATATCTGCCAAGAAAAAAGAGAATTTTGAAGAGTTCCGTGAAAAAGCATATGAAGCAGTGAGGGAAATTCATATCACCCGCTTCCCTTACAACAAATTCCTTTATCCCGATTATAAGGATGCTATTGAAAAAGAAGACGAATAAAAAAATCCCATCGATATCGATGGGATTTTTTTATCTAAAAGCCAAAGTTTACAGCTAGACCAAAAACCTGACGGGTCTGAAATCCACGAAAAGCATTATCATCATAAATGGTCTGGAAGGCAAAATTAGTTGTCAAGTACTTATTTATTTTCATGACTACATTCATCTGGTAATCCAGATCAACATTCTGGGTATCTTCCAGATAATTTGAGTACAAGCTCAGAATGTTTTCAATTGAAACATTGGCCATGATAATAATCTTATAATAACCCGCGACATAAGCTCCTAATTCATATCGCATGCTTTCCCCTTCTTTTACACCGAAATAAGCCTCATTGGGCAATGTGTGCCCACTGTCAACAAATGTAAACTTAGAGGTAAGCGGAGCAATGTTAAACCTTATGTTGTCATTCTTTTTCCAAAGCATTCCGGGTCCGAAAGTAAGATATCCCGGAGAAAGGAAATCGGAGTATTCGGTTCTGATTTCAGTACCGTTAGCATCTTTATCATAAATGTAGCCCACTGTAAATTGTGTCTTGAAGTTGGCAAAGAAAGAATACGACCAATAACCCTTTGCTTTTTTACCTAAGAGAGAATATAATTCCAGTCGGTCATCAGTTTTCTTTTCAAAAGCGGAATTTGCGGTTTTCACCAGTCCATAGGCTGCAATTATCTTATTGTCCCAGGTCCAATCGTCTTTTTTATAATTAAAATCGTAATTAACACCCAGATTTCCGGCAAAACTGTCTTCACCTCCGGAAACCCAATGGTTAAAACTAGACTGATTGAAAAGCAAGGAAGCGTTTCCCTTTGTCATCCAGTTTTTCGTGGTGTCCTGAACGATAACTTCCTGGGCAGAACTGCTAATTATTCCTATAAAACATAACAAAAGTGTAATCCTTTTTTTCATAATCAGTTCTTTTTTTGCTATTACTAAAATAGCAAAAATCCTGTAAAATTCAGAAAAAAAGTACTTTTCGCTGACTACTTTATTTTTTCTTGTAAAGCGGAACAGAAGAGCAGGCTTCTCCAAACATGATACTCTTGGCAAATAGCATCAATTTTTGCACCGCCAATACGTATACTTCCTGAGGGACAGGTTTATTGGAACATCCTTTCAGTATTAAGGGTTTTCCCTGAAAAGGAGCATAATCAAGCGACTCAAGCGTTTCTTGGTACACTGTCAGTAACAGTTCTTTCTTGGTTCCGTTAACTACTTTTAAAGCAAACGGCTGCAAAAAAACAGCAACCAAAGAATAAGCCCACGCGGGCAGAATAGCTTCTTCGGAACAATACAAAGCAACATAAACATCTTTATATTGTGACCAATCGTGGTTTTTTAGATGGTCACGAAATTCGGTTTCCTTCAGAATAAATCCACCAAAAAGCCATTGTGAAACGTCCAATTCAACAATAGGGTGCTTCGGGAAATAATCTTCCAGATCAAAAACCTGTAATGCGCTGTTAGCGACTCTGTTTACAATTTCGTCCATTGTGTAATTTCAGTTGCAGTTTACAGTCGCAGCAACAGAAAAACTAACTACTGCGACTAAAAACTGTTTGCAAATTATAACATTCCTAATTCCAATTTCGCTTCTTCACTCATCAAATCCTTGCTCCAAGGCGGATCGAAAGTGATTTCCACTTCACATGATTTTACAGCATCTATGGATTTTATTTTCTCTTCTACTTCCATTGGCAAAGTCTCAGCTACCGGACAGTTTGGAGATGTTAAAGTCATAAGGATTTTTACTTCATTGTCTTCATTGATCATTACGTCGTAAATCAATCCTAATTCGTAAATATCCACAGGGATTTCCGGGTCGTAAATGCCTTTTAATACTTTTACAACATCCTCTCCTAAATTGATTGTATCGTTAAATTCTTCCATTTTTATTTCATTGCGAGTTCGCAAAGCTATTTCTGTTAATTAATTCTTAGCCTGAAAGGCCAAAGCATACATTTTAATTTGTTTTATCATCGACACCAGTCCGTTGGCACGGGTAGGCGACAAATGCTCTTTTAATCCGATTTCGTCGATAAAAGCCGTATCTGCGTCCAAAATCGATTTCGGCGACTGATTCGAAAAGGCGCGCACTAAAATAGCGATGATTCCTTTGGTGATGATCGCATCACTATCCGCTGTAAATATGATATTCCCGTTTTTTTCTTCGGCGTGAACCCATACTTTAGACTGGCACCCTTTTATTGTATTCTCATCCGTCTTGAATTGTTCATCAATCAACGGAAGATCTTTTCCTAAGTCAATGACATATTGAAAACGTTCATCCCAATCATCAAACATGGAGAACTCGTCAATAATCTCATTCTGTATTTCCTTAATTGTCATTTTATTGTGTCTTTTTGGCCAAAGCAACTATCTTATTTACTAATTTTTCAATTTCTGCAGGCGGATAACCATGATCGAAACCTTGCGTTTCATATCGGTTGCTGTCTACCAGAAACGCGATGTTGGCATGTGCTGCCCCATCATAAAAACGTTTTTCCGTTGGCCATTTTAAATCTTTCACCGTTTGGAGATTTACAACTTTTGCAAGTTTCTCTATCTCTTTCCAGTCGGCATCGCTTACCGGAGTTGCAGGAAGTGACTTTTTATTTTCATCCCTATTTGTTGAGATGTATAATTTATGATCCTCAGCTCTTATAAAAAGAAAAAAACCTCTTGAATTCGCTTCGTATTCGATAACCGGCATTACATTTTGCTGATCCGCTGTTTTCATTTCAGTCGCATTCGATTGTTCGGCAGCCTTTTTTTGACAGTTGCAGCTTGCGAAAGTCAGTGTCAGGGCCACTAAAAGAGTGATTCTTTTCATAGTTTACAGGTTTTAAGATAACATTCGCTGCGCTTTTTTAACCGCTTCCACAAAGATATCAATTTCTTCTTTGGTATTGTAGAACGCAAAACTGGCTCGTATCGTACCCGGAATATTGAAGTAATTCATAATCGGCTGTGTACAATGATGGCCGGTTCGCACCGCTATACCTAATTTATCTATAATCGTGCCTATGTCATAAGGATGAATCCCTTCGATGTTGAACGAAATTACGGAAGCCTTGTTTTCACCGGTTCCATAGATTTTCAACCCTTCGATCTCCATCAGGCGTTTCGTGCCGTACTCCAATAATTCTTGTTCGTATTTTGCAATATTACCAAAACCGATATCATTCAGATAATCGATTGCTTTTCCTAATACAATTCCACCCACAATATTAGGTGTTCCCGCTTCGAATTTATGTGGTAAGTCGGCATAAGTAGTTTTCTCGAAAGTAACTTCTTTAATCATTTCACCTCCACCCTGATAAGGCGGCAATTGGTTCAGCCAACTTTCTTTTCCGTACAAAATCCCTACTCCGGTTGGTCCGCATACTTTATGCCCTGAAAACACGTAGAAATCACAATCCAACTCCTGTACATCGGGACGCAAATGCGGTGTAGCCTGTGCGCCGTCAATTAAAACAGCGGCACCAACGCCGTGCGCTTTATCGATAATATATTTAATAGGGTTCACCGTTCCCAATGCGTTGGAAATGTGGTTAACCGCTACAATTTTAGTCTTCTCAGAAAGTAATTTGTCGAATTCGGAAATAATCAATTCTCCTTTGTCATCCATTGGGATTACAACAAGCTTCGCTCCGGTTCTTTCGCACAAAAACTGCCACGGCACAATGTTGCTGTGGTGCTCTAAAGCGGAAACCATTACCTCATCCCCTGCTTTTACAATCGATGCAAAACCATTCGCTACCAGGTTGATCCCTTGGGTCGTTCCTGAAGTAAAGATGATTTCGTGATTGTGTTTCGCGTTCAGGTGTGCCTGGATTGTATTTCTGGAAACTTCATAGGCATCCGTTGCGAGCTGACTCAACGTATGCACACCGCGATGGATGTTGGCATTGATCTCGCTGTAATATTGGGAAATCGCATCGATGACCACCTGAGGTTTCTGGGCCGTAGCGCCGTTATCAAAATACACAAGTGGTTTTCCGTTTACGGTTTGGGACAATATCGGGAATTGTGCTCTTACTTTTTGAACATCAAACATTTTACTACTACTAATTTCTGCAAATTTACATCTTGTTTATTTAAAATTGGTATAAATAAATGATAAAATATTAATATTCTCCTCCTGCTCCGCCACCGCTGAAACCTCCGCCACCAAAAGGCAGCTTACTTTCAGTTATAGGTGGTTTTGTTTCGGTTTGCATACTCAAAATAAGAGCCTGAGCATTTAAAAGCAAATTACTGTCGGAACCTCGCTCGGGTTTGAATGTGATTCCTATTTCTTTATCCTTCAATGCTCTAATCGTGACAAACGCGATCGCAAACAATACAATTCCGCCAAAAATCAGGACAATTTCCAAAGGGATTAACTGATAATAATACCGTATGGTGAAAATGGAAAAACTTAACGTTAACAAACCTACAATCAGCATTAATCGGTCTTTGGAATAAATCGCATAGCCAATATAAAACAGCGGGACGATAAACGTCAGCCCATAAAACAAAAATGCCAGCGGAATATCGCCGCCCTCTTCAACCACAATACCCATCAGATTTTGTGAAAGTTCGCGAACAACCATGTAATTAACCGAAAAATATCCCAACACCAAAGCGAAACCTTTTAAGATACGAAAAGCATTCGCATACAGATAATATTTCAGATTAGCGTTCAATTTAAGATACAGCGCATAAATAGCAATGGCCAGTAAGAAGCCCAGAAAAGGTAAAAACAAAGTATCTAGAAGATGGTATTCCGTAACCAGAATAAACAACAAGCCTGCCAATCCAAAACAACTTATCAAGGCCGATAAGGCATATATATAACGGATACAACACACTAACCCGAATATAATCATCGAAGCAAAGACCGGTAGGGCAGCTTCAAAAGAAACGCCTATAGCACAGAAAAAGGCAACTTGCATACATAAGATAAATGCATCGTCCAACCCGTGTCTATAGTATCCTTTTGCCGCTAAGAATTCGGTTCCAACAAGACCGATTAGTACGTCAAAGTATAGTAACATATTATAACTATCGACATTATCTCCCATTAACAGACTCAGGAAAACAGCTAGCGAACCCACTGCAGAAGAAAACAGAAAACACCCCAACAAGAAAAAACCGAAACGCATCAACAGGTTCCCATTAGAATGCAGAATCGGGATTTTGGCAGCTATTTCGACCAATTGCGCTTTGGAAATGAATTTTTTTTCATATAAGGATTTTGATTCTGAAAGCAGGGCCTCGTTTTCCACTGTTGTTTTATCGTATGCTATCATTTCGCTTCTTGTTAAAATTACGAACCAACTTGATGAATAAAAGTATTGAACCGACCACATAAACCGGGGAAAGCATCATCGCAAACTGATACAGATCAGCCGAATCCACATACTCTATAAATTTGTACAATAGGATATTCAGACCGATATACCCGTAAACTAATGAAAACACAAAAAAAGAAACCGCTTTCAGTTGGTGACCGATACGGTAAAAATAATAGACTCCCCCAGCCATAACAGGTATAAAAGCAACCCAATAAGTTTCCAGTAACCCTGCAATACTAGACAATCCTATCAAATGCTGTGCGAAAGTGTAATACACGAAATGAAAGTGTTTTTTCAGGTTAGACCGAAGAGAATATATGGTCCAGAGAATGATCAGAACACCGAGCGCCACTCCGTAATAACTGAGTGTGGGATTGGAATAAATTTCGTTTTCAAAAACAGTTTTGGGCGTGAGGGTGATTCCGACAAAGGCTGTCAAAGCAGTAATGCCCATTGAGAGTACCATCCTACTGTCGAAATAATAGGCGAATGCGAAACAAAATGCGGCTGACATTAGGGAAACCAAACCGAAATCATTGCCAAAAACAGCGAATTGGTATTGAAGGTAGCCTATAAAAATACAACCAAGAATACTGCCCGTAAGCACAACATAATCGTAAATGGGATTATCGAAAAGCACTCCCTCTTTCGAAAATCCCTTGGCTCTTTTGAAACTGAAGTAAAAACACACCAGCATCAGCGAAAAATTCACTGCCAAAATAGTGATGTGCCCGATACTGTCAATGTTTTTATAAACCAAAGTTCCTACCCCGCCCGTAAACAAGAGCACCGACAAATACATCAGGAAAAGCAGTTCGGTGTTCAGGGAAAAAATTCCTAAGTCATTGTATTCTTTTACTTCCCGATGCTGCGCCTCCGAAATAAAGTCTTTCTCGGCAAGCTTTTCGACAATCACTTCTTCCTGTTTATCCATACGATAAGAATTTGATATGTCTAAATTTACGACAAAATCTTACACAATTAACAGGAATAAAAAAACCGCCTGTTACAGCGGTTTTCTTCTTATTTGATATAGTTTTCTCTCTTACAAATCAAATCCCATGTTCACACCAAGCTTTGCAGCGATGATTTTGGCGATTTTAGCCTTTAATTCCGGTATTTTGATACTGGAGGTCACTTCGCTGGTGAACGCGTACATAAGAAGCGCTTTTGCCTCTTTTTTCGGGATTCCTCGCTGTTGCATGTAGA
Source organism: Flavobacterium enshiense (assembly GCF_022836875.1). Classification (NCBI taxonomy): domain Bacteria; kingdom Pseudomonadati; phylum Bacteroidota; class Flavobacteriia; order Flavobacteriales; family Flavobacteriaceae; genus Flavobacterium; species Flavobacterium enshiense. The sequence goes on from NZ_CP090376.1 coordinate 675,276, forward strand.
ACATCGCGTTTTCATCCAACTGACCGATTGTACAACCGTGGGAACATTTCACGTCGTCCGCGAAAATTTCCAATTGCGGTTTTGCGTTAATCGTTGCTTTGTCGCTCAATAAAATATTGTTGTTCTGCTGGAAAGCATCTGTTTTCTGCGCTTCTTTTTCCACGAAGATTTTTCCGTTGAACACCCCTGTGGATTGTCCGTCCAAAATAGTTTTGTAGTTCTGGTGGCTCTCGCAGTTCGGTTGCTCGTGGTTCACTAAAGTATAGTGATCTACGTGCTGTTTGTCGCCAATGATTGTAATTCCTTTCAACGTAGAATCAATTCTTTCCCCATGGTGGTAGAAATTCAAATTGTTACGAGTAAGGTTTCCTCCGAAAGAGAACGTATGCACAGCAACGCGGCTTTCCTGTTTTTGTGAAATATATGTATTGTCAATCAGGTTCGCCGTCTGTACATCATTCTGAATTTTGTAGTAATCCACAATAGCGCGCTTTTGGGCGAAAATCTCGGTAACCGAATTGGTCAGCACCGGATTGTCATTCAGACTCTGATGACGCTCCACGATCTGTACGTGTGCGTTTTCACCAACGATAACAAGATTTCTCGGCTGTACCATCAATGCGGCTTCATTGCCGGTTGAGAAATAAATAATTTCAATCGGTTTGTCAACCACCCTGCTTTTTGGGATATTGATGTAAGCGCCTTCAAACGCAAAAGCCGTGTTCAACGTCGTTAGGCTTTCATCTTTGCTGGCCACCTGATTGAAGTAAGTATCAATCACCATTTTGTATTTTGGTTTGGTCAGTGCCGAAGACATCAAGCAAACATCCAATCCGTCGTGCGTAGTGGAAGATAAAAAGGTATTGAAAATCCCGTCTACAAAGATTACTTTATAGGTATCTAAATCGTTCAGGAAATATTTCTTTACATCTTTGATATCGATGTTATTTTCCTTTTTCGGGAAGATGCTGAAATCGTTTTTCAACAACGCGTTCAGTGAAGTATATTTCCAGGCTTCCTCTTTTTTGGTCGGAAACCCTTTTTCTTCGAAATTCTTTAAGGCTTCGGTACGAACATTGTGCAGCGCATCCGCCACATCAACTTTCTCTTCAAAGGCCATGAAAGAAGCAAGCAGTTTTTCTCTCAATTCCATATTATGCTTCCTGTTCTTGTTTAATCCAGTCGTATCCTTTTTCTTCCAGTTCCAATGCTAAATCAGCACCACCTGTTTTCACGATTTTCCCGTCAATAAGAACGTGTACGAAATCAGGAATAATATAATCCAATAAACGTTGGTAGTGCGTAATTACCAACACAGCGTTATTCTCGTTTTTAAGTTTGTTAACACCATTAGCCACGATACGCAACGCGTCGATATCCAAACCAGAATCCGTTTCGTCAAGAATCGCAATTTTAGGGTCTAGCATCGCCATTTGGAAGATCTCGTTACGTTTCTTTTCACCTCCCGAAAAACCTTCGTTTAACGAACGTGATAAAAACTTACGGTCCATCTCCAGTAATTCCGATTTCTCGCGGATCAGCTTCAGCATTTCATTAGCCGGCATCTCCTCCTGACCATTTGCTTTACGTTTTTCGTTGATGGCCGTTTTGATGAAATTCGTTACCGAAACCCCCGGGATTTCCACAGGATACTGGAACGATAAGAATACACCTTTGTGCGCTCTTTCGTCTGGAGCCAATTCCGATAAATCCTCACCATCTAAAACGATTTCCCCTTCGGTTACTTCGTAGGTTTCGTTTCCGGCAATGATGGATGAAAGTGTACTTTTTCCGGCACCGTTAGGTCCCATGATGGCATGTACTTCGCCCGCTTTGATTTCAAGGTTAATCCCTCTTAATATTTCTTTATCTTCTACTGAAGCGTGTAAATTCTTTATAGTTAACATGCTATATGTGTCTTTTATTTTATATTCTGATTATCCTACTGAACCTTCCAACGAAATTTCCAATAATTTCTGAGCTTCCACGGCAAATTCCATCGGCAACTTGTTCAACACTTCTCTACTGAAACCGTTTACGATTAACGCAATGGCTTTCTCAGTCGGGATTCCGCGCTGGTTGCAATAAAACACTTGGTCTTCCCCAATTTTTGAAGTTGTCGCCTCGTGCTCAATCTTAGCGGAAGTATTTTTAGATTCGATATATGGGAAAGTATGCGCCCCACAATTGTTACCCATCAATAACGAGTCACATTGCGAGAAGTTACGTGCATTATCGGCTCTTGATGAAACCTGTACCAAACCACGATAACTGTTTTGCGATTTTCCGGCAGAAATACCTTTGGAAATAATGGTTGACTTAGTGTTTTTACCCAAGTGAATCATTTTGGTTCCAGTATCTGCTTGTTGATAGTTATTGGTCACGGCAATAGAGTAGAATTCCCCGATGGAGTTATCCCCTTTCAATATACATGACGGATATTTCCAGGTTACGGCTGAACCGGTTTCTACCTGTGTCCATGAAATTTTTGCGTTCTTCTCGCACAAACCTCTTTTGGTCACGAAGTTGAAAACCCCTCCTTTACCCTCTTTGTTTCCAGGGTACCAGTTCTGTACGGTTGAATATTTAATTTCGGCATTGTCAAGTGCAATTAGTTCTACTACCGCAGCGTGTAGCTGATTTTCGTCACGGCTAGGTGCTGTACAACCTTCCAGATAAGAAACATAACTGCCTTCATCGGCAATTACCAACGTTCTTTCAAACTGTCCGGTTCCTCCTTGATTAATACGGAAATAGGTTGATAATTCCATTGGACATCTTACGCCTTTCGGAATATAACAGAACGATCCGTCTGAGAATACGGCCGAGTTCAACGCTGCATAGAAATTATCGCGTTGTGGCACGACCGATCCGATGTATTGGCGAACCAATTCCGGATGTTCCTGAATTGCTTCGGAAATCGAACAGAAGATAATACCTTTTTCAGCCAGGGTTTTCTTGAATGTCGTCGCTACGGAAACTGAGTCCATTACGATATCCACCGCCACACCGGCCAGTTTTTTTTGCTCATCGATGGAAATACCAAGTTTTTTGAAGGTCTCCAGTAATTCCGGATCTACCTCATCCAAACTCTCGTACTTATCTTTTTTCTTAGGCGCCGAATAATACGAAATCGCCTGAAAATCCGGTTTTTCGTAGTGTACGTTTGCCCAATGCGGCTCGGTCATTTCTTCCCAGGCGCGGAATGATTCCAAACGCCACTCGGTCATCCATTCCGGCTCGTTTTTCTTTTTGGAAATCGCGCGAACAATATCCTCGTTCAATCCCGCAGCAAACGTCTCCGATTCGATATCGGTATAAAAACCGTATTCGTATTCTTTGTTTTCGAGTTCGACTTTTAAGTCGTCTTCTGTGTATTTTGACATAATTTCTTGTAACTAAATTTTATAGCGAAAATGATTCGCCACATCCACAGGTTCTTTGTGCATTCGGATTGTTAAACACGAATCCTTTTCCGTTCAAGCCTCCTGAATATTCCAAGGTGGTTCCCACCAAATAAAGGAAACTTTTTTTGTCCACGGCAATTTTTATATCGTTGTCCTCGAACACTTTATCATCTTCACCTAAAGTTTTGTCAAACTTTAGTTCATACGACAAGCCCGAACACCCGCCACTTTTCACGCCCACACGAACGTAATCGGTTGCGGTGTTAAAACCGTCATCTTCCATTAAAAGTGCGATTCGCTTTTTTGCGCTTTCTGAAACTTTAATCATAATGTTAATACAGATTAATTCTAATTTAGTGCAAAGATATTACATAAAACGATTAATACCTAACTACTAACATTTTTATAACTTATTCACGCATAGTCATTTCTTATAAAGGGATTTAGATTGCGGATTCTCTGAAGATTTACTAATTTGCAGACGCAATTTTTAAGCAGAAAACCATGAAACTTTACCCGATAGAAGCCGGAAATTTTAAATTAGATGGCGGTGCCATGTTTGGAGTGGTACCGAAGACCCTATGGAATAAGACCAATCCGGCCGACGAAAATAACCTTATCGATATAGCTGCACGTTGTCTTTTAGTTGAGGATGGCAAACGCCTGATTTTAATTGACACAGGCATGGGCGACAAACAATCCGAAAAGTTTTTCGGCTATTATTCGCTTTGGGGTGACGATACTATTGACAAGTCCCTGGCCAAATACGGATTTCACCGCGATGATATCACTGATGTGTTTATGACGCACCTGCATTTCGACCATTGCGGTGGCAGCGTAGAATGGAACAAAGAACGCACCGGTTACCGGCCTGCTTTCAAAAATGCCACTTTCTGGTCCAACGATAACCATTGGGATTGGGCCACAACACCGAATCCGAGAGAAAAAGCGTCTTTTTTGGCGGAAAACATTCTGCCGATGCAGGAAAGCGGCCAGCTCAAATTTATTGAACGCCCTCAAGCCGATTTCGGGATTTCAAAAGAATTGGATCTCGGGATTTTGTACGTAGACGGGCATACGGAAAAAATGATGATCCCGCATATTCAATACCAGGACAAAACCATCGTTTTCATGGCGGATTTGCTTCCAACAGCCGGTCACCTTCCCTTACCGTATGTAATGGGTTATGATACCCGACCGTTGTTAACGCTTCCTGAAAAAGCAAAATTTTTAAACACGGCAGCAGAAAAGAATTACTATCTGTTTCTGGAACACGACGCCCACAACCAAATCATCACTGTGGAACAAACCGAAAAAGGGGTACGCCTTAAAGAGGTTTTTACCTGTGAAGACATACTCGGATAAACGATTAAACGCCTTCCGATCAACAGAAGGCGTTAATTTTATATTAAAATTTAGTTGACATATCAATTACTTAAAAATCCTTCTTAACTTTGGGTAAAGAAATCATAAGTGGAGAAGTTAGTCAATATCATCTTTTACAACATTGATCACAGCATCAGACTGTATCGGATGTTTGCCCAGAAAAAACTGCGCGAACATGGTTTTAAAATAACCATCGATCAGTGGCTTGTAATCAAATGCATACTGGAAAACCCAACCATCACCCAGCACGAATTGAGTGAGTTGGTTTTCAAGGACAATGCCTCGGTTACGCGAATCATTGAATTACTGATAAAAGCCGGATATCTGGAAAAAGAAACCAATCCGGAAGACAGAAGAAAATTTATGCTTCATGTTACCAAAGCGGGCGAAGAAGTCATAAAAAACGTTCACGAAGTAGTATTGCAAAACCGCAGCATAGCGCTGAACGGAATCAACCAGAAAGAACTGGAAACAGCCGATGCGGTATTAAGAAAGATAATTGCAAATTGCAAACAATAACATCAGTCAAAAAACAAAAGAATCATCAATCAAAAACGAACTGTTATGATTAAGGTTATTTTATTCCTGATTACCATAGTAATCACAGCAGTGAGCTACCTTTTCATCTAAGAGTAGCTCTTTTTTTTACCTTACTACATTCGGTTCGGTTTCAAAAAAAATCTTAAATTGCTGCTTAATACAAAAAATTGTTATTCTTTTTCGATTTTGTAACAATTTCGAATACTTCAGACATATCTCAAAAACCAAGAATAATTATGAATATACTTAGATCTTATTACCTGTGCGCAGGACTGGCTTTAGCCCTGGCGAGTTGCGGAACGCAAAAAATGGTTTCCACTCCGGTTGAGAACATTGATAAAATGCCGATGAAAACAGGCAAAATTGCCGAAAACGATTTAAAACGCTGGAGTCATTTGGATTTAGGCAAAGACACTATTCCGGGAATGAGCGTGGATAAAGCTTACGCTGAATTGCTTAAAGGTAAAAAAGGAACTAAAGTTATTGTCGGAGTTGTTGATTCCGGCGTCGACATTGATCACGAAGACTTAAAACCTTCTATCTGGATCAATCCAAAAGAAATAGCCGGAAACGGAAAAGACGATGACAACAACGGTTACATCGACGACATCCACGGCTGGAACTTCCTTGGTGATGCCGAACATGAAAACATGGAATATGTACGTATCGTAAAAAAAGGAGATGATGGTTCAGCGACATACCGCAAAGCAAAAGCCGAGCTTGAAAAAGAAATGAAGGAAGCCATGCAGGGCAAAATGCAGGTGGATTTCATCATGGCCGGAGATAAAGCCATTGCCGATCATCTGAAAAAGAAAGATTACACTTTGGACGATGTTAAAAAGATCGAAACCACTGATCAAACTTTACTGCAATACAAAGACATGATGATGCAGATTTTGGCACAAACCGGTGGTTCCAAAGAACAATTTGATAAAGAAATCGAGGAATACAAAGATCATGTTTACGGACAGGTAAATTACCATTTGAACCTTCAGTTTGACGGAAGAAAAGCGGTAGGAGACAATCCGGAAGACCTTAATAACAAAAAATACGGTAACAATAACGTAATCGGTCCTGAGAAAAAAGGTGCAAAACACGGTACACACGTGGCGGGAATTATTGCACAAACCCGTGCCAACAATAAAGGCGGTGACGGGGTAGCAAGCAACAATGTGCAAATCATGGCCGTTCGTGCCGTTCCGGATGGTGACGAGTATGATAAAGATATCGCTTTGGGTATCCGTTATGCGGTAGACAATGGAGCTAAAATAATCAACGGAAGTTTCGGGAAATACTATTCAACACATCCGGAATGGGTGCACGATGCCATTAAATATGCGGCTTCAAAAGACGTTTTGGTAATTTTTGCTGCCGGAAATGAATCTTATGATTTGGATACGATGAACAAATACCCGACCGATTCGTATAACAACCAACCTGAAATTTCCAATAACGTATTGATTATCGGAGCAACGGCACCAACTTACGGTACGGAAATGGTGGCTGTTTTCTCCAACTACGGAAAAACAAGCGTGGATATCTTCGCTCCCGGAGATAAAATCTATGCGACTACGCCAAGCAATACTTACCAATACCTACAGGGAACTTCAATGGCATCACCAAATGTTGCCGGAGTTGCAGCCTTGATCCGATCCTATTATCCGAGTCTGACTGCAGCTCAGGTAAAACAGATTATCATGGACTCAGGAACACCTTTAACTAATAAAGTTAACGTAGGAGAAGGAAGAGACGTCAAACCTTTTAGCGAAGTTTCCAAATCAGGAAAAATAGTAAATGCTTATAACGCACTGTTAATGGCATCCAAGATGGCAAAAAAATAATTATATTTGAAAATTGTATAATCGGAAGGGATTTTTCCCTTCCTTTTTATTTGATCAAAAATGAAAAAATACCTTTTACTGTCGCTGTTCATTACCGGTGCAGTATTCGCACAGAACAACCCGAATCCGGGGTACTGGCAACAACATGCCGATTACAAAATGGAGGTTTCCATGGATATGAAAACCTACCAATACAAAGGAAAACAAACCTTGGTTTATACCAATAATTCGCCAGACACCCTACGTCGTGTGTATTATCATTTATTCAACAATGCGTTTCAGCCGAACAGCGCCATGGATGCCCGTCTCAAAAGCATCAAAGATCCTGACGGTCGTATGGTAAACAAAGTAAAAGTGGGCGATAAAGAAATCAAAGAAAGCCGCATTGCCGCTTTAAAACCTAACGAAATAGGATTTCTGAAAATTGCCAACCTGAAACAGGATGGTATGACGGCGAACAATAAAGTAGTCGGAACCATTATGGAAGTGGATTTGGCGAAACCATTATTACCACATGCCTCAACCACTTTTACCCTGGACTTTAACGGACAAGTGCCGGTACAGATACGTCGTTCAGGACGCAATAACAAAGAAGGTGTGGAACTTTCGATGTCACAATGGTATCCGAAAATGGCGGAATACGATTTCGAAGGATGGCAGGCAGACCCTTACATCGGAAGGGAATTTCACGGTGTTTGGGGGAATTTTGACGTAAAAATCACCATCGACAAAGACTATGTTTTGGCCGGTACGGGATATCTTCAAAACAAAAATGAAATCGGACACGGCTATCAGGATAATGGCGTAGTTGTGACGCTTCCGAAAAAACAGAAAAAATTAACCTGGCATTTTATTGCACCGAAAGTGCATGATTTCACATGGGCTTCCGATAAGAACTACCTGCACGACATCGCTCAGGTTCCGGGTGGCGCCACTATTCATTTCCTGTACAAAAACAATCCGAAAATCATCGATAACTGGAAAAAATTACAACCGGCTACTGTCAAACTGATGGAAATCTACAACGCTACAGTGGGCAAATATCCGTATGACCAATATTCGGTTATTCAGGGTGGAGATGGTGGAATGGAATATGCGATGTGTACACTTATCCTTGGAGAAGGTACTTTTGAGGGATTGGTTGGCGTTACAGCGCACGAAATGGCCCATTCGTGGTTCCAGCACGTTTTGGCTTCCAACGAGGCTAAAAACAGCTGGATGGACGAAGGTTTCACCACTTGGCTGGAAAACTACGGTTTAAATGAAATCGCCGATAAAAAGATCGATAACCCACACGAAGATTCATACAAAGGCTATTATTCCCTTGTAAAATCAGGTAAAGAACAGCCTCAGACCACACACGCTGACCGTTACGACGAAAACCGTCCGTATAGTATCCAAGCGTACAGCAAAGGGAATGTTTTCTTATCCCAGTTGGAATACCTTATCGGAAAAGAAAATCTGATGAAAACCATCAAGAGATATTATTCCGACTATAAAATGACCCACCCTACTCCCAACGATATCAAACACGTTGCGGAAAAGGTTTCAGGGGCCAATTTAGACTGGTATCTGATGGAATGGACCAAAACCACCAATACGATCGATTACGGCATCAAATCGGTGGAAGAAAACAAAAAGAACACTAAAGTGACACTGGAGCGTTTGGGAAGAATGCCAATGCCTTTAGATATTGTGGTAACTTATCAGGACGGTACTCAGGAAAGCTTCTACATCCCACAGACGTTAATGCGTTGGAACAAACCAAACCAAACTTCGTTAAAACGAACTGTTACGGAAGGTTGGGACTGGGCCTACCCTACTTTTGAATTTACAATCAATAAAGAAAAAGCAAACATAAAATCGATTGTGATTGATCCGAGCGGACTGATGGCCGATTTCGATAAAGTGAATAATGTTTACAACAAATAACAACAAAAGCTGTCTGAAAAGGCAGCTTTATTTTTTTGTAGCCCTTTCTACTTCCGTCCAAGTAGCCCAAATATTTCCCTGCAATTTTTTAAATTCCACTGAATCCTTACTCTGTTCAAGTTCTTTGAACAATACGTGCATCTCCCCTCTTTTCTCGGGATAGCGATCTGTAACGACCCGAATCGCATTCCAGGCATTAACATGATCCTGAAAGACTTTGATGAACGCTTTAGGACAGTTACGCATATTGATTTTCTGCATTCCATGCGTATAATTTACTATAGTCTGACTCAGTGGAAGGGTTTCACATTCCGTGTTCCTTATTTTTCCGAGAGAATCATCAGCCGCAATAACATGACTGATACAATCCGTATGCTTTGAAGTCTTATCTTTTCGTACGGTGTGGCAAGAAAAAACAATGGAGACCATAGGGCCGAGAAAAAACACCTTTGTATTCATAATTTTACTTGTAAAAGTCAACTGCTCCGCAAACAAACTAATTTCGGATTCTTAAAATCTTCTGATTAAAGCAACCATATTTACATCTTCCTTGTGCTTATTATTGCTATGCCGGATATCTGTTCTTTTAAGAATTAATTCAAAATTGTATAGATGTGATTAGTTTATTTATTTAAACATTGTGTTGATATTAAGCATAATAGTCCAACTGTCTTTTATTCCGGCCGGTCCATTCACAACATACTGAGGCCCTATAAACATAGACCTGTCTTTGGCAAAAGCTTTTCCAAACAATAAATTCACAGGAATGGTACACTTATCATTTTCCCAGTCAAATTTCATAATGGGAAAGGATTGAATAAAATAACCGTTTCGGAACAGTTTGGTAACCTGTGGCTGAAAATACATGAAGTTTTGATCCGGTCTGTCAGAGTCACCAGCAAAAGAAAAAAATTGCTGCACAAGCAAACTTAACTGGACTTTCTGTATTTTATTATAAAATAATATTCCTGTAGGACCGGCGCACCACTTGCCAAAACCCAGAACATTTGGCGACCCCAAAGGAATAAGCACACCTCCGCCAACACCCGCTATCCCCCATTTACTTTTGAGTGCAACGGCATCCAGCAAAATAAAATCTCCGGTTCCTGTAGCGTTGAACTTGCTTCCGTGATCTGTTACTGTCTGGCTTATAATGGGTGCCTCCAGTCGGTAAATCGTGTAGAATTTATCCGGATTTTTGGATTTGATAAAGGGTAAACCCAATGATTTTGAAGGCTGAACAATTCGGCTAAAAAAGGCAAACTGCTTTCCTCCATTATCCAGAAAAGTGAAATTTGGCTGAAACTGCAATTTGGTTACATAGGCTAATGGATTGGTCGCCAAGGATGCACCAATTTTTTTTTCATCTTCTTCTTTAACCTGCGAGATCAATGCCTTGGGATAGCATAAAGCAAAGACCAACAGAAGCAAATACTTTCCTTTCATTCAGTACTTTTTAGACTTGATCTATAACTAAATTTACGAAATAATTAATAGGCCATTCCAGTTATCATTTCTTGTGGAATGCCAATAGCCTTAAAATCCATCAAGATCAACACTCGTTTGTTGGAATCCAAAATGAATGAAAAACAAAAATTGACAAAGGACAACTACTAGAGAAAAAGCATCTATAGCACAAACGAAACCTGAAATTCCATATTCATGGTATTAATACCGGAATTTATTCCCTGAAATCCCGCATTGGAAATATGGCGTAAACTCGGTCGAAGATCAAAATATATTTTATTAGTCATTTTTAAGGAAACACCAAGGGCAATCACATCTGAAAAAGCAAACCCGTCCGACAAATGCTCCGTTTCAGTATCGGTAATCATCGGACCGATACTACCCAAAGCATAAACACTTACGCCTTCGCAAACCGGTGCCCGCACTATGACACCTATATTCAAAATATAACTGTTAACGTCTTTAAGTTTGGTATACTTTCCGCGCAATGCTTCATAATCTGGCTCATCCGGTTTTACAAAATATTTATTCAAAAGTTGGTGAGTTCCAAAGTTAATCTCGGGCTGAAGGACGGCTTCAAAACTAACATGTTTAATTTTTCCCACCACATATCCAAGATGGATTTTGTAAAAGCTGTTGGTATAGGTATAATCTTTGTTTTTAAGCTCTTCCCCTGTTCCGCAAGCAAAACCAAATACGAACCGGTCTTTTTGCAACTGACTGTAAACAGCGCAAAAATGTAACAGAAAAACCAGAATAAAGAAGCGACTGTTCTTCATAAACCGTTCATTTTTTACTTAAATCGTTGCCGCAAACCATACAATCTAACAAAAAAACAAAACGCAACCCAAAAGTTGCGTTTGCTGTAAATGAAACCTGCCTATTAATGCAGATAAAACTTCTTCACTTTTGCGACTATCTTATTGAGACTCATTTTATCAGCAGACTCTATCGCTTTCAGTCTCATCGGTGAGTGCATTCTGTTTTCATGGATAAGTTTTCTCAGCTCATTTTTTGTTTCGGCCGGGCCAAACACGTAAAGTTCGTCGGCGTCTTTGGCATGATTAACCACGTTTTCCAAAAAACCGTGAAGCTGATGTTTTTTGCGGTGTTCAAATTTATGCTCATCATTCACATGCTGTCTTCCCATAAAAGCGCCCTTATTCCCTCCATGATCGTGATAAATCTGATTTTCCATAACAGAACCCACTTCGGTTATCTGTTGTTTGCCGTCTTGAAGGGTAACCAAAATCGCTCTGGAAGCATCGATCCAGATCCCGGTTTGTTGAATTGATTGCTGTGCTGTCTTCATAATGTTTTGTATTAAAATAAACTATCGTATTTTACGTATCGACAAAATCCTAAGCAGAAAAAACAATACAAAGCATCTGTCGATAACCTAACATTAAGGAAAAAGTAATTCTAAAAGACTATGAAGCAGAATTGGGTACACCGCAAAGTAAAAATAGAAATGCATCGTAAATTTACAAAAAAACGGATGCCGTTCTGACTTTTGACGAATAATATCGGTAACTGAACACAACCTCCCGACAAGAGAAAAAAATAAACCTTAGTCCGGCTTTCATGCTGAAGTTTGTATCTTTGTCCTGAAATGAAAAACACATACCCAAAGCTCGAAAAGCTGAAAAGCAAAACCACTATCGATTTACTATTTTCTGAAGGTAAATCGGTGTCGAAGTATCCTTTGCGCTTAGTATTTGTGCCAATTCCCTTGGAAAATGATACCCAGCTGAAAATGGGGGTTTCCGTTTCCAAAAAATACTTCAAAAAAGCCGTTGACCGCAACTATTTCAAAAGGGTATTGCGCGAAACCTATCGCTTAAACAAGTCATTGCTTCTGGATAACATGCAACAACCCTATGCTTTTATGTTTTTCTACCAGAGCAAAGAACGCCTCTCCTATCAGGAAATCAACAAAAAAACCGTACAGTTGTTTGAGAAGTTTATCGAGGCAACTAAAACTAAAGACATATAATTTCCGTACAAAGCAAACACCGCTCTTCTTCATTTGGTTTTAGCAAACACTGTTGCATTAAAGAAGCAAAATACAACCTTTCGATTGCAAATAAACGCTTCGAAACACATCTCGTCGATACAAAAAAGCACAATACACTAGAAAGGTAGCAACAACATTACAACTTTCTTACCCTGAATGTTACGCGTTTGCCCTTTTATCCTTATTTTCGTAGTTAGGTTCCTTCTGATTCGAGGGCAACTCCTATGAAAAACGACTTAAAAATGGTAGCATTGCTAAAGAGAAAATACGTCCTTCCTGTTTTGGCGGGCGGATTTTTGTTTGTGGGCGCGAGTTTCAAACAGGATTTTTTTGAAATCGCAAAACAAATCGAAATTTTTACCACACTTTTCAAAACCGTAAATCAGAATTACGTTGACGAAGTGAATCCAGGCGAATTAATGGACAAAGCCATCAAAAACATGCTGGCCGATCTGGATCCGTACACCAACTATTTCAACGAGCAGGATGTGGCCCGTTTCAAAATCAATTCTACCGGCGAATACACCGGAATCGGTGCCATGATAAACCGAAAAGAAGGCCGGTTAATCGTGGTGGAACCTTACAAAAACTTTCCTGCCGACAAAGCTGGACTCAAAGCCGGTGACGAAATTGTACAGATAGGCGATGTGAATCTGGTGGATTTCAAAGAAGATGCCGGAACCCTTTTACGCGGGGCAAAAAACACAAAGGTCGACATCAAATACAAACGACAGGGCAAAATGATGACCACGCAGATTGTACTCGATGAAGTGGAGGTGAAGGCCGTTCCGTTTTATTCGTTGCTTTCCGATAAGACCACCGGTTATATTGTGTTATCGCAATTCAATACCAAAGCTTCCTTTGAAGTAAAAGAAGCCTTATCCAAACTGAAAGGGGAGGGCGCCAGCAAAATAATCCTCGATTTACGCGGCAATCCAGGCGGTTTATTGCATGAAGCTGTAAACATCTGTAACCTGTTCGTACCGCAAAATGAAGTGATTGTAACCACAAAATCGAAAAATGAAAAACACAACAATACCTACAAAACGCAAAGAGCTCCGGTAGATTTAGAGATTCCGCTGGTGGTTTTGATGGACGGAAAAAGCGCCTCGGCTTCCGAAATTGTGGCCGGTGCCCTGCAGGATCTTGACAGAGCTGTTATTGTAGGGGCGCGCAGTTTCGGAAAAGGATTGGTACAACGCCCACTGGATCTTACTTACGGCACCCAGGTAAAAGTCACCATTTCCAGATATTACACGCCTTCCGGACGATGCATTCAGGCTTTAGATTACACCCATAAAGACAAAGACGGCAAAGCCATCCGCACCGAATCCAAAAACTACAACGCGTTTAAAACCCGTAAAGGACGAACCGTTTACGACGGCGGAGGTATTCAGCCCGATGTGGAATTACCGGAAGCTAAACAAAGTACCGTTGCAGCTGCCTTGCTGAAAAACGACGGCATCTTTAATTTTGCAACCGAGTATTACTATAAAAACCCAAATCTGGGCAATACGGTCCCAACGCTGACCGATGCCGATTTTACAGCTTTCAAAACTTTTCTCAAAAAGGATAACTTCCAGTTGGATACCGAAACGGAAATTGCTTTGAAAAACACATTGGCTACTGCTAAAAAAGAGAAAATCGACGAATCTATAGCGACAGAATACCAGCAATTGCAACTTGCATTACAGCGAAGCGAGGAAAAAGAACTTGAAAAGAACAAAACCGAAATAAAAGATTTGTTGTTGGATGAAATCATAAAACGCTACCAGTACAGGGAAGGTTTGTATCAATATTACACCAAAAGCAATACGGAAATTTCAAAGGCCGTTTCTATTCTTAACAACAGCGCAGAGTATAATAAAATTCTTAAAAACTAAATTTCACAGCCTTTTTAGTCTTGCTGTGATATTTTATGATAATTTTGCGCTAATTTAAATTTTTTAAAAGTGAGTTCACACAGTAGCAACCACCTGAATAAACTAACATTAGGCGGTTTAATTGTAACCTTAGGGATTATTTACGGAGATATTGGTACATCTCCGCTTTACGTAATGAAAGCCATTATAGGCAAGCAGGCAATTGACCAAGACGTCATACTAGGTGCTATTTCCTGTATTTTCTGGACACTGACTTTACAAACCACATTCAAATACGTAATCTTAACACTTCGGGCAGATAACAAAGGGGAAGGCGGAATTTTCTCGCTGTACACTTTGGTTAAAAAGCTAAAGAAAAGATGGCTGCTTGTTCCTGCCATTATTGGAGGAAGCGCCCTTCTAGCAGATGGAATCATTACGCCGCCCATTTCGGTATCCTCGGCCATTGAAGGTTTGCGAACCTATAATCACGAACTGAACACCATTCCTATCGTAATTGCCATCCTGTTCGTCCTTTTCTTCATCCAAAGATTTGGAAGTAAGTTTGTTGGTAAATTTTTCGGTCCGATGATGTTGCTTTGGTTTGGAATGTTAGGCGTTTTGGGATCCATCCATCTTTTTGGAAACATCGCGGTCCTTAAAGCCTTAAATCCGTATTATGCGATACATTTACTGCAAATACACCACGAAGGTTTTTATGTTTTGGGGTACGTATTCCTTTGTACCACAGGAGCAGAGGCTTTATATAGTGATTTAGGTCACTGCGGAATCAAAAATATCCGTGTAAGTTGGATTTTCGTAAAAACCATGTTGGTAATCAACTATTTCGGCCAGGGAGCATACCTGATTGCAAACCACGGTAAAACCTTGACTCAATTGAGCGGTAGTCCCAGCAACCCGGGGAACCCTTTCTACCTTGTGATGCCGGACTGGTTTTTGCCCTTCGGGATTGCGATTGCAACTTCGGCGGCCGTTATTGCTTCACAGGCATTGATCAGTGGTTCTTTTACACTGATTTCAGAGGCAATGCGATTGAATTTATGGCCAAAAGCCCGTATTAAATATCCGACAGAATTAAAGGGACAGTTGTACATTCCATCCATCAACTGGTTGCTATTCATTGGCTGTGTTTTCATCGTGGTTCATTTCGAGGAATCCGGAAATATGGAGGCGGCTTATGGTTTAGCTATCGTACTTTGTATGATCATGACAACCATTCTGTTAGGTTTTTTCATGGTTTTAAAACGTTACAACCCAATTTTCATCGTTACGGTACTGCTGATGTATTTATCGATTGAGCTTTCCTTCTTTGCTGCCAATATCAGCAAATTCCCTCACGGCGGTTACGTTTCTGTATTTATAGCCGGTATATTGGCAATTGTAATGATTATATGGTTCACAGCGAAGAAAATCAGAAAAGAATATACGGAATTTGTCAAAGTAGACACTTTCAAAAATGTAATTTCCGAACTGAGTAACGATCTTTCCATACCAAAATATGCTACGCATTTAGTTTATTTAACTAATGCGGAAATGAGCAATGAAATTGAATCAAAAATTGTATATTCGATTTTACAGAAAAGACCAAAACGTGCCGATATTTACTGGTTTGTTCACGTGAATGTTACCGATGAACCATATGAGATGGAATACCGCGTACGCGAAATGGTTAAAGACGACATTATCCGTGTGGATTTCTATTTAGGTTTCCGTGTAGCACCGAGAATTAACCTGCTTTTCAAAAAAGTAGTCCAGGACATGGTGAAAAATGGGGAAGTGGATATCACCAGCCGATACGAATCGCTGCAACGAAACAACGTAATTGGTGATTTTAAATTTGTATTGATTGAGAAATTCATATCCTATGATAACGATTTCCCTTGGTATCAGCGAATAATTTTAGATCTTTACTTTTTATTGAAAAAAGTCAGTTTATCGGAAGAAGAAGCGTTTGGATTGGACAGCAGTTCGGTAAAAGTAGAACAATACCCGATTTTGATTAGTCCTCCGGCAGATATTAATTTACAGCGAATTAAAGACCGTACCCATCACTAATAAGATGAAGAAATTAGCTTTCTTTTTGTTGTTACTTACGCCACTTGCCTATGCGCAGGAAGAAGTGGTGCATTCCGTATATTTTGAGTTCGACAAACACAATCTTGATGAAAAACAGGCTGATGAAGTAGTCACTTTCGTAAAAGCAATTGACACATCAAGAATAGAAAGCGTTCAGATTTACGGTTATTGTGACGACAGAGGAAAAGACGCTTACAATTACAAGCTTTCCAACAACAGGGCGAATACGATAAAAAACAAGCTGATTGAAAAAGGAATCAAAAACAAGATTATCATCACAATAGAAGGGAAAGGACGCATCTTAATCGATGACGACATAGTCGACAACCTTCCTGAAGTACGTCAGAAAAACAGACGTGTCGATGTGGTGATGAACTTCAAACCGGTCCCGCCCAAGCCAATGCCCGGTGTCTATAAGGACATCAAAAAAGACATGATCGTGGGCGACCGTATCTATCTTGAAAAGATTTTTTTCGACAACGGAAGCAGTAAACTTACGTCAAAATCCAAACTGGAACTGGACCGTATAGCACGCATCCTCCACAAGTACAAAAACATACAATTTGAAATTCAAGGGCACATCTGTTGTACTCCGACGTTTCAAAAGGAAGCTATCGATAAAGATACCCGTAAAAGAATGCTTTCCATAAACCGGGCGCAAGCCGTTTACAAATACCTTGTTTATAAGAGAATCGACAAAAGCAGGATGACCTACAAAGGCTATGGAAACACAATGCCTTTAGGAAATGGTCCGGATCAGGACAGACGAGTAGAATTTGTTATTACGAAAATCTAACAGCTTAGGCGTATGAAGAAGCTTTTTACTTTCCTTTTTTTATTCAGTCTTACCTTGGGTTATTCACAGGAATTAACTCAAGTGAAAACCGATAAATACTCCGTTTATTTTGACTTTGACAAATCTAAATTAACCGATGAGGAAAATAAAAGGCTTAACGACTACGTAAAAAGTTTGGGAGATATCGTAATCCTTTCCATTGGTCTGGAAGGTTTTTGCGATGATAGGGGAAGTATCGAATACAATAGGGGATTGTCGCAACGCCGCGCAAAAACGGTTTCCGACATCCTTCAGGAAATAGCTTCCAAACAAAAAAACGTGGAAGGGAAGGGAAAGATCGATTTACGGATTACCGAACTTCAGCTCAGTGATGACGAATTGGATGCCACACGACAGTTAAACCGCAGGGTAGACATCTATCTGGAATATTTTCATAATGATTTCATCGATTTAAGTAAGCCGAAAGATTCCCTGCCGTCAAAAATTCAAGTGGAAAACCGACAGCTCCGTTTGAAAACGTTTGAAGAAAAACCCTTGAAAGTAGGGGATATCATCAAATTAAAAGATTTGTATTTCGAAGGCGGCCGCGCTGTTTTATTGAGAAAATCAGAAAAACAGCTTGACAAACTTTTGAACGAACTCAAAAACAATCCGAACTTTAAATTTCAGATCCAGGGTCATGTTTGCTGTATCGATACCGAATATTTTCGTGATGCGGTGGATGAAGACACTGGGATAAACAATCTCTCCGAGGCTAGGGCCAAAGCTATTTTCGCTTATCTAAAAGCCAACGGAATACCGGAAGAGCGCATGTCGTACAAAGGTTTTGGCCGTGATTATCCTTTGGAAGGGGAGAAAGAGCGCAACAACAAACGCGTGGAAATCTGTATCACAAGTATCGATTAACCCCTTTTCATTTCTATATGCGGGATATCGTCTTCCAGATACACTTCGCTGGTTGCAACAAAATCGTGGCTTTCGTAGAATTTTTTCAGGTATAACTGTGCCGAAATCGTGATTTTAGATTCTCCAAAGTGCTCCGAAATTCCTACAATGGCTTCCTTCATAAGATCATGTCCCCATTTCTTGTCGCGAAAATCAGATTTTACGATCACTCGTCCTATGGAAGCATTTTCAAAATAATCTCCCGGCGCAAACAGGCGTGCATAGGCTACCAAAACCCCGTTATACATCCCAAGAAGGTGCAACGCTTTGTCGTCTTTACCGTCAATGTCCTGGTAAACGCAATTCTGTTCCACTACAAACACTTCTGAGCGCAATTGCAGTATTTGATATATCTCTGCTGTAGAAAGTGCCTTAAAAGGCTTTATTTCGAATTCTGGCTTCATTTTCGTTTCGAATTTAAAAACTGAGTGGATTTAATGATCGATTCTAATTCAAAAATCTGGTCTCTTTTTGTGCTTGAAGGGTTGTAAACGAAACCTTCCACAATGATATAGCGATGGTTTTTCACGTCTTTGATCACATAATTCAAAAAAGGACCATTCATGAAGTTATTTTGCAGTTCCCAGGTTCCACGTGTTTCAAAAGCAGTCATTCCATCGATTTTAGTTTTCGAAACATAGGGGTAGTAACTCTCTTCCGTTTGCATGCTTGATTCGTCCATCAAACCATGGATGTATTTCCTCCCGATGGAATCCCGGAGGCGAATGGTGTTATGAACCGCATCGCCTTTTTTGAAAGAAGAAAATGGTACCTGATAAATAAGCAGACTGGAATTGCCCGATGGAATGTCCTTCTTAAGCCATACGAACTTATTCTTCATAAGTGCATACGAAAAGCTGTTCGGGATCTGCAGGGTGATATTGAATTTCTGCTTGATTTTCTTATCATCAAACAAAGTTTTACCGTTAACCTTCTGATATTCGATGATTTCTGAATAACTAATGCTGCTGGTTAAAGCCGGTGCGTGCAATTCGATGGTTTCAATAATTTCGCTCAAATTGTGCCCGCTGATATAAAAAATGTTTTGAGGCACGGCATATTTATCCATCACATGCTTGAATTCGGGTTCAGGCGATTTGGTAATTATGACAATATTACGGGCAAGTTTTACGTTACCACCGAAAATTTTTGGTGAATACTGATTGAGCGTAAAAAGCGGTTCCTCTTCCTGAAGGCCATCTACAGGTGCAGCAAGTTTTTTTCTTAGTTCGTCACCGATTTCGCCATTCCATAAGACGTCATCGATAATGACAGAAACCGAATTTATATTCCCGGTAGATGGGGGCAAAATCAATTCTCCCTGCTTTGCTGTTTTCTCACAAGCGGACAGGAAAAGAACTAAAAACAGGCCGAAAAAAAAATTCGCTTTTCTCACAGTATTGTTTTGAAAAGCGAATTTACTAAATTATCCGTTGATTTTGAGTTTCATTCCAGGTCTGATGTCATCGCCATCACCCTTAATGTTATTGAGTTTTTTGATCTCTGCTACGGTAGTACCCATTTTTTTTGAAATTCTAAGTAATGAATCTCCCTTCTGTACCACATATAGGCGCTCCTCTTCAAGTTTCTTCTGCTTAACCGACTTCTTGTTCACTTTAGCTTCCGTTTTTTCCACTGAAGCCACTGCATCATCAGAAGCTTGAATTTTTAGTTCCTGACCTGCTCTGATTCCTTCATCGCTAAGGTTGTTCCATTCTTTCAACTGAGTTGCCGTTACGTTGTTTTTAGCAGCAATTTTGGTAAGATTATCACCTTGTTGTACAGTATAAACTTTTTCGTTTGCGACAACCGCAGTAGCAGGTTCTGACGTTTTAACCACCGGATCGGCCACTTTAAGCGTATCTGTTTTTTTCTTTGAAGCAGTTTTATCAGCGACTAAAACCGAAGTCTCATACTGTATCTTCAATTTTTGACCGGTATTAACAGTAGAGCTTTTTAGTTTATTCCACTTTTTCATTTCTGACATGGTAACGTTGTTCTTCTCTGCTATTTCAGAAAGATTATCTCCACGTTTTACCGTATAATATTTAATTTTGGTCTTTTTAACCGATTTCATCGCCACTTCTTCATCTTCAGACTCAGAAGCGTTGTTGTCATTAGAAGCAACCGCTGTCTGAATAGAATCCGAAACAATAGTTCTCGGTTTTTTCACTTTGAATTGCTGTTTTTCTCTTTTGCTTTCTTCGTAATCGACGTAAGCGTATACCTTATCTTCGTTCGATGTAAATATCGCTAACTTATCTTTCGGCAAACGAATGAAATGTGCTTTATCGGATACGAATGGCACTACATTTCTTTTATAAATCGGATTCAAAAATCGCAACTGCTCTTCCGGCATGTCCAACAAATCAGCGATCTGCTTGAAGGTCATTTGCTTCTTAACCATTACGGTATCCGTTTCGAAATAAGTCACCGATGCTCTTTTAGGAACAATTCCGTGCTCTTTTCTGTACTCATACACATACATGGTAGCATAGAAAGCAGGTAAATACCCTTGCGTTTCCGGATGCATGTGCTTTCTGATGTTCCAGTAATTCGTTTGCCCGCCAGAACGACGAATCGCTTTGGCAATATTCCCAGGTCCGGTGTTATACGACGCTAAAACCAAATCCCAGTCACCGAAGATTCTATACATGTTGGTGAAATACTGACAAGCAGCCTCCGTTGCTTTTAACGGATCATAACGCTCATCCACATAGGAGTTCACCTCAAGGTTATATTGTTTTCCGGTCTCGTACATGAACTGCCATAAACCGCTGGCACCCACTCTGGATTTTGCTAACGGGTTTAAAGCCGATTCAACAATAGCTAAATATTTGATTTCCAAAGGAAGATCGTATTTTGACAAACTCGCCTCGAACATCGGGAAGTAATATTCCGAAAGCGCCATCAGACGCTCGAAAGCTCTAGGACGGTTTTTCAAAAACGATTTGATTACGTTTTCTATCGTTGGATTATACTCTACACGAAAAGGCGATTTTTCATCTAATTTTTTCAAACGTTCTTTTAGAAGATCAGTCGACAAATTATACGAAACGGCTTCGTCAGCGGTTCCTTGAGTAACTGCTGCCTGCATTTCATCAAAAAGTTCCTGATTATTCAATTCTTTCAACCACATTTCGTCGATGTGCTTTCCAGCCTCATGATGAGCGAACGTAGCTTTGATGGAATCAAGATACGAAAGTTTTGGAGCAGAAGTAATAGCAACCTCTTGTTCCGCTGTCTCCTGAGCCATTACAGCCAGAGAACAGATTCCGAAAATTAGTGAAAATACCTTTGTCATCTTCATACTTTTTTTTATAATCAACTATTATTCAATCATTTAGACGCGATGCAAACATAATATCTAATAACTGATAAATTCAAAAAATATTGTTAAAACTCGTAAATTAATTTTCTATCGCCGCAATTCCTGGTAATGTTTTTCCTTCTAACATCTCCAGCATTGCCCCGCCACCAGTGGATACATAGCTCATCTTTGGCTCTAACCCAAATTGTTTTACCGCAGCAACCGAATCACCTCCTCCCACAAGAGAAAAAGCTCCATTTTGAGTCGCTTCAGAGATGAAATTACCCAACGTGATGGTACCGCCTGCAAATTTTTCCAATTCAAAAACACCTAATGGTCCGTTCCAAAGAATGGTTTTTGAATTTTTGATTACGTCTTCCAAAGCTTCTAACGATTTCGGACCTACGTCCAATCCTTGCCATCCGTCCGGAATATTGTTAACATCAACAACCTGCGTATTGGCCTCATTCGAAAACGCATCGGCAGCCACTACATCCACAGGCAAGTGAATCTGAACATTTTTAGCTTTGGCTTTTTCGAGGATTTCCAGCGCCAAGGCCATTTTATCGTCTTCACAAATTGAATTTCCAATGTTTCCTCCCAGGGCTTTGATAAACGTGAATGTCATTCCACCCCCGATAATCATATGGTCGATTTTATCCAGAACGTTTTCAATAACCGTAATTTTAGAAGATACTTTTGAACCTCCAAGTACTGCAGTTACAGGCTTTACGGAATTGTTCAATACCTTATTCAAACTCTCGATTTCTTTCGCCAATAAAGTTCCAAAACATTTATTTTCCGGGAAAAACTGTGCAATAATAGTCGTCGAAGCGTGCGCTCTGTGTGCTGTACCGAAAGCATCATTCACATAGATGTCACCCAGTTTCGCTAATTTTTCCGCAAAAGCCAGATCGCCTTTTTCTTCGTCTGCATAGAAACGAAGGTTTTCCAACAACAGCACTTCTCCTGCTTGTAAATCAGCCACAGCTTTTTCAGCCACTTCTCCGATACAATCAGAAACAAATTTCACCGCAACACCCAATACTTCTGATGTTTTAGCCACAATGTGCTTCAATGAATACTTTGCTTCAACGCCTTTTGGTCTTCCCAAATGCGACATCAGGACCACACTTCCGCCGTCTTTTAAAATTTTATCGATAGTAGGCTTAGCAGCTTCAATACGGTTCGCATCGGTTACGTTAAAATTCTCATCCAACGGAACGTTAAAATCGACACGGATTATGGCTTTTTTTCCTTCAAAATTAAAATCGGCAAGAGTCTTCATTCTGTATATTTTTATTAATTATTTAGTCTATAATCAGCAAATATACGAATTTTCTTTTTTTAGCTCTTTTGCGCAGGCTTTTTTAGACGAATTCACAATTTTTCAGATGAATTAACAATTTTAAACAAATTGCACAAAAAAAGGAAAATCTGATCCTGACACATAAATCCACCGTCCATTGTTGATTCTTGCAATAAAAAAACGTTACAAAATCGGGTTTTTACCACGCCATTTTCCCTTGCCCTGACTAAACTTTCTGTTATCTTTGCTACATGTTATTTCAAGAAATTCTAGGCCAACAGCATATCAAGAGCCATTTGACAAAAAGTGCCGATTCAGGCCGTATTCCCCACGCCCAATTGTTTGTGGGACCGGAAGGATCGGGGACTTTACCGATGGCTATTGCCTATGCCCGCAATATTTTATGTTCAAATACTTCCGGAGAAAACACCAACGGAAACGAAGCCTGCAATCTGAAATTTGAACATTTTTCGCATCCCGATCTGCATTTTGTTTTTCCGGTCGCGACAAACGATCAAATTAAAAGCCATCCGGTAAGTGCTAATTTCATGAAACAGTGGCGGGAATTCGTAACCGAAAACCCGTACGGAAGTTTATTCGATTGGCTGAAATCACTGGGAATTCAGAATAAACAGGGGCAAATAGGGGTGGACGAGGCCCAGGAAATCATGAAATCGCTTTCACTAAAATCCTACGAGGGTGGTTACAAAGTGATGATTATCTGGATGGCTGACAAAATGAATACCGCCACTTCCAACAAGCTTTTAAAACTACTGGAGGAACCGCCTCAAAAAACAGTTTTCCTTTTGGTTACTGAAAATCAAGACGATATCATGCAGACCATTTTATCGCGCTGTCAGGTATTGGATTTTAAGGGACTACCCGAAAAAGTTATTGCCGAAGCCTTGGTTTCACGTGAAAAAATCGAAGAAAAACTCGCTTTGCGAATTGCCCACCAATCACAAGGAAATTATAACAGAGCACTTCATCTGCTGCACAAAGACGATAGCGAATTTCCGTTTGAAGAATGGTTCGTACAATGGGTGCGTGCCGCCTTCCGTGCCAAAGGAAATGCATCTGCCATTTTGGATCTGACCAGCTGGAGTGAGGAAATCGCTGGTATAGGCCGTGAAGCTCAAAAACAGTTCCTCCATTTTTGCGTGGAAATGTTCCGTCAGGCATTGTTGTTGAATTATCAATCTCCTTCGCTGGTGTATATTGAGCCTGCCGTGGATACATTCAAATTGGAAAATTTTGCACCTTTCGTGAACGGCAATAACATCAACGAGATTTTTGCCGAACTTTCGGATGCCATTTATCACATCGAACGCAACGGAAATGCTAAAATCATTTTAACCGATTTATCGATAAAACTTACCCGTTTAATCCATAAAAAATAACCCATGACCCACACAGAAATTTTCGGTATCCTTATTCTGTCTTTTTTAACGCTTACGTTCCTGCATTCCGGTTATGAAAAAGTAGCCGAATGGAAAGAAAACGTAGCCTGGCTGAAAGAACACTTTAAGTCGACTTTAATCCGAAACCAAGTTCCGGCCGCTTTGGGATTTCTTCTTATTACTGAAGTCATTGCAGGTGCTTTCTGTGCAACGGGAATCATTCAGATAGTAGCTACCGGAGCTACAACCATTGGTTATTATGGCGCCGTAATGTCCTGCATCACACTGTTGTTAATGCTTTTCGGTCAGCGGCTGGCTAAGGATTATGATGGGGCACGCAACATAGCGATCTATTACATTCTGGCAATTTTAGCGGTTTCCTGGCTGGGATAAAGCCTATTTCAAAGTCGCCTTATACAACCGCAGTTCGTCCCAGGTGAATTTATCGCCGTGAATATCTTTGAGTTCGCCCAGGCTTTCCCCTTTAAAGTCATAGAACGCTTCGCGCAATGCAGCAATTTTATCATCCGGTAAAATATCCGAAAGTTGAAGCGCTTCCATCTGAATCAGCTTTGTGAAATGACTGAAAATAGTACCCGCTGTGAGTTTGCGCAACTTGGCTATTTCATGGATCGAATGGTTTTGTTTCCATAATTCCAGGGTTTCTTCGATGGTCGCTTTCTTTGGCTGTTTTTCTTTTTTGGCTTTCGGTTTGTAATATGAGGTATCATCATCGTCAACCAAAGAGGCACTCATCTCCCTGAATCGTTCTGCGACGATGACTAACTTATTGATTTTATACTGACTACTGTCTTGAGAAATTAAATTCTGTTTTGAAATCTCTTTGCCTTCCACAATGATTTTTAACAACTGCAGTGCTTTCTTCAATTGCAGCACGGTTTTAATTTGAAGTTCTTCTAAAACCAACAATTCATCATAGAATGCCTTTACCTTTTTTACACGTTTGATTTCTTCTATTTTCAGCAAAACAGCTTCTACCACAGTATCCAAAGGGGAAAAAAAATAATTATAAGCCGCTTCACAACGCTGTCTGATAAAGGCAATATCAACAGGGTCAGCTGAAAACAATTGATACAACTGACTCTGAAATTTACTCGACGCGTCTGCCAACTGCTCCATACTATCAACATTCGATTGCGCCCAATTTTTGTGTTTGGATTTAGGCGATTTAGGAGCCTCCTGCTTGTAACTGTAACTGTGATTACGCCATTCCTGTATCAATTGTCTGAAATCGAAACTGTTAATCAAGGTATTGCGTAAATATTGCGAAGTTTCAGAGGTAAGTGATTCAGCTAAAATTGCTTCGTTAGCTTTGTTAGCTGCATACTGAAGTACATCCTCATCTGAGGAAATACCATTCATCCGTAGCGGAGAAAGCAAAATAAGCCCTTTTAAGGAACGTAAACGCGAAAGAGCTACATAGGCCTGCCCAGGGGCAAAAACTTGTGATACATCCAATACAGCCTTGTCAAAAGTCAATCCCTGACTCTTATGAACGGTAATGGCCCAAGCCAGTTTTATAGGGAAGTGGGTAAAAGTTCCTAATAGTTCCTCTTCAACTTCCTTGGTGTTTTCATTAATTTTATACCTAATGTTCTCCCATTCATAGCGTTCCACTTCGATGGTTTTATTCTCATCAGGGAAATGCACGAGAATTTCATTTTCAGCAAGCGATTTGATAACCCCCATTTTACCGTTGAAAAACTGTTTCTCGTGTGAAGGGTCGTTTTTGATGAACATGATCTGCGCACCTACTTTCAGCTGCAGATTCGGATCCACCGGATAAATTTTTTCAGGAAAATCATCCACAATAAGGGGTTTATATGTGTACTGTTTTCCAGATAAGGCCGCAAGTGATTCGCTGTTAATCCCATCTGCCTTAGCATTATGCGTCGTTAAAATAATATATCCTTTATTGTCTTTGACATCAAAACCAGGTTGCACGAATTGGTTTAAAACCTGAATATCCTTTTGGGTAATGGTATTATTTCTCAAGTTATTTAAAACCGAAATGAATTCATCATCTGTCTGACGGAAAATCTTATCCAACTCAATGTACAAAGGCGGAAATTGCTGAATTACATGGGAATGGAAAAAGAACATTCCACGGTAATATTTTTGCAACACATTCCATTCATCATTTTTAACAACGGGCGGTAATTGTAATAAATCTCCTATACACAATACCTGAACACCACCAAACGGACGTTCGTTGCGGCGTACTCTGCGCATCATAAAATCCATTGCATCAAGCGTGTCGGCCCGAAGCATACTCACTTCATCGATTACAAGCAGCTCCATATTCCGGATGACGGCACGTTTTTGCGCGCTCATATTGAAATGCCGCGACAATGAAGTTTGAGTTTCAAATTTCATCGTTTCCGAAAAATGGGGTAGAGGTTTACTATCAGGAATAAAGGCAGCAAAAGGCAATTGAAACATAGAGTGGATGGTAACCCCACCAGCATTCAATGCGGCAATTCCGGTTGGTGCCACGACGACAGTGTTTTTGTGGGTCGTCGCAATTATTTCGCGAAGGAGTGTCGTTTTACCGGTTCCGGCCTTACCCGTCAGGAAAATCGATTTATTTGTTTGATTGATAAATCGCAGCGTATAAGAAGCCGCGGCAGATACTTGTTCCATATGGCGTGTAATTTAAAATGTGAAAGTAGTAAAAAGTCAGTCCGTTAACAAATAAAAAAGCCTCCGATTGGAGGCTTGTTACTATTTTTTTTCTTCTTCTTTCTTAGCAGCTTGAGGACCTTTGTAATTGTCATTCAACTCTTTACTAAGAATAGCTGTAATATCATAACCATCTTTTGCATAAAGAACAGTAGCTGACATATCTCCCGTTCCGTAGATATAATCATAACCGTTTTTCTTTCCGTATTCTTTAATATAATCTTTAATTCTGGTTACCAGGCTGTCATTTTCTTTTCCGCTTTCCTCTTGCAGCATTCTGATCATCGACTCTTGCTTCATGCCTAATTCCTGCTCTCTTTTTTGAAGTTCAGCACCTTTGGCCTGAGCCCATGCCGGTCCTTTCAACTGAGCATTTTGACGGAATGAAGCAGCCTCACTTTGAAATTGAGATGCTTCACCGCGAAGTTCGCGGCCCATTTCTTCCGATTTTACTTTGTATTTATCTTCTATGTCTTTAGCTTCCTTATTTTCTTTCAACAATTTTGAAATATCCACATAAGCGGTTTTCGTTTTTTCAGTTGAAGGAGTTTCTTTGTTACAAGAGATCATTGCCAAAGAAGCAATCGTTAGTAAAATCAGTCTTTTCATTTTTTATTAGTCAGTTTAAATTTCGGTGTAAAAGTAATAATTCCATTTGACGTACCAAAGATGGCAAATTTCAAGTTCTTGAAGAGGAATTTTATCAAAAAAATATAGTATAAATTAAATTTATGGCATTAAAAACAGCTATAAATTACCACTATTAAAAACGGATTCATATAAAGCCTTTTAAGACACTTTTAAAAAAAGGGAAGGATTTCGGATATTGAAACAGTATTTCGTTTAAAATTGGTCTTTATTTTGATTTTCTTTCGTTTTCGATCACATAAATATGCGAAGAATACTCAAAATTACGTTTTGCTTTCAAATTAGACTGCAAACCGATGAAAAATCCCTTCACAAAATTCATTTTTCCGCATTTGTATTTTTCCGATAAAAGGGCTACATAAAAACTGTCGAAAATCATCGGAAGCACTTCCTTTAATTGCATATTTTCTTTAGCAAATAATTTTTCAATTGAAGTTTTTGAAAAATGCCAAAGGTGGCGGGGTACATCATAGGCAGCCCAAAATTTTCCGTAATACTGTGCATCATACGATTTGTAATTAGGTACAGCAATTATAATAGTCCCAGTAGGTTTCAGAAGTCGTTTTAATTCCGCTATTTGTTTTTGTAAATCGGGCACATGTTCTAAAACATGCCACATAGTAATCACATCGAACGATTCATTTTCAAGCGAGGCCAAATCCACAGCAAAGGAAACCCCTTTACTGATGGCAATCGCTTTAGCTTTTTCACTTGGTTCAATGCCTGTACAATTCCAATTTTGTTTTATGGCTTCATGAAGAAAATCCCCGGTTCCGGCGCCAATATCCAAAAGCGATCCCTTTTTAGGCTGCAACTTAGTAATTAAATTAACCTTATCGCGAATAGCTTTTCTTTTTATAAAATGATACGCTTTTTCAAACAACGATCGCTTGCTGTCGGTATGCGAAATGTAATCCTCACTTTCGTAATACTTCGGAAGTAATTCCAATGACGGTTGTGGATCGGTTTTTAAAAGTTGTAATTCTTCGTCCAAAAGCAAATTAAAATTTTCGCCGGAAACAGAATAATCCTTTACACTGATAAAAACGTTAGCGTTTGAAAAATTCATTTATAAAAATATTTTTTTTTAAAGGTTCTCTTTGTTTATAGGGGTTAGCGCCGTAGTTTCACGTGGAACATTTTTTAAAGTCTTAGTGAAAAATCTTAGTATACAGTTTTTTAGACTTTATACTGAGACATCAACTATAAACTATATTATCGTCCCATATGAATTAATAATATGGAAATATCGGCAGGTGATACTCCGCTGATACGGGAAGCCTGCGATATGGTAATTGGCCGGATTTTTTTCAATTTCTCACGCGCTTCGAACGAAATCGATTTTACTAAATCATAATCAAAATCATCACGAATTTTTAAATCTTCCAAACGATTCAATTTATCCGCATTACTTTTTTCTTTCTCAATGTATCCGGAATATTTTACCAAAATTTCGGCCTGTTCGATAACTTCGCGATCCAGATTATGTTCTTCGATGTAATCCGTTACTTTTTTGAATTTTACAAAGTCTTCCAAATCCAATTGAGGTCTTGAAAAAACTTTGAACATTTTATCAGGTTGCACCATCGGTGAAGATCCTTTGCTTTCTAAAACCGGATTTGCTTCTTCAGGTTTTAAACTTGTTTCCTTAAAGAAATTTACAAAGGCTTCCGACTGGTCACGTTTTTTCTCCATTCTTCGGATACGTTCTTCACTGGCCAAACCAATTTCATAAGACATCGGTGTCAAACGATCATCGGCATTATCCTGTCGTAATAACGTACGGTATTCCGCTCTCGAAGTAAACATACGATAAGGTTCTTCCGTCCCTTTCGTTATTAGGTCATCTACAAGAACTCCGATATATGCCTCGTTACGTTTTAAAATAAACGGATCTCGTTCCTGAGCTTTTAGGGCTGCATTGATTCCAGCCATCAGTCCTTGAGAAGCAGCTTCTTCATATCCAGTGGTACCGTTAATCTGTCCTGCGAAATACAAACCTTCGATTAACTTAGTCTCTAAAGTATGTTGCAACTGCGTAGGAGGGAAGTAGTCATATTCAATCGCATAACCAGGACGGAAGAATTTCACGTTTTCAAAACCAGCAACCGAACGCAACGCTTTAAACTGAACGTCTTCCGGAAGCGAAGTTGAAAATCCGTTTACATATACTTCCACCGTGTTCCATCCTTCCGGTTCAACAAACAATTGATGACGATCCTTGTCGGCAAAACGATTAATTTTATCTTCGATAGACGGACAGTAACGCGGACCTAAACTTTTAATACGTCCGTTAAACATGGGCGAACGATCAAAACCTTCGCGAAGTAAATCATGAACCAATTCGGAAGTATACGTCATATGACAATCCTTCTGAACGGTTAATGGTTTAATTGATTCCAAAAATGAAAATTTATCCGGATTATCATCTCCAGGTTGAACGATCATTTTGGAATAATCCAACGAGCGGCCATCAACACGTGGGGGAGTACCCGTTTTCATTCGTCCGGATTCAAATCCTAACTTAACCAAATCTTCGGTGATTCCGTACGCAGCGCTTTCTCCTGCACGTCCTCCTCCAAATTGTTTTTCTCCTATATGGATTAAACCGTTCAGGAAAGTCCCGTTAGTCAACACTACCGTTTTAGCTTTGATTTCAATTCCAAGCGAAGTACGTACACCAGTAACTTTTCCGTTCTCCGTTAAAATTCCGGACACCATTTCCTGGTAAAAATCCAGGTTAGGAGTCTGCTCTAACATCATGCGCCATTCTTCAGCGAAACGCATACGGTCAGATTGCACACGCGGTGACCACATCGCAGGTCCTTTGGATTTGTTCAGCATTTTGAATTGGATGGCCGTTTTATCCGATATAATTCCCGAATATCCACCCAAGGCATCAATCTCACGGACGATTTGTCCTTTTGCAATTCCACCCATGGCAGGGTTACACGACATCTGAGCAATGTTCTGCAAACTCATCGTAATCAACAGTGTTTTCGAACCCATGTTAGCAGCCGAAGCTGCCGCTTCAGATCCGGCGTGACCTGCACCCACCACGATTACATCATATACATCTTGAAATAAACTCATTGTTCCACGTGAAACATTTTACTGTTTCAATATTAATTTAGTATTCTACTTATTGTTCCACGTGGAACAATAAAACTTTTTCATCTTCTTTAGCACGCATTAACTGCTCGTCGGCTTCACTTTTATCTTTATAGCCGCAGTAATGCAATACGCCGTGAATGATAACTCTTTTAAGTTCCTCTTCAAAAGTAACGCCGAAATCCAGCGCATTATCGCGAACGCGTTCCACGGAAATAAAAATATCGCCTTGTAATAAATTTCCCTCAGAATAATCAAAACTGATGATATCGGTCAAATCATCGTGATTAAGGTACTCTACATTGATTTTATGAAGGTATTCGTCATCACAAAAGATGTAACTTATCTCTCCTTCATCTTTGCTTTCAGAGGCAATAACACGCGAAATCCAGTTTTCGAACTTTTCCTCATTGTATAACTGGAAGTCGGTTTCGTAATTAAAGTTTATCATTATTTTTAAAATAGGTTTGCACCTTCTGATTAAAATTTGGGCGCAAAGGTAAGCTTTGTCTATTTAAAATTTCAACACTGTTTAAATATTCTTTCAAAGCCGGCGGTATTTGATTCGCCTGATTATTAAATACTTTCTGGTTTGTTTGGGATTGACGCTTGTTTTCTTCACCCTGTTGCTGAATCGCTTTATCTAACTTTAAAAGTTCATGTTTAAGATTCAACATCTTTTGCATCGTTTCGTTTTTAAAGCCTTTGTTCAATAATTGCTTTTCAATGTCCTGCATCTGTTTGGCAGCATTCTGGCCCATTCCTCCCATACCTTCTTTTTCCAAAGCCTTTTGCAAAGCTTCGCGCAGACGTTGCTGTTCTTTATAAATTTCAAGTACTTCCCCAGCATTTCCTTCGCCATCCTGTCCGCCTTCACCTTCCTTACTCCCTTTGTTTCCGTTTTTATCGGGTTGACCTTCTCCGGGTTTTTGACCTTTCTTCATACCCTTTTGCATTTTTTGAGCGAGGCCTTCCTGTTTTTTAATGATATCCGGTAACTGCATGCCGCCTTGACCCTGACCAGGTTTGGGTTTTCCTTTACCAGAACCTTGACCTTGTGCCGGCATATTCAACTCCATCTGCATCTGATTCATAGCATCACTCAAAAAATCGGCAAGCTTATTTGCAGAAGTAATGGTATACTGCTGATGTGAAACACCTTTTGGAATGTTGTTATCAGATAGGTTATCAATCGATTTTTCAATATTGTATTGAACATTACCAACCTCTTTGGTAATCATTTCAGATATTTTCGGATTACGGAGCGACATCGCAAACAAACTATCATCAACATGCCTAAACTGATTTTTTAAATCCTGCTGTTTCTTCAAAAGCTTGTTAAACCCAATTGTTCGCGATGTACTCGATTTAAAATCTTTCATAACATCTTCCTGAGAGAAAGAAAAGGCGAGGAGGTTATCCAAAATCTGTCGTAACATTTTGACATCTTCTTCCATTTGTTCCATGTCACCCATTTCCATAGACTGCTGCATCTTCTGACTCATCTGCTGCATCTTTTGAGCTGCAGACTTTTGCTTAGGTTTAGCTTTGGACTGATTTTTTTTCTGTAATTCTTCGGAAGCATTCTTTAAATCCTCTTCAATACTTTGCTGTTCCTGCTTATCATTAGGAATATCCATCGGGGCTTTTAATTCCTTGTTTTCCTTATCAAGTTCGTTCAGCTCTTCCTGTATCTTGTCGAACTCTTTATTGATTTCATTTTGTTCTTTAGAATCATTGTCTTTGCTCTCAGCCAGTTTATCTTCTTTTTTAGAAAGCTGATCTAATTTTTCAGCAATCTGTTCGGCTTTCTTCTCAACATAAAAACGTTTGGTCATTTCTACCAACTGTTCCAGACTTTTCGTTTGGTCTTTCGTATTTTGTTTTAGTTTGTCAATTTTATCAAAAAGTTCCTCTTCTTGTAATTTATTGGTCAGCTCTTCTAATTCTTTAAGAAGCCTTTCATTTTTTTCTATCTCCTTTTCATTCTTATCCAGACGCTTCAATAATTCGTCTTTGAATTCATCTTTTTTTTCCGGGTTGAATTCTTTTAAATTATCTTCCAGCTTTTTAGAAAACTCCTTCATCATTTCATCCTGCTGTTTCTGACGGTTGATGAAATCCTGAACTTTCTTCTGATCCTTAAAATCAAGGTTCGTTTTTTCTTTACCCATTTTTTGGAGTTTTTCCAATTCGGATAATTGCTTGTCCTGATTTTTAATCGATTTTTCTAAACTGTTGATATTGGAATTCTGTTCCTGAAGACTTTCTTCCTGTTTTTCATTCTCCGTTAATTCTCGATGACTGAAAACGGAAGACTTAGTGCTTTTATAATTATGCAACGCGTCATTATCAAAAATCTCAAAGTAATAATCGTAATCCACACCTTGCTGTAATGTTAATCCGGAAGGAAAACTGTACACAAACTGGTCAAACGAACTCTGCTTAACCGGAATGTTCCCGCGACGGGCCTGTTTAGGATTATCCCTCGGATAAAAAATAACCTGAAGTTTCGTTAAGCCATAATCATCGGAAACCTGACCTAAAATCATATTTCCTTTCAGTTTTAAACTGTCAGGAGCCTGTTCGATTGAAATCGTAGGGTACTGATCCTTAACCGTTGTAATCTGATAATGTAGTTTTTCGTGATTTTTAACCGCTTTATTAGAAGTAAAAATTTGATAATCAGTATTTTGTACTATACTTTTAGATAAACTGAAATACGATTCATTTTTTGTAAACGGAAATGATAGCTCATTGCTTTTCCAAACCACTTCAGTCGTTGTTAAGGCGTTAACTTTCCAGGTCACTTTGGAACCTTCAGGTACCACAGCATTTCCAGTTCCTAGAATAATTTCCGCTTTTCTTCCTAAATACGAAGGGAAATGAACCACCATTTCAAAACTGGCAATAGTCGGAACGGCAACTACCTGTAATTCAAACGAATTTGAATAGATATCATTGGCAGATAACTGAAATTCTACATCTGCAGAAGGTTTCTCAAATTTGTACTGAAACAATCCGGGTTTAATCGATTCCAAATAATAACTTTCCTCACCAATGTTGATCATCGCATTTTCAGGAACAATTTTACCTATGGTTTTTACCTGAAGTAGAAAATCTTGACCTTGCTCAGCCTTTAATGAAGGATTCAAAATTTCGAATTCAAATGGGGCAGGAGGTGTGTACTGTTTTTTAAAATGCACCATTCTGTCAAAACTCTGCGTTATCATTCCGGAATTACCACTGACGAAAAACAACAGCAGAATTAATAGCGGCACTACAGCATAAGGTACAAATTTTAGATTCTTTTTAAAATTGATGGCATTCCCGAAAGGGATAGGTTTCAATGAAGCTGCCTTTTGTTCGATCGAAGCCAATAACAATTCGGAAGGATTCGACTGATCATTAAGCTGAAGGAAATTGGTAAGCTTATCACTGACTTCAGAAAAATGATTCCCAATAATTTTTGAAGCTTCGGTATAATCGATTCCTTTCTGAAGTTTGAACAATTTAAAAACCGGAAACAGAATAAAACGAAGTAAAAGGAAAATTTCAACCGAAACAAACAACCAGAATAGGAAAGTTCTTCCTTTTGGCGACAACCAAAGAAAATATTCCACCAAGAGCGTACCTATAAAATACAATACTCCCAATCCAATAAAAAGCAACGTACCTTTGAGTAACTCATTGGTATAAAACTTCTTAATGAAGGCTTCCAGTTTTTGAAATATCAGATTTTTGTTTTCCAAAATCACTTCTTTCTATATAACCGATAAAACTACAATTTAAATTAAAACGAAAATCAAAAAAATAAGTTAAACATCGAAAAGCAAATCATTCCATTCTAAAAATTTGAAAAGCTTCATTCGAAGTTGTCAACATATATTAAAAACAACAAAAAATATTTTTTTAAAATTTAAATAAATGATTTGTTATTATAGTCTGTTAATAGTTGGAATAACTTTGCTTTTAAAGGCTTTGTTTTGAGTTTATCCTTTTTTATACCGGGTTATCAACAGTGTTATTTCAAGTTAAAGCTTTGTAAATCAAAAGTAAGTTTTAGGTTATTAACAATCGTTGAAATGTATTTTTTTATCGATGATCTTAATAATTAACAATGCGGTTTCCTGTTGATAACTTGTTATTTGCTCTTGATAAATAAAAAGTAAAATATAAAAACTTCATTAGGATTTTCCATTCCGGTTTTTGATTAGAAAAATTCCCGATACAAACAAAAAACAGTTGTAAAATTCTATTCGAAGTTATCAACAAATGTTGTTAATCGGTAAAAGCTTGTTTTTCAACGATAACTGAATTTTAATTAACAATATTGATATCTGCTGTCAAATTATTATATAATTAACTGAAAATCAGCTATTTTATTAAGTATTTGATAATCCTAAAAAAGCTATTAGTTGCATAATTATCGTAGTATTAAGCTATTACTGCAACAATACGTTTTAATGTACATTTCTTATTTAGTTAAACAGTCAGTATTATCAATTTTTAATAATATATAGGTGTAATTCATATTTCAAATTCACTATCGTTTCAATTGCCATATCGAAATAGTATCTTTGCATCACATTTCGACAACTTTAGTGTGAAATAAAAACAAAAATAGATATAAAATGTCAAAACCGGTAAGAGTGCGTTTTGCACCCAGTCCAACAGGACCTTTACACATAGGTGGTGTCCGAACCGCTTTATTCAACTATTTATTTGCTAAAAAACACGGCGGAACCTTTTATTTACGTGTAGAAGATACCGATCAGAACCGTTTTGTTCCAGGAGCTGAACAATATATTATGGAAGCTTTGGAATGGTTGGGGATTGCTCCGGATGAAACCGTGGGTAAAAATGAAAAATTTGGTCCTTACCGTCAAAGCGAGCGTAAACCATTATACAAACAATATGCTGATCAACTTGTTAACAGTGGTTGGGCTTATTATGCTTTTGATTCGGCAGCCGATTTGGATCAGTTGCGTAAAAATGCTGAAGAAGAAGGTAAAACATTTATCTATAATCATACCGTTCGCGAACATTTGGATACTTCGCTTACAAATTCGGCTGAAAAAGTAGCAGAGCGAATTGCCAATGGTGAAGAATTTGTAATCCGATTTAAAACGCCGGTTAACGAAACGTTACATCTGAAAGATATTATTAGAGGTGATATTAAATTTGACACGAACTTATTAGACGATAAAGTATTGTTTAAAAGTGACGGGATGCCAACCTATCACCTGGCCAATATTGTAGACGATCATTTGATGGAAACTTCGCATGTAATCCGCGGAGAAGAATGGTTACCTTCGTTACCGTTACACGATTTGTTATATAAAGCTTTTGGTTGGGAAGCGCCTGAATTTGCGCATTTACCGTTGATTTTAAAACCGGTGGGCAATGGGAAATTATCCAAGCGTGATGGGGATAAATTAGGATTCCCGGTTTTCCCATTGGATTGGAATGATCCTGTGTCAGGTGAAAAATCTTCGGGATACAGAGAAAAAGGATTTTTCCCGGGAGCTGTGGTAAACTTCTTATCGTTATTGGGATGGAACGATGGTACCGACCAGGAATTGTTTTCATTGGAAGAGTTAGTGGCTAAATTCGACCTGAACCGAGTACACAAAGCCGGAGCTAAATTCGACCCTGAAAAAAACAAATGGTTCAATCAGCACTATCTTAAATTACAGTCGGATGCTTCTTTAGCTGAAAAATTCATGCCTATTTTAACTGAAAAAGGGATTGAAACCGATATCGATTATGTGACCAAAGTGGTGGCTTCGGTAAAAGAACGTGCGACTTTCGTAACCGATTTATATGAATTGAGCGATTTCTTCTTTGTGGCACCAACCACTTATGATGAAAAAGCGGCCAAAAACTGGAAGGAAGAAACGCCTCATTTAATGCAGGAATTGATTTCGGTATTGGAAAATATTGGAGATTTCACTTCGGTAAACATCGAAACCATTGTAAAAGACTGGATGACGAAAAACGAAATAGGGATGGGGAAAGTGATGCAGCCGTTCCGATTGAGTTTGGTGGGTGCCTTGAAAGGTCCGCATCTTTTTGACATTGTGGAAATGATTGGAAAAGAAGAAACTATTTTACGACTACAGAAAGCAATCGCTACATTATAAGAAAGAAAAAGCCCCGAGAATTTCGGGGCTTTTTTATTATTCAAAGTAGTTCAATTTGTAATAGGTTTCGTTATCGGTTTCTACTGACCAGATACTGCCATTATTGCCGAATGTGGTACCGAAATATTTTTTTGTATCAGAATTTAATGAATTGATATACTTTTTATAATTTTCATTCGTTTCGTAAGCAATCAACCCATTAGGATCAAACATTTTACCTTTTACTTTTATTTGATCGTTTGTGTAAAAAGACTGTATAAAATCTCTGTTACCGCTCATTAAGTTGACTTTTTCTTTGGCTTTTAAGCTTATTTTATTAGCCTTTATTATTTGTCCGGTATTTACATCTAAAAATGCATAATGAACATAGTTGTTGTGATAGCCAGATGCGACTGTAAACATTACTCTGTTTTTTTCCAAACGCAAGCCATT
Organism: Flavobacterium enshiense; assembly: GCF_022836875.1. NCBI lineage: Bacteria > Pseudomonadati > Bacteroidota > Flavobacteriia > Flavobacteriales > Flavobacteriaceae > Flavobacterium > Flavobacterium enshiense. Next base: position 712,625 of record NZ_CP090376.1, read on the forward strand.
CGATATTCTTATAAGATGCACCTTATCGTTAAATTCTTCTTTATCGATGATTTCATTTTCAGACTGCCATATTTTCTTACCGGTTTTATCGAATTTGAAAACATAATAACCTCCTGGTTGATTGTAATCGTTCAATTCTTTTGCTTTTTTTCCAAGTAGTCCGAAAACATATACATCACCCGTTTCTGAATCGACTGTGAAGTTATTAATCCCTAAATCGTTGGAAAAAACCTGAAGTGTTTTATCAAACTTTCCGTCTTTAAATTTTGATAGTCCAACGTTGGAATAAATATGAAAGAAGTTGTTTAAAGTTACCGTGTAACTAAGCTCATTTATTTTTTTTCCTTCAAAATCATAGATAGTTCGGTATATGGTTGTAGTTTTATAATCCTTACTGATTGACTTTGTTACGATTTCAAAAGTTTCGTTGTTAAGCGGTCGTACATAAAAACCTAAGTCTTCAGTTGGTTTGATAAGGTCTTTACCCTTCAGCCTTTCAATATCTGGTTTTTCCAGTTTTATCCTTTTGTGCTTCTTTTTTGTCGTAATTTCGGTTAGTTCAAGATAGATATCGTTTTTCTCAATGTCTATTTTTTCCTTTCCTTTTTCGTTTGATAAACCAATTTCGTATAAATCGTTAAAATCGTACTCCATTACATCAATGCGATTGAATCTTGTTTTCTCGGAAGTGCTGATTTTTGAAAGGAATTTTTTATCTACAAAATACTTATAGGTATTACCTTGATAACTCATTGGACTATAGTCAACTGCTGAAAAAATGTTTCCTGATTCGGAAAATTTCACATTCATCAGTTCAGCATTTGAAACTAATTCTTCCTTATTTCCATTACTGTCATAGGTGTGTAAAGAAGTAATCATTCGGTTAGTTGAAAGCGCGACATGTTTTCCTTTTTCTATAACAAACTTGTTTTTAGAATATAAAAAATCATAAGATAAAGGAACATTATCTTTTTCGAATTTATCTTCAATTATAGTTGTTTGTGCGCTCAAGCCCAAACCCGTCAACAAACTAAAAATAAGAATATTTTTTTTCATCAAAAAATAGATTAAGGTTAGTAATAAAATAAAAACAGACAAGTATATGTAAATATATTTGTCTGCTCTTTATTTTTATTAAAAAAATTGTTACAAATTAAACAACAGCTGTCCGGTAAGAATACCGATATGTCCTTTAAAATCTCCGTTGGTTTTTAATTCGAGTTCCTCTTTATTATTCAGGTTGTTCAGGATGTTGTTCATCCCGTATTGGTAATTAACCAAAGCACGAACGCGTCGGTTACCTGCAGAAAAACCGATATAAAGGTTACCGTTTATTTTGGTAATGTCTGTTATGTCCTTTGCAGTCAGAAGAATATTGTCTTCTAAAAGATTGTGTTCGTATTTACCGTCAAATTTCAGTTTGTCGTTTATCTGAAGTACCGGACCTAAATCCAATGAAACATGGTCTTTTACTATGTTATAACTTAGCAATAAACGAATTTGAACAGCCATCAGTTTGTATTCTACATTCTCTTTTTGCATTAAAGGGGAAAGCGTAGCCACAGTAAAATTATTTTCCGAAAACTGCATTCCATAAATCATGCTGAAATCGTTATAATAATTACCTCTAACCTGCATTCCGGCCGACCAGCCCATTTCCGGTTGGGTATTAAAATTGGATGTCATCAGTGAGCTCTGATTTACACCGGCATAAATACCGATTCGGTTTCCGTCGCGATATCCGTATTGTGCAAATCCTTGTAAGGCAGCCAATAAGAATAAAATAATGTGTAGTTTTTTCATTTGAAGAAAATCAAAAATTTCGGCAAATGTAAACTTATTTCATAAACAATTGTAACATTTAACTACAGTATACGTATAATCCTATAAATAACTAAACTATTTATTATGATAACACTTCCTATTTTATTAGTGATCGGATTCTTTCTGTTTCTGGCCTCTTTTTTCACTGTTAAACAGCAAACGGCTGTAATTGTAGAGCGCTTTGGTAAGTTTAACAGTATCAGACAATCCGGTTTACAGATTAAAATTCCGGTTTTTGATCGTATTGCCGGACGTGTAAATCTGAGAATACAGCAATTGGATGTTATCATTGAAACAAAAACGAAAGATAACGTATTCGTAAAAATGAAAGTTTCTGTTCAGTTTAAAGTATTGCAGGAGAAAGTGTATGATGCTTTTTACAAATTGGAATTTCCTCATGATCAGATTACTTCCTATGTATTCGACGTGGTACGTGCCGAGGTGCCAAAGTTGATTTTGGACGATGTTTTTGAGCGTAAAGATGATATAGCAGTTGCGGTAAAACGTGAACTGAATGAGGCGATGACTACTTACGGATATGAAATTATCAATACATTGGTTACCGATATTGACCCGGATATTCAGGTGAAAAACGCCATGAACCGTATCAATGCTGCCGACCGTGAGAAAACTGCTGCCGAATATGAAGCGGAAGCTCAACGTATAAGAATTGTAGCCAAAGCCAAAGCGGAAGCAGAAAGCAAGCGTTTGCAAGGCCAAGGTATTGCCGATCAGCGAAGAGAAATAGCTCGTGGTTTGGTGGAAAGTGTGGAAGTGTTGAATAATGTTGGAATTAATTCTCAGGAGGCATCGGCTTTAATAGTGGTGACGCAACATTATGATACCCTTCAGTCTATTGGAGCTGATACTAATTCAAACCTGATTTTGTTGCCAAATTCACCACAGGCGGGAAGTGATATGTTGAACAACATGGTGGCTTCTTTTTCGGCCAGCAATCAGATTGGTGAAACCATGAAAAATCAACCGAAACGAACTAAGAAAAAAGATGACCACACGTCTTTGGATTACAATCCGTCAGATCCTGAATAATAGTTTATTAAAAAACAAAAAGAGGTCAAAAGGCCTCTTTTTTTATTCCATAAATTTCGTGAACTTCCTTATAAGTAGCGGAAGCAGTATGTTTTTTAATAATCCAGATTTACTTATGATTTCTCCGGTGTTTCCTAAAAAGTTTTTTACCATTCCTATCGGTGTTATACCTTCCATAGTTTTTTCCATGGTAAGGGCCAATTTTCTCACATCGATTTCTTTCTGGAGTTTTAAGATTTCCAAATCACGATCAATTTCGTCATATGAGGAATACACTTTAGGTTTCATATATCGGATTATTCGTTAAAAAATATTTTCGAAAATCTTTGCAACATAGTGCCTTCCACGATTTTGTCTTTTATCAAGTAGGCGACTAGTACCAGAAGCAGGTAAATACTGCTCACAGCCAAAAAACCTAAAACAGTGTTATCCATTAATTTACCTAAATACAAGGCTAATCCTATGGAAGCAAAAAACATGAAAAACAGAAAAAATACCAACATCAGCAGTACTCTGACCACCATGGTTGTTGATTTCATAAAAACCTTAAACAACCATAGTTTATAGTACTCGATACTGCTGTCGATGGCATTTTTCAGGTTATCCTGAATATTTTCGGCTTTTTCTTTCAGGCTTTCAAAAGGCATACTTATTTACTAGCGTTTGCAGCCTGGTTTTTCAATTCGGCCAATTTTTTTTCTAAGGTTTCAATAATTTCTTCTTTCTTATGATTGTTGCTGGCAAGCAAATGGTCAAATTCGCTTTCCAGATCCATTTTTGCTCTTGAAAATCTCGATTTGATATTATCCGTAACTTCACTTAAGCGATGTTTCAGAACGTCTTTTTCGTGGTCAAGACCTTCTTTGATTTTTCTTCTTGTTTCTGAACCTTTATCTGGGGCAAATAAGATTCCGAGTCCGGCTCCGATTGCTGCTCCAGCCAAAAGAGCCAATACTGTTTTTCCTGTGTTGTCAGACATGATGTTACGATTTTAGTTACTAACTTTAAAATTACTTATTCGAAAGCAGATTTTTGTTAATCGGCGGTTAATAATTAGAGCGAAAAAGTTAAAAATCGTTTTAAAGCACTTTTTAGGGGTTAAACGGCAATTAGACACAGAAATACCTTCTGATTTTTTTAAAATGTCTTAAAATAAAATTATGAAAGCCGATTTTAATAAATAATTTCTATTAAAACTATAAATTGTATTTAAAATATAAATAATAAAAAAACCTGCCTAATAAGCAGGTTTTTAATTGATAAAATTTATGACAGTGTTTTTATACAACTTCAGACAACAAATGAAGTACGGTTTCATTTTTCTCGACCGATTTCATTTCCGAAAGCTGCGTTTTGAAAATTTCGAAATTTTTACCATCTCTTTTCAGATTCTGGATTACTTCATAACGAACAAATGGTGATTCGCTTTTCAAAGACATGGCGTAGAATTTTTGAAGCAGTTCACCATCGACATCCGAAGCTTTTATACTTTCGGAATATTTCATGATAAAATTGGAAAACAATAAAGAACTCTTATTATTGTTGACATTTTTCTTCAGTGAATTCTGCAGCAGACTGTAATTGTTGATGGTTTTGATGTTTTCACCAATCATATTTTCAATAGCAGCTCTTTCTTCATCCGTGTTCACTTTGAAGTACTTATTGATTTCTTTCAGTGAGTTGTTGATGGTATTTTCCTCTTTTTTACCTTTTTCTTCCCATGAATCCTTTAAATCTACCGTTTTGTTGAAAACTAAATTTTCAGCAGTACTGTCTTTGTCTACACAGAAATAACCTGTTCTCTGGAACTGGAAACTGTCGCCTTCTTTGGCATCAGCCAAGCTCGGTTCTACAAATCCGGTAACCGTTTTCAATGAATTCGGATTCACAAAATCAAGGAAGTTCTTGTCTTTGTGCGTGTCCGGAGACTCATCGATGAACAGTCGGTCGTATAAACGTATTTCGGCTTTTACGGCATGTTCCACAGAAACCCAGTGAATGGTTCCAGCAACTTTACGGTTGCTGGCTTCGCTTCCGCTTCCGCTTCGGCTGTCGTCATCGTAGGTAACATGAATTTCGGTGATTTTACCGTCGGCATCTTTTACAACTCTCTCACCCTTAATAATATAGGCATTTTTCAAACGCACTTCTTTTCCTAAAGTCAGACGGAAAAATTTGCTGCTCGCTTCTTCCAAAAAGTCCTCTCTTTCAATATACAGTTCTTTTGAAAACGGTACTGTTCTGAAAGTCATTACTTCTTCCTCCGGATTATTTTCGGCTTCAAGCCATTCGGTTTTTCCTTCCGGATAGTTGGTGATGACCAATTTTACCGGATCTATAACCGCCATAACGCGTGGTGCCACTTTGTTCAAATCTTCACGGACACAGAATTCCAATAAGGAAACATCGATAAGGTTATCGCGTTTTGCGATTCCGATGGTTTCCGCAAAATTCCTGATGGAAGCCGGTGTATAACCTCTTCTTCGCATGCCGGAAATGGTCGACATCCTAGGATCATCCCATCCCGTTACATAATTTTCCTGTACTAATTGTAATAGTTTACGCTTGGAAACCACAGTGTGTGACAGATTTCTTCGTGCAAATTCACGTTGTTTCGGACGTGTTTTGGAAGAATCATAAACCTGATCCAGGAACCAATCGTATAATTCTCTGTGTGGTAAAAACTCTAAAGTACAAAAGGAATGCGAAATCTGTTCTAAATAATCACTTTCGCCATGTGCCCAATCGTACATTGGATAGATACACCATTTATCACCGGTTCTGTGATGGTGTTTATGTAAAATTCGGTAAATAATAGGATCGCGCATCAGCATATTGGTAGAAGCCATGTCGATTTTGGCTCTCAAAATATGAGTACCTTCCTCGAATTCACCGTTTTTCATTCGTTCGAATAAATCCAGGTTTTCTTCTACCGAACGGTTTCGGTACGGACTATCGGTACCAGGCTGCGTTGGCGTTCCTTTTTGTTTTGCCATATCTTCAGAAGACTGGCTGTCTACATAAGCTTTTCCTTTTTGGATAAGAAGCACTGCCCAGTCATATAACTGCTGGAAATAATCCGAAGCATAACATTCTTCGGCCCATTGGAAGCCTAACCATTTCACGTCGCGTTTGATGGCATCTACATATTCCTGCTCTTCTTTGGCCGGATTGGTATCGTCAAAACGCAGGTTTACGGGAGCTTTATAATCAATCCCCAAACCGAAATTCAAACAAATGGCACTGGCATGACCCAAGTGCAAATAACCATTTGGTTCAGGTGGGAAACGAAAACGCAATTTATCAGGTGACAAACCATTTTTTAAATCGTCTTCAATGATTTGCTCTATAAAATTCAATGATTTTTCTTTCGTAGACATAGATTTTATGTAATTTTAGCAAAGATAAGTTTAATTCGTCAATTTGGAAATCGGAAGATTTGAAAATGACAGTGAAAAGTACGCATGGGAGTTATAAAATTAAAAAATATCAGAACGTTTTCCTATCATGGTTGTCTGGTAGAAGAAGGTAAAATTGGGTCGGATTATTCGGTGGATTTGGAAATTAAGACCGATTTACGCAAATCGTCTTTTTCAGATGAATTGAATGATACCGTTGATTATGTACACCTGAACAAAATTGTGGTTGAAGAGATGGATATTCGTTCCAAGTTGTTGGAGCACGTGGCACAACGCATTATTGCACGTATTTTTAAAGAAACGCCTTCGGTTTCCAGAATTATTGTAGCGGTTTCCAAATTGAATCCACCTATTGGAGGTGATGTTGAGGCAGTTACCATTCAGATTGAAGAATACCGCAATTAATTTGGAATTTGGAATTTGGAATTTCAAATTTATTGCTATATTTGCCATCCACAACAATGGCATCGTGTCCGAGTGGCTAGGAAGCGGTCTGCAAAACCGTCTACAGCGGTTCGAATCCGCTCGATGCCTCAAAAACCTTCAAGGAAACTTGGAGGTTTTTTTTATGTTTATTTTTTATGATAAGACAGGAATAATTCGTTACTTCAATGCACCATTGATAAGTAGCAATTTTAACCTTTACAACTAATTGAAATTTGATATGAAGTCACGACATATAGTAATTACCGTATTGTTTTCGTCTCTGTTGTTCATTGGTTGGAAAACAATCGACCAGGAATGGTTAACTGAAAAACGCAAAGGATACACATTAAAGTACACTTCCAGTGATAAGAAAAATAAGAAGGAATACCGACAACTTATTGAAAACGGTATGTCTTCGGTTGAGTTTTTCTTCAGTGATGGTTTTAATAAAGAGTTTGATGTTTACATTCATCCCAACCGACTTTCCTTAGACAAGGCTTGGCAAAAGGATTGGAACATGCCGGATTTTAAATCGGAATGCTGGATGGTGGCAAGCGGAGTAGCTACAAAATTGGACGTCATATCACCCAAACACTGGGACAAAGAGGCTTGTGAACATCTTTATTCCGATACCAAAAAAACACAACACTTAATTACTCATGAATTGGTTCACGTGTATCACGGACAGTTAAACGTCAGCCCTGATTTTAGTGATGTTCAGGGAATGGACTGGTTTGTTGAAGGTTTGGCCACATATGCTTCAGGACAGTGTGATTCGAAACGTATTTCAGAAGTGAAAAAGGCAATTATAGAAAACAAAATACCTGAAAAACTGGATGATTTTTGGAAAGGGAAATTAAAATACGGGCTTTCCGGCTCGGTTGTGATGTTTATCGACAAGACCTACGGAAGAGAAAAACTTAAAACGCTGTTACCGCTAAATAAAAAATCAGAATTACTTATGGCATTAAACACAACAGAATCCGAATTACTGACTGCATGGAAAAATCACATTCTTGAATATAAGTCAGGACAATAATGTAAAACGCCGCTAAGCTTAGCGGCGTTTTTATTTTTTAAATTGAATTAAAGAACAGTTCGAAACATATTACTTTGATTGTTCAATTTTTTCCAGCTGATCTTTAACAAATTCCTTCTCTTTCGGAAACCAGCCCTGAATCATCAGCACTGTACCAAAAATTATCAGTAAAATACTGCTGGTTTTTTTGACTTTAATGATATTTACAGGGGTTAATTTGCTGCGTAATTGTTTTGCTAAAAGTACTTTACATATATCGGTAAATAAATAAGCTCCCAATACCGCTGCAAAGAATATTGCCATTCGCGAGGTTTCCATATCGAATTTAGGTCCGAAGGTAATGATGATGGCTAACCAGAAACCAAGTACACCGATATTGATGAAATTCAGCAGAAACCCTTTCATAAAAAGGCTTAAATAATTCTTTTTAAGGATTATTTCTTCAACCTCTTCATCGGGGTCGATGAGTTTGTGCGCTTTTCGAAGTTTCAGAAAAGTGATCATCCCATAAGTAAACATGATGATACCGCCAAAGATGAATAAAGCCGGATCATCTTTAATGCTCTGAATCAGACGGTAACTACTGAAATAGGCCACCGCAATGAAGAAAATATCAGCAATAACAACCCCGAAATCAAAAGACATGGCAGCCCGGAAACCTTTGGTGATACTGGTTTCAAGCAATACAAAAAAAACAGGTCCAATCATAAAACTAAGAAAGAACCCTAATGGAATTCCTGTCAGGATATCGTCAATCATTTAAAAGCTGTTATACCCACAAAGGTAAGAAAAATTAAATCCCAAATCGAACTCTGCAAATACCATTAGGTTTTACAAGTAAGATTTGGGACTTGTTTTTTAAGTTTTTTATATTGTTTTTTTACTCAGTTTGTGCTGTTGAATCGTTCCGCCGGCAACCGTTTTTTGGTTAATTTGTCGTGGATTCCCATAAATGGTAATTGTTCCTCCGGCTCTGGTTTTTGCTTCAACCAGTTCGGATGCTGTAACATCGGCTTCGCCACCAGCATTAACAGCAACTACTGTTTGTTCGCCTTCCAGGGCACTGGCTTTTACAATTCCGCCCGAAGTAACCACGATGTCCTGATTCTGGGCTTTTCCTGTTAATCGGACCATACCTCCGGAATTAGCTTTAATGTTAGCTTTTTTTACATCCAGGGTTAGTTTGACTTCGGCTCCTTCTTTGGCGCTTACCATAAAATCAACGCTGTCAAAAGTGGCCGGACTCGAAACATAAGCTCCCTCGCTGGCTTCAACGGCGTCTATTTTTTTAAAGTAAACGATGGCAGTCACTTCTTCTCCTTTTAACAATTTATCCACTGCCATTCGTATCTTCAGTTCACCGTTTTTATTTATCAATTCCACATCGCCACTGCGATCTCCGGAAAGTTCTACTTTGGTTTCATTGCTTTCCACGAGCTGAACGGAAATCTTATCAAAGGCCTTTACGGTGGTAAAGTCACCTACAGTTTTAGTGATTTTTGTCTGCGAAAAACCTAATTGTGCTGCAAAAAGCAATACTGCAAAAACTAATTTCTTCATAAGTTGAATTTTATTCTTGTTTTCTGATAAAATGGAAATCCAATTGTTTTTTAACTAAATCGGCGTTCTTCACCTTAACGTAAACTTCGTCACCTAATTGTAATATGTTATGGGAAACTTCGCCCACTAAGGCATATTGTTTTTCATCAAACGTGTAATAGTCGTCTCGGATTTCACGGATGCGCACCATTCCCTCACATTTGTTTTCAATGATTTCCACGTAAATTCCCCATTCGGTCACTCCGGAAATTACCCCTAAAAATTCCTGATCCTGATGATCCTGCATGTATTTTACCTGCATGTACTTCACGGAATCGCGTTCGGCATTGGCCGCCATACTTTCCATCTGGGAGGAATGCATACATTTTTCTTCGTAATCTTCTTCGCTAACACTTTTTCCACCATCGAGATAATGCTGTAACAAACGGTGAGCCATCACATCGGGATAACGTCGGATCGGAGAGGTAAAATGCGAATAGTAATCGAATGCCAATCCGTAATGGCCTATGTTATCAGTTGAATATACCGCTTTGCTCATGCTTCGGATGGCCAAGGTATCGACTAAATTCTGCTCTTTTTTACCGTTAACGTCTTCTAACAACGTGTTCAATGATTTGGAAATACTGTCGCGCGATTTGAAGTTTAGGCTATAGCCGAATTTCGAAATCACGGTTTGCAGGTTGATCAGTTTGTCTTCGTTCGGTTCGTCGTGAATACGGTAGACGAAAGTTTTCTTTTGTTTTCCGATGAACTCCGCCACTTTTCGGTTGGCAAGAAGCATGAATTCTTCAATCAAATGGTTGGCGTCTTTTGCTACCTTGAAATATACTCCTACAGGTTCATCGTTTTCATCCAGTTTGAATTTTACTTCCACTTTATCGAAAGAGATAGCGCCGGCAGCCATACGTTTTCTACGCATGATTTTAGCCAGTTCGTCCATTTTTAAAGTGGCTTCCACAATTTCTTTTGGAACCTGATATTTGGCACCTGTTAAAGAGAGTTCCTCAGGAATAATATCACCTTTGGTTTCGATGATGTGCTGGGCTTCTTCGTATGCAAAACGCTGGTCGGAATAAGTTACCGTTCTTCCAAACCACTGGTTGATCAATTCGGCTTTATCATTCAGTTCAAAAACCGCGGAAAAGGTATATTTTTCTTCATTAGGGCGAAGCGAACAGGCAAAATTACTCAGTACTTCCGGTAACATCGGAACCACACGGTCTACCAGATAAACGGAGGTAGCACGTTTATAGGCTTCCTCTTCTAAAATAGTTCCTTCCTGCACATAATGCGACACGTCAGCGATATGCACCCCGATTTCGTAATTACCATTTTCCAACACTTTAAAAGAAAGTGCATCGTCAAAATCTTTAGCGTCTTTAGGGTCAATGGTGAATGTTAAGGTGTCGCGCATGTCACGGCGTTTGGCAATTTCTTCTGCCGTTATGGAAGTATCCAGTTTTTTGGCATAGGCTTCCACCTCAATAGGGAAGTCATACGGCAATCCGTATTCCGCCAGAATCGCATGAATTTCGGTATCATGTTCGCCCGGTTTACCCAATACTTTGATGACTTCTCCGAAAGGGCTGTCGGCTTTCTTCGGCCAGTCCTGCATCTTCACCAAAACCACATCACCATTTTCGGCTGCTCCAATTCTATCTTTCGGGATGAAAATGTCAGTGTACATTTTAGCATTGGCCGTTGTAAGGAAGGCAAAATTTTTCTGTATGTCGATTACGCCTACAAATTCGGTTTTGGCACGCTCGAGGACTTCAAGCACTTCGGCTTCCGGTCTTCGGGAACTTCTTCGGTTATACACATAAGCCCTTACCTTGTCGCCATCCAGCGCGTGGTTGAGGTTCTGAAACGGAATGAATACATCGTGCTCCAGATCCGGGGAAACCAGATAACCGGTTTTTCGGCTGGTCATGTCGACGGTTCCTTCGTAGTATTCGGTTTTGGAGATGATTTTGTATTTGCCTCGTTCAACTTCCTGAATTTTTTCCTTGGAAGCCAGATGGCCTAGTTCTTTGATGATCTCGTTGCGGCTTTTGGTGTCGTCGACATCCAGTGCGGCCGCTATTTGTTTGTAGTTGAACGTTTTATTTGGGTCTTGGGCTAAAATTTTAAAAATCTTTGCGGAAAAATCTTTTTGTTTTTTTCCGGCTTTGTGAAACTTCTTACTCATTTTTCATTTCTTATTATTGTTGAAAATTACGAATAACAAATAACAAATCAGAATTTACGCATCAGATTTATACTAAAAATAACTTTTGTATCTTTAGAAAAAGAATTTTTATGACCGAATTCATCACCATAGCCGTTTTTGATTATCCGCACGAAATTACCGTGCTGAAGCATCTTTTGGATCAAACAGAAATCCAGTATTTCTTTGAGAATGAAACAATGACAGCTATTGCGCCTATGTATTCGCAGGCGTTGGGAGGCATTCGGCTGAAGGTGCATCCGGATGATGTGGAAACTGTACGGGAAATTTTAAAAAAATTAAAGGACGATTCGCATTTGAGAATCGTTTGATTTACCTTTGTATAAAATAACTGCAAACACAACAACAATGAAAATCTCCATCGGAAACGACCACGCCGGACCAGATTACAAAAAAGCAATTGTTCAACATTTGGAAGCACAAGGACATACCGTGATCAATCACGGAACCGACTCTACAGACAGTGTGGATTATCCTGATTTCGGTCACGCAGTAGCTACAGATGTACAAAACGGGACGGCCGATTTCGGTATTGTCATCTGCGGAAGCGGAAACGGAATAGCCATTTCAGCCAATAAACACCAGAGCGTTCGCGCTGCTTTGTGCTGGATGAATGAAATTGCGGCATTGGCCCGTCAGCACAACGATGCTAACGTTATAAGTATTCCGGCACGTTATACCAATATAAAACAGGCCGTGGAAATGGTAGATACGTTTTTAAACACCGATTTTGAAGGTGGAAGACACGCTACCAGAGTAAATAAAATTGCCTGTCAGTAAAGAATTTTAGACATCTTAGATTTTTACAAGGTTAGAAAGGTTTGAAGTTTTATTTCGTTTAAAAATTAATTTTCTATCAATCTGAGAAGTCTAACTTTCTAACAATCTAAGAAGTCTAGATATGGAACACCATCACGACCACAGCATTCACAAACACCACGTGGAAGGAAAAAACCTGGTGTATTCCATTTTGCTGAATGTGATCATTGTGGTGGCCCAGGTGATAGGAGGCATCATTTCCGGAAGTTTGGCTTTGATTTCTGATGCGCTGCACAATTTCAGCGACGTACTTTCTTTGTTGTTTAGTCTTGTGGCACATAAATTGTCTCGTCATAAAGCTTCCATGCATCAGACGTTCGGACTGAAAAGAGCTGAATTGATTGCCGCTTTTGTAAATGCCTTTACCTTGGTAATTGTCGCTTTTTACCTGATTTATGAAGCTATTGACCGTTTTTTTCATCCAAAGGAAATCGGTACCGAGATAGTGATTTGGCTTGCATTGTTAGGAATCGTTGCTAATGGCTTTTCGGTTTTACTGCTTAAGAAAGATGCCGATCACAACCTGAACATGAAATCGGCCTACCTGCATTTATTCAGTGATATGCTGGCTTCGGTGGCCGTTTTGATTGGCGGATTGCTGATGAAATACTATCAGATTTATTGGATCGACAGTGTACTGACTTTGGTCATCGCCATTTACTTAATCATTGTTGGTGCCGATTTACTTAAAAAATCCACCAAAATGCTGATGCTTTTCACACCCGAAAATATAGACATCAATGAAATCATTGCTGAAGTACATAAGATCAAGGGTGTCCGCAACATGCATCATATCCATGTTTGGCATCTAAACGAAGAAGAATTACACCTCGAAGCTCATATAGAATGTACGGAGGATATCAAAATGAGTGAATTCAACCTGATATTGGAAAAGGCGGAAGAAGTCCTTCAGGAAAAATTCGGTATCAATCACATTACTATCCAACCGGAATTCCACAGAGAAGATGATAAGGATTTTATTGTTCAGGATTAATAAAAATCACTTTCGAATAATTTGCAATAATTTACAATAATTTACAATAATTTACAATAATTTGTGTTTGCTGTTTTTTCACTTAAAATGGAAAAAAATGCAGTTCACAGACTATATGCTTTTTATTCATTATTACTCTTTAAATTTAAGGGAATAAGAAGGAAGCAAGTCGGTATTAACAAAAAGCATTACTATTATGGGCGATAATTTTACTATTAAAAAGATACTTGTGGCTAACCGAGGCGAAATTGCTATACGTGTTTTTAGGGCAGCAACCGAATTAAAAATAGCAACCGTTGCCATTTTTACACATGAGGACCGGTATTCACTGCATCGTTTTAAAGCCGACCAGAGTTTTCAGATTGGCGACGAATCGGAACCGCTGAAACCCTATCTGGATATTGAAGCAATTATAAAAGTAGCTAAAGACAACCAGGTGGATGCCATTCATCCCGGCTACGGATTTTTGTCTGAAAATGTGGATTTTGTAAGAAGATGCGAAGAGGAAGGCATCATTTTTATTGGCCCGAAGGCGGAAGCCATGATGCAGTTGGGAGACAAAGTAGCGGCCAAAAAAGTAGCTAAAGAAATAGGTGTTCCGGTAATTACCGATTCTAAAAAAGACTTGAACACCGAAGAAGACGTATTATCCGAGGCGGAAATAATAGGCTATCCCGTAATGTTAAAAGCAGCAGCAGGAGGCGGTGGAAGAGGAATGCGCGTGGTTCGCAATGCGGAAGACATGAGCACGGCTTTTAATAATGCAAAAGGAGAAGCGTTGAAAGCGTTTGGTGATGATACCGTATTTCTGGAAAAATTCATCGATAACCCAAAACATGTTGAGGTACAAATTCTAGGGGATAATTTCGGGAATATTGTACATTTATATGAACGTGACTGTTCCGTGCAACGCCGTTTTCAGAAGGTCATCGAGATTGCGCCTTCGGTTTTGCGTCCGGAAACCAAGTATAAATTATTCGACTATGCCGTTAAGATTGCTAAGTATGTGAACTACAGCAATGCCGGAACGGTTGAATTTTTAGTCGACCAAGACGAAAATATCTTTTTTATCGAAGTCAATCCGCGTATCCAGGTGGAACATACTATTACGGAAGAAATTACGGGGATTGACATTGTCCGTTCGCAAATTATCATCGCTTCCGGATATCCGCTCACACACCGTCAGATTTTTATCCATCGTCAGGAAGACATTCAGTGCAATGGCTGGGCCATTCAATGCCGAATTACCACGGAAGACACCGAGCTCGACTTCAAACCCGATTACGGAACCATCATCGCTTACCGAAATGCCGGAGGTTATGGTATTCGTTTGGATGAAGGGAATTGCTATACGGGTGTAACGGTTTCTCCTTTTTTTGATTCCATGCTGGTGAAAGTTTCCTCCAGTGGCCGTACTTTAAAAGGTGCTTCCGACCGTTTACGAAGAACGTTGGAAGAGTTCAGAATACGTGGCGTGAAAACCAACATGCCTTTTCTTATCAATGTATTGTCAAATGAGGTTTTCCGCGAAGGAAGGGCTACTGTGAATTTCATTCAGGAAAACCCTCAACTTATGATTCCCGACCCGGAATATTTCAATGACAGAGGCACCAAAATGCTGAAATACCTTGCCGAACTGAAAGTAAACGGTCATCCGGACGTTAAGCGTTTTGATTCCGAAAAGGTTTTCAGGACACCTATAGTTCCGGAAGTCAGCCGAAACGATTTTCCAAAAGGAACCAAGGATCTGCTTACTGAAATGGGAAGGGAGGCTTTCATCGACTATATTAAAAATGAAAAGAAAATTTTCTATACCGATACTACGTTACGTGATGCGCATCAGTCACTTTTTGCCACCCGTTTGCGTAATTACGACATCCTGAAAATCACAGAAGGCATTGCAAAAGACCTTCCTGAGATATTTTCATTGGAGGTATGGGGAGGCGCGACCTTTGATGTAACTATGCGTTTTCTGCACGAAGACCCTTGGGAACGCTTGCGCATGATTAGAAAATCGGTTCCGAATATTTTACTTCAGATGCTCTTCCGGGGCAGTAATGCGGTTGGTTATGCAGCTTATCCAGACAATGTGCTGGAACAATTTATCATTAAAAGTGCTGAAAACGGAATCGATATTTTCCGAATTTTTGATTCGCTGAATTGGGTTGAAGGGATGGCCCACAGTATAGAAATCGTCAGAGAAAAAACCAATGCCATTGCCGAGGCCTGCATCTGTTATACCGGGGATATTCTTAATCCGGACAGGCAGAAATTCAACCTTCAGTATTATGTCGATTTAGCAAAACAACTTGAAGCGGCGGGAGCCCACATGTTGGCGATTAAAGACATGGCGGGCTTGCTCAAACCGTATGCCGCCGAAGTATTGATCAAGGAACTTAAAAAACACATTTCCATCCCGATTCATCTGCATACACATGACACGTCTTCGGTACAGTCCACAACCTACATAAAAGCGATTGAAGCCGGCGTTGACGTGGTGGATTGTGCCCTCGCATCGATGAGCGGCTTAACCTCGCAGCCGAATTTCAATTCGCTGGTAGCAGTGATGCATGGTGCTGAAAGGGAAAATCCGATATCACTCAAAAAATTGAATGAATATTCCAATTATTTTGAAGCTGTACGCGAATACTATTATCCTTTTGAAAGCGAACTTAAAGCCGGAACTGCCGAGGTGTATGATCATGAAATTCCGGGCGGACAGTATTCCAATTTATTGCCGCAGGCCCGATCATTGGGATTAGAAGACAAATTTGAAACCATCAAGCAGAATTATGTGGTGGTTAACGAATTGTTCGGCGATATCGTTAAAGTAACCCCGTCTTCAAAAGTGGTAGGGGATATGGCGCTTTTCATGACTTCGAATAACCTGACCGCAGCCGATGTATTGGAAAGAGGAGATACGCTGGCTTTTCCCGAATCAGTGAAACAACTTTTTAGAGGCGATTTGGGTCAGCCTTACGGTGGATTTCCAAAAGCCCTTCAGAGCATAATCCTGAAAAAGGAAATTCCGTACACCGAAAGACCTAATGCACATATTAAACCTATTGATTTCGATTTGGAACTGAAATTGTTTCATCAGAAATTCGATGATAAACTCACCATGGAGGATTTATTGTCCTATATCATGTTCCCGAAAGTTTTTGAAGATTTTTACAAATTCAGAAAGTATTTTGGTAAGGTTGAAAAACTTCCGACACCTTATTTTTATTATCCGTTGAAAACCAATGAAGAGCTGATTGTCAACCTTGATTTGGGAAAAAACATGTTGATCAATTTCCGCTACATGAGTGAACCTAATGAAGATGGTATCCGTGAAGTTTATTTTCGGATCAATGGACAGACCCGAAACATTGTAATAAAAGACAATTCGGTTAAGTCAACCAAACCAACCAATGAAAAAGTTTCAGGATCCGATGACATTGGTTCGCCTTTGCAAGGCCGACTCATTAAGATTTTGGTGGACGAGAATCAGGAAGTTGAAAAAGACCATCCGCTTTTTGTGATTGAAGCCATGAAAATGGAAACCACCATTTGTGCTCCTAAAAAAGGGAAAGTAGCTAAAATTATATTGAAGCAAAATGCCATGATTGAGCAGGATGACTGTGTGATGAAGATTCAGTAATTTTTGGAAGACAGTAAGTGTAAAATCAGAATCATGAGCAGCAGTGGTCCGTTATTAAAAAAGCAGTACTATCCAATAAGCGCACCACTTTACGCCTATCTGGAGAAATACAGACGGGTGGCAAAAACGAATGTTTTTTATGATGATTTATTGCGCTTTCAAGGAAGTGTTGTAGTGTATGACTCCAACAAAGAAGACACACTTTGGGTTCGGGTGTTCTACAATGAACTGGAAAAAAAGGAAATTGATTTAAGTCTTAAGAAAATCTATACCCTGCTGCATTCCGACGGAGACGAGCGGAATATTATTAATCTGACGGTCGATTATATCGATTTTTGCACTTTCGGAAATTCCAAACCGTTTCGCGTGAAGATCCGGAACCTCCTGAACGATAATTATACGCATTTTTATGTAAAAATCGCCGATGCCTCCCGAATTTTCGGATTGGAGTTGGAACACATCATGTCCCCGAACAGTATCAATTTTCTGGTTCATAAAGAAACCCTGATTGAAGAACATATCGTGGGAATTCCGGGGGATGTCTTTTTAAAGCATCACCTGGATAAGTGTACCGAAAACGAAAAGGCACAAATAGCAAAGGAATTCGTAAAATTCAATGAGCGCTGTATGATAGGTCTTTTGGGCGACATGCGCTCGTATAATTTTGTTGTCATTCCCATTTACGATTACGACCATATTGTGTACAAGATTAGGGCGATTGATTTTGATCAGCAATGTTATGAAGGTAATTTCAAATTGTATAAGCCGCATCTTTTCAAGGAGAATTTTCGTTTTACCCAATTGGTGAAAGAGAAACTTATGAAAAATTCCATTGAACAGTATCAGAACGAAGAACGTTCTATTTTGGTTAGAAGAATTGCCGGTTTCGAGGAACGTTTGAGTGAATTATTGCAGGCAATGAAAGCAAGTGAATTGTCTCCTTCTATTAATTTTGAACGTCTGAGACGGGAAACCTACGAAGTGACTTTTGATAAGAATTTCAAGAACGCGAACTCTATGAGTGACATCGTCGAAGCGGCACTCAATTTCATCAAGCGTAATTATCATACACATGGCGGCGATTAATAACTTCTAGATTTTAGTCAATAGGTAGTAAACAAGTATAGCCTGAAAAATGAGGATAGTGAAAAACTTCCACAAAAATGACAGTTTTGAAATCTTATGCCGAAAAAGCACCATTCCAGACAGAGCACCAATGCTTCCTCCTATGAAGGTAAAGACCAGCAAGAATCTTTCGGGAATTCTGGACTTCTGGTTTATCGCTAACCATTTGTCAATTCCATACAGTAAAAAAGCGAATCCGTTAATTGCCAATAAATAAATGAAAACAGGAGGCATTTGTTATGACTTTGAGGCAAAGATACTTTTATCGGTCAAATGAAAAGCATAAATTAAAAAGCCTTCCCTTTAGAGGAAGGCTTAATTGTACCTAAAAGTTCTATAATCTTTTTTAGAAGTACTTTCGACTAATTTTCGAAATCAAGGTTTGCGGGTTCATTGATCACTTTCAATTTTTCCGGTTTTTTACCAGTTATAGGTGTCGAAGGATCAACAACTTCGAAAGACAAATTATCAAACCACATTTGTCCGGTTCCTCTTAAATACGCACCATACGATATTTTTGAAGCGTGTGAAGGAACGTCTAAAACAAGGTCATATTTTTTCCAATCACTGGTACCGCCAACGGCACGATTGCGCATGTTGTCAAAAGAAATAAAGTTTTGCGAATTGGCCTGTTCAATTTTAAACCAGAAGCCAGCCCTTCCTTCCACTTCGTTTGTTTTAATGTAACCCGATAAACGAACTCGTTGTCCCGTAAATTTATCCGGCTTAAAACTTTGCATAAGCGTACCATAACCGTCAATTGTCTTGTCTATGGATTTGATGGTGGCCGCATTCTTTCCGTCCATCCCGGATCCTTTATCGATTCCCATGTCATAACTCTCCGCTTTAGTTCCGGTTTTGTACCAGCCGACAGGAATCTCAAAAGAACCAAGAGCCTCAAAAGAAAGTAGTATTCCTATTAGTCCCAATAATGGAAAAATTTTAAGAGTAGTTGTTTTCATTTCATGGAGTTTTAATTAATATTTACATTTTTATAGGTAGTAAGAACACAGTATTAATCATTGTAAATCAGATACTTATAAAATTACGAAAAAGGTAGGAGTTTACATTGATAAACCAACCGAATATCGGCAACAGGCAAAAGTTTCGGATAATCTGTATAAAAAGATAAAGTGAGGGGAATGGGGAAGATTTAGACCAAAGATGTTATTTTAGCACTCTTATTTCAAAATACAATGACACCAACAGAATACATCCTGAAGTTTGTTCCGACGGCTTCCAAAAACATAGAAGCTACCCTTCAATTATTGGCTGAAGATTGTACCATTCCGTTTATTGCCCGATACCGAAAAGATAAAACCGGAAACCTTGATGAGGTTCAGATTGAAAGCATCGCTAAGTACAGTAAGCAGTTTGCCGAAATCGTAAAACGTAAGGATAGCATTTTAAAATCGATTGAAGAACAAAATGCGCTTTCACCGGAATTGAAGCAGAAAATCGAAAACAGCTTCGACATGCAGGAACTGGAAGATTTCTACTTGCCTTATAAAAAGAAAAAGAAAACCAAAGCCGATACCGCCCGTGAAAACGGATTGGAACCGCTGGCAAAAATCATCATGGCACAAAACAGTGATGATGTTGAATATATCGCTTCCAAGTATCTGAATGATAAAGTGGCCAATGAAGACGAAGCTTTACAAGGCGCTCGCGATATCATTGCCGAATGGATCAATGAAAATATCTTCATCCGTAAAAACCTGCGTCGAATGTTTCAACGCAAAGCCACTATCAGTACAAAAGTGGTAAAAGCTAAGAAAGAAGAGGAAGGCGCCAAAAAATTCGAACAGTATTTCGACTGGAGCGAACCGGTTACCAAAGCGCCTGCACACCGATTGCTGGCCATGCTACGTGCTGAAAATGAAGGTTTCATCAAACTTTCCGTGGACGTAGAAAAAGAAGAAGCTATTGGTTTTATCGAAGACAATATTATCAAAAACAATAATGACTCGATAGGTCAGCTTAAACTGGCCATCAAGGACAGTTACAAACGCTTGCTGGAACCTGCGATTTCAAACGAAACATTACAAGAAGCCAAAGCCAAAGCCGATGTGAATTCCATCCAGGTTTTTGCGGCGAATCTTAGTCAGCTTCTGTTGGCATCACCTCTTGGTGAAAAGCGAATTTTGGCAATCGACCCGGGATTCCGAACGGGTTGTAAAGTGGTTTGTCTGGATGAAAAAGGCGATTTATTATACAACGAAACCATTTTCCCGCACGCACCCCAGAATGAAACGGCAATGGCAATGAAGAAAATCCGTTCGATGGTGAATGCTTATAACGTTGAAGCTATCTCTATCGGAAACGGAACGGCCTCCCGTGAAACGGAATTTTTCATCAAGAAAATTGCCTTTGATAAACCCGTTCAGGTATTCGTGGTTTCCGAAGCAGGAGCGTCCGTATATTCTGCTTCTAAAATTGCAAGAGAGGAATTCCCGAATTACGATGTGACGGTTCGTGGGGCTGTTTCCATCGGAAGACGTTTGTCGGATCCTTTGGCCGAACTGGTTAAAATCGATCCGAAATCTATCGGCGTAGGCCAATACCAACATGATGTGGATCAGACGAAATTAAAAGAAGAATTGGATACCACCGTAATCCGTTGTGTGAACTCGGTTGGAATCAATATTAACACGGCCAGTAAGTCGTTGCTAAGTTATGTGTCGGGAATAGGGGAAAAGATGGCCGAGAATATCGTAACCTACCGAAGTGAAAACGGTCCGTTCGAAGACCGCAAGCAACTAAAAAAAGTGCCACGTTTGGGTGAAAAAGCCTTTCAGCAGGCGGCGGCGTTCATCCGAATCAAAGAAGGGAAAAACCCATTGGACAATTCGGCGGTACACCCGGAAGCTTATGGCATCGTAGAAAAAATGGCTAAAGATTTAGGGGTGAAAGTTGGTGAACTGATCGCGAACAAAGAAAAAATCGGACAGATAAAACCGGAAAATTATATCACCAACGATATTGGAATCCTCGGGTTAAAAGATATTTTGAAGGAATTGGAAAAACCGGGACTGGATCCGAGAAAAGCAGCTAAGGTTTTTGAATTCGACCCGAATGTGAAATCGATCAAGGATTTGCGTACCGGAATGGTATTGCCGGGCATCGTGAATAACATTACCAATTTTGGTTGTTTTGTGGATTTAGGTATTAAGGAAAGCGGATTGGTACACATTTCCCAACTCAAGGAAGGCTTTGTTTCCGACGTGAATGAAGTGGTGAAACTGCACCAGCACGTTCAGGTGAAAGTAACCGAAGTGGATGAAGACCGAAAGCGCATTCAGCTTACAATGATACTATAAAGAAAGAATCCCAAATGCCATAATGGTATTTGGGATTTTTATTTGATATAGAAAAAACTATTGTTTGTTTTCTTCGTCTTCTTTTTTAGCAGCGGGAGCCTGATCTTCTCCTTTGGATGCTTTTTTAAATTCGTTGATTCCGCTTCCTAAACCTTTCATCAATTCCGGAATTTTTTTACCTCCAAAAAGCAAAACAATCACTACAACGATTAAGATTATTTCGGTTGCTCCTAATTTTCCCATGACTTACTATTTTATTTTGAATATTTTAGTTACTTAATTTCGGACAAAGGTAGCCATAAAATCGATTTTGCAAACACTCAGCCCCTTGTTTTTGAATAAACTACCTGAAATTTAGGTTTTCTTTAACCAAATAGCGAAAAGGGTTAAGTAAACTTAGGTTAATCCAAAGTGATATTTTTATATTTGTGAATCAAACCACTATGCATGTCCGGAAAAAGACTGAAACGACAACTAATCCGAAAAAAACTCTTTAGTAAAAACCGTCTGGTGATACTGAACGAAGACACCTTCGCAGAAATTTTTTCGTTACGGTTAACCCTGATGAATGTCTTTATTGTGGCAACAGTGGGTGCTTTGCTGATTATTTTTGTGACTACGTATATTATTGCTTTTACGCCGCTTCGCGAATACATACCCGGTTATGCCTCAACAGAACTGAAACGTCAGGCAATCGAGCTGGCCATAAAATCCGATTCGCTTGAAAAAGCTATGAAGCGTAATAATTTGTATGTGGAATCGATTAAAAAAGTACTCAATGGCGATTTGGAATATGCCAAACTCAACATCGATTCCATTATAGTTGCTGAAGAGATTGATTCGGAAACCCTTGTGATGGAACCTTCCAAATCCGAAATGGAATTGCGCAAGGAAGTCGAATCCAAAAACAAAAAGAACTAATGGAGTGGACAACCAATTTATTGCAAATGCCTCTGTTGTGCGGCATTATTTTTATGATAGCCGGGTTGGTATTGTATGTTTTTCCGCCAAAAAAAATAAATTCAATTTACGGTTATAGGACGTCAGGCTCTATGAAATCGATCGAACGATGGCATTTTGCCCAACGTTTTTCAGCTTTAAAAATGATGCAGGGAAGTGTTTTTTTACTGCTTTCCTCTTTTTTGGGATTGCTTTTAAAACTGGATGGGAAAGCAGCGCTGATACCGGGAATATTGTTTCCGTTACTCGTGGTGTTTTTTATTCTTTTTACAACTGAAAGCGCCCTTAAAAATAAATTCCCAAATACTTAATCAATGTCATTAAAAGCTTTCATTGCCAAACAGTTTGCGGCAGTCATTCATCATAAAACCCAAAAATGGGCCAGCAACCCGGTGGCAACGCAGCAGCGTGTTTTCGAATGTTTGATAGCCGAAGCGAAAAACACTCGGTTTGGGAAAGACCATCATTTTGTTCACATAAAAACCTTTGCGGATTTTGCTCAAAAAGTGCCCGTTCGCGATTATGAAGCGTTGCGGCCTTATGTTGATCGTGTAGTAAAAGGCGAAGAGAACATTCTCTGGAAAGGCAAACCAATTTACTTCGCCAAGACTTCCGGAACGACTTCGGGAGCCAAATACATTCCGCTTACCAAGGAGTCGATGCCATTTCATATCGAAGCAGCCCGAAATGCGATTTTGAGTTACATACACGAAACCGGAAATGCTGATTTTGTCGATGGAAAAATGATTTTCCTTCAGGGAAGTCCAATTCTGGAAGAGAAAAACGGAATTAAACTAGGCCGTCTCTCGGGAATAGTAGCGCATTACGTTCCGAAGTATCTGCAGAAAAACCGCATGCCCAGCTGGGAAACCAATTGCATAGAGGATTGGGAGACAAAAGTCGATGCCATAGTGGAAGAAACTTTCCATGAAAACATGGCAGTTATCTCCGGAATTCCATCATGGGTGCAGATGTATTTCGAGAAATTGAAGGCCAGAGCTAACAAGCCGGTCGGGGAACTGTTCAAAAACTTCAATCTGTTTATTTATGGCGGAGTGAATTATGAACCGTACCGCGCCAAATTTGAAAGTCTTATCGGAAGGAAAGTTGACTCCATCGAATTGTTTCCGGCCTCCGAAGGTTTTTTTGCCTATCAGGATTCCCAAAAGGAAAAAGGCATGTTGTTGTTGTTGAATTCCGGAATTTTCTATGAATTCATCAAATCCGAAGAGTTTTTTACCGAAAACCCGAAACGCTACACCATCGGCGAAGTGGAATTGGGGATTAATTATGTATTGATTTTATCAAGCAACGCCGGACTTTGGGCCTATAATATTGGAGACACCATTCAGTTCACCAGTTTAAAACCGTACCGTATTATCGTTTCCGGTCGCATTAAGCATTATATTTCCGCTTTCGGCGAACACGTTATCGGAAAAGAGGTGGAAGCGGCTTTGCAGCAGGCGATGGAAGGAACCGAAGTACACATAAACGAATTTACCGTGGCGCCGCAGGTTAGCCCTACAGATGGCTTGCCATATCACGAGTGGTTCATTGAATTTGAAAATGAACCTGATAATCATGATGAATTCGCCTTACGCATAGATCAGGCTATGAGAAAACAAAATGTATATTACGATGACCTGATTGCAGGCCATGTTTTACGCACCCTGGTAATCACGAAAGTTCCTAAGAACGGATTTCAGGAGTACATGAAATCCATCGGCAAACTGGGCGGGCAAAATAAACT
Source organism: Flavobacterium enshiense (assembly GCF_022836875.1). Classification (NCBI taxonomy): domain Bacteria; kingdom Pseudomonadati; phylum Bacteroidota; class Flavobacteriia; order Flavobacteriales; family Flavobacteriaceae; genus Flavobacterium; species Flavobacterium enshiense. The sequence goes on from NZ_CP090376.1 coordinate 736,781, forward strand.
GCCGAGATTGTGCAATGACAGAAAAATCGTCGACGAACTCACAAAAAAATAAAAAACTATATTTGTGGGTTAGAAACAGAAAAAGTTCATGAGAGAATTAAAGAACATTTCGCGCTCTCGGGCGCAAGAGTCGTCGGCAGCTATTGAACGACTGTACATTACCATGCGTCATTTGTTTAACCGGGGTTTTTATAAACCAATGGGGGTTTCGGGCGAGACCTTACGTGAAGCATTATTATCGTTACGCCCTGAAATTTATGGTTCCATAGCCGATGAGAAAGTAGAATTAAACGGATTGTTGTATGTTATAGAACGACTTCCAGTGGGCATTGAAGAGTGCCGCTACATCAACCTAACTTCTGATGAAGGCTATTCGAAATCGCATTTTCAGCCTATCGTTCCTCCAAAAAGAAAAAGAAACTGTTATCGCATTGACGACGAACAGATGAATATCGAAATTACAAGAGGACGTTCGGACATCTATGACATTTTAACGCATTTGACGTTCATCTTTATCGAATCGCACAAAATCAAAGACCGTGTGATGATTGATGAAGAGGGAAGATTAACCCGTGATTGGGAAAAACTGGAACAGGTTGTTCTTCAGAATAAAAAATTAACCCTGGTGGATAGGGAACAAGCTATTTCTCATGCTTCCAATGTTTTGGGAAGAACCTTCGCCGAGGTAATGGACATCTATGAAGGCTTTGGCAGCAAAGAAAAACCGGATCGTTTTTTACATGTGATTTACTGGTTAGGGAAATTAGCCATTGAAGAAGTCACGGATAACAACAGACGCACAATTACCTTCAGTCCGATTTTAAGAGAACGTTTGGGACATCATATTTATGGTGAAATCTGGGCCAATAACATCAAAGAAGTTTTAGAGAAAAATGATTTATTGGTTAGGCCGATTCACATTATCAGTGCGAACATGCACAGTGTGATGAATTCGATTTTTGCCGAACCGGTCTTGGGAAGCAAATACAATGGAGGCGATGATTTTCAGATTTTCGGAGATTTGAGCAAATCGGGAAATGATACCCTACGCAAGAAAGTGGAAGAATTTGCGTTACAACACGGAATGATTTCCCTGCCGGATACCTCAGGAACCAATATCGACGTTCAGATTTTTGATACGGCAAAATTCAACCTAAAGAAATCAGGCTTTCCAAAGGCAATGTTAGGGAAAGAACAACCCGTGCTGATCGTGATGGATTATGCCTTCGGTGAGCAGGCTTATGAGACGATTGACGAGTTATTGAAACCTTATAAAACGCCTAGCGGGAAGATATTCCTAAATGTAGAATCGGTTTCCATAATGGGGAAAGCCGGAATCCTTCAGGGAGGAAAAGGCGATATCATGATTCCGAATGCTCACGTGAATGAGGGAACAGCGGATAATTATCCTTTTGAAAATAAACTGACGACAGAAATGTTTCAAGGAAACGGCATTCCTGTTTTTACCGGACCAATGGTTACCGTTTTGGGGACCTCGCTCCAGAATAAAGATTTATTGCAGTTTTTTCATGACTCGACCTGGGGAGCCATTGGACTTGAAATGGAAGGGGCTTATTACCAGAAAGCTGTACAGTCGGCATCTAAAATACGCAAGAGCATCAATCCGAATGTGAAAGTACGTTATGCTTACTATGCTTCGGATAACCCTTTGGAAACGGGAAGCACACTGGCATCAGGAGGATTGGGGACGACAGGAGTAAAGCCTACCTATCTGATTACTATTAAGATATTAGAACAAATTTTTAACATACAATAATTCATTTTTATGAGCGATAGCCCTCAGATCAGTTCAAATGATCAGGAAATAGATTTAGGCCAACTTTCAAAAAAGATAGGTGAAATGGCACAGTCATTTATCGACTGGCTGTTTGACGGAATTTTATTCATTCGAAGAAACATTATACTTATCGGAATTTTATTTGTTATTGGTGCCGGCCTGGGTTTTTATCTGGACAAGAATATCAAAGTATATGATCATGAAGTGATTGTGAAACCAAATTTCGGAAGTACGGATTACCTGTATTCTAAGATCAACCTTATATCAGCTAAAATTAAAGAAGGGGATACTGTTTTTTTAAAACAAATCGGAATTGTAAACCCAAAGAAATTTTCAAAAATAGAAATCGAACCTATTACGGATATCTATCGTTTTATCAGCGGAAATGAGCAAAATTTTGAATTATTGAAATTAATGGCGGAAGACGGTGATTTTAAGAAAATAGTTGAAGACAATATAACCAGTAAGAATTATACCTATCATACCATTTCGTATACAACAAATGAGGTTACCTCAGAGAAAATGACGCTGACACCTTTACTGGACTATCTGAATGAAAGTGAATTTTATCGAAAGATACAGAAGGAACATCTCAACAATTTAGCTGTTAAAGTTAAGGAGAATGACAGCATTATTTCACAAATTAATGGGGTAATGAATCAATTTTCAAATGCAGTCGGCAGTAATCAGAAAAGCGATAAATTGGTGTATTACAATGAAAATACACAGTTGAACGATGTTCTTAAAACAAAAGAAATATTAATCAACGAACAGGGAGATAAACGATTGGAACTGATTACTTCCGACAAAATTATCAAAGAGATCAGTCATATTTTAAACATAAGGAATAACAAAGCCACAAGAGGTAAAATGAAATTGATGTTACCGGTTTTATTCATAGGACTTTTCGCTCTGTTTGGAATGATAAGGGATTTTTACAGAAAACAACTGGCAAAGCGAAATTTGATATAATGAAACATATTTTAGTAACGGGAGGCGCCGGATTTATAGGTGCTAATTTTGTCCCTCATTTTATAGAAAATAATCCGGAGTATCATTTGGTAAATCTGGATTTGTTAACATATGCCGGAGACCTGGCCAATGTGAAGGAGGTGGAAAACCATTCTCGCTACACCTTTGTTCAAGGAGACATCTGTGATCGTTTTTTTATTGAAGAATTGTTCCGCAATTTTGATTTTAAAGATGTCATCCATTTTGCTGCCGAAAGCCATGTGGACAACTCGATTTCCGGACCCGAAGCGTTTATCAAAACCAATGTATTGGGAACGTTTAACCTTTTGGATACTGCCAGAAAACACTGGATGATAGGACCAAACCAATACAAACCGGGTTACGAAAATTGCCGCTTTCACCATGTTTCCACCGATGAGGTTTACGGAACTTTAGGAGAAACAGGTTTATTCGAAGAGACTACACCTTATGCACCCAATAGTCCCTATTCTGCATCGAAAGCTGGCTCTGACATGATTGTGAGAAGCTATTTCCATACCTATGGAATGAATGTGGTAACTACGAACTGCTCTAACAATTATGGTCCGAAGCAGCACAATGAAAAACTGATTCCGACAATTATCCGTAAAGCGTTGACAGGAGAAAATATACCAATCTATGGAGACGGTAAAAATGTGCGCGACTGGCTGTATGTGCTGGATCACTGCAAAGGAATCGAATTGGCGTTTCACAACGGAAAAGCTGGTGAAACCTATAATATTGGCGGAAGAAACGAACGTAACAACCTGTATATTGCTAACACTATCTGTGAGTTGTTAAACGAGTTGAAACCAAAATCGGAAGGGAAATATCAGGATCAGATCACTTTCGTGAAAGATCGCCCAGGTCACGATCTGCGCTATGCTATTGATGCGACAAAAATCGAAACCGAATTGGGCTGGAAAGCCGACGAAAATTTTGAAACCGGAATCCGAAAAACAATTGCCTGGTACTTAGAAAGCTTAAATGTTAAAGTATAAGGATTCTTATGAAAGCAGCCCACAACTTTAAACTTTTAAGACTTTAAATTTTTAAACTGAAAATGAAAGGAATTATATTAGCTGGAGGTTCAGGAACACGTTTGCACCCGTTAACATTAGCGGTTAGCAAGCAACTGATGCCTATTTATGATAAACCAATGATTTACTACCCATTATCAACTTTAATGTGGGCAGGAATACGTGAAATACTAATCATTTCAACTCCGCACGATTTGCCTTTGTTTCGGCAGTTATTGGGAGACGGAAGTTCTTTAGGCTGCCGATTTGAATATGCCGTACAAGAACAGCCTAACGGGTTGGCTGAGGCATTTATCATCGGGAAAGAATTTGTAGGAAATGATAAAGTAGCTTTAATTCTGGGTGATAATATTTTCTACGGAACCGGTTTGGCGGAATTGCTTCAGGCAAATAACAACCCGGATGGCGGAATTATTTATGCCTATCATGTTCACGATCCGGAGCGTTACGGAGTAGTTGATTTTGATACCAATGGCAAGGTGCTTTCCATAGAGGAAAAACCGCTTCAGCCAAAATCCCATTATGCAGTACCTGGAATTTATTTCTACGATAACGATGTGTTGGAAATTGCAGCGAATATAAGACCGAGTCATCGAGGCGAATTGGAAATCACCGATGTAAATAAAGAATATCTTGATAGAGGGAAACTTCAGGTGAGCATTCTCGATCGAGGAACCGCTTGGCTGGATACTGGTACCTTCCAGTCGTTAATGCAGGCGGGACAGTTTGTGCAGGTAATCGAGGAACGTCAGGGATTAAAAATTGGTGCCATTGAAGAAGCGGCTTATAAAATGGGGTTTATCGATGCAACCCAGTTAAAGGAGTTGGCTGAACCCTTATTGAAAAGTGGTTACGGAAAACATTTAGTGAGTTTACTTTCAAATTAATCTGAGGAATTTTAAAAAATGAATGTCATACCGACAAAATTATCCGGTTGTTTTATTCTGGAGCCAAAAGTAATTAATGATTCCCGTGGTTATTTCATGGAAAGTTTCAATGAACATACCTTTCAAGAGGAAACGGGACAACATGTGCATTTTGTCCAGGATAACCAATCGTACTCCACTAAAGGAGTGCTTCGCGGATTGCATTATCAGTGTGGCGTACATGCGCAGGCAAAATTGGTACGCGTACTGCAGGGTGAAGTTTTGGATGTAGCTGTAGATATTCGTCCAGGGTCTGAAACGTTTGGACAGTATGTATCGGAAATTTTATCAGCTGAAAATCAAAGACAACTTTTTATACCAAGAGGATTTGCTCATGGTTTTGTCGTATTGAGTGAAACGGCTACTTTTTTCTATAAATGTGATAACTTCTACAGTAAGGAATCTGAAGGAGGAATTCAATACAGCGACCCTGCTTTGGGTATTGACTGGGGTTTACCGTTGAGCGAATTGCTGATTTCGGAAAAAGATATGATTTTGCCGACTTTTGAAAATGCCAGAAAAGTATGGTAGTTTTAGTGACGGGAGCTAACGGACAACTAGGGCAAGCGTTGCAATACATAGCAGGTAATTATCCTGCCATCGATTTTGTTTTTTGTTCCTCTTCCGAACTGGATATTACCAGCTCAGCCAGTTGCGAATCGGTTTTTGAAAAATATCAGCCGAAGTTCTGCATTAATGCTGGGGCATACACTGCGGTCGACAAAGCCGAAGCAGAACATGATAAGGCATATGCCGTTAATGTTTTGGGGGCCAAAAATATTGCCGAATGCTGTAAAAAGTACCAGACCGTTTTACTCCATATTTCTACCGATTTTGTTTTCGACGGAGAAATAACAACACCTTATTCGGAAGATGATATTCCAAACCCAACAGGTGTTTATGGTCAGACCAAATTAGAAGGTGAGAAGATAATTCAAACGATTTTGCAACACTTTTTTATCATTCGTACTTCCTGGGTGTATTCGCAATTCGGAAATAATTTTATGAAAACCATGTTGCGATTGGCCTCAGATAGGGATACGCTTTCGGTAGTGAATGATCAAATCGGAACCCCAACCAATGCCGTCGATTTAGCGGAAGCACTTGTCGGAATGATAATATTCTGTGATGCCAAACCTGTCGGAAGAGTTCTGTACGGGATTTATAATTTCAGTAATGAAGGACAATGCAGCTGGTTTGATTTCGCCAAAAAAATCTTTGAAGTCAATAAGGTTGCAATTAACCTAAACCCGATTTCGACTTCGAATTATCCAACACCTGCCAAAAGGCCGAAGTACAGTGTTTTAGACAAGACCAAGATTAAAAATACTTTTGGCCTGGATATAAAAAGATGGGAAGAGGCATTAGACCCTTTCCCATCTGCTGAGTGATTGTCGGTTATTGTTTGGCAATTTTTTTACGATAGAGATTTCACATAGAGTTGGCCCATGACCACAATCAGTTGATTATAGTCAACACGATGCGGTTAAAAACGATAAATTACACCTCTTTAGAATGTTTTTTTCAAAGTAAAAGGAGGTGTTTTTTACCTCCCTTTGTAATGAAAGAGTGATCCTTATTACCGTTTAAGTATTTTTTTTGTCTCCGATTTGCCGTCTCCTTCCAGTTGTAATAAGTATAAACCTGCCGTTAAATGACTCAGATTAATTTCATTATTTTCGAGTTGACCTTCCTGAATCATTTTTCCGTCGATGCCAAAAAGTTTGTAGCTGAGATTGCTAAGACGATGCGAAATATGAACAATATCTGTGACAGGGTTAGGATACACAATAAAATTAGAAACTGTATTTTCCTCGTTACTTAATGTTTGTGCCACACCTTCTAAACTGATATTGTTGAACGTGACTTCTTTTCCGGCATCTTCTGTCATATTGGGTCCGGTAAAACGCAGGCGAATTTTAAAATTCGGATTATTGTTTATCGTCGGTATCAGTGAAAAATCCGCCACAATACGTTGGTAGGACGTTGTGATCGGGAAAGCCGAAGGTGTCAGCCCTGCAGTTGTCCATACAGGAGTACCAGTATTTGTTGAATACTCTAGTTTAATACCGGTGGCGGCGCCTCCATCTACAAACGCAAAGGCAAACTTAATGTTTTTATATCCTACTGTGGAAAGATTAAATATCATGGTGTTTTGCAATCCGCCGCTTTGAAAAGGCTGTTTTATCTGAAGTCCTCGCATGTTGGAATTGATGTAAGCAGTGTTTTGGTTCACTTCCGGATAATAGTTTAGCGGTGTCGGGTTGTTTCGTCGTTCCATAGATGCTTTGCGCCAATTTGAACTTGCATTGGTAAAAGGATATCCGACTAAGCACGATTGGAACTGTATTGAGCCATCTGCGGGAATGTCAAAAGTCGATGCAAGTGAGGTCAGCGGGGTGTCGTTAGGTATATCGGTATCCATTACCCAGAAGTAAAATATTTCAGGGGCATTGTTATTCGTATCAGGAATGAAATGAGCCGTCAGCGAAATATTCGAAGTCGGTGTAATGGTTATTTCGGCCGTTGTGCTGCTGTTAGCACCGCTCCAATGGCTAAACACATATCCCGACATTGGAATTGCTTTTAACTTTATAGGGATGTTGTGAAAATAAATACCGTTCCAAGGATACGGATTGGCAGGTACTCCCGGAGTAGAGGAAAGAATATCAATCGTATTTATTTTGATATAACCTTGTGCTGTACCTTCTACATCTAAGGATACATTTATATTACTGCTGATTCCGAATTTTTGACGGATATGTTGTCTTTGATTGGCGGGACGGGTGTTGGCAAAATTGTGGATACTGGTCACAACGTCCAGCCAAGTGGTATATTGGACGGATTTCCATCGGTCATAATGTTCCTGCATTTCAGGCTGAATTTTGTTTTTCATAGCTGTGGAAACCTCTATGACCCTACTTGGAAGAAAATAGGTATTCATCAAATCGGCAAATCGGTTGATGAAATCATTTTTGAAAGTAGGATTATCTAATAAACTTCGTAAAACTAAAGTAGATTTTGGCAGATTAGGGTATGAGGTGCTGTTAGGCGCCGTAGCCTGCGCTAAATTATCGTGAAGGCTGTTGCCTTTTGCATAACCAAAGGAGTCGTCATTGTCTCTTAAGGCGGCCCGCCATCGTCCGTCCAGTCCATATAGCGCATTAGGGTTGTATGCCGTTCTTTTTCTCCAATAGAGCACGTTCCAGCTCGGCCAGTCATTATTGTCATAGTAAATGTTTGCAATATAGTAATCCTTCATATTATCGACATCCATCTGTGTTTTTATGTACTCATAATTTCCCGATATTGCCAGGCTGTTGTTGGTTAAGAAGGAAGTCATACTGTTATAGTGGTCCTTGTCGCCCACGGTTGCCGTCATATCATCTTCGAGTAAGTCTAATTCTGTTTCCTCGATGCCACACAGGTTTTCGAAGTAATATTTATCTATGCGTTCTCTAAGGTTTAAAATACCCCAATATTCGCCGTTAACAAAGGCAATCATGGGCTGATAAGCCATACTTTCTATTCCGGTTCCTTTCATTAATTCATCGGCAAGCGCATCCCTGTACATGGCACTTTCAAAATCACTGCCCCCGTTTCGTAAAATCAGTCGGTTAAAAACAGTTTGTTCTTCATCGTCAAAAAACCTGTAATTCATAGTTTTCTTTCCATAATCGTTATCTGCTATCAATCGAAACGATTTGCTTTGGTACGCTCGTGAATTACCGCCGTTAATTCGGACGCCGATATCTTGATTAAAAAACTCAGAACCGTTTTTAAAGAAGCTTATGTGAGCGGACCGTTCGGAAGGGTCATCTTGAATTGAGTAATTGCCTTCACTGTTCCAACTAAAGGCATCCACTCCTAGATTATTATTTCGCCATGTGTCAAAGGTTTTTCCCGCCACAAAAATACCGTCGGTATAATCAAAAAGTTTACTCTCGGTTATACTTAAAGATGCTACCGGCAATGAAAATTCACTGGCTCCGTTTGGAGTGATAAAATAGGTTGTGGTAGCTATTTTACTGGGAAGGAAACCGCTTTTGTAGGCCTTGGCCCGTACAACAGTCCCTTTGAAAATAGGAGCCGTAGGAATATAAAATGGAACGTTATGAAAGGTGGAAGGCATATTAGCCAAGTCGTTGGCCTGCGGTGAGCGGTCAACTATTTGTATAGGGCTGGAATAAGTAAAGGAACGATAGCTGTTTGGCACTAAAGAACCATCCTGATTTCCTACCATTTCTCTGTATTTGTTTTTATAGGAATAAGTTTTACCTCCAAGGTTGTCGGGATCGGGATCGGAACCGTCAAGAGTATAGATAATGGTAACTCCCGGCGGTAAGTTGATAAAGCTAAGATTAAATCCAGCGGGGTGAAATCCACCAGCTTTTGAAAATTCGGGTGGTTCCAAAATTCCGGAATATCCCCCCGTAGTTGGATTAGGCTGTCGGGGTGTGGGTGTGTCAAAATAAAAATAACTTCCTGTTCCGTTGGGGGATTTTCCATAGGAAATATTTTCTGGCAGTTTTATGGCCTGAAAGGTGGACAGATTTAAGGTAGACTGATTGGTAAGGTATAGAGTTTCACCAGGATCGGCATCAATTTTAAAATTGGTATGCAACTGACCTGGTACGATTCTCTTGTTTTTATCGGAACACCACACCAACAAGTATTGCCCTGGATTTATGGTAATGGCAGGAAAGGACCATTTGTGTCTTAAGGCTGCATCATCGGAAAGTCCGAAGCCGTTTAGATTTACAGCAGTGGTACCATAATTATATATTTCTATCCAGTCCTCATAATCCCCGTCTTCATCCTGATTTACAGACGTATTGGAAGCCAGTACTTCGTTTATGGTAATGCTTTGTGCAAAAGCTATATTGGAAAAAAGAAATGTGGCGACCAGTAATGTAAATATCGATTTCATAACGCAACATGTTGATTATTAAACGTATAAATTTATTTAATAAAAACATGATGGTTTCATTTTTCCGGTTAAGGTGCGATATAAACGATGAATGGAAATGAGGGTAAATGAATGTAAGTTTTTATACAGCTTTAAAGTTTTCCTATATGCTTATTTAAATCAATAAAAATTATATTTTTGTGCAAAAATTAATAAAAAGCAAAAATGAAAAAGATATTCTTATTATTGGTTGTTTCAGTATTAAGCTTTTCTTGCGGTAAAAAAGAAGCTAATGAACAAAAAGAGGTTCAAGAAGAACAAGAAGTAGTTGTTAATCCTAATACTTTTAAAGTGGAGGTTGAGGGAATTTTTAAAAAAGATGATGAATTAATTTTGTTCTGGAAAGATCCTTCAATTTCTTATTTTGATGATAAACACACTATTTATCAAGGAATTAAAGGGAGTGATTCTCCTCAGAAAATAGTTTTTGAATTTAATGAAGGAGAAATCCCGAATGATATAAGATTTGACGTGAGTTCCAAAAAAGAACAGAATGAGATAATGTTGAATTATATTAAGTTAGAACAACAAGATCGTTCATTTGTCATTGGAAAAGATAAAATTTCACATTATTTCAGAACAAATGAGTTTGCTCAGCTAGATTCTCTTTCTGGTAAAATTGTTACCAAGGAAATCAATCAGGCTTACGATCCAATTTTATTTACAAATCCTCAAATTTATCCAGAAATGGAGAGAGTCTTGAAGACTCAGTTCTAAGATTGGAAGTTCAATAGATGAACGGAAGAGAAGACTTAAAGAACAAAATTAACTTTTGGGCGAGAAAAGATTTTATTAGAAATTTTTTCTCGCTTACTGTTTTTCAGGTAATTGAACTTATTATTCCGTTACTGACAATCCCTGTTATTATTGATAGAGTAGGCCCCCAAAAATTCGGATTGTTGAGTTTTGCTTTAGTTTTTGCTGTTTTTTTTCAATTGATTATCAACTTTGGTTTTAATACAATATCGGTAAGAGAAATTTCTATTTATAAAGATGATTTTTTAAAACTTAAAAAAATACATAACGATACAATCAATTCAAAATTCATTTTATCATTAATTTGTTTTATAGTCTTTTCCTTAATTGTTTATAGTTTTGAAAAGTTCAACACGACCCCCGAAATATATCTTTTTACACTGTTGTCTCTGGTAGGGCAATCTTTAATTCCGATTTGGTTTTTTCAAGGGCTTCAAGAGTCAAAATTCTTAACCATTTCAAGCGCTATCGGAAAATCGTTTTATTTGGTTGCAGTTTTATTTTTTTTAAAAGACGAGAATGATTACGTACTTGTACCAATATATAATTTTATTGCATATTTTATTACCTTTATTATAGCCTCGGTAATTATATACAAGAAGTACGATGTCAAATATGAATTTACGTCATTTTCGGCTTTTAAGAGTCATTTAAGAATGGGAAAATACATGTTTCTGTCTGAGGTTAAACTTTTTTTTATATCTTATTTCAATATATTTATTTTAGGAATTTTATCTGGGAATACTGCAGTTGCTTATTTTGTTGGTGCAGAAAAAATTTTGCGTGCCGTCAGCAATATTTTTGTTCCCGTTCAAAATAGTTTGTTTCCGGTGTTGGCGATTAAATTAAATACAAATATCGGGGAAGGTATAGCTTTAATCAAAAAAATTGTTTTAGCATCTTTTATTATAATTTCCATTTTGTCTGTATTATTACTTCTATCGTCAGAATATATAGTTGACATTATTTTAGGAAGCAAAATGAAAAATAGTGTTATTGTTTTCAAAATATTGGCATTTATTCCACTTTTGTCTTTTTTTGATTCTTTTTTTGGAAAACAGGTTTTGTTAAATTTGAGAAAAGAAAAAGAATTTTTTAGAGTAGTTTTGTTTGCTGCATTGATTAATATTCCACTGATTTATATTCTATCATTAAAATACAGTTATATAGGGGCTTCAATTTCGCAGATGATTTCTCAAGTAATTTTATTAGTAGGAATGGGGTATTACTCTTATCAAGCATTAAAGAACAAAAACATTTGAAAATGAAGTTTATTTTAGAGGATTTTATCCGTCTGATAAAAAAAATTTATAGATACTTCTATTGGAATATTAAAGGTGTTAGAATTTCATTTTTGAGTGATGTTTCCATTAATGCAACTATTGATAAAGGCTGTTTTTTTACAGGGACATCACAAATTTCAAGTTTTTCGACGATTGGAGCATATACATACGGACGTAATGTAAATATTCATAGAGCGAAAATTGGATGCTATTGTTCTTTGGGGCCTGATGTCAAAATTGGTCTTGATGAGCACCCATTGGACAGAGAGTCAACACACCCTAGGTTTTATGGAGAAGTGCCGCAAAAAAGTGTTATTGTTGAAGATCATGTGTGGATTGGAGCTAACGCAATAGTTCTGAATGGTGTTAGAATAGGTGAACATTCGGTAATTGCTGCAGGCGCTGTTGTTACAAAGGATGTTGAGCCGTATACTATTTATGCAGGGGTGCCTGCCCGATTAATAAAAAAAAGAAAATAAATGATTCCTAAAAAGATACATTATTGTTGGTTTGGCAGAGGACCTTTATCAGATTTAACATTAAAATGTATAGAAAGCTGGAAAAAATTTCTTCCGGATTATGAAATAATCCAATGGAATGAGGACAATTTTGATGTTAATTCATATACTTTTTCCAAAGAAGCTTATGAAGCAAGGAAGTATGCTTTTGTTGCTGATATTTGCCGACTGGATGTGTTACACAAGTTTGGAGGTATTTATTTAGATACAGATATGGAACTTTTAAAACCTTTAAGCATAATATCCCCAAATTTTATAAGTGGTTTTGAAGATTCAAAATATGTTGGTGCCGGAATAATAATATCTCCAAAAGAAGATAAGTTTGTTACATCAGTTTTGGAAAAATATAGGGAATTGAGTTTTAATAAGTGCATCGACAAGTTACGGGAGTATACGATTCCGAAAATTTTTACCGACGAACTTGTTAAGTATGGATTAAAATTAGATAACACAAAACAAGTTTTAAATGATTCAGTTATCATTTATCCTTCCGAGTACTTTTATCCCCTGAACTATTTTACGGGAAAATTAAGTATCACCGAGAAAACAATGACAATACATCATTATGATTCATCTTGGATGTCTTCGGGACAGAAAACAATAATGAAATTAAAAATTTTTTTAATTAGTATATTTGGGACTAGTATAATTTCAAAAATAATAAGAAGAATTAAGCGATATGCCCGTTAGAAAACTAATTACATATTTTTTTGTATTGGGGTTGTTTTTCATACCGTTTAATGAGTACGAAGGTCTCTCTTTTTTAGGGGAATATAGCACTGAATCTGCAGTGTTATTTTTTATTCCCGCTTTTTTATTAATAGTTTTATATACTCTATTCGTCAAAAAACTAAATTTTCCATACAGGAATAATCTTTATTTAGTTTTATTGCTTTTTATAATTTGGTGTATAATTAGTACTTTGCTGAATGCCTCAAATGTTTATTCCTTCTATTTTAAAGGGACTTCGGGATTAAGCAGGTTTATAAGGCAGCTGTTTTCACTGATTTTATCTAGTGTCATTTTTTTTCAAGTATATTGGTTTGTTTTTAAGGATAAAACCGCAGAGCAGATTTTTCTTTTAATTCGAAAAACATTTTTTACCTCTTTGGTTGTTGTTTCAATTTATGGCTTTATTGAAACATTGATTTCTTTTTTCGGGTTATATTTCTTAAAACCGTTATTGGATCTGTTCGGATATTTACCTTTTTTAGAGCCAGAACTTCATGTTGAAGGAAGGATTTCCAGTGTGTCATACGAGCCTCCATTTTTAGCTATTTATCTTATTACCATAGCAGGCTGGATGTTTAGCTTTATAATTACGGATAAAGGATACAAACGTTATTTTCCGGCGGTTGCTGTTTTGCTTCTTACTTTTTTTTCAGGTTCCAGAACGGCCTTAATTGTAGTTACAATACAGTTTATAGTTTTTCTGTATTTCCTTTATTTCCATTATGCTCAAAAAAGAATTGTATTGCTTTTTGTCAAATATGCGCTGTTTTTTACATTAGCCGTCGGTATTGTATCTGGAGTCAAGTTTTATGATGCTATTAAAGAGAAAGTAGAATCCTTAAATTTTCTCGGAAATTTAAAAAGCAATCCTTCAAATAAATCCAGATTGGGTATCCAATATACATCATTGCTGATTTTTGCTGAAAACCCAGTTTCAGGTGTTGGTCTGGGGCAGCAAGCTTATGTGGCCCGAGGGCGTTATCCTGGATGGGCAACCAAAAATAACTATGAATTTTATATTTTTTATAAAAACAAAAAAGAAAAATCATTTCCCCCGGGATATAATATATATACGAGAATTCTTGCCGAGTTAGGTATAATCGGTTTCGGGATATTTCTATTTTTGCAATATCGAATGCTTTCAAAAGCAAAAAAGCTAATTAAAAATGAAGATAATAATCGCAAAATTTTGGGATTAGCAACATACATATCACTAGTAGGTTTGTTTATCAATTGGATGCAAATAGATTCTTTCAGGATATATGGTGTTTGGATTTCACTGGCGATTTTAATTATAAGTTCAAGGAATAATAATGAACAACACAATAGTCTTAATACCACATTACAATAATTTTACTGGCCTTTTAAAAACCATAAAATCTATTAACGCCGATGAAAAAATTGATGTTTTAATTGTAGATGACGGAAGCAATACCGATACAATAAATGCAGATGTTTTAAAAAAAAGCGTTTCATTCAATGGGCAGTTACATATAGAATACCTCCCTATAAATTCCGGAATTGAAGAGGCATTGAACAAAGGGCTTATGTTTGTTAAACAACAAAGTAGATATCAGTTCATTGCCCGAATTGATTGTGGTGATGTTGTTGTTGGTAAACGATTTCAAAAACAGGAATGTTTTTTAACGGAAAATCCCGATGTAGCCCTGCTTGGTTGTAATGCCATTGCAGTCGACATAAATGATAATGAACTCTACCGTACTGTTTTCCCGGAAGAACACGAAGTCATAAAGCACAAAATGTATTTAAATGCTATGTTTCTTCATCCCTGCGTAATGTTCAGGTCAATGGTTTTGAAAACAATTGGAGTGTACCCGACAGAATTTGAAGCAGCGGAAGATTATGCCTATTTTTTTAGCATAATGGAAAAATACAAAACACATAATCTGCAGGATTTTCTTGTAAAGTATGAGATTAATCCTAATGGCATTTCTTTGTCTAAACGCAAAAAACAAGTGAAAAGCAGAATACAGATTATCCGAAAACATTTTTACTTTGGTTTTTGGCCTTGTTATGGATTGGTTAGAAATTACTTGTTGCTGTATATCCCTAATATCCTTATTCAGACTTTAAAAAAATGGAAAAGTTAAAAAACCTCAATATTGTTGATTGTCTCGCGATAGCAGCCATTTTTTTGATTCCTTATTCAAAGGCTCTTCCCAACATTCTTTTCGCGATATCGTTAGCGGTTTTAATAATTCAAAGAGTAGTTTATAAAAAGGAACTGGTTTACAAAACTCTTATTCCTTATATGCTTTTTGTAGCTGTAATTGTACTATTGGCAGTTTTCAAAGGAAGTTTGGCGGCAGATGTCACAACAATTTCGAGAATTTCAATTGTTATCCTGGCAGGGTTGGTCTTTTTGAATAGCAATTCCACTAAGTTAATTAAGTCATATATTTTTACGATTAATCTTGCTATTTTGGTTTCTTTTGTCAAGATTCTCCTTTTGCTAAAAGAAGGAAACCTGGATTTAGCCAACGGCGAGGATATTTATGAGGTATTACCTTTCGACAGGCCTTATTTAGGTTTTTTTATTTTGTTGGCCAGTCTTTTTACCTTTCATAAAATAAAGAACCGACAAATGCTTAAACCTTTAGGTGTTGCATTGATTGTTTTAAATGTGTTTTTTGTCGTTTATATAGCAGCGCGGTTGGCGTTGATTTCTTATGTCTTAATTGGGGGGCTATATGTTTTGAAATATTCTAAAATATCTTTTACCAAAAAAGTATGCGGTATTGTCGTTCTGATCCTGATTCTATTCAGTTCGGTGTATTTTATAGATAACATCAAACGCAGGTTCAAATTTAACGAGGGGATTGAAACATTTGTGGATTATGAACCTCGATTTGTGATATGGCCATGCTCTTCTGAAATTATTACGAAAGATTTCAAGAGCATCACTATCGGGTCAGGCGGTTTTGATGAAACGATAAGCGCCTTAACTGAATGTTATTCGACCAGTATAACCAAAGAAGATAAACGAGACTGGTATGTAAAAATCAGGTATAATTCTCATAATCAATTTTTAGGGATTTTACTGGTTGGTGGAATAATTGGCTTGTCTTTTTTTGTAGCCTTCGTTTATTTCCTTTTTAAACGGGCAGATAATTTTATTTTTTTCTCTATAGTTTTAGCTTTAACAATCTTTTTTATCTTTGAATGCGTATTGTACAGGCAGCTCGGATGCTATATAGTTGGCTTAATTTTGAGCTTAGTTAAAAAAAATAATGAATCATAAAATAAAGGTTGCTCACGTTTTACATTCTGTTGGAGGAGTTGATGTTTCTTTAAGGTTGATTTTGGAAAACATCAATCCGAAAGAATTTGAAAATATAATTATTCACGGAACAGACGATGTTAAAGCCGGATTTCATGATAAAACCGGAAGAAAACTAACTGATTATTCCATATCCATTTTCAGGAATATATCCTTTATTAAGGATATAAAGGCCGTGGTTAAGGCATATGCTATTCTCAAAAAAGAAAAACCGGATCTTATCCATGCACATAGTGCAAAGGGTGGTGTGATCGGACGAATTGTTGGATGGTTGCTTAAGGTGAATGTTCTATACACGCCTCAGGCTTTTTCTTATCTGAGTGCTTCGGGTAAATTGAAAAAATCACTTTTTTTAAAAATAGAACAATTAACAAGGTTTTCAAACAGCTATGTGCTTGCCTCTTCAAATTCTGAAAGAGACCGAGCCTTAAATGAAGTAAAATATCCTGGAGATAAAGTTTTGTTATTTAACAACTCGATAAAACCAATTCAAATTATACCGTCTTTATCGATTGAAAAAACGTGGCCCGATAATTACATCTGTTCTGTAGGCAGACCATCTTATCAGAAAAACATTGAACTTATGATTGAAGTTTTTGATCAGGTTCGTAAAGAAAATGACATACATCTACTAGTCATCGGGTTGGGTTTTCACCACGACCGTTTGGATTCGGTATTGAATCTGATCAAAAAATACAACCTTGAAAACCATGTCACACTTTTAAAGTGGACAGAAAGAGGCGATATTTTTAACATTATAAAGCACGCTAAACTTTACATCTCTACAGCAAGATACGAAGGTTTGCCTTATTCTATAATAGAAAGCTTGGCATTGGGAAAGCCATGTGTGGTTACTGATTGTGATGGCAACCGTGATTTGGTTACAAATAACGTTAACGGTTATGTTATCAAAAACGAAAATGTGGAGGAGTTTAAGGATAAACTTTTGCATATTTTAAACGACAAAGCTGTTGAAGAGAATTTTGGTGAAAACTCTCTAAAAATATTTGGAGAACATTTCAATATGGATAACAACATAGAAAAATTAGAAGCTATTTATAGAAAATATTCCAGTACACGTATGTGACCAAAGATGTGATCAGATTTGTATGCCTATAAACGATTTATTGTCAGGAGAAGATTTGATAGCGTTTAATAACTGTTTACAAATCTTGTTGTTTTGAGGGCAGAGATTTAGGTTATCGAAATCAACTGGAGCAGTATGTCACCGCTTAAAGCGGAATACATATTGTTTTCTGTAATAAAGATGCTAAAAGAATAATTTCCGGAACAAAAAAAATGATAACTTGCGCATTTATACAAAATCACTTTAAGGCTATAGCTACTGAGATTAATTGTGGGTAAACATAGATGGAGAAGACTTGTAGTTATTTCAAAAATGCCTGGCTGGAAAAAAGAGGCCTGATAAATAAGGAGAGTGTTTTTAGCTGCCTTCTAGCAGGAATTTTAATAGCAATACCCTTAAAGTACGCATTCAGCAGTTTAGCAACTATATTACTGATTACCGTTGCCTTTTCTTCTTTCTTTAAAATTAAATTTTCATTTAATACGCATTTATTTCTTCCGGTTATATTCTATTTGATCATGCTGACTTCACTGATGTGGACAAGTGACACGGAATTAACTTCGGGCGGATTGCAAAAAGAATTGGCCTTTTTGTTTGTTCCACTACCTTTTTTGTTTATTCCGGACATAAAAAAAATAAACAGGCATCTTGTTTTTAGGCTATTTAGTTTAAGCATGGTTTTTTATGCGCTCTTTTATTTTGTGAAAGCAGCGCTGCGCTATAGGACTACAGGGGATATTTCTGTTTTTTTCTATCATGAATTGGTAACTCAGGATCTCAGTGCCATTTATGTATCTGTTTTTGCGTCTTTTGCCATTTTTTATTTTGTAGCTAAAAAGAACAAAAATTATTTTGAAAAGGCAGCTTTGTTTATTTTGATAGCTTTGGTTTTTCTTTTGTCATCGAAAAGTATTATAACCATTGATTTTATCCTGATTGTCTGTTACTATTCTTTTTTTTCGGACATCCCAAAGAGTGTTAAAGGAACCACTGTCATTGCTGTTTTCTCGTTTTTGTTTTTTTCATTGGTCTATGTGAAAGAAGTAAGGGAACGATTTTTATTGGAATACGAAACGGCATTTGTGGATAATACGGTCAATAATAAAATAGGGAATGACAATGCAAAAGTTTTTAACGTTAGCTTGAAACAAGCATGGCACAACGATAAATTTCAGCCAAATCATTTTTTTCCGGGGACAGCCCTGAGAATTTTTCAGATAAGAGCTTTTAAGGAGATGCTTGACGGGAACAGTATTCTTTTGACTGGATTCGGATTGCAAGCGTCCCAGAATAAAATAAGAGAAAAGGTGGCTGAACATAATCTGAATCTGGGTTATGGTGATTTTAACTTTCATAATCAATATGTGCAGACATTTGCCGAAATAGGGATTTTTGGTTTTTTCGTTTTGATTACGATGTTATATTCTAATCTTAAAAATGCCTGGAAAAATGAAGATTTTTTGCATATTGCTTTCGCAGTAACGATGATAGTTTTATTTTTGACGGAATCCTTTTTTTGCAGGCAAAGAGGGGTGCTTTTTTTTATTACACTCTATTGTGTCTTTAATTCGACACTGAAGCCGACAGAGGAAAAGTATAATTTATAATTATGAAAAGAATTTTAATCACGGGAGCAGCCGGATTTTTAGGCTCGCATTTATGTGATCGTTTTATAGCAGAAGGGTACCATGTAATTGGCATGGATAATCTTATTACAGGTGATCTGAAAAACATTGAGCATCTTTTTAAACTTGAAAATTTCGAATTTTATCATCACGATATTACAAAATTTGTTCACGTTCCAGGTAAATTAGATTATATTTTGCATTTTGCTTCACCTGCAAGTCCAATTGATTATTTAAAAATCCCTATTCAGACATTGAAAGTGGGATCTTTGGGAACCCATAACCTTTTGGGGCTGGCTAGAGTTAAAAAAGCAAGAATTCTTATTGCGTCTACATCTGAAGTTTATGGAGATCCTTTAGTACATCCACAAACGGAAGAGTATTATGGTAATGTAAATACGATTGGTCCACGAGGTGTTTATGACGAAGCCAAGCGTTTTCAGGAATCAATTACCATGGCGTATCATACGTATCACGGTGTAGAAACAAGAATCGTTAGAATCTTTAACACCTACGGTCCGCGAATGCGATTAAATGACGGCCGTGTAATTCCGGCGTTTATCGGACAGGCAATTCGCGGCGAAGACTTAACCATTTTTGGAGACGGCTCCCAAACCCGTTCGTTTTGCTATGTAGATGATCAGGTGGAAGGGATTTTCCGTCTGTTACATTCGGATTATCATTTACCTGTGAATATTGGGAATCCAGATGAAATTACCATAAAGGACTTTGCAGAAGAAATTATAAAACTCACAGGTACCAATCAAAAAGTGGTCTACCTTCCATTGCCAGTTAATGATCCTATGCAACGCCAGCCGGATACTACTAAGGCTAAAGAAATATTAGGATGGGAGGCAAAAATATCCCGTTCCGAAGGAATGAAAATCACGTACGAATATTTTAAATCGCTTTCCCCGGAAGAATTGGCAAAAGAAGAACATAAGGATTTTTCTAAATACATTTTTTAATTGGGAAGACACACTGGAAGATATTCAGGCTATCTTAGGCCATTTTCATATTTGCTGGACTTAATGATTATTAATGTCTTAGCGACAGTGCTGCTATTGGATCCGCCCAATGTTATCAATTACCACCTTTTTCTTTCCGTTTCATGGGTGTTAATAGCTTGGAATGTTGGGTTTTATGAGGTTTATCGCTTTACAAAAGCACTGGAAATTTTAGGGAAGATTTTAAATCAGTATGTGCTGTTTATTATTTTGAATTTTGCATATCTGGGTTATTTTTTAAAGTTTTCAGAACCTTCCAAAATCTTAAAATTCGTTACACTTGCGATTGTTTTAATTTCCCTCGCGAAACTTTTTATATTTTATTTTTTAAAGCGTTTCAGGGTTGTTTTTGGAGGAAACTTCAGAAGGGTTGTTATTATAGGTGAAGGAAAAAATGTTGCTGAGTTAACTCATTTTTTCAATGAAAATCCAGATTATGGGTATAACCTGGTTTCTCATTTCGATTTGGAAGGTAATAAGAATGAAAAGATCAGCGATTGTTTCTCATTCGTCCTAGAGCAAAAAATTGATGAAATTTATTGTTCACTTTGCGATATGGAGAGTGAGGATATCAATCGGTTCATTGATTTTACGGATAACAATTTAAAGGTTTTGAAGTTCTTGCCGGATGATGATGAGGTGTTATCGAGAAATATGAAGTTAGATTTTTATGGCTATATACCAGTGGCATCATTAAGGGATATCCCGTTGGACAAAATGATAAACATGATTGTCAAAAGAGGATTTGATATTATTTTTTCGTTATTGGTAATCATTGGCTTATTGTCTTGGCTGATCCCAATTTTGGCTTTTCTGATAAAAAAGGAATCGAAAGGCCCTGTTTTTTTTAAACAGAGGAGAAATGGTCTGAACTATCACGAATTCGATTGCTATAAATTCCGTTCCATGAGACCTAACGAAATTGCCGATTTGGAACAGGTATCCAAAAACGACCCCAGAATTACCAACGTTGGGCGCTTTATCCGTAAAACCAGCATTGACGAATTACCTCAATTCTTTAACGTGCTTATCGGAGATATGTCTGTAGTAGGACCGAGACCCCACATGGTGAGTCATACCGAGATGTACGCCAAAAGTGTGGATAAATTCATGGTACGGCATTTTGTGAAACCGGGAATTACGGGATTGGCACAAACCAATGGTTACCGTGGTGAGGTGGAAAACGATGCCGATATTATCAACAGGGTAAAATATGATATTTTCTACCTTGAAAACTGGTCGCTTCTGTTGGATCTTAAAATAATATTCATGACAGTCTTTAATGCAATTAGAGGCGAAGAAAAAGCGTATTAATGAATAGTCTTGTTTCAATAATAACTCCTACGTTTAATTCGGCAAAATATATTGTTGAAACGATACGCTCTGTCCAGAATCAGACACATAAAAATTGGGAATTGCTTATCGTGGATGATGGTTCTTCCGACGATACAGTTGCAGTTATAATTGAATTTTTAAAGAAAGAATCCCGAATTAAATTTTTTCCGCTCGATAAAAATGTGGGGCCTGCTAAAGCCCGTAATATCGGAATTGAGAATGCTCGCGGTGATTATATGACCTTTCTTGATGCTGATGATATTTGGTTTTCGGATTTTATTGAAAATAGTATTACAAACATTCAGGCATCTGGAGTCCATTTCGTGTTTTCATCATATAGGCGTTCAGATGAAAATTTAGAATTTGTTTATTCCGATTTTATTGTTCCTAAAAAAGTTACCTATACGGATATTCTTAAATCGAATTCCATCAGTTGTCTTACAGCTTTTGTAGATATTAAGACTTTAGGAAAGAAGACCATGCCGGAAATCCGGAAGCGGCAGGACATGGGATTGTGGTTAAAATATCTCAAAGAAATTCCTTTCGCATACGGAATTCAGGAGACAAAAGCAGTCTATCGGATTCGCGAAAACTCACTCTCGAGAAATAAAAAGAATCTTATAAAATACCAGTGGCAATTTTACAGGGAAGTGGAAAAACTAAACACTTTACAATCGTCGTATTATATGCTGCACTGGATGTATCGTGGCTTTATGAAATACAGAAATTAAAGTTCAGATTTAAATTGTTTTAGTTTCCCACGCGCAGTCCGTGTAAGGGTTTCTTTTCGATGATACGAGAAATTGAGCCCCGGCTCCAAATAAGTGTCAATCGCTTTTTGGATTCCTTTGATTTGTTCCTCTGTAAGTTCCTTTTCACTTACATAATCAATCTCAAACGCATCAGTTTTTGTCTGACGAATGATGAATTCCTTCACATTGCCGTCGTCTTCAATAATGCTTTTGGTCACATAGTAAAAAGTAAGGCCAGGCGATTTTTTTCCGCTTGGCAAAAGCGCAATATCATTAGTACGTCCGACCAGTTGTTTGAGGATTGGTTTTTTGGGTGTGCTTTTTTCGTCCAAAACACCAACATCACCAATGTCATAACGAATGAAAGGATGGGCTTTGTTATATAGCGAAGTGATAACGACACGTCCTTCCTGGCCATTAGGAACCGGCAGGTTGTTTTCATCCAAAATTTCAACAAAAAGGGTTTCCGAATTCACCTGCCATTCTCCTTTGGGATTTTGAAATGCAATCAGATCGAGTTCGGAAGCGCCATATTCGTTTACAACAGGAATACCGAATTGCGTTTCCAACAGTTCTTTGTCGGAATCAAAAAGCATTTCGGAAGTAACCATGCAGACTTTCAATGTCGGACAAATATCTTTCAGTATAAGGTTTTTTTTCTGAAGGAATTTGGCAAACAAAACAATCGAGCTGGTGTAGCCGTTGATGTAATCGAATTTTTTGGTTTTGAAATGCTTCAGTACTTTTTCAAGAAAGGCATCCGATAAATCAAAAATCGGGAAGCGGTAACGTTGTCCCAGAAAATCCTTCAAACGTTCTTTTCGGTAACCGATGAAATCCAAAGGAATACCGTAAAACCGTGCCTGATAGGAAGAGTTGAAATCGATGCCGAACCAACCAAAACGATAAATTATCGAAGCCCAAGTGAGTGCATGTACTTCTTTATCTTTGGCAAAAATAAAGGGGTCACCACTGGAACCTGATGTTTTGTTGACAAAAACAGATTTTTGGGTATATCCTTTTGAAAGCCGTTCTTTTAATGGTTTTTGCAGATCTTTTTTAGTCAGAACCGGAAGGTTGTTCCAATCTGTATTGCTTTTTTCTCCAACCAATTCTTTGTAAAATGGATTGTTTTCCAAGTGAAAAACCACTATTTTTTTTCGTTGTGCTTCGAGATAAGTCGAAAAATCAGCTTCCGGGATGGCCAGAATTGCATCGAAAGTGGCATGGGCTTCCTTCATCGGAAAACCACTCATTTTAAGCGAAAAGTCGAATAATCGGAACACGTTCAGGGAAATTTTTCCAAAAATAGTAAAACCGTATTCATAAACTATCGACATAAACTTTTTTTTCCGTTCAAAACGGACTATTTTTGCATCCAAATCAACAACTCAACAACATGACTATTTTATTGTTAGGTTCAGGCGGAAGAGAACATGCTTTGGCTTGGAAAATGCTTCAGAGTTCTCATTGCTCAAAACTTTTCGTAGCACCGGGAAATGCCGGAACTGCTTCAATTGCTACTAATGTTGCCATCAATCCAAATGATTTTGCAGCTGTAAAAAACCTGGTACTTTCCGAAAACATCGGAATGGTAGTGGTAGGCCCTGAAGATCCTTTGGTAAATGGTGTGTATGATTTCTTTAAAAACGACGCTGATTTAAAAAACATCCCTGTAATTGGCCCTTCACAACACGGGGCACAATTGGAAGGAAGTAAGGAGTTCGCTAAAGAATTTTTGGTGAAACACAACATTCCTACAGCGCGTTACCAGAGTTTTACTAAAGATACGGTGGAAGCGGGTTGTGAATTTTTAACGACTTTAAATGCTCCTTACGTTTTAAAAGCAGACGGATTGGCGGCTGGTAAAGGTGTTTTGATTTTGAATGATTTAGCTGAAGCACAACAGGAATTACGTAATATGTTGGTGGATGCAAAATTTGGAGATGCTTCTTCCAAGGTGGTAATCGAAGAATTTTTGGATGGAATCGAATTGAGCTGTTTCGTGCTTACTGATGGAAAGAGCTATAAAATATTGCCGACAGCGAAAGATTATAAACGAATTGGCGAAGGTGATACCGGTTTGAATACTGGTGGAATGGGAGCTGTTTCTCCGGTTCCGTTTGCTGATGCTGAATTCATGCAAAAGATTGAAGAACGCATCGTGAAACCTACAATCGATGGACTTCAAAAAGACAATATCGAGTACAAAGGTTTCGTGTTTATCGGACTGATCAAAGTTGGAAACGATCCTTTCGTAATCGAGTACAATGTCCGTATGGGTGACCCCGAAACAGAAGTGGTAATGCCACGTTTGAAATCGGATTTGGTTGAAATTTTCAAGGCGATTGCGACAGAAACCTTAGACCAGGTAGCTTTTGAAATCGACCCAAGAAGTGCTACTACAATTATGGTTGTTTCGGGCGGTTATCCTGAAGATTATACGAAAGGCAAAGTGATTTCAGGTTTGGATAAAGTAGATGGTTCAATTGCATTTCACGCAGGAACCGCATTAAATGACGGAACGATCGTAAGTAACGGTGGACGTGTTATAGCCGTGACTTCGTATGGTGAAACCTTTAAGGATGCTATTGCAAAATCGTATTCCAACATCGAAAAAATCCATTTTGACGGGATGTACTACAGAAAAGATATTGGGTTTGACTTATAAGCCGATGTTTGTACATTTATAATATAAAAAAGAGCAGATTCATTTCTGCTCTTTTTTTATGACAGGATATTGAAGACTCTTAAAGAAAGGTTCGAGAACGAAATCGGATATTTTCAAAAACGATAGCCAATACTTATGGAGTAACGGAATCCGAGGCTCTCGAATGTGCTAACCCCTGAGCCGGAAGCTGAGCCATCGTCTGCAATATCATTCAAAAAAGGGAATCGGTCTTTTAATTTATCAATTACCTCATCCAACATTTCGTTGTCATCTAATCCGGATAGATCAGCGCTTGCCTTTGCTTCGAATTTGTACGCAGTAAACGAGGGTCCGAATAATATACAATCGACCACAAATCGTTTGGCGATTATAAACTGATAGCCTAATTCACCTCCGAAATTAAGAAAATGGACTTTAGTGTCCAGGGTTGCGGATTGGGTACCATTTGCTTCATCGGTATAAGAATAATCCCTTGAATTTTTGAACTTGTAATATGATACATAAGGAGCCAGGTAAACGCCTCGTGGTGCTGAGTATTTATTTAGGTCACCCAAATAAAATCGATATTCAGCACCCATAGAGTATCCAGATCGATCACTTGATTTCGAGAAATTGACACCTGTAATGTCCAAATTGAAATTTTTGAATTCCTGATATCCTCCGAAAACCGCGATACTTTGATTTTCTTTTATTACCCGTTCATATGAAAATTGAAGCGCATTATCATAGAAGATGCGATTGGTGACGTTAATTTTTACCAAATTTGGATGCTCCGGCTTTGTTTTGGTCTTCGGAATTGTATCCGTGGACTGTGCCGTTGCGATAGATGTCAAAACTAAAAAGAAAAAGAGGGTCTTTGTAATGCCAATCCCTTTGGTCCAAGGTGCAGTAATTATAATTTTCATGACAGACAAATTATAGAATTAAATTTAATTGATTTTAAATCAGCATTTTAGGCTCCTAAAATGTTTCCCCGGCATTCAGGTAAAATGCGTTGGAATCACGGCCCCATGCATAATTTAGAATCAGGTTGGTCCTTGTAGGTTTGTCAAGCAAAATGCGAAGCCCGATACCGCCAGCCGGCTGGATGTATTGGAACAGATTGACGTCAGTATCATGATTGCTGGCGGTTGTGAAATTGGCGAATACGGTTCCACTGATGAGTTGGTTACAGCTAATTGGGAAACGGTATTCGGTTTCAAAGTAAACGAGGTCAAAACCGCGGAACAAACCTTGGGTATATCCTTTACCGCCCCTGCTGCGCTGATCCCATCCGATAGCCGGTAAATTAAGATAGGGCAGGTCACCTTGTATCAGGAATTGTCCATATGTCCAAAAACCCAGTACGTGTTGCTTGTTAGTATGGCTTAACGGGATAAAATGGCGGTACTCGCCGAAAAGCACCTGGCTTTTTTGCTGTCTGTCGTTCAGACTTGGATTGAACCGATAATTAAAGTTCGCAAACCATCCATTGTTCGGATTTATCTGATTGTCTCGCGAGTCGTGGACCATGTTAAAACTCAAGCCATTCACTATATATTCCTTATGGTCAAAGCCGTGCCGCTGGCTGTAATTATAGTGCTCCGTATAATGTTCTCCTTCGATGTTTAGGTTCTTGTCATCTATATTGGTATAAATGTCAAATGCAACGCCTCCACCGATGTAATAATCTTTTTCAAATTCCCAGGAGATCGTTTGGTGAAACTTAAAATAGTCATAGTCCATGGGTTCAGTAATAGCGTCCAAATTGAATCCATCATCGGAACTGTTAGGCGGGATAATATCAGTACCCAATCCGTAGTTGGATTGTGTAAAAATGTAATAACGCCAATCACCGCTCAGGAATATAGAATTGTTTTTCAACAAAACGTTATTCTTAAGGTTTATCATTAATTGTTTTTTCGTGGTATAGGTCACGTTAAGGCTTACAGTAGAATATTTATCTTTTGGCTGGTCGCCTTTAAAGGTATATTGGGCCACGGCGCCGTACATAAATCCCGTTGCCGGTTGGGAACCGATGATCGGCATCACAATTAAAAAACTGTTTTTGATCGGCTTGAGGATGGTGGTGGAATCTTTTTTTCTGAAAAGATCTGGAACAGAAACTATGGGGCATTTGCTGACCGAGTCTATACTAGTCTGAGCAGTTATGTTGCCTATAAACAGGGTTTCCACCAATAAAAAGGTACAAAGAATTTTCAGTAATTTGTTGTTTAAAATGATCATGGTAGACTCTTTTGGTTTTTTCTTATTAATAAAATTATACAGAAATGCCTTAAGTCTTTCAACATTATCCTTTTTATCGATAAACCGCTTTTTTTGACGGTATTTTAAAATTGCGCATTTTTTTACCTAGGAAAAGGCAAAAAAAAATCCCGATTGATATCGGGATTTTTTAGAATTCTTATTTTAAGAATGAGTGTGCTGTAGTGTCTTGGTCATCGTCCCCTTTGGCCCTGAAGATCATTAGTTCTTTTGTCCAGTACCATGTAGCTGCGCAACAGATAACGAGAAAAATCCAGTTGATAATGTTTGCGGTCCACCAGTTAGATAATTCCAGTTCAGCCATCCAGTTCATAGGTGCGAAAAGAATTTCTTCGAATAAATAGGCTATTCCTTCAAAAAAAGCTTTCATAGTGTTTTTGTTTTAGTTTATTTCGAACTTACAAGCAAAGAAAATAAAACTTCTTACGTCTTGTTAGTCTCATTTTTATACAAGTGTTATCTTTACAGTCACAAAAATATAAAATATCTGCATGATAGCAAGCCTTTTTAATAAATCTCGGCCAATTAATTACGTTTTAATCAGTTTATTGCTGATTGGCTTTTACTTTTTGTACCTAACCAAGGATTTTTCATGGACGGAACACTACCATACGATTATCCTGAAATCAGGGTTGCTGCTTATTCTTACTGGGTCTTTATTCCTGGTAAGGTTTATCACTAAACGAAACGGATTGAGCAAAGACAATAGTTTTGCGGCTTTTATATTTGTTATTTTTCTGATTTTTTTCCCGACAACTTTGGTCAATACCAATGTTATTTTGTCCAATTTTTTCCTGTTGCTGGCTTTGCGCCGATTGGTTTCTATGCAATCGCTGATTACTCCGAAAGAAAAGATTTTTGACGCGTCGTTTTGGATTTTTGTTGCCGCGTTATTTCACTTTTGGTGCATATTGTTCCTGATCCTCGTATTCATTTCCATTGTCTTTCACGTATCCGGTGATTATCGTAACTGGCTAGTGCCATTTATTGCCTTTTTTACCGTATTAGTGTTGTTTGCCATGGCAGTGCTTATTTTCGATCATGGTCTATTGGCTATCGTGATGGAAAAAGCGCAAGTCAGTTTCGATTTTACCTATTTTGAAAATGTGTTTCAGAATATTGCACTGGCTATTTTTTCTTCGATAGCGGTGCTGTTCTTTTCCACTCAGGTTTTAGTATTGCAAAACCGGCCGTTAAACATGCAGGCTTCTTATAAGAAAATTATTTTCGGTTTTCTCTTTGGGGTTGCTATTTATGTTTTGTCGGCCAGTAAAAACAATAGCTTTTTGATGTATACCTTTTTTCCGTTATCGGTATTAGGGGCTAACTTTCTGGAAGGATTGGATAAGCAATGGCTTAAGGAAACCATTGTGATCGGCTTATTATTGATTGCCCTGATTATCTTCTTCGGGCAGTTATAATTTATTTCCGTAAGCTAGATCTCCTGCATCGCCCAATCCGGGAACGATGTAGTTGTGTTCGTCCAGTTTTTCATCCAAAGCGGCCACCCACAAATGGCAGTTGGAAGGAAGGTTTTCTTTTAAATACGCAATTCCTTCGGGAGCAGCAATAACCACTGCAATGTGAACTTCTTTAGGATTTTGTTCCAGATGAAGTTTCTTCAAAACCGCAACCAGTGATTGTCCTGTGGCTAACATCGGGTCGACTAAAATCAGGTTCTTTCCGTCAAATGATGGTGCTGCCTTATATTCCACAAGTATTTCAAACTTATCGTCATTGTCGTAATGATGGCGGTACGCCGATACAAAACCGTTTTCGGCATCGTCAAAAAAGTTCATAAACCCTTGGTGCAAAGCCAAGCCTGCTCTCAAAATAGAGCACAAGACCACAGGTTCGGCAATGGTTGTAGTGTGTTTTATGCCCAGCGGCGTCTGAACGGCAACATCTTTATATTCAAGGGTCTTGCTAAGTTCATAGGCCATTATTTCTCCAATGCGCTCGATGTTTTTTCGAAAACGCATGCTGTCTTTCTGAATGGTAACGTCACGAAGCTGCGTTAAAAAATGGTTCAGAATACTGTTTTTTTCGGAAATATAATGGATGTGCATAAATTTTGTTTAAAGTTGGAGTTCTAAGGTAAAGAGTAAAAGTATAAAAACTATATTTGTAAATAAAATTAAGAGCTATGTTTGCTGAATTTGCATTTCCTATTTTTGAACAAAGTATCAAGGATTATCATGTCATTGACGATGTGTATCAACCAACATTAAATCCTTATGAAAAAGGCTCGTTAGAGCATTTATTGTACGCTAAAAACTGGGTGGATACCGTTCAGTGGCATTACGAAGATATCGTTCGTGACCCGAATATCGATCCGGTAGCCGCATTGGATTTAAAACGCAAAATTGATGCGTCCAATCAGGTTCGTACCGATATGGTGGAATACATCGACAGTTATTTTCTTCAGAAATACAAAGACGTTCAGGTAAAACCGGAGGCAAGAATTAATACAGAAAGTCCGGCTTGGGCTATCGATCGTTTGTCGATTCTGGCTTTGAAAATTTACCACATGAACGAAGAGGCGACTCGTGCAGAAGCTACTGAGGAGCACCGTGCTAAATGCCAGGAGAAACTGAATGTGCTTTTGGATCAGAAAAACGACATGTTTACATCTATCAGCCAGTTGATCGAGGATATCGAAAAAGGCGACAAGTACATGAAAGTGTACAAGCAAATGAAAATGTACAACGACGAGGAATTGAATCCGGTATTGTATCAGAATAAAAAATAGTCATCGTAACGGATGTCTAAAAAACAACATATTGCTGTAATAAGGCTCTCAGCCATGGGTGATGTCGCAATGACGGTTCCTGTGTTGAGAGCCTTAGTTTTGCAACACCCTGAGATTACAGTGACCGTGGTTTCCAGACCTTTTTTCAAGCCTTTTTTTGACGGAATTCCGAATGTCAGTTTCTTTGCCGTCGATTTGAATAAACGCCACAAAGGACTTCCGGGTTTGCTGCGGTTGTATTCCGATTTACGTGAATTGAAGGTTGACGCCGTAGCCGATCTGCATAACGTACTGCGTTCTAAAGTAGTTCGCAACCTTTTTATGCTGAGCGGAAAAAAAGTTGCGGCGACTGATAAAGGCCGCGCCGATAAAAAAGCACTGACCCGCTTCAAAGACAAAATTTTTTCCCCGGTCAAGCCGATGGTCGAACGCCATGCTGATACGTTTGAACAATTGGGTTTTAAGATTGATTTGTCGCATCCGCAGTTTCCGCCAAAATCCGTTTTGTCTGATGAAATCGTTTCGGTTATCGGAAATAGAGATAAAAAATGGGTGGGAATCGCTCCTTTTGCCCAATATGAAAGCAAAGTCTATCCCGTCGATTTAATGCAGCAGCTAATTGACGGATTGGCCAAAGAAGCCAACCTGAACGTACTGTTGTTCGGGGGAGGAGAGAAGGAAATTCAACTGTTAACGAAATTGAAGGGCAATCATTCTAACGTAACTGTTCTGGCGGGAAAACTGAAATTCAAACAAGAATTGGAAGTGATTTCCAATTTGGATTTAATGCTTTCAATGGATTCAGGAAATGCACACATTGCTGCCATGCTGGGCGTAAAAGTGATTACGCTTTGGGGTGCCACGCATCCTTATTCAGGATTCAAACCCTTTAATCAGCCAGATGATTTCTGTCTTACTTCCGACAGGGAAAAATACCCGCTCCTGCCAACATC
Organism: Flavobacterium enshiense; assembly: GCF_022836875.1. NCBI lineage: Bacteria > Pseudomonadati > Bacteroidota > Flavobacteriia > Flavobacteriales > Flavobacteriaceae > Flavobacterium > Flavobacterium enshiense. The sequence goes on from NZ_CP090376.1 coordinate 767,541, forward strand.
CGTTTACGGAAACAAAAAAGTGGAAGGCTACGAAGATGCTATGAGGAGTATATCACCGGAAACGGTTTTAGCCAAAATAAAAAAGGAGCTTTAGATAAAGCCCCTTTTGTTTTCTATTTTATACATCGTCAAAATCGATATAAATTTCATCGGTGGTCGGATGGGCCTGACAGGTTAAAATCAATCCTTCTTCGATTTCCGCATCGGTCAGAATAGAGTTTTTCTTCATTTCTGCCGCACCTTTTGTTATTCTTGCTAAACAACTGCTGCAGATTCCGCCCTGACAAGAGTACGGTGCATCAATTCCTTGTTTTAATGCTGCTTCCAAAAGGGTTTGCTTCTGCGCCATTTCGAAGGTGGTTTCCTCGTCATCGACCATTATGGTAATCTTGGTGTGCCCTCCTAACGTATTCTCAATTTTGGTTTCGGTAGTTGAAGTGGAGAATAATTCAAATTTGATGTTTTTCTCGGGTACATTGTTTTCCTTCAGGGTATTGCTCACATTGGCAATCATGTCTTCGGGACCACACAAATAAAATTTCGAAAACTCCTTTTCGGCATGTTTGTTATTCAGTACAAAATTCACCACTGACTTATCAACCCTCCCAAACAAAGCATCTTCAACATTGACTTTAGTGTATACAAACTGAACGAAAAGACGACCCACATATTTTAACTGCAAATCGTGAAGCTGATCGTAAAAAATAGTTTGTTCCGGATTTTTATTACCGTAAGTCAGCACAAACGTACTTTTTGGTTCATTTTCCAGTACCGATTTTATGATGGACATGATCGGAGTAATACCGCTTCCTGCCGCAAAAGCAGCATAATTTTTCTGGGCATCGGCTTTAGGTTCAAAGGTGAATTTCCCTTCCGGCGAACCCACTTCGATTACGTCGCCTTGTTTTAGACGGTTGTTAGCAAATGATGAAAAAACACCGTCGGCAACCTCTTTAACGGTAACACGTAAATCGCCACTGTTCGGAGAAGAACACAAAGAATAAGCTCTTCGTATTTCAGTTCCGTCTAGCGTTAATTTTAAAGTAACGTACTGCCCTGCTATAAAGGTATAGTTTGATTTTAATTCTTCAGGAACATTGAAGGAAACAGAGACCGCACTTGGCGTTTCTCGGTAAACTTCTTTTATCACTAGTTTATAAAATGTCGACATGGTATAGTTTGTTTAAGTAGCAAAAATAACTATTCTAATTTTTTTAAATATGATAAAAATCAGAAATTAATACCAAAGTTATTTATGTATAAGAAATTTAGGTATTTTTGGTGAAAATAATTTTGCATGAAAAATTCGCAGTTGTATAAAGGCAGCCTGAATACCATAATCATGAAGCTTCTGGAAGAAAAAGGGCGCATGTATGGGTATGAGATTACACAGAAAGTGAAGGAAATAACCAAAGGAGAACTCAGAATAACGGAAGGGGCTCTTTATCCGGCACTTCATAAGTTGGAAGCAGAAGGCTTTTTGGAGGTCGAGGTGGAAAAAGTTGACAACAGGCTTCGCAAATATTATAAGCTTACCGAAAGCGGCCAAACGGAAACCGTTAATCGATTATCGGAACTGGAAGAATTTATCCGGAACATGCAGGCATTAGTAAATCCTAAATTAAGTTATTAAAGATGAAACTTACTTCAGAACAAATAGAACGACTTTACCAATTCACCCGTCAGCATTACGTGGAATATTACGATTTGCAGACCGAACTGGTTGATCATTTAGCCAATGGGATTGAAACGCAATGGGAACAGAATCCCAACCTGTCTTTTGAGGAAGCGTTGCAAATTGAATTCAAGAAGTTTGGCATATTTGGATTCACGAGTGTTGTGGAACAAAGACAGGAGACACTGACCAAAAAATACGATCAATTGGTCTGGCAACACTTTAAGGATTTCTTTAAACTTCCGAAAATTATCGGGAGCTTGGTCGCGATAGTGCTTCTAAAATTATTTTTGGAAAAGATTTCTTTTTTGGAAGAACTGATCATAACCTCTTTTATCGCAATGCTGCTGACATTCTTCGCAGGAATGGTTTACCTGCAGTACAAAAACCGGAGAAAAACAAGAGCTTCCGGTAAAAAATGGCTTTTCGAAAAGGTTATCTTCAGTAATGGTTCTTTTGTGGGATACATTTATGTTGTAATGTGTGTTTTTAATAAAGTCCCAAGGCATTTCGAAAGCGATTATGCAATTTGGTTTTTTAGCATAATGATTGTGTTGATGGCGCTTTTGGAATATATCATGCTTGTAAAAATTCCCAAAAAATCCGAAGAGTATCTCATTGCCACTTATCCGGAATATAAATTAACATAAGAGTGTAACATTTTTGTTTTTTTGCAACTAACTTCTTACAATAGATAAGTAATAGAGTATGTTCAAACATTTTATCACACTGGAATGGAAATCGTTTTTGCGATCTGCTTCCCTTTCCACCAATCTCGTTCTTAAAATTGTAATGATTTTAGGGGCTGTCTATTTCGGAAGTTGCTTTCTGATTCTTGGTGCGGCTTCCTATTATTTGCTGCAGGATTATGGTTTGCCTCCATTGGAAACCGTCAATAAATACCTGATTTATTATTTCTTTTTTGATTTGGTCATCCGGTTCTTTATGCAGAAAACGCCTGTCATGAATATTAAACCGCTTTTATACATCAATATCAAGAGGAAAAGCATCGTGAATTTTGCTTTGGGAAAAACAATGTTGTCGTTTTTTAACCTCATTCATGGTTTCTTTTTCATCCCTTTTTCTATTGTTCTTTTGAGGGAAGGGTTTGATTTTTTAGGTGTGGTGTCCTGGTTGGTGACCATGTTTACGATGGTTATGCTGAATAATTTCATAAATATCCTGATTGATAAAAAAGACAGTGTTTTTTATGCGGCTCTTGTCTTTTTTGCAGGCTTGGGAATCTTACAGTTTTACAGTGTTTTCGATGTTACACAATATACTGCTCAGTTTTTCAATGGGATTTATGAAACGAAATGGATGATGATCTTACCATTGATCCTTTTTTCAGGAGTGTATGTCGTCACCTTTATTTTCTTCCGAAAAAATCTGTATCTCGACCAGGGACTTTCCGTAAAAGAAGATATCGCGAAAACCGAAGAGTTAATCTGGCTGAATCAGTTTGGGACTTTGGGGACGTTCCTTAAAAATGACATTAAACTTTTAAAAAGAAACAAACGATCCCGAACCACGGTTTTTATGAGTGTTATTTTTATTTTCTACGGATTGTTGTTTTACAGCGGTGGTATTGAAGCGTATCAAAATCCGATGATGCAGGTTTTTGCGGGTATTTTTGTTTCGGGAGGTTTCCTTTTTACCTTCGGACAATTTGTGCCGAGTTGGGACAGCTCTTACTATCCGTTAATGATGAGCCAAAACGTTCAATATAAGGACTATCTGAATTCAAAATGGTGTCTGATTGTGATTGCTACGGTCATTTCAACCCTTTTGGCTTCTTTTTATCTGTATTTCGGTTGGCAAACTTATTTACTGATTGTGGTAGGAGCGATCTATAACATTGGCGTAAATGCGCATTTGGTACTTTTAGGAGGGGCATATGTAAAAACACCAATTGATTTGGCTTCAGCTAAAGGTGCTTTTGGTAACCGGCAGGGATTCAATGTGAGGACACTCCTGATTTCCATCCCGAAATTACTTCTGCCAATGGCATTGTACGCAGTTGGAAAGGCCTTTTTCGGTTTTGAAATCGGATTGCTTTTTGTGGCATTAGCGGGCATCATCGGATTTGCTTTTCGCAACAAAATGTTCCGAATCATCGAAAATGTCTACAAAAAGGAAAAATACAAAACGATTGCGGCTTATACTCAAAATGACTAATTTCTAAAAAAACAAATCAATGATACAAGCAACCAATTTATCAAAAACGTATAATGGAATTACCGTATTGAATATCGAAAATCTGGAAATTAAAAAAGGTGAGAGTTTTGGTTTGGTCGGGAACAACGGTGCCGGAAAAACCACTTTCTTCAGTTTGTTGTTGGATTTGATTCAGCCATCAAGCGGAAAAATTACCAGTAACGGCATTCAGATCAATACAAGTGAAGCATGGAAACCGTTCACGGCCGCTTTTTTAGACGAAAGTTTTCTTATCGGTTATCTGACCCCGGAAGAGTATTTTTATTTTATAGGTGAATTGCGCGGACAAAATAAAGCTGACGTGGATGCTTTGCTTGAAAAACATGAGGATTTTTTCAATGGTGAAATTCTGAAAAAGAAAAAATACCTGCGAGATCTTTCGAAAGGGAATATGAAAAAAGTGGGTATCATCGCCACATTGATCGGGAATCCGGAAGTGATTATTCTGGATGAACCTTTTGCTAATCTTGACCCGACCACACAAATTCGTTTAAAGAAAATTATCAAGGAACTGGCTGCCATGCCTGACGTTACCATTTTAGTTTCCAGTCACGATTTGCAGCATACGGTAGAAGTTTCAGATAGAATTGTAACGCTAGAGAAAGGAAAAATAGTTGGAGACATCCAGACCTCTCCGGAAACACTCAAAGAACTGGAAGCCTTTTTTGCAGTATAATTTCTAATCCTCTGAAAATTCAGGGGATTTTTTTTTCCGTTGAGCCGATTTTTATCCGCAAATTTCCCACATATTAAAAAGAAACGTATTTTTACCCTTAGTTATACTAAAAAAAGAGTTTAAAAGTTAAAGGAATAAAACGTTTCACCTTGAAAGACAAAAAGTTAAAATATCTGTTTGCGGTTTCATTTTTGGCATTGCTGATAGCGTGCTCTACAAAAAAGAATACATGGCTCAGCCGAAATTCCCATGCTCTTTCCGCCAAAGATAATATTTTATACAATGGGTATTTAGCCTTTGATAAGGGAGTGGAGGATGTGAAAGCAACCTACAAGGATAATTTTTGGGACATTCTTCCGGTAGAACGTATGCAGGAAAAGACCGAGGCAATACTTCCGGGTGAAAGTAAAAATCCCAACTTTATAAGAGCGGAGGAGAAGGCAACAAAAGCCATCCAGAAACATTCCATGTATATTGACGGAAGCGAAAAGAATCCGCAGATGGACGAGGCGCATTTGCTTTTAGGAAAAGCGCGTTATTATGACAATCGTTTTATTCCGGCGCTGGATGCCTTCAACTATATATTGTATAAGTATTCCAATAGCGATAAGATTTACGAAGCTAAAATCTGGAGGGAAAAAACCAACATCCGTCTCGAAAATGATGCTCAGGCCATCAAGAACTTAAAATTACTTCTTAAGGGTAGCAAACTGCAAGATCAGCTGCATGCCGATGCTAATGCTATTCTGGCGCAGGCTTACATGAACACCAACGTTAAGGACACCGCAATAGCCAAACTAAAAATTGCCCGCGACCTGACTAAACATAAAGAAGAAAGAGCCCGTTATAATTTTATTCTGGGACAATTGTATGAGAGCCTGAATTATCCCGACAGTGCCTATGCTGCTTTTCAGGAAGTAATCGATATGAAGCGTAAATCACCACGACGTTACGTAATATGGGCGCATGCCAAACAAGCGCAACAGTTTGATTACAAAAGCGGAGACACGCTTGCTTTTTCTGAAAAGTATGATGATTTGCTTAAAGACAGAGAGAACAGACCTTATCTTGACGTGATCAATCATCAAAAAGGAATGTTTTATGACAAGTTGGGAAAAAACCGAGAAGCCAAAAAACATTATAATAATTCGTTACGCTCCGTATCTCAGGATAATTACCTGGTGGCTTCCAATTACCGCAATCTGGCTGCAATTTATTTTGAGGAAGCAAAATACAGAATGGCCGGTCAGTATTATGACAGTACATTGCTTCGTCTGGACGAGAGATCAAGAGAGCATTACAGTGTTAAGAAGAAAAGAGAAAATCTTGCCGATGTAATAAAGTACGAAGATATCATTACTAATAACGACAGTATTCTTAAAGTCGTTGCCATGAGCGAAAATGAGAGAAGAAATTTCTACGAAGCCTACATTTCTAAACTAAAGATCGAAGACGAGAAGAAAGCATTAGAAGCCGCTAAAAGAGCGGAAGAAGGACAAAGACAAAATCAGGTAAACCCTCAAAGCATGATTCAGGGTGGCGATAATCAAGAGGGATTAAAAGGAGGTAAAAAGCTTCCGGTGTCCAGCGAACCAATGCCGATGCAGCCGCCAACCATGCAGCCGCCAACCGGCCAACCTCCTGTTGCGATGGGGAACCAGTCTAGTTTTTATTTCTATAATCCAAATACGGTAGCTTTTGGAAAAGGTGAATTCCGAAAAAAATGGGGTAACCGAACTTTAAAGGATAATTGGCGTTGGGCTTCAGCTGAAGAATCGACTGATGTTAATGAAGAAAACGATACACTTGCCCAAGAGGTGGCTAAAGCGGATGAAATTCCTGTAATTAAAGTCGAAAAACCGCAATATTCGGTCGATTTTTATACCAGTCAGCTGCCAAGTGATCAGAAAGTATTGGACAGTTTGGTTAAAGACCGAAATTTTGCCTATTTCCAGTTGGGCAATATTTATAAGGAGAAGTTCAAAGAATACGAATTGGCCGCTTCAAGACTGGAAACGCTTTTAACGAAGAATCCGGAAGAACGGTTGGTATTGCCCGCAAAATATAATCTGTATAAAATATATGAAATCATCAATCCGTCTAAGGCGGAAGCGATGAAAAACGACATTATTGCGAATTATCCAAGCAGTCATTATGCACAGATTTTATCCAATTCAGCGGTTGGTCAAATTACCGATACCCCAGAAGTTGCATATGGCAACTTGTTTAAGAAATATGAGCAGGGACTTTATCAGGAGGCGTTGATCGAAGCGGATCGGATGATTCAGAATTTTGCAGGAGATTCGATGGCAGCAAAATTTGAATTGTTGCGTGCGCGTATCATTGCCCGATTGGAAGGCCTTGATCAGTATAAAAATGAATTAATAAGTATAGCCAAAAATTATCCGACCATCGAAGAAGGCAAAGAGGCTGATGCTTTGGTGAAAAACGACATTCCGAAACTGGAACAGATGCAATTAGGTAAAGGAACGCCGGTTAGCTGGAAAATCGTATACGAAATTCCGTATCCGAATGCCGGCGATGCAAAAGTTAAAGCCTTAACCGATAAATTGGCTGCATTTATTAAGGATAGAAATAGTACGAAAATCGTAATGTCAAACGATGTTTATCTGAAGGATAAGAGTTTTATTGTGATTCATGGTTTTGCAAGCAAAGATGGAGCTGAATCGACTGTATCAGTATTAAGAGACTTCAAAGGATACAAGGTGAAGGAACCTGCTTTTGTAATTTCGAATGAAGATTATAAGGTAGTTCAAATCAAGAAGAACCTTTCAGAATATTTGGCAACAATTAAATAGTATGTTCGACAAACCGCAAAAATCATATACGGATTTATTGGGTAAAACCAATAGAATAGTTGAAGGGACAACCATTGAAGGAAATATCGTTTCCCAGGCTGATTTTCGTCTGGACGGACATCTGAAGGGGAACTTTTCCTCGGCGGGACGTTTGGTTATTGGTCCGTCCGGGAGTGTTACCGGGGATGTTATTTGCAGAACGGCAGATATAGAAGGAAAGTTTGACGGAAAAATTGATGTTACTGAAATGTTGAACATCCGTTCTAAGGCTGTCATTAAAGGGGAAGCGATAGTCGGAAAACTTTCGGTGGAACCCGGTGCCGACTTCAGTGCTTCGTGTGTAATGCGAAATGCCCTAAAAAATCAGTAATCATGGAAGATCCCCAAAAAAAAAGACCTTATAATAAGTGGATGGCATTAATTAACATTCCATTTCAAATGGGAATTATTATTTTTGCATTCGCCTGGCTGGGTACATGGCTTGATGAAAAATATCCCAACGAGAACGATTTGTATGTAAAAATCTTAACGCTTGTTGGTGTTTTTATCGCGCTGTATAATGTAATCCGACAAGTGAATGACTTAAATAACTCAAAATAAATGAATTGGAAAAAATTCAGGACTGTCTTTGCCTTACTTATTATTGCGCCCATCCTAGCAGGATTCAATATAGTGATTGTTAAATCTTTGGTTTCTGCTGAAATTTATGAATCATTCCATTATCCCTTACCGTTGCTGTATTGTCTTTTTACGGCTGCTTCGGTAGTAATCCTTTTGATTGGAATAATAACAAAACAAAGAAGTTCGGTTCAGGTTGGGAATGTTTTTTTGGTTACGACTTCGGTTAAAATGGCATTGTGCTATGTCTTAATTCAACCGGTCCTGAATACGGACACACAAAGCGCACATTTTGAAAAAATCAATTTTTTTGTAATTTTCATTTTGTTTTTAGCAATAGAAGTTGTTTTGACTTCAAGATTTTTAAATGAGGACGATAAAAAGGGTTAAAATTCATAAATGCATCAAAAAAAAGCATTTAATACTCTTGGGGTATTAATTTTAAATGTACCTTTGCGCCAAATTTAAAGACCTAAGAATTAAGATATTTAATAAGGTATGGTGATTTCAAAACAACCTGTAAGATTTATGTTAGCAGCTTTTGTAGGATTGATTTCTTCTGTTGCAATGGCAAATCCAACAACAGATTCTACTCAAGTAAAAACTGAGACTGCTCACGAAGTACAAGCAACTGCGCCAACAGCTCATGCTGAAGTAGGGCATGAAGAAAAAGCGCTAACTCCAGAGGAGGAGAAAAGAACGAAAGTGGATGCTTTTATCGATCACCACCTTCAGGATTCTCACGATTTCGTTTTCTTCTCAGATGAGAAAGAAGCGGCACATTACGGATTTTCTTTGCCGGTTATTTTATTGGATGGCGGATTAAAAGTTTTTTCATCTTCAAAATTACACCATGGTGAAGCTGTTGCTGAAGTAGACGGTAACTATTATAAATTGTTCCATGGTAAAATCTACAAAACGGATGCTGCCGGGACTATCAATCTTGATGAGCACCACCACCCAACGAATGCAAAACCGCTTGATTTTTCAATAACTAAAAACGTATTGTCGTTGTTAGTGGTTTCTGCAATGTTGCTATTCATGTTTACAAGCTTAGCGAAATCATATAAAAAAGGTCCGGTTCCAACAGGTTTCGGAAGAGTTTTGGAGCCACTTATTATTTTCATCAGAGATGAGATAGCGATTCCAAACATCGGTGAGAAAAAATACAGAAAGTTCATGGGGTATCTGTTAACGGTATTCTTCCTGATCTGGTTGTTGAACCTTTTAGGGATGACTCCTCTTGGAATTAACGTAACTGGTAATATTGCAGTGACAGTTTGTTTGGCAATTTTTACTTATTTCATTACACAATTTAGTGCAAATAAAGATTATTGGGGACACATCTTCTGGATGCCAGGAGTGCCGGTGCCGATGAAAATTATTTTAGCGCCAATTGAAATTTTGGGAACATTAACGAAACCTTTCGCATTATTAATCCGTTTGTTCGCAAACATTACTGCTGGTCACGTAGTAATCATGAGTTTAATTGCGATGATTTTCGTAGGTAAGAATCTGGCTGCTGATTTGCCAATCTCTTTTGGCTTAACGTTGTTCATCTCTTTAATTGAGTTGTTGGTAGCATTCTTGCAGGCCTTCATCTTTACCATGATGTCTTCGTTGTTCATTGGTATGGCTGTACAGGATCATCATCATGATGAGCACGAACACCACGATGGACATGATTTCACAGATAATTCAATTGTTTAATTTAGAAGTTTAATTTTATATATATATACTTATGGGAACTATTCCAACGTTAGTAGGTGCAGGTTTAGTAGTAATCGGTGCTGGTTTAGGTTTAGGTAGAATCGGTGGATCTGCTATGGACGCTATTGCTCGTCAGCCAGAAGCTGCTGGAAAAATCCAAACAGCGATGATCATCATCGCAGCTTTATTAGAAGGTTTAAGCTTTGCTGCTTTGATCTTAGGAAAATAATAAAGAGAAAACAGACAATACCTGTAACGGTTGGTTACAGGTGTTGTTTTTAAAAAAAGTAAAAAAATTAAATCATAATATAGTCTACAATGGAGAAGTTAATTAACGATTTTTCATTCGGTTTATTCTTTTGGCAAGCAATTATCTTATTGGTGTTGATTTTCCTTATGGTGAAATTTGCATGGAAACCAATTATGGCGTCAATTTCGGCTAGAGAAGATGGTATCAGAGATGCTATCGCTTCAGCTGAAACAGCTAAGAAAGAGATGATGAATCTTAAAGCTGATAATCAAAGATTATTAGACGAAGCTCGTGCTGAAAGAGATACTATGCTTAAAGAAGCACGTGAAATCAAAGAAAAAATGATTGCTGATGCGAAATCTGAAGCTCAAGTACAAGGAGCGAAAATGATCGAGCAGGCAAAAGCGACTATCGAAAGCGAGAAAAACGCAGCTTTGGCTGAATTGAAAAATCAGGTTTCTGGTCTTTCTGTTCAAATCGCTGAAAAATTATTAAAAGGTGAACTTTCTGATAAATCTTCTCAAACTGCATTGGTTGAGAGAATGTTAGAAGAAGTAAAATTAAATTAATCGTATATGTCAAGAGCAGCGATTAGATATGCAAAAGCAATTTTAGATATTGCGAACTCTAATGGAAAAGCGGCAAACGTTAACGACGACATGAAGTCTATCGTTGCGGCTGTAGCGGAAAGCAAAGAGTTGAAAGAATTTTTATCAAACCCGACTGTGAAGGGTGACGTAAAAGTGTCGGCTTTATCAGAAGTATTTGCTTCTGTTCAAAACGAAACAAAAAGTTTGTTCCGATTGTTATTGGAAAACAAAAGATTCGAGATTTTACCGGCGGTAGCTTCTCAGTACAATCTGTTGTTTGACGAGTTAAGCGGTGTGGAAGTGGCAAAAGTAACAACTGCTTTTCCTATCACTCCGGAATTGGAAGCAAAAGTATTGGCAAAAGTTAAGGAATTTTCAACTAAATCCGTTACTATCGTTAACATTGTAGATGAGTCAATCATCGGCGGGTTTATCTTGAGACTTGGCGACAAACAGTACAATGCTTCTATAGCAAACAGTTTACAAACATTAAAAAGAGAACTTTTAAATTAGTATTTACCATACCGAAAGGTGTTAAATTATAAACAGAATGGCAGAAATTAAAGCTGCTGAAATTTCAGCAATATTAAAGAAACAATTATCTGGTTTTGAATCAGGTGCTACTTTAGAGGAAGTGGGAACAGTTCTTCAGGTAGGAGACGGTATCGCTCGTGTTTACGGTTTGTCTAATGCACAATACGGTGAGTTAGTACAATTCGATAACGGGTTGGAAGCTATTGTATTGAATCTTGAGGAAGATAACGTAGGGGTTGTATTGTTAGGACCATCTACAGGAATCAAAGAAGGTTCAACTGTGAAAAGAACTCAGCGTATCGCTTCTTTAAAAGTTGGTGAGCAAATGGTAGGTCGTGTTGTGGATACATTAGGTTTCCCTATCGACGGTAAAGGACCAATCGGTGGTGACCTTTACGAAATGCCATTGGAAAGAAAAGCTCCTGGAGTTATCTTCCGTCAGCCGGTAAACGAGCCGCTACAAACAGGTATCAAATCTATCGATGCGATGATCCCAGTTGGTCGTGGACAGCGTGAGTTGGTTATCGGTGACCGTCAAACTGGTAAAACTACAGTATGTATCGATACCATTTTGAACCAAAAAGAATTTTATGATGCTGGTAAACCAGTATTCTGTATATATGTTGCTATAGGACAAAAAGCTTCTACAGTAGCTGGTATCGCAAAAACATTAGAAGAAAAAGGTGCAATGGCTTATACAGTTATCGTTGCAGCTAACGCTTCTGACCCTGCTCCAATGCAGGTATACGCTCCAATGGCGGGTGCTGCAATTGGTGAGTATTTCCGTGATTCAGGTCGTCCTGCTTTGATCATCTATGATGATCTATCTAAACAGGCGGTTGCTTACCGTGAGGTGTCTTTGTTGTTAAGAAGACCACCGGGACGTGAGGCTTATCCTGGAGACGTATTCTACCTACACTCTCGTTTATTAGAAAGAGCTTGTAAAGTAATTGCTGATGACAGCATTGCTAAAAACATGAATGACTTACCGGAATCGTTAAGACCAATCGTTAAAGGTGGTGGATCGTTAACAGCGTTACCAATCATCGAAACGCAAGCGGGTGACGTTTCTGCTTATATCCCAACAAACGTAATTTCGATTACTGACGGACAGATCTTCTTGGAGTCTGACTTGTTCAACTCAGGGGTTCGTCCAGCGATTAACGTAGGTATCTCCGTATCTCGTGTAGGAGGTAACGCGCAGATCAAATCGATGAAAAAAGTATCGGGTACATTGAAATTAGACCAAGCGCAGTTCCGTGAATTAGAAGCTTTCGCGAAATTCGGTTCTGACTTGGATGCTGTTACTTTGAACGTAATCGAAAAAGGTAGACGTAACGTAGAAATCTTGAAACAATCTGTAAACACTCCGTTTACTGTTGAAGATCAGGTTGCGATTATCTATGCTGGAACTAAAAACTTATTGAGAACCGTTCCTGTAAACAAAGTAAAAGAATTCGAAAAAGATTTCTTAGAGTACTTAAATGCAAAACACAGAGATATACTTGACGCTTTAAAAGCTGGTAAATTCGACGATAACATCACTGATGTTTTAGAGAAAGCAGCAAAAGAGATTTCTGCAAAATATTAATAAAAAGTGATTAGTGATTAGTAGTTGGTAAAAAGCCAGCTACTAATTACTGGTAACTAATTACTAAAAGAAGAATGGCAAACTTAAAGGAAATACGTAACAGGATTACTTCCGTTTCATCTACGATGCAGATTACATCGGCGATGAAGATGGTATCTGCAGCAAAGTTGAAAAAAGCACAGGATGCAATTACAGCGATGCGCCCTTATGCCGAAAAATTAACCGAGTTAATCCAAAATCTTAGTGCTTCTTTGGAAGGTGATTTCGCCGGACAATACACAGAGCAGAGAGAGGTTAAAAAAGTATTGTTGGTAGTGGTTACATCAAACAGAGGTTTGTGTGGTGCTTTCAATGCTAACGTACTTAAGCAGGTTAAAAATCTGTCTGAAACGACTTATGCCGGAAAAGAGGTAGGTATTTTTGCCATCGGTAAGAAAGCAAATGATGCTTTGGTTAAAACGAACACAATTGTGGCTAACCAAAGTGCCATTTTTGATGATCTAACATTTGACAACGCAGCACACATCGCTGAAACACTTACACAATTATTTGTGACAGGTGAATACGATAAAATTGAAGTGGTGTACAACCAGTTTAAAAACGCCGCTACTCAAATTGTTGTAACCGAGCAATTCTTGCCATTGGCGCCTGTAGAAACTAAGCAGGTAGTTACTTCGGATTATATTTTCGAGCCGACAAAAGAAGAAATTGTGTTGACATTGATCCCAAAATCATTAAAAACACAGTTGTACAAGGCGGTGAGAGATTCATTCGCAGCAGAGCACGGAGCGCGTATGACGGCAATGCACAAAGCAACCGATAACGCAACCGAATTGAGAAATCAATTGAAATTGACTTACAACAAAGCCCGTCAGGCTGCCATTACAAACGAAATCTTAGAGATCGTTGGTGGAGCTGAAGCTTTGAAAAACTAAGCCAATTTTTAAATAAAGTAAGAGAGTCAACATTTGTTGGCTCTTTTTTTGTTTACATTTATTCGAAAATTCAAATACGAAAAAGTGGAAATCAAAGAACTTACCACGTTGGAAGAAATGACGTCGCAATTAGAGCTGATTTGTCAATTATACCCTAAAATGACGCTTCAGAAATACGAATCGTTTCTAAAGGAGATGATTCCGCATAAGTATACCCAGATTGCTGTTTTTGATAATGATAAATGTATCGGAATTACCGGCTGCTGGTTTTCGACAAAACTTTGGAGCGGGAAATACCTGGAAATAGACAATTTTGTGGTAGATGAAGCGCACCGCTCTCAAGGCATCGGTAAAATGCTGTTGGATTTTGTCGAACAAAAAGCGTTGGGTTTAGGCTGTACCAACATCGTTTTAGATGCTTTCACAACAAATTTTAAGGCCCATCGTTTCTACTACAATCAGGGTTATGCTCCCAAAGGGTTTCACTTTGTGAAAATCCTCGTCAAAGAATGGTTGACGTAAATATTCTTCCCAAATAAACCGTAGGATTGCTTATTTTTGCGTATCATTTGTCAAAACAGTACACTTTGAACCTTTATAAAAACCTTTTTAAACAGACATTTATTTACGGAATCGCCACGGTGCTTCCACGGATGATTAGTTTTTTGCTTAATCCGTTGTATGTTGAGTATTTGCCCAACAAGAGGGAATTCGGTGAGATAACTGTGATTTTTTCCTGGATGGTTTTTTTCAATGTGCTGTTGTCGTATGGAATGGAAACGGCTTTTTTCCGATTTTACAATAAGGAAGAGAATAAGAAAAGCGTAATAGAAACAGCAACGATTTCCATGGTATGGTCTACTGTGGCATTTCTATTGATTGCCATTCTTTTCAAAAACAGCCTGGCACAGGCCATAGAGGTCGAACCTCAGTATTTTATATATACTTTATGGATTTTGGCTTTGGATGCCTTGGTGGTTATTCCTTTTTCTAAATTAAGGGCCGAACAGCGGCCAATGAAATATGCTGTTATAAAGATTGGGAACGTGATTATCAGTCTGGGGCTGAACGTTTTCTTTCTTGTTTTCCTTCCCAAAATTGCAGCAATAAATCCGGATGGTTTTTGGGGTGGTATTTATGTTCCCAAATTTCAGATTGGGTACATTTTTATAGCCAATTTAATAGCGAGTTTTGTGACTTTATTGGTGTTTATCCCGGATTATTTTACTATGAAATGGCATTTTAATGTGCCACTCTGGAAGAAGATGATTCGTTATGGAGGCCCTATTTTATTTGCCGGAATCGCCTTTGGAATCAATGAGCATTTTGATAAAATCTTACTGAAATTCTTAGGTGTAAGTTTATCCGATATCGGAGCGTATGGTGCCTGCTATAAAATCGGTTTGTTCATGGTTTTGTTCCGGACTGCCTATACGTTGGGAATCGAACCGTTCTTTTTCAGCCATGCCGGAAAAGAAAATGCCCAGCAGACTTATGCTACCGTAACCAAGTATTTCGTGATTTTTGGTTCTCTGATTTTCTTAGGTGTTGTAGTTTTTTCGGATGTCATAAAATTGTTTTTAGTCCCGAATTCAGATTATTGGGATGCCATGAAAGTTGTACCGTTGATTGTTTTGGCCAACTTCTTTCTGGGTATTTACACTAACCTGTCTGTTTGGTATAAACTGATCGACAAAACGAAAGTTGGAGCTTATATCTCAACTGTTGGTGCTTTGGTGACTTTGGCTTTAAACTTCCTGATGATTCCTGCATTCGGTTATATGGGCTCGGCAGTAGCGACTTTGGCTGCTTATGGAACCATGATGACTATTTCATATTATTTAGGGAATAAACATTATCCGATTCCTTACGATAAGAAGCGGATTTTTGGATATTTGGGAGTTTCCACGCTTTTATCCGGACTTTCGTTTTACGTTGACGTATTCCGCGAAAGCTATATTTTCGGTATCGTAGCCATTTTAATTTTCACCTATTTTATTTATCACAACGAAAAAGAAACTTTACTTCGTGTAATGAGAAGAAAAGTGGCTTAATTTTTATATTTTTAAACTTTTATTACAATAATATTACCAGAAATGACAATCAAGATCATCAATAAATCAGAACATCCGTTACCAAATTATGAAACCAATGCATCGGCAGGGATGGACTTACGTGCCAATATCTCCGAACCGATAACCTTAAAACCGTTGGAAAGAGCTTTGGTGAAAACCGGACTTTTTATCGAATTGCCAATCGGTTATGAGGCTCAGGTGCGTCCGAGAAGCGGATTGGCTTTCAAAAAAGGAATCACAGTATTGAATTCCCCCGGAACAGTTGATGCGGATTATCGTGGTGAAATCGGAGTGATATTGGTAAACTTGTCCAACGAACCTTTTGTGGTTGAAAACGGAGAGCGTATTGCTCAGTTAATCATCGCCAAACACGAACGTGCCGAATGGCTAGAGACTGTTGAACTTACCGAAACGTCTCGAGGTGAAGGAGGATTTGGTAGTACAGGAGTGAAGTAAATTAATTTAAATAATTTAAAGGTTGAATGATTTTGGATTTGTGTGAATTTGTAATCATTTGAACTTTCAATCGAATAATATAAAATGAAAATAATAGTACCGATGGCCGGACGTGGTTCACGCCTTCGCCCACACACATTGACAATTCCAAAACCATTGATCCCGATTGCCGGAAAACCAATCGTACACCGTTTGGTTGAGGATATCGCCGGTGTGATTAATCAGGAAATTGAAGAAATCGCATTTATCATTCATGAGAGTTTTGGTAAGCAGGTGGAAGAAGATCTGATTGCCATTGCCGAGAAATTAGGTTCCAAAGGAAGAATCTATTATCAGAATGAGGCTTTAGGAACGGCACATGCCATTATGTGTGCCAAAGACAGCATGTCAGGTCCGATTGTTGTTGCTTACGCAGATACGTTATTCCGTGCCGACTTCGCACTTGATACTTCGGCAGACAGCGTAATCTGGGTAAAACAAGTAGAAGACCCAAGAGCTTTCGGTGTCGTGCAGCTGAACGGAAATAATCAGATTGTGGATTTCGTGGAGAAACCAAAAGAGTTTGTTTCAGATTTGGCGATCATCGGAATTTATTATTTCAAAAGCGGCGAAACTTTACGTTCCGAATTACAATATTTATTGGATAATAATGTTGTTAAAGGAGGTGAGTATCAATTAACTGACGGATTGGAGAACATGAAACAAAAAGGCATGAAATTTGTGCCTGGTAAAGTAGATGAATGGATGGATTGCGGTAACAAAGAGGTTACGGTAGATACCAATTCACGTATGCTGCGTTTTCTTCATAATGACGGTATTAATATGGTTTCAGCTACGGCTAAAATTGAAAATTCCACCATTATCCCACCGTGTTTCATCGGAGATGATGTGGTGTTGATCAACTCTACTGTAGGACCAAATGTGTCTTTGGGAAGAGCAACGCATCTTACCAATACAACCATCAAAAACAGTTTGGTGCAAACGCATGCACATATTAAAAACGCCGATTTGGATAATGCAATGATTGGAAATCATGCTGCCTTCGACGGAAATTTTAAAGCTGTCAGCATCGGAGATTATTCCGTTTTAGAATAAGATATGAAAGTGAAGGTTTGGATAAAAGGGGTAACTGTTTTGGGAATCATGCTGTTCTCAGGGTTGTCTTTTGCCCAAACTGAACCGGATTCCATTGCCATTGCCAAAAATGAATTCGAAGAGCATTTCTTTGAAGCGTTAAAGCAAAAAGGCATCGAAAATTATGATAAAGCTATCGTTGAGATTGAAAAATGCCTGGTGAAAGAACCCAACAATCCGGTTTTACATCACGAGTTGGGAAAAAATTACCTGGCGCTGAAAAAATATCCTGAAGCGCAAAGGGCTTTCCAGAAAGCGGTCGACCTGAATCCAAAAGAACGCTGGTACTGGAACGGTCTGTATGACGTTTACTATGAAACAAAAGATTATCCGAATTCGATTATCGTGGTTCAGAAACTGATTGAATTTGATAAAGAATTTCAGGATGATTTGGTTTCGTTGTACATGTACACCCGTCAGTTCGAAAAGGCCTTGGCATTGATTGAGGAAATGGAACGCACGTCGAATATTTCTCAGATGATGGAAACCTATAAACTTCAGATCCTGAGCGAGAACCAGTACAAAAAGCCACAAAAGGAACAACTGGAAGAGGCTATTGCGAAATATCCGAAGGTGGAAGAAAACTACATTCAGCTGATTTATCTGTATTCCGAAAGCAATCAGGAGGAAAAAGCAATGGAAGTGGCTAAGAAATTAGAACAGAATATTCCAAATTCCGATTGGGCTCAGGTAAGTCTGTTTAAGTTCCATCTGAATGCCGGCAACGGTGAAAAAGCAGCTCAGGCGATGCATGCCATCATGAAGAGTTCTAAAATAGAACAAAAGATAAAACACCGGGTTTTAAACGAATTCCTGATTTTTGTCAACAATACCAATGCATTCGACAAAGAACTGGAATTAGCTGTAGATTATTTTAGCGATGATACTACCGTAAATGTACCGAAGGAAATCGGTATCTTCTTTTTAAACAAAAAGAAAACAGATAAGGCTATTCATTATTTTGAGAAAAGTTTGTTGAAACAAAAAGACGATATACTCGTCATAGAATTATTGTTGCAGGCTTATACTGACACCAATCAGTTTGACAAAGTATACAAATGTGCCGAAGATTATATGGAAATATATCCCACTCAGGCTCGACTCTATTATTACGCTGGTTTGGCTCAAAATCAAATGAAGAATTATAAGAAAGCGGCTTCGATTTTAAATTCGGGAATAGATTTTGTAGTAGATGATATCGATCTGGAAATTAATTTCAACATTCAGTTGGGAGAAGCTTATAATGGCTTAGGGGATCAAAATAAAAAATATTCCTATTTCAATAGGGCGGAGCAATTGTTAAAACAAAAAAAATAATGCAGAAGTGGTTTGCGGTCTTCGGACTTCTTTTTCTTTTTTCCTGTAAATCAAAACAGATGGTGGCTGAAAGTGGTGTTTCCAAAAATGTAGCGGTTTCCAAAATCATTTCCGGCCATTATGCCAACAGTAAGGATTTTGAAACGCTAAATATTAAGGCAAATGCCCGTTATGAAGACGATAAGCAAACCCAGAACGTAACTGCGGAAATCCGTATCAAAAAAGATGAAAAAATTCTGGTAATCGTTCGTTTCTTTGGGATTACAATGGCAAAAGCGATGATTACTCCGGAAAAAGTAAGCTATTACGAAAAAATCAACGGAAAATATTTTGAGGGGAATTATTCGCTTTTAAGCAAATGGCTGGGAACGGACCTCGATTTTCAGAAAGTCCAAAATTTGTTCCTCGGATTGGCATTGGACGACCTTACTAAAGGACATTATGTAGAAACTCTTGATAACAATCTGCACAGATTAAGAAGTGAAACCAATGGGAACACTGAGAAGGAATTTTTATTTGAAGGAGCCAATTATCTCCTGAAAAAGGAAATTCTTACCCAAAAAAGAGAAGGGAGATCACTGGAAATCAATTACCTTACTCACAAGGAATCTCCAAAAGGAATTATGCCGTTTGATATTGCTATCCAGGCGTTGCAAAAAGATAAAGTTAACATAGCAATAGGGTATAATTCAGTTTCCTTCGATGAAGAATTATCTTTTTCCTATGATGTGCCGGATGGCTATGAACAAATTTTTATTGACTAAATTTGCCAAAATTATTTACAATGCATAAACTACTGCTCTCTATATTTTTCTTCTGTTTGGCCACTGTTGCGTGGGCGCAATCTAATGACGATAAACAGCGTCAATTGGAGGAACGAAGAGCTCAGCTTCAGAAAGAAATTCAGGAAACACAAGTTCGTCTTCAGGAAGAAAGAAAAAAGGAAAAAAATATTTTGGGTCAGATCGCGCAGCAGAATAAAAAAATTCAGTTGAGTCAAAAACTGATTACTACCACTTCAAAACAGAAACGTGTGCTTTCAGATGACATTTATCTGAAACAGTTGGAAATCAATAAGCTGAACAGGGAATTGAAAGACCTGAAAGCGGATTATGCTAATATGATTGTGAAGTCATACAAAAGCCGTTCAGAGCAAAGCCGCTATATGTTTATCCTTTCGTCACAGAACTTCCTTCAGGCCTACAAACGCATGCAATACATGAAACAATATGCAAGTTTCAGGAAAATGCAGGGTGAGGAAATTAAAATGAAAACCAATCAGTTGAGCCAGGTTACAGCGGTATTGGAAGTTAAGAAAAAGGAAAAGGAGAAAGTAATTAAAGAAAGTGAGCAGGAAAAACGCGAGTACGAAAAGGATAAAGCCGAACAACAGCGATTGGCCAAAATAGTTCAGAAAGACAAGAAAAAACTAACTGCTGAAATCAAGAAAAAGCAAGCGGAATCCAAAGCCATCGACAAGCAAATCAAACGAATGATTCGTGAGGCGATTGCTGCGGCCAACAAAAAAGCCGCTGCCTCCGGGAAAACGATTGTGAAATCCGCTTCTGGGGCGGCTGATCCGGCAAAATTTGTCTTGACGACAGAAGGAAAAGAATTGGCAGATAACTTTAAAGCGAATAGGGGAAGATTGCCATGGCCTGTTGAAAAAGGATATGTTTATTCTTCTTTCGGAACGCATCAGCACCCAGAGTATCCGGATCTTACCATTACCAACAGTGGTGTGGAAATAGCAACAGAATCGGGTTCGAATGCAAGGGCGGTTTTTAGTGGAGAAGTGTTGCAGATTCAAGTGCTCAATGCAAACAACAAGGCGGTCTATATTCAACACGGGGATTACATTACCGTGTACCAAAACCTTAAGACTGTGTCGGTTTCCAAGGGTGACAAGGTGAGTGCCAAGCAAACCATTGGTAAAATCCATACCAGTTCCAGTGGTAAGGCGGTTGTCAAATTCATGATTTTCCAAAATACGACGACGCTCAATCCGCAGAGTTGGATTAGTAATATGTAATAAAAAAGCCGTTTGAATCTCAAACGGCTTTTTTATTTATATCTAATGAAATGTGTTATTCGATTGCAAAAAGGGCTTTCAGTTCGGTAGCGTCTGCAGGTTTCATTTTGCCGGCCAAAATCAAGCTTAATTGTTTTCTTCTTAATGCCGCTTCAAAGCGTTTTTTGTCTTCTTCTGTTTCTGGTACAACTTGCGGAACCTCGACTGGTCTTCCGGTATCATCCACCGCAACAAAGGTGTAAATGGCTTGCCCTACATTGTTTTTAATTCCTGTTTCTCGGTCTTCAGTCCATACATCGCTCACAATTTCCATGGAACTGGTAAAGGTTCTTGAAACCCTTGCTTCAATGGTTACCACGGCGCCTAAAGGAATGGCTCTGTTAAAAGCTACATGGTTTACCGAGGCGGTTACGCAAATTCTGCGCGAATGTCTTCGTGCGGTTATGCTGGCCGCACGGTCAATACGCGCTAGCAATTCACCTCCAAAAAGATTGTTAAGTGGATTGGTTTCCCCAGGCAAAACCAAGTCGGTTAAGACGGTTACGGAGTCGGTTGGTTTTTTGTCTTGCATAGCATGTATGTTTTTGCAAATTTAGCAATAAAAGCATAAAAAAATCCTCAAAAATTGAGGATTTAATAATTTTATAATTCTTTAATCAGCACCCAAGCTTCTTTGTTGTGTGATTTTTGAATTTCTTTCATTTTGGTTTGTGCTTCTGTATAGCTGGAATAGCTTCCATATAAAACAGGGAACAATCCAAATTGATTTTTCTCTAAACGAATTGGTTCAAAACCTAATGTTTTTATTTCATTAAAGATCTTGGTTGCATTTTGCTCATTACGGAACGAACCGGCTACAATATGATATGGTTTTTTAGTATTTTCGGAAACGTTCAGCGTAACAGCCGGCAGCGGATTTTCAATAAAGAATGTTGCCTGTTGGATTTTGTTTTCCACTTTTTGCTGAACGGCTTTTTCAACCATCAGGCTATCGTTGGCAAACTCTTGCTCGTACTGGTATTTATAAGCGGCTCCTCCAGCGCCAAGAGTCATGACAATGGCTGCGGCATATTTCAGGAACGAATAATTTTTCTTTCTTTCCGGAGTGAAAACAATCGGAGCTTTCTCTTCTAAAGCTTCTACCTGCGCTTTTAAAACTTCACGTTGGATCGATGGAGTAACCACAGGGCTCAATCCAAAAGCATCTGCCAGATAATTTACAGAAGAGATAGGTTCAAAAACCCAATTCCATTCGGCGTTTACCGAAATTTCACCAATGTTTTTCAGTATCAGGTTTTCTCTTCGCTGCAATTGGTCTTTCCAAACGGCTACCTCACTCTGTACTGCACTTACGGCTTCTTCATAGGAAATTTTTTCCTGTAATGAAACATGGTTTGCTAGCAGTCCGTCATTGTTTTTCAAATGCGGATTAAACGAAATAACCTTCTTCGGAGGAAAGAAAGTGTTCGCGTTTTCGTCAAGTTTTGCCGATTGGATTTCTGTTAGAAATGCACCGAAACCGGGCACAGTAACACACTGGTAACGGTAGAGTAGGGCCGAGATGTAGTTTTCAATCTTCATATCTACAAATTTAATTATTCAATAAGCACAACCAAAAATTATCAACAAATTTTATTAACAATCGCGTTTTTTGTTCTAAAGTTTTGGAAGCGAATGGCTTGGGTGTTTTTGGAGACCATTTTCCCGCTTTCCTTCCTCGCGAAGAAAAATCGGGATCCATTCTCCCGATAGCTATCGAGACGGGGCTAAGGGAGTTGCTATTTTTTCTTTTGTAATCTTTTTATTTCAATATTTAAAAAAAATGTTTTCCTTTGACGCTCATTTATACGCCATGACAACATCTGATTTATATTACACACTCGCTTTGTTAAAAGTAGAAGGAGTTGGGGACATTGTCGCCAAAAAACTTATTAACCATTGTGGCTCAGCCGAAAGGGTTTTTAAAACCAAAAAATCCCATCTTCTAGCCATCGATGGCGTTGGAGAAGTGCTTTTCAAAAATCTTCAGAATACTTCCGTGTTCGATATGGCTCAATCCGAACTCCGATTCATCGAAAGGGAAAACATTGATTTTACGTTTTATCAGGAAACTCACTATCCTGAAAAACTCAAACATTGCATTGACAGTCCCGCGGTTTTGTTTCAATCTGGAAACATTGATCTGCAGAACCGGAAACTTATTTCCATTGTAGGCACCCGCCAAATTACCAGTTACGGAACCGATTTCACAAGAAAATTAATCGAAGATTTAGCGCCTTTAAATCCGGTCATTGTAAGTGGTTTTGCTTACGGTGTGGATATCGTCGCACATCAGACGGCTATCGATTTCGGTTTACAGACCATCGGCGTATTGGCGCACGGACTGAATCAGATCTATCCTAAAATGCATAAAAAATATATCTGTAGAATGGAGCAAAATGGCGGATTTATTACTGAATTTTGGAGTTCTTCCAGTCCGGAAAGGGAAAATTTCATCAGGCGTAACCGCATAGTTGCCGGAATGACGGAAGCAACAATTGTGATAGAAAGTGCCGAAAAAGGAGGTTCCCTGATTACAGCAAACATTGCCAACGACTACAACCGGGATGTCTTTGCCGTCCCGGGACGAAGCAGCGATAAGTACAGTCAGGGATGCAACAATCTTATCAAAACGCAACGCGCACATCTGCTGACCTCCGCTGCTGATATCATTTATATGCTGAATTGGGAGCTAGAAGAAAAAAGCCGAAAACCTGTTCAGAAGCAACTGTTTGTTTCTTTGGAACCGGAGGAGCAAAAAGTGTACGACTATCTTCAAAAAAACGGAAAGGAATTATTGGACATCATCGCTTTGGAATGTGAGCAGCCGATTTTTAGGATTTCCTCACTGTTATTGAACATGGAACTCAAGGGGGTCATTCGCCCGCTTCCGGGCAAGCTTTTTGAAGCGGTATAAAAAAAGCGACATGATTGTCGCTTTTCTATTTATTCAAATCCTAATTTTTCTCTGACTCTGGCCAAAACAGCATCCGCTATTTTATGCGCTTTTTCGGCACCCATTTTTAACAGGCGATCTACTTCTTCCAAGTTGTTTATGTAATGATTGTATTTGGTTCTTTCAGTTTCAAATTTGGATACAATCAGTTCGAACAGTTCCTGTTTTGCATGTCCGTAGCCGTAATTTCCGCCCAAATAATTGGCTCTCATTTTTTCGATTTGTTCAGGAGTAGCCAATAAACTGTAGATGGCAAAAGCATTACAAGTGTCCGGGTTTTTCGGATCTTCCAGCGACGTGCTGTCCGTTTGGATATTCATTACTTGTTTACGGAGCGCTTTATCGTCAAGGAAGATATTGATGAAATTATTTCGGGACTTACTCATTTTTTCTCCATCAGTTCCCGGAATGATCATCGTGCCCTCGTCGGTCTTCGCTTCTGGTAATACAAATGTTTCTCCCATCTGGAAATTGAAACGGGATGCTACATCGCGTGTGATTTCAACGTGTTGCAATTGATCTTTCCCTACCGGGACAAATTCGGCATCATACAATAGAATGTCGGCTGCCATCAGCATTGGATAAGTGAATAAACCGGCATTCACATCCTCTAGGCGGTCGGCTTTGTCTTTAAAAGAATGGGCCAATGTCAGTCGCTGAAACGGAAAAAAACAACTCAAATACCATGATAATTCGGCAGTTTGCGGCACATCACTCTGACGGTAAAAAACCACTTTGTCAACATCTAAGCCACAAGCAAGCCATGCAGCTGCAGTACTGTAGGTGTTTTCACGTAACGTTTTTCCGTCTTTAATCTGGGTTACCGAATGGAAATCGGCAATAAAAAGAAACGGTTCGTTTTCGGGTTGATTTGCCATTTCGATAGCAGGCAAAATCGCGCCCAAAAGATTTCCCAAGTGTGGTGTTCCTGTACTTTGAACTCCGGTTAATATTTTTGCCATTTGTAAAAAAATTTACGCAAAGGTAAGCGTTTTGCCAAAATGTTTGTCCTGAATTGTTACTTTTGATACTATGAAAATTTTCAAGATTGTTTTCTGGACACTTTGGCGTACTTGGTTTTACGTATTGGTTGTGGTACCAATCCTAGTGTTGTTTCCTTTACTGTTTTTATCAATCCTTTCTGAAAGAACATATCCGCAGTTTTTTGTGCTGGCCCGAATTTGGGCAAGAATTATCTTTTACGGAATGGGGTTTCGTTATGAGGTCGAAGAAGAATACAAAATGGAAGTCGGCAAAAGTTATGTGCTGGTGGCAAATCATACATCAATGATGGACATTATGCTTATGTTTCTTTTGGTGAAGAGACATCCGTTTGTTTTTGTTGGTAAGATGGAACTGGTCAATCTGCCTATTTTTGGGTTTTTCTACAAACGTACTTGTATTTTAGTGGATCGGAACAGTTTCAAAAGTCGTTTCGCTGTTTTTGAACGGGCACAGAAAAGAATCAATCAGGGTTTGAGCATCTGTATTTTTCCCGAAGGGGGCGTTCCGGAAGACGAGAGCATTATTTTAGATGAGTTTAAGGACGGTGCTTTTCGTATCGCGATCGAGCACCAATTGTCTATTTTGCCAATGACTTTCGGCGGAACAAAAGAACATTTTTCATTCACTTTTTTCAGCGGTAGTCCCGGAAAAATGAGAATCAAAATCCATCAGCCAATCGAGACATCCGGTAAAACACTAAACCATAAAAAAGAACTCAAGGAAAAGGTACATCATGTTATTTTAGAACAGCTTTTAAAATTTGAAAATAATAGAAATAAAAAAGCACTCTAACCCAAAAGAGTGCTTTTTACGTCACTTCCCACCACAGAAATGACTACTTAACTAAAACTTAACTAAAACTTAACTAAACTAACTTTAACTTAAAAACGATAACTTATACCGCTGTAGATCCCCATAAAATAAGGCTTGAAATTTCCAGCGTTATTGTCGTATGTGTTGATCTGGTATTTTAGCATGGGTTCAACGTTTGCATGAAGATTTCTCATGAAACTGTAATGTAATCCCAATCCGATATTGGTACTGAAATGTAATTTGTTAAGATTGTTTGCTTCGCCAATAATAAGACTGGTGTCAGATGAAACTACCGAAACTTTGTTGTCATTCAGTAAAAAGGAGCTCACTCCTCCGATTACATCAATCCCAAATTTTCTATCTAAAATTTTATAAGTAAGTTCAACAGGAACTTCTACATAATTTATTTTGTGGTTTAAATTACCGCTGTAACGCGTCGTAACAATGCCGTTTTCGTCATGGGCAATGCTTTTCGGACTAGGGTTTTCAATAACAAGACCGGATCCGTTACCGTTTTCATTTACATGTTCTAAACCGGAACCTTCAGAAGAGCGATAGTAGGTGATATCATTGGTGCTGTATTCAATATTGAGAACATTCACCCCTGTTCGTACGGACCATTTTTTATTCAATTCGTATTTTAGTCCGGCACCATAACTCATGCTGGTTTGGTAGCTTTTGGAATTTTCATCGAATTTAGCATCCAAAGAAGATCTCGAACCATTCAGATTCATATAGATAGGTGAAAAATTGGTGCTTACGACCCATTTGGATTTTTTCTCTGTTTGGTCTTTGGAATCTTTTTCTTCCGTCTTTTTCTTAGTCTTCGCGCTTTCGGCAATTTTGTTTTGTTTTGCCGCCAGAGAATCTGATTTTATGATAGTATTTTCTTTAAAGCTGGTGCTTGATTTGCTGTCAATTCCAGATTTAGCGTTGGTATTGGCAACCGCTACTTTTGTGTTCTCTTTTGTCTCCGCGGATAATGTTATTGCTGCAGTATTATAAGTTGCAGCTTCTTTCTTCTGAACGTATTTGGTGCCTGCTTCATAGGCCACTTTAGAAGTGTTGATGTAAGGGTCAAAATCAGCATCATTGTTATTTACATCATTTAAATCTGTTTCCTGTATACTGTTAACTTGAGAAGGATTTTCGTTAGCTGCAACCAAAATATTTTTCCCCTCCGGGTTAGTGATTGGGCCTTGCTTAATGACGTTGTGCTTATCTGTTGAACTTAATTTATGGTCCTTGTCAGTTGTGGCTTTTGATGTGTTCAAAGCTAAAGAAGAATTGGTACTGTTTTCTGATAAGGTTTCAGAAACCGCAATTCTGTTTTTATCCGATTTATCTTTTGTTTTTGAACGAGAAGGATGTGCGCCATTTAATCGGTCATTTAGATAGAGGTCTTCGGAACCAACAGCGTTTTTGTTATTTCCATTGAAATGCGTTTTGTCTGAATCTTTAGAATTGGTAATACCGGCTTTCTCTTCATTATGAACAACAGTATTGTTTTTATTTGCAGTATTTTCGAATGAGTCGGATTTAACGATGGTGTTTTTAGAAATATTCCTTTTGGTTTCCGTATTGTTTCCAAGTGCTGATTTGTCGTCCGTTGCTTTGTCTGCAGTATTCATAATGCCGAAAGGTCCTGCAACAAAGGTTGTGGCAAGAGAAAACCCAATTAAAACGAAGGCGACATAACTGCATAATCTGATCCATGATGAAAGAGGCTTGATTTCTTTTTTACCAGTATTGATGCTAGGCTGAATGTTCTCCCATACCCTATCGGAAGGAGTCACTTCAAAGTCCTTGAATTTTTCTTTAAAAAGGCGGTCTATGTTATTTAATTCGCTCATTTTATGAATGAGAATTTTTTATTTGCGTGATGCGATTCAATTTTGTCTTTTAAAATCATTCGGGCCCGGGCCAGATTGGATTTGGATGTTCCGACGGTTATCTTAAGCATTTCGGCTATCTCTTTGTGTGAATAATCGTCAACTACATATAGATTGAAAACAAGGCGGTATCGGTCAGGGAGCTTTTGGATTATGGAAACCAGAAAATCCATGGTGAGTGAATCTTCTTCTATCTCTACATCAGGTGAGTCAGGAATGTTCTCATGTACAATTTCAAAAATGCCTTCTGTGCGGTATTTTTGCAAAATGTGATTGATCAGTACTCTTTTAGCCCAGCCTTCAAAAGAACCTTTAAATTCAAACTTGTTTATTTTTTCGAAAATCAATATAAATCCGTCTTGCAAATTATCTTCGGCTTCAGTGTAATTTCTGGAATATTTTAAACTGACACCAAACAGTTTGGGGGCAAGGAGTCTGTACAGCTGCTCTTGCGCGGCCGTATCCTTTTTTTGACAGTTATATATGATTTGTTCTAACCCCAATGTGATACTGTAATTTATTCGACAAAAATGGTATAAGTCAAGAACAAATCGACCCCGTTACTGTTTTTTCCTTTCCAAAATTTTAATGTGCATTCTCCCGTTTGATCCGGATTAAATTTTAAAGTCTGCGTTGTCATATTTCCGTTTTGTAAGGAAGTACAACCTCCTTCAGAATCTTTGGAAACAATTGATTCAACTGCAATGGTTCTTATGGAACCGTCTTTTTCGAAATAAATTTTATTAAAAGAGTGACATTCCGTTGGTTGAAGGAATTTTATTTTGATATTGCTTTCTTTGTTAATTCTAAAAATAGTAGGCAAGTTCACTTCGCTCACCGGCAACAATTCATACGTTACAGTTTCTGTCTCCGACTCTTTACTGCAGGATAAATAAAGAAAAGGAATCAGAAGTAATAAAAAAATATTTCTCATTTAAAAGGTTGTTGTTGCTATTAAGATGAAATAGAGTCTAAAAGGTTGCGTGTGAAAAACAAAAATCCCGAAAATTTTTCGGGATTTTTATATTTAGTTGTTGTTGATTTTGATCAACTCTTTAATTTTTTGCTCCAGTTCATCCATTAATTCCGGATTATCCTTAATTAAAGCTTTTACAGCATCACGTCCCTGACCCAATTTAGTGTCTCCATAACTGAACCATGAACCACTTTTCTTGATGATTTCAAATTCCACAGCCAAGTCTAAAACTTCTCCTGTTTTTGAAATACCTTCACCATACATGATGTCGAATTCGGCCGTACGGAACGGTGGCGCAACTTTGTTTTTTACAATTTTCACTTTGGTGCGGTTCCCCAATACATTTTCCCCGTCTTTGATTTGGGTCGATTTACGGATGTCAATACGCACCGAAGCATAAAACTTCAAGGCATTACCTCCGGTAGTGGTTTCCGGATTTCCGAACATTACCCCGATTTTTTCACGCAACTGGTTGATGAAGAAAACAGTACAATTCGTTTTGTTGATGGTACCTGTTAATTTTCGTAAGGCCTGTGACATCAAGCGGGCGTGTAGTCCCATTTTAGAATCACCCATTTCACCTTCGATTTCACTTTTTGGTGTTAAAGCGGCAACCGAGTCGATTACTACCAGATCAATAGCTCCCGAACGGATTAGGTTTTCAGCAATTTCCAAAGCTTGTTCCCCGTTATCCGGTTGTGAAATGATCAGGTTGTCGATGTCTACTCCTAATTTCTGGGCATAAAAACGATCGAAAGCGTGTTCCGCATCGATAAACGCGGCGATTCCTCCCGTTTTCTGAGCTTCAGCAATGGCGTGTAAGGTTAATGTTGTTTTACCTGAAGATTCCGGACCGTAAATTTCGATGATTCTTCCGCGCGGATATCCGTTTACCCCTAAGGCTAAATCCACACCAAGAGAACCGGATGAAATGGTTTCTACTTCTTCCACTGCGGCATCTCCCAACTTCATTACGGTTCCTTTTCCGTAGGTTTTGTCCAACTTGTCTAAAGTTAATTGTAAGGCTTTTAATTTGGCTTCTTTCTCTGAACTCATGGTCTATAATTTTTGCTAAAAATAATGTTTTTTTTTAAGTTTCAAATAAGATGTTATCAATACCGATTCAAAAAACAGCAGAGGCTGATACTTACTGGTGAAGCGTCATTCAAAACCCGATAACATTGTAGTTTTTAAATTGTTAAAAGGGTAAACTACGGCTGTTTTTCGGAAAAGTATTTTACTACATTTTATTTTTGAGTATTCTTATAAAAATAGCTTAGCCGCAAATTCACAAATTTAGCCGATTGGCTTTTTGTGAATTTGCGGCCGGTGTCTGCTTTAGGTTTTTTTTAGAATCGTCTATTAATTCCATCCACCACCTAAAGCTCTGTATAAGTCTACTGTAGCGCTTAATTGCTGTTGAGTCAGTCTTGAAAGTTCCAATTCGGCTTCATATAAATTTCGTTGAACATCCAGTACTTCAAGGTAGGAAACATAACCATTGTAATATCTGGCATTGGATAATTCAAGATTCTTTCTGGCCGCCATCACTTGTTTGTTGCGTGCCTGCCATTCTTCTTTATACGTTTTCACATCTTTTAGCGACTGCTCCACTTCGGAAACGGCTATCAGATAGATTTTCTGATAAAAGAACTTGGATTGTTCGGCTTCCTGTCTGAAGATTTCTACCCTGCGTTTGTTTTTTCCGAAATTAAATATCGGACCAACCACACCTGCGGAAGCATTCTGCAAGTAGGAGCTGCTTAAGAACAGGTCGCTTAATTCAGAATTGGCAAAACCGGCCATCGCCGCAATGTTGAAAGACGGGTATCGCATGGCTTGTGCTACTCCGATTCTCTCGTTGGCGGCCATATAACGTAATTCTGCTTCTCTGATGTCCGGTCGGTTTTCGAGCAGTTTTGAAGGGAGTGAAAGCGGTATGTCGACTAGAATCCTTTGATCGTAGTTGGCTTTGCCTCGTTCAATTCTTCCTGGAACCTGTCCGATTAAAACGGAAATAACGTTTTCCAAAAAAGTGATTTGTCTTTCGATACGCGGAATTCCGGCTTCGGCAATGGCTACCTGCTGTTCAATCTGAACTTTGTCCACTTCCGATGTATAACCTTTCATAAATCGTTCGTTAATAATGTTGAACGATTCTTGTCTGGCAATTAAGGTTTTCTTTGTAATATCCAATTGATTGTCGAGATCCCTTAACTGAAAATAGGAAATGGCTATATTGCTGATAATCCCTGTCAATATTACTTTTCGGGCTTCATCGGTGGCTAATAATTCGGCGTTCAATGCTTTGTTTTCGTGGCGTACTTTACCCCAGAAGTCTAATTCCCAATTCATATTCGCACCCACATTAGACGGGATGAAAGCGTCCTTATTGGCGTTTACGGTACCGCTGTAATAGAATGAAGGGAGTAAATCGGCTTTCGAATAGCCTAATTCAGCCCGGGCACGTTCCAATCGGGCCAGTGCTATTTTCAGGTCGTAATTGTTTTCGATGCCTTTGTTGATAAGCCCTTCAAGAACATCGTCGTCGAAAACATCAAACCATTTCAGATTGACAACTGATTTGGCAGTGTCTATGGGGATTTCTGTATTTTGATACCGATCGGCTTTTTGTTCCTCGGGTCTTGAATATTTCGGACCTACCATACAACCCATCGGAAGCAGTGCCAGTCCTAAAACGACAATACCTATTTTAAATCTCTTACTCATGGCTTGTGGAATTTGGTTCACTATTATTTTCAGGCGGAATGGCTTCTTCTTTCTTTTTCCCGAAACTTTCTATGAATACGAAAAGTACAGGGATAAAACACACTCCCAATACTGTGGCGACCAACATTCCGCTAAACACCGCCGTTCCCATTACTTTACGTGCCTGTGCACCAGCACCGGATGCCGTTAATAATGGAACTACTCCTAAAATGAAGGCAAACGCGGTCATAAGAATAGGTCGGAATCGTAATTTAGCAGCCGTTAATGCAGACTCCAGTAACGGAACCCCTTTTTCGTATTCGGCTTTGGCAAATTCGACAATCAGAATGGCATTTTTAGCCGCCAGTCCGATGAGCAATACCAGCCCGATTTGCGCAAAAACGTTGTTTACATAGTCCGGACTGAACAGTTTGCAGAGGAACAATCCCAGGAACGCCCCAAATACGGCAAACGGAGTTCCCAGCAAAACGCTGAATGGGAGTTTCCAGCTTTCATACTGTGCGGCAAGAATCAGGAACACGAAGACCAAGGCCATTATGAATACGACATTTCCTTTTCCTTCGGCTGCCTTTTCCTGAAAACTCATGGCCGACCATTCATAGCCCATACTTTGAGGCAGGATTTCTTTGGCTGTTTCTTCCAGCGCTTTTAATGCCTGAGACGAACTATATCCGGGAGCCGGCGTTCCCCCAATTTCAGCCGAACGGTATAAATTGAATCGGTTGGTGAATTCGGGACCGGTTTCACGTTTGATTGTCGCAATGGAAGACAGCGGAACCATGTTGCCATCCTTCGATTTTATAAAAATTTTACTGATATCCGTAGGATTGATGAATTCATCTGGAACCCCTTGAATCAAAACGATGTACTGACGGCCGTATCGGTTGAATTCGTTGATGTACTGTCCTCCCAAATTGGCTCCGACGGTAGTGTTAACATCCGCTAGGGAAAGGTTCAGCTCCTTTACTTTGTCTCTGTCAATTTCCAGACGTATCTGAGGAACATTGGCATTAAATGTGGTTCG
Organism: Flavobacterium enshiense; assembly: GCF_022836875.1. Lineage (NCBI taxonomy): Bacteria > Pseudomonadati > Bacteroidota > Flavobacteriia > Flavobacteriales > Flavobacteriaceae > Flavobacterium > Flavobacterium enshiense. The sequence goes on from NZ_CP090376.1 coordinate 799,605, forward strand.
GATGGTACCAATTTCCGGATGTTTTTTGGCGGCATCCATAAAATTCTTGGTATTCTCGGCCAGGTATTGCGGAGTATTTCCTCCTTTGTCTTGTAACATCATGGTAAAACCGGCTGCATTTCCGATACCTGCAATAGGCGGAGGACCGAAGGCGAAGACCGTAGCATCTGTGATTTGTGTTAGGAATTTGGCATTCAATTCCTTCATGATCTGTGCCACGTTTTTGTCTCTGTGACTCCATTCTACCGGAGAAATGAAAATCAATGCATTACTTGTGGCATTGGAATTTTTCAGCAAACTGAATCCGGCATTAGTGGTGTAGAATTCGATGTTTTTATCCTGTGCAAGGATTTGTTCTACTTTTTTACAGACGTCACTCGTTCTTTCCAATGAAGAGGCAGAAGGCAATTCAACATTGATATAGAAGTATCCTTCATCTTCCTCGGGAACGAATCCGGTTGGGACTTTTTTTCCTAAAATAACTATGACGCCAACAACTATTCCGATGAAGATTAGGCTTCGCATGGTTTTTTTAATCAGATAGCCTGCCAATCCGGTGTATTTATTAGTGACAGAATCAAATACTCGGTTAAAGCCAGCAAAAAATCGGGCTAGCCAGCCTTTTTGTTCCTTGGCGGGTTTAAGCAACAATGCACATAAAGCCGGACTCAATGTTAAGGCATTGATGGCAGACAAAATAACCGATATCGCAATGGTGATGGCAAACTGTTGGTACAGTCGTCCCGTAATTCCGGGAGTCAATGCTACAGGTATGAATACTGCCGTAAGGACAATGGCAATTGCAATTACAGGTCCGGCCACTTCTTTCATGGCCTGATTGGTGGCTTCCCTCGGTGTCTTTCCGTGTTCAATGTGGTGCATGACCGCCTCCACAACAACAATGGCGTCGTCAACTACGATCCCAATTGCCAGTACCAGACCTAAGAGTGATAGCACATTTACTGAAAACCCTAAAAGCGGGAAGAACATAAATACCCCTATTAATGAAACGGGCACGGTAATCAACGGAATTAAAGTCGCTTTCCAGTTCTGAAGGAAGATGAATACCACGAGAATTACCAAAATTACGGCTTCAAAAAGCGTGTGAACAATTTCATTAATCCCTTCAGAAACAGCCAAAGTGGTATCCAAGGAAACGTCGTATTTCAAATCGTTCGGGAATTTTTCGCTTAATTGTGCAATGGTCTTTTTCACATTTTCAGCTACTTCCAAAGCATTGGATCCCGGCATTTGTTTGATACCGATAACACCAGCTGGTTTGCCGTTTAATCTGGCCTGGGTGAAATAATTTTCAGTTCCCAGCGAAACCGTGGCCACATCTTTTAGTCGGATTTGCTGGTTTTTTATATTCGATTTGACGATGATGTTTTCAAAATCCTCCTGTGTGACTAATCGGTCACTTAACATTACGTTATAAGTGAATTCGTTTCCGTTTTTTGCCGGAGGACCTCCGAATTTACCTCCGGGCGCAATTGCATTTTGCTCCTGAATGGCATTCAGTACATCCAGTGCGGTCATGTCATATTTGGCCAGCACATCCGGTTTTATCCATACACGCATGGCGTAATTACTTCCTCCGTAAAGCAGTACCTCTCCAACTCCTTTAATACGAGCCAAAGGGTCTACAACATTGATGGTAGCGTAATTGTTTAGAAAGTCAGCGTTGTATGTGTTGTTTGGTGAATGCAATGAAATCAGAAGCATGGGAACCAATAGCGATTTTTTGGTGGAAACCCCTGTGGTTCTTACGTCTTGTGGTAATTTAGGGGTGGCCTCCGAAACCCTGTTTTGGGTAAGCATAGTGGCTACATCCAAATTGGTTCCAATATCAAATGTAACGGAAAGCCCCATGTTACCGTCCCCCGCATTGGTGGATTGCATGTAGAGCATGTTTTCCACCCCATTTACTTTTTGCTCTATCGGCGTGGCAACTGCCTGCTCTACATTGATGGCATTAGCTCCCCTATAACTTCCGTTTATGTTGATGATAGGCGGGGCAATGTCCGGGAATTTAGAGACAGGAGTGGACCTTAATGAGAGAAATCCGATAATTACGATTAAAATGGAGAGCACAATGGCGACAATGGGCCTCCTTACGAAAAAATGATCCATAATTATTCGGTTTGATTTGAGACATTTTTTTCACTGCTTTCAGCAAATGGGACGGGTTCAACAACCGAGCCGGGCTGAACAAATAAGGTACCTACTATGGCTACACGGTCACCCGATTCCAGTCCTTTGGATATGATCCAGTCTGTTCCTATTTTTTCACCTACTTCTACCACTTTTACCTGAATTTTCTTGGTCTGGTCAATGGCATAAATCTGATAAATGCCCTGCATTTCTGTAACTGCTTTTTGCGGAATAACAACAGCGTCTTTTTGAGTCGTTACCACAATACGGATTTTTACAAATTGTCCGGCACGTATGATTCCTTCCGGATTAGGGAATTGGGCTTCGAAGGTTACGGTTCCCGTCGTGGGATCGACTTTGGCATCGGAAAAATTCATTTTTCCTTTGTAGGCATAAGTGCTTCCGTCAGATAGGATCAATTCCAAATCGGTTAGGGTGGGTTGTGTTCTTCCGAATTTTTTCTGATATTGTAAAAAAGAAGCTTCACTGACAGCGAAACGAACACGCACTTCGTTTAATCTGGAAACGGTGTTCAAATGTGCAGTATTTCCTATTCTTGAAATATAATCACCTATTCGGGCGTTGCTTATTCCGATAACACCATCAACGGGAGCGTAAATGTTACAGTAGCCTCGTTCTATTTGTTGGTTTCTCAAACTGGCTTGGGCACTTGCAAGGCTGGATTTTGTAGTTTTTACTCTGGCAATGGCGGCGTCGAGTTCTCTTTTACTTACCGCATTCATTTCGGCCAAAGGTTTTATTCTTTTTAATTCTTCCTCTGCATTTACGTAGTTGCTATTAAAGGCGGCTACTTGTCCTTTTTCACGCTCAACCTTTGTGTCATATTCGATAGGATCAATCGTATATAACAACTGTCCTTTTCGTACCCTGTCACCCTCTTTAAAATGGATGCCCTGCAAGATGCCGTCCACCCTCGCTACTAGATCAACGTCTAAATCTCCAAATGTCTGTGCGGGATATTCCCTGAAAACCGGGACATCACTTTTTTCAACGACTACATATGGGACTTTTATAGGAGGGATAACTTTTTCTTCTTTCTTGCAGGAAATCCATATGCATGATAAGAAGAACAGTATCAACACGATTTTTGATTTTTTTAGAGCATTCATCTTGGTTTCCTTTTTAAAAATTATATAATAGCCGATTCTTATTTCTTTCCAATTTGGCATTTCCTGAGTGCCAATTATTTGATAACGTTGCATGCTTTTCGGAATTTAATTGAAACAAACAATTAAGTCCTGGAAATAATTTAAACGTGATTGGGGCAATAACTTTAAAAAATGCCACTGGCGGCACCGTGAATTCTTAAAAAATAGTTGGTATGCTTTCATACAAATATAAAAAATCTTACATTAATTCAGCTGTTTTTGAGATAATTACATTTTATTTTCGATGTACAACCTTTTACTTAATTCAAACTATTACAATTGTTTTTATGAACTTGAGTTATGTTTGTTCCGGTATGAAATAAAACAGCAGGGCAATAAGCATGTACAATGTGATCATCTGTATTCCTTTATACCAATTTGATTTTCCGTCATTGGAGATAACCGTAGTAAGTATGACTGCCATAAACAAAGCTCCCGTTTCTGCCCGGTTGAAGTTTAAATACATTGGTTCTGGTCCAATAAAAAAACTCAGTAATATAAGCAGGGGAGCTATAAACAGGGCAATCTGTATGGAGCTGCCAAGAGCTATCCCTATAGTAAGGTCCACTTTGTTTTTGGCTCCCATGGCAATGGCTGAGAGACTTTCTGCAGCACCACCAATTACAGCCACAAACACAATTCCGATAAAGGCTGAAGTCATGCCCAGTTCTTTTCCGGTTCCTTCTGCAGCGCCCACCAATATTTCGCTCATAAATGCTGCTGTAACTGAGGCAGCAATAAGGGCACCGATGGCTTTTTCTTTACTCCAGGGTTCGTGTTCTTCACCCATTCGATTGTCAGTATTTTTATTTATGCTTTTAAACAGGTCAGGGTGTGTTTTAATCATAAAAAAAAGATAAGCGACATACGCGACCAACAGACCGATGGCAAGAAATATGTTGAGGCTGCTCTGATTTTCTTTATAGAGATCGCCTAGTTCGACGATGAAAAATCGATTAAAGGCACTGGGGATAAGCATGCTGCATACCGCCAAAAACATCATGGAATTGTAGGTATGTATTGTGGCGGGGTTATATTCCTGACTGTGGTATTTTATTCCTCCAATGAAAAAAGCAACACCAGTGGCTAGTAGTAAATTAGCTAGGATTGCTCCTGCCAGGGAGGCTAGGACCATTTCATGTAGGCCGGCATGCAGTGCAATGACAGCGATGATTAATTCCGGTGCGTTGCCGAATGTGGCATTTAAAAGACCGCCAATGGCGTCTCCGGTATAATGGGCCAGATTTTCTGTCGACTCACCAATCAGTTTTGCTATGGGAATAATGGAAAGTGCCGAGGCAAAGAAAACGAGAGAATCTTCCACGCCTGTTTTTTCCAATATAATCGTTATCGGAATAAAAATGAAGAGCCAAAAAACAGAGGGTTTTAAGTGTTTTCTCATTTTAAGAGACTGGTATTTAATCTAATAAAGATAAATAAATAATTCAGAAGTAGAAGATTATTCTTATATCAGGCATTTTTTATCGTTGAAAAACACCGGTTTGAAATTTCTCAATAAATGAATCCTGAAGTCTTTTGAGTCTGTTTTTTTAAGTAATTGATAATCAATTCGTTTTGAAATTATTTTAAAATGATTATTTTTGCACCCGAATTCTTCCATTTAGAATTCATAACATAATTTCTCACTTAAAGTTTATAGCATGCAACTGTATAACACCTTAAGCGCAGAAGAAAGAGCCGAGCTTATCGATCAAGCCGGAAAACAACGCCTTACGTTGTCTTTCTATGCCTATGCGCACATTGAAGATCCGAAAAAAATCAGAGACGATTTATTTATTGAATGGAACAAGCTTGATGCTTTGGGCCGTACTTATGTAGCCAAAGAAGGTATCAACGCACAAATGTCGGTTCCGGCCGAAAATCTTGAAGCCTTCCGTGATACTCTGGAAGCTTATGATTTCATGCAAGGCATCCGTCTTAATGTAGCTGTGGAGCACGATGATCATTCGTTTTTAAAATTAACAGTAAAAGTACGTCACAAAATTGTGGCCGACGGTTTAAATGACGAAACGTTCGACGTAACCAATAAAGGGGTTCACTTAAGAGCAAAAGAGTTTAATGCAATTTTGGATGATCCGAATACAATCGTGGTGGATTTCCGAAACCATTACGAAAGTGAAGTAGGTCATTTCAAAGGCGCGATTACCCCGGATGTGGAAACCTTCCGTGAATCGCTTCCGATTATAAACGAACAGTTGAAAGACTTCAAAGAAGATAAAAATCTGGTAATGTACTGTACAGGAGGAATCCGATGTGAGAAGGCTTCGGCTTATTTCAAACATCAGGGATTTAAAAACGTTTTTCAGTTGGAAGGCGGTATCATCAATTACGCCAAACAGATTAAGGAAGAAGGTCTGGAAAGCAAATTCATAGGTAAGAACTTCGTGTTCGACCACCGTTTGGGAGAACGTATCACCGAAGATATCGTTTCGCAATGCCACCAGTGTGGAAAACCTTGCGACAACCATACGAACTGCGAAAATGATGCCTGCCACTTGTTATTTATCCAGTGTGATGAATGTAAAGAAGCGATGGACAACTGTTGTTCGACAGAATGTTTGGAAATTACGCATTTGCCTCTAGTGGAACAGATTAAACGCAGAAGAGGGGCACAGGTGGGGAACAAAGTCTTCCGAAAAGGAAAATCAGAATCGCTGAAATTCAAGAAATCAGGCGAGTTAACCGATACTCCTTTGGCTAAAGCTGACCCGACCGTTAGCGAACTGGCGAAGCAAAAACCGAAAACCATCCGTCAGAAAATAAAAATAAAAAAGACGTTACTTGGTAAAGTTGAACATTACTACGTAAAAGCACAGATCGGGCTTTTCATTATCGAAAATCAGGAGTTGAATCTTGGGGACAAAGTTTTGATTTCCGGACCAACAACAGGTAACGAAGAACTGGTTTTAGATAAAATGTTCGTTAACGGAACTGAAGCATCCGAGGCAAAACCGGGTGATAAAGTGACATTTGCAGTGCCGTTCCGAGTGAGATTATCCGATAAATTATTTAAAATTATCAGCTAATGACCACTTCCGGAAGAATTGAACTAATGGCGCCGGCAGGAAATTTCGAATCGATGCAGGCCGCTTTGGACAATGGTTGTGATTCCATTTATTTTGGAGTGGAGCAGCTGAATATGCGTGCGCGTGCCACGGTAAATTTCGTAATGGATGATTTACCGGAAATTGCCCGCCGTTGTAACGAAAAAAACGTCAGAACCTATCTGACTTTAAATACGATCATTTATGATCACGATTTGTCGGTTGTGAAAACATTGCTTACCAAAGCCAAGGAATCAGGAATAACAGCGGTGATTGCTTCGGACCAGGCGGTTATCATGACGGCAAAAACGATGGGGATTGAGGTGCATATTTCGACCCAGTTGAATGTTACGAACATTGAAACCGTAAAATTCTACAGTCTGTTTGCCGACACTATCGTATTGTCTCGGGAACTGAGTTTGCGTCAAGTAAAGAAAATTACCGATGAAATCGAAAGGGAACAGATCAAAGGACCATCAGGGAATCTGGTGGAAATTGAAATATTCGGACACGGAGCTCTGTGCATGGCAGTTTCAGGGAAATGTTACCTGAGCCTGCATTCGCATAATTCGTCTGCAAACCGAGGGGCGTGCAAACAAAATTGCCGTAAAAAATATACGGTTATCGATCAGGAAAGCGGATTTGAAATTGAAATCGATAACGAATACATGATGTCGCCTAAAGATTTATGTACGATTGATTTTCTGGATCAGGTAATTGATTCGGGCATCAAAGTACTGAAAATCGAAGGACGTGGAAGAGCTGCGGATTATGTGGCAACCGTAGTGAGAACCTACAGGGAAGCCATCGATGCCTATTACGAGGGGACGTTTACCAAAGAAAAGATAAACACTTGGATGGAAGATTTGTCGACTGTGTATAACCGCGGATTTTGGTCGGGTTATTACTTGGGACAAAAATTAGGAGAATGGTCAGACAATCCGGGTTCGAGCGCCACTCAGAAAAAGGTATATGTTGGTAAAGGAATGCATTATTTTCCGAAATCGGGTGTGGCCGAGTTCAAAATAGAGGCTTACGATATCAAAAAAGGCGATAAACTTCTGATTACAGGCCCAAGCACGGGAGCTCAGGAACTGGTTTTAGAAGAAATGCTGGTAAACGATCAGGATTCCGAAAAGGCAACCAAAGGCGACAGTTGTACGCTGAAAGTTCCGTTCCGTATCCGTTTGTCGGACAAGATGTATAAAATTGTAGAGAACTAATGGTCATCATCACATTACAAAGAGACAAATGCATCGGTTGTAATTATTGTGTGGAAATGGCTCCGGCGCAGTTTCAGATGTCTAAAAAAGACGGGAAAACTGTGTTGCTGAAATCAGTTGATACCAAAGGATTCCATACTTTAAAATCGCCTGATCATTCTATCGTTGAAAATTGTGAACTGGCAGAAAAAGCCTGCCCTGTGAAAATAATTTCGGTAAAGGAAGTTTGAGACAAAAATGCCGCGATACAAATTATAAAACCTGTCCTGTATAAATACTGGGCAGGTTTTTTATGTTATAGATTTACTTATTTTAAAAATTCAGAATCAGAGCTCAACCCCTTCATGTGATTCTCCAGGAACTGATGAACTCACGTTTGTATTCTCTTTTGTAACTACTTTTCCTTCATGCATCCAGGCATCAAACAATCGGTAGCCAATGGAAAATACGATTGGACCCACAAATAAACCGATAAACCCGGACATCATGAACCCGCCAATAACACCAAGGAAAATAACCAGTACGGGAACGGAGGCTCCTTTGCCTAAAAGCAGTGGTTTCAACACATTGTCGGATAAGCCGCTAACCGCGAAAAATATTGACCATAAAATAGCTGTAGTAGTACTGTCGCCGCTTGAAAAAAGGTAAATGATTACCCCGATATTAATGATGATAGGGCCGATTTGTAAAATGGATAATATCAGACAGATCAGAGTCAGGACTCCCGCAAAAGGGACACCACAGAGAAACAATCCAAAGGCCTGGATGATGGTTTGTATTACCGCTACTCCTAAAATTCCTTTCACCACCTGATATACTGTAGAAACAGTTATATCTACAATTTCTTCTCCTTTTTTGGGTCCGGCGACTCTCATAATTAAATCTGTGGCTAGATCCTGAGAGCTTTTGGACGTCATCAGGAATCCGGCGATAATAAGCGAAAGGATGATTTGAAGGAACGTCAGTCCGGAACTAACAATGCTTCCCAATACTATTTTGGAAACCTCCACAATTTGTTCTTTGTAGTCCGTAACGGCTTTTTCAATATTAACAGATGCCGCATTCAAGAAGTTGTATATTTTGTCTCCGATAATAGGCCAATCCTTCATCTTTTCGGCCGGAGTGTCTATTTTTAATGTTCCGGCTTCCATTTGGTCTTTTACGTCAATAATGCTGCCAACAACTGAATTAAAAAAAGTAACAGTAGGCACAATGATAAGGAGCAATATGACCGTTATTATTAAAAATGAAGCCAGACCTCTGCGTCCCTTTAATTTTTTCTGGACAAAATTATATAAGGGATGTATTATAATGGCAAAGATGATTGCCCAGAGGATAGGCATTGTAAAAGGGAGTAATAGCCTAATACAGAATCCCATGATAAGGAATATCATTCCCAATTGCAGGATGATGTCGAATAGCGTTTTGCTATTAAAATCGGAATTGTTTTTCATGCCCTTTGGTTTTTATAAGTTAGTGAATCGGATAAAAGTTGAATTGTCAGGTTTTGTTTTTTCTGAGATCAGGGGTATTACTGTCCGATACCAGACGTCCGATCAGAATAACAGGATACAACACGCCAAAAATTGCTTCCATCTGTACCATGGAGCGCGCTATCGGATGCAGTGGAAGGATTTCACCATAACCTGTAGTGGTGATTGTGATATAACTGAAATACAAAAAATTGGCTTCCAGACTGTTTCGTTCAAATGGAGGCAGGGTAATCTGAAATGCCCCTTCAATATCTTGAAATATATATAAATAAATAATAGACCAGAGGTTGGCCATCAGCATATAAACCACCACCGATCCCACTACACGGAAAATAGTTACAGGCCCGGGTTCGAATACTTTTATGAGAACTAATATGATAAGCAGCAAAAGGGCTGCAATCGAAAGGATGAAGTCGGCAACCACAATGAAATTACTGGTATTGAAAAGACTGATCCAGCCAACAACTACAAACAAAACAGGAATAATGGAAATCAGTTTGGCTTGCTTTTTAGTGGTCTCCAATGCAAAAATACCCGACAAAAGAAAGAGCACCCAGAAAATCTGCATGGCTAACTTTAAAAAGGAATAGCTTCCAAACAACGGAATAAAAAGAAAGTGCATGATGAAAAGCAAAACCAGCATGCTTAAAAGCCCGTCTTCTTTGTCCCACAAGTGATTGAATAATCGATATTGTTTTGCTTTGACCATAAGGTTTTATTTTTAAATGGAAGTCAATCAGTAATTGAAAAAAACAAAAAGAACGAGTTGCACTTAAATGGGTATAGGCTCGACTTCAACTCTTCCGAGCGGCCTTCTTCCCAATCGGAAAAGCAAAATAATCAGAACCGGTAAAAAACAAATGGCAGACAATACCAGATAAACATCTTTATAAGCAAGTAAAATAGCAGCTTGGGAAGTTTGGTTGGAAAGACTCTTCTCGGCCATTTTTTGCGCTTCTGTTTCGGACAAGCCTTTGTGTAAATATACGTTTTTTGTTTGAATTAACTGATCTTCAGCTAACTGATTTGTAGGGGATAACTGCTGACTTAGGCCTGTTTTATGATGAATATTCGCGTTGCTAATCATCGTTCCCAAGATGGCACTTCCCAGCAATACGGCCAGAACAACACGGCAAATGACACCGCTCATCATTCGGGAATCGCCTAATTTTTTAGGGATCCCTTCCGCTAAATAAAGCGATGAGGTTGGATACAGAAACCCGATTGCCAATCCTTTGATAACAAAAGGTTCCATAAAATCGGAAGGACTTATTTCGGGGTAAAACCTGAAGAAGAGTATCATGTGGTATAGGCCGTAGCAGGTGAATCCCATAATCCAAACTGTACCGATGTAAATTTTTTTGTATAAAAGATAGGTTGTTAATGGAATCGCTATGAAAATACCGATCAGCATGGATAAATGGGTCCGGGCTTCATACAAAGGATCGAAGCCAAGCACATTGCCCATGAATCCCGAAACAACGCTCCCTGTGCCATTAATGGCTCCAATATAGAAAAACAGAAACGAGCCTATTGCCACATTGGAGTATTTGAATACGTCAGGGTCAATCAGCGGATCTTCGGTAAAACGGGTATGAAGGATGTATACTCCGATTATGATAAGTCCAAAAGCAACGGCAGAAGCTATTTTGGGATCCTGAAACCAATTTCGGGTTTGTCCTTCGGCGCACAGGAAAAGAATATCGGTAAACAATAAAATCATCAGGAACCAGCCTCTCCAGTCGAATTGGAAAACGCCTTTCATCGGAGCAATATCTTTTCGGTAAAAAATCCAGGCCAGAATAATGCCGATGAAAAAATTGGCATTTAGAAAGTAAACACTAAAGGTCCAATCGTGTAAACTGGTAAAGCTCGTGCCAAGGTATTTATAGATGTGCTGGCTCCCCTGAAGGATGAATTGCATGATTCCGTACATGATGGCCATATTGAACGCCGGATTGTATTTTAGGATGATAGGAATCATGGTCGCAAATATCCCGACAATTGAAATGATGGATAAAAGCGAACGCCAAACCGTGAACCATCCGATGGAAGTCGTATATAGTGAAGCGGTATTGAATAGTATCGCCAGAAAACTGACGGATAAAACCATCGTGCGAAGGGGAAGCTGTTTGGCGATTCGTATCCCTAACGGTAAAAAGGCCAACATGGCAAAAACCGGAATGTAACTCGAATAGGTAAAAGCCGTTGTTGATTCTCCGAAATGACCCAGAATTTGAGAATTATCGTAAGCAGTAATATTAAGTGTATTAAAAAAAGGAATGGTCAGGACATATAGCCCGATAAGAATGAAAACGCTTCCTTTTTTTATCTTAACCATCGCTTATTTTTCTACTTCAACAGTTGCATTCATGCCGGGTTTTACGGGCTCGAGTTCCTGAGGGCTGGCTTCAAATTCAATTTTTACCGGAATGCGTTGGGTGATTTTCACGAAATTACCAGTGGAATTATCCGGTTCCACCATCGAAAATTTGGCTCCGGTGGCCGGCGAAAATCCGACCACTTTTCCTTTAAATTCTTTATCGTCCAGCGCATCTATGGTAATCGTAACCGGTTGCCCTATTTTTATCCGCTCCACCTGAGTTTCTTTGAAGTTGGCGGTCACCCATAGTTTGTGTTTCAGTACAATGGAGGCGATTACCTGATTTGTACTTACCAAATCGCCTACGGAAAGTTCCCTTTCGCCCACAAAACCATCTATTGGAGCTTTTATGACCGTGTATGATAATTGCAGTTTTGCGTTATCCAAATTGGCTTTTTTGCCGGCTACAGTTGCTTTTGCGGCTTCCAGATTGGTTTTGCTTTGCTGGGTAATGGAACTGCTGGCCAACAATTCGTTTTGACCTGCTTTCAGATAAGCTTCGGTAGATTTCATCTTGGCCAGTACCTGATCGTATTGGTTTCTCGTCACAGCCGAATCGGCAAACATTTTTTCAAAACGCTGATAATCTTTTCTGGCTTTTTCCAGATCGGCCATATCGCCGGCCAATTTTTCCTTGGCAGCGGCCTGATTGGATGTCGATGTAATTATGGCTTGTTCCAAAGAATGAAGATTTCCTTCGGCTATGGCTAAATCGGCTTCGGCCTGTCTCACTTTTATTTGGTATTCTTGGTCATCAAGAATAATCAGTGTATCGCCTTTATGCACAGGCTGGTTGGCCTCGAAACGGATTTCTTTTATATGTCCGCTCGCCCGGGCTGCAATATTGTTCATATAGGATTCCACCTGAGCGTTGTTGGTGGTTTCATTTTGGCTGAAGTCAAAAAACAGACTCAATATCCACAAAACACCTCCCAGCAGAAAAGCAAAAGAAAGGATGGTCAGAATGGTATTTCTTTTTCGTTCTGATTTTTGAACTGCTTCGGGGTTTTGGTTTTCCTGGCTCATAGCATCTTCGTTTATAGTTTTCCCATGGCATATTGCAGGGAGTAATATTGAATGATCAAGTCGAGATTGGCATTGATGAGTGAAATTTTAGCGCCGTTTAATTGTAATTCGGCATCAACCATATCGCTAATCAAGGCAAAGTCATTGTCGTAGCGGCTTTTTACGATTCTGTAGTTGCTCTCCGATAATTCCACATCTTTTTTATAGGTCGATATGTTTTTTTGACTTTCAACATACTTCACAAAAACGGTTTTTACTTCCTTGTCAATTTGGTCTTTGGTCACATCTAGAATCGTTTTGCTTCGGTCAATATCCAATTTGTCACCGCTCACCTGATGTTTCAGATTGTAAAAACTGGAAATATCCCAATTTAACGATAGACCTGCTGTCCAGAAATTGAGGATGTTTGGATAATCTGGCCATTGGGCTGGGTACTGGGTATTGAGCATTGCACCGGCGTATAGATTGGGTAAGTATCCACTTTTTGTGATGCTGAGGTTGGATTCGGAAAGTTTCACGTTTAATTCCGATTGTTTGATTTCATATCGGTTCTCATAAGCTTCGGCCAGGCATTGTTGAATATCCCGTTCTTCCTTGGGAATTGTGGTTTCGGCCATTTCAGGTTTTAGTACGGTGTCAGTCGGAATACCAATCAAAATATCTAGATAGTTGCTGACCAGTTTGATGTTGTTAGTGTCTTCAAACACGGAAACTTCAAATCTTGATTGTTGTAATTCGGTTCGTAATAGATCACTTTTTAGGTTTTGTCCGTTGGCCACCCGCGATTGTAGTTGTTTGATTCGCAGGTTAGTGTTTATGATATTTTGTTTGGTGACTTCAATCTGGCGGTAAAGTTTTTCAAGGGTGAAATATTGCTGTACTATGGCCAGTTTAATTTCTGCTTCCGTCATTTTAACAGTGGCTTCCTGTAGCTCTCGGATTAATTCCTGTTTGCTTATCCTGTTGTTGATGAGGTTTCCTGTATATATGGGCATGCTGGCCAATATGTTTGCAGAAGCCTGATAATCGAAGTAATCTACCGTGAGGCTTTTTTCATAGAATCCCTCATATATTTTTGGATTACCGATGTGATTATAGTTCATATTCAGTCCGACAAGCGGCATCTTCGCCATTTTTGTCTGACTGACATTTTCATTGGCAATGGCAACGTCGGTATTGGCAATTTTTATTTGCTTGTTGTTCTCAATACCAAGTTTTAAGGCTTCCTCTAAAGTTATGCTTTGCACGTTTGTTAAGGAGTCGTTCTGACCGTATCCTTTTTCCATGCCGAATAATGCGACAATCAGTAGCAGAAAGGCATATTTGAAGCGTTGTAAGAGGGTAATAGTTATCAATTATTATTGTTTTAAATATTAATAACAAATCGCTTTCAGGAATCAGAATAAAAACACGGGTAATTATGTTAATATCTTGGTTATCAAATATAAATAATTTAACAATAAAAACCTTCGGTTACTCGTTAAAATTATTTTCGGATGCCATTGGACAGTCATAAATTGCTTTTGAACGGGAAAAACATAAAACAGATGGGGTTCAGAGGTTTACATAGAAGAGTACAATCGGTTATTTTTAAGTTTCCGATTTGTTGATTTCGAACAAAAATTAAATTGTGCCGATGCTCAATTTATGAAGAATTCGGACTTAAAGTTAAACCGTCCATCGCAAAATAAAAAAATACTATCTTTACACACAAAATCAATTTACGAATAAGTAGTCTGGCTTGAGGCCGACGATCAATATATATTCAAATTATGGCATGTAACAGTTGTTCAACCTCCGATGGCAGTGCGCCGAAGGGGTGTAAAAATAATGGGACTTGCGGCACCGATAGCTGCAACAAATTAACCGTATTCGATTGGCTTTCCAATATGACACTTCCGGGTGGTCAGGAGCCTTTTGACTGTGTTGAGGTTCGTTTTAAAAACGGGCGCAAAGAATTTTACCGCAATACCGAAAAATTGACTTTGGGTATCGGTGATATCGTTGCCACGGAGATGTCCCCTGGCCACGACATTGGGATTGTTAGCTTGACCGGAGAACTGGTAAAGGTGCAAATGAAGAAAAAAGGGGTTAATCACGAAGGTGAGGTTCCTAAAATCTACAGAAAAGCATCCCAAAAAGACATTGATATCTGGAGTGATGCCCGTGACAGGGAAGAGCCGATGAAAGTCCGCGCACGTGAATTGGCAATCAGTCTAAAACTGGAAATGAAAATCTCGGATATTGAGTTCCAAGGTGACGGTTCTAAAGCTACGTTCTACTATACGGCAAATGACCGCGTCGATTTTCGTCAGTTAATCAAGGATTTTGCTAAAGAATTCAATACGCGAATCGAGATGAAACAGGTTGGTTTCCGTCAGGAAGCATCCCGTTTGGGTGGAATTGGTTCGTGCGGACGCGAATTGTGCTGTTCCACATGGTTAACCGATTTTAGAAGCGTAAATACTTCTGCGGCGCGCTATCAGCAGTTATCATTGAACCCGCAGAAACTGGCCGGTCAGTGTGGTAAGTTAAAATGCTGTCTGAATTACGAATTGGATACTTATCTGGATGCTCTGAAAGGTTTTCCGGATATGGAGACCAAGTTGTATACCGAAAAAGGCGATGCGCTTTGTCAGAAGGTTGACATATTCAAAGGTTTGATGTGGTTTGCCTATACCAATAATTTTGCACAATGGCACGTTTTAAAGATAGATCAGGTTAAAGAAATCGTGGCATTAAACAAAGAGAAGAAACGTATTGCGGCACTCGAGGATTATACTGTTGAGACGATTGTGGAAGAAGAGAAAAACTTCCAAAATGCTGTAGGACAGGATAGTTTGACACGTTTTGATCAGCCTAAGAAAAAGAAACGTCCAAACAAGAAACGTCAAGCGGCTGATACCGAAAAGCCAAAAGGAACAACTGAGAGACAAAAAGTAGTACCTGAAAGACAAAAAGGGGCACCGGAAAAGCCAAATAAACCGGCTTCTGAAGGACAGGGTGGACAAAACAAGCCTGCTTCCGAAGGACAACCAAGAAATAATAACCGCAGACCGCGACCAAATAGAAATAAACCATCGAACGATAAAAATGATTCAAAACAATAGATTTTTAATTTTTGGATTTGCCTTGTCACTGTCGCTTTTTTCCTGTGACAAAAAAAGGGTTTTTGATGAATACCGTGAAATAGACGGTTCCTGGCATAAAAAACAGAAGGTGTCGTTTGCTTTTGAGCAGAAGGACACGATCCAGGATTATAATATGTTTGTAAACATCAGAAACAATAATGATTACCCATACAGTAATTTGTTCCTTATCGTTTCCATGCTGCAACCGGATGGAGTAACCAAGGTGGATACGTTAGAGTATCAAATGGCTAATCCGGATGGTACGCTGATGGGGGAAGGGTTTTCCGATGTAAAAGAGAGCAAACTCTGGTATAAGGAAAATGCAAGGTTTCCTAAAGCCGGGAAGTATGTGGTAAGCATTCAGCAGGCTGTTCGCGAAACCGGAAAAGTATCCGGTGTTGAACAATTGCAGGGTGTTTCGGAAGTAGGTTTTAGAATAGAAAAAACGAATTAAAATGGCTCAAATCAATAATAAAAAAGAAGATTTTTCTCCGTATGTAAAGAAATTCTGGAAACTGTTTATTTACTGTTTTGGCGGAGCGATTTTATTTTTCCTGTTTGCATCCTGGGGACTTTTCGGCTCGATGCCTTCGTTTGATGAGTTGGAAAATCCAAACTCTAATGTAGCCACGGAAATCATCTCTTCCGATGGGGTAACCATTGGTAAATTTTATCTTGAAAACAGAACGCCGGTTAAATTCGCCGAATTGCCGGATCATTTGGTGAAAGCTTTGGTGGCTACCGAGGACGAGCGTTTTTATGAGCATTCCGGTATTGATACAAAAGGTACATTACGTGCGGCCCTGAGTTTAGGGCGCAGCGGAGGAGCAAGTACGTTAACCCAGCAGTTGGCAAAAAACCTTTTCCACGGCGAAGGGTCTAAGTTCCTCCCGTTCCGTATCATTCAAAAAGCTAAGGAGTGGATTATCGCCACCAAATTGGAAAGACAATATACCAAGCAGGAAATTATTGCCCACTATTTAAACACGGTCGATTTCGTAAATACTGCGGTGGGAATCCGTTCGGCGTCCAAAGTATATTTCGGGAAAGAACCAAAAGATTTAACCGTGGATGAAGCGGCAATGTTCGTGGGAATGTTGAAAAACCCATCGTTGTTCAATCCGGTGCGTCGCCTTCAGAAAGTGACCGACAGACGAAATGTGGTATTGCATCAGATGGAAAAAAACAAGTTCCTGACCAAAGAACGAAAAGAGTTTTACCAGGCGCAGCCTATCGTTTTAAAATTTACTCCGGAAAGTCATATCGAAGGAAGTGCTACGTATTTCAGAGAGTACTTACGCGACTTCATGAAAAAGTGGGTAAAAGAGAATCCAAAGAAGGACGGTGATGGCGAATATGATATTTACCGTGATGGATTGAAAATCTATACCACGATCGATTCCAGAATGCAGCAATATGCTGAAGAGGCAGCTACAGAACACTTAGCTAACCTGCAACAGGAATTCAACAAAAGACAGAAGGATAATCCGAATGCTCCTTTTACTGGTATTACGCCGGATGAAACAAAAAAGATCATGGAACGTTCCATGAAAAATTCTGAGCGTTGGCGTATTATGAGCGAGAAAGGTTTCGATGAGAACAAAATCATGAAATCATTCGATGTTCCGACAAAAATGCAGGTATTCACATGGAAAGGAGAGAAAGATACATTGTTAACACCTCGTGATTCCATCTTATATTACAAGCATTTCCTTCAGACAGGAATGATGGCGATGGAGCCTCAAACCGGTCATGTTAAGGCCTGGGTTGGAGGAATCAATTACAAACATTTCCAATACGACCACGTTGGTCAGGGAGCTAGACAGGTTGGTTCAACTTTCAAACCGTTTTTATATGCCACGGCTATAGAACAGTTGAAGATGTCTCCTTGTGATTCCATAGTTGATTCGCCATTTACAATGCCAAAAGGACGTTATAACATCGATGCCGATTGGTCACCTAAAAACTCAACCGGTAATTATCGCGGAATGGTGAATCTGAAATCGGCGCTGGCCAATTCCATCAACACGGTTTCTGCTAAACTGATTGATAAAGTAGGGCCGGAAGCGGTGGTAGACATGACCAAGAAATTGGGAGTTAGCTCTGAAATCCCTGTTCAGCCTTCTATTGCCTTAGGAGCAGTAGATATTACAGTAGAGGAAATGGTGGCTGCGTTCAGTACATTCGCTAATCAGGGTGTGTATATGAAGCCACAGGTGATTGTGAAAATCGTGGATAAAAACGGAGTGGTCTTATATGAACCGGTGCCGGAATCCCGAGACGTGATGAGTAAAGACGTTGCTTATACCGTGATCAAACTAATGGAAGGAGTTACCGAATATGGAACTGGTTCCCGCTTACGTTGGGGAAGCGCGCCGGAATCGGCAAGAGTTACAGGGGTTCCATATAATTTAAGAAACCCAATAGCCGGTAAAACAGGAACGTCCCAAAACAATTCAGATGGATGGTTTATCGGTATGGTGCCTAATTTATGTGCCGGAGTATGGGTCGGAAATGAGGATCGATCTGCCCATTTCGAACAAACCAATATGGGACAGGGAGCCACGATGGCTTTACCTATTTGGGGAATATTCATGAAGAAATGTTACGAGGATGCAAGTCTGGATGTTTCACAGAAACCGTTCGAAAAACCTGAAAACTTCGCCATTAAAGTAGATTGTTATGTGCCTAGGAAAGTGGTTGTAGACAGTCTTGCCGTCGAGGAAGATACACAAACCGAAGAATTCGATTTCTAAATAGGAAACGCCTTTTTTAAAAGGCGTTTTTTTTATACTTTTAAGGCCAAAATTAAACAAACGCAATCGCCATATGATTAATAAGAAAGTAGGTAATGTTCAGGAGGCATTACACGATATAAAAGACGGGCAAACCATCATGCTGGGTGGTTTCGGACTTTGCGGAATCCCCGAAAACAGTATTGCCGAACTTGTCCGAAAAGATGTAAAAGAATTGACTTGTATTTCAAATAATGCTGGGGTTGATGATTTCGGATTGGGATTGTTATTGCAAAAACGTCAGATTAAAAAAATGATTTCTTCCTATGTGGGGGAGAATGCCGAATTCGAGCGTCAGATGTTAAGCGGCGAATTGGATGTGGAATTAACGCCGCAAGGAACTTTAGCCGAAAAATGCCGTGCTGCTCAAGCTGGAATTCCTGCGTTTTTTACACCTGCCGGTTATGGTACCGAAGTAGCCGAAGGAAAAGAAGTTCGTGAATTCAACGGAAAAATGCATATAATGGAATTGGCTTATAAAGCCGATTTCTCCATCGTAAAAGCATGGAAAGGCGACGATGCCGGAAACCTTATTTTTAAGGGAACGGCCAGAAATTTCAACAGTTGTATGGCGGGTGCAGCCAGAATTACTATTGCAGAGGTGGAGGAATTAGTGCCTGCGGGAACTTTAGATCCAAACCAGATTCACATTCCGGGAATTATGGTACAGCGCATCTTCCAAGGTGAGAAATTTGAAAAGCGAATTGAGCAACGTACAACCCGTAAAAGATAATAGTCATGGCTTTAGATAAAAATCAAATTGCAAAAAGAATCGCCAAGGAAGTTAAAGATCGTTATTTCGTGAATTTAGGAATTGGAATTCCAACCTTGGTAGCCAATTATGTAAGACATGATATTTCAGTAGAATTCCAGAGCGAAAACGGAGTGTTGGGAATGGGGCCGTTCCCTTTTGAAGGCGAAGAAGATGCTGATATCATCAATGCCGGAAAACAAACTATCACCACATTACCGGGAGCAAGTTTCTTTGATTCGGCATTCAGTTTTGGAATGATTCGGGCGCAGAAAGTTGATTTAACCATTTTAGGCGCGATGGAAGTTTCTGAAAATGGAGATATCGCTAACTGGAAAATTCCGGGTAAAATGGTGAAAGGAATGGGTGGCGCCATGGATTTGGTGGCTTCTGCCGATAATATTATCGTTGCCATGATGCATGTAAACAAAGCAGGCGAATCGAAAATCCTTAAGAAATGTACGCTTCCGCTAACAGGCGTTGGCTGCGTTAAAAAAGTAGTTACGGAATTGGCTGTTTTGGAAGTGACTCCGAAGGGCTTCAAACTTTTGGAAAGAGCTCCCGGTGTTTCTGTTGAAGAGATTATTAAGGCTACCGAGGCCGAATTAATTATCGAAGGAGAGGTTCCGGAAATGGTAATCGATTAATCAATCAAAATATATATTAAAAAGCATCTTTGGTAAAATATACTAAAGATGCTTTTGTTTTTTACATAGGATCGAAATGGAGAGCAATTTGTTATTTGAAGGCGTCATAAATCTGTTTGGTGAAATTTTTTAACAAAAATTAAACATTATATTAAAAAATTTAAAAAAAATTGTATTATTGTATCATTGATGGTTGTAAAAAATAAAAGATGTTTTTTCAAGATGTGTTAAGGATTGGATTCTTTTTAATTTTTACAAAAATTATACAAAGGAAGAATGACCGAGTTGTTCATTCGTGTTAAAATGTAGTTTGGAAGGTAGGGTAGACGATTTTGAGAAACGATAATGTTTACCAGTAGGAAATAAAATTATAAGAGGGAGCTTTTATAAACATTACATAATCGATTAAATTTTATTGCTGATTAATTTTTAACCCAATTTAACCTATTTAACTATGAGAAAACAATTACATTACTTTGGAACATTAACGGTTTCAACGTTTTTTGCGTGTTCTGCCTTGGCGCAAGAATCTGGCAAGAAGGTAAATTCAATCGAAAAAAATCCAAACGGTTTGGCAAGCTTTGTTTCTTTTAAAGAGACCGCAGGTTACAAAAGTTCGGATTTTCAAACTATTTTTAAAGAGCAGTTAGGTTTAAAACAAGGACAAAACTTCTCTAAAGTCAAATCCGATGTGGACAAATTGGGGTTTTCACATGAAAAGTTTCAATTGTTTCACCAGGGACTTAAAGTCGAATTTGCAACCTATACATTGCATTCAAAGAGCGGAAAAGTCGCAAGTATGTCCGGGGAGTTTTACACTATCGGGACAGTAAACACCCGCCCTTCTCTTTCTTTACAAGATGCTTTCAATAAGGCAGTGGCCCAAATCGGCGCCAAAAGCTATATGTGGGACAACCCTGAAGATTCCAAGGCTTTTGGATATACTAAACCACAAGGGGAATTAGTACTGTTGCCGGTGGATGATGAAATAAAATTAGCCTATAAATTCGATATATATGCTACACAGCCTGTTAGCAGGGGTGATATTTATATAGATGCTTCTACCGGTGAGTCATTATTTTACAACGCTACGATCAAACATTTAGATGAATTCAGCCATGGCCAAAAAGCTGAGAAAACCGGAAGTATCAATCTGTTTAAAAAAGAATCCATGTTGGTTGCAGCAAATGCCGCAACCCGATACAGTGGAACTCAGGTTATCGAAACCATTTTAAACGGGAATTCCTATATCCTGTCGGAAAATACAAGAGGAAACGGAATTCTAACCTTAAATATGAAAAAAGGAACAAATTATTCTGCTGCGGTAAATTTTACGGATACTGATAATAATTGGACCGCTGCAGAATTTAATAATGCGAACAAAGATAATGCTGCTTTGGATGCTCATTGGGGAGCAGAAAAAACCTATGATTATTGGAAAAATGTTCATGGAAGAAATAGTTATGATAATTTGGGAACAGCATTAAAAAGTTACGTTCATTATAGCAGTAACTACGATAACGCATACTGGAATGGTAGTGCAATGACCTATGGAGACGGTTCAGGAACTTATTTTGATGCCTTAACTTCGATAGATGTTGCCGGTCACGAAATCGGTCATGCGGTTTGTGAAAAAACTGCTCGTCTTGCGTACCAATTAGAATCGGGTGCAATGAATGAAGGTTTTTCGGATATTTGGGGAGCGTGTGTGGAATATTATGCCGCACCAACTAAACAACGCTGGATAATTGGAGAAGACATTGAAAGGAGAAGCGGTCACGTGGGTTTACGCTCTATGAGTAATCCTAACGCTGAAGGACAACCAGATACTTATGGAGGAACTTACTGGGTTAGTCAATCCAGATGTCGTCCGAGAAGTGGAAATGACTATTGTGGCGTTCACACAAACTCGGGAGTCCTAAACCATTGGTTTTATATTTTAACTGAAGGTAAGGCAGGAACTAATGATTTGGGTAACTCCTACAATGTAACAGGAATAGGAATTGACAAAGCGGCGAAAATTGCGTATCGTTTAGAGAGTGTTTATTTATCCGCCAATTCAAATTATTCAAATGCGAGAACTTATGGTATTCAGGCGGCTACTGATTTGTTTGGTGCCGGTTCAGCTGAAGTGATTGCTACCACCAACGCTTGGTATGCGGTGGGAGTAGGATCTGCATCTTCTGCACTTGTAAATCAGGAAGGGACGCCTGTTTCAACAAGTTATGCTCTTGCAGGTGAGGGAGCCGAAATTAAAGCATTTCCTAATCCATTTGAAAATGTAATTTATATCAGTATTAATGATAGCCAAAATACTTCATTTAAAATCACAAACCTTTTGGGACAAGTAGTGAAGGAAGGTAAATTACATGACAAAATAATTAATGTGGAAAGCCTTGCTAAAGGAATGTATGTGTTGGAATTGTCTCAGGATGATGCAGTTGTATTATCGGAAAAAGTGATTAAAAAATAATCTGAAGATCCATATAATATGGGAGTGATTTTAGACCGGACTCAATAGTTTCGATAAATTTATAATTAATTTTGATAGTGGTGAGCCCGATATTGTATCGGGCTCATTTCTTTTACGTTCCGATTTTAAAATTCCAAAAAAGTTTTCAATTATAGCATTATCTTTAAATAGCTCCCTTTTTTTGACATACTCTGTGTAATCTTTTTTGTTGTAATAAATAGTGATATTGTCATCCATAAAATCGATATCCTTGTAACTCCTGGTGAAATTTGGCTGGCTTGGCAAGCAAAAATTGAAGCAAGAAATGACGTGCCAAGGTCATCTTCGACCACAACTGGATTACTTCCGTCTTTTTTTATGAACTGGAAATAAATCGGTAATTTTGTCAAAAAATTTAAAAGATGAGTTATCCGAAAGTAATATTAAAGCCGGGAAAAGAAAAATCCGTGCAACGCCGTCACCCATGGGTGTTCAGTGGCGCTGTTTACGGTGTGAGTCAGGAATTGAATGACGGGGAAATGGTGGATGTGGTGGATTCCAATAACAAGCATCTGGCGACCGGTTATTTCAGTGACCGTGGCAGTATAGTTGTGCGAATGCTGACTTTCGGAAATGAAGTTTTTGATAAAAATTTCTGGGCAGACAAACTGAAATCAGCCTGGGAATTGCGTTTGAAATTATTGAAATTACAAGAAACCAATGCCTTCCGTTTAATTCACGGTGAAGGCGATGGCATTCCCGGATTGATTATCGATTATTACGATAAAAACTGGGTGTTGCAGGCACATTCGTCGGGGATTTATTTTCAATTGGAGCAAATCGCCGAAGCCATAAAAGTGAACTTCGCTGATTACTGCGAAACCATCTATTGTAAAAGCAGCGGCACTTTGCCAAATACTGGAAAAGATTTCTTCTTATATGGTGATAAACCCGAAACGGTTGCCAAGGAAAACAATATTTTATTTGCCGTTAACTGGGTGGAAGGACAAAAAACAGGTTTCTTTTTGGACCAACGCGATAACAGAAAATTGTTGTCGCATTATGCACACGGAAAACGCGTTTTGAATACGTTTTGTTACACGGGAGGTTTTTCCATTTATGCGATGAGCGCCGGAGCGCAATTGGTTACTTCGGTTGATATCTCGGAAAAAGCTGTGGCACTTGCCGAAAGAAATATGGAACTGAATTACGACGACTGTAATCACGATGCGGTTGCTTCCGATGTGTTTGATTTCCTGAAAGAGCATAACCAACAATACGATTTGATTGTACTTGACCCGCCAGCTTTTGCCAAGAGCATTAAAAGCAAGCATACGGCCACTCAGGCATATAAACGTTTGAATATAGCTGGATTGAAAGCGTTAGCTCCAAAAGGGATTTTATTCACTTTTTCCTGTTCTCAAGTAATTGACGATGTTTTGTTCTATAATACGGTGGCAGCAGCAGCAATCGAAACAGGAAGAAATATCCGTGTATTGCACAAATTATCGCAAGGACCGGATCATCCAACTAACATTTACCATCCGGAAGGACATTACCTGAAAGGTTTGGTATTGTATGTCGAGTAGGATTAAATGAGTTTACAGTAGTTGAGTTCAGTTTTGAAACTATTATAAAAAACAAACCCCGAAAAATTATTTTCGGGGTTTTCTGTATACTGTGACTTTAAACTTTTATAAGTTTTCAAAAAAATCATTTCCTTTATCATCCGTAATGATGAATGCAGGGAAATCTTTAATGGTAATTTTACGAACTGCTTCCATGCCTAATTCTTCGAAATCAACCACTTCAACCGAAAGGATGTTTTCTTTGGCTAAGATAGCCGCTGGGCCGCCAATCGAGCCTAAATAGAAGCCTCCGTATTTGTTACACGCATTGGTAACATCTTTGGAACGGTTTCCTTTGGCCAGCATAATCATGCTTCCGCCATTTTTCTGGAATTCATCTACATAGACATCCATACGTCCGGCAGTAGTTGGTCCGAAACTTCCTGATGGCATTCCTTCCGGAGTTTTTGCCGGTCCGGCATAATAAATAGGGTGGTTTTTGAAGTATTCCGGCATCGGTTTTCCGGCATCCAATAATTCTTTGATTTTCGCATGAGCGATGTCACGAGCCACAATCAGGGTTCCGTTCAGTTTCAAACGGGTTTTGATCGGGTATTTTGACAATTCTGCCAATACTTCCGACATTGGTCTGTTCAAGTCGATTTCTACTGGATCTTCCAAATGCGGAGCTGTTTCTGGTAAGAACTGCTTTGGATTCACTTCCAATTGCTCTACGAAAATACCGTCTTTGGTAATTTTTCCTTTGATATTTCTGTCGGCTGAACAGGAAACTCCCATTCCAACCGGACAAGATGCAGCGTGACGCGGTAAACGGATTACACGAACGTCATGCGTTAGATATTTTCCGCCAAATTGTGCTCCAATATGGCTTTCTTCACAAATTTTCTGCACACGTTTTTCCCATTCCAAATCACGGAACGCCTGACCCGCCATGTTTCCGCTGGTTGGTAAGTTGTCGAAATAACCCGCAGATGCTTTTTTCACGGCAGCAAGATTCGCTTCCGCTGAAGTACCGCCAATAACGATAGCCAAGTGATACGGAGGACAAGCCGAAGTTCCCAAATCCATGATGCGTTCGCGGACGAACTCGTCTAACGATTTTTCGTTTAGCAACGATTTCGTTTTCTGATACAAGAAGGTTTTGTTGGCTGAACCGCCTCCTTTAGCTAAGAACAGGAATTCATATGAGCTTCCTTTTTTAGCATAAATATCGATTTGTGCCGGAAGGTTCGAACCGGAGTTCTTTTCCTCGAACATCGAAATAGGAACGATCTGCGAATAGCGCAGGTTTCTTTTTTCGTAAGTATTAAAAATACCTTTTGATAACCATTCGCCGTCATCGGCACCGGTATATACGTTTTCGCCTTTTTTGGCCATTACGATAGCCGTTCCGGTATCCTGACATGAAGGCAATTGCCCGTCTACAGCCACCACGGCATTTTGCAATAGGTTGTAAGCTACGAAATGGTCGTTATCGGTCGCTTCCGGATCGTCGATGATGTTTCTTAATTTTTGTAAATGTGAAGAACGCAGCATGAACGATACGTCGGTCATCGCTTCTTCCGCCAACAATTCCAATCCTTTCGGGTCCACCGTTAAGATTTCACGGTCGCCCAGTTTTTCTACTTTAACGTAGTCGGAAGTGATTTTTCGGTATTGTGTATCGTCTTTTGTAATCGGATACGGGTCTTGGTATATAAAGTCCATTGTAACAGTAATTTTAGGAGCGTAAATATAAGGAATATTGGGGAATCGAAAATGATTTGAAAGACTAGGTTTTCTTGCGTAAGATTTTTATAATCATTTTAAAAACAATATAACAGAATGCTATTAAAACCGAATATATTAAAAATTGCCAAAGAAAAAGGCCTATCGAAAAATCTTCTATTAATGTTTTCATACTTTACAGTTGATATTAGTATTGATCAAATAATTTGTTTAAAAAAACCAGCTAGCCACGAAAATCGCCGTAATCACACAAATTACATCCACCAAAAGCATCGTTCCTAGGGCGTAACGGGTATTTTTTATATTAACCGAACCAAAGTACACCGCAATCACATAAAAAGTACTTTCTGCGCTGCATTGGAAAATACTACTTAATCTTCCGGTCATAGAATCGGCTCCAAAAGTATTCATCGAATCGATTAAAAATCCTCGTGATCCTGCAGAACTGAAAGGTCGAAGCAATGCAACTGGTAAAGCATCGGTGATTTCTTTGCTTACGCCCATATTGGAGAAAACAAACGCGATCCAATTACTGATAATTTCAAATAAACCGCTGTTTCTGAATAACGAAATGGCTACTAACATTCCCAAAACATAAGGAAAAATAGTAACCCCAGTTTTAACTCCGTTATTGGCACCTGTTACAAAGGCTTCAAAAACAGTGGTGTTTGTCTCAGTAAACTTCTTTTCCTTTCGGAAGGAAAAAATCAAAGTAAAAGCAATAATTCCCACTAATATTAACGCGGAAAGATTGGAAGTGAAATAGTTTTTACCGATTAGATCCAAATGGTTTACATACATCAGCAAGCCAATGATTCCAGCAATTAATGCCATCAGGACGGCCACCAAAGAAGCGCTCTTGAAATTAATTTTTTGTTTAACGCCAACAATCAGAAAAGCGGCAATCGTACCGATAAATGAAGTGATAATACAAGGTAGCATAACATCGGCTGGGTTGGTAGCACCCGCAGCAGCCCGATAACCAATAATGGAAGTGGCAATTAAAGTGAGCCCTGAAGCATGCAGACACATGAACATAATTTGGGCATCGCTGGCTTTGTCTTTTTCGGGATTGATTTCCTGTAAACTTTGCATGGCTTTTAACCCAAATGGAGTGGCCGCAGAATCCAATCCTAAGAAATTAGCAGCAAAATTTAAAGTCATATAAGAAATAGACGGATGGTTTTTCGGAATACTCGGAAACACTTTTACAAACACGGGGCTTAGTACTTTAGCTAATTTTCCGGAAGCACCGGAGATAATCAAAAGTTCCATTAAACCACAGAAAAAAGCCAGGTACGCAATCAGTGGAAGAATCAAATCAAGTAAGGTGCTTTTACACGTTGGCAACAAACCATCCGATTTTTGGACCCCACTGAAAATCTTTACGGTTTTGTTTTTGTAAACGTAAGTCGTATCCGGATTGGTTTCGATTTTGTTGATAACAATGGTATTGTCGGGCGCTTTCTCGATGCTGTCTTTGATGAAGGCTGGAACCTGCTTCAGGTATTTTTCGGAGATTAACAGCGGTTCGTCTTTTTTACCGTTCAGCACATAGTCAATCGAATAACTGCTTCCGGAAAATAAACCGATGACCACAAAGGCAATAGAAGAAATAAAAATTGCCAACCAAAATCTGCTCAATACCATACTTAATATTTTTCGTAAATGTAATTATTTAGCGCAAAGAACACAATCAAAGTGGAAAGTTTGCAAGGCGACTAGCCCCGATAGCAACGGCATCCTTTTTTGCTTTAGCTGTAATTCCACCGAACGAGATAAGCAAAAAAGATAGAGTGGATAGCGGGAATTAGCTCCTAAATATGTATAACTTCCTCGGCAATGAGTAAATCTTCCCTTCTGAATTTCAGGAGAATCTGGGCCACGGCCACCACGTCTTTTTCACAATAGGTGATAATGCGGTCGATGTCTTTTTCCACATAAAAGGTGTGGGCTACTTCGCTGCCTTCGATATCGTCTTTAGGGGACGGAATGCCTAAAACATTGGTGAGTAATTTCAATGAAGTAAAAGTTTTGTAATCGCCGAATTTCCATAATTCCATAGTGTCCAGATGTGGAACTTCCCATGGTTTTTTACCGAACAGATTCAGTTTTAGGGGAATTGCTATCTGGTTGATTATCATACGACGAGCGATGAAAGGAAAGTCGAACTCCTTAGCATTATGTCCGCACAAAATATGTTGCGGTTGCGAAAAATGATTGTTCAGCAAATTTGAAAAGTCTTTCAGGATTTTTACTTCGTCTCCAAAAAAAGAAGTAACCCTAAAATGACGGATATCGCCCTTAAATGTAAAATAACCCACTGAAATACAGACGATTTTTCCGAATTCGGCCCAAATTCCGGCGCGTTCATAAAATTCTTCGGCGCTGAAATCGTCTTTGCGCTGGTATTTGGTTTTTTGGTCGAAAAGAGATTGTTTGGTTTCGTCCAGATTATTGAAATTTTCTTCTTCGGGAACCGTTTCGATGTCTAAAAAGAGAATGTTCTCCAGATTAATTTTCTCGATCATTTTGAATGGATTGTACTAATGCGTTTGGTTTGTATGTGAAAATTATTACAAATAAAAGAATTATTTTCTTTTTTCCAACATTTTATAAGCCTCATTGAAGTAAACGTACAAATCGTTGCTGTGCGGGTCTTCCTCTGTCTGCAATCCTTTGACGTGTCCCAAACGAACGATGATCACGTTGTCTTCCGGAACCACAATGACGAATTGCCCCAGGTGGCCGCGCATGTAAAACAATTGTTTGCCGTTGATTTTATGCAGCCAGAATCCGTAGCCGTATTGCGGACTATTTGCAAATCGAGGTCTGATGGACTTGGCAACAAAAGCGCTGTCTAAAAGTTGTTTGCCGTTCCATTTCCCAAAGTCGCGGTAGAGTTTTCCGAAGCGGGCGAAATCACGCGCGTTGCTGGCAATACAGCAGTAGGCTTTTTCAATGCCGTCCGGATTATGGTCAAGTTGCCACAGTGCTTCGTTTTCTGCTCCCATTGGCTGCCAGAATTTTTCGGAAACATAATTGGCAACGTGTTCTCCGGTCGCTTTTTCGACACACATGGCTAATAATTCGGTGGCGCCGCTTAAGTATTTGAAGGATTGTCCCGGTTTTTCAGAAACATCTAAGCCTAAAATCACTTTCTTCAGATCATTATCGAAGTAGGCGCGGGTCACAATGGAAAACGGGCTGTAATATTTTTCGTCCCAGTTCAAGCCGGATGCCATTGACGACAAATCACCCACGGTGACTTCTTTCGCATATTGTCCTTTCAAATCAGGGAAAAAATCGGTTACTTTTTGGTCTAGGCTTTTAATTTTTCCTTCCATGATCGCTTTGCCCATTGCTGCAGAAATAACGCTCTTCGCCATGGAAAACGAATTGGATTTTGAGTTTTTATCATAACCATCGTAATAGCTTTCGTGCCAGATACTGTCATTTTTAATGATCAGATAGGCAACAGTTCCCAGTTCTTTATGCTCTTTGTTCAATTCTTCGGTAGCGGGAACTGAATTGTAATCTTTGGCAATCGCCCAAGGTTGTCCCGCACCTTTTTTGATTTCACGATTCGGGAAATGGGTGTAATCTTCTAAAAATGCTGTAGTATGACCTCTGAAATAGATGGTTCGCACCGCTCGTAAAATATAATCCACATCGAAAATATACATCAGGATAACAATGGAAGCTATAATAATGCAAAACCATTTTAGGAAGCTTTTCAGAAATTTCATAGATTGGGTTTTAAAGTGGTGTTTTAACGAATTTACGCAAATTCCAAATATGTTTTTATTTTTTTGGAGCGAATGTTTTGGGCTTTTTTGATCCCGATAGCTATCGGGGACATGTTCCCGCTGTCCGCACTATACGGTAGCTGCTTCCATCGGAGCTAGGGGATAAGCCAGAGTGTTTTTGGAAAGTGATTTAATTTGTGCTTCGTAATTTAAAATAGGGTTTGCTGTTTCTCCGGATTTTCATGGTCCAAAAGCCATTTCTTGCGCCACAATCCTCCTGCGTAACCTGTCAGTGAGCCGTCAGAACCAATTACGCGGTGACACGGAACGACTATCCATAACGGGTTTTTACCATTGGCAGAAGCAACAGCGCGTATGGCTTTCACATCGCCTAATTTTTTAGAAAGTTCCAGATACGATGTGGTTTTCCCGTATGGGATTTCCAAAAGGGCTTTCCAGACTTTTTGTTGAAAATCGGTGCCTTTTGGATTGAGTTGAATGGAGAATTTGGTTCGTTTTCCTTCAAAGTATTCCTGAAGTTGTTTTACTGCATCTTTTAGCTCCACTGGAATCACTTTCGAAATTTCACCTTCCTGAAGAATCGAAATTACCGAAATACCGTTTTCATCGCCTTTAATTTTGGCGGTTCCAAGCGGCGTATTGATAAAGACTGTTTGCATTTGCTAAAGGTAACGAATTAGTCGGTGGCTTCCAATTCGAATATCTCGTTAACAGACTTTTCAAAGAGTTTGGCTAATTTTAATGCCAATACAGTTGAAGGGACGAATTTACCGGCTTCAATGGCATTGATGGTTTGCCGGCTTACCCCGATTTTTTCGGCCAGTTCCGCCTGGGTCATGTTTGCAATGGCACGCTGTACTTTTATGTTATTCTTCATCAGTTGTAAGTTTAGATGATTTATACAACATCCAGTGAAAGCGGACGATGAAAAAGATGAGTAGCGAAGCGATGTTGACTAGCAAGGCTGTAAAAAAGGAATTTCCATAAATGAAAATGATGGAAATTAAAAGCAGTGCATAATTGAAATAGGTTGCCCAAACCAAACTTTCCAGCCTGATTTTTTCAACCATTTCATCTTCGATTTTTTCTTTTGAAAATGCAGTGAATAAACCGCCTATGATTAATGCAATCATTAAAATTTCATCGGTAATGTTATTTTCAACAAAGTCAAAATACGTTGTTCCGCTCCGAGAAAAAGTATCATAGATGAAATAAAATACATTAACATTTAAGAAATCCAATTCCCAATCGATGCAAAGCCTAATGATTGAAGCTATTGTAAAAGGGACAAAAATCAACCATCCGATTCTTTTAAAAGAATGTGGAAATAAATACTTTGTTTTCATAATTGCCTAGCATTTAGAATTATAATATCAAATGTAAAACATCTTTTCCAAAAAGACAAGCAAACTTTACATTTTGTAAAATAAAAATGTCCTCCGAAGAGGACCAGTGGTTTTATTTTCCGAAACTCAGTATATAGGTTTCCAGTGCTTTACGTTCTTCGTCGGTTAGAGCTTTGGTAATGGTGAAGTTTGCCTTCATTACCTTGTATTGCGACGGATCTACAATCGGTTCGCTTTTCTCGGTAAGAAAATCGGGAATACTGGCTCCTTTTTCCTTATAGGTTTTAGCGATTATGGCCAATGGCGGGCCTACTAATTTCTCGTTAGGTTTGTGACAAGTGTGACACGTACCTCTTCCGTTAAAGATTTCTTTTCCTAATTCAAAAGAAATTTCTTCTGCTGATTTTTTTACCTCAGGGTATAAAGGTTCTTCTTCTTTCTCTTTTTTTTCTTTTCCACAAGATACCAATGCGAGTGAACCGATTAGGAAAACCATTATCAGCACGGAAAAAATGAATGTATATTTTTTCATTTTCTTAAACTTTTAACGTTAGCATCGTCTCTCAAAGTTAAGAAAAAACTGCGAGAATCTCCTGTAAAGAATCTTATTTGTTCAGTATGATTGCCGCTTCTTTAGCGAAGTACGTAGAGATTAAACTCGCACCTGCACGTTTGATACACATTAGCTGCTCCATCATGATTTTGTCGTGATCCAACCAGCCTCTCTCAGAAGCTGCTTTGATCATGGCATATTCTCCGGATACGTGGAAAACGGTTACCGGGACATTTACTGCATTTTTCACTTCGCGAACGATATCAAGGTAAGCGATTCCTGGTTTTACCATAACCATATCGGCACCTTCTTCCACATCCATTAGTGCTTCTTTCACGGCTTCGATGCGGTTAGCGTAATCCATTTGGTAGGTTTTCTTGTCTTTCGGAACTTCGATTTCGGCTTTTTTCGGCGCACTGTCCAATGCATCGCGGAACGGACCGTAAAACGCCGAAGCATATTTCGCCGAATAACTCATGATGCCCACGTTATGAAATCCAGCTTGATCCAAACCTTCACGCAAACGCATTACGCGTCCGTCCATCATGTCGCTTGGTGCTACGAAATCGGCTCCAGCCTGAGCGTGGGAAACCGCCATTCTCACTAAGGCTTCCACGGTTTTATCGTTTTCGATATCGCCGTTTTCAATGATGCCGTCATGTCCGTAAATCGAATACGGGTCTAAGGCTACATCCGGCATGACAATCATTTCCGGACAGGCTGCTTTGATGGCTTTGATGGCCTGTTGCATTAACCCATTTGGATTCCAGGCTTCTTTTCCGGTATTGTCTTTTAAATCGTCGTTGACTTTAACATAAATGTTCACGGCCCGAATGCCCAAAGCAAACAACTCTTTTACTTCTTCCACAGTCAAATCTATCGAACGACGATAAATTCCTGGCATGGAAGGGATTTCCACTTTTACGTTTTCGCCTTCAGCTATGAACATCGGGAACATAAAATCCGCCGGACTTAAACTGGTTTCACGAACTAAACTTCTTATTGATTCGTTGACTCTTAGTCTTCTGCCTCTGTGTAATGGGAACATAACTTTTTATTTATTAAATCCAAGCAACTGGATTTGCTAATACTTTAATCAATTTTTCTTCTTCGCTACCCGGTTCCGGATGATGATCGTATACCCACTGTACGTGTGGTGGTAAACTCATCAGGATGGATTCGATTCGGCCATTGGTTTTTAATCCGAACAAGGTGCCTTTGTCGTGAACTAAATTAAATTCAACATAACGCCCGCGACGGATTTCCTGCCAGGTTCGGTTGGCGTCAGTATAGGATAGATCTTTTCTTCTTTCTACAATCGGTAAATATGCCGATAAGAAGCTGTTGCCGACTTCGGTCACGAAATTGAACCAGCTTTCCATAGACATCTGTTCAGTGGCTTTCAAATGGTCGAAAAACAGACCGCCAATACCTCGGGCTTCATCACGGTGTGCGTTCCAGAAATACTCGTCGCATTGTTTTTTGAACTTCGGATAGAATTCCAGATTGTGTTTGTCGCAAGCTGTTTTACACGTTTGGTGGAAATGTTTTGCATCTTCCTCAAACAGATAATACGGCGTTAAATCCTGTCCGCCGCCAAACCATTGATTTATGGTGTTTCCTTCTTTGTCATACATTTCAAAATAACGCCAGTTCGCATGAACCGTCGGTACCATTGGGTTTTTAGGATGGATTACCAAACTCAGTCCGCAGGCAAAAAAGTCTACCTCGCCTACACCAAAATAGGTCTGCATGGCTATTGGCAATGCTCCGTGAACGGCTGAAATATTTACCCCGCCTTTTTCAAAAACGTTTCCGTTTTCAATCACGCGGGTTCTTCCGCCGCCACCTTCGGGACGCTCCCACAAATCCTGACGAAATTTTGCTTTCCCGTCCAAGTCTTCCAAACCTTTACAGATTTGGTCTTGAAGGATTTGAATGTATTTATAGAATTGTTCTTTCATTTTAGGCTAACACTAACAGCTAATGGCTATTAGTTTATTTTTGGTATTCCTTAACTGCTTCTACAAACGCCTTAGCATGATCTACCGGAATATTAGGTAAAATTCCGTGGCCAAGGTTTACGATGTATTTGTCTTTTCCGAATTCATCAATCATTTCGTGAACCATTTTCTTTATGGTCGGGATCGGCGACAATAATCTTGAAGGGTCAAAGTTTCCTTGAAGTGTAATGTTTCCGCCTGTTAAATAACGTGCGTTTTTAGGAGAACAAGTCCAATCAACACCTAAAGCAGATGCTTTCGATTTTGACATTTCGTTCAATGCAAACCAACAACCTTTACCGAATACGATTACTTCCGTTTCTTCGGCTAAAGCTTCTACAATCTGGTTGATGTATTTCCATGAGAATTCCTGATAATCGGTCGGTGATAACATCCCTCCCCAAGAATCAAAAATCTGAACGGCATTTACACCCGATTTTACTTTTTCCTTTAAATATAAGATGGTCGTATCGGTGATTTTCTGTAATAGGGTATGTGCTGCTACCGGATTCGAAAAGCAGAATCCTTTCGCAGTATCAAAACTCTTAGATCCTTTTCCTTCCACAGCATAACAGAAGATCGTCCAAGGCGAACCGGCAAAACCAATAAGTGGCACTTCGTCGTTCAGCATTTCTTTGGTCAGTTTGATGGCATCCATTACATAACCTAAGCTCTCTTCGATATTCGGAATGAACACTTTTTCCACTTGCTCCATCGTACGGATAGGATCCGGAATGATTGGTCCTAAATTGTCCTTCAATTCCACGTGAATGCCCATCGCTCTCGGTACCACCAAAATATCGGAGAACAAAATAGCGGCATCCGGTTTTACGATTCGGATTGGTTGCACGGTGATTTCGGCAGCAAGTTCCGGAGTTTCACAACGGGTGAAAAAATCGTATTTGTCACGCAATGCGCGGAATTCCGGTAAATATCTTCCCGCCTGACGCATCATCCATACTGGTGGACGTTCTACAGATTCTCCTTTTAGGGCTCTTAAAAATAGGTCGTTCTTAATCATATTTCTTTTATAGTTGCAAAGTGACAAAGTCCTTAGTTGCAAAGTTTTATTTAAACTCGTTTATACATTGGATAATCGTGTTCTCAATGGTCGGTTGGTTCGCGATTACGATATTTTTTATTCCCAGGCGATTTGCTGCTTCTGCTGTGGTGTTTCCGATGCAGAAGGCGATCTCCTTTGTTATTTTATTTTCTTTCAGGTAACTTTCCAGACCGGACGGACTAAAAAACAAAATTCCGTCAGGTTTGGTATTTATTTTTTGTGGTGTCAGTACTGTTTCGTACACGTTGATTTCATTAAAGGAAACTCCGGCTTCCTTCATCATTTCCGGTAAAGTGTCGCGACGCAGGTTTCCGCTGAAAAAAGTGTATTGGTTGTTCGGATACACCAAGGTGATGATTTCCGCAAGGTCTTCGGCATAACCAGTATAGGCTACGACTTTGAAACCGTTTTCTTCCAATAAGGTTTTGGTTTTTAATCCGACACAGAATACGTCCTTCGATTTCAGTTCAGCAACTTTTGGATGTTCTAAGATACTTTGTACTCCGTTCTGGCTACTGAAAATCAGCGAGTCATGAATATTTTTTAATTCGAATGCTATGGGTTTGGTGGTGATGAAATCGGCTTCAACCACTGAAAAACCGGCATTCAATAAATACTGTTTCTGGTTAGGTAACAATTTTTTCGTGGACAGTATGCGGATAGAATCATTCATTACTTTTTCAGTTTCGATTTGATTTCGGCCATTAAAGCTGTTCCGCCGTTATCCAATATTTCTTTGGCACAATTGAATCCGAGTTTTTTCCATTCAGAAATATCAAAAGAACGGTCGATTTCAATTTTCTCTTGACCATCAATCGAGAATAAAACACCTTTAAAATGAATGGTGTCATCAATTTCGTTGTATTTGGCAATGGCGCCAATAGGTGCGGTACAACCACCTTCAAGGGTTCTTAAAAACTGGCGTTCTATATAGGTGCAGATTTCGGTTTCGATATGGTTCAGTTGAGCTAAAGCGTCTAAAGAGAATTCGTCGTTTTCCATAGCCACAACCAACATAGCGCCTTGTGCAGGAGCTGGTATCATCCAATCTAAGTCAATAAAGGTTTCAGGCTTTAAGTTGATTCTCTCCAGACCGGCCGCGGCAAAAATTGCTCCATCCCAATCACTTTCGTTTAATTTCTGCATGCGCGTGTTTACGTTTCCGCGCAAATCCACTGTTTTGTGATTGGGGTATTTATTGAGCCATTGTGCCTGACGTCGTAAACTTCCAGTGGCTACAGTTCCTGATCCGTTTAAAAAATCCACATTGCCTCTATGTACTAAAATGTCTAATACATTGGCTCTTTCCAAGACTGCTGCCTGGACGATTCCTTGCGGCAAAGCGGTCGGAACGTCTTTCATCGAATGAACGGCAATATCAATTTGACCCGAAATCATTGCAATGTCCAAGGTTTTTGTAAAAATTCCGGTGATGCCCAATTCGTATAAGGGCTTATCCAGAATTATGTCGCCGGTTGATTTCACGGCTACTATTTCTGTGGAATACCCAAGTTCCTGTAATAGATGTTGAACGGTGTGTGCCTGCCATAAGGCCAGTTCACTGTCACGGGTTCCTATGCGTATGGTTTTAGTCATTTTTTACGGTTTCTATCTGAAAGATTTTTTCGATCCACTCGATGCTTTCATCGACCATGGTATTATCGTCTTTGAGATGATTGGCAAAATGGTTTGTGATTTTCTGGATGATGCGGCTGCTTATCAATTCTGCTTGTTCTTCATCAAAATTGTTTATTTTTTTGCGATGAAGCGTCAACTCTTTGTCCTTGATGGTGTTCAGCTTTTCTTTTAAAGCGTGAATAGTAGGCGCAAATTTTCGGGCTTTCGTCCAACTGATGAATTCGTCTTTGATCTCTTCGATGATGGCTTCGGCTGCAGGGATGTGTTTTCTTCGATTTTCCAGGGTTTCGTCGGTCATTTGCGATAAATGATCCATGTGGATTAATGTTACATCGTCTAATTCCTGAACATTTTCGTGTACGTTTTTCGGAACAGATAAATCCAGAATTAGTAACGGTTTTTTAAGGTTCAGGATTGCTTTGTCGATTGTTGGGTTCTGTGCACCGGTGGCGACCACCAAAACATCGGCCTTTTGAATTTCTGCTTCTAAATTAGCATAGTCTTTAACGATAACATTTAGTTTTCGGGCTAATTTTTCGGCTTTATCTTTAGTTCTGTTTATAAGAGTGATTTGCTCGTGTTTGGTATGTTTTACCAGGTTTTCGCAAGTGTTTCTTCCTATTTTTCCGGTTCCGAAAAGCAGTATATTTTTATTGGAAATGTCTTCTACGTTGTTGAAAATGTATCGAACGGCTGCAAAGGAAACCGAAGTGGCACCCGAGGAAATTTCAGTTTCATTTTTAATGCGCTTGCTGGTTTGGATTACCGCATTGCACAAGCGTTCCATATAATTATTGACAAGGTTGTGGCCTTTACTGGCTACGAAACTGTTTTTTATCTGACTGATGATTTCAAAGTCGCCTAAGATCTGACTATCCAAACCGGTTCCTACACGAAACATGTGGCCAATCGCTTCGGTGTTTTTGTGTACATAAGCTACTTTCTGAAAATCTTCTATAGTTCCCTGGCTGTTCTCGCACAACAGTTTAATTAACTGAAACGGGTGTTGCGCAAAGCCATATATTTCGGTTCTGTTACAGGTGGAAGTGACAATTAAACTTTCTATCCCTTCATTTTTAGCTTGTAGCAGTAATGCTTCCTTAGCCGCATTGTCCAAACTGAATTTTCCCCTGATCTCTGCATCCGCCTTCTTGTAACTCAATCCGACAACATAGAAAGAAGTAGGTTTTGATATAGTAGTGTTTTCCATGTTTTTCACTTTTTTACTAAAAGTAGAACAAAAGTACTGCTAACCGTTTTATAAAAATAACGCTGTAAGGACTATTTGTGTCGCTGAGAGATTTTTTGTCTCATAAAAGGTTCATTTGTGTTATTTCTTGTAAATTTGCATATAAATCAACCTTTCAGAAAGATTTTATTTAGAGTGATTCTAAATAAATTTTAATTGTCTTTCAAATAAAGTTACAAAAAAATATCGCTATGGGTTCTATGGAAGAGATAAAAATTGAGGAGGACTTTATTTTACTTCGTTTTCAGAATGATTCGGAGGAGATTGTTCGGTTTGAACGTCCCGTAAATATGGGGCTTATACAATTTCATTTTGGCTTGAAAGGAAGTGCGAAGTTTGTTTTTAATCAGGGTGCTTATGTGTTAGCCTTGAATGAAGAGAAATCGCTTTTGCTATATAATCCGCAAAAAGAGTTGCCACTTCAGATGGAAATTGCACCTAAATCATGGGTAATTTCGGTTTTGGTTTCGATCAGGAAATTTCACGGTTTGTTGTCGGATCAGGCAGAGCATATTCCGTTTCTAAGTGATCAGAATCAGGGTAAAAAATATTACGGTGAGGAAAATATCAGCCCCTCGATGGCTATTGTGCTTAACCAAATGTTTCATTATTCGCTGAATCCGTCGATTAAAAACATGTATTACAAGGGGAAAGGATATGAGTTGCTGAGTTTGTTTTTTAACAGGAACGAAGATCCAGATGCCGAGCAATGTCCTTTTTTAATTGACGAGGAAAATGTATTAAGACTTAAGAAAGCTAAGGAAATAATAATCGCCAATATGGGTGAACCGCCGGGATTGCAAGAATTGGCGGACCAGGTGGGATTGAATCTGAAGAAATTAAAAATGGGTTTCAAGCAGATTTACGGCGATACGGTTTACGGTTTCTTGTTTGATTACAAAATGGAATATGCGCGTCGTTTGCTGGATTCCGGTTCGTATAATGTGAACGAGGTTGGGCTGAAAATTGGCTACAGCACGGCTAGTCATTTTATTGCCGGTTTTAAAAAGAAATACGGAACCACACCTAAAAAGTATTTGCTTGAGAAAGCAGTATAATAAAAAAACACCCTTTCGGGTGTTTTTTCTTTTTATTGATAATAGTGAGCTATGATTTGAACTTCGTCGTTACTGGTTCCAATCCACATTTTCATAGCTCCCGCTCCACTCGTATCTGATACTGCAAGTTGTGCCGAAAACATTGGACAATAAGTTCCTGGCGGCAGTTTTACGTAATCTGAGCCATTAGTATGGAAGTTATCCGTGGCCCCCCTATTGTCATCACGATTGGTGTAGAATTGGCCACTGATGCCTAATGCTCCGCCAAGGGTTGAAGTTCCATTGTCAATCGTAAATGCGCCTCCGATTAAATTTCCGTCAAGGTCTCTTGTCACAACGGGACCTAAGTGGCTTCCTTGTCTGAAATACATTAGTGTTTGCATTACTCTTGCTTGTCCATCATTTACCCGAATGTTGGCATTTTTTTCAATATCCCAGGAAAGAGAGTAGTTAATCTCTAGAATTGCTGGTCTAGTCAAGGTAAAAGTTGAATTAGGGATATCTCTGGGGGTCCCAGTATAATCAAAACCGTCTCCGTAACCGTGTTGGGTTATAAGGTTGATAGATGCCTCTCTTTCGTCTTTGAGGTAATTTTCAGCGTCAAATAAAATAGCAATATTGTCCTGAACTTGTCCTAGCACAAGGTCTCCGTTGGCATCAACAAAGACGCGTGATGAATTTCCGGGACCAAGATTTTTGGGGTTGTTGGGATAACTTAAGCCGTCTACTTTAACAGCAGCGGTTGGGCCGGCAATATGCAAACCTTGTTGTGGAGAGGTTGTGTTAATGCCGACTTGAGCAAAAATACTTATTGGACTAAGTAGTAAAGCGGTGTAAATGTATTTTTTCATAATAGGATGCATTTTAATTGTAAACTCTCACTTTTAGTATGTCCTCAGCGCCACCGAAACCGATAGAAGTAACTTTGGTTGGACCATCGTATATTTCTGTAAAAAAGTAGAGTCGGTGAGTCCCAGGAGGTACTGTTGTATAACCTTGTCCGTTGGTGAAGGAGTATCCTAGGATGCCTTGATTAAGTGAAGCATAACTTTGTGATGAAAAGCCGTATTTTTTGGAAAGTTCTGTTGCGGTTAATCCGTCATCATCGATGTCTAGGCAAAAGTATATTTTGAAAATTCTTTCCGAGCAATCGTTGAACGGTATCAAAGATGCTGACATATTTGAGGAAGGAGACAATATAGATGTGATCGAGTATTTTACCTCCACCAATGCGGATCCGGCAGATGTGAAGCCAAATGTTGTGATTAATCCTGTAGTGTTTGTTTCTGAAGCAGGACTGGAGACTATGGTTCCTAAATTTTGAGGGCCATTTGGGATGAAATTTGGGATGTTGAGTAAGAAATTGATAGGGGCAATGCTTCCATCTGGTGCTGTACCGTTATTTGTTGAAGGATTTAAGGTGATGTCTCCGAGTGCTGTTACATAAGCGAGAGAGGGTTTTATTCCATCATTATGTGTGGGATTGTTTGCCGCATTTAGACTTTCGATTCTGATGGTGGAGTTGTTTCCAGCTATGTGCAGGGTGGCTTCAGGATTGCTTGTTCCTATTCCGATTTGTGAAAAAGTAAATGTCGGGACTAATAGTAAAAGTAAAAGTGTTTTCATGGTAGTGGGGTTTTAATAGAGTCTCATGAATACGGAATCCGTGTCAATGGCCATTTTGACATAGGTTGCCATTGAGGGTAAATTTGATGATACTTCGGCCTTGAACTTTAGGGTGTGTGTTCCTGGAGTAAGCTGAACATAGGTTGTACTCGTGTTATACAAATTACCTGCTGCGCATAGCCGAGCATAACTATCGTAAGGAGCTGGGTTGCTTGTATTGAGGTTCATGTAGCTTCTTGAGGCTTGGCCGTACTTTCTAGTGGAAGAGTCAAGTGTGTAATAGGTCGAAATGCGTCTTGCTCCTCCATCCCGAATTAGGGCAAGGTCTTCATATTGATAAACCTGAAAGCTTACGCTATACTTTACTTCGAGAATGGCTGCCCTGGGTACGGTAATAGTGTAAGTGTAAAAAGTTGCTTCGACTTTTCCATCTGCATCGCCAGTGGTCATCCTGAGATTACTTGTAGGAATTGTTGTGTTGTCGATGGCGTCTATCCCGTCGCTGTTGGTTAAAGTTTCTAATTTTAACGAAAGGACTCCGTTACTATCTACATAAAGCGGAAAAGTGCCTGTGGGGATTATGTTTCCTCCGTTCGCGGGGTTGTTGTTTTTGTCTACACTTTCAATGCGTACCGTTCCAACGGTTTTGTCCAGGTGAAGTTTTTGTTGTGGATTAGTTGTTCCAATTCCAACAGCCTTTGTTTGGGCCTGTATGGAAAGTGAAAGGAGCAATAAAAGTGATAAGTAGGTGTTTTTCATGCTCGTCAGATTTTAGGGGTTAATAATTTTTTTGGGATTGTTTAAATAAGATGCAAATTACTATACATGGTTGCGTTATGTTTTAAATAAATATTAATTTTATTTGAATAATGTATTAAAAAACAAGTATTTGTATAAAAATAACAAAAAGCATTTATTATGTTTGAGAAAAGTAAAAATATAACCTTTTTACTACATTTTGTTATAGTTAAAAAAATACGTAGGAAAATATTTGTTTTTTTAACGAGACAATTGTAATACAAATATGATTAAAAAATCATTAGTCACTGTAGTGTTTTTCGTGCTTTTTTATCACAAATTACATTTATTATTTTAAATTTTTTTAAGAATAAGCGGTTGTGTTTTCAAAAATGATCTTTTTTCAGTCGTTTTGTCCCTATTTGTTGATTGGTGTGATAAAAAAGAGGCTGCCCATAAGGCAGCCTCTTTTTTATTTAACTATGGTTTGGTTAGTTGTAGTAATGGGCAATTATCTGCACTTCATCTTGTCCGCCACCTAAAAACATTTTTACGGCTCCTGTTCCGGAGGTGTCACCAACAGCAAGTTGAGCAGCAAACATTGGACAATAAGTCCCAGGGCCTAGTTTTACATAGTCTGTACCGGTATTGAAGCCGTGTTTGTTTGCTCCTGTCGTTGATCCGCATGTGTAAAATTGTCCGTTTAGCCCCAATGCATATCCTATGGTTAAGGGCACACCATCTAAATCATTAGTTACGATAGGTCCTGAAGGGCCGCCATTTCTTAAATAAAGTAGTGTTTGTACTACCCGGGCATGCTGATCATCTACAGGGCTGCCTGACTTTTCGATTTCCCAACTAATGGAATAGTTAATTTCTACAATCGCATTTCTGGTTAACGTAAATGTATCAAGCCCAGCTCCTGATTGTCTCGGCCAACCTGCATTGGTGTAGCCGGAACCTGTTCCCGTTTGGTTGATTACGTTCGCATCGGCACCACCTGTATCTTGTGGATCGGATAGGTAATTAAAGGGGTTGAACAAGACTTCTATATTGTTTGTTACTGTGCCGAGTACCAAATCTCCATCGCCATCAACAAAAACCCTAGTCGAGTTTCCTGCGCCTAAGTTTCCTGTGTTATTTGCGGCGTTTAACCCTTCTACTCTAATTGTAGAAGTATTGCTGGCTACATGAACCTCTTCAAGAGGTGTTGTTGTATTTACTCCAATTTGAGCAAAAAAAGTGGTGGGAAGTGAAATTAATATGTAGTAAAAGTGTTTCATAAGTTAATTGTATAATCTGATTTTTAAATAATCTAAGTCGCCTCCAAAACCAACACTCGTATATTTGTTAGTTCCGTCCGATGTTTTTGCAAAAAATCTCAATGAATGATTGCCGGCAGGTATATTTGCATATCCGTGCGCATTCATATAGGGGTAGCCCATAATTCCCTGGGTTAATGAAGCTATGGCCTGTCCTTTATTGCCGTATTGTTTGGAAAGTTCAATAGCATTTAATCCGTCATTATTTAAATCGATACAATAATATACTTCAAAGGTTCTTGTGGATTTGTCGTCAAGTGGTGAACCAGCTGGTGTTGCAATCATATCGACATCTGAAACTACGACGGTGATGCCATATTTTACTTCGATTAATGCATTTTGAGGAGAATTAAAAGGTACAGAGATTAACTCCGTAAAGGCGGTAGTGGTAGTCAGGTCATTATTAAGTACGACGCCATTGTAGTTTGGTCCGTCGGGAATAAAATTCCCAACATTGATTAGAAAGTTCAAAGGGACGATGCCGCCTGGTGTACCTGCGCTTGAAAGGTAGTTCGAAGGGTAAAGAGTTAGTTCTCCGTCTTTGTCTACATAAAGCGGTGCTAATTTCACGCCGTTATTAAGAACAGGGTTGTTTGCCGAATTTAGTTTTTCGATTCGTATAGTCGAAGTCGTTCCGGCAATGTGCAGGTCTTTTTGAGGATTGGCAGTTCCTATACCGACTTGCGCATAAAATGAGGCTGAGACGAACAGCAATAGGTATTTTATTTTTTTCATAATGATGAAGTTTAGTATAGTCTCATGAATACCGAGTCGTTTCCTATTGCAAAATTGACAAGAGTGGCCATTGAAGTTGATCCGGTTTTTAATTCGCCATAAAATCGTAATGTGTGTGTGCCTGGTGTGAGTGTGATATAAGTAGTGCTGCAATTGTACATCGCCATATCTGCTGAATTCGACGGAGTGGCGCTTAAGTCATTGTTGTTGTAATAGCATTTGGATGATTGGCCGTATCTGGGAGTTGTTGCTGCTAAAACAGACGTGTCAAGTGTGTAGAAGGTTGATATTAGTCTTGGTTTGGTATCTTTTATTTTTGTTGTTGCATCTTTTAATACCTGAAAACTGATGTTGTATTTTACCTCTAGAACTGCATTTCTGTTTACAGTTATTGTATAGGGTAGGATTACTGCATCACGAGACCCTGTGGGAGTGCTTCCTGCCGTCATGATCAGTG
Source organism: Flavobacterium enshiense (assembly GCF_022836875.1). Taxonomy (NCBI): domain Bacteria; kingdom Pseudomonadati; phylum Bacteroidota; class Flavobacteriia; order Flavobacteriales; family Flavobacteriaceae; genus Flavobacterium; species Flavobacterium enshiense. The sequence goes on from NZ_CP090376.1 coordinate 842,769, forward strand.
AGGTGTTTGAAAGTGGGGTTGATGATGTTATAGCATCCGAGCCGTCACTGTTTTGAAAAGTAGAAACGCTAAGGGTTAGGTCTCCGTTTTCATTCACGTAAACGGGATAGGTTTTATCGGAACCACCACCGTTGTAGGGATTGTTCGGGGTGTTTAGTCCGTCAACTCTTATTGTTCCGGTCTGTGAGGCTAAATGGAGTTTTTGCTGTGGGTTGGTCGTTTTTATTCCGACACCGGCCAGTTGAGAAAAGGATTCATTGCACCAAAGGCAAAAGAGTAAAAGAGAAAGTAGCGAGTAAAGTTTTGTCATATCATACAAGGTTTAATAATTGATTATTGTTTAAATTTTAAATAATTTCATGCGTATTTGTTGTATTAGGACTTATTTTTCGATTTAGCGGCAATTATATGGCTAGTATAACAATTATTTAACAAAAAATAGATAAACTGTTCATAAAATCGACAAACGGCATTGTTTTTTAAGATTTGGGGTTTTTAATAAAATTGAAATAGGCTTTAATTAAATTTGTAATAAATGCTACCTTTGAAAAAAAATTATAATGAAGGGAGTATTGTTGGTAAATCTTGGTTCGCCTGAAAGTCCGGAGCCAAAAGATGTCAAGCCGTATTTAGATGAGTTTTTAATGGATAAATACGTAATAGATGTACCTTATTTATTACGTGCTTTTTTGGTTCGCGGAATCATTTTGAGGAACCGCCCTGAGAGTGCAGCTGAAGCCTATCGGAAAATATGGTGGAAAGAAGGCTCCCCTTTGATTGTCCTTTCCAAAAGGATGCATGAAAAAGTAATAGAAAAAAGCGAATTACCCGTTTCTTTGGCTATGCGCTATGGAAAACCGTCTATGGAAGCCGGATTACAGGAATTGTATGATCAAGGTGTGAGGGATGTGTTGCTTTTGCCATTATACCCGCAGTATGCCATGGCTTCGACCTTAACCATTTTGGTTTTGGCTGAAGAAATCCGTAAAGAGAAGTTCCCGGATATGAAAATTACCGATGTACCGGCTTTTTACAATAAACCCGATTACATTAAGGCACTTTCCGATTCCATAAAAAAATATTTAGGAGATTTCGATTACGATAAACTTGTATTTTCCTACCATGGAATTCCCGAGAGACATGTCCGTAAAACCGATCCTACTAAAAAACATAAAAAATTTGTGACGGATGAAATGTGTTGTGAGGTAGGAACACCGGAAGCGGAATTTTGTTACCGTACACATTGTTATGAAACGACCCGTTTGGTGGTGGAACAACTTCAGATTCCGAAAGACAAATATTATGTGACGTTCCAATCCCGTTTGGCTGGCGATAAATGGCTGGAACCATATACCGATGTGGTTTTAAACGATTATCCGAAGCAGGGCATTAAAAAAGTAGCTGTTGTAACTCCGGCTTTCGTGACCGACTGTCTGGAAACGCTCGAAGAAATTGCAATGCGCGCCAATGAAGAATTTATCGAAAATGGAGGAGAGTCTTTCTTAACGATTCCGTGCTTAAACAATGACGAACAATGGTGTCAGGTGGTGGCCGACTGGATTAATGACTGGGCTAAAAATTAATCATGGATGCGTATTATGACTACATAAAATCCCTGCATCTCATTTTTGTAATCACTTGGTTTGCTGGGCTTTTTTACATTGTAAGGTTGTTTGTTTATCATGCTGAGGCTAAAGCAAAACCACAACCGGAACAGGATATCCTGATAAAACAATACCAGTTAATGTCGTATCGTTTATGGTATATCATCACTTGGCCATCGTCAATTCTGGCGAGTATTTTTGCCTTTTTGATGTTGTTCGGAACTACTCCGGGAGATACTTGGCTGCAGACGTCATGGATGCACGTGAAATTAGTATTCGTTTTCTTATTGTATTTATATCACCTGAAATGCCATCAGATTTTCCTGCAATTGCAGCGGAACGAAGTGAAACACACTTCCGGCTTCTTCCGATTGTGGAATGAAGGTGCTACTCTGATTCTTTTTGCAGTGGTTTTTCTGGTGATAGTAAAAGATGCTTTCAATTGGGTGTATGGCGTAATCGGGATTTTTCTTTTTTCGGTTATACTGATGCTCGGCTATAAATTTTATAAGAAAGTGAGAGAAAAAAATCAGTCTTAGACTATGGCGAAACCGATTAAAATAACGCAGTTGTCCCTTCGATTACGAATTTTTCTTTCGATGGTATTGCTAACGTTGATTGCCTCGGTTTTGATTGCTGCGGTTTCAATTTATCAGTTTAAGAAAGAAGCCCGCGATTATCATCAAGATCGTTTGGAACGAAAGGAAGATGCGATTACCGAGCATATCAATTACATTCTCTCCACTACAACCTATCCGCTTACCACGGAAAATCTTTCACTAATTTTTAAGGAAAAAATCTATGAATTGGCAAACATTCATAGTCTTGAAATCAATATATACGATTTAAACGGAAAATTGCTTATTTCTTCCAAAGGGGCTTTTTCCGTCGATAAAGTAGCCAAACCTATTCAGCCCATTGTTCTTAAAATAATGCAATCGTCCACCAGCAAGCGCTTCGTGGATTTGCAGATGATCAACGGACAAAAATATCGTTCTGCTTATAGTTATTTAAAAGATACCAAATTCAAGCCTTTGGGAATTTTAAACCTTCCGTATGTGGAGGAAACCAGTTTTTATCAAAACGAACTCCGTAATTTCCTTATGCGCTTCGGACAAGTGTATTTGTTCATGTTGCTGATTTCTTTCGTAATTGCTTATTTTCTTTCGAGTTACATTACCAAATCTCTGCAAACCATAAGTGATAAAATCAGTGAAACACAGCTGAATAAGAAGAACGAGAAAATCCAGTTGCTGTCTACCAGTCATGAAATTAAATCATTGGTTGATGCCTATAACGGCATGGTGGATAAGCTGGAAGAAAGTGCGGTTTTATTGGCGCAAAGTGAAAGGGAAGAGGCCTGGCGCGAAATGGCAAAACAAGTGGCGCATGAGATTAAAAATCCGCTGACACCGATGCGTTTAACGGTGCAGAGTTTTCAGCGAAAATTCGATCCTACCGATCCGAATGTCCGGCAGAAAATGGACGATTATTCCAAGACGCTGATTCAGCAGATCGACACGATGAGTTCGGTGGCATCGGCATTTTCCAATTTTGCTTCGCTTCCGGCACAGCAGAATGAGACGCTGAATATTGTGTATGTTGTTCAGTTAGCATTGGATATTTTCAACGAACATTTTATCCATTTCTCGGCAGAGGAAGAGGAAATCATAACGAAAGTTGACCGTACGCAGGTAATCCGGATCATCACGAATCTGGTTAAAAACGCAATAGAGGCCATTTCGGAAGAAGAGACCAATCCGTTTGTTTTGGTTAAGGTCTTCCGTGATAATGATACAGCAAAAATTGTAGTAAAAGACAACGGGAAAGGTATCAGCAGTGAAAATAAAAATCGTATTTTCGAACCTAAATTCACAACCAAAACCAGCGGAATGGGATTGGGCTTAGGAATCATAAAAAATATCGTGGAGAGTTATCACGGAACTATAACATTAGAAAGCGAATTAGGCATTGGAACCGAATTTACGGTGACACTTCCCATTATAAATACTTAAAGAATGAACTACGAAAACATTTTAATCGAGAGAGAAAACGGTATTGCGGTTATCACAATCAACCGACCGACAAAGTTAAATGCGTTAAATAAAGCGACTATCGAAGAATTGCATGCTGCCTTTAAAGCAGAAAATGCAGAGGTTTCAACCAAAGTAATTATCGTAACCGGAAGCGGGGAAAAAGCATTTGTAGCCGGAGCTGATATTTCTGAGTTTGCCAGTTTTTCGGTGGAGGAAGGTTCACAATTAGCAGCAAAAGGTCAGGAATTATTGTTTGATTTCGTTCAGAATTTATCAACACCAGTAATCGCAGCCGTAAACGGATTTGCTTTGGGAGGCGGATTGGAATTGGCAATGGCAGCACACTTCAGAGTAGCTTCGGATAATGCCAAAATGGGATTGCCGGAAGTGACTTTAGGAGTAATTCCGGGATACGGAGGCACACAGCGTTTACCACAATTGGTGGGTAAAGGCCGTGCTATGGAAATGATTATGACGGCAGGTATGATTGACGCTGATACTGCATTGAAGTACGGATTGGTAAACCATGTGGTTACGCAGGCCGAGTTGCTTGATTTTGCAAAAGGGATTGCTGCGAAAATTGCTAAAAATTCAAGTGTAGCGATTGCTAAAGCGATTGAAGTTGTAAATGCCAACTATGAAGACGGCGTAAACGGATATCAATCGGAAATCAGAGCTTTCGGTGAATGTTTCGGAACCGAAGATTTCAAGGAAGGGACAACAGCCTTTCTGGAAAAAAGAAAAGCAGAATTTCCTGGGAAATAATTTTAAAGCGAACCTATTTTGGTTCGCTTTTTTTGTATTTTTATTACACATCACATTAAACCAATCTTCGATTATGTCACAGAAAGTAAATGATTTTCTTGAGGTAGTAGCCCAAAGAAACCCCAATGAGCCGGAGTTTTTGCAAGCAGTAAGGGAAGTAGCTGAAACGGTAATCCCGTTCATCGAAGAGAACAAGAAATACCAGGACAAGATGCTTTTGGAGCGCATGGTTGAACCGGAAAGGGTTTTAATGTTCCGAATCGCATGGATTGACGATACCGGACAAATTCACGTTAACAAAGGATACCGTATTCAGATGAACTCGGCTATCGGGCCTTATAAAGGAGGATTGCGTTTTCATCCTTCAGTGAATTTGAGTATTTTGAAATTCCTTGCATTCGAGCAGGTGTTCAAAAACAGTTTGACTACTTTGCCGATGGGTGGTGGAAAAGGAGGCTCTGATTTCGATCCGAAAGGAAAATCTGATATTGAAATCATGCGTTTTTGCCAAGCGTTTATGACTGAGTTAGCGCGTCATATAGGTGCGGATACGGATGTGCCAGCAGGAGATATTGGTGTTGGAGGGAGAGAAGTCGGTTACATGTATGGTCAGTACAAAAAACTACGCAACGAATTCACGGGAGTATTGACCGGTAAGGGAATAACTTTCGGAGGATCGTTAATCCGTCCCGAAGCAACTGGTTACGGTGATGTGTACTTCGCGCAAAGCATGCTGGCAACCCGAGGTGAAAGTTTCGCAGGGAAGACTGTTGTGGTTTCAGGTTCCGGAAACGTGGCACAGTACGCTATTGAGAAAGCAACACAATTAGGAGGAAAAGTAGTTACAGCTTCGGATTCTTCTGGATATATCTATGATGCGGATGGTATCGATGCTGAGAAATTAGCATACATCATGGAGATCAAAAACGAGCGTTACGGACGCATCAATGAGTATGTCGTTAAATATCCGAGCGCGAAATTCGTGGAAGGAAAACGTCCTTGGGAAGTGAAATGTGATATTGCCATGCCGTGTGCTACGCAAAACGAACTTAATGGGCATGAAGCAAAAACATTAATTGCAAACGGATGTTTCTGTGTGGCGGAAGGTGCAAACATGCCGTGTACACCGGAAGCGGTTTCTGCGTTCCACAATGCAAAAATATTGTTTGCCCCGGGAAAAGCTTCTAATGCAGGAGGTGTGGCAACATCCGGATTGGAAATGTCGCAAAATTCGTTGCGTTTGACTTGGACAAGGGAAGAAGTAGACGAAAGATTGAAAGCGATTATGGACGACATTCATGAGGCTTGTGTACTGTACGGAACCAATTCAGATGGTTACATTGACTACGTGAAAGGTGCCAATATTGCCGGCTTCGTAAAAGTGGCTGATGCAATGTTAGCGCAGGGAGTGGTGTAGTTAGGTTACAATTATATTGATAACAAAAACGGTCATCAGTTGCAATTGATGACCGTTTTTGTTATCTGTCCACTGCGACTGTACTCTGTTTGCTATCTTTCCCCTTCCCACTCCGCATAAAACTCAGCCAGAAAACCTACCATATACGCATGGCGCTTCTCCGCGAGTTTCTTTCCGGTTTCAGTGTTCATTTTGTCTTTTAACAACAGCAGTTTTTCGTAAAAATGGTTAAGTGTTGGCGCTTCGCTGTTCTTGTATTCCTCCTTACTCATTCCAAGTTTAGGCTGGATGTTTGGGTTGTATAGAGGTCGGTTCTTGAATCCGCCATAGTTAAAAGTACGTGCAATGCCAATCGCGCCCAAAGCATCTAATCGGTCGGCATCCTGAACGATATCCAATTCTTTGGAATGGAACTCCTTTTCAAAATTGCCTCCTTTAAACGAAATGTTCTCAATAATGTGAATCACGTGCTGGATAACGGCTTCTTCCGCATTTTGACTTTCCAAAAATGCGCGGGCAGTTTTGGGTCCGACACTTTCATCACCGCCGTGAAATTTACTGTCGGCAATGTCATGAAGCAAGGCTCCTAATTTTACAACGGTCAAATCACAATCTTCCTCTTGGGCTATCAGAAGCGCATTTTTGTAAACACGTTGGGTGTGAAACCAGTCGTGGCCTCCTTCGGTATTTTCGAGTTGCTGTTTTGCGAATTGGATGGTAGTGTCTATCAGTGTCATTGCTTTGAGGATTAAAAAAATCCTTTCGGTTGGGAAAGGATTTTTGTCTTTGTTCTATTTTTTTATTATATACTCTTAAAGAGATTATTTAACCAAAGCCGGTTGTACCCATTTGAAGATTTTCTCTTCGGTAGGAACTACCATACGTTCTGCAATTCGGGTCATTCTTGCTGGTAATTTCAACAGGTAATCACGTGCTTTTTCGGCTTCATCCGTTAGGTTTGTGATTTTGTCGATTTGCCATTTTTCGTTTAATTTTTCAAGAATTTCAATATAATCCATTGCAGTATAAACCCCGATACGTTGTGCGGATTCTGAGAATTTCTCAAACGCCGTTCCGATGCTTTCCCCTGATTCGCGGATCAAGTTGGCCGGCATAGTGATTTTTTGTCTCATCATGTATTCGAAGGACAGCATCATCTGACTCGGATCAACTTTGAAGATACGGTCCACGAACTCGCTGTATGCTAAATGGTGGCGCATTTCGTCTCCGGCAATAATCTTACAGATTTTAGACAGTTTTTTATCACCGTATTTTTTAGCCAATTGTGCTACACGGTTGTGGGAAATGTAGGTTGCCAATTCCTGAAAACTGGTAAACACAAAGTTTTTATATGGATCACGGTCGGTTCCCGGATCGAAACCGTCATTAATCAAATGCTGCGTGGTCATTTCCACTTCACGCATATTTACACGGCCTGATAAATACAGGTATTTGTTCAGTAAGTCACCATGGCGGTTTTCTTCACCGGTCCAGTGACGTAACCATTTTGCCCAGCCGTTATCTCCGTGTGGCGTTTTCTGATTTACACCTTCAACATCCATTAACCAGGATTCATAGGTAGGCAGGGCTTCTTCCGTGATGGTGTCGCCTACAAGAACCACCCAGAAATCATAGGGTAAATCTTTGGCTAACTCACGTAATTCGGTAACTTCGTCTAGGAAGGTATCTTTTTCTGAATTCGGCAATAAATCGGTCGGCTGCCAAATTTGTTCAACCGGGATAAGATAGTTTTCTACGAAAGTGTCTATATCCTTTTCCAGAAATTGCATCACTTCCAGACGCACATTTTGTACTGACATAACTTTAATTTTTTATTCCTTGAACCACTGCATTTTCTGTTTTCTCCATTAGTTCTGCAAAAGGATAGTCTTTAACAGCCATAGGTTCATGAATGGTGAATTGTAATCGGTTGCCCAATCCCATCGGAAATTGTCCGTAACGAACCATTTTCCAGGAATTGTTTATTGATATAGGTACGATATACGCTGATGGCGCATAGCGACTCAAAATTTTTACTCCATTTTCCGAAAAACGTTTCGGAACCCCATTTCTGCTTCGTGTTCCTTCCGGAAAAATCACGGCAGAACGGTTGTGTTTTTCAATATATTCGCCCAAACCTTTAATTACAGGTAAGGCTTGTTTTGCGTCCTTTCTGTCGATTAAAACAGAACCTCCGTGACGCAGGTTGTACGATACGCTCGGTATTCCTTTGCCCAGTTCTTTTTTGCTGACAAATTTCGGATGCGAACGGCGTAAATACCAGATCATCCCGATAATATCATACAAACTCTGATGGTTGGCTACAAAGATAACCGGAGCGTCTTTCGGGATCAGATCCCTATTTTCAACATGATAAGTGGTTCCCAAAATATTGGTACACTTTACAAGTAAAAAGTTCAGATAATCGACACTTTTCTTGTGTGCCTGATAACCAAATAAATTTAAACATATCCATTGTATCGGATGAAATATCACTAGGCATAACGCAAAAGCCAAATAGAAAACAACAGATATTGGATACGAAATCAATTTTTGCATTTATCGTGGTATTTGCTACAAAGATAAGGCATTAAATAAAAAAACCACGTTAAAACGTGGCTTCAATTGTGATTTTTTTACGTATTAACAGTACTCGTTGAATGCGTCTTTAAGGTTTTCCGCGATTAATTCCGCAGGACGGCCTTCAATATGGTGGCGTTCCAACATGTGAACTAACTCTCCGTTTTTGAATAAAGCCATGCTTGGTGATGAAGGAGGGAACGGGAACATGTGCTGACGGGCTGCATCAACCGCATCTTTGTCTACACCTGCAAAAACCGTAATCAAGTTGTCCGGTTTTTTACTGTTCTCCAAACTCATTTTTGCTCCCGGACGCGCATTTCTTGCCGCACAACCGCAAACCGAGTTTACTACTACCAATGTGGTTCCTTCTTTTGCTAAAGCGTTTTCTACTTCTTCAGCGGTATATAAATCCTGAAAACCGGCTTCTGTCAATTCAGCACGCATCGGTCTTACCATTTCTTCTGGATACATAATTTAAATTTCTAAGTTAATGTGGCGCAAAGTTACAAAGTAAAATTGTAATTTTTGTTAGAATGTTGTTAATGAAAATCAGCAGCTTCTTTCAGTAAAACAATCATGGTTTTGGCATCGGTAAATTCGCTGATCTGTAACAGAATCGCGTTGTTTTTGTCCAGGATTGAAAACGTAGGGTAACTTATATTGCCATCAACTGTGGCTAGTTCTTCGGCCAATTCGTGTATGCCTGTGTTTTTGCCTTTCGGTTTATAGGTGAATGTCCGGTTTTTGATTATAATGGGTTCCTTGCTTTCAGCGTCCAGGGAAACAAAATAGAAATTATCATTGAGCAACTGAACGACCTCCGGGTTTTTAAATGTGGAGTTTTCCATCATCTTGCAGTACTTGCACCACGAGGTGTGAACAAACACGAAAATAGGTTTGGGTTGCTGCTGTTCTAATTTTTCCGCTTCTTCAAATGAATGGGTTTTCAATTGGGCAAAACTGTTCAGCGTTGCCCAAAAGAAAAAGAAAAGTACGAGATTGAGTTGTTTCATTTATTTTAACGTATAGCGCAATCCGAAAAACCCTCTGATTCCCTGATTTGGTCCGTACACATAACCGGTATCAAAGGTTAATGCATATGGGTTGTCTGCTGTAGAAACGACTTGGCCTTTGGGAACAGTTTGTCCGTCTAAACCAACAGCCGTTCCATCGGAAATTTCTACATTCTGATCAAAAGGATCATTAGCCCTTGCAATGATAAACGGATTGCCTTTGTTCGGGGTCCAATTTAGTAAATTTTTGATTCCGCCGTACAATTCAAAGTTTTTTAACTTATTGAAAGTGAACTGGATATTTTGGATGCTCCATGTTGGCGAGTATTCTTGTCTCGGATCCAAATGGCCAGCCAAAGGCAAGCGCATCGGTCCGTAAAGGTTACCGGTGTAATCAACGTCGAGGTATAATTTTCTCAAACGATAGGAAACAGCCCATGTTCCTGAGAATTTCTCCGTGAGTATCTGATCGGTTGTTACCCCGTGTTCTGTTTTGGTTACATCCATGAAAGTGGCGCCTAAAATGATTTTGAGTCCGTTTTGGAAAACGGCATCGGCATTTAAACTGATTCCTTTGGTAACGGCATAGCCGTCAAGGTTTTTATAAATGATCTGGTTCGGATTCGTATCGTAATCAGGTTTGATAGAATTAGTGAAATGCGTGTACCAGGCAGAAGTTTCTAAGGCGATATAATCTCCGTCTTTGGAATAAAACTTCTTTAAATAGTTAATATTCATGTTGTACGATTGCTCTGGTTTTAATTCTTCCTCGACGATAACTTCACGGTCTCCTGTTAGTGCGGCGTGTTCTTCGGTAAACAGGTTTACGATTCGGAATCCGGTACCGGCATTAAATCGCAGGATGGAACTGTCATCAGGAGCCCATTTGTAGGCCAGACGGGGTGTGAAAATGTTTCCGTGATTGTCGTTGTAATCGTAACGAATACCTAGCATCGCAGTGTGTTTTGCTGCCAAACGGATTTCGTCCTGAACAAAAAGACTGGGAATCCAGTTTTTATCTGCAGCAGCAGTCGCCGGGGTATTGTCGTTATAGAACTGATAACGGATTGCCGTTCCGAAAAGTAAATCATGACGGTTGATTTTTTTGTCCCAGGTAAGCTGACCGAATCCGATTTTCTGTTGCGCCAAGAAAGGAACATTACCATAGACTGAATTCTGATCGTGGTCCGTGTATGAATAGGTGAACAGCATTTTTTCGGAAACCGGAAGTTCGTAAGCACCTAATAACTCCCATCGTTTGGTGTATATGCTTTCGCCATAAACTTCGTTCCCGCCGCGATATTTCTTTTCCCACTGCATTTCACCGCCCCAACGATCTTCATAGAAGTAACGTCCCGCCATCGAGAAGAGTTTGTTGTTGTTGCGTTTGAAATTCCATTTTTGAAAAACAGAAATGCGATCCTGCAAGGTAACATCGGTAAAATTATCGTGATTATTGTCAATGGGATTACTGTAGTTGAAGTAATTTATCCCGGTTAAAATCGAAGCATTGTTCTTGATATTCGCTTTGAATCCTACATCGGCATTGACTTCTCCCCATTTTGTCGCAAAAGCATCGGCAAAAACAAGCGGTGCATTTTTTGGATTTTTTGTGATGATATTGATCAGTCCGCCCACTGCTTCACTTCCGTAGAGCGATGAGGCAGGCCCTTTTACAATTTCAACACGCTCCAAAAGCGAATTCGGAATTCCTGAAAGTCCATATACCGTTGATAATCCGCTTACGATAGGCATTCCGTCGATAAGTACTAAAGTATAAGGTCCTTCCAATCCGTTGATGTGAATATCTCCGGTGTTACAAACGTTACAATTCAATTGCGGTCGTACGCCGTTTACATTTTGCAGGGCTTCAAAAATGGAAGCTGTTGGATTTTTTTTGAAGAAAGTGGGCTTGTAAACTTCTACCGGCACCGGACTTTCCAAGCGATTAACGGCTTTTAGGGTCCCGGTTACCACGACTTCGTCAAGCGAATTAGTTTCTTTCAGGTCAAAATCCATGATGATTTCTGTCGTATCTGAGAGCGTTACTTTTTTTCTAACCGATCGGAATCCTGAATGCGATACCACGATTTCATAGTTGCCTTTCGGTATTTTGTTTATGTAGTAGTTTCCTAAGCTGTCGGTGGTTGCTCTCATATTGGTTTTGTTTAATGAGACGTTGGCCAGTTCAATCGGAAGTCCTAAGGACATAACTTTTCCTTTAAGAGTTGTTTGTCCGAAGGTTACGATAGTGAGTAAAAGGAAGCTTAGGTAAATTAGTTTTTTCACAATTATATTTTAGCCGATGTGTAAATTAAAATTTAGGCAAAACTAAAAATATATTTTGAATTAAAAAAATTTGTATTTTTGGAAACGTAAAAAAAATATAATGACCTACTCTGAAGAAAATTACCTGAAAGCGATATATCATCTTTCGTTAACCCAAAAACAGGGCGTGAGTACCAATGCTATTGCAGGCATGGTAGAAAGTAAAGCTTCGTCTGTGACTGATATGATTAAAAAATTAGCAGAGAAGGAATTGGTAATTTATCAGAAATATCAGGGTGTCATGTTAACCGATAAAGGATTGCTGGCGGCCAAAATGATTGTGAGAAAGCACCGTTTGTGGGAAGTCTTTCTGGTGGAAAAGTTGGATTTTGCTTGGGATGAAGTGCATGATGTAGCCGAAGAACTGGAACATATAAAGTCGGAAAAACTGATAAACAAACTGGACGCCTTTTTAGGTTTTCCGACAGAAGATCCTCATGGCGACCCGATTCCTGATCGCAACGGAAATATCGTTAAAGTGGAAAAACAGCTGTTATCGGAGTTTGAAGTGGGTCATACCGGAATTTGCGTGGGCGTTAAAGATTCGTCTTCCAGTTTTTTACAATATTTAGACAAACAGCAGATTGCCTTAGGTTCTAAAATCAAAATAATTGCAAAGGAAAGTTTTGATATGTCACTAACCATTGAAGTGGAGAAGAAACATATGATTATTTCGAATAAAATAGCAAGTAATCTCTTTGTAAAAAGAGTTTCATAAAATAATATGGCAACAAAAACAAAATCATTAGAAGAAGTACACGAGTCGGTATCGGTTGTTCACAATACCTCAATCTGGAAAAAAATACTGGCCTTCTTCGGGCCGGCCTACATGGTAAGTGTAGGGTATATGGATCCCGGAAACTGGGCCACTGATATCGCCGGGGGAAGTCAGTTCGGGTATACCCTGATTTGGGTTTTGCTGATGTCGAACATCATGGCCTTATTGCTTCAGAGTCTGAGTGCGCGATTGGGGATTGTCCGCCAGCGTGATTTGGCGCAGGCCTCGCGTGATACATATTCCAGACCGGTTAATTTTGTATTGTATTTTTTGGCCGAAATTGCCATCGCAGCCTGTGATTTAGCCGAAGTGCTGGGTATGGCCATCGGTTTGCAGTTACTTTTTGATATTCCGCTGCTTTGGGGGGTCAGCATTACCATGCTGGATACGTTTTTATTGCTTTTTCTTCTGAATAAGGGGATCAAAAAAATGGAAGCATTTATCATAGTGCTGGTGGCTATTATCGGGTTTTCGTTTTTGGTGGAGATGTTTTTGGCGAAACCGGAAATTACCGAAATCGCCAAGGGAATCATTCCTTCTATTCCCAACAGCACTGCCTTGTATATCGCTATCGGGATTATCGGTGCCACCGTAATGCCGCATAATTTATACCTGCATTCCTCTTTGGTACAAACCCGAAAATTTGACCGCACGGCCAAAGGAGTCAAACAGGCCATCCGCTATAATTTCTTTGATTCTTTGATTGCCTTAAACCTTGCCTTTTTTGTAAATGCCGCTATTTTAATATTGGCTGCGTCCACTTTTTATAAAAACGGAATGTTTGATGTGGCCGAGATTCAGGACGCCTATAAATTTTTAGAGCCGCTTTTAGGGAGTCATTGGGCACCTACTTTATTTGCCATAGCTTTGATAGCGGCGGGGCAAAGTTCGACCATTACGGGAACTTTAGCGGGACAGATTGTGATGGAAGGCTATCTGAACCTGAGAATACAGCCTTGGGTGAGACGAATTATCACGCGCTTGATTGCCATAGTGCCGGCGTTTATTGCGATTGTTTATTTTGGGGAATCCGCAACGGGAAAATTACTAATTTTAAGTCAGGTAATTTTGAGTCTGCAATTGGGATTTGCCATTGTTCCCTTAATCCATTTTGTAAGTGATGATAAAAAAATGAGAGGTTTCGCGATTGGAAAATACACTAAAATTGCTTCCTGGTTAATAGCTTTGGTAATCGTTTCGCTTAATGCCCGTTTGGTTTTTGACGAAATCAAAGGGTGGATTGAAACATCCGAGAATCCGGTTTATATCTGGGTTTTTGTGGTTCCGATGGCTGTTGCTGCGGCATTGCTTTTAATCTATATTATAGTCAAGCCTTTCATTGAAAAGACCATGGCAACACCAACCCTTGTTCCGCATATAAAAGAGATTGTGGTGAAGGAAGCAGAAAAACCTATTGTTTATTCGAAAATCGCCATCGCTTTGGATTTCTCGAAAACCGATCAGAAAAGTATTGAAAGTGCTTTGCAACTTGGCGGAAAGGAAGCGCAGTATACCATTATGCACGTAGTGGAATCGGTCGGGGCGATGGTATATGGCGATGAAATCGAGGATTTTGAGACCACAAGCGATCTTGGTTATCTGGAAAAATACAAAGCTGCTTTGGAAGAAAAGGGATTTAAGGTAAATGTACAATTGGATTTCGGAAGTCCGAAGACAAGCATACCGAAAATGGTTAACGAAGGCGACTTTGATATTCTGATTCTTGGTGCGCATGGTCATAACTGGTTTAAAGATATGTTGTTCGGAACCACCGTGAATGCCGTTCGTCATAGTATTCATATTCCGCTGCTGATTATTCAGCATTAATAAATAGTTTAGCAATGAAAAATAAAATATTAGTTTACTGTGTCGGACTTTTGATGGCAGCGTGTGGCACCACCAAAATTAAGGGTGATCTCATCAACCAGAAGCTGGATGCAAAATCCGGAAAGGAAATCGTTTTGGTAAAAGTTAATAATGATTCCCGTTGTCCCGAGGGTGTGGAATGTGTTTGGGCCGGAGAAGTTACGTTTGAAGTCGCAGCCTATGAAAATGGGAAGGTGATGGAGCAGGTACAATTCACCTTAAACAAGAATACTTCCGAAGCCATTAAAGCCTGGTTTGTTCTTCATCTCCCGGAAAGCAAGAAGGAACTTAAAACAATAGGGGTTTTGCCTTATCCTAAAGACGGTGTAAAAATACGTCCGGAAGAGTATTACATCAAACTGGTTTATTAGTTACAACCACAGTTATTGTCACTTCCGCAATTTTTGCTGTTCTTCTTCTTTTTCCCAACGAATTTCTTCCATAGAAACGCAAGGGAAAATCCCAGCAGTAAGTAAACAATTATTTCCTGAAAATCAATCATCTTATTTGAGTATTTGATAGGCAATAAGCGAGACGGTATAAGCAAAACCACTCATGAATACGAGTTGTACCAATGGCCATTTCCACGAATTGGTTTCTTTCTTAGTGATAGCCAGGGTTGAAGCACACTGCATGGCAAAGGCATAGAAAAACAGTAATGAAACCCCGGTGGCCAGATTGAAAATTTTCGTTCCGGTTATCGGATGCACTTCAGCAATCATTCGGTTTTTAATGGTCGTTTCCTCGTCAGAATGACTTCCCACGCTGTAAATCGTAGCCAAAGTTCCAACGAAAACCTCACGGGCCGCAAACGAACTGACCACGGCGATACCGATTTTCCAGTCGTAACCTAAGGGTTTTATAATCGGTTCAATGGATTTTCCCACGATTCCGATATAAGAGTTTTCCAGTTTATATGAAGCTACCAAATCGTCTTTATCTCCCGAAACCTCATTTTTCTGCAATTGTGTTGCAATGGTTTTTTCGGCATCTTCAAACGTTCTGCCCGGGCCATGCGAACCCAGAAACCACAAGATAACCGAAAGGGCCAAAATGATTTTTCCGGCACCTGTAACAAATGATTTCGTCTTTTCAACTACGTTGATGGCAACGTTTTTGAACATCGGTACTTTATAGCTTGGCATTTCCACCACAAAGTACGAATGTGATTTTATTTTCAGGATTTTGTTCAAAATATAGGCTGAAAAGATAGCCATTCCGAATCCTAAAAGATATAAGGTCATCAAGGTTAAACCCTGTGTGTTGAATATTCCAAAAAGGCGCTTCTCCGGTATAATCAAAGAAATCAGGATGGCATACACCGGTAAACGTGCCGAACAGGTGGTGAACGGCGTAACCAGAATGGTAATCAGGCGCTCTTTCCAGTTTTCGATGTTTCGTGTTGCCATAATAGCCGGAATGGCACAGGCGGTTCCCGAAATTAACGGGACAACGCTTTTTCCGCTCAAACCAAATTTTCGCATGATTTTATCCATAAGGAAAACCACACGGCTCATGTATCCGCTTTCTTCCAAGACCGAAATGAACAGAAACAGGAAGGCAATCTGCGGGATAAAAATAATGATACCACCCAAGCCCGGGATAATTCCTTCGGAAATCAGATCGGTTAAAACACCAGCCGGAAGATTCGTTTTTGCATAGGAACTTAATGCGGCAAAACTACTGTCGATAAAATCCATCGGGATACTGGACCAATCAAAAATCGATTGGAAAATCAGCATCATTATGGCGAAGAAAATAACGTAGCCGAAAACTTTATGGGTGAGTACTCTGTCTATCCGTTCTCTGATATCGGTTGCTTTCGATTTATCTACAGTATAACCAATTTTCAGCGTATCATTGATAAACTGATAGCGTTTAACAGTCTCTTTTTGTTGAAGCCTTTTTAATTCGGCCTGCGGTTTGGCAAACGAATTGGCTTCAATAGTATTACGGTGGAGGTTGGCAAAATTCACATCCTGCGTGATAACCAGCCATAATTTATAAAGTAACTGATTTGGGAACGCACGGCGAAGATTGTCGAAATATTCGGGATCTATGCTGGATGCGTTCAAACACGGTTCCGTAGGAAGCTCGTGATGGTTGATAATCAGTTTTTTTAACTCATCGATCCCGGTTTTTTTTCGGGAACTTACCAGAGCAATCTTGGTTTTAAGTTGTTCCTCCAAAAACGGAATGTCTAAGGAAATACCCTTCGCAGTCATCCTGTCGGACATATTGATCACCAAGATTGTCGGGATTTCCAGATCTTTAATCTGCGTGAAAAGCAACAGGTTTCGCTTTAAGTTTTCCACTTCGGAAACCACGACCGCCACATCCGGGAAATTGGCGTCATTTTTATTCATCAGCAACTCGATTACCACGCTTTCATCCATCGAACTCGCGTTCAGACTGTAGGTGCCGGGTAAATCAAGAATTGTTGCTTTGCTGTATTCGGATAGTTTTGCGAAACCTACTTTTTTATCAACAGTAATTCCGGGATAGTTTCCTACTTGCTGGTTCAGTCCTGTCAATTCATTGAAGACGGAAGTTTTTCCAACATTCGGATTTCCTATTAAGGCTACTTTTATGGTATTACGGTTCATAAATCAGGGCTCCTCTATGATTTCAATACAAATCTCTTTTGCAGTTTCCAATCGAATTGCCACATGACTGTCATTAATAGTAACGTACAACGGATCGCCAAACGGAGCCACTTGTAAAAGCGTAACTTCGTTTCCTGGCAAACAGCCCATTTCGATTAATTTCAACGGAATCTCATCGACGTTAAAATCTCGAATCACGGCTTTTTGTTTGCGTTGCAACTGTGCTAAGGTAAGAGTCAAACTTTATTTAGATTGAATTTAGATTGCAAAAATAAGGATTATAACGTTTGAAAAGGTGATAAAAGTCAATTTTGCTTAAATTTAAGATATGTTTGGCTATTGATCTTCTTCACTAAGGAAATTGATGTCTGCCAATAAGCGTTCCACTTCTTCTTTTTTGGTGCCGTCGTAAAATCCACGTACGCGTTGTTTACTGTCTACCAATACGAAATTTTCGGTGTGAACCATATCGTACAATTCTTCTGGTCTCCCTGTTTTTACTGCTAGGTAGGATTTTCGGGCGATGTAGTAAATATCTTTTTTATTTCCTGTAACCAGATTCCATTTGCTGTCGATAACGCCCTTATTTATTGCATATTCTTTCAAAACGGATACGCTGTCAATGTCCGGGGTAACCGAATGCGAAAGCAGCATTACTTTCGGATTGTCTTTGATTTGTTGTTGTAACCAGGACATGTTATCGGTCATCATCGGGCAGATGGTCTGGCAGGTAGTAAAGAAAAAGTCGGCCACATAAATCTTGCCTTCATAATTTTTCTGCGTAATGGTTTCCCCGTTCTGATTGGTAAAAGCAAAATCGGCAATATGATGTTCGTTCTTATTGGCAATATGCTGAATAGTAGAATCGACCAATTCCGGATTCACCATGGAAGGTGTATAGATAGGCAAAGTCTTCTTCGGTTTCAGTGCGGTATAAAATAAGCCGATGATGATAACGGATATGATTCCGAGGATGGTGAAAAAAGGAATATATTTTTTAAAAAAAGATAGCATGCGTAATTTTTTTGCAAATGTACAATTTGTAACAAAAAATAGTGCAAAACCTTTTAATACAATATGTTAAATATTGGTATCGTATGTTATAATTCATAATTTTGGCTCGCGGTGTAACAATTTGAGAAGTTGTGATACCTATTTGACTGTGAGTAATTTATAATTTAAAATCTCAAAGATTGAATTGCTTCGGTTACCAAGAAACAAAAACAAATTATTAGCTTATGAAAAAAAACATTGTAGTTGCAGGTTCGCTTGCCGTTTTTTCGCTGCTTTGCATGGATGCATCTGCGCAAGGTCCGAAACCTAAAAATCCGGGAATCGATTTGGATTTGATGGATAAATCCGTAAAACCGGGAGATGATTTCTTTCGTTATGTAAACGGAACATGGTATGATAAAACGGAAATCCCGGCAGACAAAACCCGTTGGGGAAGTTTTGATGAACTACGCCAGAATACCGATAACGATGCTTTGGCTATTTTAAAGGCTGCCGCAGCCAACAAAAATCTTGATCCGAAATCCGATCAGGCAAAAGCGGTAAACGTGTACAAAACCTTTATGGATACCGTTAGCAGAAACAAATTAGGCATTACACCTTTGAAGTCTTATTTGGCTAAGATCAATGCGGTGAAAAACATCTCTGATGTAAACAAGTTGATGATTGAAATGGAACCTCAGGGAGGTTTAGGTTTCTATGGAATCGGAATCAGTGCCGATGCTAAAAACAGTAACCGCAATGTGGTGTACCTTGGATTGGGGAGCTTAGGTTTACCGGACAGGGATTATTATGTTTCGGATGAAAAAGACTCAAAAGAAAAGCGTGAAAAATATGTGGCTCACGTAGCAAGAATGCTTCAGTTTTTAGGAGTAAAACCTGCGGATGCCAAAATTCAGGCAGAAAAGGTTTTGGCTTTAGAAACGGAAATGGCTCGCCCGCGTTTAGACCGTGTGGAGCGTCGTGACCGTAGAAAAACCTACAACCCGATGTCTGTAGCTGACTTGCAGAAATTAACACCATCAGTAAACTGGAATAATTATATGACTGGTGTAGGGATCGGGAAGATCGATTCTTTGATTGTTTCCCAGCCTAAATACATGACGGCATTGGAAGGTATTTTCAAAGCAAACAAAGTAGAGGATTGGAAAGCTTACATGCGTTGGATGTTAATCAACAAATCTACCGGAGTATTGACAACCGATATCGAAACGGCAAATTGGGAGTTTTACAGCAAAGCATTGACCGGAGCTATAAAGCAGCGTCCGCGTGAGGAAAGAGCTTTACAAGTGGTTAACGGAACTGTAGGTGAGGCTTTAGGAAAATTGTATGTAGAGCAAAAATTCCCGGCTGAGGCGAAAGCGAAAGCGAAAGAAATGATCGAAAATGTATTCCTTGCCTTCGAAAACCGCATCAACAACCTGCCTTGGATGACACCAGCAACACGTAAGGGGGCTATTGACAAGTTACATAAGGTAAATATCAAAATTGGTTATCCTGACAAATGGAAAGATTATTCTGCATTGGAAATTAAAGGAGTTGAGCAAGGCGGAACGTACTATGAGAACATGAAAAATGTTGCTAAGTGGGGCTTTGCTGAAAATATCGCTGATTTGAAAAAACCGGTAGACAAAACCAAATGGGGTATGTCTCCGCAAACGGTAAATGCATATTACAATCCATCATACAATGAAATCGTTTTCCCTGCCGCTATCTTACAGCCGCCATTCTACGACTATAAAGCAGATGATGCTGTAAATTATGGTGGAATCGGAGCTGTTATCGGTCACGAAATCTCACACGGTTTCGATGATTCAGGAGCGCGTTACAATGCTGAAGGTAATTTGGTAAACTGGTGGACTGAAGACGATTTGAAACAATTCACAGGTCTTGGTGGTGCTTTGGCTGCTCAGTACAGTGCTTTAGAGCCGCTTCCTGGTACTTTCGTTGACGGTAAATTTACCTTAGGTGAAAACATTGGTGATTTAGGAGGTGTAAACGCTGCTTATGACGGTTTACAAATCGCTTTGAAGAAAAAAGGAAATCCGGGCTTGATTGACGGATATACTCCGGAACAACGTTTCTACATTTCTTGGGGAACTATCTGGCGTTCAAAAATGAGAGACGAAGCAATCAAAAATCAGGTGAAAACCGATCCGCATACACCGGGAATGTTCCGTGCGTATGTGCCATTGCAGAACGTTGATTCTTTCTACCAGGCTTTCGATATCAAAGAAGGTCAGAAGTTATACGTAAAACCGGAAAACCGAGTGAAAATTTGGTAATCTGTTTTAATAAAGATTTGAAAATCCCAAGCTTATTATAGGCTTGGGATTTTTTATTGAAATATTACTTTATCAAATATTCTTCCATAAAGCGTATTACTGCCAAACGCTGGTAATCGACATTGGCTTTTTTCGAGAAACCGTGCCCTTCATCTTTCGCTTCCAGATACCAAACCGTATTTCCTTGCGCTTTTAGTTTGTCACGCATTTGAGTAGCTTCGGTAACCGGCACGCGGGGATCGTTTGTTCCCTGAATGATAAACATCGGTTTTTTGATTTTATCCGTATTGTTAAGGGGGGAGATTTTATCGAAAAACGCACGCATCTTTTCATCTCTTTCATCGCCGTATTCCACTCTTCGCAAATCACGGCGGTATTCTTCGGTGTTTTTTAAGAAAGTATTGAAATTGGAAATCCCAACGATATCTACAGAACAACGGATTTTATCCGCATAATGGAAAGCGGTTGCCAAGGTCATGTAGCCGCCATAACTCCCGCCCATAATCATGATTCGGTCTTTATCCAATTCTGGTTGTTGCGCTATCCAGTCTAACAGCGCACCAATATCTTTCACCGAATTTTCTCTTAAATACCAATTGTCTGCTGCAATATATGTTTTGCCAAAACCAGAAGATCCGCGAACATTCGGGTTGATTACAGCAACGCCCATTTCATTCGTGTAATAGTTGTTTGAGCCTAAAAATGAAGCCTTGGATTGCCCTTCCGGTCCTCCGTGAATGTTGATCAAAACAGGTCTTTTTCCGGTAAATTTTGGTGAAGCGGGATAATAGAAACCCGAAATTTTCAAATTGTCAAAACTTTTCCATTCGATAAATTTCGGCGAGGACATATCTTCTTTTTGCATTTCTCCCAGTTCACTTTCTGTCCAACGTTCTATTTTGTTGGTTTTTAAGGTAAGTTTATAGACATCCGATGAAGAATCGGCGGTAGATTGTGTAAAGAAGAAGCTTTGTCCGTCTTTTGTGAAACTTATTCCGCCAATCAACCCTATCGGAATATTTTTCACTTCCTTATAGACTTTTGATTCCGGATTCATAAGATACATTTTGGAGGTACCTCCTTCGTTTGTAGTAAAAACCATTTGCGTTTTGTCTTCCGATAAGGTAAAGCTTTCAACATTCCACGGAATTGCAGTAGTGTGGTATGTTGTTTTTTTAGTATTCAGGTTGAATGTTGCCAATCGCTGAAATTCATTGTCCTTATCCGTAAGATACCAGATCTCATCGGCTTTTTTTGAGAAATCCGCACCGATTTGCACGATGCTTTTGTCTGCTCTGTTGGTCACTTCGGTCAGTTTACCAGTTTGGCTATCTAACATCCAGATATGCGATTCGTTGGCGGAAATAAATTCCTGGATTAACAATTTTTTACCGTCCCTTGAAATGTCCTGAATACTCCAGCCACCACCTTTTACTTCCAGAATCAATTTGACCGATTTCGGATCGTTGGGGTTCATATGGTAGATGTCCCTGTCCCCTCCGTTTCTTTTTGTGGATGAAAAATAAAATCCGGAGCCGTCTTTTTTCCAAGTTATATTGCCGTTTTGCGAGCGGCCACCATCAGTAAGCAGAGTAGATTGCAATGTTTTTAAATCCAATTTGTAAAGCTGTCCGAATTCGTTCCCGCCACTGTCTTTGGAATAAATCAGGTATTCGCCTTTGGTCGGTTCGTAACTGGCATTGCCTACAGGTTCATCAAAAAAGGTGATTTGTTTCCTCGCACCCATCGGTTGGCTTACTTTATGCAACTGAGCGACGGATCCGAAGCGGGTTGCAATAATGATCTCATTCTTGAGGGGATGGACTTCTGCCAGAGAGGCACTTCTTGCCTCCGAATATTTTTTTACCTGAACTGCTAACTCTTTTGGAATATCAGCAATGTTTTCGGTAATTAAATTTTCGTTGGGCAAAATCAAATTCTTTTTTTCCTGTGCCTGCACACAAAATACGAAGAGTAACGCAAACAAACTGATTCTTGTTTTTTTCATGATTTACGGATGGATTTGTTTTTAGTCCTAAAAATGTAATGAATAAATTTACAGGAAATACTAAAACATCGTCAATATCAAAAAAATCCCGTTAATCGTTCGTTTTTTGCAGCTGTAATTCTAAATGTAAGTTAGAATTTTATCATTACCCTCTTCGCATCGAACGGTTCACTAGAAACAGCCCTAAAAGGGTCACGCTTCCGCCAATGCCAATCATTATCGTCAGTGGTTCGTTAAAAATGAGAGAACCTAGTAATACCGCTACAATCGGGTTGATGTATGCATACACACTGCTTATCTCGGCGGGCAAATGTTGTAGCGCATAAATAAAAGCGATGAACGTGAAAACAGAACCGAATACGACCAGATAACCGATGGACCACCAGGAAGCGGACGGAATTTCGGTTAAACTTACTGATGTCCCCGTAGCGCCGGTATAAGCGAAAAGTAAAATACTGGAGATTAACATTTGTAATCCCAAACTGAAATAGGGGTTAAAGCTTGCGGCTTTCTTTTTGGTGTACAAACTTCCGAAAGCCCAGGTAAACGTAGCTAAAACCGACAGGAAAATCCCAAACTGAAAATCCGGTTTCAGGAAATCGGCCAGGTAATCATAAAAAATCAGGCATACGCCGCCAAAACTGATGATCATGCCGAGGATGGCCCATCTCGATAATCGCTCTCCTCTGAAAAGGCTAATTATCACAATCCATAACGGAAACATGGCTCCGATGATGGCGCCCAGTCCGCTGGAAATGTATTTTACGCCCCATGTACTTAAACCGTTACTGAGCATAAAGTTTAAGATACTTAGGATAACGATAGTTTTCCACTGCTTTCCTTGTGGCCAGGGTGTTTTTTTTATGAGAAAATAGCAGATGTAAATGCTCGCACCTAAAAACTGACGAATCGCTGCCAATTGTAATGCCGGCATGTGCTTAACACCTTCCTTTGAAGCCAACCATGTGGTTCCCCAAAAGAAACTTACCCAAATCAAAGCGGCCATTGGTAATCCGATTGATTGCAGTTTGTTTTTGGCGGTCAGATGCAGGTTAAAGATTTTGAGCACGTTACAGGTTGTTTTTCCGGAATGAATACTTTAAAAGCCTCTCTGTTTTCTCACTTGAGATGTATTTTCCAACGGAAGGTTTGTCGTTTGCAAATGTAGGAATTAACAGATTCATTTCCTCGGCTTTTTTACTGTAATACTCTTGCCGCGTCGGATGGAAAGGCGTCACGGCGTTAAAGGTTTCATCCCACACTTCTTCTTCGATTATTTTTGTGATGATGCCAATGCAGTCTTCCTGATGAATCAGATTGATCAGCGCTTCCGGATTACTTAAGTTTTCTTTTCCGGCCAGCATTTTTATCGGATGTCTGTCTGGGCCGATGAGTCCGCCGAAACGGATTATGGTCGTTTTAAAATTGGGATTCTGTTGCAATATTTTTTCAACAGCAAGCAGTTGTTTCCCGCTTTCGGTGTCGGGAGCAGGGATGATTTCTTCTGTTATGTCCGCATTAGTATCCGGATAAACCGATGTGGAACTAATGAAAATCACTTTCTGTACCGACGATTTTTCAATATAGGGTAGCAGTTTTTCGATTTTGGAAACAAAAACTTTGACTGAGCCTTCAGTAGTTGCGTTACGCAAACCTGGCGGTATATCGATAATCAGGATTTCAGAATCTTCCAAAAAAGCGTCAACAGTGCCTTGTGTTTCGTTTTCGGTTAAAAGTATCTGAAACGGGATTATTCCGTTTTCTTTTAATAAGGTGATTTTTTTCTCTGAAGTGGTCGATCCGTTTACGCGGAATCCTTCTGAAACTAATTTTTCGGCTAGAGGGAAACCTAACCATCCGCAACCCAATATAGCTATTTTCGGTTTATTGGTTATCATTCTTCGGTTTAATATTGACCTTAATGTGTCCCCAGTTTTCTCCCGACTTGATTCTGTATAGCTGCATTTCGCTCACGCCAAACTGTTTGGCCAGGATTTTCATTCGGGTTTTTCGATTGGGGTCCAGCAGTATTTTTTTTAATCGAATTACAGTTGTTTCCGTTAATTTCGATCCGTTGGCTTTGATATTGTGCTCGATTAATTTCTTTTTAGCGGCAATCACTTTGGGACTGCTCCTATAGTGTTCCATTTTCCCTTCGTAGTTGACCCATTTCAGGTTTTTAACGTGGTCGTTGTCTTTCTTACGATCGATATGAATCACATACAATTGGTCTTCAGAAGTTTTTGGAATGAAAAGTTCGGCAACCAGTTTGTATAGCAATACGGCTTTTTGTATTCTCTTGCCCTTGTTCGGATAGTATAAACGCAGTGTGCGATAGCCATCCGTTAAAGTGCCTTTCAATAATTTTCCGTGTTTCATGTTGTCGGTAAAACTCATTAAACGACCGTAATTGGAAAGCGCATACTGGAATTCAAATTTCTTTTCTACATCAGGATGTTTGAATACTTCTTCAGGAATTTCTTTGAATACTTCATCGGGATAAAATCGTATCATAATCACACCATTTATTGTCTTTCTTCACTAAAAGAAACCCGTCATTTTCTATCGCTCTGTATCCTTGGTCATACAAAAAGTAATAAGTGTAGCCGTTTTTTGTTTGGTACACAGATGTGAAAAAGGAAAAATCAAAATTTTTGTCTATCAATTTCGATCGAGTAGTTTCTGATTTTTCAGTGGGGTTCAGTTCAGACAAAATACGGTAATTTTTTCGTAACTTATTGTTAATATTACGCATCAAATTAGTATTATCCTTATTTATTTTATTGTTGTAGGAATTCCTGCATCCGTCTCCGCAAAATTTTTTATCCTCCCTGCCAGAGAAGGAATCGCCACATTCTAAACACTTCTTCATTTGTTAAAAATTAAATTCTCCTTTATAAGAAAAAGCCTGATTGATATGTGCTAAATGATGCCTACAGTGCCAATGGTAAATGCCTAATCCTTCTTTGACAGAAAAGAGGCGTTGATGTTGCGGATGATAGTATATACGGTTCCAATCGTTTTCCATTAGATTTTCCATTAGTTGCGACCAACGTTCGTGAACGCCTTCAATAATTTTTAGGGAAGATTGAATATCGTCCTGTAAACCGTCTGTCAGTTCAGCCCAAAGTGCTTCCTCATAAGGGCGAATTACCGGTGCGTCCTCCGTGAGTGTCTGTTTCAGTCGAATGATAGCGTTCATGTGGCTATCGGCCAAATGATGGATGACCTGTTTAATAGTCCAGCCTTCCGGGCGGTATTTCCAGTTTTTTTCGGTGGCGGAAAGATTTTCGACAGTTTTTTTTAATTCCTGTGGAAATTCGCTAATGGTTTTTTTCCAGGTTTCAAGATGTTCCTGTGTGATTTCCTCGGGACAGGCAAAACGGCCTATTGGGAATTTGAGTTTTTCGATGTCGCTAGGTTTGTTCATGGCGCTTATGATTTGAATTGTCTGCAATTGTCTAAGCTTAAGATTATTGGTTTGTTTTTGTATAAAAGTTAAGGCGGGGTAAGGATTGCAACTGTTTATACTTTTTTTCAGATGAATGAAAAATAGTAATCAAATATAAGAAAATTCCTGATAACAAACGACAACAAATACTTACAAACGAAAGTAAACGACTTACAAACGATTAATTTTCGTACAATTTTGCAATTTTGCCATGTCGAATCACACAATCATAATCTCGAAGAGATTTTTTTTAACAGAAACATTTAAATTTTATAAGCCATGAAAAACAGAGTACAATTAATCGGAAAAGTAGGCCAGGAGCCGGAAGTGAAGACCATCAATGGAGATCGTAAAGTAGCTAACATTACTATTGCGACTCATGATTTTTATTATAATGAAAAAGGAGATAAGGTTGAACAAACGGAATGGCATCGTGTTACAGCCTGGGGTAAAACCGCTGAAATCATCGAAAAATTCGTGGTTAAAGGAAAGGAAATCGGTATTGAGGGCAAACTGACGCATCGTAGTTATGACGATAAAGAAGGTAATAAAAAATACATAACGGAAATCGTTGCCAGCGAAGTATTGCTTTTGGGAATTAAGTAAGAAATGTTCGTTCGGTTATTTACCATCCGTGTTGCCCCGTCTCTTTTTTTGGACGATCAGTGGATTTTGGACGATTTTCTACAACAGGTCAAGTTTGTTAAATCAGCAACCCATTTTGTGGAATCGACTAAGCAGCCGTATTGGTCTGTTTTACTCCATTATGAAGATAATTCGAAGGTGAAAGAAACCTCAAGGGCTGTAGAAGAATCAGACCTGACTCCGGGAGCTTTATGTGTTGGAATGTTTAAAACAATGGAGAGCGGAAAAAGCAGAAGAATTAAACATGCCGAGTCATAATTCGGAATTGGTAAATATTGCTTTTAGCGTCCAATAAGATAAGGAAGCTTCTAAGAACATATTGGTTTTGGACCAAAAAAAATTGAAAAATGTGCGAATGATTTTATGGAGGTTTTGAATGTAGTTTAAGTGAAACAGACCATCAGCAGTTGCTGGTGGTTTGTTTGTTTTTAATAGATGGAAGCCGCTATGCGATATGTATTGGCATGTGCCTCGATAATAGTCTTGATGTCCAGAGAGTAACCGCCTCCCATACTCACCTGTACAGGGATTTGATATTTACTACAAAGGGAAAAAACTATTTCATCTCTTTTTTTACATCCGTTCAGACTGCAGCCCAGTTTTCCCAATTTATCTGAAGCCAAAATGTCCACGCCGCTCAGGTAAAAAATAAAATCCGGTTTTTGTTTTTCGATGAGGTAAGGCAAAGTATTTTGCAGTATCTCAAGAAATTTTTCATCATCAGTATGATCATGGAGCGCGATGTCTAAATCGGAGGTTTCTTTTTTAAACGGGTAATTCGACTTGCCGTGCATCGAAAACGTAAACACCTTGTCGTTGTTGTGGAAAATTTCTGCCGTTCCATTGCCCTGATGCACATCCAAATCGACAATCAAAATCTTTTTGGCTAATTTATTGCCTAACAGATATTGTGCACCGATGGCTTGGTCGTTCAGTAAACAAAAAGCTTCGCCACGGTTGGAATAGGCATGATGTGTCCCTCCGGCTATGTTGAAGGCAATGCCGGTTTGCAATGCTTTTTCGGCTCCTAGTATGGTTCCTTGGGACAGTCGCAATTCTCTTTCCACCAATTCCGCTGAAAGCGGGAACCCTATTTTTCGAACGGCCCGTGGGTCTAATGTCAGGTTAATCAAATCCGTAACGTATTCTTTATCATGAACGGCAAGAATATGTTCCATTTCAGGTAATCCCGGTTCGAAAAAGGCTTTGTCATGAACGGTTCCTTCGTGTAAAAGTTGTTGTGGCAACAACTCATATTTAATCATTGGAAAGCGATGTCCTTCCGGCAACGGATGTTTGTAAAGTGGGTGATAGGCAATCGGAAACATTCCTCAGATTACTTTAAAAGCAGGGGAAGAACATCTGTAATTTTTGAAACCGCTTTAAATTTCGGATGCACAATTTCGTGGTCTATTTTCTCATGCGCCCAGGTAGTGTGAAAAGGTACATGAACAGCAAAACCGCCAATGTTCAAAACAGGAAGCACATCTGATTTCAAGGAGTTGCCTATCATAAAAAACTCTTCCGGCTGAATTTCCAAACGCTGTAATAATTTCTCATAATTAAGTTCCTGTTTGTCGGCCATAACTTCAATATGGTGGAAGTAGGATCCTAAACCGGAATCGTGCAGTTTGCGTTGTTGGTCTTTAAGGTCGCCTTTGGTCGCCACAACCAATTTGTATTTTCCGTGAAGCGCTTCGAGTGTTTCTTCTACACCTTCTAACAGTTCAATCGGTTTTTGAATCAGTTCTTTGCCCAGTTCGGTAATTTTCTGAATCCCTTTCGAACCAATTGTTCCATCGGAAACTTTTATGGCCGTTTCAATCATGGAAAGGACATAGCCTTTAATTCCATAACCGTACAAAGGCAAATTATCGACCTGAGTTCTTAGCAGTTCCTGCGACAGCGTCTGATAGGAATGATAATCGCTCATCATGCCACAAAATTTTCTTTCGGTTTCCTCGAAATAGGGTTCGTTGATGAATAACGTGTCGTCGGCGTCGAAGGCGATTACTTTTACATCCATGTTTATTGATATTAAAAAACCCTTTCAATATTTATTTTGAAAGGGTTGCATTATTTTTAGTTTAGCTTATCATCGCTCCGTTAATCACACCTTCCGCATCCGGATTCACAAAAACAAGTTTGCCTTCTGCTGTGTTGCTCAGTAATAACATGCCTTCGCTTTCCACACCACGTAGGGCTCTTGGTGCTAAGTTTACCAAAACGGTAACGCGTTTCCCGATTACTTCTTCAGGAGAGAAATGTTCTGCAATTCCGGAAACAATCGTGCGCACGTCGATTCCAGTATCTACTTTTAAAACCAGTAACTTGTTGGCTTTCGGCATTTTTTCAGCTTCGATAATGGTTCCGATACGTAAATCTACTTTGGCAAAATCTTCAAACGTGATGATGTCTTTTTGCGGTTCTGCTTTAGCGTTTTCTGCTTTGTTGGCTACTTTAGTTGCTTCCAATTTGTCGATTTGTTTTTGAATTTCTTCGTCTTCTATTTTAGCGAATAACAATTCTGCTTCTCCAATCTGATGTCCTGAAGGAAGTAAATCGGATGTGTTGGAAATATTGTTCCAGCCGAAAGTATTATTCTGTTTTAAGATGTTCTTTAATTTGTTTGCCGTAAACGGTAAGAACGGTTCTGCTAACACACTTAAAGCAGCCGCAATCTGCAATGCTACATACATTTGTGTCTGTACACGCTCAGGGTTTTCCTTGATGATTTTCCATGGCTCTTCATCGGCTAAATATTTATTACCCAAACGCGCCACGTTCATCAATTCGCTCAACGCTTCTCTGAAACGGTATCTTTCCACAGAAGAAGCAATTACTGCCGGATAAGCTTTCAGTTCCGTTAATGTTGCTTCGTCTATTTCCGTCAGCGCATTCGGTTGCGGGATAACACCGCTGTAATATTTGTTGGTCAATACCACCACACGGTTGATGAAGTTTCCGAAGATGGCTACCAATTCGTTGTTGTTTCTGGCCTGAAAATCTTTCCAGGTAAAGTCGTTGTCTTTCGTTTCCGGAGCATTGGCCGTTAAGGCGTAACGCAATACGTCCTGTTTTTCAGGGAAATCCAATAAATATTCGTGCAACCAAACCGCCCAGTTTTTGGAAGTCGACAATTTGTTGCCTTCCAGGTTCAGGAATTCGTTGGCCGGTACGTTATCCGGTAATATATAACTTCCTTCTGCTTTTAACATAGCAGGGAAAATCACGCAATGGAAAACGATATTGTCTTTTCCGATAAAGTGCACCAATTTCGTGTCCTGTGATTTCCAGTATGGTTCCCAATCTTTTCCTTCTCGGGCTGCCCATTCTTTGGTAGAGGAGATGTATCCGATTGGCGCATCAAACCAAACGTACAGTTTTTTCCCTTCAGCACCTTCCACCGGAACGTCGATACCCCAATCCAAATCACGGGTTACAGCACGCGGACGTAAGCCATCTTCCAACCATGATTTTACCTGACCAAAAACATTCGGTTTCCAGTCGTTTTTATGGCCTTCCAAGATCCATTCTCTCAAGAACGCATCGTATTGATCTAAAGGCAAGAACCAGTGTTTTGTCGATTTTAAAACCGGTTTTGTTCCTGTAATAGTTGATTTCGGGTTGATTAGGTCAGTGGCATTTAAGGACGAACCACATTTTTCGCACTGGTCTCCATATGCTTCTTCATTGCCGCATTTCGGACAAGTTCCGGTTACGAAACGATCCGCTAAAAACTGATCGGCTTTTTCGTCGTACAATTGATCGGTGGTTTCTTCGATGAATTTCCCTTCGTCGTACAATTTCCTGAAAAATGCAGAAGCCGTTTCATGATGGATCTTAGCGGAAGTACGGGAATAATTGTCGAAAGAAATTCCGAAATCTTCAAACGATTTACGAATGATTCCGTCGTATTTATCGATTACCTGCTGTGGCGTAATTCCTTCTTTTTTGGCTTTCATTGAAATTGCCACACCGTGTTCGTCGCTTCCGCAGATGAAGGCCACATCTTTTCCCTGCATACGAAGGAAACGGGCATAAATATCGGAAGGCACATAAACACCGGCAAGGTGTCCAATGTGGATTGGGCCGTTAGTATAAGGTAAAGCGGCAGTTATCGTAAATCTTTTCGGATCTTGTATCATAGGAAATTTGTCAATTTGAATGCAAAAATAATCTATTGTGCATGAATTCGCGAATTTCAGAGAAATTTTCTGTCTGATTTTCATATTGAAAATAGATTTTTATAACTTTTTCTTGAGATTATTCTCTAAATTTGTTAGGAATGATTTCAAAATTATGATATGAATACAGTCAAACTATTTTCTGAATCCTTATTTTTGAAATCAATTTTAATACTGACTGCACTATCATTTTGTGCAGTATCCTATTCTCAAAAACGCATGAAAATTCCACCGTATCTTAAAAAAGGCGATACTGTTGCCTTAGTATGTACCGCAAGAAAATTTTTTCCTGAAGAAGCGCAACCGGCCATTGATTTACTGAAATCCTGGGGATTGGAAGTGAAACTGGGCAAAACCATAGGATTGGACAGTTGCCAGTTAGGCGGTACCGATGCTGAACGCACTGCCGATCTACAGGCAATGCTGGACGATGATAATATCAAGGCGATTTGGTGCGCCCGTGGCGGTTATGGTACGGTACGTATTATCGATACACTTGATTTTTCCAAATTCAAAAAACATCCTAAGTGGATTATGGGTTTTAGCGATGTTACCGTATTGCACAGTCATCTGAATACTATGGGAATTGCTACTTTGCATTCCATCATGCCGTTTACTGTTCCGAAGGCGCCGGAAGAGGTTAAGGAAACGCTTCGCAAGGCACTTTTTGGAGAAAACCTGAAATATGTGGTTCCTGCCAAAGGTTATGAAATTAAAGGTAAGGCCAAAGGTCAACTCGTTGGTGGCAATCTTTCAATATTATATAGTTTGTTAGGATCGAAGTCATCTTTGGATACCGACGGGAAGATTCTTTTTATTGAAGACTTGGATGAGTATTTATACCATATCGACCGTATGATGCAGAACCTGAAACGCAACGGGTATTTCGAAAACCTGAAAGGATTAATCATTGGAAGTATGACGGATATGCATGATAACGAAATTCCGTTCGGACAGAATGAAGTAGGAATTATTATGGAAATAGCTAAAAAATATAACTTCCCGGTTTGTTTTTATTTCCCTGCAGGACATCAAAAAGACAATCGTACATTGATTCTTGGAAAAGAAGTGGAATTTGAAGTGAATTCGGAGGAAATCATTTTGGAATTCAAAAAATAATGGCAAACCATAATGATATAGGAAAGCTTGGGGAAGACCTTGCAGCCGAATTTTTAAAAAAAGAAGGTTACGAGATTCTTGAAAGGAATTGGTTTTTTCAAAAGGCCGAAGTGGATATCATCGCCAAAAAAAATGATATTTTAGCTGTTGTTGAGGTGAAAACACGTACAAATTTAGATTATGGCGACCCTCACGACTTTGTAAATTTAAAAAAAATAAAATTATTAGTAAAAGCTGTCGATGAATATGTCATCAGCAAAAACCTTGATTTTACAGTGCGTTTCGATATAATTTCTGTAACAAATAAAGCGGCACATTGTGAAATTTTGCATCTAAAAGATGCTTTTTATTATTTTTGACGTGTTATAATTGTAACAGTTTGTTTTTTTTTGTAGATTTGCCTAAAATTTGTTTTAAAAATAGTTATTTATGAAAACGATTTCTTCTGTTGTTGAGAATTATATTAAGTCAAAGCCGTTTTTACTTAACGGATTAACACTTGGAATAGTGAATCTGACGTCATTGGCCAGAATTATTCAACACGATTTAGAGAATGAAATGGATAAGGAAGTGAAGCAGGGTGCTATTGTAATGGCTTTGAAGCGTTTGTCTGAGGAGCTTGATTTCCGAATCAACCATAAAATTGAGAAAACCCTAAAAGGAATGGGTGAAATCACTGTACGTTCCTCGTTGGTTAACTACAACTTCCCGATTAATCAAAGGGTTTTAAACAGACAGGCTGATTTTTTATCTGAAATCAGTTCGCTTAAAGATGTTTTTTATACGTCGTCACGTGGAGTTAATGAAACCAATATCATCGTTAGTGAATCCATCAGTGATGTACTTGAAAAGCATTTTGAGGATGAGAAATGGTTGGTAAAAACGGATAAATTAGCATCGATTACGGTGAAATTACCTAAAGACAATGTAGGGACTCCGGGTCTTTTCTACTTCGTTTTCCAACGTTTGGCTTGGGACGGAATCAACATTAACGAAGTAATTTCTACAAATTTTGAAATTACCATTGTAGTAAGCGAAGAGCACATTGATAGTGCATTCAAAGTTATTAAAGATTTGAAAAAAGTCTAACCAATTGAATATCTGTTAGGATTTTTGTTTTTTTTGGTTATTTTTGGCGCAACTAAAACCAAAACTATCTATTAAAAATGAAAAAATTAACTACTATTTTAGCATTATTGTGCTGTTTTTTTGCGTTTTCGCAAAATAAAGTAGCTTCTAAAATACGGGAACTGAATTTGTCTAAGACAAAATTCGTTCCCGTTTTTCCTTTAATACCTGTTGAGAGTGCTCCGAATGCCCAGATTGAAAAAACGGTGGCAGAAGCCCAGTTGGCAACAATCAAAACAGCAATAGTTAATGATGTGGTGGCTAAGGGCTATCAAACCATCGAACTGCAAATTCCTTATCATGGGAATATGCTTGACTTGCAACTTTACAAAGTTGATTTGTTTTCAGAAGGTTTTCATGTCGATACTGACAAGCAAAAATACATTTCATACAACAAAGGCGTTTATTATAGAGGGATTGTTAAAAATGATCCTAGTTCGCTAGTGTCTTTTAATTTTTTCAACGGAGAATTTAATGGTGTTGTTTCAAATTCATCATTGAGCAATTTAGTTGTTGGAAGGATAGATGTGCCTGGGAATACCAGTGACTATGTTATTTACGAAGATCAGAAAATGAAGGTGGCGAGTCCGAACGATTGTCATACTTCGGATGAGGTTACTGAGTATAAGGATCACAAGTCAGAAGATGCAAAATCGCCTTCCAGTACCAAATGTGTAGCCACCTATTTTGAAATAGATAATAATTTATTTGTTTCAAACGGTAGTAATACCACTACCACTACCAATTGGATGACTTCTGTTTTTAATAACATGCAAACACTTTATGTCAATGAAGGAATTACATTGGCACTAAAATCGATTTACATATGGACATCAAAAGATCCTTATGAAGGAATAGGGCCAAACTCCACCGATTACTTATACAAGTTTAAAGAAGTTCGTCCGGTTTTTGATGGTGATGTTGGTCAGTTGGTTGGAATTGATCCGGGTGGTTTAGGCGGTGTGTCCATGGGAATTGGAGGTTTGTGTACAGCAAACAATTATGTTTATTCAGATGTTTTTTTAAGTTATTCCAGTGTGCCGACCTACTCATGGACTGTTATGGTGGTTACACATGAATTTGGTCATAATATTGGTTCACGCCATACACATGCCTGTGCGTGGAATGGCAACAATACAGCTATTGACAACTGCGCGCCTTATGCGATGGGATCTAGTGCTGAGGGCTATTCTTGTATGACTACGCCGCCGACTATCCCGAGTAGTTCGGAAAAGGGTTCAATCATGAGCTATTGTCATCTTGTAGGAGGTGTTGGAATCAGTTTCGCTAACGGATTTGGCCCGCAGCCAAGTAGTGCAATTTTAGATTTTGTTGATTCCAGAGCGTGCTTAAGTACCGATTGCATTTCTGTATGTGTAAATGGAGTTAGTGCTGTCGATGCACTGTACAATGCAGCTTCTACTTCTGCGGTTGTTTCCTGGACCGATATGACCAATGAAGATGCCTGGCAGGTGGCAGTAATGCCGTTTTCGAGTAGTTCAGCTTCATGGACTTCGGTGACATCACCTATGTTTACCGTCAATGGGTTATCGCCTAATACCTATTACAAATTTCGAGTAAAGCCAAATTGCGGAAGTTTGACACCTTCAACACGTGAGTTTGTTTTTCTTACATCTGCAGATTATTGTAATGGGATAACCTTAACGGATACC
This sequence comes from Flavobacterium enshiense, assembly GCF_022836875.1. Lineage (NCBI taxonomy): Bacteria > Pseudomonadati > Bacteroidota > Flavobacteriia > Flavobacteriales > Flavobacteriaceae > Flavobacterium > Flavobacterium enshiense. The sequence goes on from NZ_CP090376.1 coordinate 877,272, forward strand.
GGAGGGTCGACAGGAAATTATAAGGATAATCAAAATTTTGTAAGAACAATTGTTCCTAATCTAACCGGCAATAAGATCAAGCTAAGTTTTTCAAGTTTCTCTTTAGAGCGTGATTATGACTATCTGTATGTTTATAATGGATCCAGTACATCATCGCCGTCTTTTGAAGCAAATGGTTATACAGGTACAACGATTCCGGGACCTTTCGAATCTACATCACCTGATGGGGCTTTAACGATCAGGTTTTTCTCCGATAGCGGTCAAACAAGTCAGGGATGGGTAGCAACAACATCATGTCTTGCAAATCTTGGGCTTGATGAGAATAGCTATTTAGATTATTCGTATTATCCAAATCCGACTAACGGTTTAGTAACGATTAATTCTAAAGATATAATCTCAAATGTAATGGTATATAATATTGAAGGACGATTATTGTACTCCGGAGAGGCAAATAACCTTACTACGCAGGTGGATATTTCCAGCTATGCATCGGGGACTTATTTCTTCAAGATAAGTATTGACAATCAGATTGTTAACTTTAAAATAGTGAAGTTGTAGTATATCCTTAGCATTAAATAAAAACCCGTTGCTTTAAAAAAGTAGCGGGTTTTTGTTTTTATTTCAATATATTTGTTTAACTAATAAAACGAATATATGTACGAAATTATTCAGAAAGCGCATTCGGGTGTGGCTTATTTAGCTCTGGGAATATTGATAGTTGCCGTGATTAATGCCTTTATGGGTATCTCTTCCAAAAGAGGATTTGAAGAGAAAGACAGAAAAATTTCTTTGTTCGCCTTAATCTTCTGTCATATTCAATTGCTTTTGGGATTAGTAGTTTATTTTCTTTCTCCTTTGGGGATGTCAGCTTTAGGAGATATGAGTAACGCTGCTTTACGTTTAACTTCATTAGAACATCCGTTAATTAATATACTCGCAATTGCATTGATTACCGTTGGTTGGTCAAAACATAAAAGAGAAGACAGCAGTAACGGTAAATTTAAGAAAATTGCATTCTTATACCTTGCCGGATTGCTTTTCATACTTAGCAGAATTCCTTGGAACCTTTGGTTCTAAAACTATAAAAGCCCTTAAAGGGCTTTTTCTTTCTATGGCATATTTCTTGTTAGTTCTGTAATTTAAAAATTGAAAACATGAAAAAAATTATTGCCCCAATTTTACTGCTTTTTGTTTTTGTTTTTTTCGTCAGTAGTTTCGCCAGCGAGAAAATGAGGCTGAACGATAATACAAAAAGAGTGCTTCAGGATACTTTAAAAATAGATTCTACGCAAATCCGTTTTAAATACAAACCTTACAAAAAAAGTGTCCACGCTTCGTACTACCACGACAGATTTAACGGTAGGAAAACGGCAAGCGGGAAACGTTTCGATAATACAAAGTATACTGCTGCGCATAAGAAATTACCTTTTGGGACAGCGCTTAGGATAACAAATCCGGTTAATAATAAATCAGTTGTGGTAACGGTTATCGATAGAGGCCCGTTTACAAGAGGTCGTGAAATCGACCTGTCAAAAAAAGCCTTTATGGAAATTTCCCATGCTAAAGGACGCGGATTTATTGATGTCAACATCGATGTGGTAAAATAAGTTTTACCACTTTTTAAATGGGTGATTGCTTAGATAGGCATTGTAATAGCGTTGGTCTCCGGTAACTTCTTTTCCCAGCCAATTTGGTTTTTCGAATGATTCCGATTCCGAAGAAAGTTCGATTTCCGCAATGACCAAACCTTGGTTCTCGCCCGAAAAAACATCGACCTCATAGATATGATTTCCAACTGCTATTTCATGTCGGATTTTATCGATAGTCCCTTGTTCGCAGAGCGGTAACAATAGTTCGGCTTCCGCCAGTGGAATTTCCTTTTCCCATTCCAGACGGGTGGTTCCGGATTCGTTTCCCTTCCCTTTAATGGTTAAATATCCTTTGTCGCCTTTAATTCGTACACGTACCGTACGCTCGGGGTGTGAGTTTAAGTAGCCTTGTACAATTCGGTTTTTGGTAAAAGCCGCTGCTTTAAAACCATCTGAAACTACCAGAAATTTTCGTTCTGTTTCCTGCATTTGAATGGGTTAAATTATGTTGGAATAAGTGTCCAAGATAAGGAAAATCATTGCAATTGTCCCAAATTATAAATGACATCCGACGAAACAATGTTTTTTGGATAATCGTTTTTAGACAGATGCCACATAGTTTTGGCGATATTTTCCGGAGGGATGCTTCGGAATTTTTTTAGTTTCCCGATTAATAACGGATTGATGACTTTCATAAGGTAGATCCCCATGGTTTCGCCAACCCGTGCTTCATTTCGGTCACCGTCGATTAGAGAAGGTTCCAGAATGTGAGTTTTTGGGATTCCCAAATCGAGAACCTGACGTTCCATTTCTCCTTTGATTCGATTGTAAAAGACAGGACTTTTTGGGTTTGCTCCCAAGGCGGAAATGACGATGAATGCCGGAATATTGTTCTGTTTTGCTAATTGTGCCGCAGTTACCGGGATTCCGAAGTCGATGGATTTGTATTCGTTTTCATCCGGCGTTTTGGCTTTGGTGGTTCCGATACAGCAAAAAACCACGTCACCTGTAAAATTGGCTGCATGGTTTTCCAAATGGAGGACATCGACAATATGTTCTTCAATTTTCGGATTCAAATGTCCCGATTCTTTTCTTGAAAACAATTTTATTTTATCAAAATCCGAATCGGAAAGCAATAAATCTAAAAGCAAACTGCCTGTCAATCCTGAGGCTCCCAAAAGTATGGCTGTTTTTTTCATCGGCTTAAAAATGTTCCTTGAATATACATAAATTTACGGTATGGAACCAGAGATGCTGCAAAGAAAAATTATCCATGTCGACATGGATGCTTTTTATGCTTCCGTAGAGCAGATGGATAATCCTTTGCTCAAAGGAAAGCCCATTGCAGTAGGCGGAAGCGAGGCCAGAGGAGTGGTTTCAGCTGCTAGTTACGAGGCACGGAAGTTTGGGGTTCGCAGTGCAATGAGCGGTTATATGGCCCGAAAATTATGTCCGGAGCTGATTTTTGTGCGTCCACGCTTCGATCGGTACAAGGAAATTTCAAATAAAATCCGAAAAATATTTCATGACTATACCGATCTGGTGGAGCCGCTTTCGCTGGACGAAGCATATCTGGACGTTACCGAAAACAAAAAGGGAAATCCCAGTGCCACGTTAATTGCACAAGAAATCCGCAAACGTATTTTTGAAGAAATTGGACTGACTGCTTCTGCTGGAATTTCGGTTAATAAATTTGTGGCTAAGATTGCTTCGGATTTCAACAAGCCCAACGGACAGAAAACGGTAAATCCTGATGAAGTGGAAAATTTTATGGAGGGACTGGATGTGAAGAAATTTTACGGGGTGGGGAAAGTAACCGCCGAACGGATGTATCAACTGGGAATATTTACGGGGGCTGACTTAAAAAGCAAATCAATAGAATACTTGGAACAGCATTTTGGTAACAGTGGAAGATCCTTTTATAATTTGGCAAGGGGGATAAGTTACAGCAAGGTTAAACCGAATCGTACTTTAAAGTCGGTCGGGGCTGAACGGACTTTTAACGTGAACCTGTCCTCTGAAATCTTCATGGAAGAACGTTTGGAGAATATCGCCAATGAACTGGAGCGCCGTCTCCGTAAAAGTAAAATAGCTGGAAAAACGGTTACACTCAAGATCAAGTATTCTGACTTTACTTTGCAGACTCGTAGCAAAACCCTGCCGTATTTTATATCGGATAAGAGCCTTATTTTTGAAGTGGCCAAAGAATTGCTGTACCAAGAAAAAATGAAAGATTCCGTTCGCTTGCTCGGCATTTCACTGCATAACCTGAACACTGAAATGAAGAAATCTGTTGTAGTACAGCTTAAGTTCGATTTTTAATCATAAAAAAACCGACTTCAATTTGAAATCGGTTTTCGGTATATTTTTTTGCAAATTAGTCTCTGCTGGAAATCTTGGAAAGTAAACGTAAAAACTCTACATATAACCAAACTAAGGTAATCATCAATCCCATGGCGCCAAACCATTCCATGTATTTCGGAAGGCTTCTTTGTGCTCCTTTTTCAATCTGATCAAAGTCAAGGAATAAGTTTAAAGCAGCCACAACAACTACGAAAGCACTGATTCCGATGCTCATCAGGGAATTGCCGTGGTGTATCGGCTGGAAGTCAATGAATAAGGAAAATAACCATGAAAGAATGTAAAAACTGGCAATGGCTAAAGTTGCTCCCACTACAACGGAACGAAAACGGTCGGTAACCTGAACAACATTGTATTTATATAGTCCGAAACAAACAATAAAGGTTACAAAAGTGGCTCCCACTGCCTGAATAACCAATCCCGGATACATTGTTTCGAATATAGCTGAAATTCCTCCAATGAAAAGTCCTTCAAAAATGGCATAACCCGGTGCCAGATAGCCGGAGTGTTGCGGTTTGAAAGATGCAATAAGTACTAATATGAAACCGATAATAGCACCGCCGATAGTCAAAACGATAGGGTTGTAGCCACTGAAAGTCATTGTCCAGGTGATTGCAGCGCCCGCAATTAGTAAAAGCAACATCACAAAACTTTTGTTGATGGTACCCTGAACCGTCATGGTGTCATTATAATCAACTACAATGGTTTGAGGTTCGTTAATATTGTCTGCAGAATAACGTGTTGTATTGGTGAACGATTTGTTCTTAAAAAACGGATTGTTTGAATTCATAGTTTTCTTTTTAGTTATTCAAATATACTTTTTTTATTCAATTTCAGAAATACGAAGCGTGTTCACCATTCCTTTTGCATTAACCGGCATGGCTGCAAGGTTTACCAGCATATCTCCCTTTTCAACAAATCCTTTTTCCATGCAAATGGCGTTGATATCGTCAATGGTATCATCGGTGCTTACAAACTTATCGTATAAGAAAGATTTAACGCCCCAAAGCAGGTTTAATTGTGTAAGGATTCGTTTGTTTGATGTAAATACCAAAATGTGAGCATGAGGTCGCCACGCCGAAACCTGAAAAGCTGTATAACCGCTGTTCGTAAGTGTTGTGATGGCTTTGGCATTAATGTCGTTGGCTAAAAGTGCGCCGTGGTAACAGATGTTTTTGGTGATATAACGGTTTGTTTTTATCTGTGGCTGGTTTTGGGGTACCTGAATCAGTGGAGAATCTTCGACAGCTTCAATGATTTGTGTCATTTTTTCAATTACCTGTACTGGATAATTACCAACAGACGTTTCTCCCGACAACATTACAGCATCAGCACCGTCCATAACCGAGTTGGCTACGTCATTAACTTCTGCGCGTGTTGGAGTCAGGCTGGTAATCATCGTTTCCATCATTTGTGTGGCGATAATTACCGGAATGCGTGCTGTTTTTGCACGATAAACCAGTTTCTTCTGAATCAAAGGTACTTCCTGAGCAGGGATTTCAACTCCTAAGTCGCCACGTGCTACCATTAATCCGTCGCAATAAGCCACGATTTTGTCAATGTTTTCAACCGCTTCTGGTTTTTCGATTTTAGCGATAACAGGAATTTTATGAGTGGAGTTGGCCGAAATTAAATCTCGTAAATCCTTTAAATCTTCCTGAGTTCGCACAAAGGAAAGCGCGATCCAGTCGACTTCACTTTTAATGGCAAAAAGCGCATCGCGGATGTCTTTTTCGGTTAAGGCCGGTAAGGAAACTTTTGTATTTGGAAGGTTAACTCCCTTTTTTGATTTTAACGGACCGCCCTGAATTACGACTGCTTCCACTTCTGTGTTTTTGTCGGTTTTGCGAACTTCGAAGATAAGTTTTCCGTCATCCAGCAATATGCGTTCCCCCGGATTTACATCCTTAGGAAATTCTTTGTAGTTCATGTAGACTCTCTCGGCAGTTCCCGGGATATCTTCAGCGGTGGTGAAAGTGATGGTGTCGCCTTTGCTTACCACAACATCTTCTTTCATTACACCCACACGCAATTTAGGACCTTGAAGATCAGCTAAAATGGAGGTGGTGTAACCGTATTCTTTATTCAGTTCTCTGATGATGTCGATGCGTTGTTGTACATCGGTATAATCAGCATGGGAGAAGTTTATTCTAAAAACATTTACCCCGGCATCTATCATTTCTTTCAGTACCTCTTTAGTACTGCAGGCCGGGCCAAGGGTTGCTACAATTTTTGTCTTTTTTCTTGTTGGCATTGTATTAGAAAATTAAATTATTTTTCGATTTCAGCGTATTTTGTTCGATTTTATAAGCCGTTGTAATTTGTTTAATCGTGAGCAATTCATCGATTAAATTGTTGGTATCAAAAAAATCGTCGGTATTTTCAATTTTTAAGATATAGTCTACTTTCTTGAGTTCGGGAAGCAGAAAAATATTGGTGGTAATGTCCAATCCTGTTTCTTCGAATAGGGAAGTGGCTTGGGTTTGTTGGGTTACGACAGTTGTTTTGTTGGGAATTAAATTCCAATACAACTCGTGTTTTTCGTCATCAAAAACGAAGCGGGTGAAATGGCTTTTACCTTCAGGGATTTGTATGCCGATATCGTTCTTGCTTTTTTCGAAAGATATCGCCAGTTTCTGATTGATAAAATAAGCCAGACGGTAATCCTCCAGCGAAGAATGTATCGCGACGAGCTGATAGTCAATCGAAATAAAATCGTCAATCTGGATTTTGTGAATGGCCATAGGTACTGTTAAAGATAATGTAAATATAGTACATTATAGTCGGAAAATAACAGCAAAACAGCGTTGTTAACGATAATTTAGTGAAGTAGCAATCAGTCGTTGGATTTCATTTTTTCCTGAAAAACAAAGTAAGCACGTTGCGATGCTTTTTCTTCTGCTTTTTTCTTGGAAGTGGCTCGGGCTTTAGCAACTATTTTATTGTCAATTTTAAGCTTTACCCCAAAATATTTTACGCCTTCGTTTCCGCTATCTTCGTATACATCATAGTGGAACGATTTTTTTTCTTTCTGGCACCATTCGATTACCAAACTTTTATAGCTGATTACTTTGCCTTCCAGTTTAGCGATGTCTACATAAGGGAGGATCACTTTTTTGTGGATGAATTTTTCGCAATAAGCAAAGCCACGGTCAAGGTAAATAGCACCTATCAATGCTTCGAAAAGATTGCCGTGAATGTTTTCGCCAAAGTGCTGAGTGGCTACCTTACTTTCAACATGTTTGATAAGATTCAGGTCTTTTCCCAGTTCGTTCAGGTGGTCGCGGCTGACAATCTTTGAGCGCATCTTAGTTAAGTAGCCTTCATCTCCGGTGGGTACTTCGTTAAAAAGGTGTGCGGCAATGACTGAACCCAGCATTGCATCACCAAGAAATTCCAATCGCTCGTAATTTAAGGGATTTCCTTTTTCGTCCACTTTATTTAACGAGCGATGGGTAAAAGCTTTGCGGTAATTGCTCAAATCGAGCGGTTGAAAGCCTAGTATTTTATGGATGGCATCAAAAAAAATCCCGTCTTCTGGAGAGCGGGAATTTGAAAATATTTTCTTGATGATTCTCTTCATAGCAAAAGATTACTCTTCAATTTTTTTAAATAAAACGCATGCGTTGTGACCACCAAAGCCGAAAGTGTTACTCATAGCAACTTTTACGTCTCTTTTTTGCGGTTTATTTAGCGTTAAATTTAAACTTGGATCAATGTTTTCGTCTACAACAGAGTGGTTGATTGTTGGCGGAACAATACCATGTTTCATCGCTAAGATAGAAGCGATGGCTTCGATAGCTCCGGCTGCTCCAAGCAAGTGACCTGTCATTGATTTTGTCGAGTTGATATTGATGTTTTTAGCGTGGTCTCCAAAAACAGCACTGATTGCTTTTAATTCAGCAACGTCACCAAGCGGAGTAGAGGTTCCGTGCGTATTGATATGATCAACATCTTCCGGTTTCATTCCTGCATCACGTAATGTGTTGTTCATTACAGCAATTACACCGATTCCTTCAGGATGCGGAGCTGTCAAATGGTAAGCATCGGATGACATACCGCCACCGCCGATTTCGCAATAGATTTTTGCGCCACGGGCTTTAGCGTGTTCGTATTCTTCCAATACCAATGCACCTGCTCCTTCACCTAATACGAATCCGTCACGGGTAGCATCGAATGGTCTTGATGCGGTTTCCGGACTTTCGTTTCGGGTTGATAAAGCATGCATGGAATTGAATCCGCCCATTCCTGCAATGGTTACAGCTGCTTCAGATCCTCCGGAAATGATAACGTCGCACATTCCCAAACGGATGTAGTTGAAGGCGTCAATTAATGCATTAGCAGAAGATGCACATGCTGATACAGTAGTATAGTTAGGCCCCATAAAGCCGTTACGCATGGAAATGTGCGCAGGGGCAATATCGGCAATCATTTTTGGTATGAAGAATGGATTAAATTTAGGAGTCCCGTCGCCTTTAGCATAGTACATAACCTCTTCCTGGAAAGTTTCCAATCCTCCGATTCCGGCTCCCCAAATAACGCCAACGCGATATTTGTCTACATTTTCACCAGTAATTCCGGCATCTTTAATGGCCTCGTCGCTGGCTGCAATGGCATATTGCGCAAATTTATCCAATCTACGAGCTTCTTTACGATCCATATACGTTTCGATGTTGAAGTTTTTTACTTCACATGCGAATTTTGTCTTGTGTTTTTCGGTATCGTAATATGTTATTGGGGCAGCGCCGCTTCTTCCATTAATCAATCCATCCCAGTATTCTTCGATGGAATTTCCAATGGGTGTAAGAGCGCCTAAACCTGTTACTACAACTCGTTTTAATGCCATAATATATTTTTTACAATGTATTTAAACAAATAATACCCATGTTGCTTTTTCTTGTCTGTAAAGGAAACATGGGTACTATGGATTGTATTTTTTTGATTGCTTCCAATCAGTTTTTTTCAGATGGAAAAATAATAACACCCATGCATCCCGGAGAATGCATGAGGTTTATGTAAGTTATTATTTTTTAGCTTCTTCGATGTAAGAAATAGCTTGACCAACAGTAGCAATGTTTTCAGCTTGATCGTCTGGGATTTGAATATCAAATTCTTTTTCGAACTCCATGATAAGCTCAACAGTGTCTAATGAATCAGCTCCTAAGTCGTTTGTGAAGCTAGCTTCAGTTACAACTTCATTTTCGTCAACACCTAATTTGTCTACGATAATCGCTTTTACTCTTGATGCAATGTCTGACATAATCTTTGATTTTAAATTTAAATTGTTGGCAAAAATAAAAAACTTTATTTTAAAACAACGGTTTACTGAAAAAATGTGACTACGAAATTAAAAAAATAATTTTATAAAGTCTCTTAATTTTTATTTATTATCGTTTATAATTCTTTTTTTTGCAGTGTGAAAACGATGGTTTTCCTTCTATTTAAATGTAAAGGGTCAGATGAAAAAAATAGTGATTTTTGCTTCCGGTTCGGGTTCGAATGCCGAAAATATCATACTGCATTTCAAAAATAACCAGAAGGCTGATGTGGTTGCGGTATTAACGAACAATCCAAAGGCTAAAGTTATAGAGCGTGCTGAGAACCATGGTGTTTCTGCAATTGTTTTTGATAAAACAGAGTTGGCTGACGGGTTGGTTTCGCGAAAGGTCAACGAGTTGCAGCCGGATCTGATTGTGTTGGCAGGATTCCTTCTGATGTTTCCTAACGAGATTATCGAAAACTATCCGGATAGAGTCATCAATATCCACCCTGCCTTATTGCCAAAATATGGTGGAAAAGGGATGTACGGCATGAAAGTACATCAAACGGTTTTGGACAATAAGGATGCAGAAACCGGTATCACAATTCATTATGTCAATGAAAAATATGACGAGGGAGCTATAATTTTTCAGGCAACTACTTCAATTGAGGGTTGTACAGCGCCAGAAGAAATCGCCGAAAAAGTACATGAATTGGAGTACAAGCATTTCCCTGAAGTAATCGAAAAACTCCTGACTCATTAATCAAAAGTATTGAAATCCTACGAAGTACATATTTATACCGATGGCGCGTCCAAGGGAAATCCAGGGCCTGCCGGTTACGGTGTGATCATGGAAATGGTAGGGACTCCTTATAAAAAAGAATTTTACGAAGGTTTCCGGTTGTCGACCAATAACAGGATGGAATTACTGGCTGTTATTGTGGGTATGGAAAAGTTAAAAAAGCAGGGGACGACCGTTTTAATAACCTCGGATTCTAAGTATGTTGTAGATTCAGTCCAGAAAGGTTGGGTTTTCGGTTGGGAGAAGAAAAATTTCGCAGGAAAGAAAAATCCTGATTTATGGATGCGTTTTCTTAAAATTTACCGCAAGCACCAGGTTGATTTCCGATGGATCAAAGGGCATAGCAGTCATCCTCAAAATGAGCGTTGCGATGCTTTGGCAGTTATGGCTTCACAACAGGAGAAGCTCTCAGTTGATTTTTTTTATGAAAAAGAAGAAGGTCAATTGCTTTGATTTTTATAACTTTAAGGGATGAAATGGTCCCTGTCATATCTATTTTACTCGCTTTTTTTTCTTTTGATGGGTTTTTGTGTCCATTCACAGAAAAAAACGGAACTTGCCCTTGATAAAGAGGGTATAAAGATTTATTTGACCAAATTTGACACCACTGCTTTTAGGGAATACAAGGCTGTTATGACGGTTCATGCCAACATTGATACCGTTGCAAAACAGCTTATCGATGTGAAAAGTCTTCAGAAATGGAATTACAAAAACCGTCACAGTGAGCTTGTTAAAAAGGTTTCGGATTCCAGTTGGATATTTTATGTAGTGCATCATTTGGGGTGGCCAATACAGGAACGGGATAATGTTTCCCGGTATACTTTGATAAAAAAAGGGAATGAACAAATCATTACCATAACCCCTGATAATAAACTGTTAAAAGTAAAAGAAGGGCGTGTCCGATTAACTAATTTTAAGGGTTTTTGGTATTTAAAACGGATTGATGCCAAACAAACACTGGTGATTCAGCAGGTATATGGAGATCCGGGTGGGATGATTCCGGCCTTTATGGTTAATGCGGTGGTAACTAAAGGTCCGTTCGATTCTTTTAAGGCTCTTCGGCGACACGTTGAAAATCTTAACAAAAAATAGGCTTTTTAGAACGAAAACTATGTTGTACATTTGCTCTTTCAAAAGTTAGGATCATTTTATGAATAAATTATTGATTGTAGGGACGGTAGCGTTTGATGCCATTGAAACACCTTTCGGGAAAACCGACAAAATCTTAGGTGGGGCAGGAACTTACATCGGACTTTCAGCTTCTCATTTCAACCTGAAATCAGCCATTGTTTCCGTAGTAGGAGACGATTTTCCACAAGAATATTTAGATTTATTAAAAGCCAAAAACATTGATATTTCAGGTCTTGAAGTAGTTCAGGGCGGAAAAACATTCTTCTGGAGCGGTCGCTACCACAACGATTTGAATTCCAGAGATACTTTGGATACGCAATTGAATGTGTTGGCCGATTTTCAGCCGAAAGTTCCGGCCGATTTCAAGAACGCCGATGTGGTAATGCTTGGGAATTTACACCCATTGGTTCAAAGCAGTGTTTTGGATCAGATGGAATCGAGACCAAAATTAGTGGTTTTGGATACCATGAATTTCTGGATGGATTGTGCACTACCGGAATTGTTGGACGTAATCAAACGCGTAGACGTGATTACAATCAACGATGAAGAGGCACGTCAGTTGTCCGGAGAGTATTCATTGGTGAAAGCAGCTGCTAAGATTCATGAAATGGGGCCGAAATACGTGGTAATCAAAAAAGGAGAACACGGGGCTTTACTTTTCAATAGCGACAAAGTGTTTTTTGCACCGGCATTGCCTTTGGAAGAAGTGTTTGACCCTACAGGAGCCGGTGATACATTCGCAGGAGGTTTCGCAGGGTTTATCACACAAAGCGAAAACATTTCGTTTGACAACATGAAAAATGCCATTATTTACGGTTCTAATTTAGCCTCCTTCTGTGTGGAAAAATTTGGAACGGAAAGAATGGAAAAGTTACAGAAAGAGGAGGTTTCGGCTCGTTTACGACAGTTTAAGGCCTTAACACAATTTGATATTGCGCTGGAAAACTAGCACTTACATACGAGCCTCGGAAACGGGGCTCTTTTGATTAATAAACAACACAACACACAATAATTATGAGCGACGCTTTAAAACACGAGTGTGGCATTGCACTTTTAAGATTGAAAAAGCCATTGGAATTCTACAAAGAAAAATATGGCACCGCTTTTTACGGGGTACAGAAAATGTACCTTTTAATGGAAAAACAACACAATCGTGGTCAGGACGGAGCAGGTCTTGCCAGTATTAAACTGGATATGGAACCCGGAGAACGCTACATCAGCCGTGTGCGTTCCAATCAGGCGCAGCCTATTCAGGATATTTTCGCACAAATTAATCAGCGTATCAATGAAGAGTTGAAACAGAATCCTGAATACCAGGATAATGTTGCGCTTCAGAAAGAGAACGTTCCCTATATTGGCGAATTGTTTTTAGGGCACGTTCGTTACGGGACTTTCGGTAAAAACAGCATAGAAAGTGTACACCCGTTTTTGCGTCAGAACAACTGGATGCACCGTAATCTGATTGTGGCCGGAAACTTCAATATGACTAACGTTAAAGAGCTTTTCCAGGATTTGGTACGTTTAGGTCAGCATCCGAAAGAAATGGCAGATACCGTTACGGTAATGGAGAAAATTGGCCATTTCCTTGATGATGAAGTTGATGAATTGTATAAGGATTGTAAAAACGAAGGTTTAAGTAAAAGAGAAGCTTCTCCGGTTATTGCTGAGAGATTGGATGTAGGAAGAATTTTAAGAAGAGCTTCCAAAAACTGGGATGGTGGTTATGCCATGGCTGGATTATTAGGTCACGGAGACGCTTTTGTAACACGTGATCCGGCTGGAATCCGTCCGGCTTTCTACTATCAGGATGATGAAATCGTAGTAGTAGCTTCGGAAAGACCGGTTATCCAAACCGTTTTCAATGTTCCTTTCGAATCCATTCAGGAAATCACACCGGGACATGCTATTATCGTTAAAAAAGACGGTCGTGTAATCGACGAACAAATTCGCGAAGCCTTACCGTTGAAAGCCTGTTCTTTTGAAAGAATCTATTTCTCCCGAGGAAGTGATGCCGAAATTTATCAGGAGCGTAAGGATTTAGGTAAATTAATCATGCCGGCGGTTTTAGAAGCCGTTGAAAATGATACGGACAATACTGTATTTTCTTACATTCCGAATACGGCAGAAACTTCGTTCTACGGAATGGTTGAGGCAGCCAATGATTTCCTTAACCAACGTAAGATCAACGATATTTTAGCGAATAAAGAGTCGCTTTCGGCTGAAAAATTACAGAAAATTTTATCAGTGAAATTGCGCTCGGAAAAAATCGCCATTAAAGACGTAAAACTGAGAACGTTCATTACGGAAGACAGTAGCCGCGATGATATGGTGGCACACGTGTATGACGTAACGTACGGCGTAGTGAAACCAACAGATAATCTTGTTATTATCGATGACAGTATAGTTCGTGGAACTACCTTGCAGAAAAGTATCATCAAAATGATGGACCGATTACAGCCTAAGAAATTAGTGATTGTTTCTTCGGCGCCGCAAATCCGTTATCCGGACTGTTACGGTATCGATATGGCAAAATTGGAAGGATTAGTTGCGTTTCGTGCGGCAATGGAATTGTTGAAAGAACGTAATTTAATGCATATTGTTGAAGACGTTTATAAGAAGTCTAAGGCGCAAGAGAATTTCCATGACAGTGAAGTGGTGAATTACGTGAAAGAAATTTACGATCCATTCACGGATCAGGAAATCTCCGATAAAATTGCGGAGATGCTAACGGAAAGTTCGGTAAAAACAGAAGTGAAAATTATCTTCCAGACGGTTGAAAATTTACATACTGCTTGTCCTAAAAATTTAGGAGACTGGTATTTTACAGGAAATTATCCTACAGATGGCGGTAATCGCGTGGTAAATCGTGCCTTCATGAACTACTATGAAGGTAAAGACGCTCGCGCTTACTAAAAATCTTACAAAATTACCTTTCGTCGATTTTATGTGCGTTTCGTCAGTTTTTTTTGATAGATGAAGAGCATCGCGATACATTCGTACTACCATAGCATTAGTAGGTTAAGTTTATGGTAGATTTGGGGCAAAAAGGGTGGAAGCAATTCCACCTTTTTTATTTTGGTCAATTTTTATATTTAAAGAATATTTTTTTACTGATTGAAGGATTGCTGCTATCTGAAAATGTACTTCGTCGAAAAAAAATGTAGTATATCTGATTTATTTGAAAGGGAAATATAGTCGCCATAAATTCGTATCACCATAGCATTAGTAGGTTAAGTTTATGGTAGATTTGGGGCAAAAAGGGTGGAAGCAATTCCACCTTTTTATTTTTAGGAAAAATCGCGGAAATCCATAAAAAAAGAGAACCAATTGGTTCTCTTTTTGTTTATCAAAGTATTGTGAAATTCTTATTTCGCAGCTGCGTATCTTCTTGCAACTTCTGCCCAGTTAATTACGTTGAAAAAAGCCTCAATATAATCCGGTCTTCTGTTTTGGTAGTTTAAGTAGTATGCGTGCTCCCAAACGTCCATTCCTAAAATAGGCTGACCACCGCAAGGTACTCCCGGCATGATTGGATTGTCTTGGTTTGGCGTAGAACAAACCTCCAATTTACCGTCTTTCACACACAACCAAGCCCATCCTGAACCAAAACGGGTTGCTCCGGCTTTAGCAAATTCTGCTTTGAATTGTTCGAAAGAACCAAAAGCCGTGTTGATAGCCTCAGCTAACTCACCTGTAGGAAGGCCTCCGGCATTTGGAGCCATGATTTCCCAAAACATAGTGTGGTTGTAGTGTCCGCCACCGTTGTTACGAACTGCCATATTGTTCATGTCAAGATTTTTAAGGATATCCTCGATAGATTTTCCTTCTAAATCTGTTCCGGCAATAGCGGCATTTAAGTTGGTGATATAAGCGTTGTGGTGTTTTGAATGGTGGATTTCCATTGTTCTTGCATCAATATGAGGCTCCAAGGCGTCATATGCATATGGTAACTGTGGTAATTCGAATGCCATGATATTTTTATATTTAAAGATTAATAATTAAATGCATTCAAAAATATAAATTTATCTTCGTAAAAGAAAATAGTATTAGGCTATTCTTACAGTATCAAAACCAATAGAAGTCAAAATAATTTGGATAAAAAAGCTTTCACCATTTACGATGCCTCGGCCGGTTCCGGAAAAACCTATACGCTGGTAAAAGAGTATTTAAAAATTCTGATGTTGGCCAACACCAACGACGCCTATAAAAAAATCCTCGCCATCACTTTTACCAACAAAGCGGTGGAGGAAATGAAATCCCGTATAGTGAATTCGTTACATGAATTTTCCAAAGAGGATCCGAGTCCAAAAGCGCAGGATTTCATGAAAGATATAGCCTCGGAAACCAAACTTTCTCTGGCAACCATCAAAGGTAAATCGAAAGCGATAATCAAAAATATCATTCACAATTATGCGGCTTTTGATATTTCTACCATTGACAAATTTACTCATAAGGTTATCCGTGCTTTTGCACACGATTTAAATCTTCCCGTAACATTCGAAGTGTCACTGGAAACCGATTTACTTTTGCAGGAAGCTGTTGATGCGATTGTCGCTAAAGCAGGAGAAGACGAACTGTTAACTAAAATTTTGGTTGACTTCTCCGTGGATAAAACCGATAACGATAAGAGCTGGGATGTAACGCATGAATTGCTCGATGTGAGCCGACTTTTGGTCAACGAAAACAACCGTAACGAAATTTCGCATTTCCACGAAAAGACCATTGATGAATTTTTGATAATTCGGGAAAAACTGTCCGAGGCTATAAGAACATTAGAAAGTGAATGTGTGGCTTTGGCCGAAGAAGCGCTACAGTTGATAGAAAACAATAGCATTGATAAAGCATCGTTTTCACGCGGCACCTTCCCTAATCATTTGGGATATATTCAAAATGGTGAATTGAAAAGTTCGCATAAAAAGTTTTTTGAAGCTGAAGATATTCAGGTGAATAAAGCGGCAAAAGATAAAGCCATCATCGAAAGCATAGCGCCGGAACTGATTGCAATTCTGGCCAAAGTGTATAAAAATTACGAAAAGAAGAATTTCTACACTGCTTTTCAGAAAAACATCACACCCTTATCGCTGCTGAACTCGATTGCTCAGGAACTGGACACGATTCAGAAAGAGAAAAACATTTTGTCGATTTCAGAATTCAACGCGATTATTCATAACGAAATCCAGAATCAGCCCGCACCGTTTATTTACGAACGGTTGGGGGAACGATATAAACATTTCTTTATCGACGAATTCCAGGATACTTCCGAAATGCAGTGGCACAATCTGGTTCCGCTGATAGACAATGCGCTTTCCTCCGAAGATTTGTCTGGGACACAAGGCTCATTGATGATTGTGGGCGATCCGAAACAGTCTATTTACCGTTGGCGTGGCGGTAAAGCCGAACAGTTCATCAGTCTGAGTAAAGATGAAAATCCTTTTTCCAATCCGGATAAAGAACTGGTGCGATTGGGAAAAAATTACCGTAGTTTTTCCGAAGTGATTGAATTCAACAATGCGTTTTTTGCGATGCTGGCCGATGAATTTTCCAATGAGGATTATCAGGATTTGTACCGAAACAAAAGCAGTCAGGAAGTCAACAGCAAGCAAGGCGGTTATGTGAATATTTCTTTTATTCCGAAAGTGGAAAAAAATGGCGATACGGCTGATGAAGAAGCAGACGATAAAGAACAGTTGTATTTGAAAGCGACCTTAGCCACCATCGAAAAAGTGAAAGCGCAAGGGTTTCAGTATAGAGATGTTGTTTTACTTACGCGGAAGCGCTCATCGGGTATTGCGCTTGCCAATTATTTAACGGAAAACGATGTTCCGATTCTGTCTTCGGAAACCTTGCTGATTGATAATGCCACCGAAGTAAAACTGATTCTGAATGTACTTCGTTATCTGAAAAACAACAACGATAAGGAAGCTAAAGCGGCATTTTTATATTTCATCGCCAAAAATAAACAGGCCGAATTGCCGATTCATGACTTTATCGAAGTCGGGATGACCAAATTCTCGGAAGAAGCACTCGAGGATTGGTTAAAGGAATCCGGTATTTCCATTTCGTTCAAAAACTGCCGTAAAAAGTCGTTGTATGAAGCAGTGGAGATTATCATTTCGACCTTCATCAAGGAGAAAAGTACGGTCTCTTATGTGCAGTATTTCATGGATCTGGTTTTGGAACGCGATGTGCGTACTCAGGCCGGAGTTTCGGATTTTCTGGAGTATTGGGAAAACAACGGAGTCAAGTTCAGTATTCCTTCACCTGAAGGGAATGATGCGGTTAGGATTATGACCATCCACAAATCGAAAGGACTGGAATTTCCGGTTGTAATTTTTCCGTTTGCCGAAGAAGATTACGCCCGTTCACCACGAAATAAAATGTGGCTGGAATTGGAAGACGAAACGCTGAATATTCCGAAAGCTTTAGTGGATACCAAAAAAGAAGTAGCCGAATATGGTGAAAACGCCGCTCAGGTATATGAAGAGAAAAGTCAGGAAGAGCTTTTAGATAACATCAATGTGCTGTATGTGGCTTTGACAAGGGCCGAAGAACAATTGTACATTATTTCGAATAAAAACCTGACCAGTAAAGGCGAACTTACGAATAATATGTCGTCGTATTTTATCAAATACCTTGATTTTAAAGGGGTGTACGATGATAGTAAAATGGAATTTGAATTTGGTGACAGCAATAGGTTGTCGGCAGTCAGAGACGAAAAGGAAAAGCAGCCTGTGATTGAAATCGTCAATGAGGTTTTTAATCCGAAAAAAATTAAAATTGCACAAAGGGAAGCCTTGATGTGGGGAACGGATAGGATGAAAGCGATCGAATTCGGAACAGTGGTTCATGAAATTTTATCGTTTGTAAGAACCAAAGACGATGTGGAGCTGTCCTTGATGAAGGCAGTCGAAAACGGATTAATCACAGAAAGCCAAAAACCGGAAGTACGGGAAATGGTTAGTCAGATCGTTAATCATCCGGAATTGCAACTGTTTTTTGAAGCCGATAAAAAAGTATACAATGAACAGAATATTATCAAGAAAGGAACGGCTACAATCAAACCGGACCGTGTTTCTGTAAAAGGCGATAAGGCCTATTTACTGGATTATAAAACGGGAACCCATCAGAAAAAATATGAACTCCAATTAGCTGAATACGAAAGTGCTTTGCAGGAGATGGGTTTTTCTATTGAGAAAAAAACGTTGGTGTACATAGGGGAAAAATTAGAAGTAGTACATTTGTAATCTTTGAAAAAAGGGTCAAAAAGGAAGAGATAAGGTTCAAATAATCAAAAAATAGAAATAAAACATAACAATATGTACGGAAAAATTAAAGAGCATTTGCAAAACGAACTGAATGCGATTCAGGAAAACGGATTGTATAAGAAAGAGCGCATCATAACCTCGCCTCAGGGTGCAGAAATTAAGATTTCAACTGGAGAGACGGTTTTGAATTTTTGTGCGAATAATTATTTAGGGTTATCGTCACACCCGGAAGTAGTTCAGGCAGCTAAGGATGCTTTGGATACGCATGGTTTCGGGATGTCATCGGTGCGTTTCATTTGCGGGACGCAGGATATTCATAAAACCCTGGAAAAAAAGATAGCCGATTTTTACGGAACAGAAGATACGATTTTGTACGCTGCAGCTTTTGATGCCAATGGAGGAGTATTCGAACCTTTGTTGGGCGAGGAAGATTGTATTATTTCGGACAGTTTAAACCATGCTTCCATTATTGATGGGGTGCGCTTGTGTAAAGCGGCTCGTTACCGTTATGAAAATAACAACATGGAAGATTTGGAAAAACAACTAATTCAGGCTAATGCCGAAGGACGTCGTTTCAAATTGATAGTTACTGACGGTGTGTTCTCTATGGACGGATTAGTAGCGCCATTGGATAAGATCTGTGACTTGGCTGACAAATATGATGCGATGGTCATGGTGGACGAATGCCATGCTGCCGGTTTCATCGGAGCTACAGGAAAAGGAACTCTTGAAGCTAAAGGTGTAATGGGACGTGTGGATATTATCACGGGGACTTTAGGAAAAGCCCTTGGTGGCGCCATGGGAGGTTATACGACAGCTAAGAAGGAAGTCATTGAAATTTTACGTCAGCGTTCCCGTCCGTATTTGTTTTCCAATTCGTTAGCGCCTTCTATTGTGGGAGCGTCGATTAAAGTTTTTGAGCTGTTGGAAAAAGATACTGCTTTACGCGATAAACTGGAATGGAACACCAACTACTTTAAAGACGGAATGAAGAAAGCCGGATTTGATATTATTGACGGTGATTCAGCTATTGTTCCGGTTATGTTGTACGATGCGAAATTATCGCAGGTAATGGCGGATGAACTGCTTAAAAAAGGAATTTATGTAATTGGGTTTTTCTTCCCAGTGGTGCCTAAAGATAAAGCCCGAATCCGTGTGCAATTATCAGCAGCTCACACACAAGAACATCTTGATAAGGCAATTAATGCATTTACAGAAGTTGGAAAAATGTTAAAAGTGATATAATATATAGCTTTTTTTTAGTAAGAAAATGTATTTTTTTTAACAAAACTCTTTGTAATTAATAATTAACCTATTATTTTTGTCCTGATTATAACGTATTGTAATTAAATAAAAAAAGTATGAAACATCTAAACAAATTATTTGTTGCTGCTCTTATGTTTGCGGGTTTAAACTCTCAGGCGCAGGATAGTAACAATCCTTGGGCGATCACATTCGGTGCGAACGCTATGGACGGCGGTAGAGTGAGTGCTGCTTCTAGCATAGAAGATCAGTTTTCTCAGTATTTTAATGCTAAAGATTATTGGAATATTATTCCTTCAATATCTTATGTTAACGTATCAAGACTTGTTGGAAACAATATCTCCTTTGGTATTACGGGATCAGTAAACAGAATTGATAAATTTGTTGGAGAGAGACCTACTATTCCTGGAGATTACCCTGTAACAAATCCTGGGGATTTGATGTACTACGGAATCGACGGTATTATCAAATACAGCTTCTTAAAAGGTTGGTTTGATCCGTATGTTCACGTTGGTGGAGGTTATACTTTCATGGGTGATGCTTCTGCAGGTACTGTGAATGGTGGTTTGGGGATGAACTTCTGGTTTACGGACCAAGTAGGTTTGACTTTACAATCAACATATAAACAATCATTCGACGATACAAGAACTCCTGATTATGATGTGGCTTCACACATGCAACATTTCTTGGGTCTTTCTTTCAAAATTGGAGGTAAAGATACTGACGGTGACGGAATCTATGATAAAGATGACGCTTGTCCGGAAGTTGCTGGTTTAAAAGAATTCCAAGGATGTCCTGATACTGATGCTGACGGAATCGCTGATAAAGACGATTCTTGTCCTGAAGTAGCTGGTCCAAAAGAATTAAACGGTTGTCCTGATACTGACGGTGACGGAATCGCTGATAAAGACGATGCTTGTCCTGAAGTAGCTGGTCCTGCTGCAATGAACGGTTGTCCTGATACTGACGGTGACGGTGTTGCTGATAACGTTGATAAGTGTGTTGACGTTAAAGGTCCTGCTGAAAACGCTGGTTGTCCTTGGCCAGATTCTGACAAAGACGGTGTAGCTGATAAAGATGACAAGTGTCCGGATGTAATGGGTACTGTAGCTAACAACGGATGTCCAGAGTTAAGCGAAGCGGTTATGAAATCGTTGAACGATTACGCTAAGACAATCTTGTTCGTAACCAATAAAGCTACGTTCCAACAAAGATCTTACGCTGTATTGAAAAACATCACTGCGATCTTGAAAGAATACCCAGAGGCTAAATTCTCTATCGAAGGTCACACTGATAGCGACGGTAATGACAAATACAACTTGAAGTTGTCTGAAGACAGAGCTGCTGCGGTTAAAAATTACTTAATCGAAAACGGTATCGCTGCTGATAGATTGTCATCTAAAGGTTTCGGTGAATCTAAACCAATCGATTCAAACAAAACTAAAGCTGGTAAAGCTAACAACAGACGTGTAGAAGTTAAATTAGTAAAATAATTTATTTCTTTACAAATAATGAAAACGCCTCGATTTATCGGGGCGTTTTTTTTATTTTTATGGCATGACACAATTTTCATTCCTTGATAAAGTAAGCCATGAGATAGTTTCTCAATTTGGAGATCGTCTTTCCGAAATAACCATAATACTACCAAACAAAAGGGCTCGTGTTTTTCTTTTAGAGTCATTAAAAAAGCAGTTGGATCAAACTGTTTTTGCTCCAGATATAATCAGTATTGAAGATTTTATACAGGATGTCGCCGGAATCCGAAGTGTCGACTCCATAGAGTTGCTTTTTGAGTTTTACGAGGTTTATCGTTCGGTAACGCCTTCAGAGAAGCAACAAGAATTCGAGTTATTTGCTAATTGGGGCAAAACCTTATTGCAGGATTTCAATGAAATCGACCGTTATTTACTAAAACCCAATCATGTTTTCTCTTATCTGAAAGATATTGAGGTGTTAAAACGTTGGGATTTGCAGCCGTCTCAAACTACTGTGCTAATCGATAATCATCTGGAATTCTGGAGCCACCTGCCGAAATATTATGAGACTTTATATCTTCATTTAAAAAATAGAGGGATTGGGTATCAGGGATTGATTTATCGCGAAGCTGTGGAAAACCTCCACTATTTCTCCGAATCATTGGGAAATAAACAGCTGGTCTTTGCCGGTTTCAATGCCCTGAATCAGGCGGAAGAAAAAATCATTCAGCAGTTACTGTTTAACGAACAGGCTAATATTTTTTGGGATATTGATGCGGCTTTCTTAAATGATGGACTGCATGATGCCGGTTTGTTCATCCGCAGGTTCAAAAAGGAATGGAAGCAGTTTGTCAATCAGCCGTTCGAATGGATTACTACCGAATTCAGTCAGCAGAAGAATATTCAAATCATTGGTACGCCGAAAACTATAGGTCAGGCAAAAATTGCGGGTAAGATTATTGAGGGAATTCAGGCCAATGGCGAAAGTCTGGACAAAACAGCACTTGTTCTTGGTGAGGAAAACCTGTTATTGCCGGCTTTATATGCACTTCCTAATACAGTGGAAAGTCTCAATATTACCATGGGATATGGCAGCAAGAACAACCCCGCACAAATTCTAATCAGCAAACTTTTTAAGTTGCATGCAAATGCACTGCAGCGTAGTGAAACAAGTTATACGTTTTACTACAAGGAAGTTTTAGATATACTCACTCATCCTCTGGTGGAGCCTTACAGTAATGCTTCTTCCGTTATTCGGATTATCAACCAAAATAATATTACGTTTCTTTCGCAGAAGAAATTCCTCGAGCTTAATCAGAATACATCTGAATTGTTTCAATTGTTATTTGAACGTTGGGATAATGATATTGTCACGGTTCTAAATCGATTGTCCTCAATAATTTTGAGTATAAAATCGTTTTTGGGTAATGATACCGAAGAAGAAAAGGTAACTAAAGCGTTCCTGTATTCGATTTTCAAAACCATTAATAAACTGATTAACTATCAGGAGAAATACGGTCAAATCGATTCGGTAGCGATGCTTCATTCCGTTTACAAGCAGATTATCGATTTAGCCGAAGTTTCCTTTGAAGGCGAACCGCTTTCAGGGCTTCAGATTATGGGGGTGTTGGAAAGCCGTGTTTTGGATTTTGACAATGTGATTATCACTTCTATGAATGAAGGTGTGTTCCCGGCCGGAAAATCGACGAATTCCTTTATTCCGTATGATGTGAAACGTGAATTGGGGCTGCCGACCTATAAAGAAAAAGACGCTATCTACTGCTATCACTTCTATCATCTGCTGTTGCGTGCCAAGAACATATATCTGTTGTACAATACAGAAAGTGAAGGATTGGATGCAGGGGAAAAAAGCCGTTTCATAACACAGCTTGAAATCGAAAAACAACCAAATCATATAATTACGCATCAGATTTACAATGCCTATTTGCCGGAGAAAGCCTATGAACCAATCGTGGTCCCGAAATCAAAACGCGTGATGGAACGCCTGAAGGAAATAGCTACCGGTAGAGGTTTTTCGCCTTCGGGTCTGACGAGTTACATTCGCAATCCAATACAATTTTACAATCAGCGTGTATTGCGGATTTCAGAAGTGGAAGAAGTGGAAGAAAACATTGCTTTGAATACGCTTGGGACTATCATTCACGGTGCGTTGGAGGAATTGTATACACCGTTTCTGAATCGTTTTCTGTCGGTTGAAATTATAAGCGAAATGCTTTCCAAAGCGAATGCTGAAGTCGAAAAACAATTCCGTGAAGTGTATAAGGAAGGAGAAATCAAAAAAGGGAAAAACCTACTGGCTTTTGAGGTGGCCAAACGCAATGTCTTCAATTTTTTAAACGAGGAAAAAAGACTGATTGAAAATGGTGATGCGGTTAAAGTACTGGCATTGGAAACTTCTTTAGAGCGAATTCTGGATGACAATCGATTACCTTATCCTGTAAAAATTGCCGGAAATGTTGACCGTATCGAGCAACGTAACGGTAAAATCAGAATAATCGATTACAAAACCGGAAAAGTAGAACTGAAAAGCGTTCAATTGAAAGATTGGGCAGGATTGACGGCGGACATTAAAAATGATAAGATCATCCAGTTGTTGTGTTATGCTTTTATGTTTGAAAAGCAAAAGAGCGGTATGGAAATGGAAGCCGGAATTATTTCCTTCAAAAATATGAAAGCAGGTTTTTTGCCTTTTGCCGTCAAGGAAGATAAAAACGCAGATGTCGTGATTGATGAGGCGGTTTTAGAGGATTTTAAAATCGAAGTAGTGAACTTAATCAATGAGATTCTCGATGCTGAAATTCCTTTTGAGGAGGAGTTGGAGTAAATTTTAACAACTAATTATGTAGCTGTTTTCTTTTAATTTTGGTTCTTTACAAAAAATAAATGATTAGGAAACTGTATAACATATTTGAGTTTTATAAAACCACATTGCCGGTGAATTTGGCTATCTCACTACTTCCTATACTGTTTTTAAGGTTTTATGAAGTATTTTTTCTATTCATTAGTTTCGGATTTGGAATTAGTCTTCTGTTTAAGGAATTAAAAAATAAAGAAGACTATTTGTTCTATCATAATAACGGACTGTCCAAAAAACAGTTGTTGTTTTATACTGTTATACTGAATCTTGTTTTTGGGGTGATACTATTTATACTTTGCTCTTTTTTGATATGAGGCATATTCTGGAAATTGACAGTGTTCAGAAATACTATCAGCATAAATTAGTAGTTTCTGATGTGTATCTCAAATGTGAAACCGGCGACATAATAGGATTGTTGGGAAGAAACGGTTCCGGAAAATCGACTTTGCTGAAAATCATTTTCGGAATTGTTCCGGCCGATTATAAATTTGTCCGCATCGACGGAAAACTGAAACGGAAAACCTCCGAGTTGCTGAAAGAAATCAGTTACTTGCCTCAGGATAATTTTATTCCGAAGCAATTTTCGGTTCAGAAAGCCATTCGGTTGTCCATTCCGAAAGAGAAATTGGATGCTTTTTGTAACGACGAAATGATTCAGTCGGTGCTGGATAAAAAAATCAGTCATCTGTCTGGTGGCGAATTACGTTACCTTGAAATAAAACTGATACTTTCAAATGATTCCAAATTTGTACTGCTTGATGAGCCATATAACGGTTTGTCACCTATCATAGCAGAAAAAGTGAATCAGTTAATCAGGGAAAATGCAAAACAAAAAGGTGTTATCATCACTGATCATAACTATCGAAATGTTATTGATGTATCCACAAAATTAATCCTGATGGAAAGTGGAAAAACACGTTCTCTAAATGATAAAGAGGAATTAATTGAACGAGGTTATTTGAGAGAAGGAATGCTTTAAACCGACTTGAAAAAATCTAATAAAACTTTTCCTAATTGGTCTCTATTTTCAATATGGCTCATGTGGCCGCCAGAGAAAGAAACTAATTGTACGTTTGTTCCTTCGATTTGTTCCAGGTTATCTTCATAAATCAGAACCGGATCTTTTTTGCCTAAAATCAGTAGTATGGGATAAGGGGCAAAATGCAGAATGACTTCGCGGTCTTTTCTTATTTTCATGCCTTCCGAAGCGGCTACGATGCCTTGGAGTGGTGTTTTTAATGCTTCGACTTTAACGTATTCGATTTCCTCAGTAAGTCTATCGCGGTTTTCTTCACTGAAAAGATTGGCAATCGCCATGCTGATAAATGCCGAATAATTCTGTTTTACTGCGATAATGGCGCGGTCGCGATTCAGTTTTCGTTCGTCGCTGTCGGCCCGGGAAGTCGAGTTCAAAAGCACAAGTCCTTTTACGTTGTCGGGATATAATTCTGCGAAAGCCAGTGAAACATAACCGCCCATGGAATGTCCTACAAAAAAGGCTTTTCGTATGCGCAATTCGTGCAAAACCGCATGAACCGCATCGGCCATATCTTCCATGGTGTGAACGTAGCCCATGCATTCAGTTTGTCCGTGACCCAGCAAATCTATTGTGATTACGCGATATTTTTTAGCGAATTCGGCAACATAAAAATCCCACATGGTTGCATTTTCCAAAAAACCATGAAGCAGAACTACAGCAGTTCCTTTTCCGCTTTCGGAATAAGCGATTTTGGTGTTTTTATGAATGATGAATTTACTCACGAGGGTATTATGCTTTTGCAGGCCAAAAATACTGTTTAGTTAGGAACAAACGAATTTTTTGTAATAAAAAAGAAACGGCTCACTTTCGTAAGCCGTCTTTCTTCTTTGTTCTATTTTCTATTCTGTGGATTACGAATTCATCAAAGTTTCAATCTCATCTGCTTCGATAGGAATGTTGCGCATTAGGTTGAAAGGTTCTCCTTTTTCCTGAATCACCACATCGTCTTCCAAACGTATTCCGAAACCTTCTGCTGGGATATAAATTCCGGGTTCTACCGTGAAGACCATGTTGGCTTGCATTGGTTCGTGTAATAAACCGTAGTCATGAGTGTCTAGTCCCATGTGGTGTGATGTACCATGCATGAAATATTTTTTGTAAGCCGGCCAATCCGGATTTTCGTTCTGCACATCGGCTTTATCGATTAATCCTAAACCTAGTAATTCTGAGGTCATTATTTTACCCACTTCAAGATGGTACTGTTTCCATAAAGCTCCCGGAACAAGCATTTTGGTAGCCTCGTTTTTCACACGTAAAACCGCATCGTAAACCGCTCTTTGTCTTTCTGTGAAACGTCCTGAAACCGGAATCGTTCTGGACAAGTCGCTGGAATAGTTCGCATATTCGGCACCAACATCCAAAAGCAATAAATCGCCGGCTTTACATTGCTGGTTGTTTTCTATATAATGTAAAACATTGGCATTTGCTCCCGAAGCGATAATTGGTGTATAGGCAAAACCTTTGGAACGGTTTCTTAGGAATTCGTGAGCCAGTTCCGCTTCGATTTCATATTCCATTACGTTGGGTTTCACAAACGATAATAATCTTCGGATTCCTTTTTCGGTAATGTTACAAGCGTTTTGGATTAAGTCGATTTCCTCGCTTTCTTTTATTGAGCGCAAACGTTGTAAAATCGGATTGGATTTTTCAATCTTGTGTGCCGGGTAATTTTCTTTCCACCATTTCACAAAACGGGCCTCGCGGGTTTCGGTTTCGATAGCAGCGCGGTAATGCTCGTTGGTGTTAATGTAAATGGTATCGGCATATGCCATGATTTCTTTCAGTGTTTTATGGAAATCCTGCAACCAGATCACTGTTTTTACTCCTGATACTTCAAAGGCGCGTTCTTTAGTTAACTTTTCACCTTCCCAAACGGCAATGTGTTCATTGGTTTCTTTTAAGAACAGGATTTCTTTTAAATGCTCGTAAGGAGCATCCGGAAAAAGTAAAAGGATGCTTTCTTCCTGGTCTACTCCGGATAAGTAAAAAATATCTCGGTGTTGTGCGAAAGGCAATGTGCTGTCGGCCGAAACAGGGTAGATGTCATTGGAATTAAAAACAGCAACACTGTTGGGTTTCATGTTTGCCGTGAATTTCTGTCTGTTTTTGACAAATAAATCACGGGATATCTGATGGTATTTCATATGTGTATTTTTATTGTTTTTTATTGATCATATGCAATTTGCATAACATTATTGATGTTTGCAGACAATTATGGTTATGCTCATTTCATAATGAAATGGTTTATAAAAATTACAAGAACCCAAATTTAGAAACTTTCGGGCCAAAAGATGTTAATCTGTAGAAAAAAATATGGAAAGAAGAAGGGGTGTTGTCATTTTAAATTCATTATAAATAAGCGGCAAACTTTTGCGGGTAAAGTGAAATACCCTTATTTTTGTTTGATTTTTTTAAAAACTATTATATTCAAACAAATACTATGGCAAAATCTGCGCTTTTAAAGTCGTCTATCGTAAAAAAATACTGGATGGCTCTTACGGGTTTATTTTTATGCTTGTTTTTGGCGGGTCACTTAGCTGGAAATCTTCAGTTGATTTTCGGAAATGCATCACAGTTTAATCAGTATGCATTATTCATGACTTCCAATCCGGCAGTAAAATTATTATCTTACGTAACGTACTTCTCTATCTTGTTTCACGCAGTTGACGGGTTTATGTTAACGTATCAAAACGTAAAAGCAAGACCAATCGGTTACGCAAAATCAAATCCTGCTGCAAGCAGCAGTTTTTCATCAAGAAACATGGCGGTTTTAGGAACGTTAATTTTAGTGTTCATCGTTACGCACATGGTTAACTTTTGGGCTGTGATGCATTTTGACAAAAACATGCCGTTAGTATCCAGAGAAGTTTCTGAGATGGGTATGAGTCAAAAAGTAGCTGTCGGTGTTTTGGGTTCGCAAGCACCTTATTTTCCTTTAGATGCTAAGGGTAAACTTAATGCAGAAGTTATAAGAAGAAATGAGTTGACTCAGAAAACGGTTACGACTGTTGTTGATAAAGACGGTTATGTTGTTTTCGAAGGACAGAAGGATTTGCATAAAATTACTTTTGCTTTCTTCCAAAATCCAAAAACAGGATTGATTGCAACTATTTTGTATGTATTGGCAATGGTAGTTTTAGCATTCCACTTATTACACGGATTCCAAAGTGCATTCCAATCGTTGGGTGTAAATAATAAATTTACTCCGGCTATCAAGTCTTTCGGAACCTTATTTGCAATCATCGTTCCTTTATTGTTTGCAATTATTCCGGTTTATATTCACTTTGTTAAATAATCAACATCAAAATATATGAAGTTAGATTCAAAAATACCTGATGGTCACATTTCAGAGAAATGGACTAATCATAAAAATAACCTTAAACTGGTTGCACCTAACAACAGACCAAAAATCGATATCATTATTGTAGGGACTGGTTTGGCAGGTGCTTCTGCAGCAGCTTCATTTGCTGAAATGGGGTACAACGTAAAAGCGTTTTGTTATCAGGATTCTCCTCGTCGTGCGCACTCTATTGCTGCTCAAGGGGGTATCAATGCTGCTAAAAATTATCAAAACGACGGTGACTCTATTTATCGTTTATTCTATGATACAATCAAAGGTGGTGACTACCGTGCACGTGAGGCAAACGTTCACCGTTTGGCTGAAGTTTCCGGAAACATCATTGACCAGTGTGTGGCTCAGGGTGTTCCGTTCGCTCGTGAATACGGCGGTATGTTAGATAACCGTTCTTTCGGTGGTACTCAGGTTCAACGTACATTCTACGCTGCAGGGCAAACAGGACAACAGTTGTTGCTTGGAGCTTATTCTGCACTTAACCGTCAAATCGGATTAGGACGTGTTGAAATGTACAACCGTCACGAAATGTTGGAATTGGTAAAAGTTGATGGAAAAGCCCGCGGTATCATTGCTCGTAACCTTATTACAGGTGAAATCGAAAGACATTCAGCTCACGCTGTGATTGTTGCAACAGGAGGATACGGAAACGTATATTTCCTTTCTACAAACGCAATGGGGTCAAATGTTACTGCTGCATGGAAAATCCACAGACAAGGAGCTTTGTTCGCTAATCCAGCTTACGTACAAATCCACCCAACATGTATTCCGGTTCACGGAACAAATCAGTCTAAGTTGACTTTGATGTCTGAGTCATTGCGTAACTCCGGACGTATTTGGGTTCCTAAGAAAAAAGAAGATGCTGAAGCAATCCGTGCTGGAAAATTGAAACCGGTACAAATTGCTGAAGGAGACAGAGATTATTTCTTAGAGAGAAGATACCCTGCATTTGGTAACCTTGTTCCTCGTGACGTTGCATCTCGTGCTGCTAAGGAGCGTTGTGATGCTGGTTTCGGAATCGAAGCTAACGATACTAACGAAGGTGTATATTTAGATTTCTCTACTGAAATTCAAAATAAAGGTAAGCAGGCGGCTTACGCAAAAGGGAACCACAACCCATCTGCTGCAGAAATTACTGCTTTAGGTAAACAATGGTTAGAAGAGAAATACGGTAACTTGTTTACAATGTACCAAAAAATCACTGACGAGAATCCGTATGAGACTCCGATGAAGATTTACCCTGCTGTTCACTATACTATGGGGGGTGTTTGGGTTGATTACAACTTACAGTCTACAATCCCTGGATGTTTCGTAGCAGGAGAAGCTAACTTCTCTGATCACGGAGCTAACCGTTTGGGAGCTTCTGCGTTGATGCAAGGTTTGGCTGATGGTTATTTCGTATTGCCTTACACGGTTTCTAACTATTTGGCAGACGATATCCGTACAGGAAAAATTTCTACAGATTTGCCAGAGTTTGTTGAAGCTGAAAACCGTGTGAAAGATCAAATCAACAGTTTCATAAACAATAAAGGAACTAAGTCTGTAGACCACTTCCACAAGCGTTTAGGAAACATCATGTGGAATAAAGTTGGTATGGGTCGTAACGAGAATGGTCTGACAGAAGCTATTTCTGAAATCGCTGCTTTAAAAGAAGAATTCTACAAAAATGTTTACGTTCCGGGAAGCAACGATGAATTAAATCCTGAGTTGGAAAAAGCACTTCGCGTTGCCGACTTCATCGAATTGGGTCAGTTGATGGCTATGGATGCTTTACAGCGTAAAGAATCTTGTGGTGGTCACTTCCGTGAGGAGTATCAGGATTCAGAAGGAGAAACTCTTCGTGATGATGTTAACTTCTCATTTGTTGGAGCATGGGAATACCAAGGTTCAGATATCAATAAAGAAGTATTACACAAAGAAGATTTGAAATACGATTTTATCAAAATTGCAGCTAGAAATTATAAATAATAGTTGAAAAGCAAAAAGAAAAGATTATGGCTTCTAAAAAGAACATCAATATAAACCTTAAAATTTGGCGTCAGAAAAACGCTAAAGCCAAAGGTAGTATGGAAACATACAAACTGGATAACGTTTCTACAGACAGTTCATTCCTGGAAATGTTAGACCAATTGAACGAAGAATTGATCAACAAACAAATCGAGCCGGTAGCTTTCGATCACGACTGTCGTGAAGGAATTTGCGGTATGTGTTCGTTATACATCAACGGACGTGCTCACGGACCGGATACAGGAATCACAACTTGTCAGCTTCACATGCGTATGTTCAATGACGGAGATACGATTTTCGTTGAGCCATGGAGAAGTAAAGCTTTCCCTGTAATCAAGGATTTGGTTGTAGACAGAACTTCTTTCGAGAGAATCCAACAGGCTGGAGGTTTCGTTTCGGTAAACACTTCCGGAAACACAATTGACGCGAATGCGACTCCGGTTCCGAAACACGATGCAGATAAAGCGTTCGAAGCAGCAGCTTGTATTGGTTGTGGAGCGTGTGTAGCTACATGTAAAAATGGTTCGGCTATGCTATTCGTTGGGGCAAAAGTGTCTCAGTTCGCTTTATTGCCGCAAGGAAAAGTGGAAGCAACTCAGCGTGTATTAAACATGGTACGTCAGATGGACGAAGAAGGATTCGGTAACTGTACCAATACTGGTGCATGCGAAATCGAATGTCCGAAAGGAATTTCTTTGGAAAACATCGCTCGTATGAACCGTGAGTTCCTTAAAGCAAGTTTGAAATAAACTTTATTCATAAATTTTAAAAAACGCATCCAGCATTGTTGGATGCGTTTTTTGTTTTTACTATTTTTAACAAAAAGTTCGGCTATGCAAATTTCTATCATACAGGCACCTCTTTTTTGGGAAAACCCAGAAGCTAATCGTAATTATTTTGCGGCCAAGATTCAGAATATCCCCGAAGAAACTTTATTGGTGGTCTTACCGGAAATGTTTACTTCTGGATTTACTATGAATCCGCATGAAGTGGCCGAGGATATGAATGGTGCTACTGTGCAATGGATGAAATCGACTGCCTCAAGCAGAAATATAGCCTTAACCGGCAGTGTCATCATCCGGGAAGATGATAATTATTATAACCGTTTGTTGTTTGTATTCCCGACAGGTGAAGTGGAATACTATGACAAGCGTCATTTGTTCTCCTTTGCGGGTGAAGATAAGATATATAAAAAAGGAATCGAAAAAAAAATCATCAATTATCTTGGATGGCGCATTTGTCCTTTGATATGTTATGATTTGCGTTTTCCCGTGTTTTCTCGCATTAATGACGATTATGATTTGCTGATTTATGTTGCCAATTGGCCTCAGGCGAGGATAGGTGCCTGGGATACGTTGCTTAAGGCGCGCGCCATTGAAAACATGAGCTATGTGGTAGGGGTAAACCGCGTTGGTGAAGATGATAATGATAATAATTATCCGGGACATTCTCAGATTCTTGATTATCTGGGAACGTTTTTGATTGAACCTTCTGAAAAAGAAATGGTCTATTCTGTACGATTGGATAAAGAACTAATGCTGGCTAACCGCAATAGGTTAGGGTTTTTACGAGACAGAGATTCCTTTACTTTGACAGAATAAAGGTTTGTTTTGATGCAAATGTGTCCCTTATTCTGTATTTGTATAAAGTGTGTAAAAAAAATAAAGCATTTTAAAGTTTACTAACTCACGTTTTTTATCGCTTTAAATCAAAATCTTCATCCATTATCCAATTGGCATGGAGGTCAATTACTGTGGGATAATAAACCACTTCTTCTGCCTGACGTTTTTCAAGAAAACTTCCCGTTGTCCATTCTCCGTCCTTGTTGTCGTCATAGATGACGCGAACGGTGTACTTCTGTGGTTCTAAAGAATCGAAATTCAGAATGGTTTCTTTTTCTGAATAAGCAGAAACCAACACTTTTTCTTTGGCATCCAATAATTCCAGAATAATCGGGAATCGCTTCACATTATGAAGAGTGATCTTTAAATTGCCGTAATCGGATAAATTCTTAGTGATTACGGAAAATTTTAACGAGTCATTCTCCTTATCATAAAAATCTTTTATAGCACCCGGCAATAATCGGATATTGTATTTCTGATTTTCTTCTTTCTTAAAATCGAGGGCGATTTCCTCTTCCATTTCTTTGTATTCTGCAGTAAAAGGAACTTTGGTTGAATCTTTTTTGGTGACTGAAATTTTAGAAGCATCGACCTTGGACAGGGGTATAGCAGTTGTCAGCGTAAAAATATCCCTGAAATGCAGAATGCCCTTTTGTTTGGTTTCAATGCTTAAGGTGTCGACGGCCTTCATTTCTTTGATGCGCGAAGTAAAAGTTTTTGCGTAATTACCATTGGTTACTTCCACATGAACCGAATCGGTTTTTATTTTTGGGATCCAAATCTGTAATGAGTCCTTCCCGGCAAAACGTGTAAGTTTGGAAGGGATTATTTCACTGCCTTTCCTAACGGTTATCTTGGTATTTTTCGGATTTCCTTCAAATCCCATCAGCAATCGGTTGCTGCTGGCCTGTGATGGTTTTGATGCTTTAAAAACCGACTTTTCTTTGAATAATTCCAGTTGGTACAACGTGTCTGTTGGAATTGTTATTTCATGTTTCAGAAAGCCGATTTTGTCCTCTTGTGGTTCAAATTTATAATTGTTATTCTTGTCTTTTAGCGCTATAAGACGGTATTTCCCCGGTTTGATGTTTTCCAGCGCAAAGGCTTTGATGCTGTCCAACGTATTGGTTACATAACGCGGTTGTTTTTTGTAAACGGTTGAATCGTTGTATGTCTCGGCTTCATAAAGCATTACGTTTACAAAGTTGTCCGGTTTTTTGGAATAGGAATCCTTGATTGTACCGGCCAATTTTAGTGAATCTATGTAACTTCCCGTTGAAAAGACATATTTAAACTGTGAATAGGGATTTCCCTCGTTATTATCGGTAATACTTTGTCCGAAGTTAAAGCTGTAGGTCGTATTGGCTTGTAAAGTGTCCTGTATTTTTATGGTGATGAATTTACTGGCGCTTCCCATCGGAACTATTGTCGGAGGATTTTTCATGGGCGGGGAAATAATCAGCTGTTTGCTGATGTCTTTTATTTTGATGAACTCATCGAAGTTTATCTTGATGAAATCCCCTTTAAAGTTTGTACTGAAATTTTTTGGCAAGCTGCTTACAATCTTGGGAGCGATAGTGTCCTTTGATCCACCGGTAATAGTACCTCTTTTAGCGCAACTTGTTGCTATAATGGAAAGGAACACGACGAATAGTATAATCTTTGATTTTAACATCTTGAATTTCATTTAACAGCACAAAATAACGATTATATTTAGAGGAAATGAAATGTTTTCTGTAAAATTATGAATGTGCAAAGGCTATGGTAATGATGCTTACTTTGGCGTTCGGTATTTCTAAAAGGGCTTTCCCACAGGCCTCCAACGTCGCACCGCTCGTAATTACGTCATCGACTAAAAGAAAATGTTTTCCATGGTCTTTTTCTGAAAATTTTGCTTCGAACAGGGTGGGGTTTATTTCGGTTCTGTCCAGCAGGTTTTTTTTGGTTTGTGTTTTCGAGTATAATTTTCTGATCAGTAAATTTTCGTTGAAAGGAATTTCGAGCCCAGATGCTAAGGCTGTGCCAAATTGGGTAATCTGGTTATAGCCTCTTTCATTCTGCTTCTTTTTGTGCAACGGAACTGGAATTACAAGGTCAAATTTTTCGAAAGCATGGATTTCCTTCAGTTTGCTGTAATAAAGCATTCCAAATAATGTTCCTACTTCCTCCGCACCTTTGTATTTCAAGTTGTGGATGAGTTGTTGTACAATTCCTTTTTTGTGAAAGTAAACAACTGAAGAGGCATGCGAAACCGGAAGCCTACCATAGAATTTTTTAAAAGTTTCATTGTCTTTTGCCAGATAATGGTTGGTGAACGGTAAATCGTGCCGGCATTTTGAACAGAGAACACTTTCATTAGTTAACAAAAGGGTGTTACATCCGTTACAAATCGCAGGAAAAAGGAGATTAATCAGGTTTTTTATCATTTCATCGATTTTTTTATTCAAATATTTAAGGCATTGTTAAATTCGCGATTATTACTTTGTAAAATGCCACATAATAAATTACTATTCTTGACCACTTTCGGTGTTGGGTTTCTTGCAGTAGGATTAATAACGGTTTCTTTTAAACTGTACGATTTTTCCTTAAAAAATAAAGAGCTCAAAGATAAGATATCTTTGGAAAAATCAATCCATCAAAATCAGATTTCCGAAATTTTGAAGCGCTATGATTCCGTGAATGAAAAATATGCGGATAATTCATCGCAGGTTAAAGTATCTGCATCGCCTACAAACGATGGTGTTTCTGTTAAGGGAAATTACCCAGCTGTCGTTAAAACAACACCTAAAAAACTCGTAAAGAAGTTGTCTGCTGTCAACATAAATGCCCATGGCGTTCGGATAGTTTTAAATGATGCCGTGGAAACCACCGTGTCTTCCAAAGTCGATCAGGTGCGCGTCCGTTTTACTCTGGAGAAAAATAAGGATATCGGGCCTGGAAACAAGACAATTTTTATTCAGGTAGTCAATCCTAAAAATCGATTGTTAACACTGAAAGGAGGATCCGGAACTCAATTGGTCAAAGAAATTTATTACGACAAGCTGAACACAGATGCCTGTGTATTTATAGATCTTTATCAATACCAATTAATAGTCGGTGATTATAAAATCAATCTAATCCACGAAGGTCAAATTATTGGAACCACTAATTTCAGAGTCAATTAAAATTCTTTCAAAAAGATAGTTTTCCGGCTATTTTTTCCCGACCTATTTTTATATTTTTGCGTCACTATGGCAAAACAAGAAGACTTATTTAAGAATGTAGTTTCGCATGCAAAAGAATATGGATTTATTTTCCAGTCAAGCGAAATTTACGATGGTTTGAGCGCTGTATATGACTATGCTCAAAACGGAGTGGAACTAAAGAAAAACATCAGGGATTATTGGTGGAAATCCATGGTACAGATGCACGAAAATATCGTGGGAATTGATTCTGCAATTTTCATGCACCCAACTACCTGGAAAGCTTCCGGCCACGTGGATGCATTTAACGATCCGTTGATTGACAACAAAGATTCCAAAAAAAGATACCGTGCCGATGTTTTAATTGAGGATTACGCCGAAAAATTAAATCAGAAAGCACAAAAAGAAATCGAGAAAGCAAGAACCCGTTTTGGAGAAGCTTTCAACGAGCAGGAATTCATTACCACCAATGCGCGTGTGATGGAATATCTTGGTAAGAAAAAAGAAATTTTGGAGCGTATGGCCCGTTCACTGGAAACAGAAAATCTGGCCGACGTGAAAGCGTTAATAGAAGAACTGGAAATTGCTGATCCGGAAACAGGTTCAAGAAACTGGACCGAAGTACGTCAGTTCAATTTGATGTTCGGAACAAAATTAGGTGCTTCTGCTGATTCGGCAATGGACTTATACCTTCGTCCGGAAACGGCTCAAGGTATTTTCGTGAACTTCCTGAACGTACAAAAAACCGGTCGTATGAAAGTTCCGTTCGGAATCGCTCAAACCGGAAAAGCGTTCCGTAACGAAATCGTAGCGCGTCAGTTTATCTTCCGTATGCGTGAGTTCGAACAGATGGAAATGCAGTTCTTTGTTCGTCCGGGAGAGGAAATGAAATATTACGAGTACTGGAAAGAAACGCGTTTGAAATGGCATTTGTCGCTTGGTTTGGGTAAAGAAAATTACCGTTTCCACGATCATGAGAAATTAGCGCACTACGCTAATGCAGCGGCTGATATCGAATTTAACTTCCCATTCGGATTCAAAGAATTGGAAGGAATTCATTCGCGTACCGATTTCGACTTAAAAGCCCACGAACAACATTCGGGTAAAAAAATGCAGTATTTCGATACCGAATTAAACCAAAACTATACCCCTTATGTGGTTGAAACTTCTGTTGGTTTGGATAGAATGTTCCTGGCAGTTTTCTCTAACTCTTTGAAAGAAGAAACCTTGGAAGACGGCTCCACAAGGACGGTATTGCGTTTGCCTAGCGTATTGGCGCCAACCAAAGCGGCCGTTTTACCATTGGTGAAAAAAGACGGTTTACCGGAAGTGGCCAGACAAATTATCGAAGATTTGAAATGGGATTTCAACGTAGCCTATGACGAAAAAGACGCGGTAGGTCGTCGTTACAGAAGACAGGATGCATTAGGAACTCCTTTTTGTATCACGGTGGATCACCAAACGTTGGAAGACCAGACGGTAACGATTCGTCACAGAGATTCGATGCAACAAGACCGAGTTAAAATTGAAGAATTAAGAGGTATTATCAATAACGAGGTTTCCATGAGAAACTGGTTGATGAAGATGTAATTATACTTTTAGATATCAAAAAAAAAGGCTTTCCAATCGGAAAGCCTTTTTTTATTCTTCTTCGCTCATGGCATCCCAGCCTCTAGCTTTCAATTCAATTTTTGTATTGGCACGGGTAACCAAATGAATGCCTTCACTTTGCTGTGTCATATGACCGATGATGGAGAAATTCGGATTCCCTTTAATCTTGTCAAAGTCTTCCATTTTAATGGTAAACAGCAATTCGTAATCTTCTCCGCCATTGATTGCAACGGTTGTGCTGTCGATGTTGAATTCCTCACACACATTAATGAATTGCGGGTCGAGCGGTAATTTGTCTTCGTATAAATTACAACCCACTTCCGATTGTTTACACAAATGCATAATCTCCGAAGACAATCCGTCGGAAATGTCAATCATGGAAGTTGGTTTTATTTCCAGTTTTTCCAAAAGTTCACGTACATCCACACGGGCTTCCGGTTTTAACTGACGTTCTATCAGATAAGTGTAATTGTCTAAATCAGGCTGATTGTTCGGATTCACCAAAAACACCTGTTTCTCGCGTTCCAAAACCTGCAATCCCATATAGGCAGCTCCTATATCACCGGAAACTACCAGTAAATCGGTTGCACCGGCACCGCTTCGGTAAACGATCTCGTCTTCATTGGCTTCTCCGATGGCAGTAATGGAAAGAATTAATCCTTTTTGAGAAGAGGTAGTATCTCCACCGATGACATCCACTTCGTAAGTTTTAGCAGCGATTGCAATTCCGGAAAACAATTCTTCCAGTGCTTCCAACGGAAAACGATTGGATACCGCAATAGAAACCGTAATCTGCGTTGCTTTCGCATTCATTGCGCAGATATCGGAAACATTCGCCGCAACCGCTTTATAGCCCAAATGTTTTAACGGCATGTAAGCTAAATCGAAATGAACACCTTCGATTAACAAATCCGTGGAAACAATGGTTTTCTTGTCTTTAAAATCTAAAACAGCGGCATCGTCGCCAATTCCCCTGATGGTGGTTGGTTGGGTGATTTCAAACTGTTTGGTTAGGTGGTCTATCAAACCGAATTCGCCTAATTGCGCAATATTGGTTCGTGGTTGGTTTTTATCTTCAATCATTTTTTAGGAACTAAGTTTCAGAGGGACAAAGGTACAAAGTTTAAAAACAAAAAACCCGACTACTTTGGTAATCGGGCTTCTCTATATTCTATTTTCTTTTATCTAATATCTAAATGAAAAATTAATCGTTCAATTTCAATACGGCCATAAACGCTTCTTGTGGAATCTCTACGTTTCCAACCTGACGCATACGTTTTTTACCTTTTTTCTGTTTTTCCAACAATTTACGCTTACGGGAAATATCTCCTCCGTAACATTTAGCGGTAACGTCTTTACGTAAAGCTTTGATGGTTTCTCTGGCGATGATTTTAGCACCAATCGCAGCCTGAATTGGAATATCAAACTGTTGTCTCGGGATCAGTTCGCGCAGTTTTTCACACATTTTTTTACCGATATTATATGCATTGTCTTCGTGAATCAACGCCGAAAGCGCATCCACCGACTGTGCGTTTAATAACACATCCAGTTTTACCAATTTCGAAGTACGCATGCCAATTGGCGTATAGTCAAACGAAGCGTATCCTTTGGAAACCGTTTTCAATCGGTCGTAGAAGTCGAATACGATTTCCGCCAACGGCATATCGAAATTCAATTCCACACGTTCCGTAGTCAGATACGTTTGGTTGGTAATCAGTCCGCGTTTTTCAATACACAAACTCATTACGTTCCCCACGAAATCCGCTTTGGTGATAATCGTAGCTTTAATATATGGTTCTTCTACACGGTCTAATTTTGAAGGTTCCGGTAAGTCGGATGGGTTGTTAACCACAAGTGCTGTTTCTGGATCTTTTTTGGTATACGCCAAATACGATACGTTGGGAACCGTTGTGATTACCGTCATGTCGAATTCACGCTCCAAACGCTCCTGGATAATTTCCATGTGCAGCATTCCCAGGAATCCGCATCGGAAACCAAAGCCTAACGCCGCCGAACTCTCCGCGGTAAATACCAACGAGGCATCGTTCAGTTGCAGTTTCTCCATCGAGGCACGCAAGTCTTCATAATCTTCGGTGTCCACCGGATAAATTCCGGCAAATACCATCGGTTTCACATCTTCGAAACCGGTAATCATATTGGTTGTAGGGGTTTTTGCGTCGGTTAACGTATCACCCACTTTTACTTCTTTCGCTTCTTTAATTCCGGAAATTAAGTACCCCACATCTCCGGCAGAAATAACCTGCTTCGGAACTTGATTTAGTTTCAGCGTACCGATTTCGTCTGCAAAATATTCGTTACCTGTTGCCATGAACTTAATTTTCTGACCTTTGCGGATTTCCCCGTTTTTCACTCGGAAAATAACTTCAATACCTCGGAACGGATTGTACACCGAGTCAAAAATCAACGCCTGTAACGGTTCGTTCGGATCGCCTTTCGGAGCCGGAATACGTTCGATAATCGCTGCTAAAATATTCTCCACACCAAATCCGGTTTTCCCCGAAGCGTGGATAATATCTTCTAATTTACAGCCCAACAAGTCAATAATATCGTCGCTCACTTCCTCCGGATTCGCACTTGGCAAATCCACTTTGTTCAATACCGGAATAATTTCCAAGTCATTTTCCAAAGCCAGGTATAAATTCGAAATCGTTTGTGCCTGAATACTCTGTGCTGCATCCACAATCAAAAGCGCGCCTTCACAAGCAGCAATCGAACGGGAAACCTCATACGAGAAATCCACGTGTCCGGGAGTGTCAATCAGGTTCAGGATATATTGTTCGCCTTTATAGGTGTATTCCATCTGGATGGCGTGACTTTTAATGGTAATCCCACGTTCACGCTCCAAGTCCATATTGTCCAACAATTGTGCTTTTTCCTCACGCGCCGTAACGGTTTGTGTGGCACCAAGCAAACGGTCGGCCAACGTACTTTTTCCGTGGTCAATGTGTGCAATAATGCAGAAATTTCTAATATGCTTCATCTTCGTTCTTTGTCTTAATTTAGGGCGTTCCCACAAGGGTCGGGCTTTCCGCTGTATCTTTTGTTCCTCTCGTAAAAAACGAGATCCACAAAAGGATGCCGCTGCAATCCCTAACGCAATCTATGGTTGTCTTTGAATTACCTGACAGCCACTGGCTGTCCTCCTCTTAATATCAAATCTAACGCGCATCACGACTCATAAAGGTAGTGAATTAATCGGCAAATATAGCTTAAAGATTTGATTTAAAAGGGAAGGTTAACAAATTACGTTAAATTCAGATTTTGTGATTTCAAAAAATGTAAGAATCAGTAAAACTTGTCTTGAACCCTTTGAAAATAGGAATTCATAAAAAAAACGTTTTTGTTTTTGAAGAAAAATTCACAAATTGAATTAAGACTAGTGCTTCACTTTTCGATTACTTCGCTGTCTGGTTTTGCTGTATTGGGCAAAACTGTTACTTCTTTTTCCTTTTCGTATTGTTCAATATAGACCGCATAATCTGACGGTTGAATTTTTAAGCCCATATATTCCGCGTATATCTTTGTGAATTCAGCGCCAAAATATAGAATAGCAGCGGTATAATATACCCAAACTAGAATAACGATTAAAGAACCTGCAGCGCCATAAGCAGAGCCGGTACTTGCTACATCGATATAAATACCAATTAAAAAGCGGCCTAGCATAAAAAGGCATCCGGTAAAAAATGCACCGGATCTAACATCTTTCCAAGAAATTTTTGCATCTGGAAGTACTTTGAAAATCACGCCAAAAAGAGTGGTAATGACTGCAAAACTGACCAATATATCGATAATCCGAAAAATAACCAGAGTTACACTCGGGAAATAATTTTTAAGCCATTCACTTAATGCCAGTAAAGCTCCATTTATCAGTAATGAAACAATGAGTAAGAATCCAAGGCTGATAATTAGGGAAGAAGAAAGCAGCCTGTCTTTGATTAATTTTACCCAGCCTTTTTTTGGTTTTGCTTTTAATTTCCAAATCATATTGATGGAATCCTGGATTTCTACAAAAACGCTGGTCGCCCCGATGAGTAAAATAATGCCGCTAACAACTATAGCTGCATTTGTTTCTCCAGAGAGTTCCATATTTTTGATAATATCCTGAATTTGGGCTGCGGCTTCACTGCCTATTAGATCGTTTATTTCTTTGAAAATCTCTCCTTGGACAGCGTCTCGTCCAAAGAAAATTCCTGTTAGTGAAATTATTAATAGCAAAAGGGGAGCCAACGAAAAAATGGTATAATAGGAAAGAGATGCGCTAAGTTTTAATGCGCGGTCATCAATAAAACTTTGAAAAGTATCCTTCAGGATTCTGAAAACAATGCCAATAGTGATTCTCTTTTCCATTTCCCGTTTTTAATAAAGTTATAATGTGACGTTCAAAAGAAACTATTAAATTTAATAATTCTATTGTGAAATTATGATTATATTTTTTCGAAATACGGTCATAAGCATTGATTATATTTCTAACGAAGTTGTCCTTCCTGAAAATCCTCGAACGAAGCCGTGAACTCATTAGTTTTCTGTTTGTTATGGCTTCTAACAATTAATTAAGGTTTAAATTCGTAATTTTGCGCCAAATTGAAGAAGATGGTTAAAATTGGCAACATAGAATTACCCGAATTTCCTTTGTTACTCGCGCCGATGGAGGATGTGAGCGACCCACCGTTTCGTCGTTTGTGCAAGCAGCACGGTGCCGATCTGATGTACTCGGAGTTTATTTCCAGTGAAGGACTGATCCGTGATGCTATGAAAAGCAAAAAGAAACTTGATATTTTCGATTACGAACGTCCGGTAGGTATTCAGATTTTCGGAGGAGACGAAGAGGCGATGGAAATGTCGGCTAAAATCGTCGACACGGTGCAACCCGATTTAGTAGACATTAACTTTGGTTGTCCGGTTAAAAAAGTAGTTTGTAAAGGTGC
This sequence comes from Flavobacterium enshiense, assembly GCF_022836875.1. Lineage (NCBI taxonomy): Bacteria > Pseudomonadati > Bacteroidota > Flavobacteriia > Flavobacteriales > Flavobacteriaceae > Flavobacterium > Flavobacterium enshiense. Next base: position 919,055 of record NZ_CP090376.1, read on the forward strand.
CGGTGCCGGTGTTTTAAAAGATGTCGACCTGATGGTGCGTCTTACCAAAGCCGTAATTAAAGGAACGAATCTTCCGGTAACGGTAAAGACTCGTTTGGGTTGGGACCACGATTCCATCAACATTGATGAAGTGGCCGAACGATTGCAGGATGTTGGTGTACAAGCGCTGACGATTCACGGTCGAACCCGTGCCCAAATGTATAAAGGGCATTCGGATTGGTCGCATATTGAAAGGGTGAAAAACAATCCACGTATCACGATGCCGATTTTCGGAAACGGGGATATCGATTCTCCCGAAAAAGCGTTGGAATACAAAAACAAATACGGTCTGGATGGTATCATGATCGGTCGTGCCGCGATTGGTTATCCGTGGATTTTCGACGAAATCAAACATTACTTCAAAACTGGCGAATTATTGCCGCCTCCCGACATGGAAGCCCGTATACAGGCTGCTCAAAATCACCTGACTTGGGCTATGGAATGGAAAGGCGAGCGTGTAGGTATCGTAGAAATGCGCCGTCATTACACCAATTATTTCAAAGGGATTCACAATTTCAAGGAATACCGTCAACAGTTAGTAACCAACGACAGTGCCGAGGAATTATTCAAGATTTTTGACGAAATCCGTGATGCTTTTTCGGATTATCAAGTGGTTTAATAGATAAATACGAAGTGAATAGTAATAAAATCTGGTACGCTTTATTAATCGCATCCATCTTATCATTCATTGTTTTTGTGTTTATGTTTTTGGGTTTTCTCTTAGACATTAAATATGCAATGGAATCAGTAAAAGGGATTAGTAATGAAATAATTGAGTTGTCCTATAATCATGTTTATTCATTGAGTTGGATTATATTTTTCCAATTTTTGATAATTATATATTTGTTGGTAATAGCAAAGAAGAATAAAAACTGATTTGAAAATAAAAAAAGGGCTCAACAATTGTTGAGCCTTTTTTTAAACCTGTACTTTCTTCCATCTTCCTTTTTTGTAAAGTACAATGCTGGCAAGTGTAATTGCGGTTTCGGCAATTGGGACGGCCATGAAAACTCCGGTTGGTCCCATTTTAAATTGTTTTGCCAAAACATAAGCAAGCGGAATCTGAAACAGCCAGAATCCGAAAAAGTTAACCCATGTAGGAGTCCAGGTGTCGCCTGCTCCGTTGAAAGTGTTGATCAATACCATTCCGATACCGTAAAAAATATATCCCAGGCTCATGGTTTGCAATGCTTCCACGGCAATTTTCCGTACAATAACATCGTTCGAGAAAAAAGAGATGATGTGATGGGAAAACAATAAGGTGATTACCATGATGGTTGCCATGAAAACCGTGTTGTATTTCGCAGTGGTGAATACTGATTTCTCCGCACGTGCAATCTGTTGAGCGCCCAGATTTTGTCCGACCAGAGTCGCAGCGGCATTGCTCAGTCCCCAGGCAGGAAGTATGAAAAACATCATAATCCGCAAGGCAGTCTGATAACCTGCCGAACCTTGATCACCTCCTGTTGTAGCGACCAACTGCGCTAAGAAAATCCAGCTGCAGGAAGCAATTACGAACTGTAAAACACCCGGAGCGGCAATTTTGGCAATGTGTTTGATTTGTTCAAAATCGGGAATGAAATACGAAGGAACAATTTTTAAAATGCTTCGCCCGTTAAACAAGTGGTAGGCCTGGTACAATACTCCGATACTTCTTCCTGTGGTGGTGGCCATTGCCGCGCCAATTAATCCGAACGCGGGAATCGGTCCCAGTCCGTTAATTAAGATCGGACATAAAATAATGTTGCAGGCATTGGCCAGCCACAAACTGCGCATGGCAATAGCCGCATTTCCGGCACCTCGAAAAATTCCATTAATCAGGAATAAAAGCATGATACATAAGCTTCCGCCCATCATGATTCGGGTAAAGTTTACTCCGTAATCGGCAGCTTCCCGTGTGGCTCCCATTAGAAGCAAAATATCTTTGGCATAAATAAACCCAAAAACACTGATTATTGTATTGATTGCAAAAGCAATAATAATGGCCTGCATTCCGGCTTTGGATGCTGCTACCGGGTCTTTCTCACCGATGCGTCGCGCTACTACAGCCGTCGCAGCCATACTGATCCCGATGGCTAATGAGTAGATAATGGCGAGTACAGATTCTGTTAATCCTACCGTTTGAATGGCGTAACTACTGTGTTCTAAATGCCCTACGAAATATAAATCAACCAAAGCGAAAACCGATTCCATCATCATTTCCAAAACCATGGGTATGGCAAGGAGAACAACGGCTTTCTTGATGCTTCCGCTGGTGTAATCGAAAGAGTCGTCGCCTTTAATGGCGGTTTTCAGGGTGTTGAATATTCTTGAAAAAGTAGTATGTCTTGATGTGTTTGTCATGATCAATTAGGATAAAATGAATGAAGCCGGATTGATGAAACCGGATGAGGTGAAAATGTCCTAATTATCTCAGCGGTAAATAAGTAAGGACTAGACAAAAACAATCATGGGCGTTCCGTTTTGTTGAACAGCAAAGATAAAAATTAATTTTTGAAGCAAAATTACTCCAGCAGGCTTTTGCCGACACGGCTTGAAGCAATCCAAGACGCTGTTAATCCCAGTATGCTGATGGTAGCCATTACAATGATAACGTTAATTGTTCTAAATTCAATAGGGTAGGCCATGGAAGGCGTAATCATAATCAGTGCATATTTTTTTTGCAGGACAACAAACAGCATGCCTAATAATAAACCGATGGTTCCGCCAATAAACGTTAGCAAATTTCCCTGAAGTAAAAACACAGCTCTCAGGTGTCGGATTTCCGCTCCCAGATTGAAGAGGGTTTTAAGGTTGGCTTTTTTGTCCAGGATCATCATGATCAGCGCGCCCACCAGATTGAAAAGGGCAACGATTATCACTAAGGTGAAAATGAGGTAAACAGCAATGTTTTCGGTGTTGAGCATTTTGTATAAACTGTCGTTTAATTGAGCCCGTGTTTTTACCGATACCTTATTGTTGAAAATGGTTTGCAGTTCTTCGATGGTTTCGTCTTCAGAAGCTGACGGTTTTAGTTTTACTTCAATGGAAGTGACCTGATTGGATTGATATTGCAGTAATTCTTGAGATAGTCCCAGATCTGCAAAAACATATTTTTTATCCAAATCGTCGTTGATGGCATAGATGCCTATAGGCGTCAGTGGTGATTCGTTGAAAGCTTCTTCGGGATTTTCTATTGCACCTTTACCGGGTTTAGGTACGAAAACCTCAAAAACATTATTAAAGTCGAAAAGTCCCATGGAAAGTTTGTTGGCAATACCATATCCGATAACTACCTGGGAGGTATTGGGTTTAAGCCATTCTCCGGCATAAATTTTCTTTTCGAATGGAGTCGTTTTTTTGAAAGCGTCGTCAACACCTTTTAAATAAGCTACTTCCTGTTTTTCGTTGAAAGAGAATAGTACACGTTCTTCAATTGTTTTACTGTAAACGGCAATGTTTTTGGAAGTCTTTAACTTGTTTTCCTGCTGCGGGGTAATCATCAGCGATTTGCCAACCGAGTTTGACAGTTTTAAGTCGGGATCGGTATCGTTGGCAAAGGAAAGACTGAATTCCCGTAAACCGCTGAATACCGACAAAACCACAAAGAGCGCCATGGAACTCACGATGATTCCAAGTGTCGCAATACCTGTAATAATATTGATGGCAGTGCTTTTGCTGAAACTAACCGTGTAACGACGCGCTATGTAGAACGGAAAATTCAATTTATAATTTCTTTCTTCGAGCTAAAAGGTCGCGGTTTTCGATCGGGTTTTCATCGCCTTTTAAAGCGTTGTCTATTTTTTCGATATAATCTAAACTGTCGTCGATGTAAAAAATCAGATTCGGTACACGGCGTAACTGTTGTTTAACGCGTTGTGCTAAGTCGTATCTAATTAATGGAGTATTTGTTCGGATTGCCGCTAAAAGTTCCGGACCTTTATCAACCGGAAAAATGCTCAAATATACTTTCGCAATGGATAAGTCGGACGTCACATTCACTTTTGACACGGAAATAATCAGATTGCTGATTCCGTTTTTACGTACCTCACCCTGCAAAATATCCACCAAATCTTTTTGCAAAAGCGTTCCTATCTTTTTTTGTCTGTTTGTTTCCATACTGCAAAAATACGATTTTTTTAAGTTAAATGAGAAGAAGCGAACGGACAGTGTGTTTTTTGCAGTCCATTTTCCTGCTATCGCTCATAGTCCCGTCTCGTTAAAAAAAACGAGACGGGAGCTAATCCGCTCTATCAGGGCTATGGGAAAAACCATTTTATTTTTTGTAAACATTGTAAAAACTTTGCGAACTTTGCGGCTCAATAAAAAGATATGAGAAAAATAGAACATATAGGTATTGCGGTTAAGGATCTGGAAACGTCCAATCTGGTTTTTGAAAAACTGTTCGGAGCACCAGCTTACAAGCAGGAAGAAGTGGAAAGCGAAGGGGTGAAGACTTCCTTTTTTATGAATGGTCCTAATAAAATTGAGTTATTGGAAGCAACTAATCCGGAAAGTCCGATAGCTAAGTTTATCGAGAAAAAAGGAGAAGGGATTCATCATATCGCTTTTGATGTGGAAGATATCGTTGCGGAAATAGCTCGTTTACAGCAAGAAGGCTTTATGGTTTTGAATGAAGTACCTAAGAAAGGAGCGGATAATAAGCTGGTTGCTTTTCTTCACCCAAAAGGAACAAATGGCGTTTTAGTGGAATTATGTCAAGAAATCCCGAATTAATTTTTGTGGGATTAAAAAATAATAGTAATATTGCAACCTCTAAACCGGTCCTATAGCTCAGTTGGTTAGAGCACCTGACTCATAATCAGGTGGTCCCTGGTTCGAGCCCAGGTGGGACCACTAAAGTCAAAAGACCTTCCGTAAAGAAGGTCTTTTTTTTTAATGATGAATTCAAAGAATTTAACAAAAAATCGATTTTTTTGATAAAAATTATTGATTTTTAGAAAAATATTTTTACATTCGTCGAAACGCTAACGGGTTTGTGATTGAGGTGTTTTAGAGGGTGGTTATTCGGAAGCATTTTTTATTAAAACATTAAATTTTGTCAAAACATTAGATTTCCTTGTTGCAAGGAAGTTAATTTTTATATTTTTACACCCATGAAAAATAACCTACAAAAATTATTAATGATTATGGTGGCATTGTTGAATGCTACAGTGGTCTTTTCCCAAGAAGGCCCGCCACCACCAATGGCGCCACCAGTGCTACCAGGACTGCCTATCGATACAGGTGTGGTTTTTCTGTTAGTAAGTGCTTTAGGCTTAGCATTTTATTATTTCAAAAATATCTATACAAAAAAAGCTTCAAAGTGATTTGAAGCTTTTTTTGTGGTTTTAATTTTTCAGTTCCTGCAATCGGGCGACATATTTTCCAATAACATCAAATTCAAGATTGATTTTTGTGCCAATTTTAAAGTTTTTAAAATTGGTGTGTTCCAAAGTGTAAGGTATTATTGCAACGCTGAATTCGTTTTTCTTTGAATTTACGATTGTTAGACTGACACCATTTATGGTTATGGAGCCTTTTTCGATGGTTATGTTGTTTTGGTTGCTATCGTATTCAAAGGTGAAATAAATACTTCCGCCGGCATTTTCGATGTTTTTGCAAATGCCGGTCTGATCCACATGTCCCTGAACAATATGACCGTCCAAGCGATCGCCTAATTTCATGGCGCGTTCTATGTTAACAGAGTCACCCACTTTCCAGTCACCCAAATTTGTTTTATCGATGGTTTCTTTAATGGCGGTAACAGTATAACTATCGTGGCTGATATTAACGACGGTTAGGCAGATGCCGTTGTGGGCTACGCTTTGGTCAATTTTCAATTCTCCGGTGATTGAAGAACTTATGGTAACGTGAATATTGTTGTTTTCTTTCTGAATATCCTGAATCGTTCCAAGAGTTTCAATAATTCCTGTAAACATAACTATTAAATTTGCTAAATTTGCACATCCAAAATTAGGAATAAATAACTAGTCAGCATGGTTAAAAGAGCAGAAAATATAATTGTAGGGATTTCCATCGGAGATTTAAATGGTATCGGAAGTGAAGTAATTTTGAAAACTTTCGAAGATACCCGTATGCTTGAGCTTTGTACGCCGGTTATTTTTGGGAATGTAAAAATTCTTTCATTTCTTAAAAGAACACTGAATTTAGAATCTAATCTGCAAGGGATAGATAAATTGGAACAATTAGTGTTTGGTAGAATCAATGTGCTTAATATTTGGCGAGAAGGAGTGAATCTGCAATTCGGAGAGAATGACGAAACTGTTGGTAAGTATGCGATTAAGTCGTTTACCGCCGCTACCCAGGCATTGAAAGAGGGGTTGATAGATGTTTTGGTGACGGCTCCTATTAATAAGTATAATATACAATCGGAAGAATTTCATTTTCCCGGTCATACCGATTACCTGAATCAGGAATTGGAAGGCGATGCGTTAATGTTGATGGTTCAGGATAATTTGCGGGTCGGGCTTTTAACGGATCATGTGCCGGTTAATGAGGTTTCTGCTCATTTAACGGAAGCATTGATCAGAACCAAGCTGGAGACGGTTAATAAAACACTTATTCAGGATTTTGGAATCACAAAGCCAAAAATTGCAGTATTGGGATTGAATCCACACTGCGGCGATCATGGTGTGATAGGCAAGGAAGATGATGAGGTAATCCGGCCGGCATTGCAGAAACTTTTTGACGAAGGAATTATGGTTTTTGGACCGTATTCGGCAGATAGTTTCTTCGGTTCAGGGCAATACGAAAAATTTGATGCCGTGATTGCGACTTATCACGATCAGGGATTAATTCCGTTTAAGACATTGTCTTTTGGAAAAGGAGTTAATTATACAGCGGGATTAAATAAAATACGAACATCACCAGACCATGGAACAGCATATGAAATTGCCGGAAAAGGGATGGCGGATTTCAATTCGTTTAAGGAGGCGGTTTATCTGGCATTGGATGTGTTTCATAACCGAAACGAATACAAGGAGTTGGTTAAAAATCCTTTGAAAACAAAGTAAAAACAGTTATAAACAAAAAAATGTTTACAACTCGTTTGAATTTACAATAATTTTATATCTTTGCACGCTCAAAACTGTTGGTATGAATATTCAGAAAGATTTTTTAATTCCTTTTGTGGGATTAAAGTTGGGGAAACATCAGTTTGACTATCAAATAGGTAAGGAGTTCTTTGAGAGCTTTGAGTTTGACGAATATAATGATGTCAATATCAAGGTGGATTTGGTTTTGGAAAAGAAAAGCACTTTGCTTGAGCTTACATTTAAACACAAGGGTACGATTAATGTACCTTGTGATTTAACCGGTGAGGAATTCGATTTGCCAATAAAAGGAAAGCTGAATTTAATTGTGAAATTCGGTGATGCTTTTAATAATGAGAATGATGAATTACTGATCTTGCCTCATGGTGAATTTCAGGTTGATGTGGCACAGTATATCTATGAGATGATTGTGTTGTCGGTACCTTCGAAACGTATCCATCCTGGTGTGAAAGACGGTACATTAAAAACCGAAGCGATTGAAAAACTGAATGAACTGGCTCCGAAAGAGCAACATAAAAAAGAAGAAGAAAATAATGATCCCCGTTGGGATAAATTAAAACAACTATTAACGGATAAATAATATAGTAAGATGGCACATCCTAAGAGAAAAACCTCGAAAACAAGAAGAGATAAGAGAAGAACGCACTATAAAGCGACAACTCCTCAAATTGCAACATGTCCTGTAACAGGAGAGGCGCATTTATACCACAGAGCTTACTGGCATGAAGGTAAAATGTACTACAGAGGTCAAGTTGTTATTGACAAACAAGTAGCGGAAGCATAGTCCGAAAACAAATAGAGAAAACTCTCACTGTGTGGGAGTTTTTTTTTGTAAACCTATTGAAAGTAAATTAAGTAGGTATAAAAGAATATTGGTTTGGGATTTTTTTTGTAATTTCCACCACTTTTTGAAATCATATTTTTCAGGAAGAAAAATACAACTTTTATGAATAAAACAACAGCCGCTATAACAGCAGTGGGTGCCTATGTTCCGGACTTCGTTTTGTCAAACCAAGTATTGGAAACCATGGTGGATACTAACGACGAGTGGATTACTACCCGTACTGGTATCAAAGAAAGAAGAATGCTAAAAGAAGAAGGGCAGGGGACTTCTTTCATGGCGATAAAAGCAGCGCAAAACTTAATCGAAAAAACAGGAATTGATCCTAAAGAAATCGATTTGTTAATAATGGCTACCGCAACACCAGACATGCCGGTTGCCGCTACAGGAGTGTATGTTGCCACTCAAATCGGGGCCGTTAATGCGTTTGCCTACGATCTTCATGCAGCATGTTCAAGTTTCCTTTACGGAATGTCTACCGCTTCAGCCTACATCGAATCAGGACGTTACAAAAAAGTCCTTTTGATTGGAGCCGACAAAATGTCTTCCATTATCGATTATACCGACAGAGCAACCTGCATCATCTTTGGAGATGGCGCCGGAGCTGTATTGTTTGAACCGAATAATGAAGGTTTAGGTATTCAGGACGAGTTTTTGAGAAGTGACGGTATCGGAAGGGAATTCCTTAAAATCGATGCAGGAGGTTCTATTTTACCGGCTTCGGAAGAAACGGTTAAAAACAGACAACACTATGTGTTCCAGGACGGGAAAACGGTATTTAAATATGCGGTGTCGGGAATGGCAGATGTAAGTGAAAAAATCATGCAGCGCAATAATCTGACGAAAGAAGATGTGAATTGGTTAGTGGCACACCAGGCCAATAAACGTATTATTGATGCAACAGCAAACCGCATGGGGCTTGACGAAGAAAAGGTATTGATTAACATTCATCGTTACGGAAATACTACATCAGCAACATTGCCATTGTTGTTGAGTGATTTTGAGAGTCAGCTTAAAAAAGGAGATAACATTATTTTTGCAGCCTTTGGGGGCGGTTTCACATGGGGAGCTGTTTACCTGAAATGGGCGTATAACAAACAATAAACAAACAAAACCAAATTTAGAATAGTATGGATATCAGAGAAATTCAAAACCTAATCAAATTTGTAGCAAAATCAGGTGCTACAGAAGTAAAATTAGAAATGGATGATTTTAAAATCACCATTAAAACAACTGAAGCTGGAGCAGCTGAAACAACTTATATTCAGCAAATGCCTATGCAGGCAATGCCTATGGCGGCTCCTGTAGCAGCGGCACCAGCAGCAGTAGCACCGGGGGCACCGGCAGCACCAGTTGCAGCAGTAGATGACAATTCGAAATACATTACTATCAAGTCACCAATGATTGGTACTTTCTATAGAAAACCTTCTCCGGACAAACCAACGTTCGTTGAAGTAGGTAGCACAATTTCTAAAGGAGATGTAGTTTGTGTTATTGAAGCAATGAAATTATTCAACGAAATCGAAGCGGAAGTTTCCGGTAAAATCGTTAAAGTTTTAGTGGATGACGCTTCTCCGGTAGAATTCGATCAGCCATTGTTCTTAGTAGATCCATCTTAATTCTTAGATTATTAGATTGTTAGATTGTTAGATTTCTTAGAGGTCTGATAATCTGATTGTCCAAAAATCCAAATTGTCTAATTTTCTAATTTAAAAAGATGTTTAAAAAAATATTAATCGCAAACAGGGGAGAGATTGCACTTCGTGTGATTAGAACCTGTAAAGAAATGGGAATCAAAACGGTTGCGGTTTATTCTACAGTTGATGCGGAAAGCTTGCACGTTAAGTTTGCCGATGAAGCAGTATGTATCGGACCTGCACCCAGTAATCTTTCCTATTTAAAGATGTCAAATATCATTGCAGCTGCAGAAATAACTAATGCAGACGCAATTCACCCGGGTTACGGGTTCCTTTCTGAGAATGCTAAATTCTCCAGAATCTGTCAGGAACACAATATCAAATTTATTGGTGCATCTCCTGAGATGATTGACAAAATGGGAGATAAGGCTACGGCTAAAGCTACCATGAAAGCAGCTGGTGTTCCTTGCGTACCGGGTTCTGACGGTATCCTGGAAGATTTTAAACAAGCTAAAAAAGTAGCTAAAGAAATCGGATACCCGGTGATGATGAAAGCTACTGCCGGTGGTGGTGGTAAAGGGATGCGTGCTATCTGGAAAGAAGAAGAGCTTGAAAAAGCTTGGGAAAGCGCTCGTATGGAAGCTGCAGCAGCATTCGGTAATGATGGTATGTACATGGAAAAACTTATCGAAGAGCCTCGTCACATCGAGATTCAGGTGGTAGGGGATTCGTATGGAAAAGCATGTCACCTTTCGGAAAGAGACTGTTCGGTACAACGTCGTCATCAAAAATTAACGGAAGAAACACCTTCTCCGTTCATGACGGATGAATTACGTGAAAAAATGGGTGAAGCTGCGGTTAAAGCTGCAGAATATATCAAATACGAAGGAGCCGGTACTGTTGAGTTCTTAGTGGACAAACACAGAAACTTCTACTTCATGGAAATGAACACGCGTATTCAGGTAGAGCATCCAATCACTGAGCAGGTTATCGATTATGACTTGATTCGTGAGCAGATTATGGTAGCAGCAGGGGTGCCTATTTCAGGTAAAAACTACTTGCCGCAATTACACTCTATCGAATGCCGTATCAACGCGGAAGATCCTTACAATGATTTCCGTCCGTCTCCAGGTAAAATTACAGTTTTACACGCACCGGGAGGACACGGAGTTCGTTTGGATACTCACGTTTATGCAGGATACACAATCCCGTCAAATTACGATTCAATGATTGCGAAGTTGATCACGACTGCGCAAACCAGAGAAGAGGCAATCAATAAAATGAAACGTGCTTTGGATGAATTCGTAATCGAAGGGATAAAAACTACGATTCCGTTCCACAGACAATTGATGGATGAGCCGGATTATGTTGCCGGAAATTATACCACCAAGTTTATGGAATCTTTCAAAATGAAAGAGCTTAATTAATAAAAAGTAACCCAGTCGAAAGATTGGGTTTTTTTATTTGTAAAGGCGTATATTTGATTGTTAGTGACTCATCTGAGACAACACTTCTTTAAGATAAACGATATGGCTAATCAAAAGAAAATAGTAAAGCGAATGATGAGATTCCTTTTATTGCTTATATGCGTATGTTTTTCTTCTTGCAAGGGACAGAACAAGTCTGAAAATAGTATCAGTAGTACAACTGACAAGGAAACTATTAAGAGCGCCAACAAATTCAAAACTAATTCAGCAACCGAAATCGACAAAAACATTCGGAGTATCTTTCAGGATAAAAATGGCAATTATTGGTTTGGCACAAATGGAGCCGGTGTGTATCGCTACGATGGTACAACATTGATACAACTTACTGAGAAAGACGGACTGTCTAATAATCAAGTTCAAAGTATTCAAGAAGACAAATTCGGAAACATTTGGTTTGGCACAGGTTTATTCCGCGTCAGCCGTTTTGATGGAAAAACTTTTACCACGCTCATCAATCATTTAAATGATAGTTCTGTCAACAATTGGAAAATAGAACCTGACGACCTGTGGTTCTATGCCGGAGGTGGAGTTTTTCGCTATAGCAACAATTCACTTAAATATTTGCCTTTGGCGGAGACTGGTCATAAGTCTGGAAATCCACAAAATTCTCCCTTCAACCTTAGTCCCTACGCGGTATATTCTATTCTGAAAGATAAAAAAGGAAATCTTTGGTTTGGCACTCAGGCTAAAGGGGTTTGTCGATATGATGGAAAATCGTTCATGTGGTTTACTGAAAAAGGTCTGAGTGGTCCGGCAGTACTTAGTTTGTTTGAAGATAGTAAAGGGAACATTTGGTTTGGAAATAATGGTGCCGGTCTATTTAGATATGACGGCAAATCGTTAGTCAATTTTACAGAAGAAAAGGAACTTGGTAATAAAGAATTTAGGGCTTCAGGTAAAGCAGGTTTAGGTACCTTGGCTCGTATTTATTCTATAAACGAAGACAGCAATGGAAGCCTTTGGGTTGGAACCGTTGATGCCGGTGTTTGGAGATATAATGGGAATGACTTAACTAATTATACCACAAAAGATGGATTGACCAGTAATGCCGTAAACACGATTTATAAAGATAAAAAAGGCGACCTTTGGTTTGGAACAGACGAAAATGGTGTATGTAAATTCAATGGAAAATCTTTTACTGAGTTTGTTCCAAAATAAGAAGCAAAATCCGTCACCTATTAAATTAGGTGGTGTTTATTACCGGTAATTTTAACCGACCTCACTTCAACAGTAGAATTCTCTTGAAAATTATTATTGGACTATGCAGACTGAAAATTTATTAAAACAAGTAGCTTTCATAAAAGAGATTGACAAGCTTAAATACATTCAACGTAAAACTAAATTATTCAACAGCGACAGACGCGAAAACGACGCAGAACACAGTTGGCATTTGGCAATGATGACGATTGTGTTAGCAGAACATTCTGACAAACCAATAGATGTTCTCAAAGTTTTGAAAATGGTTTTAATGCACGACATTGTAGAAATTGATGCCGGTGATACGTTTATTTACGACACACAAAAAAATCACACAAATACCGATGAGGAGCTTATTGCAGCGAAACGAATATTTGGGCTTTTACCAAAAGAACAAGCAGAAGAATTTATAGTAATTTGGCAGGAATTTGAAGAGGGTATTACAGATGAGGCAAAATTTGCAAAATCAATGGACAGATTTGAGCCATTACTTCAAAATGTCTCCAATAATGGTGGAACGTGGGCGGAATTTAATGTGCCTTATCAAAAAGTTTATGACAAGAAAAAAGCAATTAAAGACGGTTCCGCTGTAATCTGGGAATATGCCGAGAATTTGATCAATGAAAGTGTGGACATGGGAATCCTCAAAAAATAAATTTATTTACGAAGAAGGAAAACTGCTATACCATTCTCCGAAGTCTCCCAACGTCAGAGCAATAAATAAACCCACAACAGAATCAAATTATGTTGTGGGTTTTGTGTTTCAAAAGCAAATCTCTTTTACCAGGCGATAGGCTTGTAATCTTTCAGGAATTTTCCGCACCAATGCTTTCCGGTGTTGATTCCGTCAAACAACGGGTCCATAACTCGTGCGGCTCCATCGACAATATCCAACGGTGGTTGAAAATCCTGTTCTTCCTGTTTACGTTTGGCCAATGCTTTTGCGTCTTTTTTTCTTTTAGCAAACTCATCACGGTCATGGCGTGAAAATCGTCCAGCTTCTTTGATTAAAGCGGTTCTTTACTTTTTTAGTTATGCTTATTGCTCATGGTGAATTCTAAAATTCCTCCATTGAGTATGTCCTGATAGTTGATAAAATATTTGTTTAATGTTTTGCCGTTTAAGACCAATTTTTGAACATAAACATTTTTATCGACTTGATTATGAACTCTAATTTCAAAAGTTTTTCCGTTTTCTAAATTAATTTTGGCATTCCTAACGGTCGAACTGCCTATGGCATACTCATTGCTTCCTGGGGCAACAGGATAAAATCCTAATGATGAGAAAATATACCAGGCACTCATTTGTCCGCAATCGTCATTGCCGCCCAAACCATCTGGAGTAGGTTTGTATTGCATTTTTAGTGTTCTTCTGATTATTTCCTGGGATTTCCAAGGCTGGTCGGTCCAATTATACAGATAGGCCACGTGATGTGCAGGCTCGTTGCCGTGAACATAACCACCAATGATTCCGTCTCGGGTTATATCTTCGGTTTCTGCAAAAAAGGCATCTGGTAAATTCATCGAAAATAACTCATCCAATTTTTTTGTAAACGCTTTTTTGCCTCCCATCGCCTGAACTAAAGCGTTTGGGTTGTGAGGTACAAAAAAAGTATAGTTCCAACTATTGCCTTCTATAAATCCTTGTCCGTGTGTGCTCAATACATCAAATTCTTTTTTAAAGGTCCCGTCAGCTTGTTTTGGACGCATAAATCCGATTGTTTTATCAAAGTTATTCTTCCAGTTTTCAGAACGTTTTAAAAATGCCTCATACACATCTAATCGATTCAGTTTTTTGGCCAATTGTGCTATTGCCCAATCGTCATACGCATATTCAAGAGTGTTTGAAACAGAGACACCGCTTTTTTCAGAAGGAATGTAACCTTTGTCGATATAGTACCCAATACCTTCGTAGTCCCTTTTGTTTGCCGTAGCAATACAGGCGTCTAAGGCTTTATTTTTATCACCCGTGTAAATGTCTTTCACAATGGCATCTGAAATCGCTGAAGCACTGTGATATCCACTCATGCACCAGTTATCATTAGCGTAATGACTCCAGATAGGTAACATTTTATGGGGGCTTTGCTCATAGTGTTTCATCATGGAATGAATCATGTCATTGTTCTTTTTGGGCTGAATAATATTAAACAAAGGATGTAAAGCTCTGTAGGTGTCCCAAAGCGAAAAAGTGGTAAAATTTGTAAAGCTGTCCGCGTGATGAATGTTTTGGTCTAATCCTTTGTATTTGCCATCGACATCCATATAAGTAGTTGGAGCTAAAAACGAGTGATACATGGCAGTGTAAAAGTTGGTTTTCAAATCTTCATCTCCTTCAACTTCTATTTTTTTCAATTCGTTTTCCCATAAATTTTGAGCTTCTTTTTTAACTTTCTCAAAGTCCCAATGTGGAATTTCCGTTTTCAAGTTCAATATCGCTCCCTCCATGCTTACTGAAGAAAGTGCCATTTTGACTTTTATCTTTTCATAATCAGAGGTTTTGAAGTTAAAATACATCCTGATTTGTTTCCCTGCAGCTTCGGGGAAGTTTTTTCCTTGGTTAAACTTTCCCCAGAATCCTCTGTAAACTTGTTTTTCTTCAAAGTTTTTACTGCCATATTCTATAAACGGTTTTGAGAAAGTCATGGCAAAATACTGAGCGCGGGTTCTGGCCCAGCCGTTAGTTTGCCTGTATCCGGTAATCAAAGTGTCGTTAACTACGCGAACATAGGTCCATACATTTTTCTCCGGGTAGTTATAAATACCGCTCATTAAGTCCAATATGATATGAGCCTCATCCGATTTTGGAAAGGTATATTGGTGAAATCCGACTCTGTTGGAAGCCGTTAATTCGGCTAATATGTTGTCATCGTCTAATTTTACTTTATAAGAGCCGGCTTCTGCAGTTTCGTTGGTATGGGAGAATGCGGAACGAAATCCTGATAAAGGTTTATCGGCTGTTCCGGGATTTAGTTGCAATTTTCCAACAGTTGGCATTACTAAAAAATCGCCTAAGTCAGAATGGCCGGTGCCGCTAAAATGGGTGTGACTAAAGCCAACAATCGTTTTGTCATCGTATTGATAACCGGCGCAATATTTATAGACATCAGGGTTGTATTTTCCGTTTGTGGCATACGGAATAGTGTCTGTATCGGGGCTTAACTGTACCATTCCGAAAGGGACTGAAGCACCGGGATAAACGTGTCCCATTCTTTGTGTTCCAATTATCGGTTTCACATATTTCACATATTTATGTTGGCTGTAAACAGATAATGTGAGTACTATGAATAATAACGAGAGAATGTTTATTTTCATTTTAGTCGTTTTTTTGAGTTGATAATGAAAACGGAAACGATTTTTTGGTAGTTCCTCTTTTTAAATTCGGAACACTGCTCATTTTTAAGTAGAAAGTTCCTCCATTGAGTATTGTATTATGACTTATCCAATTATAATCATAACCTTTTCTATTCAGCTCAGCTTGTTCGATGTATTTGTTTGTCTTGCTGTTATTGGGTGCTTTTATTATAAAATCTTTGCCATTATCTAAATGTAATGTTACCTTTTTGAAAAGCGGTGTTCCTAACACGTATTGATCGGTAGCAGGACAAACGGGATAAAAGCCTAACGCTGAAAACACATACCAAGCGGAGGTCTGACCATTGTCTTCATCACCACAATATCCATCCGGAGTGGGTTTGTAAAGTTTGTTCATGGTTTCTCTTATCCAATATTGCGTTTTCCAAGGCTGACCGGCATAATTATACAAATAGATCATATGCTGAATAGGCTGGTTTCCGTGTGCATATTGGCCCATGTTGGCTATTTGCATCTCCCTTATCTCATGGATAGTTTCGCCGTAATAAGAATTGTCAAAAACAGGAGGCATGGTAAATACGCTGTCTAATTTTTTTACAAATTCATTATAGCCACCCATCAGTTGTGCCAATCCATCAATATCGTGAAATACACTCCACGTGTAATGCCAACTGTTTCCTTCCGTGAATTCGTCTCCCCATTTAAAAGGGTTGAATGGAGAGTGGAAAGGGCCGTCTTTGTTTTTTCCACGCATCAACTTGGTTTCCGGGTCAAAAAGATGTTTGTAATTTAAACATCTGGTTTTATATAGATCAATTTCTGCCTGTGGTTTATGTAAAGCTTTAGCTAATTGGTATATTGTAAAATCGTCGTAGGCATATTCTAGAGTTCGTGCAGCACTTTCGTTAATGTTTACATCATAAGGAACATAACCTAATTTGTTATAATACTCAACGCCTTTTCTTCCCGTGGCTTGAGGGCCTTCATTATTGGCTCCGTGTAGTAATGCTTCATACAATTTTTCGATGTCATAACCTCTTAGCCCTTTAATATAAGCATCAGACACGACTGATGCTGAATTATTTCCAATCATTATGTCGCTGTATGAAGGACTACTCCATTCAGGCAGCCAACCACCTTCTTTATAATCGTTTATTAACCCTTCTTGCATTTCTTTGTTGATAGAAGGATACATCAGATTCAAAAAAGGGTATAAAGCCCTGAAAGTATCCCAAAAACCGGTTCCGCCAAATCGGTAACCCGGTAAAACTGTACCTGTGTGCGGACTGTAATGTACGATTTGCCCAGAAGCATCTTTCTCATACAATTTCATCGGGAAAAACAAAGTGCGGTATAATGTCGAATAAAAAGTGCGCAAATGGTCTATGTTGTCACTCTCTACTTCTATCTTGCTTAAAGTTTTGTTCCAGGTTTCTTTGGCTCTTTGCTTCACGGTTTCAAAATTATCCGAACCTATTTCTTGTAAATTAATTTCGGCTTGTTCAAAACTTATAAAGGACGAAGCGACTTTGGCATGTACTTTTTCATTAGCTGAAAGCGACTTAAATTTAATGATTGCTCCAACATGACTTCCGGATAACTCTAAAACATCCATTTTTGTTTTATCGCTCCAAATGTTGGATTGTTCAAAAGGCTTGTCAAAAACAATAACAAAGTAGTTTTTGAAGTTGTTGAGTTTCCCTCTGGTGTAGCGTGAACTGTATCCTATGATTTTATTTTCGGAAGGAATTATTTTGATGTAAGAGCCTCTGTCAAAAGCATCAATAACCATATAGCCTTCAATGGTTTTTGGGAAAGTGAAGCGAAAAGAAGCTGCTCTTTCGGTTGGGGTTAATTCAGCGGTGACGTCATAATCGGCTAAGTAAACGCTGTAGTAGTATGGCTTAGCAATTTCTGTTTTATGACTAAACCAGCTGGCTCTTTCACCTTCTTCAAAAACAGGTTTTCCTACTACAGGCATTAACGAAAATTGTCCGTAATCATTCATCCATGGTGAAGGCTGGTGTGTTTGCTTAAATCCTCTTATTTTTTGAGCGCTATATGTGTATTGCCATCCATCACCATTTTTGCCAGTTTGAGGTGTCCAGGCGTGCATACCCCAGGGTAATGCAATGGAAGGGTAGGTGTTTCCGTTGCTTAACTCGTAACTACTGTCTGTTCCCATCAGCGGATTAATCCATTCTACAGGGTCGGTCGCTTTAATGGTGTTCTGAGACGAGGCAAAATTCAGTGATAGTAAAAACAGTAGCGGTACCGTTTTTTTAATAATGCTGTAAGTCATAGGATTAAACAGTTTAGTTTACTTACAAATATAAGTTTTTTAAAAAAGTGAATCCTATTTATTGATTTGGTATAAAAAAATCCCGAAGTTTTGACTTCGGGATTTGATTTTTGATTGATGATTGTATGTATTCTTAAACGCCTAATTTCTTAGCGATAGCAGTTGGAACCGCTTTTTTGTGTAACATGATCGCAGTTGCTTTGTATTTTGCGAACTCTTTACTCATGTATAAATAACCTTTGTAGTCGTTTGTTGTTCCCCAAGAGTTTTTAACGATATAGTATTCTTTACCCGTTTGATCTTTTGAGATTCCAACGATGTGCATACCGTGGTCGTCTGTAGTAGTGTAGTTGTCAAATGCTTTCTGACGCATTTCTTCAGTAACAGCAGCTTCTTTTTTAGGGCCGTTGAACAAATCCGCTTTTTCGTCAGCCGTCATGTCTTCTACTTTTTTCTCAGGAACGAAAGCTACTCCGTTTTTCCAAGAGAAAGTTTTCTCACTTACGTCACCAGCCCAAGCCACTGAATAGCCATTTTTCAATGCGTTATCGATGATATCGGTCAATTCGTTCATTTTTACGTTGTAAACCTGATCGAATGACCAGTTGTCCGGTACCATCAAAGTGAATTTTGTATAATATGGGTATTCCTGTAATGAAGAGATTTCAACATAATCATCCGCATTAATTCCAACTACTTCTTTAGCGAAAGTTTCAGGAGTATATGTTTTTCCATTGTATTGGAAAGATTTCGGAGCCTGACCCAAATAAGAATCAATTACTGCCGTATATGCTTTTTCCCAGTTTGGAGTTAGTTCTCCGTTCGGATTGCTTACAACTGCTTTAAGAACTCCTTCTCCTATAGCAGCCATTTCAGCAAATTTATTTTTATCAGTACCGTAGTTCAAACCAGTATAAACGGATTGAGGAACAGCACCGTATTTTTTGTACATGTTGATTACATCGTGGAAAGCACCACCGTCACCTAAAGAAACAGCACCGTGCATACGAACATAATTTCTTCCTTTCTCGATATAAGCATTTCTTGCCGAGAAAATCTGAGATAATTCTACCGGTTTTTTACCCATACGGATCATTTCTGACTCTAAGAAAGAGTTAGCAGAATAACTCCAGCATGTTCCGGAAGACCCTTGGTTTTTAATCGAAGTGTTCTCGATGTTAACTACATCAGTAAATTTGAATGATTCTTTACTTTTTTCGCTAGCATTGATTTTTAGCGAATTCACTAAATTATCTTGTGCATAAGCCGACGACATACTCACGATCAATGCAGATGCTACAAGAAAAGGTTTGATAGGAATTGATAACATAGTTTTGTTTTTAATTTTCACTATTGGTTGGTAAAATTATGAATTGTTACAATTCAAAATCCATTTTAACAACAATTTAGGTTTTAATTATGATATAAAAAATCCCTTCTTGAACTTACATCAGGAAGGGATTTTGTGCTTTTATTATAATGTCTCTTTCAGCCATTTGAAGAACTCACGCTGCCATACCAAACCGTTTTGTGGTTTCAGTACCCAGTGGTTTTCTTCCGGGAACAAAAGGAAGCGGCTTTTAATGCCTTTTAATTGTGCTGCCTGGAAGGCTTCCTGACCTTGTCCGATCGGCACACGATAATCTTTTCCGCCCTGAATGATCATAATCGGCGTGTTCCAGTTGTTTACCATATTGATAGGATTGAACTGGGTGTATGCTTTTTGGGCGTCGGCATTGTTCTTTTCCCAATAAGCACCTCCATGATCAAAGTTGTTAAAGAAAACTTCTTCAGTCGTTCCATACATACTTTGAAGGTTGAAAACACCACAGTGCGAGATAAATGTTTTGAAACGGTTTTTGTGGATTCCCGCAAGATAGAAAACAGAGTAACCTCCGTAGCTCGCTCCAACTGCGCCTAAACGCGTTTTGTCTACATACGATTCTTTAGCTACGTCATCGATTGCTGAAAGATAATCGTCCATAACCTGTCCGCCCCAATCCTTACTGATGTCTTCATTCCATTTTACACCGTGCCCCGGCATACCACGACGGTTCGGCGCTACAACAATGTAACCTTGAGCGGCCATGGTCTGGAAATTCCATCGGAACGAATAATATTGTGTAAGTGCACTTTGTGGTCCGCCCTGACAATATAATAACGCAGGGTACTTCTTAGTTTTGTCAAAGTTTGGAGGAAGGATTACCCAAACCACCATTTTTTTACCATCGGTAGTGGTAACGATTCTTTTTTCGGTTTTGCTTAAAGCCAATTTACTGTAAACATCCGTGTTTACATTGGTGATTTGTTTCCAGGCTTTTTTCTTGAATTCATACGAATAGATTTCCGAAGCATGGTTCATGTCGTTTCGTGCTAAAATCACTTTTCCTTCAGTGAAACCAATAATTTCGGTTACGTCGAAATCACCATTTGTAATTTGTTTTACGGTAACAGCAATTTTAGTCAGCCCCGGGAAATTCACTTCAAAAAGTTGCTTAGTTCCGTCAACAGCCGCAATGAAATAAACTTTCTTGCCGTCTTCACTCCATTTGAAGCTTTCTACGGTGCCGTCCCAACCTGCAGTCAGGTTAATGTCCATCCCTTTGAAGCTTACAATGATGTCATTTTTGTCGGCTTCATAACCGTCGCGTTTCATTTGCAGCCAGGTTAGGTTTCCGGTTGGTGAATATAGTGGGTGTGTATCGTATCCTAAATTACCTTCGGTTAAATTTTTCGTGATTTTGGTTTCGATGTTGTATTCGTACAAATCGGTGTTGGTACTGATGGCATAAGCCGTTCCCGATTTCTTTTTGCAAACGTATACGATGCTTTTACTGTCAGGTGACCAGATATAGTCTTCGTCCCCTCCGTGTGGTTTTTGCGGTGTATCGAAAGATTCTCCTTTCATAATATCTGTAGGAACCGTTTTGTCGTTGTTCTCAGCAAAGAAAACATGGTTGTACGTTCCATCGTTCCAAGTATCCCAGTGACGGTAATTCAATCCGTCGTAAACCTGAGCATCTGCTTTTTTAAGGTCGGTATACAAATCTTTGCCTAGTACTTTTTCGACTTTCACCTCTTTATGCGAAAGGGTATATTTTCCGTCGGAAGAAAGGTTTTTATTTTTAACCAGGTCTTTGGTGTCCTGAACCTCTGTTGCTGTCCCTCCGTTTAGCGGAATGGTGAAGAATTTTGAATTCGATTTGTTTTCCTCGATTGAAGGAGTTGATACTTTGTAAACAATATTTTTACCGTCTTTGGAAAGTCCGATTGGTGTTACCCTGCCTAATTTCCATAATAGTTCAGGTGTCATCACATCCTGAGCAGAAGCTGATAGTCCCATCATTCCAAGCGTTAAAATAAGGAGTTTTTTCATTGTTGCTATTTTTTGAAAAGAAAGGCTAAAATTAATGATTTTATCGAATCGATTATTGAATTGGTATGAATTAACAAAAAGCCCCGCATTTGGCGGGGCTTTTTTATTCTCAAATGAAAAGGGAGATTATTTTTTAATGAAACGTTTTGTGGTTACGTTACCGTTATCAGAAATTTCCAAAAGATAGTTTCCGGATCCGATAGTTGAAACGTTAATCGAACCATTGTTGAATTTACCATTTGCTATTGCTTGTCCCATTAAATTATAAACTTTGTAAGTTGCATTTTCTGAAACTTCCGTTGCGTTCAACACATCAGTTGCCGGGTTAGGATATAATTTAACGGTAGTTAGCGTGTTGTTTGCTTCTGTTGCTTTGACAGTAGAAGTAATGTTCACAGTGTAATCTTCCACTTGTCCGTAAGTGAATGTTTCGCAAGAAGTTGGTACTCCATTATATTTCAATGAAACTCTCATTCTTGTTGCTCCCAAAGTTGCCGTAGTAGGGATTGTAAATGTTCCGCTTACTGGAGTTGTTGTAGAAGCGGTTTTGCTCCATACCAATTCTCCGGCGTCTGTGAAAACACCATTCTGGTTGTAATCGATCCAAACCGCATAGCCTTCAGGATAAACTGTTGAAGTCCAAGTCGGCGTAATCGTAATAGTATTTGATGTACCGCGAACAGCATTAGTAGATAAAGAAGTAAAGTTCTCATATCCGGCAGTACCTGTAGAGGTATTGTTGATAGTGCCAAAAACAACTTTCCCTATTCTTTCATCCGACGTATTGTTGCCTTGTGAAGCACAGTAAGTAATCGATGTAGATAAAGTCGTTACGTTCACGGTGTTGCTCGCTGCAGAAATATTTCCGGCTGCATCTTTTGCTATTACAGAGAAAGTATAAGCAGTCGCAGGAGTTAATCCTGTTACATTATACGTTGTAGCAGTAACTGTTCCTAACAAAGTAGTTCCGCGATAAACATCATATCCGCTTACACCAACATTGTCTGTAGAAGCTGTCCATGATAAGTTGGTTGCGGTTTGTGTGGTCCCCGAAGCAGTTAAGTTCGTTGGTACAGTTGGAGCTGTTGTGTCTGAAGCTGATAATGTGGTTACATTAACTGTATTGCTTGTAGCAGAAATATTTCCGGCCGCATCTTTCGCTTTTACAGAGAAAGTATAAGCAGTTGCTGCTGTTAATCCTGCCGCATTATAAGTTGTAGTGGTAACAGTTCCTAATAAAGTAGTTCCACGATAAACATCATATCCGGTTACACCTACATTGTCAGTAGATGCAGTCCAAGATAAGTTTGTTGTTGTTGCAGTTGTGCCTGAAGCCGTTAGATTGGTAGGTGCTGACGGTGCAGTTGTATCGGATGTTCCAGAAGTAATAGTGAAGTTAGTATTCGAAACATCAAAGAAAATATGATTAGCACCTTTTACCATGATTCTATTTTGTGTACCAGCTGTGTTTGGAACTGTAATGGCCTGAGAACCATCATTAGGAGTTGCTGCCAATAAAGTTGACCAAGTTGAACCGCCATCAGTAGAAATTAGAATATCTACGTTGGCACAGTTAATACCATTTGCTGTTGTTCCAGCAACATTCCATGTAACCGTTTGTGATGAACCGCCAACCCATGAAACAGCTGTGTTTGGTGCGCTAACTGAGAACGGACCTGCAGTTCCGTTTACGGTAACAATCATATCATCACTATTGTTTGCCGGACCTGCAGCTCTGTTGTCACGAACTGTAAACCTGAAATTTAATGTTCTTGCTACAGAAGGTATTGCTTCTACTGTAATTTCCGATCCTGAGGTAGTAGTTGCTCCCGCCAAAACTCTTGACATAATAGGGAAATATCTTGTAGGTGAGGTGGTCGGTGAATACGATCTGAAAGTTGGTCCTGTAGTTTTGGTAGTACTTGCCGCTGAACTTGCCCCAGTTTGAGAGGAAGTAGCGTTGTCCATTTGTTCCCAAATATAGGTAAGGGCATCGCCGTTTGCGTCAGTACCAGTTCCTGCCAACATGAATGGTGTGCTTTTCGGAATGGTGTAATCCAGTCCCGCGTTAGCTGTTGGTACTGAATTTCCGGTGGCGGTATTGGTCTGACAGGTTTTAGATTTGATGTTGTTAGTTACCTGTTGAATACTTACGGCATGAAAATACGCATCCGAATGGGCTTGGATATCCTGACTGGTGATACCCGCGTATCCCATAATGGTTGAACCGCTACCTGGCTCCATGTTTACACCAGTACCCTCGTTGTTCATTGAAAAAGTGTGATTGGCTCCGAATTGATGTCCTAATTCGTGTGCTACATAGTCGATGTCGAAATTATCTCCTGAAGGAATACCATCCGCCGGAGACGTATATCCGCTTCCTTTTTGACCATTTACGCAAACGCATCCGATACACCCGGCGTTACCACCGCCACCAGTAGCTCCGAAAAGGTGTCCGACGTCATAATTTGCTTCTCCGATAACCGAAGTCAAAGTCGACTGTAACTGAGAATTCCAGTTAGACATTGAACTTGCAGCAGAATACGGGTCAGTAGATGCGCTTGTGTAAATTACAGCATCAGTATTAGCAATCAAATTCATGTGAACCCCAAAGTCTTTTTCGAAAACACCGTTTACACGTGTCATCGTATTGTTGATGGCTGCTAATGCTAATGCTTTTGTCCCGCCGAAATAAGCGGTATATTCACCTGTTACCGACATGGCTAAGCGGAAATTTCGTAAGGTAGCATCGTCGGCATTTGGTCGTAATGTTTCACCCGAATTGCTAACGGCAGTTGTTGCATCGTCAATTACCTTACATTCAAAATGAGAAAGTGATCTTAATTTATCTGCTTTTTTGAAAACACTGTAGGTATTCAAATCCTGTGAATATGGTTCGATAAATATTGCCGATTGGTCTGCATTAATCTGCATTGTTTGTAAACCAAGCGGAGAAATACTGAAGTGGATAGTTGAAGAAGGGTTGTCAAGTCCTTGTCCAACATAGGATTTAATTTCAGGGTAACGTTCTGCCAGTTCTGGTTCCATGTTGGAAGCTTCCAGGATGCGGAAGCGCTCCATTTGGCCTTCGGCATTAGGAAATGATACAATTACAGCCGATCTTTCAGCATTAATTCCTCTTTTAGGTGAATTAAGTAAAACCGATTTTAATCCGTTGATATCTAAATCAAACAGATTTTTAGTAGGTAAGGTAGCGCCTCTTTGTGTGGTAACAACGTTACCTTTTTTTGAAGAAGGCTTCCAGTAAGATCCTCCGCTTTGAGCGAAAGAGGAACTCGTAAATGCCAGTAAAGCAATAGAGAGTAGTCTGTACTTCATAATTTTTTTTGGGTTTTTGTTGGTATTTGTTTTTCAAATTTTCGACGTAAATATATTTAACATTTTTATTAATTAAGCAAATAAATTTAACATTTTTTATGTTTTAAGCCAGAAATTACACAAAATTGAAGGTAAAAAAGTATCGATTTGGTAAAAAAATGCATGGTGAAAATATTTTTTCATTGTGAAATATGTATTTGAAAAGCCTTTTGAGAGTGAAAAATTATGTATTTCATAATTCTTTGTTTCCTAAAGATTTAGCGTACAATATGGTTTTTATTACAGAAAGGAAAGGCTGTTTCAAAAAATATGACTATTTTCACGGACTAAAATTTGTTTCGAAGTGAAAAGCAATAACAAACTCTTTATAGCGATTATTATCGCACTAATTCTTGGTGTTATTTTGGGAGGGATTGTTCACTACCAGTTTATTGACTCCAAGGAAGTTTTTTCAAAAAATATTAAATTATTAGGAACTGTGTTCATCCGAATGGTTCAAATGATTATCGCGCCGTTGGTTTTTACAACTTTAGTAGTAGGAATTGCCAAAATGGGAGATATGAAAATGGTTGGCCGTGTAGGAGCCAAAGCAATGGGATGGTTCATTTCAGCTTCATTGATTTCGCTTTTGTTGGGAATGGTGCTGGTAAATACCTTAGCGCCAGGAAAAGGAACCAATATTAAGATGGATGATGCTTCTTCGGCTTCCGAGTTATTGGAAAAAACACAATCCTTTTCATTAGAGGAGTTCGTTAAACACGTTGTTCCGAAGAGTGTATTTGAGTCTTTTGCCACCAATGAAATCCTGCAGATTGTAATCTTCTCTATCTTTTTCGGTATTGCATTATCTTCGTTCAGTAAAAAAGAAGCTAAACCCATTTTAAAACTTTTCGACCGCATTTCGCATGTGGTTTTGAAAATGGTTACCTATATTATGTGGTTGGCACCGCTGGGTGTTTTTGGAGCTGTTGCAGCTGCGGTTGCAAGCTACGGATTTGAAATCTTCAGTTTGTATGCGAATTATCTTTTAGCGTTTGCCTTTGGAATTATTGTCTTATGGATACTTCTGCTTTTAGTGGGTTATCTGATACTTGGTAATCGTCTTTGGGATTTGTTAAGAAGAATCAAGAGTCCGCTACTGATTGCCTTTTCCACAACCAGTAGTGAGGCGGTTTTCCCTAAAATGGTGGAGGAGCTGGAGCGTTTCGGTTGTCAGCCGAGAATTGTGTCGTTTACATTACCTTTAGGATATTCGTTTAACCTTGATGGAAGTATGATGTACATGACCTTCGCCAGTATTTTTATTGCACAGGTTTATGGAATTGACATGCCGTTGGACAAACAGCTGACGATGTTGCTGGTTTTAATGCTTACAAGTAAAGGTGTAGCCGGTGTGCCGAGAGCTTCCTTAATTGTTGTTGTGGCGACTTGTGCCATGTTCGGTATCCCGCCGGAAGGAATTGCACTTATTTTACCGATTGACCATTTCTGTGACATGGCAAGAAGTATGACTAACGTGTTAGGAAATGCGTTGGCAACCAGTGCGGTTGATAAATGGGAAACTAAAAGTGTAAATTAATTATAAAATAAATATCCAAATGAAAGAAGATTTTCACTGGACACAGTTATTAAATCCTGAATTTTACATTAACCTTGAAATAGCCGGGCATCACATTGGAATTTATGTGGTTCTGTTTATTGTTTTTGCCGAAACCGGTTTATTTGCTGGGTTCTTTTTGCCGGGCGACAGTTTGTTGTTCCTTAGCGGAATTTACAGCGAAACGCTAATGCAGGAATTGATTCATATTGAGAACGAATTTACCAATGTAGCTGTTTTAGCAACCTTGGTGGGGATTGCCGGAATTATAGGTAATATATTTGGATATTGGTTTGGAGCCAAAAGTGGACATTTTCTGTACTCTAAAAAAGATAATTTCTGGTTTAAAAAGAAGTACCTTATCCAATCCCGTTTGTTTTTTGAGAAACATGGGGGAAGAGCTATCATTTTTGCCCGATTTTTACCTATCATAAGAACATTTGCTCCTATTGTGGCCGGAATCGTTCATATGCCAAAGAAAAAATTCATGTTTTATAACATACTTAGTTCATTCCTTTGGTCGTTCGTGTTAATATTCGCCGGACACTATCTTTATACTTATTTGTTAGAGCGTAATATTATCGACCTTAAGAAAAATATCGAATTGATCGTAATTGGAATCATTGTTATTTCAACAGCGCCTTTAGTGATCAATTCAATTAAAAATAAAATGAAAGTCAGAAAGTAAAGACCATGGATGTTAGCTATTGGGAACTGAAGAATTGGTTTACCAACGTTGATTATACGGTTGTTGGCAGCGGTATTGTGGGTCTTCATGCTGCCTTACGTCTTCGTGAACGCTTTCCCGATAGCAAAATTCTCAT
Source organism: Flavobacterium enshiense (assembly GCF_022836875.1). Classification (NCBI taxonomy): domain Bacteria; kingdom Pseudomonadati; phylum Bacteroidota; class Flavobacteriia; order Flavobacteriales; family Flavobacteriaceae; genus Flavobacterium; species Flavobacterium enshiense. Next base: position 946,060 of record NZ_CP090376.1, read on the forward strand.
ACTTGAAAAAGGGGCACTGCCCGAAGGAGCCAGTACTAAAAACGCCGGTTTTGCCTGCTTTGGCAGTTTGTCCGAAATCATAGAGGATTTACGAAATTACAGTGAAGAGGAAGTTGTTCAGTTGATACAGAAACGCTGGAACGGACTTAATCTGTTGCGCAAACGTTTAGGTGATGCCACCATCGATTTCAAACCTTATGGAGGTTATGAAGTTTTTCTGAAGGAGGATGAAAGTACTTATGCCGAATGCCTTCAGAAATTGCCTTTCATTAATGAAATCCTGAGACCGCTTTTCAGAACCGATGTTTTTGCCAAAGAAGTAGATCGTTTTGATTTTAAAGGAATTCATGAGTATCTGATCTTTAATCCATTCGAAGGGCAAATCGATACCGGAAACATGATGCAGGCTTTGCTGAAAGAAGCATCCACAAACAATATTCTGATTTTAAACCGGCAGACCGTAACGGATTTTCATGATTCGGGAAATGGGGTCCAGGTGAATACTACTGATTTTTCGTTCACTTCTAAAAAACTGTTGTTTGCTACCAACGGTTTTGCAGATAAATTAACTAAAGGAGAGGTTCGTCCCGCAAGAGCCCAAGTCCTGATTACAGAACCGATTCCTAACCTTGATATTAAGGGAACTTTTCATATAGACGGCGGCTATTATTATTTCCGCAACATAGATAACAGAATCTTATTGGGTGGTGGAAGAAACCTTGACTTTGAAGGAGAAGCCACTTCCGAATTCGGCCTGACCGAAAAAATCCAAAATCGTTTGGAACAATTGCTTTCCGAAGTGATTTTGCCCAATACCGAATATAAAATTGCGCACCGCTGGAGCGGCATTATGGGCTTAGGCTCACACAAAAAACCAATTATTGAACAATTGTCTGAAAATGTGTGTTGCGGTGTTCGCCTAGGAGGAATGGGCGTAGCCATAGGGAGTCTGGTCGGGCAGGAATTAGCAGATTTAGTATAAAAATAATAAGTGATATGATGAAAAAGTACCTATCGTTTAAAGTTTTATTTGTATTAGTATTTCTGAGTTTTCAAGCTAACGTAAAGGCACAGTTAGCTACGTTGGATATGTCCGGAAATTATAAGGTGACCGGAACCAGCGCAATATGGTGGGATTATCAGTATAAGCCTACTGGAAGCTCTACTTATACACAATCAGCTATAATTCAGGGCGGTACTACGTCTTTGGTTAGACTCAACCCTTTTGTTTCCTGGGATTTCAGGATCCGTTTTTATGGTTATACCGGCCAGCCGGGGCCTTGGGGTTCTGATATTACGGTGAATTCGGATTATGCGGCAATTTCAAAATCCGTTGGTTACACGTTTGATTTTAATTCAAATGCATTAAATGATGGATGGCGTGGGTATCGCCTGGAAAATGTTACTTCGAATACAAATAGTAATATTGAGCCAGCAACCTCTTACTATAATGGTGTTTCTGGAATGTCCATGTTTATGGGTTGGGGTTCTAGTTATGGTACTATGTTGGTTTCTCCTAAAATTCCGGATTTAGCAACAGACAAGAAGTTTTCGATTTACGCTATGGCCGATCAATCGAATAGCTCTATTGTTTTAGGTACCATTGCAGATCCTTACGATTCTTCAACTTTTCATCCGTTAAAAACGGTTACTCTTTCAGGATTGGGATTTAAGGAAATTAAGGTTTTTCTAAACAATTATAATGGACAGGATAAATATATTGCCATTAAGAGTTCGGGAAATTATGGTAGAGTTTTTTTTGATGACTTCAGTTATCAGCAGTCAGTGAACTGTTTTGACAATACCAATTTGGCAGTTTCAGATGTGACGGAAAGTACTGCAAAAATTAACTTTACAGCGGATTCCGCTCAAAATAGTTGGGAACTGGAACTTAAGAACGTGACCTACGGCATTACGGAAACTATGATGATTGGTACTAATGTTGATTACCAGCTTCAGAATTTAACAGGGAACACTACCTATCAGGTAAGGCTAAGAGCTAATTGTGCGGAAGGACTGTACTCGAATTGGACTCCGACACAATCTTTTACAACCTCTTGTTCTACAATCGCTGCGGGATACCAGACATCTTTTTTGGAGAAAAATTATTTCAATCCTTGTTGGTCCAGAATAGAAGTTGGTGCGAATGTTTATCAGGCCCCTATTGGCGGTAATACTAGTATAGTACCCAGAACAGGAAGCAAGTATATTCAGATGATCAATTCATCTGTTTCAGCAGCAAATAAATCATACCTGATAACACCTTATATAACTGATCTTGCTAACGATAAGAGGGTGAAATTCTTCATGGTAGCGAAAGGAAATTACAATTATATTACAAGTTCATTAATTGTAGGAACAATGTCAAACCCTTCAGACGAGACCACATTTGTACCCCTGAAGACCATTTCACCATTGGAAATGAATGAAATCAATGGTTTTGAAGTGAATGATTTTTGGAAAGAACATATTGTATATTTGGATAATTACGACAATAATATTAATCATCACTATATTGCCATTAAGCAAAACAATATTGCTGACGGAAGCACCTTTCATATTGACGATTTTACTTACGAAGTAATACCGTCCTGTAAAGAGCCGGTAAATCTTAAGATGGTCAAATCGACTTATGACTCAGCGATATTGAGTTGGGAAAATAATAACACGCCTTCCAATGGAAGCTGGCAAATAGAATACGGTCCTGCCGGCTTTACATTAGGAACCGGAGTAACTGTAAATGCTTCGATAACAACAGCTACACTTACAAACCTCTTGCCTTTTACGAATTACGAATTTTATGTTCGAAGCCAATGCGGTGCCGGATTCAGCAATTGGTCTGACCGTGGTGTTTTCAAAACGAAATGCGAAGGAGTTACTGCTGGTTATACCCATGATTTTGAGAATGGGAATTTTGACTCCAACTGTTGGGCAAGAATTACACCTAAAATTAGGAATAATTTTTACAGTCCAGATGCTTTTATTTATTATACATCGCCATATGGTTCCACGCCGACAACTCCTCATTCCGGGACCAAGATGATTAGTATTATGTCATCAAACAGCAGTCCGGATAATTATGAAAATGAGAAGACCATTTTAGTACCACCACGTCTTATTGATTTAAACAATGAAAGGAAGATTTCTTTTTGGGCATACGTCCCATCAAGTGTTTACAATAAGCTTACAAATATTCAGGTTGGGACACTTAGTAATCCTGAAGATTACCAAACTTTTGTGCCTTTTGAAGATATAACGACCGGCTTTCAGTTGGATGCCTGGAAAAAGTATGAAGTTGACTTCTCAGGATACTATGGCAGTAATAAGTTTATAGGGATACGAATTTTTACCTATGATGGAGATAATTATATTGTTTATCTCGATGATTTTGCGTACGAGAATCATAATTGTGCAAAACCAACTAATTTATCTGCATTACAGTCCGGTTCAGATCGTGTGGCTTTAAATTGGAACATCAATAATAATAATCCGGTTCATTGTGAGGTTGAATACGGGGAATATGGTTTTACTCCGGGAACAGGTACCGTTGTTACTGTAACAAGTCTTCCGTTAACCATTACGAATCTGACTCCCAATACAAAATATCAGTTTAGAGTAAGAAACATCTGTGATTCAAACGTGGTAAACTGGAGTAATCTTTACAGTTTTAAAATTTCATGTATGGTAAGTGCTCCATTCGAAGAAAAATTCGATCAGTATACACCCACTAATGCTTATCTAATACCAGGTTTTTGTTGGACGGTTTATGAGAGTAGTACCAGTCCTAACCAGATATCGACTTACAGTGGAGTTAAGCAATATTCTTTTAATAACTTTAGCAGTTCACCTAATTCTGCACAATTATACTGCTATAACGTTTCTTCCAATACTGTTGCGAGCACGGCGTATTTTATATCTCCTTTTTTAAGTGATTTTGACAATACGAAGAGAATTAAATTTTGGGCAAAGTCATGGAATGTTAAAAGTGGTGAATATGTATCGGTTGGTGTTTTATCGAATCCTTTAGATTTAAACACATTTGTAAATTATCAGAATATTTATTTCGATAATGTACCGCCATACGGAAAAGAAGTAAATATTGATTTTACAAACTATACAGGTAATGGTAAATACATTGCTTTCAAATTGGTTAGCAGTGACGGCGATTCCAAGGCTGTTTATTTTGACGATTTCAAATACCTGAGCCGACAGAATTGTATGGAGCCGGTTAATATCGAATTTTTAAATTTATCCAATGATTCTGTCTTATTGAAATGGAATAACACTAATGGCGAAAATGTAAAAATTGAGTATGGTCCGACAGGTTTTTTACCAGGGACAGGTCTTGTGGCTTACAGTACAACGAATCAAAGTTTAGTCGAGGGACTTTCTCAGAATACCGCTTACGACTTTTATTTTAAGACATTATGTGGTTCAGGAGAGTCTATAATCGTAGGGCCTAAGAAGATAACTACTACCTGTAATATTTATGCATTGCCTTGGGTGGAAAACTTTAGTAATATGTCCACTTACGGAAACAATTTGTTGCCTGACTGTTTTAAAATGTTATATGGTAATTTTTCGGCTAAAAATGCTCCGCAAACTGTTAGTGGTTATAATTATGATCACATAATAAATGGTTCTGGAGACAGCACATATCTTCATTTTATCAATAATTTTTCTACTAAAATTCATACTCCGATGTTTAATCTGGTTGCAGGGACAACATATAAATTCAGTCTTTTTGCAAGATGTTCTTACCAGTATGGCCCAGGGGCCATTTATGCTACCGCAGGTAGAGGTCAGGAAGAACATTACATGGAGGCAAATCTTCAAACCATTGGAAGTCTCTCGGAATATAACTATAACCAGCTTAATTTCTATTTTACACCAGTTGAATCAGGTGATTACAGTTATCTGGTTAATTTTATGGGAAGCAGTTCCATTAACATGATTGCTGATAAATTTCAACTTGAAGAAGGTTATGAGAATCTTATAACAGAATCTAGTGAGGTATTTGATTTTCAATCGGGCGTAAGTAGTAAGCTGATTCTTGAAAGTACTTTACAGAGCAAGGTCCTTAATTCGGGGGAACCTGGTAATTCAACAAATAAGCTTTTAATAATGAATGGTTCCACCGATTCATCAGCATGGATGGCAAAGGGTGATGTTTTGAAGAACAATGAAATTACAATTGGTGATGTTTGGAAGAATAATGTAAATAATATTACGAAAGTAAATATGAAAGTGGCTTCGGGTTCTGTTTCAGGGAACTTATATCTGCGATTTAATTTAAAGCAAACCTTTATCAATAGCAATAATGAGTCGATGTTCAGGGTTTTGGTAAATGGGAACGTACTGGAAACAATTCGACCGACTACTTCTAATCAGGATGCTTTTGTAACTTATGAATATGATTTAACGCCATACCTTGGCAGTGATTTAAGAATTTCACTTCAACACATCGGAAAATCTGCAGGCGGGACTATAGGCGATAAGGCCTTTTTAGATAATATTGTCTTTTCACCTTCATCGCTGCTTTCTAGTGAAGAAGTTGTATGGAGTAATTTGAAAGTCTATCCGAATCCAACAAAAAACCATATTACAGTTTCTAACAGTGAAATACTTTCAAAAATTGAAATTATAAATATAGCTGGACAAGTTTTGTTTTCTAATAAGCCAAATCAGACTGAAGTTAAATTAGATTTGTCCAATTACCCTGTTAGTGTTTATTTTGTCAGGGTAACAAGTGATAATAAAAGTGCAATTATTAAAATTGTGAAAAATTAGAATTAGTATAAAGAGAGATATGGCTGCCAAAAAACCTGTAAAAAAACAACCGGCTAAAGCAAAACCCAAAACCGAAAAACGCAGTTTGAGAAGAAGGATAGCTGTATTTTTCCTGAAGCTTTTTTTATGGCTTTTCGGGTTGTCTATCCTATCGGTTATTATTTTCAAATTCGTTCCGGTACCCTTTACACCTTTAATGATAACTCGTGCATTGGAGCAAAAAGAAGCCGGAAAAGAAATGACCTGCAGCCATGATTGGGTGCCGTTGGAAGATATTTCGACAAATCTTCAAAAAGCCGTCATTGCCAGTGAAGACGGTAATTTCTTAAGACACAATGGTTTCGATTTTAAAGCCTTGGCCAATGCATACGAAAGCAATCAAAGAGGAAAAAAATTAAAAGGTGGGAGTACAATATCCCAACAGACGGCTAAAAATGTCTTTTTATGGCAGGGCCGAAGTTATCTGCGTAAAGGTTTGGAAGCCTATTTTACCGTGATGATTGAATTGATTTGGGGCAAAGAACGTATCATGGAAGTCTACCTAAACAGTATCGAAATGGGTGATGGCGTGTATGGCGCTCAAGCGGCCTGCGAACATTGGTACTCAAAAGATGCAAAAAGTTTAACGAAATATCAAGCTGCAGGAATAGCTGCCATCCTTCCCAATCCAAGAAAATTTAAGGCGTCTAATTCTTCGTCATATACTAACAGAAGAAAGGATAAGATTGTTCGCGTCATGCGTCATATCGGAAAGATAGATTATGACTCCGGGAAGTAAGTTCGAATTTATTAGATAAATACAAGAAAAAAGTGTTTCCATGAGGAAGCACTTTTTTTATTTTCAGTAACATTTTTTAAAGCAATACGTCTAATTGTCATTAATCAAAAAATAAATAAAATGACATCACACGAAATAGATTACCATATTTATGGTGAAGAAATGCAATATGTAGAAATCGAATTGGATCCTCAGGAAGTGGTTATTGCCGAGGCGGGCAGTTTCATGATGATGGATAACGGGATCAAAATGGAAACGATTTTTGGAGACGGTTCCGGAGAGCAACAAGGTTTTTTAGGTAAATTGATGACCGCCGGAAAACGCGTTTTAACTGGAGAAAGTCTGTTCATGACAGCTTATATAAATAATGATGCAGGAAAACGAAAAGTGTCGTTTGCATCACCTTATCCGGGAAAAATTGTTCCTATCGATTTAACAGAATACCAAGGGAAATTCATTTGCCAGAAAGATTCATTTCTTTGTGCTGCAAAAGGGGTTTCTGTTGGGATTGAATTCTCTCAGAAATTAGGCCGCGGATTATTCGGCGGAGAAGGCTTTATTATGCAGAAAATCGAAGGCGACGGGATGGCGTTCGTGCATTCGGGCGGAACTCTGGCGCGTAAGGAATTACAGCCGGGCGAAGTTCTGAAAGTTGATACGGGGTGTATCGTAGGATTCACCAAAGATGTCGATTATGACATCGAATTTGTTGGCGGAATCAAAAATTCGATTTTCGGTGGGGAAGGACTGTTCTATGCGACACTTCGCGGACCAGGAATCGTTTACATTCAATCGTTACCTTTCAGTAGATTGGCCGATCGAATCATCGCAGCGGCTCCAAAAGCTGGAGGAAGCGGAAGGGAAGAAGGCAGTTTGCTTGGCGGATTAGGACGAATGATCGACGGAGACAACCGATTCTAAGAGTTATGTATAATAAAGAAAAGAGGCTGTATCAGTTTTGAGTCAGCCTCTTTTTTGTTTGCAGGTACTTTATTGGCACAGATCGCGAATCCGCGCTAACTGGTGTTTTCAGAATTTTAGACTATAAAACCGCGCGAAAGGATTAGCGTCGCTGAATTTCATTTCGAGCGGGAGCAGGGATAATTTTTTCATCGCTTTTTATCATTTAAAAATTCATTCAATAAATGTTCGGGTTCGATGTTTTTGTTATAAATCGGTTGATGAAAATCATTGAGTTTGCTTAGTAATCTGATTAAATCCATCTTCTCATTATGTGTTAAATCTCCTGTAACAATTTGAGTTGCTTCTCTGATCTTTCCCATTTGACTTTCTAAAGCTTTAAGGCCTTTTTTGCTGATTTTTAAAACCTTACTTCTCTTATCAATTTCAGAAGCTGTTTGATTTACCCAACCTTGTGCAATTAACCGATTGATAATTTGCATACCGGCAGGCTTTTCGTGGACATTCTTTTTTATCAAGTCCATTTTAGTCATTTCACCAAAGGCTTTAAGATTTATGAGATATATAAAATCTTCCTGAGAAGAAAAGTCTGAACCGTAGATGGCAGACCTGGAATAACTCTTAGCATATCTGTTCATATGAACAATCAAGGTGTTAATGACGCTTTCTGGACTTCGTCCCTTTTCTTTGCCTTCCCAATTGGGTTCGGTTAAATGCTCTTTACTTTTCATCTCAGCATAAATCCAGTTCTTAAATCCGGTTAAGTCCTTTTCATAGTTGTTGGCGGATGCAGCAGATTCAAAATCCTGCAAAAGATTGATGAAATCTTTTAATAATGTATAGTTCATTTTGCTGTTTTATGTAACAAGTACTTTTACACTAAAGTAGAGTGTATTATACTATATTTAACATTAAATAAAGGGAGCTTTCAGTTCCTTTTAATTTAAAATGCTCCGCCGGTAAACGCGGAGCCTAATTCTAAGTTTTGCATGTAAATTTTAATAATGCCATTTTTTGAAGATACCAGTGTTTAGAATGTTGGCAGTATTACTTTGTCTATCACGTGAATTACACCATTAGTACATTGAACATCTGTAGCAATAATGTTGCTGACGCGATTTTGGGCATCAGTGATTTTTGCTCCTCCGGCCAGTCCTATGGTGAAGCTTTGTCCCTGTAGTGTTGATACAATTTGATTATTCGTTAACTGTGACGATAGTACATTGGCTCCTGTAACCACGTGGTATTTTAGTGTTTCTTCCAATACATTTTTAGGAACAGCAGTCAATGAACTTAATCCCAATTCCTCTAACAGAGAGGTAAAAGCCTCGTTTGTCGGCGCAAATACGGTAAAAGGAGAGCCAGCAGTTCCATTAAGAACACCTGTAAAATTTTGATCCGTTACATCGGGACGGGTAAGTGCTGCTACTAGATTTGTAAAATTTGGATTGGCAACTGCATGATTCACAATTGTTGGTAAGTCAATAACATTATCAATTACGTGAATAACTCCGTTTGAAGCCTTAATATTAGCGCTGCTCAATACGACTGAAGCGCCACCATTATCTGCTCCGCCATTTAATTTTACTCCAGAAGTTAAATCGATGTACATACTCAAGGTATTGCTAGAACTGGCATTTCCTTTGGCAAGTGTTTTTACATACCCTGTTTCAAGTTCTGAACTAGTGAAAGACCCGGTCAAAACATGGTTTTTTAATACTTCTGCCAATATTTCATTTGGAACAGCATCTAAATTTGCAAAACCATTAGCACTTAAAAAGGCTTGAAATTTATCATTTGTAGGCGCAAAAACAGTGTAGTCTCCCGGACTGTTAAAAGTACTAACCAGATCTACTTTTTCTAAAGCTTGTACCAAAATACTCAGATTAGGATTTTGTACCGCAATTTCAGCAATAGTTTGCTCAGGTGCTTTAGTGATATTATCGTCATCTTCACAAGAGAACGATACAAATGCCAATACGGCAATACCGAAAAATTTTGATAACGTTTTCATAATATGGTTTTTTAGTTAAATAGTATACAAATATACTATTTTTTTTTAAATAAGTGCTTTTGTGAACTTTTTTTATTTTTCAACATATTGTAAATCAAGTGTATAGTCATTGTGTCTGACATGAGCTAGTTGCTTTTTACCAATTAAAGTTCGCCACTAGTGAGAGGGGCCCGCTCGTGCACAGAATCTAAACCTTATGAATTTTTAAATAGTATGGTCATTATTTTCATATTTATTAGCTTACAAGGATTTACAATCCATAGAATGAATGTATCGTATTAAAACAAATCTAAAGAATTTATTAAGCAACATAGGGAGCCTTACGATCACCAATTGTTGCTCTTTATTAGCGCAGATTACACCCGAAGGTTGTACCCGAACTGGCCAAGTAAATCCACGTTGTCGGGACTCGAAAAAAAGTCCCTGCCAAAGTTCCCGGTCAATTGCAGTATTCCTTTTAATTTACCTATAGTTACGTTTTTCTAAAGGCGTAAGTAATAGATATAGCACTGATATAGCACTAGTATAGTACAAGTATAGCATCTATAATGAATATGTAGGTAAAGATAAATAAGGTAATAATTGCTAAATACTTTTTGTTTTAGCGAGAGTCCTACGCTCTGCAGCGTCTCTTGACTTTGCGCAGAGGAGACAAAGGATTCTAGCAGTTGCATACAATAAAAAAAGCGTTCAGAAATTGAACGCTTTTTTTATTGAATCTGTTTTGGAATTACATTTTGCCGTTTGGCAATGTCATAATTCCCATATTGTATAATGTAAATACCTGCATGTCCACGTTTTCCTGAATCGTAGCGGCTACCGATTTTCCGGCACCGTGACCAGCATTAATATCGATACGGATTAATGTAGGATTGTTTCCGGTCTGTTTGTCCTGCAATTCGGCTGCAAATTTAAAACTGTGCGCCGGAACCACGCGGTCATCATGATCACCGGTCATAACCATAGTCGCCGGATATTGCGTTCCTTTCTTAACATTGTGAACTGGAGAATACGCTTTGATGTACTCAAACATTTCTTTTGATTCTTCCGAAGTTCCGTAATCGTAAGCCCAACCTGCTCCTGCGGTAAAGGTGTGGTAACGAAGCATGTCCAAAACGCCTACAATCGGTAAAGCCACTTTCATCAAGTCAGGGCGTTGCGTCATTGTTGCACCAACAAGCAATCCGCCATTAGAACCTCCTTTTATTGCTAAATGGTCAGAAGAAGTGTATTTCTCTTTAATTAGGTACTCTGCCGCTGCAATAAAATCGTCAAATACATTTTGTTTCTGCATTTTCGTGCCGGCATCGTGCCATTTTTTACCATATTCACCACCGCCTCGTAAGTTTGGAACCGCTAAAATTCCGCCGTTTTCCATCCAAACAACATTAGCAATGCTGAAAGATGGAGTCAGACTTACGTTAAATCCTCCGTAACCATACAACATGGTCGGATTTTTACCGTCCAGTTTCAAGTCTTTTTTGTAGGTAATAATCATCGGGATTTTCGTTCCGTCTTTGGAAGTATAAAAAATCTGTTTGGAAACGTAATTCTCTCCTTTGAAATCCACTTTCGGTTTTTCATATACAGAAGAATTACCTGCTTTTGGTTCAAATGAGTAGATGGTTCCCGGTGTAATGTAATTGGTAAACGAATAATACAACGTTTTCTCTTCTTTTTTGCCACCAAAACCGCCTGCTGTCCCAAGACCCGGTAAGGTAATCTCGCGAACCAGTTTTCCGTTGTAATCGTATTGTTTTACCATAGAAACGGCATCTTTCATATAATTGGCAAAGAAATAACCACTGCCTGTTGAAGGTGTCAATACGTTTTCGGTTTCTGCAATGAAATCTTTCCAGTTTTCAGGTTTTGGATTGCTGATATCAGCAGTAACGATTTTTTTGTTCGGCGCTTTGTAATCGGTCGCGATGAACAATTTGCTTCCTTCGTTTTCAATAATGTAGCTAGACGTGTTGAAATTGTCAAGTATGGTAATGATCTGACTGTTTTCTTTAGTCAGGTCTTTAATGTACAATTCGTTTCCGTAGGTTGAATTCGCTGCTGTAATCACCAAATATCGGTCGTCTTCCGTTACACTTCCACCAACATATCTTCTTTTTTGGTCCAAGCCGAAAATGACTTTATCTTCTTTTTGAGCGGTTCCCAATTTGTGGTAATACAATTTATGCTGATCGGTTTTTGCCGAAAGTTCGCTTCCTTTTGGTTTGTCATAACTCGAGTAATAGAAGCCTTCGTTGCCTTTCCACGAAACACCGCTGAATTTTACATCAACAATCGTATCTTCCAAAACTTTTCGGGAAATAGCATCCATGATGATTACTTTACGCCAGTCGCTTCCACCTTCAGAAATCGCATAAGCCACTTTCGAACCGTCTTTGGAGAAATCCAGTCCTCCTAATGAGGTCGTTCCGTCTTTGGAAAAAGTATTCGGGTCTAAAAAGATTTCTTCTTTACCCTTAGTGTCTTTTCTGTATAAAACCGACTGATTTTGCAAGCCGTTGTTTTTATAATAATAGGTGTACTTGCCTTCTTTGAAAGGAGCGGAAATTTTTTCGTAATTCCACAATTTTTCCATGCGGGCCTTTACGGCATCGCGATATGGAATTCGCTTTAAATAATCGTATGCAAGGTTGTTTTGCGCTTTTACCCAGGCGCCGGTTTCTACCGATCGGTCGTCTTCAAGCCAGCGGTATGGATCGTTTACTTTTGTACCGAAATACGTATCGGTGTGTTCAATTTTTTTTGTTTCGGGATATTTGATCTCTCCGGTGGCTTTGGGAGCTTGTGCATTCATGGTTAAACTACAGATTACGGCAGTTGCGGTTACTATGTTTTTCATGCGTTGTTTGTTTTTGGTTTTCGCAAATATAGTCAAACTTTGTTTGCAGATTCTTACTTTTTGAAAACCTTAAGCGTTAAAGATTGATTAAAAGTTAAAATTTATTCCCAAAATAATATTTCTTCCGATGTTTGGAATTCCGTCCGTTTTTAGGCGTGATAGATGGGAAATGTACTTTTTATCCAGCAGGTTGTTGGCGTTCAGAGAAAGGTCAAATTTGTTTTTTCCGATGTTGATGTTTCCTCCAAATCCAAGGTTTAACAACGCATAATCACCTGTTTCTGTTTCAAACGGACTGATATTATTTTGTTTCAGAAAATAATCGATGTTGAACAAAGCATAGCCGTTTTTGAACCAATTTTGAATGTCAAATTCGCCACGAATGGTGTTTGACATTTTGTTTGCCGGGATAAGGGGTAAATAGTCGCCGTTTTCCTGTTTGCCGGTCACGCTTTCAAAACTGCTAACTAAGTGCAGCCAGTCTAACGGGTGTGGGTGATAGTGAATACCGATTTCCCCGCCATATAATTTTGAGTTTTCCTGAACGTAATCATAGACATCGTTACCATCTATCTGAGTTCCGGTCGGAGAAAGAAAAATATAATCGTTGATGTGATTATAAAAACCATTCGCAAAAAACTCAAAATGGGCATTTCCATATTCCAAATTCAAATCGGCTTGCAGGTTCTGTTCGTTTTTTAGATTCGGATTCCCGATTTCATAGCGGTTACTTCCCTCATGAACACCATTGGACGTCAGCTCCGCTAAATTGGGAGCACGGAATCCGGTAGCCAAATTGGCGCGTAGGTTTAGATTCTCAAGCAATTTTGTTTTGTAGCCCAATGAAGCATTAAAACTCTCGAAGTTTTTGTTTACGGCTTCAAAATAACCTTCTTCACCAAATGTTCCGTGGGTTTCCGAATCGATCTTTCGGCTGTCATAGCGGATTCCGGCCTGTAAAGTATGCGATTTCCATTCGTAATTGGAAGTGAGCAATACACCTATATCATTGGTAGTTGCATCTGGAATCAGTAATTCTTCGCCATTGTTTTCATTTATCTGATGAAGTCCCTGAACGCCTACTATTGTTTCCAGATTCCCGAATTTCGGCAGATAGAATTTTACATTATAGCTTGCCGTTTTCAGTTTCATGTACAGCGCGGTTTCATCGGCGGCTTCTAGTTCCTTTCGGTTGTTGTAGGTGTATCCCAAATCAGCTTCCAGTTTCGTTTTTTTTAGGAAAAATTTCTGGTGCAGACTTAGCATATGATTGCCGATGTCCTGTTTCGGATACAAAGGCGTTCGGAAATGTTCCGGTGTAATGTCTTCTTCGGGTAAACCGATGTTTAAATTGTTGTAGTTGTATCGGAATTCCGAATTGTAATGGATGTTGGAATACCCCAATCCGATTTTATAATCCTTTTCGATAAAACGGGTATTGGTTACTTTTTCGCCCGACGGAATTTCATAATCGGCATGTGTGGAATAACTTGCTCTGGTGAGGAATTTCCAATTGTCTGAAGAAGTTTTCAGGCCTAAAGTAGTGTTGCTTCCCTGGGTGTTGGAAAACAGCTTCTGATTGAAATTTCCCGAGGACGAATTGGTTTTGGCAAATTTCTCTGGATTAAAATACAATACGCCACCTAAGGCATCGGAACCATAAAGCAGGGAAGCAGGGCCTTTAATGACTTCAACACTTTCCACGCCGGCATCACTCATTCCTAAACCGTGTTCTTCGCCGAACTGCTGGTTTTCCATGCGAATCCCTTGTGAATAAACCAAAACACGATTACCGCTTAAACCCCTGATTACCGGTTTTCCGATGGAAGTTCCAGTGGATATCTGAGAAACTCCGGGAATGGTTGCCAAACCTTCGACTAAAGTGGTCGCACCTTTCTGTTGTAATTGTTTAACCGACTGATGTTCGACTTTCATTACGTTTTGCGACTGTACTTTGTTAAATACTGTGGAAACAATCATCTCGTCCATGTGGGTTGATGTTTCCTCCAGCATAACGTTTAAAAGAGTTTCTTTCTCATTAATTGTCACCACGACGTTTTTATTAGCATAGCCAATGGACGAAAAAGAAATGTTGAAATTTCCCTTGGGTAAATCGTTAAAAATGTATCTTCCGATACTGTCGGAAACAGTTTCTTTGTGTAGTTCCGGAATGGAAACTGTAACGCTTTCAATGGCTTTACTGTTATGGTCTGAAATGGTTCCGGAGAGTGTGTTCTGTCCGATAGCAATGACTGAAAACCCCAGTAAAAGGGCTGTAAAAAAGGATTTCATATGTTTTTGATTGAATTATTGTATAAGAAATTGTGCCGAGATTTTCGACAAAAAACTAATTATCCAATAAAACAGGGAGGGCCCCGGAGCGGTTTCAGGCTACCTGAAAAGACAATGGGGGTTTCGGAAATAGAAAAAGGCGGGTTTTTCGTTTCTGTAATTCTTATAAAATCGAAATCGAAAAACTGAATCGGAATGTAATTGCTGAAGGAAAACTCACAGGTAAAACAATCTTCAAATTTGTGATGGCTGTGTGAGAATTCGGTTTTAGAGCTGTTGTATTTGTGGTCGCAATGTTCTTCTGTAAACTGCTTTGCCAAATGCTCATAGGAATGCACTGATTGAAACAGTATTGCGAACAATAATGCGATCAGTAAAGAAAGGCTGAAATGTTGCAGTTTCTTATTCATTCACCACAAATATATGAAACACAAAAGAAAAATCCGTTTAACTTTTACGCTAAACGGATTTCTGTATGATTTTGAATGGAATTATACCAATTCGTTTTCTACAAGATATTCAGCAATCTGAACCGCATTAGTTGCAGCGCCTTTTCTTAAGTTGTCGGCAACAATCCACATGTTTAATGTGTTTGGCTGGCTTTCATCACGACGGATTCTTCCAACAAAAACATCGTCTTTACCTTGAGCGTAGATTGGCATCGGGTATGTTTTAGTGTCTAAGTTATCCTGAACGGTAACACCTGATGTGTTGTGTAAGATAGAACGAACTTCATTAGTGTCGAAATCGTTTTCAAACTGAACGTTCACTGCCTCACTGTGTCCACCCACAACCGGGATTCGGATTGCAGTTGCTGTAACAGCGATAGTGTTATCTTCAAGGATTTTTTGCGTTTCGCGAACCAATTTCATTTCCTCTTTAGTGTATCCGTTATCTTCGAAAACGTCACACTGTGGAATTGCGTTACGGTGGATTGGGTAAGGATACGCCATGTCTCCTTTGATTCCGGCATATTCATTTTCCAATTGCTGAACTGCTTTTACACCTGTTCCTGTGATGGACTGGTAAGTAGAAACCACAATTCGTTTGATATCGTATTTTTTATGTAACGGAGCCAAAGCCATAACCATCTGAATAGTCGAACAGTTTGGATTGGCAATGATTTTATCGTCTTTAGTTAAAATGTTAGCGTTGATTTCAGGAACAACTAATTTTTTAGTTGGATCCATTCTCCAAGCAGAAGAGTTGTCGATAACCGTCGTACCGGCTGCAGCAAATTTCGGAGCCCACTCTTTAGAAGTGTCACCGCCAGCAGAAAATACAGCAATATCTGCCTTCATGTCTACAGCAGTTTGCATTCCAACCACCTTATATTTAGAGCCTTTGAATTCAATTTCCTTACCTACAGATCTTTCTGAAGCTACGGGAATTAATTCTGTAATCGGGAAATTTCTTTCCGCCAAAACCTGAAGCATTACTTCGCCAACCATTCCGGTGGCACCTACAACGGCTACTCTCATTTTACGTATTGATTTTTAGTGTGTTATTACGAATTGCAAAATTAAATAATAAAGATGTTAAAAAGTGATAAGAAAAAAATATCACAAGAATTATTTTGTTAACAAAAAAGACCGCCTGTTTAGGCGGTTAATGTTAGAATATGTTGTGTAGCGGGTTATTTTTTAAGCAAATCACGGATTTCTCCTAATAATTCCTCTTGGGTTGGACCTGTCGGAGCCGGAGCCGGAGCCGGTTTTTTCAATTTGTTCATGGCTTTGATGACCAAAAACATAGCAAAAGCAACGATGATAAAATCAATCAGGGCAGTAATAAAGGCTCCCCACTGAATGGCTAGCTCAGGTACCGCTGTGGTTACTACCGTTCCTGCCGCATCTTTAACTTCGGCAATGCCTTCTTTTAGTATAATTTTTTTATCGTTAAGGTCGATGCCGCCCATAATGGTTCCGACAATTGGAGCAAACATTTTTTCAACGAAAGCCGTAACTACTTTGCCAAAAGCGCCTCCCATGACAAATGCGATGGCCATGTCAACCAAATTGCCTCTCATGGCAAACTCCTTAAATTCCGAAATAAATCCCATAGAATATGATGTTAGTTAAAATGCGTGTCAGACTAAATTAGTAAAAAATAAGTTACATTTTAACGTTTGATTCAAAAAAGCACATTATTCCTTATAAAAAACGCGTTTCACACGGTGCGAAATACTGGTCAGGATTTCATACGGAATCGTGCCCACTACTTCGGCCAACTCGGTTACTCGGGGCGATTTTCCGAAGACAATTGCCGTGTCGCCTTCCCTGCAGTCGATGTCGGTAACATCAATCATCAACATGTCCATGCAAATGTTACCCACGATTCTGGCTTTTTGGCGATTGACTATAACATAACCTTTTTCATTACCCCAGCTTCTCGGAATTCCATCTGCATAACCAATAGGGATTGTAGCGGTTCGGGTAGGTTTCGTAGCCATGAATTTCCTGCTGTATCCAACACTTTCTCCTACGGCAACATCTTTTATCTGAAGAATAATGGTCTTTAGTGTGCCGATATTTTCTAAGTGTTTCATTTCTTCCGAATCGTTGCCAACCCCATACAATCCAATGCCCAAGCGTACCATGTCAAATTGATATTCAGAAAAATTATAAATTCCGGAAGTGTTCAAAATATGACGAATTGGGCTTATGCTTAATTCCGACATTATTTTTTGTGACATTGAATCAAATGTGCGTATTTGAAACAAGGTGAAATCTTTATACTGTAAATCATCACTTGCTGAAAAATGCGAAAAAATGCTTTTGACTAAAACGAAGTTGTTGTTTTTCAACAAGCCAACGAGTTCGTCCAAATCTTTTTCCTCAAAACCCAAACGGTGCATTCCGGTATCCAGTTTTAAATGAATCGGATAATTGGAAAGGTTTTTTTGTTGGGCCAAAAGGATAAACTTCTTTAAAACGGAAACCGAATAAATTTCCGGTTCCAGATTATAAGCAACCATGGCGGCAAAGGCACTGTTTTCAGGGTTCATTACGATGATTGGCATGGTGATTCCCGAGTTGCGGAGAGCAATTCCTTCATCGGCGAAAGCCACACCTAAATAGTCAACCTTGTGATGTGCCAGTAATTTTGCGATTTCAAAACTGCCGCTGCCATAGCCAAACGCCTTGACCATGACCATCATTTTAGTGGTGGGTTTCAGTTTTGATTTATAGAAATTCAGGTTGTGACTGATGGCGTTGAGATTGATTTCCAAAACGGTCTCGTGTGTTTTTTCTTCGAGCACCACGACGATTTCTTCAAACTGAAAACTGCGGGCTCCCTTAATCAGGATTGTTTCGTTTGCAAAATGCGAACTGTTGAACTGCAACAGGAAATCCTGAGTTGTGGCAAATGAAATGAAATTCGGATAGTCTTTTAAGTGCGATCCGATGCCTTCGCCAATTCCTATTACGGTGTCAATTTTATTGTGAGTCAATAATTTGGAAACTTTTGCATAGAGTTCTTCCACGGGGAATCCGCTTTGGAAAATATCCGAAAGTATGACCGTTTTCTTTTTATGTGTTTTGTGTTGTTCCAGAAAATCCAATGCGATTTTCAGTGACTGGTAATCGGAACTGTAACTGTCATCGATAATTGTACAGTTGTTGATGCCGTTTTTTACCTGCAGACGCATTTCCACCGGATACAGAAGGGCGATGCGTTCCTGTATCGTTTTTTGATCATAGCCGAAGTGAAGCAATGTCATCAGACAGGTAATCGCGTTTTCTTCGGATGCTTTGTCGTGAAACGGAATTTCGACAAGGAATTGCTCTCCTTTCCAAAGGATTTCCAAATTGGAATTTCCTTTTTCTGAAATCAAAACATCGGCAGAAGTGTCAGTATAACTCCAGGAAAATGTTTTAACGGAAGGAGGTAATAGTGCTTCGTTTTTTTTGTTTTTTTGGAGGATTACAACTTCGGTATGCTGAAATAATTTTAGTTTTTCGGTGATTTTTTCCTCTTCCGAAGCAAAACCTTCGTTGTGTGCCGAGCCTATATTGGTTAGAACCCCAAGGGTGGGCTGAATTATCTTCTCCAGTTTTTCCATCTCGCCAATCATTGAAATCCCAGCTTCGAAAATACCAAGGTTGTGACGCTCGTTAATCCCGATAACGGAAAGCGGTACACCCACCTGTGAGTTATAACTTTTCGGGCTTCGGATAACGTTGTATTCGGGACTCAACAGGAAATTCAGCCATTCTTTTACGATGGTCTTTCCGTTGCTTCCTGTTATCCCTATAATGGGGAATTGGAATTGTTTTCGGTAATATGTTGCAAATTGCTGTAGTGCCACCAGTGTGTTTTCCACCACAAGGAAATTGGCTCTGGAGGTCAACTTTTCAGGAACATGGTCCACAACAAAATATTGAACACCGGCCTCGATAAGCTCCGGGATGTATTGGTGGCCATCATGATTTTGTCCCACCAATGCAAAAAATAGGGTAGCGTTGTTGTTTTGCAGCGAACGGCTGTCTATGGAAACATTGTCAATCAGGCAGGTTTCGTCAACCCCTAACCATTTGGCGTGAATGACCGGGATGATATTGTGAAGTGATAAACTCAAAATTTATTCTTGCGTTTTTGTTGTATCGGTATAGACTGTTTCATTTTCCTGCGCTTCTTTCATCGCGTTGAAATAAGCAGCTCGGCTCAGGGGTTCGTATTCATCGGTTTCGCCTAACAATAACAGGTTGTTGTTGTGTGCTTTTCTGAAACTGAAGTGAGCCAGGTTTCCAGTACGGGTACATACAGCGTGTACTTTGGTCACGTATTCGGCAGTGGCCATAAGGGCAGGCATAGGGCCAAACGGGTTGCCTTTGAAATCCATGTCTAAACCTGCTACGATAACCCGAACTCCGGAATTGGCCAAATCATTACAGACCGTAACGATCTCATCATCAAAAAACTGGGCTTCATCAATACCAATCACATCGCAACCATCGGCAAGAAGGCGGATGTTGGTAGCGGCCGGAACAGGTGTAGAGCGGATTTCCGTGGCATCATGAGAAACCACCATTTCATCGTGATAACGGGTGTCTATCGTTGGCTTGAAAATTTCAACCCTCTGCTTGGCAAATTGTGCTCTTTTCAAACGACGGATTAGTTCTTCGGTTTTGCCGGAAAACATTGAACCGCAGATGACTTCGATCCATCCGAATTGTTCTTTGTGATTTACTGTATTTTCGAGAAACATTTTGTAATTTTCAGACGTAACAGAGAAATTTCTGTTTAGATTTGTAACTCAAACAAACTAACGGAATTTTTCTATTTTTATATTGTTTCAAATGTAGAAAAAATTATCAAAGGTTCTTTCTTTCCTTGGTAAAATAAAAGCGTCAGGAAAAATAGTGAAACCATTGCTTTGCCCCATATAAATTCAAAACGTTATGAAGAAAAAATTAGAAGCTGAATTAATCAGTATCGCACACCGAATTTTAAAGATGAAAAACAGGGACGATGTGGTTCAGCTGCATCAGGAAGCCCAGAAATTATATGAGAATTTGTCCATTCTTCGTTTTTATGAAGAAAACATTGAAGCATTGAAACCGGGACTGTCTCAGGAAGCGTTGGAAGAAAAAATGGAAAAGGCTAATGAGAAAAAGGCCGAAGTTGCGCCGGAAGTAAAAGCTGCAGTTGCCGAAACGGTAAGCAGCAGTATTGTTGCTGAAGCTCCGGTTGAAGTTGCAGCCGAAGAAGAAAATGCAGAAGCTCCAATTGTAGAGCAAAAAGCAGAAGAAATTGAAACTCCGGCTGAAACAGAGAAAGAAGAGGAAAAAATAGTAGTAGGGGAAATAGCGATTGAAGAAGAAGATGAAATTGAAGAGGAAACCATAGTTGCAGAAGAACCTGAGACGCTTTTTTTTGAACCAGTTTCGGAAGAAGTAAAAGAGGAGAAAAAAGCAGAACCCAAGCAAATTTCGTTAGAGGACCTGTTGGGAAATACCTATGCGGAGCCTGATTTCGTTAAAGTAAACGATGTTCCGAAAGAAATGGAAAAAGCAACCGAAACTATTTTTGAGAAAGTGGTTGAGGTAAAAGAAGCACCTGTTAAGGATAAAGTTGTGGTTGAAGAACCATTAAGCCACAGACCATTAGAGAGCATTAAAAAAGAAATCGAAGCCGAAAAAGCCGAATACCGCGCTTTATCGCTTAACGATAAATTCAACAAAACGATTACGCTTACTTTAAACGACCGTATCGCTTTTGAAAAAAATCTTTTTGGCGGAAGCGGCGAAGATTTAAATCGTGTATTATCTCAGTTGAATACCTTTAATACGCTGGAAGAAGCAAAAAGTTTTATAGATGATTTGGTAAAACCGGATTATAACGACTGGAAAGGGAAAGACGAATACAGTGAGCGTTTCATGGAACTGGTAGAGAAAAAATTTGCCTAAATGGGAAAATTGTATTTAGTACCAACGCCCATTGGGAATCTGGATGATATGACTTTCAGAGCTATTAAGGTTTTGAAGGAAGTCGATTTAATTTTGGCCGAAGACACGCGCAACAGCGGAAAACTGCTCAAACATTTCGAGATTGCCACGCATATGCAGAGCCATCACATGCATAACGAGCACAAAACGGTGGAAAACATCGTGAAGCGTTTGCAAACAGGAGAAAACATCGCCTTAATTTCCGATGCGGGGACACCGGCCATTTCCGATCCCGGATTTTTGCTGACAAGAGCCTGCGTTGAAAACGGTGTTGAGGTGGAATGCCTTCCCGGAGCCACGGCTTTTGTGCCGGCTTTGGTGAACAGCGGTTTGCCGAACGATAAATTCGTTTTCGAAGGTTTTCTTCCCGATAAAAAAGGCCGTCAAACTCGTTATTTGGCTTTAGCCGAAGAAACCCGCACGATGATTCTCTATGTATCTCCTCATAAACTGGTGAAGACGTTGGCCGAGTTTGTTCAGTATTTTGGTGGTGACAGACCGGTTTCCGTATCAAGGGAATTGTCGAAATTACATGAAGAAACCGTGCGCGGGACTGCGGAAGAAGTTCTGAAGCACTTTGAAGCCAAACCGCCTAAAGGTGAAATCGTGGTGGTTGTAGGCGGTAAAACAAACAAGTAATTTTATTTCAACTTTTATAAATACAATGGATACGCATAAAGTGATAACTTCCTGGAAAGGAAAAATGAAATTTGAATCAGACAACCCAAGCGGCGATATTATTGCCATTGATGCCGGACCGGACAGTGGAGGTGATGGATGTGGACTTCGACCAAAAGCTATGATGTTATCGGCTTTGGCGGGCTGTACCGGATTGGATGTAGCTTCACTTATAGAAAAGATGAAACTGGAAGTGGAAGATTTCCGAATTGATACAGAAGGCGATCTAACGGAAGAACATCCGAAAACCTACCATACCGTTCGCGTGAATTATCATTTTTACGGAAAAAATCTTGATGAAAAGAAACTGGAAAGAGCTGTAAATCTATCCGTAGAAAAATATTGCGGTGTGATGGTGATGTTCCGCCAGTTTGCTAAAGTTGACATAAATATAGAATATCACAATAGTTAAATTATGAATGTAGCTGAATTATTGGAAAAGGTTTCGAATCATGCCGTTTTGCCTTTTTCAGAGGTTATCGAAATCATTGACGGACATTATGACTTTAGTCCTTCGGGTTTTAAAAATGGAGAAATGTTTAATGAAGAAGGAGTTAATAACGGCTCATGCAAAGTGTATTCCTTTGCAAAAATGCATGAACTGAAAGAAAACGAAACGTTGTATCTATTCGGAGAGCATTATCAAAAAGTTTTAGAAACTCCAGAAGAAACAGATCATCAGAATATCAGAAATTTTATGAAATTCGGATGGGGTGGAATCGTTTTCGAAAAAACGGCCCTGACTGCGAAGTAATAGGATTTTTTTTAAATTATATACGCCGAAATAACTCATTGTCAATTGAAAATCGTAATCCATTATGCGTTGGAAATTAAGATCTAAGCCCAATCAGGAAAAAGTACAAGCCTTACAAAATGCACTTCAGGTAGATGAAATTATTGCTACCTTGCTTGTTCAACGGGGAATCGAAACTTTTGAACAAGCGAAATCTTTTTTCCGCCCCACTTTAGCGGATTTACATGATCCATACCTCATGAAGGATATGGACAAGGCGGTGGAACGCATCGAGCGTGCCATTGCCAATGAAGAAAATATACTGGTTTTCGGGGATTATGATGTAGACGGAACCACAGCGGTTTCCCTTATGTCCTCTTATCTGCGCAGTTTTTATCCGAATGTGGCGACCTATATTCCGGATCGTTACAAAGAAGGTTACGGTGTGTCTTACCAAGGCATCGATTTTGCCGAAGACAACGGATTTTCTATTATTATCGCATTAGACTGCGGTATTAAATCCATCGATCATATAGCTTATGCAAAAGCGAAAAATATAGATTTCGTAATCTGTGATCACCACCGTCCGGGAGATGTTTTACCCGATGCTGTTGCTGTTTTGGATCCGAAGCGAATCGATTGTTCATATCCGTATGATGAATTGTGTGGCTGTGGAGTAGGGTTCAAGCTGATTCAGGCATTGGCTCAAAACAGAAACCAAACGGTTGAGGATTTGGTTCCTTATCTTGATTTGGTGGCTACTGCCATTGCTGCGGATATTGTTCCTATTACAGGAGAAAACCGTGTTTTGGCGAAATTCGGGTTGGATGTGATTAATTCGAATCCGCGTCCGGGAATCAAAGCGCTGATTCAGAATTTAAAACGAAGCGTGCTTACGATAACCGATGTGGTTTTTGTCATTGCCCCGCGTATCAATGCCGCAGGACGCATCAAACACGGAAATTATGCTGTGGAATTACTAACGGAATTCGATTTGGAACAAGCCGAAGAATTTGCATCCCAAATAGAATCGTTAAACACCGACCGCAAAGATTTAGACAAACAGATCACGGTAGAAGCGCTTCAGCAAATTATCGATAATGAGGAACAAAATCGTTTCACCACTGTTGTGTATCAGGAAGACTGGCACAAAGGCGTTATCGGGATTGTGGCTTCGCGTTTAACGGAAACCTATTACCGACCGACTCTTGTTTTCACCAAAAGCGGAGATAAACTGGCGGCTTCGGCTCGTTCAGTGAAGGATTTTGATGTGTACAATGCGCTTGAAGCGTGCTCAGAGCACCTGGAGCAATTCGGCGGACATATGTATGCAGCCGGAATGACGCTTAAGGAAGAGAATTACGAAAAATTCAAAGATGCTTTTGAAAGGGTGGTTTCAGACACTATTCATCCCGATTTGTTAACACCCGAAATTTCAATCGATGCCGAGATAGGGTTGTCGGATATCAATCCCAAATTCATGCGTATCCTAAAGCAATTTGAGCCTTTCGGACCACAAAACATGACGCCGGTCTTTTTAGCGAAAGGTTTGCAAGACACCGGTTATGGAAAGAAAATAGGCTCAGGCGAAGAACATCTGAAATTGTATGTCAAACAAAATAATACGGATAGTTTTGGCGCTATCGGCTTCGGTTTGGCTGCTAAAAAAGAAATAAGCGACAATAAAAACTTGTTTGATGCCGTATTTTCGGTAGAAGAAAATGAATGGAACGGTACTGTTTCCTTACAATTACGACTTCGCGATATTCAATAATATTTATTTAGAATCATTTTAAATAATTTATATATTTGTTCAAAATCGAGTACGATGGAACAGATAGAACAATTATATCACAATGATTTTGGTGTGGCTTTTTATTGGATTAGAAACGATAAGGTTTTGAGAGAGAAAGTGCAATTGGTTTTTAAAGAAACCGGTTTTTATCTCTCGTTTTCCGAATTGATGAGGTTTTCAGCCAATATTGAAACAACCTGTATAAATATCAAATGTTCCGACTGTAAACTTCGGGAGCATTGTCACAAATTTCTGTTGGAGACCCCTTTTCCCGGTTTGGAATTAGCGGTTTCCGAAAGCGAAGCGATACAGCTTAAGGATTTGGTTTCAGGTACTTTGTTTCAGGTTGAGTTGGATAATTATCTGAATAATTTATGTAAAAATTAATATAGTTTTCTGGAAGATATCAGACTTATTTGCGTCATTAAAAGGTTTGGCAATAATGGTTTGTCTTAAGTTTTTGATTTAAAAATAGATTGCTACGAGATTAATAGCGATGAGAAAATAAAAAAAGGCTGCCCATTTTGAGCAGCCTTCTATATTCTGAAAATTTTATATTAGAACAAATCCATCAATGATGAAGGGAATAAACCAATAGCGATATTCAATCCCATAGCTGCTACTGCTACGAAATAGAATTCTAAAGGTACTTTTGTTGTTTCTTCGCTGGCTTCTTTGGTGTACATAGCGCTGATTACTCTGAAATAGTAGTACACTGCCAACATCGAGTTGATAACTCCGGCAATCACTAGGACTAACCAGCCTGCCTGTAAGGTTTGATTCAGGATGAAGAATTTTGCGAAGAATCCGGAGAAAATTGGGATACCTGCCATGGATAATAAGGACGTGGTAAGTATCATCGCCAATAGGGGACTTCTTTTTCCTAATCCGTTGAAGTTTTCAATGTCTTCGTTGTCTTTTCCTTTACAAGCATATATAATTACCGTGAAAGCCGCAACACCAGCCAAGCCATACGCTACGGTGTAGTAGAACAAACTTCCGGCTGCGTTTTGTAAATTCAACAAGGCCATTACCATGAAACCTGCATGGGAAATACCCGAGAAGGCCAACATTCTTTTGACATTGTTCTGACGTAATGCCATAATGTTACCAACGGTCATCGAGGCGATAGAAACAATTACGATTACTAGTTCGTACGCAAATTTCATATTACCGTTCATGGCCATATTCAGTTTGAAGAATGCTGCCATAGCAGTAACTTTTGCCAATGTACTCATAGTAGCCGTTGTTAATGTCGGTGCGCCTTCGTAAACATCCGGAGCCCAGAAATGGAACGGAACTGTCGCAATTTTAAACAACATTCCCACAGTAATCATGGAAACACCAATGTAAAACCAATCTACCGTTGTTGCTGAATTTGATGCCTGATTAATCATTTCCATATCAAATGAACCTACAGCACCATAAACCAATGCAATTCCGAAAAGAATAATTCCCGAAGCGAAAGATCCCATAAGGAAGTACTTCATACCGGATTCATTACTTTTCATGTTCAAACGGTCACTTCCCGCCAAAATATACAATGAGATGGAAAGGACTTCGATTCCAAGGAAGAACATCGCTAAGTTTCCGAAAGTAACCATGGAAATTGCCCCGGTTAACAAAAACAGTTTGATGGAAACAAAATCAGAAATTTTAGAGGCTTGATTCTCATAAAAATTCTGGCTCAACATTACCAGGAATATGGTCAACACAATAAATAAACTTGAAAAAGTCACCGAAAAGTTGTCTACTGCAATCATGTTGTTGTAGTAGCTTCCGGTTGTTCCAAATTCAGTCACAGTCATACCTAAAATGGCCAGTAAACCTACAATGGTTACAGGAACAATGGCTTTTCTTAAGTTAAAAATTTCAGCTAGAAGGACAATAACGCCTAAAACTGCAATTGCTATTAAAGTATTCATTCTTTTGACTAAATTTATTTAATGTGTACTAAAATCTCCTTGATACTCGGTGCAATCAGTTCGATGATTGGTTTCGGGAACAATCCGAAGAACAATAAGAAACCGATGATTACAACCATTACGATACCTTCAGACAGCGTAACATCCGCGAAAGTTTTTGCATTGGTTTCACCTAACATTGCGTGTTGGAACATTCTCAGCATATAGAAAGCTCCTAATATGATTGTGGTTCCTCCCAAAGCAGCTAACCAAATATTTTTGGTAAACAAACTGTACAATACGGTAAACTCACCTATGAAGTTAAAGGTTCCCGGTAAGGCTACGGAAGCCAATACCAAGATCATGAACATCGATGAGAATTTTGGTGTTTGCTGACGGATACCGCCCATATCACTGATTATTCTTGTCTCGTAACGTCTGTAGATGATTTCGGCTGCAAAGAACAAACCAACAATTACGAAACCGTGTGCGATCATTTGCAGAATAGCACCACGTAAACCATCAACTGTTAGCGTATAACAACCTGCAGCGATAAGGCCAACGTGAGCCAATGAGGAGTACGCCAATAATCTTTTTAAATCTTTTTGTTTTAGAGCTACGATAGAACCGTAAATTACTCCTGCGATACTTAAACCAATTATAGTGTATTGTAATTCTTTTGCCGCATTAGGAGCAATAGGCAATTGCCAACGGATTACTGAATACAATCCCATTTTCAGCATGATACCTGATAAAAGCATGGTTCCTACAGTAGGTGCTTTTTGGTATACGTTTGCCTGCCAAGTGTGGAAAGGAATAAGCGGAATTTTGATTGCATAGGCCAAGAAGAACGCCAGGAAAATCCAAAATTCTTCTTTAGACGTTAATTCCAAAGCATATAATTTATCCAATTGGAAACTTCCTGCTTTCTGGTACATATAGATGAAGGCAGCCAACATGAATAATGAACCTACAAAAGTATAAATGAAGAATTTGATTACCGCTTTTTTACGTTCCGCAATCTCATCATTACCCCAAATCAAGGCGATGAAATAGATCGGAACTAATGACAACTCCCAGAAGATGTAGTATAAGAATCCGTCTGATGCCAGGAAAGTTCCCGCCATCGCGAATGCCATGAACATCACTAAAGCGTAGAAATTTTTTGGATTGCTGAAGTTGTTTCCGAAAGAAGACAGAATGATAAGCGGTATTAAAGCCGTGTTTAAAAGGATCATAGCTATTGCCAGTCCGTCGACTTTAAGGGAAAATAAAACGTTAGGGTTTTTCATCCAAACTGCGGAAAAACCACAGTCGATACCCTGATTAAATTGATTTAAAATAACAAGAGAAGCACCTAAAGCCGCCACACTGAAAAACAAGGCTACTTTGGAAGCCAACGCATTTCCGGAGAAATAGGTCGCTAAGGCTCCGATTAATAATAGAATTAGTACTATAGTTACGTCCATTATATGTATTGATTATCGTAAGAAGAATAAATAAAACACTATCGAACACAGTCCGAATACGAAGGCAAACAGATAGAAACCGATATTTCCGTTTTGCAGTTTTTTACCTTGTAAGGACAATCCTTCCGCAACATTTCCGAAACCGAAAACAAAATTGGAAAGACCTGTTTCAATATAATCACGGGAAAACTTCGCAATAGCATAGATTGGTTTCACAAAGATTCGCATATAACTTTCGTCTACATGGTATTTTTGGTATACAACATTGGCAAAACCGGTGATTTGATCGTCTTCGGCAGGAATTTCTCCTTTTTTAATGTATTTGGAATAAGCGATTCCGATACCTATCAGAGCACCTACTACAGCAAGACCCATTAGCATATATGCCGTGTTATCTAAATGATGTTCTGCATGTGCTTTGTGAGCGAAAACCGGCTGAAGGAAGTTGTTTAACCAACTGTTGCCCGGTATACTTAAAGCACCACCTACAGCAGAAAGTATTCCCAATACAATCAATGGGAAAGTGATTAAAGTCGGACTTTCATGTAAGTGATGTTTTTGTTCTTCGGTTCCTCTGAATTCTTTGAAGAAGGTCAGGTATAACAAACGGAACATATAGAACGCAGTCATGATAGAAGCAATAGATGCAAGTACCCAAAGCACTTTATCCTTATGGAATGCGACCATTAAGATTTCGTCTTTAGAGAAGAAACCGGCAAACGGAGGGATACCTGAAATAGCTAAAGTTGCTATTAGGAAGGTCATATATGTAATTGTCATTACCGATTTCAAACCTCCTATTCTTCTCATGTCCTGTTCGCCGTGTAATGCGTGGATAACAGAACCGGAACCTAGGAATAAACACGCTTTAAAGAAGGCGTGAGTTACAACGTGGAATACTGCAACTTCATAAGCTCCAAGTCCTAAGGCCAGGAACATCAATCCTAATTGCGAAACTGTTGAATACGCCAGTACTTTTTTGATGTCATTTTGCATAAGACCTATAGAAGCTGCCAATACAGAAGTGGCTACACCTACGGTTGCAATAACGGTCTGAACATCCGGTGTTAAATCAAATAAGAAGTTTAAGCGTGTGATCATGAAGATACCCGCTGTTACCATCGTCGCTGCGTGGATCAAAGCCGAAACAGGAGTAGGACCTGCCATCGCATCCGGTAACCATGTGTACAGTGGGATTTGCGCTGACTTACCACAAGCACCTATGAACAAACATAAAGTAGCAATGCCAAGCCACGCTAAATTCGCATTAGCTTCACCGGCAAGAACAGCTTGTTTTATGGTCATGAAATCCAATGTGTTGAAGATATATCCGATGATGAAGATTCCCACCAGGAAACCTAAATCCCCTATACGGTTCATGATGAACGCTTTCTTAGCAGCATCATTATAATCTTGGTTTTTATACCAGAATCCGATTAACAGATATGAACATAATCCAACGCCTTCCCATCCGATGAACATGATCAGTAAGTTACTTCCGACAACCAATGTAATCATGAAGAAGATGAACAGGTTCAGGTAAGAAAAGAATTTGTGGATGTTTTCGTCATCATGCATGTAGCTGATGGAGTAGATGTGAATCAACGAACCGATTCCAGTTACAAACATCAACCATAGCAACGATAGCTGGTCTAATAAGATATCGAAGTTAACATTGAAAGTATCTAATGTAAACCATTCGAATAAATGAACGGTAATCGGTTGTTTGCTTGCGCTTACCTGTAAGAAGAAAACGGTTGTCACTACGAAAGAAACAATCACTGCTAAACTTCCTAAGTATCCTGAAGCGTTTTTGCCAAGCTGTTTTCCTAAAAATATATTAGTTAGAAACCCAACGAACGGGGCCAATAATAAGAGTAAAACTAATCCTGTCTCCATTAGGGGTTATCCTTTTAAGTTTTTTAAATTGTCAATATCAATCGATCCGTGATTTCTGAAGATGGAAACCAAAATCGCTAAACCTACGGCAACTTCCGCAGCGGCTACCGCCATTGAGAAAAATACGAAAACCTGGCCCGAAGCATCCTGGTGGAAGGTAGAAAAGGCTACCAGCATCAGGTTAACTGCGTTCAGCATGATTTCGATCGACATGAACATGATGATGGCGTTTCTTCGCAATAAAATTCCGAATACTCCGATACTGAACAATAAAGCCGATAAATATAAGTAGGTCTCTACTCCAATTTCCTTTAAAATTGTTTCCATATAATATTATGCTTCTGTTTGTTTGTCTTTTTTCGAAATTAATACTGCTCCAATCATCGCTACCAATAATAACACGGAAGCAAATTCAAACGGCACCATGTACTCGTTTAACAATACCTGACCCAATACTTTGATAGATTGGAAGTCTTCGCCTGATTGGAAATAACTTTCCACTACCGGTTTTGTTCTTAGTAATCCGGCTAATAAAACGATACCTACCAAGCAGAAGGCTATGGTGGCGGCGATTTTAGAAGCGGTGGATTTATGGGACTCATCTTCCTTATTGAGGTTCATCAACATGATGGTGAACAACATCAAGATCATGATCGCACCTGAATAGACGATAATATGAACGATTGCCAAAAACTGAGCGTTTAACAGCAAATAGTGTCCTGCAATCGAAAAGAAACAAACTACCAATGAAATGGCGCTATGAATAGGGTTTCTGCTCAGGATTGTAAAAAAAGCAGTTCCCAAGGTGATGGTTGCTAAGATGTAAAATAGAATCTGTCCCATGATTAACTTGCCTTGTTTTTACTGTTACGCAATGCCATTTCCAAAGGCATTACCAATCTGTCTTTACCGTAAATGAAGTCCTCACGTTTGCTCGCTGAAGCTACCATTACTTTGGTTTCGGTTAAGTAAATAGCGTCTTTCGGACAAGCTTCTTCACATAACCCGCAGAAAATACAACGCAACATGTTGATCTCGTAGATTTCTGCATATTTTTCTTCGCGGTACAAATGTTCTTCTCCCGGTTTTCTTTCGGCTGCTTTCATGGTGATAGCTTCCGCCGGACAGGCAACAGCGCAAAGTCCGCATGCTGTACAGTTTTCTCTTCCCTGGTCATCGCGTTTCAGCATGTGCTGTCCACGATAAACCGGACTCAATTCGCGTTTTTGTTCCGGATATTTAATAGTTACTTTTCGTGTAAACAAGTGACGAATCGTAATAAATAACCCTTTAACTATCGCTACCAAATAAAGGCTTTCCCAAAAAGACATCTTTTTGTTGGAAACCTCCATTTTTTTTCCTGATAATGAAATTGTATCTAGTGACATTTCTTATAAAAATTTATCGGCTAGTAAAATTACTATTCCGGTGATAACTATATTGGCAATGGCAATTGGAATCAGCATTTTCCATCCTAAATTCATCAATTGGTCATAACGGAATCTTGGGATCGTCCATCTAACCCACATATAGAAGAAGATGAAGAAGCAGATTTTGGCAAATAAAACCGCTATTCCGATAGTGTTTCCAATGTTAACACCCCAATTTTCAATCACCCATTGCATTCCCGGATAATTGTAAGCTCCGAAATAAAGGATAGCTAAAATGGCAGAGGAGATAAACATGGAAGCATACTCAGCGAACAAATAGAATCCCATTTTCATGGAAGAATACTCGGTGTGGTATCCTCCGATAAGTTCCGCCTCACATTCCGCTAAATCGAAAGGGGTTCTGTTGGTTTCTGCAAACGAACATACTAAGAAGATAATGAATCCCACCGGCTGGTAGAATACATTCCAGTTCATTCCGGATTGTTGCGCCGCAATTTCGCGTAAGCTCAACGTTCCGGACATCATAATCAATGCAATAACCGCTAATCCCATGGCAACTTCATATGAAATCATTTGGGAACCGGCGCGCATGGCACTCATTAACGAGAATTTGTTGTTGGAAGCCCAGCCTCCAATCATGATTCCGTAAACTCCTACCGACAATACCCCGAAGATATACAACAAGGCTACGTCGATATCGGTTGCCTGAAGGATAACATCTCTTCCGGCAATATGTAATTTGTCACCCCACGGAATAACCGCACTGGTCATTAAAGCCACACTCATTGAGATGGCAGGGCCGGCAAGGAATAAAATTTTATTTCGGGTTTCCGGGATGAATTCTTCTTTAGAGAATAATTTTAAACCATCGGCAAGTGGCTGAAATAAACCAAGAGGTCCTGCTCTGTTCGGACCGATACGATCCTGAAGCCAAGCGGCCACTTTACGTTCTGCCCATGTGGAATACATCGCCATAATCATTGTGATGGCAAAAATCGCTACAATGAAAATTCCTTTTTCTATGATAACTACACTATCCATTTCTTATGATTTAGAATTATCGTTAGTATTATTTAAAGGAACTTTTACCATACTGATTTTTTTCTGGTCCTCTTTACGGCCAAGTAAGATTTGGTCTTCCGTTTTGATTTCCACTTTTGGTGCGTTCAGAGCGTATTTGTTTCTGTTGATAACCGAGAATTTCTCGAATTTACGAGGGCCTTCAATTACCCAGTCTTTCACGTCTTTTTTGTCGAAACGGCAGGTGTTGCAAATGAAGTCTTCCACTTCGTGGTATTCATCTTTACGTGCGGTTACACGTTGGATTTCATCACCAAACATCCAAACGGTTGTTTTTCCGCAGCATTTGTCGCAGTTTCTGTGTGCGTTGTATGGTTTGTTGAACCAAACTCTCGATTTGAATCGGAATGTCTTATCGGTTAAAGCACCTACCGGACAAACGTCAATCATATTTCCGGAGAATTCGTTGTCGATCGCATTGGTAATGTACGTTGAAATCTGAGCGTGATCACCTCGGTTCATTACCCCGTGAACACGTCCGTCACACAGCTGATCTGCCAACTGAACACAGCGCTGACACAAAATACAACGGTTCATATGTAACTGAATTTTATCACCGATATCTTCCGGTTCAAAAGTTCTTTTTTCTTCGATGAAACGCGTTTGCGATTTTCCGTGCTGGAAACTCAGGTTTTGTAAATCACACTCTCCAGCCTGATCACAAACCGGGCAATCCAATGGGTGGTTGATCAATAAAAATTCGGTAACCGATTTTCTTGCTTCTTCCACTCTTGGCGATGCGGAACTGTTAACTTCCATACCGTCCATACATCCTGTAACACATGATGCCACTAATTTTGGCATAGGTCTTGGGTCGGCTTCGCTTCCTTTGGAAACTTCCACCAAACAGCAACGGCATTTTCCGCCACTGCCTTTCAGTTTAGAGTAGTAACACATCGCTGGCGGCACTAGGTCACCTCCAATCATTCTTGCAGCCTGCAGGATGGTGGTTCCTGGTTCTACGTCTATTTCTTGACCGTCTATAGTAACTTTCATAACTATTTTGTTTGTTGTTGAAGATTTTGGGGCTTCAACACTTATAATAACTTTAAACTAAGTTTCTTACTTTTTCAAAAGGTTCGTTCACAAAGTGATCCCTGTTTTTTATTCTTTCAGGGAAACGAATATGGTATTCGAATTCTTCCCTGAAGTGACGAATAGCAGCAGCTACCGGCCATGAAGCGGCATCACCCAACGGACAGATTGTGTTCCCTTCGATTTTGCTCTGAATGTCCCAAAGTAAATCGATGTCTTCCATTCTTCCGTGCCCGTGCTCGATGCGGTGTAGCACTTTTTCCAACCATCCTGTTCCTTCACGACATGGTGTACATTGGCCGCAAGATTCGTGATGATAGAAACGGGAGAAATTCCAAGTGTTTCTAACGATACAAGTCGTGTCGTTGTAAACGATAAATCCTCCTGAACCTAGCATGGATCCTGTTGCAAAACCACCGTCGCTTAGCGATTCGTATGTCATAAGGCGGTCTTCGCCTGCTGCGGTTTTGTAAATCAGGTTTGCCGGTAAAATTGGCACCGATGAACCTCCCGGTACTAATGCTTTCAATGGTCTGTCATTCATCATTCCGCCTAAATACTCGTCGGAGTTCATGAATTCTTCCACTGACAATCCCAATTCAATTTCGTATACACCAGGATTTTTGATATGGCCTGAAGCTGAAATCAATTTAGTTCCGGTAGAACGTCCTACTCCGATTTTAGCATATTCTTCACCTGAATTCATTACAATCCAAGGCACAGCTGAAATCGATTCAACATTATTTACCACTGTAGGATTGGTCCATAAACCACTAACAGCCGGGAAAGGCGGTTTGATTCTTGGATTTCCTCTTTTTCCTTCCAGTGATTCGATTAAGGCCGTTTCCTCACCGCAGATGTATGCTCCGGCACCACAGTGTACGTGCAGATCAAGGGAGAAATCGGTTCCTAAAATATTTTTTCCTAACCAACCTGCAGCGTATGCTTCTTTGATGGCTCTTTCAAGGATTTTGTAAACCCACATATACTCACCGCGGATGTAGATGTACGACAAATTAGCACCCAGGGCATAACTTGAAGTAATCATTCCTTCGATCAATAAGTGTGGAATGTATTCCATTAAATAACGATCCTTGAACGTTCCCGGCTCGGATTCGTCGGCGTTGCAAACCAAATGTCTTGGTTTACCTGATTTTTTATCAATAAAACTCCATTTCAGTCCCATCGGGAAACCGGCACCACCACGTCCGCGAAGACCTGATGTTTTTACTTCCTCGGTAACTTCATCCGGAGTTAATGTTTTCAATGCTTTTTCCACAGAAGCATAGCCACCGTTAGCGCGATATACTTCATAGGTTTTGATACCCGGAATATTTATCTTGTCTAATAATATCTTTGTTCCCATGGTATTATTTATCGTGTAAAGTTATTTTACCGGCTCTGCAGTCGGTAATGATTTCATCGATTTTGTCTTTCGTAAGGTGTTCTTTGTAGAAGTCACCCAATTGCATCATCGGAGCATAGCCACAAGCACCTAAACATTCCACACCTACTACGGTAAACATTCCGTCAACGGTCGTTTCACCTTCTTTGATGCCAAGTTTCTGACAGGTATAATCCATCATGTCTTCGGCACCGCGAATCATACAGCAGGAAGTTCGGCAGAATTCGAACATGTATTTTCCGATTGGCTTTTGGTTGAACATGGTATAGAAAGTAACCACTTCAAAAACTTCAATAGGCTGTATGTTTAAAATCTCGGCAACTCTTATTTGCAAATCCTGGCTTAACCAGTTGTCATGAGCATCCTGTACTTCATGAAGCACCGGCAATAAAGCCGATTTTCTTTTATCTTCCGGATAGTGGCTGGCCAACTCATTGATGCGTTCCATCAATTCCGGAGTAATGTTTATTTCCTGTTTGTAGGTGTATTTTTCCATAATCATTATGCGTCTAATTCTCCGGCAATTACGTTCAAACTTGAAAGGGTTGCAATTGCGTCGGACAACATCTGGCCTTTAACCATTTCGTTAAAAGCCTGATAGTATATAAAGCAAGGTCTTCTGAAATGTAAACGGTAAGGGGTACGGCTTCCGTCGGTAATTAAGTAGAAACCTAATTCTCCGTTTCCGCCTTCTACCGCGTGGTAAACTTCGGTTAATGGTACCGGAACTTCTCCCATTACAATTTTAAAGTGATAAATCAACGATTCCATTGTAGTGTACACATCTTCTTTTGGAGGAAGGTAGTAATCAGGAACATCAGCATGATAAGGCCCCTCCGGCATTTTTGCCAAAGCCTGTTTGATGATGCTTAAACTTTCCCAAACTTCCTGGTTACGTACACAGAAACGGTCATAAGTATCTCCTGATTTTCCAACCGGAATATTAAAATCGAAATCTTCGTACGAAGAATACGGCTGCATTACACGAACATCATAGTCTATACCGGATGCGCGAAGGTTCGGGCCTGTAAATCCGTAGCTAATGGCTTTTTCCGCTGAAATGGCGCCCACATTAATGGTACGGTCCATGAAGATACGGTTACGCGTTAACAAGTTTTCGAATTGTTCCCAGATAGGAGGGAATTCTTCCATGAATTTATCCAGTTTCGCCCAAGCGGCAGGGCTCCAGTCTCTTTCAAAACCACCGATACGGCCCATGTTGGTTGTCAAACGAGCACCACAAATTTCTTCATAGATTTCGTATATTTTTTCGCGGTACTGGAATACATATAAGAATCCTGTCAGGGCTCCTGTATCTACACCTAAAACCGAGTTACAGATAATGTGATCGGCTATACGAGCCAATTCCATTACGATAACACGCAT
Organism: Flavobacterium enshiense; assembly: GCF_022836875.1. NCBI lineage: Bacteria > Pseudomonadati > Bacteroidota > Flavobacteriia > Flavobacteriales > Flavobacteriaceae > Flavobacterium > Flavobacterium enshiense. Next base: position 981,942 of record NZ_CP090376.1, read on the forward strand.
GTATTGTACGCGTTTCGGTACTTCAATACCCAAGGCTTTTTCCAATGTCATCCACCAGCCCATATTGTTAATCGGAGAAGAACAATAGTTCAGACGATCGGTTAATACGTTGATTTGGTAAAATGGTCTGTTTTCGGCAATTTTTTCGAAAGCTCTATGGATATAGCCAACTGTTCCTTCGCCGTCCACGATACGTTCTCCATCCATTAAAAGAATGTTTTGGAAAATACCGTGAGTAGCAGGGTGAGTAGGTCCTAAATTCAGTATAGAAAGTTCGCTGCCATCCTCATTTCTTCTTTGATTGATGATGTTGGCATAGCGTTTTTCCGGTGGTAATAATAGGTCTGACATTTTTTTAATAGTATTTCAGGGTTCTATTAGCGGTTTTGTGTAGTTCTTCCGAAGAAACGGTCGTCTTTGTCGGTTCTTCCTCCGTCTTCTAAAGGGAATTCTTTTCGCAGCGGGAAAGAAGTCATCTCATCCATGTTTAAAATACGCTTTAATTGCGGATGGCCTTTGAAGATGATTCCGTAAAAATCATAGGTTTCCCTTTCCTGCCAGTTAGCCCCTAAGAATAGGTCGGTTACTGAGTCGATTTCAGGATTTTCTGCGTTCAGGTAACATTTGATTCGGATACGAACATTGTCAATCCAATTGTGCATATGATACACCACGGCAAATTGGCGGTTTACTTCATAGTCAGGGTAGTGAATACCACAAACATCAGTAAGGAAGTTGAAACGTAGCGTTGGGTCTTCTTTAAGATAACGCATTACTTCTACGATGGAATCAGGCGTTACTTCAAAAGTGAAAATATCGTGGATTTGAACGAAATCGGACACTTGTAATCCGAATTTTTCAATTAGTTTATTTTGTATAACCGAGGTTTCTAAGGCCATTTTATTTGATGTTATAAGAACCTAATAAATCGTTGTATTCTTCAGAACTTCTTCTTCTTACGGATTCATTTTTTACAATTTCCTGTAATTTCATGATACCGTCAAGGATTTGTTCTGGTCTTGGAGGACATCCTGGAACGTAAACGTCTACCGGAATTACTTTGTCAATTCCCTGAAGTACGGAATATGTGTCAAAAACACCGCCGGAACAAGCACAGGCACCTACAGCGATAACCCATTTTGGTTCTGACATTTGTTCGTATACTTCACGTAAAATCGGAGCCATTTTTTTGGCAATGGTACCCATAACCAAAAGCATATCGGCCTGACGTGGGGAAAAACTCATACGCTCTGATCCGAAACGCGCTACGTCATAGTGCGATGCCATAGTGGCCATGAATTCAATTCCGCAGCAAGAAGTGGCAAAAGGTAAAGGCCAAAGGGAATTCGCTCTTGCAAGTCCTACCACATCACTTAGTTTGGTAGCAAAAAAACCTTCTCCAGCATATCCTTCCGGAGGGGCTACCGTTGTATATTTTGATGAATCGCTCATTTTAACTATTTTAAATTTTAAATTTTGAATGCTGAGTTAGAGTGTTAATCTGTAATTCAACATTCAATATTTAGATAGGATTGTTATTCCCACTCTAAACCTTTTTTCTTGATAACATAGTAAAAACCGATTACCAAGAGTGTCATGAATATTCCCATTTTAAGCAGTCCTTCAAGACCCATTTCCCTGAAGTTTACTGCCCAAGGGTACATGAATATTACTTCGACATCGAAAAGCACGAAAAGAATAGCAACCAAGAAGTATTTTACCGAGAAAGGAATTCTGGCATTACCTACAGACTCGATACCGCACTCAAAGGTTTTATCCTTGTTCTTAGAATGTCTTTTCGGTCCCAAAAAGCCTGAAATTATGATGGTTGTTACCACAAATCCCACGGCCAAAAGTAATTGCATCGCAATAGGAATGTAATCGATTTGATTTGTATGCATGACTAAATCTCTTTTTTTTGAAAGAATCCACAAATATACATTCCTAAACTTTAAACGCAACGTAATTTTTTAATGATTTTGGCGTTATAATAGCTATAAATGTAAAACATATTTAGACTAATTACAAATAATTAACTTGCTCTTATGCGGATATTTCTGAATTTTCTGAATAAAAAAAACCGCTCCAATTGGAGCGGTTTAACCCTTCATTCGGTAATCAAAAAATAATATAATTAGTTTTCGATAACTGCTACTTCAGCAGCTACTTTACCTTTTCTTCCTTCTTCTTCAACGTAAGATACTCTTGTTCCTTCGCTTAAACCTTCAGCTTGAAGACCTGTTGCGTGAACGAAGATGTCTTTACCTGTTTCGTCGTCTGTAATGAATCCATAACCTTTAGATTCAATAAAGAATTTTACTTTACCTGTTCGCATTCTGTAAAAAAAATAATTAATAATATTCCAAAGATAAACTTTTTTATGGAGCAAACAAGTTTTTTATAAAATATTTTTAAAAAAACTGTTTAAGTGTTGAGAAATTCAGATGAAAGTTATTTGAATGTTAAATAATTAAAAAAACGACCCGGAGGTCGTCTTTTGTTTATTGTTTTAAGTCAAGTTTTATGGATAATTCATCCATTTGCTTGTCGTCTATGTGGGATGGTGCATCAATCATAACATCTCTTCCTGAGTTGTTTTTTGGAAAGGCAATGAAATCCCTGATGGTTTCCTGTCCGCCCAAAATCGCTACCAATCTATCCAATCCAAAGGCTAAACCTCCGTGCGGCGGTGCGCCGAACTGGAAAGCGTCCATTAGGAATCCAAATTGGTTTTTTGCTTCTTCTTCGGTGAAACCTAAATACTTGAACATTAATTGTTGTGTTTCTTTATCGTGGATACGGATAGAACCTCCTCCGATTTCGTTTCCGTTCAAAACCATGTCGTAGGCATTGGCGCGTACTTTACCTGGTTCGGTAGCTAATAAGTCAATGTCCTCCGGTTTAGGTGACGTGAACGGGTGGTGCATCGCGTGATAACGTCCACTTTCTTCATCGAATTCCAACAACGGGAAATCAACAACCCATAAAGGAGCGAATTCATCCGGTTTACGCAGTCCTAAGCGTGTAGCTACTTCCATACGAAGTGCGCTTAATTGTGCTCTGGTTTTGTTAGCCGGTCCGGATAACACGAAAATAATATCGCCTTGTTTTGCTCCTGTCGCTTCGGCCCATTTCTTCAAATCTTCCTGATCGTAGAATTTGTCCACAGAGGATTTAAGACTTCCATCAGCTTCATATTTACAGTATACCATTCCCGAAGCGCCAACCTGAGGTCGTTTTACCCAGTCAATTAAAGCATCGATTTCTTTTCTCGTATAAGCAGCTCCTCCCGGAACAGCAATTCCAACTACTAATTCCGCCGAATTGAATACGCCGAAATCTTTATGTTGTGTAACGGCATTTAATTCGCCAAACTCCATTCCGAAACGGATGTCCGGTTTGTCGTTACCGTAGGTTTTCATGGCATGTTCGTAGGTCATTCTCGGGAATTTATCTACTTCGATACCTTTTATTTCTTTTAATAAATGTCTTGTAAGTCCTTCGAACATATTCAAAATATCCTCTTGCCCTACAAAAGCCATTTCACAGTCGATTTGCGTAAATTCCGGCTGACGGTCCGCACGTAAATCCTCATCGCGGAAACATTTTACGATTTGGAAGTATTTGTCCATGCCGCCCACCATCAACAATTGTTTGAAGGTTTGCGGTGATTGTGGCAAGGCGTAAAACTGTCCTGGATTCATACGAGAAGGCACTACAAAATCACGTGCTCCTTCCGGAGTCGATTTAATCAAATAAGGTGTTTCTACTTCGCAGAAATCCTGTGCCGAAAGATAATTGCGTACCTCCTGTGCTACTTTATGACGGAATAACAAACTGTTTTTAACCGGATTTCTTCGGATATCCAAATAACGGTATTTCATACGAATGTCTTCACCGCCGTCTGTTTCATCTTCGATAGTGAAAGGGGGAGTAATCGCTTCGTTTAAAACGGTTAATTCCGAAACCAGGATTTCAATATCACCGGTTGGCATGTTCGGGTTTTTCGACTCACGTTCGATGACTTTTCCTTTTACCTGAATTACGAATTCGCGGCCTAATGTTTTGGCCAGTTCAAATACGGCTTTATCGGTACGGCTTTCATCGAAAATTAATTGTGTAATCCCGTAACGGTCACGAAGGTCAACCCAAATCATGAAACCTTTGTCTCTTGATTTTTGAACCCAACCCGCAAGTGTTACTTCTGTATTGATATTGGAAGCGTTTAGTGCTCCGCAATTATGACTTCTGTACATTTTTATAAAATTTGATGCAAATTTAAGTTTTTTTTTGAGTTTGAAAGTTGGGTTTTTAATATTAGAGATAATTTTAATTTTGTAGGATTTTACTTTGTCGTGTTAAGTTTTGTTTCTATGTTACCGAATTGTTATCTAAAAGTTTATTTAGTGTAAAATATGTCGTAATTTAGAGTAATATTTTAGCTAACCTATTAAAATACAGATACTATGAGAAAGACTTTATTCGTGGGATTGTTGCTGATGGCAGGAGTGGTTTCCGCTCAGAAAATTGAACCAAAATATCAGGCTGTAGGGAAACAGGTAAAAGCGACCTATTATTATGATAACGGTCAGATAAAACAGGAAGGTTTTTACAAAGACGGGAAACTGAACGGAAAATGGATAGCTTATAACGAAGATGGTTCCAAACAATCGATAGGAGAATATTCAAAAGGTGTAAAAACCGGAAAATGGTTCTTTTGGAACAACGCCACACTGGCAGAAGTGGATTACAACCACAGTAAGATCGTTGAAATAAAAAAATGGACTAAAGACGCGATAGTAAACAGGAATTAACCACGGTCTGCTTTCGAGAAAAGGTTATACCTGTTTATAAAGACGGATTCAATACCAGCGTCTTTGAGGGGGAATGGCTGTTACAGAGTAGTGACAGCCATTCTTGTTTTTAGTCGGAAAAATAAATTTTAAAAAGGGGTTAAATCTGACAAAATTGATATATTTGATTTCTCAATCAAAAAAATATAACATAATGAAGAGACTTTTTTTAACAGTAACTACTTTGCTGCTGACTGCTGCAGCTATCGCACAGAATAAAGATTGTGCTACTTTTTCTGCCACTATTGCAAACGGCCCTAACGAAGCCACAATTACTTCGAGAGGAAAATTGGTTAAAAAAATCAGTGGAAAAAACGGTGTTTTTAAAGATACTTTAAGAGTAAAAGAGGGTTTGTATGAATTGCATGTAGGTGAGGAGTATACCGATTTGTATCTGAAAAATGGCTATGATTTAAAATTGAAGATGGATGTGAATCAGTTTGATGAGTCCGTAGTTTATGAAGGAATCGGGGCACCGGAAAATAATTTTTTAGCTAAACAGATTTTATTGGATGAAAAGCTTGATTTCAATGGATTGATGGCTTCCAATGAAGCAGATTTCAATGCAAAATACAATGAAATATTAAAAAGTAATTTGTCTCGTCTGGACGATAAAAGTCTTTCAACTTCTTTCGTAACACTTCAAAAAAAGCAAATGGAGATGAAATACGGCCAGTTAAAAATGATTTACGATCAAAGAGTACAAGTTGGGAAAATGAACAATACTGTGGCGCCTTCCTTTGATTATGTAAATTACAAAGGCGGAAAGTCAAAGCTGGAAGATTTTAGAGGAAAGTTTGTATACATCGATCTTTGGGCTACCTGGTGCGGACCTTGTCGTGCAGAAATTCCTTTTTTAAAGGATGTTGAAAAAAAATACCATGGTAAAAATATTGTGTTCATGAGTATCTCCATAGACAAACAGACTGATATGGATAAATGGAAAAAAATGGTTAAAGACAAAGAATTAGGCGGTGTACAGCTTTTCGCAGACAACGAATGGAATTCAAAATTTGTGCAGGATTTTAAAGTAACTGGTATTCCAAGATTTATTTTAATTGATCCGAATGGGAAAGTGGTAAACGCGGATGCTCCAAGACCTTCTTCTCCGGAATTAGCTTCCGTTTTTGATAAGTTGTTAAATTAAACGAAAGAAATTTTAAAACAATGAATGGCTGTTACAGAGTAGTGACAGCCATTTTTGTTTCCGGATGTTTCTAAATTTGGTTGTTTTGACGGATTGTATAGGTGTCCTAAGGGCAAAATAAAACCCGCTGCATCACTGTAGCGGGTTTTATAACAATTTAAATTTAAGGATTACATTTCGTGTTTCGGGTTAAAACCGTCTTCACTTAATTCTTTATGAACATAGTCGGCTACCATTTCAGCTTCATAGTCAATTTTTTCTCCTTTAGAGAATTTAGCAACTATTTTCTCCATGATTTCATAAATCACAGGAACGATAATCAGGGTTAGGAATAATGAGGATATTAATCCACCGATGATTACCCAAGCCAAACCATTTTTCCATTCTGCACCAGCTCCAGATGCTAATGCAATTGGGAACATACCAAAAACCATGGCAATAGTAGTCATTAAGATTGGACGCAAACGAGCGTGGTTAGCTTGTATCAATGCCGTACGGATTGTTTCGCCGGCAGCACGACGCTGGTTGGTATAATCCACCAGCATAATCGCGTTTTTACACACTAAACCGATAAGCATGATTATACCCAAAATGGTAAATATATTCAAACTGTTATTGGTTAATCCTAAGGCTAATAAAGCTCCAATGAAAGAAAGCGGGATAGCGAATAATACCACAAACGGGTGCACAAAGCTATCATACAAACTTACCATTACCAGATAAACCAAAATAATAGCTGCCAACAGTGCAATTCCCAAAGTACCAAAACCTTCGTCCTGGTTTTCTTGCTGGCCTCCCCAAATATAATTTACCCCATTTGGTTTTTTAAGTTTCTCTAATTTCGTTTTCCATTCGTTAACAATCGTTCCTGCAGGAACTCCAACGTTTTGTCCTTGTACGGTTACGGAAGCGGTTTTATCTCTTCGCTCTAACTGGCTTGGTCCTGAACCTTCGGAAATTGCAGCAAATTGGGATAATTTGATTTGTTGTCCCGCACTGTTTACGAAAATCAAATTACTGACATCTTCAACACTTTTTCTGTTAAAGGCATCGTATTTAATATTGATGTCGTATTCGTATTCACCGGCTCTAAACTTTCCGTCCGTATTTCCGCTGAAGGCAGTTTGCATTGTTGTACCTACAGTTTGTAAAGTAAGACCTAAAGCGGCCATTTTATCACGATCAACCTGTACGTTTACCTCTGGGTTACCTTCTTCAACCGTTAACTTGATTTCGGTGGTTCCGGCTATGGTGCGCAATTGTGCTTCGGCCTGTTTGGCAAATCCCATTGCGGTTTTTACATCCGGACCGGTTACAATTAGCGCTAATGAAGCATCTTCGGCAGTTCCTAAAATACCTACCGGTACCGTTTTTACTTTAGCGCCGACTAAAACTTTTTCGAGTTTACGTTTAATTTTCGCTGCATATACAGAAGCGTCATCGGTTCTCTTTGACTGATCAATCATTTTAACATCAATTTCAGCTTTGTAAGCCGTAGCCTGAGTCCCGGCAAATCCTTCGGAAGTTTGTCCAATAATGGTAAACTGACTTTCAACATATTGTTCTTTTTTCAAAAAGGCTTCTGCTCTTTGAGTCATGAAGTTGGTTTGTTCTAAGGAAGCGTCTTTTGGCATTTCAATCTGAACTAAAAATTCCCCACTATCCGAACTGGCAAAAAACTCTCCTCCGATAAATCCTCCGCCAAAGAGTCCGAAAATAGTACCGAAAAACAAGACCAAAACAACTAAGATGGTTTTGATGTAATGATCCAAGCACCAAGTTAACAAGTCGGTAACCCAATTAGTAAAACGAGTTAAATACCTTTCGAAGCCTAAAATGATTCTTCCAAATAAGTTTTTACCTTCGATGTGTTCTAATCTACCAAAACGTGAAGATAACCACGGAATAATGGTAAATGAGGCTAACAATGACAACATTGTTGAAATCATTACCGTAACACAAAACTGTGTGATAATGTCTGAAACTAATCCGGAGCTCATGGATATTGGTAAAAACACAACCACAATTACTAAGGTGATAGAAGTTACCGTACCTCCAATTTCGGCTGTTCCGTCAAATGAAGCACGGATTCGGCTTTTACCCATCTCCATATGTCTGTAGATGTTTTCCAGAACCACGATGGCATCATCCACCAAGATACCTACAACAAGAGAAAGTCCCAGCAAACTCATAAGGTTCAGGGTGTATCCCATCAAATATATCCCGATGAAAGTCGCAATTAACGAGGCCGGAATAGATACCATTACAATAAGCGAGTTACGGATACTATGCAGGAAAAACAACATTACAAAAGCAACAAGAATAACTGCAAAAAATAAATCATGAATTACAGAATCCGCTGCATCTAATGTATAAACCGTACTGTCTTTGGCTATTTCTAAAGTAAGATTGTTTGCCGCGTATTCCTTTTGCAGTTTGTCAAGAGATACTTTTAAATGTTCACTTACAGCAACTGCATTCGCATCCGATTGTTTTACAATTTGTAAGATGATGGCGCTTTTTTGATCTACCCTGGAAATTTTTTCGGCTAATTTTTGAGCATCCTGAACGTCGGCAATATCTCTCAAACGGATGTCTATTCCGTTTTGAGAAGAAACTACCAGGTTTCTTAATTCTTCAACATTTTTGTATTTTCCAGCTAAACGAATTAGTATTTTTTGATTTCTGGTTTGAATGTTTCCTGTAGGGAAATCAAGATTCGATGCCAGAATAATTTGTTGTACTTGGGGTACAGAAATGCCGTAACCCTGCATTTTCAAAGCGTCTAAATTCACCTGAATTTCACGTTCCTGACCACCGATAATGTTAACCTGAGCCACACCTTGTACTCGAGATAGTACTGGTGCCACTTTTTTATCAATTAAATCATAAAAGGCAGCTTCGTCCATTTTGGCATTGGCTCCAAGCGTCATAATCGGCAAGTCGCTTAAAGAGAACTTGCTCAATGCGGGTGTCTTAGCATCTTCCGGTAAATCACTGATCAAAGCGTTTACTTTACGTTGTGCGTCGTTCATCGCAACGTCAATGTTGGCCTCAGTGGTTAAAGTAATCGATACTACTGATAAACTTTCATATGATTTGGAATCAATTTTCTTAATGTTTTCCAAAGAGGCAATCCCGTCTTCAATCTTCTTGGTCACCGTATTTTCAATCTCACTTGGAGAAGCTCCCGGATATACGGTAGAAATTGTAATAACGTTTGACTCGAACTTCGGAATCAATTCATAGCCTAATTGGCTATAGGTGAAAAGTCCTCCTAAAGTTAGTATCGTGAACAATACGATTACCAACGAAGGACGTTTAATGGATATTTCGGCTAGTTTCATGTTAGTTTATTTTGTTACCACCAAGTGATTTCAGGTTACTTGGTGTAATTTTGTTTTTACTCTTAATTACAGGGCGATTATTTAATAACTTCTACAGCATTGCCGTCTTGCAAGTTGATTTGTCCCGTAATAATTACGCTTTCACCATCCGATAATCCATCAATAATTTCAACCTGATCTCCTAAAATTCTACCGGCTACCACTTTTCTTAATTTGGCTACACCATTTTCAACTACAAAAAGTTGGTTGCTGTTTACACTTTCCAAAAAAGCTGTTCTTGGAACAATTTTTAAATTTTGTTTTTGGTTTGAGCCAAATTTTGATGTTCCATACATACCTGCTTTTAAGCTGTTGTTGGCGTTGTTGGTTACTTCGATTTCAACAGGAAAATTTAACGATGCGTCTGCTTTAGGGGCAATGAAGGTAATTTTTCCGGAAAAAGTTTTATCAGGATAAACTGTGGAAACAATAGTTACCGATTGTCCTAGCTGTAAGCTGGCCACTTGATTTTCGGTTACAGTAACGTTTAATTTCAATTTGGAAACATCAACAATATCAAACATTTCAGTGGCAGGCATCCCTGTTAATATAGAACCTGGCTCGATATACCTTTTGTTAATATATCCTTTGATAGGTGCTTTAACTTTAGTATCGCCTACATTAATATTTGCCTGAGTTAAACTAGCTTTAGCGTTCGTTAAATTCAATTTTGCCTGATCCAATTGTTGCTTGGTAACCCCGCCTGTTTTATAAGCGTTTTCATAACGGTCGTAGTCAGCTTTAGCATTTTGATATACTGCATTTGCAGTATTAGCATTTACGTTGATAACATCGGCTCTCATAGTTAAAAGCGTTTGTCCTACGGTTACGTAATCTCCTTCGTCTACGAAAACTTTGATTACTTTTCCTGATTTTTCGGCAGAGAAAGTAAGTTCCTGAATTGGTGAAAAAATACCGTTAGCGCTGAAATCTAAGGATACATTTTCGGTCTTTACTGTTGCTACTTTTACGGCGACTGCTGCATTTTTTTCGGCAACAATATCTGTTTTGGCTTTGTTCTCGGCTTTATTTTTATTCAGGATATAGCCTATTAGACCTAATGAGGTAATAATTATAGTTATGGTAATAATAGTCTTTTTCATTTTGGTTGGTTATTTTATAAGTGATTTTAGTTCTGCTCTTGATTTGATTAATGCTACCTCGGCTATTTTATAGTTCAAAACCGCTCTGGTATAATTGTTTTGGGCTTCAAGTGATTCATTTTGAGCGTCCAATAAGTCTGTCAATGATGCTAATCCCTGGAGATAATTGTTTTTTGTGTTTTTCGTAATCTCCATAGCCAATTGCATATTTTCTTTCTGGTTTGAAATGATTACCAAGTTGTTTTCAATTTGAGCTCTTGCGTTTCTGTAATCTAAATCAAGGGAAAGTTCGGTGTCTTTAATGTCTTCCTGAAGTAATTTAATATCAGCCTCGGCTTGCTTTATTTTAGAACGAGTTCCAAAACCCGTAAAAATCGGCACTCTCATGGTTAATCCGACAGACGAATAATCAGACCAATACACGCCATTGGCAGGTTTTGCAAACCATGGCATTTCGGGACCTTGTCCTAAAAAGTTGTAGCCTGCAAATAAAGACAGCGTTGGGTACAGTTGGGCTTTGATTGCTGTTTTTTGATATTCTAATAATTCTTCTTGTTTTTTCAAAAGCAAATATTCCGATCTGTTCTGTGTATTTGGGGCATCAGATAGGATTTCAAGGTTTATTTCATACTCCGACTTTGGTATGATGAATTGAGTTTCTATTGGCATTCCCATATAGAATTTCAATGCGTTTTCTTGTAATTGTATTTGATTGCTAACTTGTTGACGATCTGCATTAATGTTAGATAACTGCACTACAATTCGGTCTAAGTCTATTTTTTTTGCTATTCCGTTGTTGTATTGTCCCTGAACAATATCTCTCACTTTAGCGGTGTTTGCATATGTGCTGTCCAATAAAGCTAATCTCTCGCGTTGCACATACACAGAGTAATAACTCGTAGCAACTCTCTCAATTACCAGTTCTTCAGTCAATTCATTGTTGATTTGATAAAATTCACGAGTAGATTTTGCTGCTCTTAGTCCAGTGAAAACGCTTAAATCGAAGAGGGTCTGGTCTAATCCAATCCCTGCAGTTGAAACCCATTTTTGACCAAAAGTTGCCTGAATAGCAGTTCCCGGAGCGCCAAAAGCAGATCCGTCAATAACGCTGGTTTGTAAAACAGGATTGTATGTTAATCCTCCATTTGCTGTGATCTGAGGTAGTGCCAGCGAGCGAACTTCTTGGATTTTATATTCGCTCTTTTCCATTTCTAACTTTGCTTTCTTGGCTTCAGCCTTATTTTCCAATGCGTAACGCAGAGCGTCTCTCAGGGTCAGCTCTTTTACGTCCTGTGCTTTTGCTGACAAAGCAAGGGTCAAAAGTGAAATTATAAATAAGTTTCTCATTATAGATTAGGGTTTTGTAAGTGTTTTTCAAGTTCTGTAATCCCTTTCGGGGTGGCGATTGCCCTAGTGTGATATTCCAGGGCTTTTATTTCCATCTCGTGTACATCTTTTTCATAAATTGTGTTTTCATTAATGTTGAATATCAATGTGTAATAAAATTCAACAGCTGTTTTGATGTCTAAATCTGTCCGGTATAGACCTTCGCTGATTCCTTTCTCAATATTCTTTCTGAAACTTCCGTTGCAGAATTCAATGCTTTTCTGTTGAATTTTTACATAAATCATCGGATAATGTTTTTTCAGCTGGTATACCGGGGAGGTGTCGTAAGATTTGAACATCTCTTTAAACATTTTCTGGATCTCAAAGTTTTCTTCGATAGCGTTGAAGTTCTCCAGTGTTAAAGCTTCAATTTTATTATTGACATCGTTATGGATTCTGGCTGTAGTCTCTTCAACTAAAATTTCTTTGTTGCAGAAATATTTGTAGATAGTCTTTTTGGAAATACACATTTCACTTGCAATGTCGTCCATCGTCACGCTCTTAAAACCTAGTTTTAAAAACATTTCTTTGGCTTTGGACATGATTTTGTTTTTCATAATCTTAAAAAAAATTCCATGCAAATGTAATCGGAAACTTTAAACACTAAAAAAGTTTCCTAGTTTTTAAATAAAAATTAACATTTGCTTAATATTTGATAAACTCCCGCTTTTGAAGTATTTTAGCCGAAAATTAATTTCATGCATTCCATTTCAGATTATCAGGATATAATTTCCGACCATTTTTCAGCGATTTCAATCGATAGAGAACCTGAAAATTTATATGAGCCTATTCGCTATATTTTGGGTCTGGGCGGGAAACGCATGAGGCCGGTTTTAACATTGATGGCTGCTGAGATATTTAATGCTGATTGTAAACAAGCATTGGCGGCTGCAACAGCTGTGGAAGTTTTTCATAATTTCTCATTAATCCACGATGATATTATGGATGATGCGCCTTTGCGTCGCGGCCATGAAACAGTTCATGAAAAATGGGATATCAATACCGGAATTTTGTCGGGAGATGCCATGCTGATTTTGGCATACCAATATTTCGAACAATACGAGCCAAAAATATTCCGTTCGTTGGCTAAACTATTCAGTAAAACAGCTTTGGAAGTGTGTGAAGGGCAACAATTGGATGTGGATTTTGAAAGCAGGGAAGATGTTACGATTCCGGAATACCTTAAAATGATTGAGTATAAAACTGCTGTTTTGGTAGGTGCTGCCATGAAAATGGGGGCAATTGTAGCTGAAACATCTGAAGAGAATGCGGATTTGATTTACGAATTCGGTTTAAACCTCGGAATTGCTTTCCAATTGCAGGATGATTACCTGGATGCGTTCGGCGATCCGATGACTTTCGGAAAACAAGTAGGAGGGGATATCATTGAGAATAAAAAAACGTACCTTTATCTGAAAGCTATGGAATTTGCCAAAGCATCGGAAAAAGAAGAGTTGTTGCATTTGTTTTCGATTCAGCCAAATGACAATACTGATAAAATTGCATCCGTAAAGGAAATTTTCAACACAACTGGAGCGAGTGAAGTTACGCAGGATGCTATTAAGGAATATACATTCAAGGCATTTGATACGCTGGAAAAAATGCAGATTGACACCGATAAAAAAGAACTTTTAAAAACGTTTGGCGAGAATTTGATGAGCCGAAACGTTTAAGAAATATTAATGACAAACATATAAATTCTAACTTTTATTTATAAAATGTACATAGCACCTCAAAATACCGATTTGTTGCTTTCTGAGGCGCAGAAAGAAGCTTTATATGTGAAATTGGTCGAACAAATCAATAAAGATTTTACGTTTGCCAATGAAACTGTCGATTTCCCTGTTGCCATTGCTCCGATTGATCTGAAAGTGCAATTGCATGAAAAAATCTATCGACTGATTCAGCATAAGTTTGCCGAATATCTCAATTTATTATACATTATCGATGTTCCCGAAGATCAGGTTAAAAAGCTGGACGGTTCCGATTTGGTGGATTTGTCCGAACAGGTTGTCTTCTTGATTTTGAAACGGGAATGGCAGAAAGTCTGGTTTAGAAATAAGCTCTGACAAAAGGCATCCAGGCCTGGCCATAAACGTCATGATCTTCCCGGTACAAAATGTTGTAACGAAAACCAAAGGTTACATTCTGGGATTGATAGCCCAAGCCTAAAAACAAACCGGTATTCCAAAAATTATCTTTAAATTCAGGAGCATAGGGTGTGGCCTTGTAAGTGTTGTTGGCACGTAACTGTTCCACTTCCACAGAAAATTGCGCCTGGGGAATCGGGTTGATAAGTGTAACGAAATTTACGCCGTAAAGATGTGAATCGTAAATATCTGCTTCTTGTACATAGCTGTACTGAAGTCCCATTCCTGCTGCAAAAAACTGATTAATAGGGTAGATTGCTCCTGGTGCAATATAGATATTAGTATATTGGTTGCTGATGCTTAAACCGACTCCGCCGCCAAATTGCAGTCTTTTCCAAAAATCACTTTTTTGTTTGGGTATGGTGTCATTCTGTGCCTTAATGGAATGAGGAAGTGTTAAAAAAAGAAAACAAGTCAGAGCTATTGTTAAAAAGTGCGATAATTTTGTTTTCAACTTCATCATTAGGAATATTTTATGATATAAAAGTATGAAAAACATTAGAAGATTATTCTAAAGAGTTGTACTTTTGCGTAAAATTTTTTTAACCCAAAATCGTCATTCGACAGAGTTATGGATAGGTTTTCTTTTTTAAACGCAGCACATACGGCTTTTTTTGCCGATTTATACGATCAATATTTACAGAACCCAGACAGTGTAGAACCAAGTTGGAGAAGTTTCTTCCAAGGGTTTGACTTCGCCAATGAATTTAATGGCAGCCCAGTGGATGGACTGATGAATATGGCTGATGGGGCTGATTGCTCTGTAGTTTCTGATAAACTGCAAAAAGAATTTAACGTTTTAAAACTGATTGACGCTTACAGAACGCGAGGACATTTATTTACTAAAACTAATCCGGTTCGCGAAAGAAGAACATATTCTCCGGACTTGGCAATTGAGAACTTCGGATTGTCTTCTGCCGATCTGAATATGGTTTTTGATGCGGCACGAATAGTAAACTTAAACCCGTGTTCGCTTCAGGAAATTTTAAACCACCTGAATAAGGTATATTGCGAATCCATCGGAATCGAGTATATGTACATTCCGGACCCTAAAGTGGTGGAATGGATTCAAAAGCGTTTGGATATCAATGATAATCAGCCAAGCTTCAATACCGATGATAAAAAACGCATTCTTAAAAAATTAAACGAAGCGGTTTCTTTTGAGAATTTCCTTCATACTAAATATGTAGGTCAGAAACGTTTCTCGTTAGAAGGAATCGAATCGGCTATCCCGGCATTGGACTTCTTAATTGAAGCTGCTGCCGATAAAGGTGTGGAGCAATTCGTAATGGGAATGGCACATCGTGGTCGTCTGAATGTATTGGCGAATGTTTTCGGAAAATCAACTCAGGATATTTTCTCTGAATTTGACGGGAAAGATTATGACGATGACGCTTTGTTTGATGGTGATGTAAAATATCACTTAGGTTTAACAGCCGATCGTCAGACCCAAAGTGGAAAAAAAATCAATGTAAACTTAGCGCCAAATCCTTCGCACCTTGAAACAGTAGGAGCGGTTATCGAAGGGATTACCAGAGCGAAACAAGATAAATATTACCCGCAAGATTTTTCAAAAGTATTGCCTATTGCAGTACATGGAGATGCAGCGGTTGCCGGCCAGGGTATCGTGTATGAAATCATACAGATGGCTAAATTGGACGGATACAAAACCAATGGTACCATTCATGTGGTATTGAACAATCAGGTTGGATTTACAACAAACTATCTTGATGCACGTTCATCTACCTATTGTACAGATATTGCAAAAGTAACGTTATCTCCTGTGTTACACGTAAATGCAGAGGATGCAGAGGCGGTAGTACACGCTATGTTATTTGCTTTGGAATACAGAATGGAGTTTGGAACTGACGTGTTCATCGACTTATTAGGATATAGAAAATACGGGCACAATGAAGGTGATGAGCCTCGTTTCACCCAACCAAAATTATACAAATCCATTTCGAGACAGAAAAACCCAAGAGATATCTACGCTGAGAAATTAAAAGCAGAAGGTTCTATCGACGGAAACTACGTTTCGCAATTGGAAGCTGAGTACAAATCGAACCTGGAGCAGAGTCTGGAAGAATCCCGTAAAAGAGATTTGACGGTGATTAAACCATTCATGCAGGACGAGTGGAAAGGTTTCGAACAGGCAGAAGCCGATGTAATGCTTCAGAAGTTTGATACGAAAGTTGATAAAGCAATCTTAACGGATATCGCGAAAACGGTAACTGAATTACCTTCAGATAAAAAATTCATAAGCAAAATCACAAAACTTATCGGTGACAGAAAAACCATGTTCTTCGAAAACGATAAATTGGATTGGGCGATGGGAGAGATGTTGGCTTACGGTTCGTTGTTAACGGAAGGATATGATGTTCGTATCTCCGGTCAGGACGTAGAGCGCGGAACGTTCTCTCACCGTCATGCGGTTGTAAAAGTTGAAGATTCAGAAGAAGAAGTGATCTTGTTGGATCACATTCCAAACAAAAAAGGAAACTTCTTTGTATATAACTCACACCTTTCAGAATACGGTGTTTTAGGATTTGAGTATGGTTATGCCCTTGCAAATCCAAACGCGCTGACTATCTGGGAGGCTCAGTTTGGTGATTTCGGAAACGGAGCCCAAATCATGATTGACCAGTATATTTCGGCAGCGGAAGACAAATGGAACAATCAAAACGGAATCGTAATGTTGTTACCTCACGGTTACGAAAACCAAGGTGCTGAACACTCTTCTGCACGTATGGAGCGTTTCCTACAGTTGTGTGCACACCACAATATGTATGTAGCGGATTGTACCACACCTGCTAACTTCTTCCACTTGTTGAGAAGACAGTTGGTAACGAAATTCCGTAAACCGTTGGTAGTGTTTACACCGAAGAGTTTATTGCGTCACCCGGAAGCGGTTTCTTCTGTTGCAGAATTTGCAAACGGACAATTCCAGGAGGTAATCGACGATGTGAACGTGAATCCTGCAGATGTTAAATCGTTAGTATTCTGTACAGGTAAGTTCTACTATGACCTGAAAGCAGAAAGAGAAGCGAACGGAAGAACGGATGTTGCTTTGGTACGTGTTGAGCAATTGTTCCCGTTACCAGTCGAGCAAATGAAAGCTATAATTGCTAAATACCCGAATGCGGATGATTTCGTTTGGGCACAGGAAGAGCCAAGAAACATGGGTGCTTATGGCTATATGTTGATGCATTTCCATGAAGTGAAGTTCAGAGTGGCATCGCCAAAAGCATACAGTGCGCCGGCAGCAGGAAGTTATGTACGTTCTAAAAAGCGTCATGCAGCGGCTATCGCTATGGTTTTTGACAAGAATTTATTCCAATAAAATTGTATTTTTGAGAAAGTAAGATAATAACAACACCTATAAAATTATATACTGATGATTTTAGAAATGAAAGTCCCTTCACCGGGAGAATCAATCAAAGAAGTAGAAATCGCTACTTGGTTAGTTAAAGATGGAGATTATGTAGAAAAAGACCAGGCAATTGCTGAGGTTGACTCTGATAAAGCTACCTTAGAATTACCAGCAGAAGCAAGCGGAATCATTACGCTTAAAGCAGAAGAAGGTGATGCAGTGGCAGTAGGTCAGGTGGTGTGTTTAATTGATACAGCGGCAGCAAAACCAGAAGCAAATGGTGCTCCTGCAGTTGCGGAAAAAGCGGCTGAAGCTCCAAAGGCTGAGACTCCGAAAGCGGCTCCGGCTCCTGTAGCAACAACGTATGCTACAAGTGCTCCTTCACCGGCAGCAAGAAAAATATTAGAAGAGAAAAGTATTCAGCCTTCAGAGATCACTGGAACTGGAAAAGGTGGAAGAATTACCAAAGAAGATGCAGTAAACGCTGTTCCTTCAATGGGTACGCCAACAGGAGGTTCTCGTGGTGCTGAAAGAACAAAATTATCAATGTTGCGTCGTAAAGTTGCTGAGCGTTTGGTATCGGCTAAAAACGAAACAGCAATGTTGACTACTTTCAACGAGGTAGACATGAGCGCGATCTATGCAATCCGCGATCAGTATAAAGAAGAATTCAAAGCGAAACACGGTTTAGGTTTAGGTTTCATGTCATTCTTCACTAAAGCAGTTACACGTGCATTACAATTGTACCCGGATGTAAATTCGATGATAGACGGTCAGGAGAAAATCTCTTATGATTTCTGTGATATCTCGGTAGCGGTTTCTGGTCCGAAAGGATTAATGGTGCCGGTAGTTCGTAGTGCAGAGTTATTAACTTTCAGAGGTGTTGAAGCTGAAATCAAACGTTTGGCTTTACGTGCTCGTGACGGACAAATTACAGTTGATGAAATGACAGGAGGAACATTCACTATTTCAAATGGTGGTGTTTTCGGAAGTATGTTGTCAACTCCAATCATCAACCCTCCGCAATCAGGTATCCTAGGAATGCACAATGTGGTGGACAGAGCTATCGTTAAAAACGGTCAGATCGTTATCGCTCCGGTAATGTTCGTGGCGTTATCATACGATCACAGAATCATCGACGGACGTGAGTCTGTAGGTTTCTTGGTAGCTGTTAAAGAAGCATTGGAAAATCCGATGGAAATCCTAATGGACAACAATCCTAAAAAAGCTTTAGAACTATAGTCATTGCGAGGCAACGAAGCAATCTCTTGATATATAAAAAATCCCGCTTAGTAATGAGCGGGATTTTTTTATGAATTTGATTGTGGGCACGACTTGCTGTTAGGAGCCGGTTTGGTTTTTCAGTTTTTTATATTCTCGGATTAACTCTTTGAGTTGTCGGTTTGATGTAACGTCGATCTGTTTATCCGATAGAAAATGTTTGAATCTGAATTGGCTTTTATAATTTTTTGAGATTATTACCTGATCAACAATAAAGAGCTGATTCCTTAAATGTTGTTTTTCATTTTCGAGACTTTCCAAGCTTTCAAATTTATCTTTTAAGTCTCTACGAAAAGTAGTTGTGTTGAATGGTATGGAATTTAAAAGTTGCATTTGTTTTTTAGACTTGAAATCTAAACTTGCAATAATTTTAATGGCAATTTCTTCAATATCTTTCTTTGATAAGGTGTCCATTTTTGCAGGCAGAAAGGATTCTGGTTTGTATTTTTTCTTTGTCATATTTCAGATTAGGTTTTTTTAAGCTGGCGCATATGGTTTTGGGGTTTGGCCGCCGTTGCGGTAAATTTAAGAAAAATATGTTATGAAATGCGTTGCTCGAAAACTCGATAGCGCGGATTTACTTCGTCAGTTCGGCTAAAGCCTCGGGTGCAATCCGTGCTGCCCAAAACAGGAGAAGCTTGAAATCATGCTGGTTTGACTGCCGCTATAGAGGTTGTTTAGTTGTTTTTTTGAATTTGATTGTGGGCACGGATTGTAAATCCGCGCTATCGGGGGCTGTTAAAGAAGCATTGGAAAACCCTATGGAAATCTTAATGGACAACAATCCTAAGAAAGCTTTAGAACTTTAGTAGTTTTATTCTATAAATCAAGAATCCCGCTTAGTAATGAGCGAGATTTTTTTGTTTCTGATATTTGCTGAATGCTTGAAAGAAAATATTAAAATGAAAAAATGAACCCAGCTAATTTTTGAAAACTGCTGTTGTTCGACGTTTCTTTTTTAGGTAGTTATAAATTCCCTATTTTTTATTTAGCGGAATAGAAAACCCTCCAGCGAATGCTCCCGAAAATTGTTCTGCAGTAGGGTGGTAATAGTAGGTGAACTTAATTTCGAAATTGTGTCTACGCCCTATCGCCAAACCTACTGAGAAGGGGATGTGTGTCACCACTCCGTTTTTTTTCAGGTTTGTAAAGGGTGTGTACGTTTGAAATGAGCCTGCGGACAGACCCACACCTGATTCAAGAAAAGGTGCAACGTAAGGAATGGGCGCACTGATACGAGCTTTTGCTCCAAGTAAAAAGGCATTGGATTTAATTTTGTATTCCTCCATGCCTGGTTCATCAGAGTCTCCTGAAGCTATGATAACTCCGGCATAGGGTCTGAAAGCGAACCAGCTCTTCAAGTTCCACACATATTCTCCCTGTGCATAAAATCCTGATCCGGTTAAATCCGCTTCATCATAGGGGGCGCACATGCCAAGTCCCACAGCTACGTTTATGTATTCGGATTTTTTTTCTTGTGCAAGTGTTGCATTGTAAAATAAGATGGAAAAGATAAGGACAACGAAGGAAGAATGCAGTTTGTTCATTTTGGTTTTTAATTTGATGCCGCGAATTTAATGTTAATTATTTTAAAAGAATCCTTACATTATCTATTTTTTCGGTACGTTGGAAACCTATAACGTCCCGCCGGCTTTAAGAAGTTGGGGATTTTTGTTCCCGAACCATTCCATTAGGACTGAAGTCAAATATACAAAAAGACCATTCCATTATACACCCAAACCCCAATTTCTTAAAACCGCTGTTGTGAGAAGTGCTAATAATGTTTAATGAGCTCTTATATTTTAAATAGCTCAGTTCCTTTCATCCAGAAGATTTCAGATTCTAAGAAATGAAGCCTTGTTTTAACTATTTTATCAGTTTTGTCTCTAGGGGATTTTATTATAAATCTCGCTTTGGAATTAGTAAAATTCAAAGTATATTTTTCCTCTAAATCTTTTTGTTTATCAGAATAGAATGAAATCACGTTGTTTTTCATAGTCCATTTTCCTTTACCATAAATATTTTTTTCGGATGGAATTTCAAATTTAACGTTTGAATAATAGTGGAAGAAAAATGTTCCGTTTTCGTTTAAAGTCAATTTCCATTCTTTTAAATCACTTTCTTTAGTTTTACTTGAAAGTAGGTAATCGCCAACAGCTTTATTCTCTTGAGAGTATAACGTTAAATTTGATATTAAGATTAAAATTGTAAAAATCGTTTTCATAGGAATTGTTTTATATGTAATTTTCTGTTAGTTTTTTCTTAATTTTACGCATCTCACTGCATTTCCCACAACTCATAAATATATACATTAACGAGCCTCTGCAAACCTAACTATAATAAAACACTTACACAATCACCAAATTTGGTGATATTTCAAAAAGTTTTATGGAATACTCTAAACGCGTTTCAAAAGAATATTTTTTAAGATTTTGAAACATAATCTGTTTCAAAATTTTTATATTTGAAAAAATGAAACAGTTTTTGTTTCAAATTGTTTTTTTATTTGAAAATGCAACAATGAAAGAAGGTGCTAGTTTAAAAAACCTATTGGGATTAACGCAAGAGGATACTGCTTACATGTTAGGTATTGATAGAGGACAATGGTCAATGTTTGTTTCCGGAAAACGTGATTTACCCTTGGCAGCCGTGCAGCAATTAGGGGTTGTACTAGAACATCTGAAGGAAAAGAAAAGTGTCTGCAAGGAAAGCCAGGCTATCGCCAAAGCGGAGAAACAACTGGTTCAAGAAAAATTGCAGCGCGACTATAGCGATGTGCAAATCAAGTTGTATAAGGTTGTCAAACAAATCAGCACTATTGAAAATATACGTAACGAGAGTTTTGCGGCCTTGGAAGTCGCTGCGTTTTTAGAACAGCAAAAAGAGTACGACAATAGGAGTTCTCTGATCAGAGGTATTCGCGTAAGAGCAACCAACACCCTGAAGAAACATAATCTGTATGTTTTAGAAGCGTTACAGCTGAAAAAGGAAAACCTTGAGGCCTTAAAAATCAGTCTGGAGCAAAAAATGAAAAAGTAATTGCATCATAAACAAAAAAAATCCCGCTCGATTTGAACGGGATTTTTTTGTTGTTATGTTGTCAGATTATTGCTTAACGATCTTTATAACACTTTCACTATTGTCTGATTTTACTTTTGCGAAATAGATTCCGCTGCTCAAATCCGATAGATCAATAGTCGCTTCAGTAGTGTTGACTGATTTTGTTTG
Organism: Flavobacterium enshiense; assembly: GCF_022836875.1. Lineage (NCBI taxonomy): Bacteria > Pseudomonadati > Bacteroidota > Flavobacteriia > Flavobacteriales > Flavobacteriaceae > Flavobacterium > Flavobacterium enshiense. Next base: position 1,003,846 of record NZ_CP090376.1, read on the forward strand.
GATTGTTTTACCTAAAATGTCCGTAACAATCACGCTATTTATTAAAACTGAATTGTCCTTAGAGGAAAGGAAAACCAAACCTTTTGTCGGGTTAGGATAAACCAATAAGGATGTGCTTCCGAATTCCGAAACTGTCATGGTGCTGACAAACTCGGTTGTGTATGTATTGGTAACAATCGCCGGATTGAAATCGAAATAAATGGATGCCATATTCGGAATAATATCACCAATTAAATAACCCGGTTTTGGTTTGATCTTGAAAGTTACCTGTCCTTTTCCGTTAGGAAGCAAGTCGATTCCGTTTAAGTTCCAGTTCAGTGTGTTGCCAACTCTGTTTAAAGTGTAGGCGTGGCTCGCATTAATTATCTTCACGGAATTCTCATCTAATTTCGCATCAAGAATATCTGTTATTTTTACATTTTCTGCCGGATAGGTTCCTGTATTTTCGAACTGAATGGTATACGTCAGATAATCGTTGGGGCCGAACGTAGAATGCACGATTTTCCCTCCATGGCTTTCTGTCTTGTCATTCGGATCGTAGGAACCTACAATTGTTTGTGTTAGGCTGCTATTGTTGTTGGATAGCATTACATCATTTGCCGCGGTTATTGCGGCTGTGTTTGTGATCAGATTCCCTAAGCTAACTGTCGGAATAGTCGGAACCTGCATTGTCACGATGATCTGTCGTGTTTCATTTGGCAACAGGTTTGAGAAATCATATGTAAACCCTGTAGCTGTTGGGTTAGTCCCTGCTTGTGAAACATTCGTTATCGTTACCGTGTTGCTTTTGTTGAAAGTGACGGTTCCTGTAGCAATAGACTGATTACCTGTGTTTTTATATGCAATTCGATTTTGATAGGTGAAGCCTGGTCTTGGAGGTGTTCCAAAAGGAGAAACGGTAACCATAGCGTCCGAATAAGACAATTGTGTTATCGGGAAATTGTAAACAGTAATACCCGAGCCTGGGACAAAGTTAACATCGTTATACGAAGAAGGGGTAACGGTGTGATAGCTGCTGTAGTTGCTGTCAATCGTAAAACCAAAGTCATAGGAATTTGCAGGGTTGGATTCCTGAATGTAATACATGCCGTTTGAAGAGGTAATGGTAGTTGTCGCTCCGGTATTGTTTATCTGGTACGAGAACTGACCAAAATTGAAATTCGTCTCTCCCGAATCTTGTGTGCCGTTATTGTTGGTATCAACAAAAGCCTTCAATAAAAAACCCTCATTAGCTACAGTTACGGTAGCTGTTGCAGTCGAGCAGGTTGTGGGGTTTTGTACGGCGCAAATTCTATACGTTAAGGTGTGAACTCCTGGTGCTGTTCCGGGCAAAACGCTGATTGTACCGTTTGGATTGATTGTAAAACCGGAAGGTAACGTCAACGGAGTTAAAACCACATTGCCTATATTGTTCGGATTAATCGGGTAACCGTTCAGAAGGTCGTTTGACAATACGGATGAAGTATTGATTGTCGTATTGCTGGTTGGATAAACGGTCATCGTGTCATTATTGGCCGTAATGCTACTTCCTACATAGGTAGCGGTTGTTATCAAATTAGCGGAATCGGTTACGATAACCTGATAGGTTCCGGCTTGTCCATTAATCGTAAGGGTCTGATTGGTTGCGCCCTGAATTGGTGCTCCGTTAAGGCTCCATTGAAATGTGTAAGGTGGAGTTCCGCCAATAACCTGGGCAAAGAGGGAACTGGTAGGCGTGCCTTGAGCGGCATTAATTGTCGCGTTATACGAGCATGAGCCTGATATCGACGTCGTAGTAAAATAAACAGGTCCCCACCAAGGATCGAAAACGCCTGGGAAGCTGTTGGTTCTTGCATAGGATTTATAAGCGGTACAGGAATTTAATCCGGTAATTAAAACCGGGTTTGTATTGACGACAGTTCCTGTGCTGTTAGGTGTAGGCTCTGAAGCGCCTGCGGCTAAGATCAGAATCTCCCAATCGTGGCATGGACCACCTTCAAACATAGCAGACGTCTGTGTGATGTTGGTAACGTCAAAGGCACTTGGAGGCACGACCTGTCCAAAAGTGACGGATAAAGCGCTGATGAAAAGTAACAGCGTTAAAAAGTATTTTTTTGTCATATAAGAAAGGTTAGTGGTTGATTTTTCTATAAATAAAAATAAGAAATTATTTCATGTTAAGATTTTGTTTGTTAAGTTGTTGTAAAAATGCAACAATGATTTTTGTTTTTGTGATTCTAGTTCAAGCGCTTAAATTATATTTTAACGGCGACAACTGGTTTTCAGACAGGATTTTTGTAGGTTTACTTTTTTAAAACAGATTATGAAAGCGAATAAGAAATCGGCCGCGGTGGGCTTTATATTCATTACGATGCTGATTGATGTTATCGGTTGGGGGATTATCATACCGGTAATTCCGAAATTGATAGAAGAACTTATTCATGGGGATATCAGTGTGGCATCCCGTTACGGGGGTTGGCTTACTTTTGCCTATGCCATCACGCAGTTTTTATGTGCCCCGATGGTAGGGAATCTCAGCGATAAGTTCGGTCGTCGTCCCGTTATTTTGTTTTCCCTTTTCTTTTTTGCTTTGGATTACCTTTTGCTGGCTTTTGCACCGACTATCGCCTGGCTGTTTGTCGGAAGAATATTAGCCGGACTGACAGGTGCCAGCATCACCACGGCCACGGCCTATATTGCTGATGTGAGCGATGAAACCAATCGGGCCAAGAATTTTGGTATGGTTGGGGCTGCATTTGGATTAGGATTTATAATCGGGCCAGTTATTGGGGGTGTTTTGGGACAGTATGGCTCCCGTATTCCTTTTTACGCTGCGGCACTGCTTTGCCTGATTAATTTTTTATACGGTTATTTCATACTTCCGGAATCCTTGTCAAAAGAAAACAGGAGGGGTTTCAGCTGGAAAAGAGCCAATCCGGTCAGTGCACTGTTAAACCTGAAAAAATATCCGTCTTTAATCGGGTTGGTCATTGCGTTGGTATTGGTTTATATTGGTGGGCATGCGGTGCAGAGCAATTGGACTTATTTCACGATGTACCGCTTTAATTGGAACGAAAGGATGGTGGGGATCTCATTAGGAGTAATCGGTTTGCTTGTGGCAATCGTTCAGGGTGGACTGATCCGTTGGATAAATCCTAAATTAGGTAATAACAAAAGTATTTATTTCGGATTGTTCTTATATGCAGTGGGAATGTTTCTTTTTGCTTTTGCTTCACAAGGTTGGATGATGATGGTGTTCCTGATTCCTTATTGTTTTGGAGGTATTGCGGGTCCTGCATTGCAATCGGTGATTTCGTCTACCGTGCCGCCTTCGGAACAAGGAGGGATACAAGGGACATTGGCCAGTTTGATGAGTGCCACGTCTATCATCGGGCCTCCTTTGATGGCCAATACGTTTTATTTTTTCACGCACGACGAAGCGCCATTTAAATTTGCGGGTGCGCATTTTATTCTCGGCGGAATTTTGATGATTCTCAGTAGTGTTGTGGCTTACCGAACTCTGAAAAGCAAATTCTGAGTTATTTCAGATATACATAGTGATTGTAATAGTCAATGATGGCTTTCCCTTTCAGTAAAATGTCAGCGCCAATAATTCCGTGTACCGATTTTGCCTTGTATTGACGAAGCGCCAGGTTGACGTGACTCATATCGAAAATCACCAAGGAAAAATCTTTGTTTTTCCAATGGGACAGTTGTAATAAGTTATCAGTTGCCATTTGTGTGTACATTCCTGTGGCCCCGGCTCCGGCGGCTTTAGTCGGAGAATCTTTGGCAGTAATATTGAAATGTTCCACGCTTTCAAAACCAATGCAACTGTTGGAAGCGCCTGTGTCTAGTATAAAATCGCCTTCAACCCCGTTTATTTTTGCCTTGATTAAAAGGTGCTGGGTCTTGGAAACTTTAAACTTTATTTTTTTGTAACCTTTCTTTTTGAGTAGTTCGTGCAGATTTTCCATAACTCAAAAATAACCAAATAATTTTCTTCCCTTTAAAAGAAGTTATCCTTTTTGAAGTCGGCGGTCTTTAATTGTATAGTGTGAAACAATCTTCGTAATTTTGCATCCTGAATTATTCAAATCTGAATCTTGGAAACAAATTTAATTTTTACCGATACACATACCCATTTATATTCTGAAGAATTTGCGGAAGATCGTAACGAAATGATTGAGCGCGCCCTTGAAAAAGGTGTCAAACGATTTTTTATTCCGGCAATCGATTCGTCTTATACCCAAAAGATGTATGATCTGGAAAAGCAATATCCGGAAAATATTTTCCTGATGATGGGATTGCATCCGTGTTATGTAAAGGAGAATTATGAAACCGAATTGGCTTATGTGGAAGCGGAATTAGCCAAACGAAAATTTACGGCCATCGGTGAAATCGGGATTGACTTGTATTGGGATAAAACTACTTTGGATATTCAGAAAATCGCATTTCAGAAGCAGATTCAGTGGGCCAAAAAATACAAATTGCCTATAAATATCCATTGCCGCGATGCCTTCGACGAAATTTTTGAAGTACTGGAACTGGAAAAATCTCCGGAGCTGTTCGGTATTTTCCATTGTTTTTCAGGTACCTATGAACAGGCACTAAAGGCTATTTCCTATAATATGAAGTTAGGAATCGGCGGAGTGGTGACCTTTAAAAACGGAAAAATCGATCAGTTTTTGAATCAGATTGATATCAAGCACATTGTTTTGGAAACCGATTCTCCTTATTTGGCGCCAGTACCTTACCGAGGAAAACGCAACGAAAGCAGTTATGTGAAATTGGTCGCCGAAAAGCTTTCTGAAATTTATCAGTTGCCAATAGAAGAAATTGCACGGATCACAACTGAAAATTCCCGTGAAATTTTCGGGATTTAATAAAGAAATAAGATTTCATTCATAAAAATTTCGTTCTTTTGTGGATTGTAAAAAATAACTAATGCCAAAGTTCGACTCGATACGCCAGTTTTATGATAGCGAAGTAAATTCAGCTATTCAGGGTATAGCCCATCACCCCATGATGAAGGCTTTGATGAGCTTTACTTTTCCTGATGTGGAAGAATCAGTTTGGATGGAACAGTTAAAACGCATCCATTCGATTCGCGATTTTCAGGTCAACTTTATCTATCAGTCCATTCAGCGTGTTTTAGAGCGCAGTTCGGATGGTCTGACAACTTCCGGTTTCGAAAAATTAGATCCGAATACTTCTTATCTTTTTATATCCAATCACCGCGATATTATCTTAGATACTTCATTGCTTAATGTCAGTCTTTTTGATCACGGTTTGGTGATGACGGCTTCGGCAATCGGAGATAATTTGGTGCAGAAATCGTTCTTGCTGACGCTTTCCAAACTAAACAGGAACTTTTTAGTGAAAAGAGGATTGCCGCCACGTGAACTATTACATAGTTCAAAATTGATGTCGGAATTCATGTATCATTTGTTATCCAAAGAAAACCGCTCGGTGTGGATTGCCCAACGAGAAGGAAGAACGAAAGACGGGAATGATGCCACACATCAGGGCGTTTTGAAAATGTTGGGCATGGCTTCGGATGAACCAAATCTGATGGATTTTTTCAAGAAAATCAGAGTGGTTCCGGTATCGATTTCTTATGAATACGATCCAACTGATGCCTTAAAGATGCCTCAGATTATGGCAGAAGCCAATGATGAAACTTATATCAAAGAGAAAAACGAGGATTTTATCACGCTGATTAGCGGGATCATTGGTCAGAAGAAAAGAATCCACATTCATGTAGGCGACATTTTAGACAAGGAATTGGATAAAATTGCGGCTGAGAACGACAATAACAACAAGCAGATTCAGGCTCTTGCACAGGTAATCGACGATTCCATTTTGTCGACTTATAAACTATGGCCGACGAATTTTATCGCTTACGATCTGCTTCACAACGACAACCGATTTGAAAACCAGTATACGGAAAAAGAAAAACAACTTTTCGAACGCCGTCTGGAAATGCGTTTGGGGAGCGAAAAAGATGTACTTCGCGAAAGCTTCCTTGCCATGTATGCTAATCCGGTAGTTAATCAATTGAAATACCAAAATGTCGACTAAACCCAAAATTCTGTTGGTGTATACCGGTGGTACCATTGGAATGGTTAAAGATTCCGAAACCGGTGTGCTTAAGGCATTTAACTTCGACGAATTACTGCATAACATTCCGGAGTTACGATTGCTGGATTGTATTATTGAAACCTTTTCGTTTAACGAGCCCATTGATTCATCCAATATGAATCCCGAAAAATGGGTGGCTATTGCCGAAGCTATTCAGGAGAATTACGATGCATTTGACGGATTTGTGGTTTTGCATGGCTCAGATACCATGTCTTATTCCGCATCGGCATTGAGTTTTATGTTGGAGAATTTGGCCAAACCGGTCATCTTTACAGGCTCGCAGCTACCAATCGGAGATTTGCGTACCGATGCTAAAGAAAACCTGATTACGGCTATTCAAGTAGCTTCATTGCAAAATAAAAACAAGGCAGTCATTACCGAAGTTGGTCTGTACTTTGAATATAAATTATACCGTGGAAACCGCACGACCAAAATCAGCGCGGAACATTTTAATGCTTTTGCTTCACCTAATTATCCTGAATTAGCAGAATCAGGTGTTGATTTAAAAGTGAATAATGATTTGCTGCTTAAAAAAGGAGCAGGAAAGAAATTAAAAGTCAATAAAGGCTTTGATGATAATGTAGCGGTGGTAAAAATGTTTCCTGGGATTAACGAAAGTGTTTTAAATGCCATTCTGCAAATCCCAAATTTGAAAGGAGTAGTGCTGGAGACGTACGGCTCCGGGAATGCCCCTACAGAAGATTGGTTTATTTCCATCCTGAAAAAAGCTATAAAGAAAGGGCTTCACGTGGTTAATGTGACGCAATGTTCAGGCGGAAGCGTGAACATGGGTAAATACGAAACAGGAATGCATCTTAAAAAAATAGGCGTTATTTCGGGTCATGATATTACTACTGAAGCGGCTGTTACCAAACTTATGTATCTTTTGGGACAGAATGTTTCACAGTCAGTTTTTAAAACGATTTTCGAAACGTCCTTACGTGGTGAATTGACATAAAATATTTTTAATAAAGTTTCGAAATGACAAAATAAAATCGTTATTTCGCGTCAGAATTTAGAGAGGTGTCCGAGTGGTTGAAGGAGCAAGCCTGGAAAGTTTGTATATGGGTAACTGTATCGAGGGTTCGAATCCCTTCCTCTCTGCTAAATCAAAAGCAAATTATAACAAAACCCTGTAAATATAATGTTTACAGGGTTTTTTGTTTTTAGTCAAAACCCAAAATATTCAAATATTTTCAAATGAATAGTGCACTATTTAGTGCACTGGTTTTTTAACTTTGAAAGTGCACTAAATTTTTGTTCAGACCTTGTAAATTAAGCGGTTCAGTAAATGAACATCTTGTAAGGAATTGATTAACGATGTAAATTATTAATCAATAAAAAGGTTACCACCATGAACACACAAATCAAAGTACAATTCTATTTAAGAAAGTCAAAAATCAATGCAAACGGATTAATACCGGTTTATCAGAAAATCTTGATTAACAGAAAGCCATTTGATATTAGTACCGGCTTTTATGTTTTAGAATCTTCCTGGTCTAAGGAAACGAACAGAATTAAGCGGAACAATGAAGAAGCCCGAACAATAAATAAACACCTTGACAAATTAATTGAGAAAGTAAGTCTTACGGAAAGAGCACTTTTCTTAAAAGGGATAGACTTAACCTTTGAATCCTTCAAAATAGAATTTACTGGAAAAACTGAAAGAACCCGACAGTTAATCCCCATATTTCAGGACCACAATAAAAAATTAAAAGAACTGGTTGGAATAGAATATGCTGCCGGAACCCTTGAGCGGTACGAGACTTCACTTAAACACACACAGGACTTTTTAAAATGGAAATTCAACAAGCCCAATATCGGTATTGAACAAATAGACCATGCCTTTATTACCGATTACGAATTTTATTTGCGAAGTGAACGTAAATGCGCTAACAATACAGCGGTAAAGTACATCAAGAACTTTCACAAAATAATTAATATTTGTCTAGCCAATGGTTGGCTGACTAAAGATCCGTTTAGAAACTACAAATCAAAAGTCAAAGAAGTAGAAAGGGAATTTCTTTCAGAGCATGAACTTCAAGACATAATTGACAAAGGATTTGTTTCCGAGCGGCTTACCTTAGTCCGTGATATTTTTATATTCAGTTGTTTTACCGGACTGGCCTACATCGACGTAAAACAGCTTTCAAATAACAATCTGACAATCGGTATAGATGGCGACAAATGGCTGTTTAAAAACCGCCAGAAAACCGACACCACTTCAAAAATTCCTTTATTACCAACAGCTCAGGCAATACTTGAAAAATATAAAGATCATCCAGTATGTAAAAACGAAAACAAACTGCTTCCAATCCTAAGCAATCAGAAAATGAATGCCTATTTAAAAGAAATAGCAGACGTTTGCGGCATCAATAAAGATTTAACCTTCCACATTGCGCGCCACACCTTTGCAACAACAGTAACGCTTTCAAATGGCGTGCCTTTGGAAACGGTTAGTAAAATGTTAGGACATACAAATTTGAAAACAACCCAACATTACGCTAAAATATTAGATAAGAAAATAAGTCAGGACATGCAGTTTTTAAAGGAAAAATTTAAACTACAATCCACAGAAACAGTAAGTATTTCCGTTTCAACAAATTAAAATCAAATACTTACAAATCTTTATAAAATGTAAGAAAATACTATATTAATTGGTTTAAAATGGTTTATTTTGACATCAGAATAAACCATTTTTTATGCGCCAAAATTATCAAAACCTAATCGAAGACATTTTACAGAACTTAAAAAAGAGTTCTTCCAAAGACACCATCACAAACTGCCAAAACAAAATCCAATATTTGGAAACCGAAATTTCCACAATAAACGAATGGTTGCGGTACCATGACTTTGACAACGACCACGAAGAAATTGAATTCTTTAAAATTCATAAAACCAAGTTAACAGCAAATCTCCTCTATTACAAATACCTGATGGATATACAGGTAAAAATGACCACTTCTAAAAAGAAAAAACAAGATTATTTTCAAAAAACACTTGAAAAGTACATTCAAACTCCAAAAGGGTACAACAGGTTTTTAAAATATTACCGTAGCCATTCTACACACAGAGACCAAGAGTATTTTTTAAGAAGAAACAATAAATCTCATATTAATGAGCAATTTCAATTAGTATTCATTGATGAAAGGGTTACTACAAAAATGGAATGTACTTTGGCAATACTTTTAGCTAGAGAACAAATCATTTACTATTTGGAAACTGAACTTGACGTTTTAGAAAGCAAAACTGAAAATCTAAAAAAACAAACCATATCCGACTTGAAATGGACCGGCACCAACCTTGATTTAATTGAGCTCATTTACGCATTGCATCACAATAAAATCATTAACGGAGGTAAGAAAGAAGTAAAAGAAATTGCCAAAGTATTCGGAACTGCTTTTAACATTGATCTGGAAGACAACCTTTACCGATATTACATTGATATCAAACGCCGAAAAAAAGAAAAAACACCCTTTTTGCATTCTATGGCAGCCACATTAAACAAGGTAATCGAATCAGAACAATAAACACCAAAACCAGGTCTACGACTTGGTTTTTTTGTTAAAAAAACATACAACCTTCTTACAACTTGTAAATTAAAATCATTCAAAAGAAATTGTTTTGCAGCATTAATATTTAAAACAATACAAAATGAGTATCAATGCCAGAAAACTATTTCCCGATGTAGAAAACATCGAATTGTTAAATCATCAGGTTGTAAGTAAAAGAGATTTGCTTAATCTTTCAAACGTAATCATTTCAGAACTCAAAGAAATGATTTCCGAGAGAAAACCAACTCCCGAATGGCTCCGTTCTTCCGAGGTCCGCAAGCTCCTAAAAATTTCCCCGGGCACACTCCAGACATTACGCATCAACGGAACATTAAAGTACAACCGAGTAGGAGGAACCATCTATTACAAATACGAGGATATAGAAAAAATGTTAAGTCAAAATTAATACCTGACATTATGAACTACATCAAACATCTAACAGCCTATTTCGACCGCGTTTCGTCTGATCATTCACTAAATCCAACACACATCAGTCTTTACGTTGCTTTTTTTCAATTCTGGAACCTCAATCGGTTCCAGAATCCTATCAGTATCAACCGAGACGAAATCATGAGAATCAGTAAAATTTGTTCAAAAGCTACATATCATAAATGCGTCCGGGAGCTGCATGAAAAAGGGTATATCATTTACGAACCGTCCTACAATCCGTTTAAGGGAAGTATCGTCCACATGGTAAACTTATCCGAGCAATTAAAACCTTCTTTAAAGGCTAGAAAATCCGATACAAAAAATGAACAAGTTACTGAACAAGTACTGAACAAGCACTGTACAAGTAGTGGGACAGGTACTGAACAAGCGCTGGTATCTTCTATAAACTATATAAACATTACAAACAGTTTAAACGATGATGAACCCACAAAAACAATAAATGAGAATGAATTTTTAAAAAATGAAAAACCGGAGGAAGCCAAAAAAAAGTTGCGCGAAAAAAAAGGTACAAATCAGACAAACCAAATCCCGCCAACCTGGGAAGAACTCAACACCCATTTTAAACAACAAAACCAACCCGAGAGCGAAGCCCAAAAGTTTTTCAACTACTACAACAGTAACGGTTGGCTTGTAGGCGGAAAAACCAAAATGAGAAACTGGAAAGCTGCAGCCGCCAACTGGATGCTAAACAGCATCAAATATAAACAAAATGCTGCACCGCAACCAAACCAATTACACACCACAATACAAAAAAATTATGCCGAGCCTTTATAACATTTCCGAAACCTTTCAAATCGAAAACAATGTCAAGGTTTACAACCTGGACAAATGTTTCCACTACCTCGAAACCATAGGAAAACAAATCTACGGTCAAAGCTTCAAAATACATCCACAGGACAAGCCTATCATATACAAACTCCTCATTTATGCTATTCGCGACGAAAAAAACGCCTCAGAAAACGGAATCAACCTCAACAAAGGCATTTTATTATCCGGTCCTATTGGTTGCGGTAAAACGTCCATAATGCGCCTAATCAAACCTTTCTTGTATCTCAAAGACGATTACAAAATTAAAACCTGTCGGGAAATCTCTTTCGAGTTTGCCAAGAATGGTTTTGAAGCATTGCAGCCCTACACCCAAAAATCAAACATGCAATACAGGCTAACCGGCTTTTGTTTTGATGATCTTGGTGCCGAGCAGCAAATAAAACACTTCGGAAACGACTGTAACGTAATGGCCGAAATCCTGCTCAGTCGTTACGAAGAATTCATTACTAATCAATCCATAACCCACATAACCACAAACCTAAATGCTTCCGAAATAGAACAGCTTTATGGCAATCGTTTACGTTCTCGATTCCGTCAAATGTTTAACCTTTTAAGTTTCAGTCAAACATCAACAGACAAAAGATAATTACTTAAAAAATCACTCATTTTAGTGATTTTTTTTATGCTTTCAAAACCCTATATTTGGAAACCTTGAATAAAACAATTCAAAAACATATAAATATCACGTTACTATAATGAGCAGAGAACAAGAGCGCGACGAATTGCACAGAACCATTTGGCAAATTGCTAACGATTTAAGAGGAAGTGTAGATGGATGGGATTTCAAATCCTATGTTTTAGGAATATTGTTTTACCGCTTTATATCCGAAAATTTAACTAGCCATATCAATAAAGCCGAATGGGAAACAGGCAATAAAGATTTCGACTTTGCAAAACTTACTGATGCAGATGCAGAGTTTGGTCGTAAAGATACCGTTGCTGAAAAAGGCTTTTATATTTTGCCTTCTGAATTGTTTCAAAACGTTCAGAAAAACGCGGAGTACAATAAAGACCTTAACGTACAATTACACTCCATTTTTAAAGATATAGAAGCTTCAGCAAAAGGCACCGATAGCGAACCCGATTTAGCCGGGCTTTTCGATGATGTAGATGTAAACAGTAACAAACTAGGTGGAACCGTTGAACAAAGAAACACCCGCTTAGTAAAAATTCTAAACGCAATTGCAGGTCTTAAATTAGGCAATTACCAAGACAACAACATTGATGCTTTTGGTGATGCGTACGAATATTTAATGACCATGTATGCCAGCAACGCAGGAAAATCAGGAGGAGAATTTTTCACGCCTCAGGAAGTTTCCGAATTATTGGCCGAAATTACCGTAGTCGGAAAAACACAAGTAAACAAAGTATATGATCCCGCTTGTGGTTCGGGTTCTTTGTTGTTGAAGTTTGCCAAAGTCTTAGGTAAAGAAAATGTACGACAAGGATTTTACGGACAGGAAGTAAACATTACGACTTACAACCTTTGTCGTATCAACATGTTTTTACACGACATCAATTTCGAAAAATTCAATATCACCCATGGTGATACTTTAACCGACCCGATGCATTGGGACGACGAACCATTTGATGCCATCGTTTCCAATCCTCCGTATTCAATCAAATGGGAAGGTGATGCGAACCCATTGTTAATTAACGACCCTCGTTTTTCACCGGCAGGAGTTTTAGCACCCAAATCAAAAGCTGATTTAGCGTTTACAATGCACATGTTGTCATGGTTAGCAACATCCGGAACGGCTGCCATTGTAGAATTCCCTGGAGTACTATACCGTGGTGGTGCCGAACAAAAAATCCGGAAATACCTTATCAATGAAAATTATGTTGATACTGTAATACAACTACCACCCGATTTATTCTTCGGGACAACAATTGCCACCTGCATTATTGTATTGAAGAAAAGTAAAAGCGACAACGCCACTCTGTTTATAGATGCCTCTGCCGAGTTTGTACGCAGCGGAAACAAAAACAAATTATCCGATTCACAACGTAAGAAAATCTTAAACGCTTTTATAGAGCGAAAAGATGTTCCGCATTTTGCCAAACTGGTAAAAAACAGCGACATAGCGGAGAACGACTATAACATTGCCGTTAGCAGCTATGTGGAACAGGAAAATACTCAGGTGGAAACAGATATTGTAATTCTGAATCAACACATTAAAGAAATTGTTGCCAGACAAAAAGAATTGCGCAAAGCTATTGATGCCATTGTTAACGATTTAGAAGCAGTAACGGTATGAGTAAAATAGACGAATTAATTGAGCAGTATTGTCCGAATGGTGTTGTATATAAAGAACTAATAGAGGTAGCAGATATAGGTACTGGCAATAGAAATGGAAATGAAGGAATTGAAGGTGGAAAATATCCTTTGTATGTTAGATCAAAAAATATAAAAACATTAGATTCTTTTGATTTTGATGAAGAAGCAATAATTATACCAGGAGAAGGTGGTATTGGTGAAATATTCCATTACATAAACGGTAAATATGCATTACATCAAAGAGCATATAGAATTCATATTAATTTAAATGATATTTCTGTAAAATTCATTTATTACTTTATGAGGACTAGTTTCAAGAGCTTTATTAATAAAGTGGCTGTTAATGCAACTGTTTCATCAATCAGAAAGCCAATGATTGAAAAATTCCCCATCCCCATCCCACCCTTACCAATCCAAGAAGAAATAGTCAATATTCTCGACAAATTCACACAGCTGGAGGCGGAGCTGGAGGCGGAGCTGGAGGCGCGTACGCGCCAATATGAGTTTTATCGCAACCAACTACTAGCATTTGAAGACAAAGAAGTAGCTTGGAAAACATTAGGTGATATTGGTGAATTTATAAGAGGTAAAAGATTTGTGCGAACGGATATGATTGAAGAAGGGACACCTTGTATTCATTATGGAGAAATGTACACACATTACAATATTTTCGCTAAAAAATCTAAATCATTTGTAAGTCCAGAACTAGCAAAAAAATTAAGAGTGGCTAATTATGGCGATGTGGTTATTGTTGCTGCCGGAGAAACAGTAGAGGATATTGGAAAAGGAACTGCTTGGCTTGGTGAAGAAGATGTTGTTATTCACGATGCATGTTTTGCTTATAAAAGCGAACTAAATCCAAAGTATGTATCCTATTTTTTGAGGACGAAACTTTTTCACAATCAAATTAAAAGACATATTTCATCGGGTAAAATATCTGCTATAAATGCTAAAGGACTTGCTCAGGCAAAAATTCCAGTTCCACCATTAAAAGAACAAGAACGAATAGTGAAAATCTTAGATCAGTTTGATGCATTGGTCAATGATATATCGGTAGGTTTACCTGCGGAGATAAAAGCACGAAGACAGCAATATGAATATTATCGTAGCAAACTATTAACTTTCAAAAACGTTAATTAGTATGAGCCAATACAATGTAATAGCAGAAAATACCGAAAGTACTGTAGTCGCAGCGTACGAATCAGAAATTAAAAAAGAAGCATCGTACCAATCCGAAGCAGAATTGGAAAAAGCGTTTATAGCCTTGCTAAAAAAACAAGCCTATGAGTTTCTTCCAATTACTACCGAATCAGATTTGGTAAATAATCTTCGGGTACAATTAGAGAAACTTAATTCATATCGGTTTACCGATAAGGAATGGAAGGATTTTTTCAATCTTAAAATCGCCAATCCAAACAGCGGTATCGAAGAAAAGACTACGCTCATTCAGGAAGATTATATCCAGCTATTACATTGTGAAGATGGCTCAGTAAAAAACATACGATTAATCGATAAACAGAATATTCATAACAACCAACTTCAGGTAATCAACCAATACGAAACCGAAGACGGTAAACGAGCCAATCGATACGATGTTACAGTACTCGTAAACGGATTGCCTTTGGTACATATTGAGTTAAAAAAACGTGGAGTAAGTTTGCAGGAAGCATTCAATCAAATCAACCGTTACAACCGGGAATCTTTTTGGGCAGGCAGTGGTTTGTTTGAGTATGTACAATTGTTTGTAATCTCCAATGGGACATTAACCAAATATTACAGCAATACAACTCGTTTTTCACACATCAAAGAAAAGGAGAAAGAAAGCAGCAGTAATAAGAAAAAAACCAGTAACAGTTATGAGTTTACTTCATGGTGGGCCGATGCTAACAATAAAGCTATTTTAGACTTAATGGATTTTGGTAAAACATTTTTTGCCAAACATTCTTTACTGAATATCTTAACCAAGTACAGTGTATTTACCTCAGATAAATTGCTGTTGGTAATGCGTCCTTACCAGATTGTGGCCACCGAAAGAGTTTTGACCAAAATAAACGCATCATACAATTACAAAAAATACGGTAGTATCGATGCCGGAGGTTATATATGGCACACAACCGGAAGCGGCAAAACCTTAACTTCCTTTAAAACGGCACAATTAGCCAGCAAATTAGACTTTATAGACAAAGTAATTTTTGTTGTAGACCGAAAGGATTTGGACTACCAAACCATGAAGGAATATGATAAGTTTGAAAAAGGAGCAGCCAACAGTAATACCAATACAGCTGTATTGAAAAAACAATTGGACGATCCAAATTCCAAAATTATTATTACAACCATTCAAAAGCTGTCTATTTTAATCAAAAAACAAAAAAAACCATTCCATATACAGCAAAGAGGTAGTTTTTATTTTCGACGAGTGTCACCGTTCACAATTTGGTGATATGCACGAAGCCATTACAGATACATTTAAAAAATATTTCCTTTTCGGGTTTACCGGAACGCCCATTTTTGCAATCAACTCTAGCAGTGGCGGAAAAGCACACCTTAAAACTACTGTTCAGGCCTTTGGTTGTTACAAGCATGGTGAGGTTGCAAATTGCCCGGAAGAAAAACATCAAACTGCAATTCACACCTACACTATTGTAGATGCAATTGCAGATAAAAACGTATTGCCTTTCCGTGTGGATTATATCCGCACAATGCGAGAAAAAGACAATATTAACGATGAAAAAGTACGCGATATAGACCGCGAAAAAGCCTTTATGGCTCCCGAAAGAATTCATAATAATGTAGAATATATTTTAAAACATTTCAGTCAGAAAACAAGTCGAAACAGCAAGCCTTACATGATGACGGCTTTGTCGAATGTATTTGAAGTGGCCTCAGCAAAAGACCGCAATAAAATTGAAGAAGTTAAAAACAAAATACGATTAAGCGGTTTCAATTCCATCTTTGCAGTAGCTTCTATTGATGCGGCAAAATTATACTATAACGAGTTTAAAAAGCAGCAAAAAGATATTCCGGAATTAGCACGGTTAAAAGTTGCCACCATATTCAGTTTCGGACAAAATGACGAGGAAGAAGATGGGGTAGAGGATGAAAACTCCGAATCAACCGAAGGACTAAATGCAAGCGACAGAGATTTTCTGGATCAGGCCATACTGGATTATAATGTAAATTTTAAAACCAATTACGATACCTCTCCCGAAAAATTTCAGAATTTCTACAAAGACATTTCATTGCGAATGAAAAACAGAGAAATCGATTTGCTGATTGTCGTAAATATGTTCCTAACTGGATTTGATGCCACTACATTAAATACGCTTTGGGTAGATAAAAATTTAAGAATGCACGGATTATTACAAGCCTACTCCAGAACAAACCGAATCCTGAATTCTATTAAAACGTTTGGGAATATTATTTGTTTCCGTAATTTGGAAAAAGCTACTAATGATTGTTTAGCGTTATTCGGAAATAAAGAAGCCGGTGGTATTGTATTACTTAAAACCTATGACGAATATTATAATGGTTATCATGATGGCAAAAAAGTAGTTCCGGGCTATTATGAATTAGTTCACGAGTTATTGGAAAAATTCCCAATTGGTCAATTAATCCTAGGTGAAGAAAACAAAAAGACGTTTATTCGATTGTATGGTGCTATTCTGAAATTACTAAACATTCTTCGTTCATTTGATGAGTTTGCGGGTAATGAAATATTGAGTGAACGAGAGTTCCAGGATTACCATAGTATGTATATTGAACTATACAACGAGTTCAGAAATTTTGGAAAAGGCGATAGCGAAAACGTAAACGACGACATTGTTTTTGAAATGGAGTTAATCAAACAGGTTGAAATCAATATTGATTATATCCTGATGCTAATTCGCAAATACAAAGACAGTAATTTGGCAGATAAAGAAGTAATCGTAAGTATCAACAAAGCAATAGACTCAAGTATTGATTTGCGTAATAAAAAGGAACTAATTGAAAAGTTCGTAGCCTCATTAACACCATCGTCAGACATAGAAGACGAATGGAACCAATACGTTAAAGAACAAAAGAAAGCCGAATTAGAACAAATTATTTCAGAGGAAAACCTAAAACCGGAAGAAACAGTAAATTTTATAAATAACTCGTTCAAAAACGGCGAAATCCAAGCAGCAGGAACAGCCTTTGCTTCTATTTTACCACCGGTTTCGCGTTTTTCACCAACCGGCGACAGAACACTAAAAAAAGAAACCGTTTTAGAGAAATTAAAAAAATACTTTGATAGGTTTTTTGATATATCAAATGGAGAAATTTAATGGCAAACTTTTACTTTGATTGTTAATATTAAAGCCAGTTCCCATGAACTGGCTTTTATTTTTTGTACTCGTAAATTATCAATCTGCTACAATTTGTATGAAATCACATTATTCTCTAGATATAGTCCTTAAATTTGAAAAACATTAAACAATAAAAGCCATGACAAAAAAACTACTTTTTCTACTACTAGCCCCACTTACAGGAATAGCACAAATACCAAGCTATTATTCATCAATAAATTTTTCCCAAACAGGGAACAACCTAAAAAACCAGTTAACCACCCTGATTACAAATACCCATACGACAGAACTCCCGTATACTTCCAGCACTTCAACAGATACCTGGGATGCACTCAAGCAAACCGATTTAAACCCAAACAACACCCAAAACGTTTTACTTTTTTACGGTTGGAATGACACAGATACAGAAGTAAATAACGACTATAGCCGAAATAAAGACCTTTCCTGTCATACTTCGAGTTGCAGCGGTTTATGGGTGCGTGAACACGTTTACCCGCGTTCACTGGGTACGCCCAATTTAGATTTTGTTGGAGCCGGTAGCGATGCCCACAACCTACGTTCCATTGACAGCGACCGTAATAATGCAAGAAGCAACAGGATATTCGAGGAAGGTTCCGGTATACAAATGTCTTACCAAACACTCTCCGGTAACTGGTATCCCGGTAACGATTGGAAAGGCGATGTCGCACGAATAATCATGTACATGTACGTGCGTTATCCTTCACAATGTCTAGCCTCTGCGGTCGGTGCTGGTAGCTCCTCATTCTCACCATTTGGTGATATGCCAAACGTATTCTTGGAATGGAACGCACAGGATCCCGTTTCACAATATGAAAGAAACCGTAACAATATTTTACAAAACCTACAAGGTAACCGAAACCCGTTTATCGACAACCCCTATATTGCAACTTTAATATGGAACGGACCTGCGGCAACCGACACATGGGGTGCATTGTCTACAAACGAAATCAATTTGGTTAATGTAACTTTATATCCAACGATAACTGCCGAATATGTCAACATTGCCAATCCGGAAAACAAAACGTACAGTTACACAATAGAAAACATTTTCGGACAAACCTTAACAAAAAATACGACCACCGATAAAATAGATCTTTCCCTATACAACACAGGTCTTTATTTTATTACAATACAGTCAGATAATCGCTTTAAAACAATAAAAGTAATCCGAAAATAAATGAAAAAAACATTCCTTCTCCTTACACTTCTATTCTGCTGCTTTTTCAGTTATAGCCAAACCTATTTCACCGGAAAAGTAATTGCCATTAAAGACGGTGACACAGTCGTAGTATTAGACAGCCTAAACAAGCAAACTACCTTACGTTTGGCCGAAATCGATTGCCCGGAAAAAAACCAACCCTTCGGCACCAAAGCGAAACAGTTTACCTCACAGGAAATTTTTTCAAAAACAATTCGCTACAAGGTTTATGATGTGGACCGGTATGGCCGCACCGTGGCGCAAGTATATTATGATGATAACAAATACTTATCTGCAGAAATCATTAAACATGGTATGGGTTGGCATTATAAAAAATATTCAACCTCAAAAGAATTGGCGCAACTCGAAATTACGGCGAGAAAAAACAAAACCGGTCTTTGGATAGATACCAACCCAATAGAACCTTCCCAATGGCGAAAAAAATGAAAATGCAGGATTTTTTATGCTTATCTGAAGAAATACAAAACGATACCGTCTGGAATACAGCAAAGTTTTTAGAATCATATGAAGACGATAAATACCGATACAATCTGTACGCTTTAAGCGACTTCTTTATTGAAATCAAATACGACATCATCAGAAATACTATTCTGGAAAGAATAGCATTCAAACATGTCGAACTGCTTGATAAATACCTGTTCAAATAGTAAATACTTGCTATAGCTACACAAAAACCTTCTTTGTTAGGGTAGCCCTTAAACTGATCCTGCGGTTTGCTTCCTAGTCTGCCCAGTGCTTTGTCGGAGGGTTAATAACTATTTTAGTCAATTTTGTATTAATTTGGTTTATCTCTTTCTAACTTTGTAGATATCTAAACGTAAATTCTAATGGAAGATTTCGAGGCTATAATTGTTGGAAAACACAATTTAAATATTGCAAATGTCGAGGCATTAGCAAAAGATATTGCGCACAGATTAAACATCAATATTGAATACGGTTTCCATGATAACGGCTTTCGCGAAACAGGTAAAATAATAAACCACCCTAATGAAGTTGTATATCGTTTAACAGACCAAAAAAACATTAACCAACAATGCAATTATGTTTTGGAATTAGGTGATGAGGCTAAAATAATTTATCAGGAAATAATATCATTACAATTACCGCGAACTGAGGACTACCGTACATTAATCAAGCTGCATAAAAACTATGATAATGGATTAGCACATTTCGAGTACTTTGCCATTTATTTTGAAGAATTAAAGAAATTAGGAGCTGCTAAGATCTATGTTATTGACACTTCTAATACTTCCGCTACAGACATCGATTTTGGTGATGAAATCAAATATACCTGGGAAGAATACACAAATCTTGTGAAAGCAAATTGCAACTATTTCCTAGAGCCAAAACACCTAATCAGTTTGTAAAATCAATTTATAAAAGTGAAACTCCGCAGCCTGCATACAACCAAAACCTTAGAATTTTACATTCCGGATTATTCCACGGAAATGAAAATCCCTTTTTTTGACGTGGGTATCAGTGCCGGCTTCCCTTCTCCTGCAGATGATTTTATCGAATTAAGCATCGATTTAAATCAGCTCTTAATTAGACATAAGGACACCACTTATTTTGCTAAGGTCAAAGGGCATTCTATGAAAAACGCAGGCATTAACGATGGCGACCTGCTTGTTATTGATAAAAGCCTTCCACCGCAGGACAACAAGATTGCAGTATGTCAGATTGATGGTGAATTCACAGTAAAGAGGATCAAAATAGAAAAAGACATTGTTTGGTTAATCGCCGAAAACGAAGATTACGAACCAATTAAAGTAACCCCCGAAAATGAATTCATGATTTGGGGAATAGTGATCCATTCAATAAAATCTTTCTAATGTTTTGTTTAGTTGATTGCAATAACTTTTACGCCTCTTGCCAAAGAGTGTTTGAACCACATTTAATTGGAAAACCGGTAGTAATCCTTTCTAATAATGATGGTTGTGTAATTGCACGTTCTAACGAAGCCAAAGCGTTAGGTATTCCAATGGGTGCGCCTGCCTTTGAATACAAGAAAACATTTGAAGACAATAACATATTTGTCTATTCTTCCAACTATGCCTTGTACGGTGATATGAGCAGTAGAGTAATGAACATACTTGCTACTTTTACCCCCGACATTGAAGTGTACAGTATTGACGAAGCTTTCTTAAAATTTACAGGTTTCGAAAGATACAATCTTGAGGAATACGGAATAACAATACAGAAGACCGTAACCAAAGGAACGGGAATTCCTATCAGCGTTGGTTTCGCACCAACAAAAGCATTAGCCAAAGTAGCAAATAAAATAGCAAAGAAGTTCCCTGAAAGAACCAAAAGTGTTTATGTAATAGATACTGAGTGTAAGAGAATAAAAGCGCTTAAATGGACTAAAATAGAAGATGTTTGGGGTATTGGCCAAAAACATGCGAAACGACTACAGGCAAAAAACGTACTCAATGCATATCAGTTCACCCAATTATCTGATGAATGGGTAAGAAAAGAAATGGCCGTAGTTGGACTGAGATTAAAACACGAGCTGGAGGGAAAACCAACACTGGATTTGGAAACACCCAAAAGCAAAAAGATGATTGCCACTACGCGATCATTCGAAAAAATGTACACCAAACTGGAGGAACTATCCGAAAGAGTGTCGACCTTCACAGCATCCTGTTCCGAAAAGCTGCGCAAGCAAAACAGTCATTGCAACATGATTATGGTATTTGTAACTTCAAATTACCACCGCAAGGACCTACCGCAATATTCCCGAAACATGGTCATTAAAACCGATTTCCCGACAAACTCAACTATTGAGCTGAACCATTACGCACAAATTGGTCTTAAAGCTATTTTCAAAGAAGGCTACCACTACAAAAAAGCCGGCGTAATTGTAATGGGCCTAACCCCCAATAACGAAACACAACTATCATTGTTCAATACCTCAAATCCAAAACACCAACCCATTATGAGTGTAGTGGATAAACTCAACAGAAGTTACGGAACAAACAAAATAAAATTCGCAAGTCAGTCCCTCGGCCGCCAATGGAAAATGCGCCAGGAAAAACTATCCCCCCGTTTCACCACCAATATCAAAGAAATTATTACTGTAAAAGTTTAGTAAAACATTGGAATTGTTAATTACTACGAAGTATTGTCAATAACTAATTTGATATATTTTATTACATTTAAATACCTTAGCAATACAGAAAATCAATACAAAATAGTTTGAATTATTCAAAAACATCTTTGAATAATGAAAAGCTTATTTTTCTGTATTATGAACAATATTATACGACAAATATGACATCAATCGAATTTGAGAATCACCAAGTTTTTGATAAACTTGAACAGCTAAAAAATAGAATAAATGAGAAAGGAGTTCGTGAATTAATGGATGCTGACACTATTCATTTTTTTGAAACTTCAGAGAATTATCTGCGTGATAGACTCAAATTAACTATTCCTATAATTGTACAAGAATCTGAACTATCACAAATTTCAGTTGAAATCGAAAGTTCCCTTTCACAAATAAACGCATTTATTGGAAATAAAAATGTAGGACATATTAACAATGCAATAAACAATCTACATAGTGCTATCTCAAGAGTAAGAAACCTTCCTTTACCTTTTTCTAAGAATGATTTTAATTTTTCAAAAAATATTTCAAATTTTGAAAAAGTCGTGCAAGAAAAATATAAAGAAATAGAAACAGAAAATAAGAAGTTAAAAGAAACTATTGAAGGATTTAAAATCGAAATAAGCAATAACCTCAATGAACTAAACAATATAAATACTAAACTTTCTCAAAAAGAGTCAGAAATACAAAATCTTAATTCGACTTTTCAAACTGATTTTTTAAATATTAAATCAACTTCCAATCAGAACTATGAAAATGATAGAAATGCATTTAGAATTGAATTTGACAATTTGAAACAATCATTAATTAACGAGGTCAACACTACAAAAGGGGAAATAAGTTCAAATACAGAAATACTAATTGAAGATCTAAACTCCAAACTTCAAGAAGCTAAAAAAATTGTTGGAGTTATTGGAGATATCTCAGTAACTGGTAATTATCACAAATTCGCAAATGAAAATAAATCAACAGCAAATACATTTAGAGTACTTGCAATAGTTTTAATGCTTCTCCTTTCAGGATTACTAATTTTTACAATTTGGGATATTAGCAGTGCTAATTTTGATTGGACTAAATCTTTGATAAGGATTATAGCTGCTGCTGCTTTATCATATCCGGCAACTTATGCAGCAAGAGAATCTAGTAAACATAGAAAGTTAGAAATAATAAATCGCAAAGCTGAACTTGAATTAACTGCGATTAATCCTTTTATTGAGTTGTTACCAGAAAATAAAAAACATGAAGTTAAAGAAAAATTAGTTGCTAAATATTTTGGTAATAATTCTAATCATGTCGATGATGAAATTAACCAAAAAGACGATGAAATTTCAGTTTCAGGATTAGACACTGTATTAAAAACAATTCTACCGTATCTAAAAAAATAAAATACCCGGTGATAAAACATACTAAAGAAACAAAAATCTCCCCTGTCAAAAGGCCAGCGGGACGTTGCATACAATAAATCCAAAACAAAACGTAAAAATAATTATATGACAAGCAGAAAAATTACATTTCATGTTCTAAAATTCTACAAAAACAATTCCGCTGATTTAATTTATAACGATTTTGATTTTGAAGCATTTATGAAGTGGTTTAATAAACTTGATGACAAAGAAAAAATATTCAATCTAACAGAAACCAAATTCACATCATTAGATATATTAGAAAAAATTAGTCTTAGAAATATTGAAAATCATCCAAATGTATACTTTGGTATGATGAGTACAGGAAATTTTGGAAGCAGACGAAATTTAAAAGACAGTAGAAGCAACACCAAAAGACCAAATCCAAAAAGGATTGAAGAAGGTGAAGAACAGGAAAACTATTTCCTTTTGGGATTTAAAAGTAATGGTGATATTGATTTGATAATGCAGAACGCAGGAAGAGGTATCAAATCGTTAAATCTCAAAAATTATCTTGATAAATTCATGCAAAAATATTTAAATTCAAAAGGAGAATCGAAAGAATTTAATTTAGTAGAAGGAGCCGTAATATCAACTGAAGACACTATGATAGCTCGTCTAGATAGAGTTACGAAAACAAAAATTTTTATTGATAAATCTATTTTAGGTGAAGATTCGCTAAACTTAGCAAACAGAACTTTACAAGCCAGGGAAGATTTAATTATTGATATTAGAGCTCAGAAAGGTCAAGATATAAGAGATTTGCTTTCAGACGTAAGACAACGTTTAGTTTATAACACTAAAATTGATAAAATTTGGGTTGAAGGAAAAGACCATAATGGCAACCTGAGTCAATTTTATTTAAATAAAATTCAAAAATCAACATTTGTCACTATAGACATAGATCCAACAACTGCTTCGTTAATCTCCGATAGTATAAAAAGAGAATTGCTTAAATTGCTATAAATAATTTATAATGTACAAAAGCTATTTAATATTAATTAACGACTATCTCTTAACCTTGAAGAATAATGTAATCTTTGATTTCATTATTCCTTTTGTTGTTACTTTTATTTTATCAATTTTATTAAATAATAATTTATTAAGGTTTGATAATGATTTTGTCATTAATACCATAACAGTATTAGGAATTTTAGCAGGTTTTAGTGTTACAGCAATAACTATTTTAACCACAACAAATAATGAAACAACTATAAAACTAAAAGAAAAAAAAACGGGTATAATTGTAGATGGTTTAGAAGTTAGCTTTTTCAGAAAATTATATATCCTTATTAGTTATTCAATTTTAATTTGTTTAATAACTATAATTTTAAATACAATTGGATATTTAATTCATTGGCGTTATTTTTTTAATAGTAATACAGTACTAATTCTTAAAGCAATGGATATATTTCTAATATTACACATATTTTTTGTAAATATTCGGAATATTACTTCGTTGTATTTTCTTTATTTTGATGAAACAAATTTAAAAGGTAACTAATATCACTGCATAAAACAGTGGTTTTGTTAAAGATTTGTTGGGTAGGTAACGGTAAGAGTTTAAATTAGTACTCCTCTACTATTTATCCACTTTTTCTTTTAAACTTTACGGTTTATTTGTAAACATCAGTAAATAAAGTGCCCGCCTATACAAAACAAAATAAACGAATTTACTATTGTAAACTTCCTATAAATTATACCGTTTAAAAAATCAATTCACTTCAATAATAAAAATTTTATGTGCTTCCATTCAAAACAAACCAAATTGGCACTTGAAGTAGAAAACCGTTTCAATGCCAAAATTGATAATCCAACAGAATTTCAACCTCAGGAAAGTATAAATGGTTTTTCCTATTCTAAAACACCTGTTATAATTGACAAACATCCTGAAATAATAACACACTTCAATTGGGGTTTAATACCTGCATGGGCCAAAGACGAAGAAATTCGCAAAATGACCTTGAATGCCAGGATTGAAACAATTGAGGAAAAACCATCTTTCCGGGATTCTGAAAACAAACGTTGTTTGGTTATTGCAAATGGTTTCTATGAATGGCAGTGGTTGGATCCAAAAGGAAAAACAAAGAACAAGTACGAAATTGGAATCGGAAACGATGACTTGTTTGCTTTCGCTGGTATTTATTCTCAATGGAAAGATAAAACTACAGGAGAAATAAGAAACACTTACGCCATTTTAACAACAGAAGCCAACCCTCTAATGGCCGAAATTCACAATACCAAAAAAAGAATGCCGGTAATTTTAAAAAGGGAAGATGAGGTTAAATGGTTGGAACACGCCCCTATTCACGATTTTGAATATCCCTATCAGGTAAATTTAGTCGCCAAAAACTTAGATGCTGCTTTCTAATTATTCTAATGTAAAAGGATTACGATATAATAAATCGATTGTTATTTCTTTCTTTATGAAGCCTCGTTCTTTAATAATAGTAGTCCAAAATGGGCTGTAATTTGAAATTAAATCTAGGAATGCTCCAATAATTTCATCTTCAGAATTATTCAGTTTTATACCAAGATATTTTTCATTGCAAATTATTCTAACTAGCTGCCCATCGTATAATAATTCATCATTTCCATCAGCTGTGTTATCGGGTGCCATTCCAATATATATTAAGTTCATATTTCCCTTTTCCAATAAATTACTAATCTGAGGTTTTAGAAATAAAAACAAATTTTCCTCCGACAAACCTTTAGGTACATCAAGTTCATCTGCTTTAACAATGATGGCAATATCTTCAAAAATGAGTTCCATACAATAAAATTAAGAAATCCACTGATAGGTTTTCATAAGAAAGTCCAATAAAAAGACACGGGCAAAAAAGCGGTCTCTCTCCAGTCCGTGCCCTTTGTTCCGGTCGGTTGCTCCAGTCGTACCTCCGTTCCGCAATTCACAAATCATCACCAAAAAATAGGAGCTTGAAAATAAGCACCTATTTTTTTGCGCTGCTTTGTCCTCCTCTCCACACGGTCACTCCCCTGCGTTCGTAGTCGCTACTCCATCTGCACTACAACTTTATTCCGTTACACTCCATAAAGTAGTAGTACAGCTGCCGCTCCTTGTTGTTTCAGCGGTTGCTAAACCGCCCAGTTATCGGGGTGGCTCCGTTCGGTGAAAAACCTCACTGTGCCCTAAATCAAGGTAACCGCAAGCGGCAATTTTATTGTGTCCCCGCCGTTTCACGCTCCCAGTGCTTCTCTCCACTCCGCTAAAGCTCCGTTCCATTCCCGCCCTGGGGTAACTGTTCGGAGCCGCAACACCGCCACTGCGCTCCTCACAAAAAATAATCTCCGTTATCACTCCAATTATTTTTTGCTGCGGTGCTTGGGGGTGTTCTTTCATAAGAACGTTCAGCTTGAAAAAACAAATAAAAAGAAAGTAAAGGTAAGCTCCGGTTTCAGAAAAATAAAGTTCAAGCCTTCGGTTTTAAAAGAAATCTCCACCCTCCTTTATCTCTTTAATTGGCGAATCTGCAATAATCAAGTCAATATTTCATAACAATTTCGGTAATAATACCCGGGTAGTATTTCTTTTAAAAAACTTGATTTTTCTGAAACCTCCACTAGAGATATCACTTTCTTTTTTTTCTTTTTTTCTTTCAAAAAATGATGTTAGAAAAATGGTGAAAAGGAAAAATACGGGATATCCGATTAACAACTTTTTAAAATTTATAGCCATGACAAACTACATTATTAAAACACACAGAAAGGACACAATTTACGCCAAACCTCATTTATTTATACTAAACAAAGGGATGAACAGCGGAAAGCCGCAGAAAGAACCATTTACCAACAGTTTTGTAATTATCTTTTCAAACGAAGAAGATTGCGAAACAGTATATTGGATAGCGTTCAGCTTATGGTAGTCAAAGTTTTGGCATATGTACCTTCGCAATTCAGTGATTCCCTTTATTAACCTATACGATTTTAAAAAAGAGTTTTTTCCAAAAGTCACACGTTTAGTTCAGGACCACGAGCAGCACCAAAAAGATATACAAGCACTCAAACTTTTGGAATTGAAAGAAAAGCAATTCAATGAAAACATAAATTTAATTAACAATTTAAGAAGAGTTATTTTGTATCGGTATTCCAGCAAATAAAAAGGATAATCATTTCAATCTACAATAGTCCTGTTTTGAAAACCATATAATAATACAATATGGAAAAAATAACAAAAGGGTTAAAATATAGTGCCTCTTAGGTTGATTTAAGTATTGTGGTTGCTTCTAAATGTAAAGGTATCTGATACAAAATACTGTCTTATTTTAGTATCAAATTTTCGAAGTACAACGCTATCACACAAAAAAGTCTCATTGATTTCGGTAAATAATTGCTTGGCTGTTTCAAGTTTTTGCGGAGATAATCTTCTGGCTATCGACAGATGAGGATCAGTACTTATTTGTAATTCCCTGGGGTATAATGACTCTTGAAATTGGATCATTATAGGGACCAATTTCTCTTTGGAATTTTCGTCAGTCGATATAAAAAAAGCACCGTTGGGGAAAGTACCATATCCGTTTAAGCGAACTTCGAAAGGTTCAACTGAATTACTCAAATGCTGCAATTTATTTTTTATACTTACCAATTCTTCATCATTGGCTTTGAAATTGCAGATTGTAATATGTCCTACCGAATTTTTACTTGAAAAGCGACCTACTTGGAGTGCTAATTCATCCTTCATGCCCTTCATTAATTCTATAAGGGATTCAGAAGGTAAGATGGCCAGATTATATTTATTTTCCATATCGAATACTATGGTTTTTCATAAAGTTAATCATTTATCTTAATTCGGCTAAAAATTCATATTGAAAGAAATTAGGAAAATAAAAAAAAGCCTGGTCTGACGACTAGGCTTTCTTAATATCCGGAAAAGGTTACCAATCAAAACCGGACTATTTATTTTTGGACTTTATGAGCTTTTTTAAGACCGTCGAAACCGAAAAACTTACAATCGCTCCGACCACCGCTAATATAATAGTTTTTATCACATCTTCGGAGGTGATGTTCGGCACGATGCTTAAAAAGGTTCCTGCAGCAGTTCCAGCCGGAATGGAATTATTTGATTCCATCACGAGGTAAGTTCTTATTTTCTTCCTGTAGACTTTTTACAATCTCTTTTTCGAGTTTCGCATCTTCGTCCACCGTAACCTGACTAACTGCCGACAGTACGCCTCCGGCTACTGCCGCATAACTGGCCACTGTTACCACTACCGCCGGCAGTGCCACCGGGGCAGCTGCAATACTACCACCGACAGCCAGTAAGGCCAATCCAACCGTTCTCAAAACCCTGAAAAACTTCGGGGTAGGGGCTTTTGCTCTTTCTACTACATTCATTTTAAACTCCTTTCCTTTTTAAAGATTAAACGCCTCCGTCCACATTCACAATCGACAACGGGTTGTATGCACCGTTTTTAAGTGGGTACATTTGTCCGTTCATCTGTTGGTAAAACTCAATTCCCAAAGCCAAAACAAGCGGATGAGTTGAGTTAGCCGTTACCGCATTGCTGAGGTTGATTACAGCCGTAGCAGTAGTGTCCCAAGGCAGAATTGCGGTTTCGGTTGTCTCCATCACAAATGTTTCATTTTCAAAATCAATTTCCGAACCACCGGAAATTACTTTGAAATGCGTTGTTCCAGTGGGAGCTGCAATCATGTTCCCCGGGATGAATGACGGAATGTTTACAACTAACGTACCTGCAGTACGATCAATCGTTGAGGTATAAGGTGCAAACAAACTCGTACCAAGTTTTCCGCGAATATTGAAATCAAAGCCCAAAACAAGCTCAATTTCCCCATCGATTACGTTTCGTAAACCACGGTCGGAAACCGTGTCAGCCTGGATAACCTTCACCATGGTTTGCGTTAAACGGCTTACCATTCTGCTGTCAGCAGAATTCAGCAACAATGTTCGTAAGGCCGTTCTTAAAACCTTACCGGCCTTACCGGCCCTTCCAAACTCCGAGCCGTTTTCACGGGTTCTCTGGAAAGCAGGATCGCTCGCAATTCTGCTCGCATCGATTCCGCCTTTCTCACGAGCCAAATGCCCGTCCTGTGTTTTGTAAAAGGTAATATCCCCGATAGTACCTTTCAATTTAATTATGCCTTTTTGTCTTGCCATAACTTCAATAATTTAATTCAATAAATAGTTTCACACTCATTCAATCATCATCGCGTTGCAACATTTCCCGATTGATTATGAAGCAAATTTGAGCTGAATTTTGAAAAGATTTGAAGTAGGGGAGTGCCATACGTCCAAAAGCAATTCATTTGTCTTAACTACACTTTAAATGACCTCTCTCAAAAAATCATTTTTTTGAATAATTTTATACAGTGATAAAGGATACCAAAGGCAAGTCAAAGGCATAGATAATGTATTAATATTTATTTATATTATGAGTAAGGAATTAACCAGGATATGTATCTACCCGAAGGACATACAGCGTATTACAGGGAAGAGTTATCGCCAAAGCACAAGAATGCTTCTGCAAATTAAAGAATCACTTAATAAGCCTAAAAATCACTTAATAAGTGTAACAGAATTTTGTAATTATACTGGATTGAATTTTGAACAAGTGAAAGAATTAATTGTATGATTTTCCAAGGCATTTTATCTAACACTAGTTTAAAAATTAGCCTTGTATAAGTAGGAATTTGAGTCAGGATTGATTATTTTTGTATTAATCAGTTCTTAATACAAATTGAAACAAAAATATTAGTGCACAATTTAGTGCACTTGAAATTATTTATAGGTAAGACCGCAATATAGCAGGGTTTTTGGAATGGGTTAAAATCCCTTCCTCTCTGCAAAATGTAAAAAGGCAATCTTAGGATTGCCTTTTTTTAGTTACCTTAGTGCGGAAAATAATACGGTATGACGAGATTTTTATTGTTGGCTTTTTTTGTAGTTGCGCCATTTCATGTTTTTTCACAAAAGGATGAAGGTGACGCAGCTAAAAACGAAACTATAAAAGTAACCGATTCGCTTTTCAGGGAAGATCAGTTTTATTTTTCGATAAGTTATAACTTGGTTCAGAAAAGCCCCGAGGGATTCAAGCAGTTTTCATTTTCACCTTGTTTTACAGGTGGATTTCTAAGAGATTTTCCGGTTTCAAAAAACCGTCATTGGGCACTTGCTCCCGGTGTAGGGTATTGTTATACCAATATTAAGCAGTTTATTAGCACTGATGACCTTTTTTTGGAAAATCAACCTGCTATTCCGGAAAATATAGAAACCCGAATCATTACCCACAGCATTGAACTTCCGTTAGAAATCCGTTGGAGAAATGCCCCTGTAAAAAGTCATAAGTTCTGGAGGGTTTATACCGGATTCAAGGCGCGTTATATTTTAGGTACCAAAATAGAACTGGATTCCGAAAGCTATGGAGGTTTTACCGCAGATGTTATTGATAATGTCAACAAATGGCAATATGGGACTTACGTTTCTGCAGGCTATAATACCTGGAACCTTCATGTGTATTATGGTCTAAACCCGATTTTTAAATCCGGATCCAAACTTGCCGACCTTAATTTTGGGTTCATGTTCTATATTCTATAGCCAAAAATACCAAAGGCTTAATTGAGGGATTGCACCCACGACAATACCGACCAATAATTCCTTCATCGAATGAGCCTGCATATACAAGCGGGAAGAAGCTACCAATCCGATTGAAATAATAAAAAAGGATACTAAACTTACTAAAGGGATTCCGTAATGAATGGAAATACCGATGATAAAAAGTGTCATGCCTGTAATCCCAATCATGTGAATGCTGGCTTTAAAATGAAATACGATAAGGAGCAGTGTTAAGAGTGTGCTGATCAGGGCTCCCAAAAAGAAATAGTACAATTCCGGAACTACAACAGTGGAAAAACTGTGTTGTGTCAGAATAAGAAAAAACATGGCCTGAAACGCCAATGGCAGACGTCGCTCCTTTTTTTCGTGCAGCATAATGCTTGATTTTGCCAGTCCTAATGACTTTAAGAGGAAATACATAGAAATGGGCAAAAACACCGTCAAAATTGAAATCTGGAACAAGATCAGAAAGATCTCGTAGGGATAGAAAAAAGAGCGGGTTACAAAAAAATAAAACAAAGCGGCATATACCGAAATGAACAACGGATGAAAAAGATAGGAAAAAAAAGGGAGTATCTTTTTTGGATCCATTGTTTTTATATTTTTTTTCTCATGCGCGCCACGGGTATGTCCATCAGCTCGCGGTATTTTGCAATCGTTCTTCGGGCAATCGGATAGCCTTTTTCTTTTAGGATTTCGGCTAATTTATCATCCGGGAGCGGTTTCTTTTTATCTTCTTCTTCGATAACTGTTTTCAGGATCTTTTTGATTTCTATAGTAGAAACATCCTCACCCTGATCGTTTTTCATGGCTTCGGAGAAGAATTCTTTAATCAGTTTAGTTCCGTAAGGTGTTTCCACATACTTGCTATTTGCAACACGGGAAATAGTTGAAATGTCAAGGCCTACCATATCAGCAATGTCCTTTAGGATCATTGGTTTCAACTTTGATTCGTCTCCATCAATAAAATATTCCTGCTGATAATGCATGATGGCATTCATCGTAACCAAAAGCGTCTCGTTTCGTTGTTTAATGGCGTCAATAAACCATTTGGCAGAATCGAGTTTTTGTTTGATGAACTGCACGGCATCTTTTTGGGAATTCGATTTTTCTCTTGAATCCTTATAGGTTTGCAGCATTTCCTGATAGTCTTTGGATACGTGCAATTCCGGAGCATTTCTTCCGTTGATGGAGAGTTGTAAATCACCGTCAATCAAGCGTATTGTGAAATCAGGAACCACATGTTCGATGGTCTTGGAACTGCTTTCGAAAGAGCCTCCCGGTTTAGGGTTCAGTTTTTCGATTTCGTCTATCGCTTTACGCAATTGTTCCTGGGAAACATCAAATTTCTGAAGTAATTTATCGTAATGTTTTTTCGTGAACGCTTCAAACTGCTGTTCGATTATTGCTATGGCTAAACTTACAGGATCCGTCGGGGTTTTATGACGGAGTTGAAGTAAAAGGCATTCTTGTAAATCTCTTGCTCCTACACCTGCCGGCTCCAGTTGATGAATTATGTTCAGGATTCTCTCCACATTTTTCTCGTCGGTATAAATACCTTGTGTGAAGGCCATATCGTCTACAATGTCCTGTACGCTTCTTCGGATGTAACCTATGTCGTCTATGCTTCCTACGAGAAATTCTGCGATTTCACGCTCTTCTTCTGTCAGGATAAACGTATTTAATTGATTGATAAGGTCCTGATGAAAACTGATGGGAGCTGCAATAGGAAGGCTGCGCTCTTCATCGTCATCGCTATAGTTGTTTGCCTGAAGTTTGTAATCTGGGGTTTCGTCGTTGCTTAGGTACTCATCGATGTTGATTTCGTTGGCATCGATTTTCTCACTGTCATAATCATCGTAATCCTCAAAATCATTATCCGCTTCATATTCTTCGTTTTCCAAAGATTCTTCCTTGCCGGATTCCAAAGCAGGATTTTCAACCAATTCTTCTTTCAGGCGTTGTTCAAAAGCCTGCGTAGGCAATTGAATCAGCTTCATCAATTGGATTTGTTGAGGCGATAATTTTTGGGATAACTTGAACTGTAGATTCTGTTTGAGCATTTTATGGATATTCGGTTATTCGCAGATTTGGTTATTTGTCAGTGTGAAAATCTAACAATCAAATTTACGAAATTTCTATTTTCTAAATTTACGAATAACCAAATCCACAAAGTATTTTATTAAAATTCTGCGTTTTGCGGCGTTCTTGGGAACGGGATCACATCACGGATATTAGACATACCGGTTACGAACAATACTAAACGCTCGAAGCCTAATCCGAATCCGGAGTGAACCGCACTTCCGAAACGACGTGTATCCAAATACCAGTATAATTCTTTCTCGTCTATTTCAAGGGCTTTCATTTTTTCTAAAAGCACATCGTAACGCTCTTCTCTCTGAGAACCACCCACGATTTCTCCGATTCCTGGGAATAGGATATCCATCGCGCGGACGGTATCTCTTCCAGGTTCTGTATTGTCATTCAAGCGCATATAAAACGCTTTGATTTTTGCCGGGTAATCGAATAAAATCACCGGACATTTGAAGTGTTTCTCCACTAAGAAACGCTCGTGCTCACTTTGTAAATCAGCACCCCATTCGTCAATCAGGTACTGGAATTTTTTATTCTTATTTGGTTTTGAATTTTTCAGGATGTCAATGGCTTCTGTATATGAAACACGTTTGAAGTTATTGTCCATTACAAAACTCAGTTTTTCCAACAACGCCATTTCGCTGCGTTCTGCCTGTGGTTTTGATTTTTCCTCCTCCAATAATCGCTGTTCTAAGAATTTCAGGTCATCACCACATTTATCAACCGTATATTTGATAACGTATTTGATGAAATCTTCCGCCAAATCCATGTTGTCTGCCAGGTTGTTGAAAGCAACTTCCGGCTCAATCATCCAGAATTCCGCCAAGTGACGGGATGTGTTTGAGTTTTCGGCACGGAAAGTTGGTCCGAATGTGTAAATCTGACCTAAAGCCATGGCGTACGTTTCTCCTTCCAGCTGACCTGATACGGTTAAGTTGGTCTCTCTTCCGAAGAAATCTTCCTTGTAATTTACATTTCCTTCTTCGGTTCTAGGTGTCCCGTCAAAAGGTAAAGCGGTTACTCGGAACATTTCACCTGCACCTTCTGCATCCGATCCTGTGATGATAGGGGTATTTACATAGAAAAATCCTTTTTCCTGAAAATATTGGTGTACGGCAAATGCTAATGTAGAACGCACACGCATGATCGCTCCGAACATATTGGTGCGGATTCTCAAATGCGCATTTTCTCTAAGGAATTCCAAAGAGTGTTTTTTAGGCTGCATCGGGAATTTTTCCGGATCGGAATCTCCTAAAATTTTGATTTCCGAAACCTGGATTTCCACTTTTTGTCCGGCACCTTGACTTTCAGCCAAATGTCCTTTCACACTAATAGCTGCGCCTGTAGTGATTCTTTTTAAAATTTCTTCAGGTGTGTTTTCAAAATCAACCACACACTGAATATTATTGATAGTTGAACCATCGTTCAACGCGATAAACTGATTGTTTCTAAATGTTCTAACCCAACCTTTTGCTTTTACTTCATGTAATCCAGAAGCGCTGTTTAGCAGGTCTTTAACTTTAGTATGTTTCATTTCTAAATTGTTTTTTGCTCAATTCTGCTTGAAAATTGAGTTTTCAATAAATAAAAAATTAAATGCTTGCAAATGTAGTAAAAAGGAGTAGTAAATGTATCTTTTAAAGTTTAGTTTTTGCTAAAGAATTCAGTTTCGGCGCTATCTTTGTGCCCAACTTAATTTTAATACAAATGAACTGGATACTATTGGTTATTGCAGGTTTTTTTGAAGTAGGTTTTGCTTCGTGTTTGGGAAAAGCAAAGGAAACATCCGGAACGGCTTCGACCTTATGGATGATTGGTTTTTTCGTTTGTTTAACCATCAGTATGACATTGCTGTACAAAGCAACTCAAACGCTGCCCATCGGAACGGCTTATGCTGTTTGGACAGGAATCGGTGCAGTGGGGACAGTATTAGTTGGTATTTTTATCTTTAAAGAGCCTTCTGATTTTTGGCGTGTTTTCTTCCTGACGACTCTGATAGCCTCAATTATAGGTTTGAAATTTGTCTCAACGCATTAGAGTCCAAGGTCAAGTACATAACTTACCTTGATGGCGATATTGTCATGTATTTGAGGAAATCCGTTCGCGCCGTAGCGATAAAATCCGGATAAACCCAATCCCATAAATATATTGTTGAGTTCCAAACCAGATTCAAGGTAACCGTCTTCCAGTGTTTTATAATCAAATCCCTGGTGATTGTCCTGTTCTCTAGAGGTTCCTAAGGCCATTCGCGTCACGGCAACAAAAGTTGGGTTGACTTTTTTAAACAGTTTTACCTTTCGGAAAGCATGTTTAAAGTGAAGTGCAACGTATTCGCTGGAGAAAAATTCGTTGAAACGCATGGTTTCAAAACTGTTCTTGCCGGCAAAGTTAATACGTTGTAAAACAGCGTCACGGTTTATGCTGTTTGGCGAAATACTGTAAAGATGCGTTATAGGAATGTCTCCGACAGCAATACCTGCCTGAACGAGGAAGGTGGTTTTTTGACCGTCGAGATACTGTTTTTCGATTTCTGTTTTAAAGTCGAATTTGGCAAAATCTAAATCGTTACCAAATACACCGGGAAGGGTTTTGGAGATTTGAAATGTGAATTTTGGGAATCTTTTTTCCGATTCGATTCTTCCCGAAGGAGTATGCATGTAACTGCTGAAAGGGTTCCATTGCAATGAAACGGAAGCCATCGAGATGGTATAATCGGTGTATGTGGTTCCGTTAGCATAAAAAGCATAGTCGAATTTAGGGTCGATGTTCGTACGGGAAAATTGCCAAATGCTTTCTGTCTTCGGAATGAATCGGGTTTCTATATATGCCTTCCAGGTTTTATGGCTGTAAAAGGTCGTTAAGTTGAAAGGCCTGGGGTCGTAGAGACGGAATTTTTTTCGGTCTGTTTCAAAAATCGTACTACCTATTTCCTGTATGTCATCAGTATAAGAACCACCAAGCCAGGTACTGGAAAAATTGCCAATCCGGGTTGCTTCCCCGATGCTGAATTTAAACTTATCGTCTTTTAGTCCGTACGCGCCATAACCGTTCAGCCGAACTATTTTTGAAAAATTATCGTTGGTCACCCCGCCAAGCCCAAAACGGAAACCTTCATAGTTGTTGTATTTGATCAATTGGCGCAAATCTAAATCAACAGGGCCAAGAGGCACAAATCCGTTAATTACTTTTCGTCCGATTTTAATCTTTTGCTCATAGCCTTCTTTGGAAACCAAGCTGTCCAAGGTAGAATAGGTTTTTATGCTTCGGATATCAAGACTGTCTTTCCGGAAAGGTGTCCAGTAACTTTCATTTTTGGAAATAGCTTCTTCGTTAATATCGATTGCGATATAAGGATGTTTGATGGTTACCGGTTTGTTGAATTCGGTTTCGAAATTTTTGGATTCAGAAAGGATATAAATATAATCTGAACCCGATTTGCTTTGTTTTTTCGGAGTGTCTTCATCTTCTTCGTCAGTGAATTTTATAGTTTCGCCCAAGATTTTTACATCTTCTTTGTTAGACCCTTTTACTATTTTAAAAACATTTTTTTCCGGAAACCAGGTTTCTTCTTCCTTGTGATAAGTGAAATAGTTGGTCGAACTGATGTCTAATATCCCTTTAAAACGGTATATCGATTTTGCGATGGCGTAACTTTCTTTGTCGATGTACAATATCCCTTCAATTTTCGATTTCTTTTTCTGGTTTTTATGCTTGAAGTGAATCATGTATGCCTTTCGGTTGCCCAGAAAAACGGTGTCCAGAATTTTATAATTGTAATGGTCCAGAGCATCATCCGCAATTGGATTGGCATATTTGGTCTCGAAGAGTGTAATTTTTTCGTCGTAAACGGAAAAGGATTGCAACTGTAAACCGATGAATTCATAAATGGGTTGTTTAAAACCCGCCATTCGGGTGGCTAAAATGGTTTCTTTGCGCCCCTGTTTTTTGTTAAACTGGATTTCGGAAACTTTTTCGGTTTGATAAAGGTGTTGTTTCTGAATGATTTTTTTGAGTTTGAAATCGGAAGAATCCAGTTTTTTGAAGCGGGCCCCGATTTTTTCATAAATGAAAATCGAATCAATTTTTCCTGCAATCGAATCCGGATTGGCTGTAATAATCAGTTTGTTGTACATTTTAAACTGAAAACTGTTGAGTTTCTTCTCAGGGTCATTGCTTTTTTTGGCTGCAATCGTTTTTCGGAGAATTCCTAATGCCGGATTTTCGCCGATAACAAGTTCGTCGAGTTGCAGGGATTTCTCTTTCAATTTTATCTCATAAAATTTTTGATTGGCTTTTAGATGAATTTGTTCCGATAAATAACCGGTATAAGAAACGGTGAAGCTGGCTACATCGGAAGTGTTTTCAATGATGAATTTTCCGTCGACATCCACAATGATGGTTTTTCCGTTGTTCAGGTGAATGGTGGCAAAGGGGAGCGGTTTGTCATTGCTGCCGCGAACAATACCGGAAACGGGATGCTGAGCATTGACCAAAATGCTGAAAAGGAAAAACAATAAGAGAAAAAATCGCTTCAAAGTACAGACGAACTTTCGGATTGAAGGTATAAAGGTAAGTAAATGTATGAAATAAAAAATCCCGATTAAAAACCGGGACTTATAAATTATACTTTCATGATTTCGGCTTCTTTGATTGCCAAATGTTCGTCGATTTTTTTGATGAAAGTATCGGTAAGTTTTTGAACATCGTCTTCCGCTGTTTTGCAGATGTCTTCCGAAGTACCTTCTTTTTCTAATTTTTTGATATCGGTATTTGCATCTTTACGTGCGTTTCGGATACTAACCTTAGCATCCTCTGCCTCTGCTTTAGCTTGTTTTACCAAATCTTTACGGCGTTCTTCCGTTAATGGTGGCACGCTGATGATGATGTTGTCACCATTGTTCATTGGGTTGAAGCCCAAATTTGCTATCATAATGGCTTTTTCGATAGGATGAAGCATGCTTTTTTCCCATGGCGTAACAGTAATTGTTCTCGCATCAGGAGTATTTACGTTAGCTACTTGCGAAAGCGGTGTTTGAGATCCATAATAATCAACAAAAACACTACCCAACATTTGCGGAGATGCTTTTCCGGCACGAATGTTTAAAAATGATTTTTCAAGGTGTGCAATAGAACCGACCATCGATTCTTTAGTGCTATCTAAGATGAAATTAATTTCCTCGGTCATGATACTAATTTTTATAAATCAATATTAAATGTTAACGGTTGTTCCAACGGTTGCGCCTTCACAAACTTTCAATAAATTGCCTGGTTTGTTCATGTCGAACACAATAATCGGTAATTTATTTTCCTGACTTAACGTGAATGCTGTTGTGTCCATGATGTTTAGTCCTTTGCTCAAAACATCCTCAAAAGTGACGTTGTCGTATTTAACGGCATTTGGGTTTTTTTCCGGATCGGAATCATAAACACCGTCTACGCGTGTACCTTTTAGAATTACATCGCAATCTACTTCGATTCCTCTTAAAACCGCTGCAGTATCTGTAGTGAAATAAGGGTTTCCTGTACCGGCACCAAAAATTACGATTCGGTTTTTCTCCAAATGGCGTACGGCTCTTCTCTTAATGTAAGGTTCAGCAATGGCTTCGATTTTTAAAGCAGTTTGCAAACGTGTCTGCATTCCTGAGTCTTCTAAAGCGCCTTGTAAGGCCATAGCATTGATAACTGTTGCCATCATGCCCATGTAATCGCCCTGAACACGGTCCATCCCGTTGCTTGCTCCGGCCACACCTCTGAAAATATTACCGCCTCCAATAACGATGGCGATTTGTACGCCTTTGTCGTGAATCTGTTTAATTTCAGCTGCATATTCTGCTAAGCGTTTTGGGTCAATACCATATTGTCTTTCGCCCATTAGTGCTTCGCCACTTAGTTTCAGAAGAATTCTTTTGTATTTCATTACGATGATTCGTTTAGTGGTGCAAATATAATTATAATCTCTTTTTCTAAAAGCGGTTAGGTGAAATTTATGGCAGAAGTTCTTCGTAGGATTTTTTAGCGGCCTCGTATCCGATTTTGAAAATCTGTTCCATTTTTATTTTGCTGGTTTCGAAAGTGCCGAATTTTGAAAGTTCGTCTGGTTGGATAACCCAATCGCAAATATTGAATTTATGCGTATTGGAGTTGGCGGACAGCAAGTCAAAAGCCCTTGAAGTAACCGCCTTTATCGAAGATAAATCCTTAGCCTGAATTTTCTGGATCGGACTTACATAAACACCGATAAGGGTTTCACACCGTCCTTGTAAAATATCGGTAGGGAAATGGTTGAGGATTCCACCGTCGCTATAAAGATTCCCGTTGATTTCATAAGGGGAAATCACTCCTGGAAACGAGGAGGAGGCCAGTACCGCATCAACAACCTTTGTATCCGGGCCAAAAACTTTGAGTTTTCCTTTAACAAGATCAGTTGCGGTGATGTGGGTGTGGATTTTTAAATCGCCAATCCGCGTATCTCCGAAAATAGTGTGAAAATAGAATTTAAAAGCATCGGAGTCTATGAAGCCGGCTTTTTTCCATGTGAAGTGCTTCCAGTTGAAAAAATAAATCGATTTAAAGAATTCCAGGATTTCTCCGGGTGATTTTCCGTTTGCATACAAAGCACCTACGATAGAACCTGCACTTGTCCCGGCAATGTGGTGGGGTTTTATATTGTTTTCTGCCAGGAATTGCAATGCTCCGGCATGAGCTAAGCCTTTGGTGCCGCCCCCGGAAAATACCAAACCCACTGATTTTGTTTTTAAATCCATTTCAAAGCTTTGCTATAAAAATACGCTTTTTTGGTGTTTTAAACCTGATTTTTATCACAATTAGAATGCAATTTTTGGAGTAAATTTGTAGCTATAAATGTGGTAGGATGAAAACAATTATAGAAAATAGCCTTACAAACAGCTTAAATTATTCGGAATACAGGGCTAAGGTGAGCAAATTGCTGGGTGAAGGAAAATCATCAGGAAATGAACAATCTGACGATTTGCTGCATTACAGTCAGTTGAACGAAGTGCGTATGAATCGTTTGGATAAAACACTTGTGGTTCCGGATGAAGTAAAAGTCCGACTCGGGAAGCTTAAAAATAAGTATACTTGGTTGGTGTTGGCGGAAGGCTGGTGTGGGGATGCCGCTCAGGTGCTTCCCATTATAAATAAAATGGATGCAATCGCTGAAAATGTCAATCTGAGAATTGTTTTTCGTGATGAAAACGATCCGTTAATGCAGGAATTTTTAAGCAATGGTGCCAGGTCGATTCCGAAATTAATAATCGTCAATTCCGAAAACCATGATGTGTTGGCTGCCTGGGGCGCAAGACCGGAAGGTGCAACACGTTTGATTAAGGAGTTCAAAGCAAAATTTGGTGTGGTCAATGAAATCGCCAAAGCCGAATTGCAGAAATGGTATCTACACGATAAAGGATTATCTACGATGGACGAGATTTCAAAAATTATGCTTACTCTGGAATAAACGTAGCTTCAAAATCGGTTATCAGCGTGGCATCGGCTACATCGAACTCACCGATTTTGGTTCGGCGTAAAGCGGTTAAATGCGCTCCGGAATTCAAAGCCATTCCGAAATCAAACGCCAGTGAACGGATATATGTGCCTTTACTGCATTTCACTCTGAAGTCGATTTCAGGTAATGCGATTCTCGTAAGTTCAAATTCGTAAATAGTGGTTTTTCTGTGGGCAATTTCTACTTCTTCTCCGGCACGGGCGTGTTCGTACAAGCGTTTTCCGTCTTTTTTAATAGCCGAAAACACCGGTGGTTTCTGATCGATTTCACCTATAAAACTCAATCGTGCCTGTTCAATCAGGTCATTGGTGATGTGCTCGATAGGGAATGTCGTGTCGATTTCGGTTTCCAGGTCGTAGGAAGGTGTCGTACCGCCGATATGGAATGTGCCAGTGTATTCTTTGGGCATGCCCTGCAATTCCGGAATTCGTTTCGTGAATTTTCCCGTACAGATGATTAATAAGCCAGTGGCTAACGGATCCAGCGTTCCGGCGTGTCCTATCTTGAATTTTTTCGGAAGTCCTACTTTATTAATCAGCGTGTATTTTAATTTGTTGACTGCTTGAAATGAGCTCCATTTCAAAGGTTTGTCAATTAGTAAAACTTGTCCGTTTATGTAATCTTCTGGAGTCAGCACGTTGGTTTATTTTAAGTAAGAGAAGTAGATCAAAAGTCCTATTCCGGTCACGATGCGGTACCATCCCCAAGGTTTGAAGCCGTATTGTTTTATGATTCCGATGAAAAATTTAATGGCCAGAACCGCAACGATAAAAGCAACCACATTTCCTATCAGGAACATTTTTATCGTATCGTTGGATTGTAAAATCAGCTCGTATCCTTTCATCTGCGAATGATCATACGTTTTAAGGAAAACAGAATAGCACGTTACAGCCAACATGGTTGGAACAGCTAAGAAGAACGAAAATTCCGCAGCGACATGCCGGGTTAATCCTTGCTGCATCCCTCCAATAATCGAAGCAGCAGAACGACTGGTTCCGGGCATCATGGCTAAACACTGCCAAAAACCGATGGTTACTGCTTTTTTTATGGTGATGTCTTCTTCGCTGGAAATAGTGGGATTGTGGAATCGGCCGTCAATGAAAAGTAGGATGATTCCGCCAACAATCAGTACGATGGCTATCGGAATTGGATTTCCCAAAACCGCTTCGATTTTATCGTCGAACAATTTTCCGAGAATTAAGGCCGGAACTACAGCGCAGGCTAATTTTATGAAGAAAGTCAGTTTGGTAAAATCAAAAAACTTCTTCCAGTATAATGCTACTACGGCCAATATCGCTCCGAATTGAATGGAAACCTGGAACAGCTTTACAAAATCGTCTTCCTGAATACCAAAATAAGAACTTGCAAATACCATGTGTCCTGTAGAGGAAACAGGTAAATATTCCGTCAAACCTTCAATGATGGCAATGATTAGTGCGTGAAATGAATCCATTATTGCTTTTAGTTCTTATCCGATTTTTTAAAAATAGAATAAATCGTGATGCCAAAACCAATCAGGACCACCGTTGGCGCCAATCGGATTCTTTGGAAATTAAAAATAGCATCGCTGAACACTTTCGGGTCGTCGCTTCCGCCGCCGGACATCAGGATAAAGCCCAAGGCAATCACACCCAATCCGATTAAAAGAATTTTATAGTTTATGCTTTCAAATAGAAAGTCCGGTTTTTGTTTGTTTTCCATATTGTCATTGCGAGGAACGAAGCAATCTAATCCTCATTATTAAGGTTCTAAATTAATAAAGATCGTCGGTTCTTAAATTCAAAAAACGTTGCGTTGCAAAGTAAGTGCTGATCCAAGTGATTACGATTCCCACGACCAAAACACCGCCTAAAATAATGAACATAGACAAATAATCTTTTGCAATACCCAGTTTAGGGAACATTCCGTCAACGTATAATGTTAAAGCGATAAGAGCGATAATGGCCAGTCCTGAACCTATTAATCCCAAGCGGATGCTTCTCCAGATAAATGGTTTTCTGATGAATGATTTTGTGGCGCCTACCATCTGCATTGTCTTGATGATGAAACGGTTGGAATACACTGAAAGGCGCAGTGAACTGTTAATCAATAACATTGAAATCAAGGCGAAAACACCACTGATAACCAAAATCCAGAAACTGATTTTCTTGATGTTCTCATTGGCCAAGTCCACTAATTTTTTATCATAGATCACTTCGGAAACCATTTCATTGGTTTTGATGTCGCTTTCTATCTGTCTGATTTTTGACGTTTCCACAAATTCACTTTTTAAATGAATGTCAAAGGAATTCGGCAACGGATTCATTCCTAAAAACTCAAGGAAATCTTCTCCAACAATGTCTTTGTTGTTTTTGGCAGCATCTTCTTTAGATACAAAAACGAAATCTTTTACAAAGGGAGAACCTTTCAGTTTTGTTTCGAAAGCTTTTAAAATGGTGTCATTCGCTTCGTCCTTAAAGTAGACCGACATTGGAATATCTTCCTTAAAACTGTTTGAAATTTTTTCAGAATGGATTACGAATAAACCCAATGCTCCCAATAGGAACAACACTAAAAAAATACTTAAAACAACAGAAAAATAAGAAGAAATAAGGCGTCTTCTCTGAAAGTTCTCGAATGATGGTGCCATACGCAATCTGATTTAAGGTGTAAAAATAGTAAAGAAAATCGTTTTTAACCTTTATAACGGTCAAAGTTTTATCTTTCTTATAATATAATGTAAATTTGCACCCTTGAAAACTTAGAACCTTAGTTGCTTAGTGACTTAGAACCTTATAAAAGAAATGAAGTACTTCCACAACGAAATCGAAGCCAAATGGCAGCAGTATTGGGCAAAAAATCAAACTTTTGCGGCACAAAACAATTCCGATAAACCAAAATATTATGTATTGGACATGTTTCCGTATCCATCAGGAGCAGGTTTGCATGTTGGGCACCCGCTAGGGTATATCGCCTCGGATATTGTGGCACGTTATAAAAGACATCAGGGTTTTAATGTACTGCATCCGCAAGGTTACGACAGTTTCGGGTTGCCTGCTGAGCAGTATGCGATTCAAACAGGTCAGCATCCGGAGAAAACCACAAAAGAAAACATTGCGCGTTACCGCGAGCAGTTGGATAAAATCGGTTTTTCATTCGATTGGAGCAGAGAGGTGCGTACTTCAAATCCGGATTATTACAAACACACGCAGTGGATTTTCATTCAGTTGTTTGAATCTTACTACTGTAAAGATACAGATCAGGCACGTCCAATAGCGGAATTGATTGAGGTTTTCCAGCAAGAAGGAAATACCAAAATCCATGCGGTTTGCGATGAAGATGTACCTGCGTTTACCGCTGAAGAGTGGAATTCGTGGTCACCTGAAGCACAACAATTAATGCTTTTGAAATACCGCTTGACTTATTTGGCGGAAACCGAAGTAAACTGGTGTCCGGCTTTAGGAACTGTATTGGCGAACGACGAAATCATTAACGGCGTTTCCGAGCGTGGCGGTCATCCGGTGATTCGTAAAAAAATGACGCAATGGTCGATGCGTATTTCGGCTTATGCAGAACGTTTGCTTCAAGGTTTGGAAACCATTGACTGGACCGAATCGTTGAAAGAATCACAACGTAACTGGATCGGGAAATCGGTTGGTGCTGCTGTGACTTTTAATTTGAAAAAGCATGAGGAAGTAATTGAAGTATTTACGACTCGTCCTGATACTATTTTCGGAGTAACGTTCATGACCTTGGCACCGGAACACGAATTGGTGTCCAAAATCACGACTCCGGAGCAAAAAGCAGCTGTAGAATCGTACATCGAAGCAACTGCAAAACGTTCCGAGCGAGAGCGTATGGCTGATGTAAAAACCATTTCCGGAGTATTTACCGGAGCGTATGCAGAGCATCCGTTTACCAAAGAGTCTATTCCGGTT
The DNA here is from genome assembly GCF_022836875.1 of Flavobacterium enshiense. NCBI lineage: Bacteria > Pseudomonadati > Bacteroidota > Flavobacteriia > Flavobacteriales > Flavobacteriaceae > Flavobacterium > Flavobacterium enshiense. The sequence continues at coordinate 1,048,280 of NZ_CP090376.1, forward strand.
TGGATTGGTGATTATGTATTGGCAGGTTACGGAACCGGAGCGGTAATGGCGGTACCGTGTGGTGATGAAAGGGATTATGCTTTTTCGAAGCATTTTGGTCTTCCTATTATCAATATCTTGGAAGGTGTTGATATTTCCGAAGCCGCCCACGATGATAAAAACACAACAATCTTAGCGAACTCTGATTTCCTGAACGGACTGAATTATAAAGAGGCAACTAAAAAAATAATAGAAGAATTAGAAAAAATCGGAGCCGGAAAAGCAAAAGTAAACTACCGTTTGCGTGATGCTGTGTTCTCTAGGCAAAGATATTGGGGCGAACCGTTCCCGGTATATTATGTGAATGGATTGCCACAGATGATTGCAAAGGAACATCTGCCAATCGTGTTACCGGAAGTAGAGAAATATTTACCCACCGAAGACGGTCAGCCGCCATTAGGAAATGCATCTGTGTGGGCTTGGGACACGGTAAGCAATACTGTGGTTGCCAACGATAAAATCGATAATCAAACCGTGTTTTCGTTAGAATTGAACACGATGCCGGGTTGGGCAGGAAGCTCGTGGTACTGGATGCGTTATATGGATGCGTCTAACAATGGGGAGTTTGCCAGCGAAGATGCTTTGAAATATTGGGAGAATGTCGATTTATACATAGGCGGAAGCGAGCACGCGACCGGACACTTGCTGTATTCTCGTTTCTGGAATAAGTTCTTAAAGGACAGAGGTTTTGCGCCAACGGAAGAACCGTTCAAAAAACTGATCAATCAGGGAATGATTTTGGGGAACAGTGCTTTTGTGTATCGTACAGAAGATTCTAAGAAATTGATTTCAAAAGGGTTGATTACGGATAATAATGTGCATCCAATTCATGCTGATCTATCGGTAATCAACGATATCACCAACGAATTGGACATCGAGAAATTCAAGGCACATCCGTTATATTCTGATTATGCCAATGCAGAATTTGTTTTAGAAGACGGTAAATACATTGTTGGCCGTGAGGTTGAGAAAATGTCAAAATCCAAATACAACGTAGTGAATCCGGACGATATCTGCGAGCAATATGGAGCCGATACGTTGCGTTTATACGAAATGTTCTTAGGTCCGCTGGAGCAGGCTAAACCTTGGAATACAGCCGGAATTACCGGAGTATCAGGCTTCCTGAAAAAGCTGTGGCGTTTGTATTTTGACGATAACGGCCTAATCGTAACCGATGACGAACCAACAAAAGACATGTACAAGTCGTTACACAAAACCATTAAAAAAGTTACTGAAGATATCGAGAACTTCTCGTTCAATACTTCCGTTTCGCAGTTTATGATTTGTGTGAATGAACTGGCGCAACAAAAGTGTCATCACAGAGCGATTCTGGAGCCATTATCGGTAATCATTTCACCTTATGCTCCTCACATTGCCGAAGAATTATGGAGTGCTTTAGGACATCAGGGTTCTGTGTCGACAGTAGCGTTCCCGAAATTTGAGGAGAAATATCTGGTGGAATCGGAAAAAGAATATCCGGTTTCCTTCAACGGAAAAATGCGTTTCACCATTAAATTGCCATTGGATTTAACCGCAGCTCAAATCGAAGAAATCGTAATGGCTGACGAACGAACGCAAAACCAATTGCAGGGAAGAACGCCAAATAAAGTAATTATCGTTCCTGGGAAAATCATTAACCTGGTAGGATAATTTCAAAAATATTTTAATACGAAATCCCAGATTCTAACAAGAATTTGGGATTTCTTTTTGTTTTCTTTTGCTAATTTTACGTATAACAATTAAATTTTAGAATGTCAAAATGTCATTTGTAAAACATGGCGCAAAATTTGACATTCTGTAAGTCATAAAAAAAACAATTAAATACACATAGTTATGGTATGGATTTTAATGGGAGCCATTATGTTGGCGAGCTGGTTGGTGAGCAGCAGGCTTCAAAGTAAATTTGATCATTATTCGAAAATGCAATTGCAAAACGGGATGAGTGGTGCTGAAATCGCACAGAAAATGCTCGCTGATCACGGGATTACCGATGTGCGTGTAATTTCGACCCCAGGGCGTTTGACCGACCATTATAATCCGGTGGATAAAACCGTCAACCTAAGTGAGGCAGTATACAATCAGCGTAATGCTGCTGCGGCTGCTGTTGCTGCTCACGAGTGCGGGCACGCGGTACAGCATGCGCAGGCTTACAGTTGGCTGACTATGCGTTCCAAGTTGGTTCCGGTCGTTTCGGTTACTTCTAATTTTGTGCAATGGATTTTATTGGCAGGGATTCTGTTAATCAATGTGTTTCCACAGCTTTTATTGATTGGGATAGTGATTTTTGCCTTAACCACATTATTTTCGATTATAACCTTGCCGGTAGAGTATGATGCAAGTAACAGAGCATTGGCTTGGCTGGAAAACAAACGCATGTTGAACCAGGCAGAGCATGATGGTGCTGCGGATGCTTTAAAATGGGCTGCCCGTACCTACGTGGTTGCGGCTATTGGTTCGATAGGTACTTTGTTGTACTACATCATGATTTATATGAACCGACGTTAATTCTTGACGAATAAAAATAAAATGAAAATCCGCTGCATAAGTAGCGGATTTTTTATTTGGAAGGGAATGGTCTGGGATTTTTTGGTTTCCTTGTTCCTGCTGTCCGCTAACACGAGCGAAGCGAACTGACGAAGTAATCTTTTAGCGAGACATTTCGAGAGCCTCAATGTCCTGCTAAAAGGATGTCACTCCCATCAGGGCTAAGAAGGAAACCATTTTACTTTTTGTAAACTTTCTGCAAAACGGGCCGTAAACTGTGACTGAAATCTTCAACTATAAACTACAACTGTATCTGTCTTTCAATCTGCTGGTCTAGGGAAATAAAGGTTTCTGTTCTCGAAACACCATCAATAGCCTGGATTTTTTTGTTGAGCAGCTGCATCAGATGTTCGTTGTCACGACAGAGAATTTTGATCAGGATGCTCCAGTTGCCTGTGGTGTAATGGCATTCCAATACTTCCGGGATTTTCTTCAGCTCTTTTACCGCTTCGGGGTTGCGTGCTGCTTTGTCAAGATAAATCCCTACGAAAGCCATCGTGCTGTACCCTAATACTTTTGTGTTTACCACTAATCTCGATTCCGAAATTACTCCGGCCTGTTCCAGCTTTCGTAACCGCTGATGAATTGCTGCACCCGAAATACCAATCTTATGGGCAATCTGCAAAATGGGTTTTCGGGCATCTTCCATCAAATCCCGAAGAATCTGTTTGTCAATACCATCGATTTCTATTTGTAGGTGATTTAATTTCATAGTTTTAAATATGTAAGTTGTTTGTGGTATTTAATATCAAATTTAATAAAAAAAGATTAAATAAGTTTAAAATCAGAAAAAGTGTAAAAATTTACGCATCTTTAAATTATAGGTTGCCGTTATAGGTGTTTAAAAATAAATGTTTTAAGATCAGATTACTACTAACCCCCAAATCTAGTAACATGAAGAATTTAAATTCAAGATTATGTCTGTTGGCGTTGATTTCACTGCTGACATTGGCTACGGTAAAAGCTCAAAATATAGAGTCCGTAACTGAAAAGCCTATTAATAAAACAACTGTCGAAAATCAGTTGAACATGATTGTCAGCAATTCGGCCGAGCAGAATGGTGTCAAAATGGTCCGGAAAGTGGATTTGGAATCGTTAAGTTCCGATGTGATTACCTTGCTGTCCCGAAATGAAAATGATTTGACTGCATCAAAAGAGGCTATTGAATCTAAAAAAGCCGAGATAAAATATCTTTTGACAAAAGTGGATGAAGCAAACTCAAAAGTTGCGGCAACCGATACGGCGAACGAAACATTTTTGCTTCTTGGTATGTCATTGTCTAAAGCATTGTATCATTCCGTGATGTGGTCAATGGTCTTTACGCTGGTAATATTTGCTGTTTTCTTAACGACACGATTTAAAAAAGCTAACAACATTACACGTGAAGCCAAAGAAAAACTGGCTGAAGTAGAAGAAGAATTCGAATCGTTTAAAAGAAATGCAATAGAGCGCGAACAGAAACTGCGCCGACAATTGCAGGACGAAATTAACAAGCAAAAAAGAGAGCTTGTCGATGTTTCATAAAAAAAGCCCCGATTCGTCGGGGCTTTTTGCTATTTATATCCTTTGTATTCTACCTCTTTTTCATGGAAATTTACGCCATATTCTTCCAGCTCTTTTAAAATGGGAAGATACACTTCTTTGTTTAGTGGTAACTGTACGCCAGGTGTTTTGATGTTTCCGTTTAAGATTTGTAAAGTGGCCATGGCTACCGGCAAACCTACCGTTTTGGCCATCGCGGTATAGGTTTGGTCATCGCCAAGGCATACCATGGTAGCATCAATTTGCTTTCTTTTGCCATTTAATTCGTACCCTATTTTATGGTACATGACAATCATATCTTTGTCGTCGGGCTGTAATGCCCAACTGTCGGATAGTATTTTTTCAAGAATTTGTGCTGGAGTCGCATTTTTAATGCCAATTATTTTATTAGGGTTGAATAGATCCAATTCCAATAATTTGTCCCACATTACATCGTCCTGATCGATTTTTAATTTGTAACGTAATTTTATTTCTACAGAATCGGTAGGGTGGTAAGGAAGGAATAAATTCACGAATTCTCGATAACTCATTGTTTCTGAGTCATCAATTACATATGAGTCGTCTGTCATTCCTAATTGCACAAACATGTCCCAGGCTTTTGAATAGCCTACACGGCGAATAGTTCCCCTGTAAACAGTAAGGGCGTCATCTAAACCGTACACGCCTCTGTATTTTAAAGAATCACGGTTGGCATAGCCTTCAAATTTTCCGTAACCCTCAACCTCTAAAAATTCGGTTCTTCGGAATAATTTATGATATGGGATGTATTTGTAAGTTCCTTCCTGAATGAATTTTGCAGCACCGCCTTGTCCGGCTAAAACCACATTTCTTGGCGCCCAGGTGAATTTGTAATTCCAAAGATTATTGTCGGATTCCGGGGCAACCAAACCGCCGCAGAAGGATTCAAATAAAATGGTTTTTCCTCCTTTTTCGCGGATTTCATCAAGTACCTTCATGGCGCTCAAATGGTCAATTCCGGGATCAAGGCCAATCTCATTCATGAAGACCAGATTGTTTTCTTTAGCGGCAGCATCAAGGTTTTGCATCGCGTCGGAAATATAAGAGGCAGTAACCATATGTTTTTTGTATGTGATACAGTCTTTGGCTACTTCAATATGTAAATGGGCCGGCAGCATCGATATTACAATGTCGGCTTTCTGGATTTCTTTTTTACGTTGGTTTTCGTTAAAAATATCTAATGCAATCGCAGAGGCATTTTTGTGATTTTGTGTCTTTTTCTGAGCCAATTCCAAGGACAAATCGCCAATGGTGATGTGCAATTTCTCGGTTTCCGATTTCTCCAGCAAATATTTAATAAGTGAAGATGCTGAACGGCCCGCTCCTATTATCAGAATGTTTCTCATGGCGCATTTTTGTTTTAAAAAGTTCACGAAAATAGGAAATTGTTATATTATTGCGAAATTTAAAAGCAGTTAGTTTTATTATTTAACGTTTAAATTATGCTACTTTTGGGTACAATTTGAAATTATGGATAAAAAAATCATTAAGGCAGCGGCTTTTATGGGAGCTGTGGCCATTATTTTAGGGGCTTTTGGTGCGCACAGTCTTAAATCGGTTCTGGATGAAACGCAGTTGGCAACCTTTGAAACCGGTGTGCGCTATCAGATGTATCATGCTTTGTTCCTTCTTTTTGTTGGGACAACAAGTTGCATTTCCATAAAAACGAAACAAATAGTTTTCTGGCTGGTTGTCATTGGAGTCGTTTTGTTTTCGGGTTCAATCTATTTGTTGTCAACAGCATCGCTAACTTCGATTAATGCAAAAATCATTGGTCCGGTAACGCCTTTGGGTGGATTGTTAATGATTTCGGCATGGGTCGTTCTTTTTTCTAAAATTTCGGGTGAAAAAGCAGAATAAATGGTTAAAAAAAACGGACTGGAATTAATTTTTTTTATTTTTGCAATCTTATAAAACAAACAAACAACACATTTTTTTAATTATGAATGTTACCAAAACAATTTCATTAGAGAAATACGGAATTAAGAATACTGTAGAGGTTGTCTATAATCCGTCGTATGATTTCTTATATAATGAAGAGCTGAATCCTGCATTAGAAGGTTTTGAAAAAGGGCAATTGTCAGAGCTTGGTGCGGTTAACGTAATGACAGGTGTATTCACGGGAAGATCTCCAAAAGATAAATATATTGTAAATGATGATGTTACTAAAGATACAATTTGGTGGACATCAGACAAAGCTGTAAACGATAATAAAGCTATTTCTACAGAAACTTGGAATGCTTTAAAAGAAACTACTGTGAACCAGCTTTCTTCAAAAAGATTGTTTGTGGTAGATGCTTTTTGTGGAGCTAACGAAGATACACGTTTGAAAGTGCGTTTCATCATGGAAGTAGCATGGCAGGCACATTTTGTGAAAAACATGTTTATCCGCCCTACAGAAGAAGAGTTGGAAAACTTCGGTGAGCCTGATTTCGTAGTAATGAACGCTTCAAAAACAAGCTTCAAGGATTATGCGGCTCACGGATTGAATTCGGAGGTATATGTTGCTTTTAATCTTACTGAAAAAATCCAATTGATTGGAGGTACTTGGTACGGAGGAGAGATGAAAAAAGGATTGTTTTCGATGATGAATTACTACCTTCCGTTAAGAGGAATTGCTTCAATGCACTGTTCTGCTAATAAAGGAAAAGATGGAGATGTTGCTGTTTTCTTCGGATTATCAGGAACAGGTAAAACCACTTTATCTACAGATCCGAAACGTGAATTAATCGGAGACGATGAGCACGGATGGGATAACGATGGTGTTTTTAACTTCGAAGGAGGTTGTTATGCGAAAACAATCGATTTAAGCAAGGAAAACGAGCCAGATATCTTTGGTGCTATCCGTCGTGATGCTTTGTTGGAAAACGTTACGCTTGACGCAAACGGAGTAATTGATTTTAAAGATGGTTCGGTAACACAAAATACCCGTGTTTCTTATCCAATTGAACATATCGAAAATATTGTTAAGCCGGTTTCAAAAGCGGGTCACGCTTCAAAAGTAATCTTCTTGACTGCTGATGCTTTCGGGGTAATGCCACCGGTTTCGAAATTAACTCCTGAGCAAACTAAATACTATTTCTTATCTGGGTTTACAGCTAAATTGGCTGGTACGGAAAGAGGAGTTACTCAGCCTGAGCCGACGTTCTCTGCGTGTTTCGGAAAAGCATTCTTGTGCTTGCACCCGACAAAATACGGAGAAGAACTGGTAAAGAAAATGGAAGAACATAAAGCGACAGCTTATATGGTAAATACAGGTTGGAATGGTACAGGAAAGCGTATCTCTATTAAGGATACCCGTGCAATCATCGACAGAATCTTAGACGGTTCTTTGGAGAAAGCCGATACGCAAATCGTGCCGATTTTCAATTTGGAAGTGCCAACGGCTTTGGAAGGAGTTGATACAGGAATTCTTGATCCAAGAAACACGTATGCTAATGCTTCTGAATGGGCTGAAAAAGCTACTGATTTAGCGGGTAGATTTATCAGCAACTTCGTTCAGTATACAGATAACGAAGAAGGTAAAAACCTTGTTAAGGCAGGTCCTCAATTATAATACAATTGTAATTATATATATAACCCCAACCGCAAGGTTGGGGTTTTGTTTTTTAGTATTTTAAAGATTTGGATTTGTGGGATGAAAAAAAAAGCAGCTATTCAGCTGCTTTTTAATTTGAATAAAGTAGTAATATTATTTATCCTTAGATTCTTTATTAGCTTTGACGATATATTTTTCTAAAGCCATTGTCATGGACGGTGTTTCAGGTGTTGGAGCCATGATGTCTACTCTTAAGCCGTGATCTAAAGCTTCTTTTTGAGTAGTGCTTCCAAATACCGCGATTCGCGTGTTGTTCTGTACGAAATCAGGGAAGTTTTTAAACAACGATTTGATTCCTGTTGGGCTGAAGAAAGCCAAAACATCATAATAAACATCTTTAAGATCCGAAAGATCGCTCATTACGGTTCTGTAGAATGTTCCCGGTACCCAGTTTACTTTCAACGCGTTTAATGTTTGCGGGACATCCGCATTCAATTGATCGGAAGAAGGTAAAAGGAATTTCTCGTCTTTGTATTTTTTGATAAGTGGTGACAAATCAACAAAGTCTTTCTGACCCACATAGATTTTACGCTTGCGGTATACCACATATTTCTGTAGATAGAAAGCGATAGCTTCGGATTGGCAGAAATACTTTAAGTCTTCCGGTACTTTGTAGCGCATCTCTTCAGCAACTCTGAAGAAATGATCAACAGAGTTCTTACTGGTTAAGATAATTGCAGTAAAGTTGTGTAAGTCGATCTTCTGTGCTCGAACTTCTTTGGCCGGAACGCCCTCTACGTGAATAAAAGGCCTGAAGTCAACTTTGATTTTCAGTTTTTGCTGAAGCTCAAAATAAGGTGAATTCTCCACTTTAGGCTCTGGTTGAGAAACCAAGATAGTTTTCACTTTCATAATCTAAATAAAATCAATTATTCTAACTTTTTGTAAACCAATAATACATGAAATAATAGGGCGCTATTTCAAGTGCGCAAAGATACAAAATAAAATAGAAGAACTTGCTAAGGATTAAGTTTTGATAATTCTTTAATGAAAAGAAGTATGTGATCACGTTAATTATCAAAATGATTGAAATTATGGTGAGAAGTAATGTTTTTGACAAAAAATCATTGTAAAAAAGCAGTACATTAACAGGTAAAACTAAAAGACCGATGTAGGTTCGGTAATTAACTTTTTGTAAATTAAACTGTTCATTGAATTCTTCAATGTTGAAGGTGGTGGCAATAATTTTTTCGATCAGGTATTTAGAGAGTATAAAAACCCCTAACAATGTGATGGCCTGGATGTAAGTAATCCAATTGTACTTTGTTGTCAGCCCGAAATAACTCAGCGTTATCTGAATCAGAAAAGCAAACGAAATCAGTTGAACAATAAACATAGAGATGGTAAACCAACTGTTCATGTTTCCGCTGTCTTTGTATATTTTTAGATACTTATCCGAAATGGCAATTTTGATAAATTCGGTAAAACGAACCTCAAAAACAGTGCGGTTAATGGCAAGTATGGTAAAACACAGGACAAACAATACAGTTGCCCAGTCTTTGCTTTCAATTGCTCTTTCGTTAAGTAGTAAATCCATCATAGCGGTTGTAAAAATACTAATTTTTGTCGTGAAACACACATGCTGTGATTTTGACTTTCAGAAAAGAGAAGACTTTGTTTTGATTCGGCTTTCGAAATGAAAAATAATTTTGTGGCAGATGATTAATTTATTATAATTTTATTATGAATACGGATATAGAAATAATGTATTTTTGCACGTAAATTTAGCTAAAATGAACTCAGGCGTAGTCATTATCCCTACTTATAACGAAATTGAAAATGTGGAAGCCATTGTGCGCGCTGTGTTTTCTTTAGCTACCCCTTTTCATGTTTTGATTGTAGACGATAACTCACCCGACGGCACGGCTTCGAAGGTAGAGGAACTACAGGAGCAATTTCCTGATCGACTTCATATCGAAAAAAGAGCAAAAAAGGCAGGTTTGGGAACGGCTTATGTGCACGGATTTAAATGGGCACTGGAGAAAGGCTTCGATTATGTTTTTGAAATGGATGCTGACTTCTCACACAATCCTAAAGATTTGGAGCGTTTGCATGAGGCGTGCATGAATGGGGCAGATTTGTCTATTGGCTCTCGTTATGTGACTGGGGTAAATGTTGTGAATTGGCCGCTAAACCGTGTTTTGATGTCTTATTTTGCATCCGCATATGTTGATTTTATTATGGGAATGCGCATTCATGATGCCACGGCTGGTTTCGTATGTTACAGGCGAAAAGTGCTGGAAACCATTAATCTGGATAAAATTTCGTTTATCGGATATGCTTTCCAGATCGAAATGAAATACAGAACGTTCATCAATAAATTCAAAATTGTCGAAGTGCCGATTATTTTTACCGATCGGACAAAAGGTCATTCCAAAATGAGTAACGCCATCATTAAGGAGGCTATATTTGGTGTTATTACTTTACGAATCAGAAAATTATTCAACAGATTATAAAAAGCATGAATTCTACATTAATTAAAAACGCAAAGATTGTCAATGAAGGAGTAATTTTTGAAGGCGATGTGCTTATTGAAGGTGAATTCATTAAAGAAATAGCACATCGTATCAGTCACAAACCTTCTGTTTCCCAGGTTATTGATGCCGAAGGAAACTATCTGATTCCTGGAGCTATTGATGATCAGGTGCATTTTCGTGAACCTGGATTAACGCACAAGGGTACTATTGCCTCTGAATCGCGTGCAGCGGTTGCAGGAGGGATAACTTCATTTATTGAACAGCCAAACACAGTTCCCAATGCGGTTACGCAGGAGTTGTTGGAGCAGAAATATGAGATTGCTTCTCAAAGTTCCTATGCCAATTATTCGTTTATGATGGGTGGAACCAATGATAATCTTGAAGAGGTTTTAAAAACTAATCCGAGAAATGTAGCCGGAATTAAACTTTTCTTAGGTTCGTCAACCGGAAATATGTTGGTGGACAATGAAGAAGTATTGGAAAAAATCTTTTCGAGTACACCTATGCTGATTGCTGTGCATTGTGAAGATGAAGCCACCATTAAAGCTAATTTAGAGCACTATAAAGAAGAATATGGGGATAATATCCCGATGAAGTTTCATCACTTGATTCGCAGTGAGGAAGCATGTTACCTGTCATCTTCAAAAGCGATTGAATTGGCTAAGAAAACAGGTGCTCGTTTACATATTTTCCACGTTTCGACGGCTAAAGAAACGGACTTGTTTACCAATAAGATTCCGTTGGAGGATAAAAAGATTACGGCAGAAGTTTGTGTGCATCATCTTTGGTTTACCGATGCGGATTACGATAAGAAAGGTACGTTGATTAAATGGAATCCGGCCGTGAAGACACAAGCGGATAAAGACGGACTTTGGAAAGCGTTGCTGGACGACCGAATCGATGTAATCGCAACCGATCATGCACCTCATACATTGGAGGAAAAGCAGAATCCATATACCAGCGCGCCATCGGGCGGACCTTTAGTACAGCATGCAGTGGTGGCTATGTTTGAAGCACACTTGCAAGGTAAAATTTCGGTAGAGAAAATTGTAGAGAAAATGGCGCACAACCCGGCTAAAATTTTCAAAATCGAAAAAAGAGGTTTTATCCGTGAAGGATATTATGCTGATTTAGCTATCGTAAACACAGCCCATCCTTGGAATGTAAATAAAGGAAATACTTTGTATAAATGCGGATGGTCGCCTTTTGAAGGGGTTAATTTTAAATCCAGGATTTCGCATACTTTTGTTAACGGGCAATTGGTTTATACCAATGCTAAAGTAAAAGATGGCTGTTTTGGACAGCGTTTATTATTTGAAAGATAATATGAGAAAAATAGCATTTCTGTTTCTTTTTCTGGTTGTTTTCAGTTGTAATGACAGCGCAGTGGAAAAACCGGATAACCTTTTGAGTGAAGAGGTTATGGTTGATATTTTATATGATCTGAACGTGCTTCAATCGGCAGAAAACCTAAATTCGCATGCCTTCTCTGAAAATAATATCAAGATAAACGAGCTGATTTATAAGAAGTATAGTATCGATAGTTTAACGTTTGCAAAAAATGATCGCTATTATGCTGCTGATCCGCACAATTACCAAAAATTGTTTAAGAAAGTAGCTGAAAAAATAGAGGCAAATAAAAAAACGGTTAGAGAACAGATGGGTGAAAAAACCGGTAAAGAATTGTCTAACGAGGAAGATATGCCTCGCATACAGTAGTCAAATAAGTTTTCATTGGTTGAAATGAATGTCCAAGTTGACTGATTACTTTTGAATTGTCGTAAATTTCGGTGGAATGGGATGATTTGGCAGTGGCTTTTGTAAAGCTCCTTTTTTTAAGGAATGTCTTAGAAAATAACCAGTCCATTCGCCAGTAAATAGAAGTCATAAAAGGTCTTGCGTAAATGTAAGGCCTTTTTTTCTGCATATTGTCGGCAATGTCATTTAACAGGTTTTGCAGGATTATATTTTCTGATACGATGGTGAAACGTTCGCCGCTAACATCGGTTTTCATCAATTGAATCATGATTTTTACAACATCATCCACAGCAGTAATTCCTGTTGAACCTTTGGTGTAAAAAGGAAATCCGTTACTGATCTTTTGTAATAATTCGCCGCTTCCTGCATCACCAAATCCTTTTCCGAAAATTACGCCCGGATTTACCACCACTACGTCAAGTCCTTCCTGGGATCCTCTCCAGACTTCAGTTTCCGCGCCGTATTTTGTAAGGGCATAATCACCATGATTTTTTTCTGGATTCCATTCGGTTTCTTCGGTAATGATTTTTTCGTTTTCTCTGGCATCACCCAAAGCTGCTATGGAACTGACGTGACAGAGTTTCTTTACCTTGAAATCGATGCAGCAGTTCACCACATTGGCGGTTCCTTCGATGTTGATTTTGCGGAGTTGCTCTTCATCTTTGGAGTCAAAGGAAATGAGAGCGGCACAATGATACACCTGATTAACGTTTTCGAAAGCCTTTTCCAGTGTGGGAACATTAGTAATGTCTGCCTCAATCCATTCTATTTTTTCGAATAGATCCGATTTGTTTTCGATGTCGAAAAGATTTTTTGTTTTTTCGATGGAAGAAGAACTGCGATAAATAGCACGAATGGCTTCATTTTCATGAAGTAACTGAAGTAGGAGGTGGGCGCCTACTAGTCCTGTTCCGCCGGTGACTAATATCATATGGCGAAATTACGAATTATGAATTATGAATTACGAATTTTTTTCGATTAACCGGACAAACAAATAATCGAATCAACAATAAATTTTATCTTTGTGCACACAAGGCTGAAATGGCCGAAGCGACAAAAGTAAATTGAGTATACAGATGAAAAATTTTATTGAAGAAGTGACTTGGAGAGGAATGCTCCACGACGTAATGCCAGGCACGGAAGAACATTTGATGGAGCAGATGCGTGTTGCGTATGTGGGTATCGATCCAACAGCGGATTCATTGCATATAGGACACTTGGTGGGTGTGATGATGCTGAGACATTTTCAGTTGAGCGGTCACAAGCCTCTAGCTCTTGTAGGAGGTGCTACGGGAATGATTGGCGATCCGTCAGGTAAATCCAGTGAGCGAAATTTGTTGGATGAAACCAGTTTGCGACACAATCAGGAGGCAATTAAAGGTCAGTTAGCGCGATTTTTAGATTTCACATCGAATGAGCCAAATGCTGCTGAACTGGTGAATAACTATGACTGGATGAAAGAGTTTTCATTCCTTGATTTTATTCGTGATGTAGGTAAGCACATTACGGTAAATTATATGATGGCCAAAGATTCGGTGAAGAAGCGTTTAACGGGCGAAACCTCAGAAGGAATGTCGTTTACGGAGTTTACCTATCAATTGGTGCAGGGATTTGACTTTTTGCATTTATACAGAGCAAAACAATGTACCTTGCAGATGGGAGGTAGTGACCAATGGGGTAATATCACGACCGGAACGGAATTGGTGCGTCGTATGGAAGGTGGAAAGGCTTATGCGCTTACTTGTCCGCTAATTACAAAAGCAGACGGGACCAAATTCGGAAAATCCGAAGGAGGAAATATCTGGTTGGATGCTAACAGGACTTCGCCTTATAAATTCTACCAATACTGGTTGAACACATCGGATGTGGATGCTGAGAAATACATTAAGATTTTTACTTTTTTGGATAAAGAAACAATCGAAAAATTAATCGCTGAACATAATGAAGCGCCACATTTGAGAGTTTTGCAGAAGCGATTGGCGGATGAAATCACAGTTATGGTACATTCCAAAGAAGATCTGGATAATGCTATTGCAGCTTCCAACGCATTTTTCAGTCCGAGTATGGAAGAATTAAAAAAGTTGGATGAAAAGACTTTTTTAGAGGTTTTTGAAGGCGTACCGCAAGCAGAGGTTACAATGGCTGATGTTGAAGCCGGTTTGGATATGATTGCAGCCCTAGCTGCCAAAACTAATTTTCTTGCTTCTAATAGTGATGCCAGAAGGGAATTAAAGCAAAATGCAGTTTCTCTAAATAAGGAAAAAGTAGGGGAAAGTTATATGATTTCGCCTGAGGATCTGATCAATGAAAAGTTTTTACTTTTGCAAAAAGGGAAGAAAAATTACTACGTGATTAAAGTGAAATAATCATTTTAAGAACAAATATTGACCTGCAGGATCTTAAATTTTGCAGGTTTTTTTGTGCTCTAAAAGTTTAGGGTTAATTAGATAACCATCAGATTGCATCCACGGATATCGGAATTGTCAAAACGACCCAGTACTTCGAAAGAATGGTTGGGATATTTTTTCCCCAGATCCTGAGTGGCGATAAACGAACACGAATTGATATTGGCCAGGTCAATCACATTGATGCCGCCTGTTTTTCCTTCCGCTACATAAGACAGGGCGTCTTCGGTATCACGGATAAGGATTTCCATCCAGGGAGGACATTCGAAAATGCCGTCTCCCAAGGAATAAGCTTGGGAAAGTAGTTCGGTCATACCGTATTCCGAATGGATTTTGGATACGCCGAAACCTTTGCAAAGGATATCGTGCAATTCTTCCCGGATGATTTCTTTTCGCTTTCCTTTCATGCCTCCGGTTTCCATGATGATGGTATTTTTTAGCTGAAAGTTTTGTTTTTCAATCAAATCCAGTAAAGCATAGGTAACACCAATTAAAATCATGTTTTGTCCCGATTGGTCTAATTGGGTTAACTTTTGAATCAGTTCGTCGTAATTATGCAGGTAAAAGCCGCTGTCGGGTTGGTTGGAGCCTTCAATCAGATCTTTTGCCATGTAAATTAAAGAGGATCCTTCACGTTCCAAATAGGAAGGGAGTAGTGCCAAAACCACATAATCTTCAATATTACCGTAAAATTGGGAAAAACCTGATCGGAAACTCTGTTCGTAAAAATTCAAATCGGTGACCATATGGCGGCTGGTGATTGTTCCTGTTGTTCCGCTGCTGGTAAATATTGTTTGTACCGGTTCGGAGGAACTTACCACATCATGCGACTTAAAAAACTGTATGGGTAAAAAAGGAATTTCCTGTATCGATTTTACGTTTGACTTATCCTTCTTTAAGAGGTTGCAAAAATTCTTGTACACCGGATTGTTGTCGTATTGATAACGGAACACCTTGAGTGTGATTTTCTCAAACTCTTTTTTGGAAGCGATGTGAAAAATGTCTGACGTTGATAGCATAAGGCAAATGTACAAAAATAAAAAAGCACCAACTTTCGCTGATGCTTTCTTTGTTTTAGGAAAAAAAACTATTTGATAACCAATTTTCTGGTCGCCGTTTTTCCTTCTTCTGTGATTTTAATGATATAAACGCCGCTGTTTAATGAAGAAACATTAAAGATGTTGTTAACCGCATTGTTTGCTAAAACTTGTTTTCCAAGAATATCATAAACTACAACTGATTTTTCTAATCCGGAAGTTGATGATATAAATAAGTTTCCGTCTTTAACCGGGTTAGGGTGTACCTGTAAGCCTGCAATAGCGTCAAAACCAACAGTTGATAATGTTACGTCGCTCATTGCTCTGGCTGTTACTTGGGCTGCACCATTAAAATCAGTAACCAAGGCAACTAAATTTCTTGGCCCTGAAGGGATAACTTGTCCGATATAATCAGCTTCGGAGAAAAGCGTTCTGAAAGTGATGTTGCTTCCGTCATCAAGTATGTAGCTGTTGGAAGTGGTAAAAGTTGCTGTACCGTCAGCTGTTGTGAAGGAAACTCCATTAATTTGAACCAATTCGCTTTCGTATGCTTCAAGATTAGCTGAGATAGTTGCAGCGGTCACTACTTGAGGAACTACTGTGTTTCCTGAAGAAGCTATAGAAGCACTCGATGTAGGGATTAGTTCTAATGTACCGAAGTATAAAGTTGCTTTTCCTTTCAGGGTTGATACTGCATCGCCTATAGCTATTGGGCCAGCCAAGATTCCCGCGCTGTCATCAATTAGGATAGCTGCTGTTGTATCTTGGATGTATTTTTGGTTTCTCGTAGTTCGTTTGTAAGTCACTACGGGGTTGCTGTTGATTTGGTAGTATTTTCCTTCTCCATTAGCGATAACATCGGCTCTTAATTCAGCTAAATTAGCAACTACATTATAGGCTGCTACTGAGAAAGTAACTGTTTTGTTAACTGCCGGGGAAATAGGGTTGTGAGAGTTGTCAACCAATTCCATATAAACGGTGTAAGTGTTTCCTGGAGTAGTAGGGATTGCAATTGGAGCGGTGTCATATTTCATAACTACGCCACCACCATTGATAGTGTAGTGGATGTGTCCATCGCCTGTGCCGTTTGCCACGTTGAAATTGCTTACGGTCATCGCAACAGTAACGCTTGTTGTTTCAGGGGAGAAGACCGCCGTGTTAGCAGGAGAATTTATAGTTAAAGACGGAGAAGCTGGCGCAGTTGGGCACACATTGAATGGTGATGCTGAGTTTCTGGCAGCAGGTGTTGTTATGGCAAAATCATTAGGGTTACTGTTGGTGTCTGTGCAGCCGCCGTCTACTCTTTGAAAGGATGTTGTGATCGTTAGAGCTGTCCCGGTTGGGCCGGAGCCTTCGTATCCGTTAGGGGTTGTGCCGTAACCTACCAAATCTATTATAGAAGTTGAAGTTGGATTGGCTCCGGTTAAAGCAGTGATGGAGTTTACCAACGCAACTTTTCCATTGCCTTGACTCATATTAATGTTTCCGGTGGCGTCCGGAGCGGGTAAGTCCGGTGCGTTAGAGGTAGAACTTGAATTTTGTTTGATTAAATAATATTGCCCAGGTTGTAAGGTAAAGTCGGTCAAATTAGTTACTTTCCAAGAAGAAGTTCCGACATCGGCCGAGTATTGTATGGACCAGTCTTTCAAGTTTTGGGGTGCTGTTCCTCGATTAAAGATTTCAATAAAATCGTACTTGTAGGTTGGGCTGGAAGTACTTCCTCCGCCTCCAAATACCTGAGAGATTACAACTTGTGCCTGAGAGGACAAAGTGATAAAAAATATCACAATCAACATGTAGATTTGTTTCATTTGTAACTAAATGGTTAAAATTAGTCAGCAAATATAACAATGATTTGTAGATTGTAAAACTTTTCTGCGTGAAATTAAAATTAAGAAAAAAGGGGATTACGTAGCGATTACTTAACAATCAGTTTTCTTGTAGCTGAAGCTTCGCCTTCTTTGATTTTGATGATGTAAACACCTGCATTAAGGTTGCCTATGTTTAGTTCTTTAGAACTAATTGTAGTTTGAAGTATTCTTTTCCCAAGGACATCGAAAATTTCAATTTCTTTATCCAATGATAATTTAGAGACAATGTAAATCTTGTCACCAGTAGTTGGGTTAGGATAAATACTTAAACCTTCAATTGTGCTTTCTTGGGTTTTGTTCACGGAAGCATTCTTATTATCCTGAGCCATGGCTGACGCGGAAAATAAAAAGGCAGAAAGAAGGATAATATAAAAGTAATTTCTTTTCATGTGAACTGATTAATTTAGTGTAAAGATATAAAATTATTTTCAAAACATATGCCAAAAAAACGCCCTTAATCGATTAAGAGCGTTTTTTGACTGTTTTTAAATCTTTGTTTATTGAAGTAAACTGTTTCCACTAACTGTAGACCATGTTCCAGGGGCTAAGGAAGCTCCTGTTGAAGCGGCACTCGTAGTGAATTTACCTGCAGGGAATGCTACTGTCATCGAAGGTGTTGCACCCGCAATATCTTGTGCTGTGTTAGTTATTTTAACGCCAGTCAGTTTAATTTTTGAACCATTAACCTGATTGTTGTTTGTATTCGCATCTTGGATTTTAATAGCTGCACCCTGGTAAGTTGTAGTGCCTTCTGTGTAAGAACCATATCCGTCGATAACCACATTTGTAAAGTCTCCGTTACCTTCTTTTTTGAACTGGATAGCATCAACTTGAACGTCACCTGCAGACTCCGGAGTACATCCTACAGCTCTTTTCAAGGTTACGTTAGTGAATTTTGGATAAAAGTCGTTGTTGTTTGCAGAAGCTTCGATTTCAATACCAAAGTTACCTTTGTTTACTTGGTAAGCAAACCAGTTGATATTGTCCTGACCTTGCCATCCGTCTTGCCAGTCGAATGAATCATCATAATTTCCGTAAGAAATAGCGTTTTTCAAACTTACTGTTCCTCCGTAAAATTCGAAACCATCGTCAGCACCCATATAAGATACTAAGTGATCAAGAACAGTTCCGGAACCAACTGAATAGAATGAAAACCCGTTTAATTCTTTTGTTCCGTCAGCTAATTTTTTTCCTGCATATTCCACACGAACATATTTCAACGAACCTCCGTTATGTGCTGCGTTGCTTCCTCCGTAGGGTAATGATAAACCGTCTTCTGACATGGAAGTATTTCCACCTCCTAAAACTTTCACCGGAGCATCTCCATACATGATAATTCCTCCCCAAGAACCAGGGATTTTAGAATTTTCTGTAAAGATAACAGGAGATGATTCTGTACCATCGATGATTAATTTTCCACCGTTTTCAACAACTAAAGCGTTGTCGCCATTAATCTTGTTACATGTTACAGTGCTTCCTGCAGCAATTTTTAATGTTGCTCCTGGTTTTACTCTTACGATTCCTTTTAAAGTGTAATTTCCATATTCGTAAGAAGTGTTTGCTGTGATGTCTCCGCTGATTTCGCCTTCTTTTGGAGTAGCTGGAGTGCTGTTGTTCTCCTCATCGTCTTTTGAACAACCTGTGAATAGAGCGCCTAAAATAGCTAGGCTTAATACTAATTTTTTCATTGTTTTTGTTTTTTGTTTCTTGTTGTTTTTTAGTTTAATTCGTTGATACAAAGGTGTTTTAATTTTGAAAACGAGTGGTTAAGTAAATATCAACTTATCATTAAAGGAATTTCAACTTTAGGTAAAGTAAAAGTTATCGGGATTATGTAATTGTAACCAAAAAAAGCAACGGATACCGTTGCTTTTTAGTTATTTACTTGTGATACAGTATGATTTAAAAAGTGTATCCAAGGTTGAATGAGAATCCTACTCCTTTTTTGAAATTTCTCATCAAGTACGAAGCTTCATTGAAGGTGCTTGTATTTTCTCTTCCCAATTCAAATTTTGTTTGAGGGTTCAGAATGTTGTCTGCCGATAATTTTAAATCGAAATGTTTGGATAATTTACTGTTCAATACGAGATCCAATCGGCTCACCGGTAATTCATAAATATGATCCAGACCAGTCGTACCCACACTGTAAATACGTTTTCCGAAAACAGAATAAACTACTGAAAGAGTATTGGTCCAGGTGTTGCTCATGTTGAACTGGTATTTTAAATCAGAATTGATAAGCCATTTCGATGCTCCCTGTAATTCACGGTCTTTGTGTGTCTCGATATTAACTATCGGGTTTCCGTTTGGACTTGTTACTACGTCAGATACCGTTACTTTCGTATGCATCAAGGAAGTGTTGAATCCCCATGAAAGATCTTTGAATGTAGATGATACCCTTTGAAGGTCTAATATGAATTCGGCTTCCAATCCGTATAGTTTTGCATTTTCGGAATTCAGGAACGTTGTAATGGTAGAGCCTGGGCTCGTTAAGTAAGAACGTTCGATAGGATTTTTGATATTTTTTCCAAATAGACCTACGGCAAACATTTCTTTGGATGTTGGGAACATTTCGAATTTTAAATCAATATTGGTGTTGTCACTGTTAACCAAGTATGGATTTCCTTGGAAAACCGTATTGTCCGGGTTAACAAGCTGTAACGGGTATGATTCCAGAATAACCGGTTTTGAGTACGTTTGAGATGCTGCAAAACGAAGGTTCATATTTTCATTAAGACCATATTTAGCGTTAACCGATGGTAAAAAATACATTTTGTTTGTATTTACAGTGATGTAAGGTTGGTCGAATGAACCAATGCCTTTGTATTTGGTTGTGCGGTCATAATTTTCAGCTCTGAAACCGGCATTAACATCGAATTTCTCTGAGAATTTGTAAAACAGGTTAGCATAACCGGCATTGTTGTTCTCCTCTAATTTTGCTTTCCAGTTGGCATTACTGGACTCCTGATACGAAATTACGTTGTTTAATAAATCGGTTTTAATCTGCTCGTTGACTGTAAACGGATTTAAATTAAATATGATATTGTTGGGGGAGATGGTCTGGATAAATCTATAGGAAGATTCGGTGCTATTGGTGTTTCCGTTGTATCCGACAGACAACTTGTGTTCTTTTCCGAATTTAAAGTTGTATTCAAGGAAAGCCGAACTGAATACGTCGTTTTTAACATCTAAATACTGTCTCAGGAAATTGTTCCCGCCGTAACTTACCAATACATTGTCTTCGGCTAGTTGATGTCCAGTATATGAATTTCTGTCGGGCTGGTCATAAGCTGTTTTAGCTAAGGAAACACCCATTTTTACCAAATGGTTTTTGTCTGAAGTTAAGGCATAATCCCCAAATAGCTGACCGTTTAAAAAATTGGTTTCATCCAATTGATTGGTACGGATCAGATAATCGTTAACATCCTGTTGCGCATTCTGATATCCCAACTGATCCTGAATCAGGTTTTCTGAAGTTTTAAGGTACAATACGTTTGTTGATAAATTCAGTCTTTCGGAAGAATAATTCAATCCTAAAATTGATGAGAAATTAGTTTTGTAATTATAAGTCGTGGTCGTAAAGTTGTTTGAATACTGAATCAGGTCGCCTTGGTTTAGCGTTCTGTCAACCCCTGTCCTGTACTGGAAAGAGTTGTCGAAATTCAAAGATAAAAGGTAGCTTATCTTATTGCTGTTTTTCAGATTGAATTTCTCAGCATGCAAAATTCCGACACTGGTATTTAACGGACTTTTGGTTTTTTTAATCTCAAATCCGGTTTTGAATGCATCGACGGCTTTCTGGCCACTAATCGTTGCCGGCGGAAAAGGATTGTCGCTAAATTCGGAAGGCAAAGCTCTGTCGTTTCCGGTTAAACCGAAAAATCCTTTTGCGTTGTCAGCATCACTTGTTATGTAAAAATTTCTCAGGTTGTTGTTGGTTGCCAAGCCAGCTCCCAAGGATAATTTCGTAATACTGTTGTTTGCTTTGGAAGTGGCAATATTAAAAGTAGCTCCCGCAAAGTCTCCGTAAATATTAGGATTGAATGTTTTGAATGTTTCAATCACGCTTACCACATCCGTCGGGATTAAATCCAACGGTATGATCTTCTTGAATGGGTTGTTTGAAGGTACCGCTAAATTGTTGATCAGTAAATTGTTGTATCGGTCTTCCAATCCGCGAACAAACAAACCTCTTGAACCTACTTTAGAAATCCCGGTCATCTTGGTAAGTCCTTCTTCTACATCGCTCACTCCTTTTCTGGAAAGTTCCTGAGCTCCGATGGATTGTTTGATTTCAACCGCTTTTTTCTGTTCCACTAAAAGTGCGGTTTCTTTCTCCCGATTCTGGTCAACCTTAATGACCACATCCTGAAGTTCGACTCCTTTGGCGCCCAAGGCCTGGTTTATTGTTTTTGTTTCACCGCTTTTAATTGTGAATGGAATTTCCGCACTTTCATAACCTAGGAAAGAAATAAGCAAGACGTGGTTACCTTCAGAAACGGAAATCGAATAATGTCCTTGTTCGTCTGTGTTAACGCCATTGGTTGTTCCTTTAATCATTACGGTAGCAAAAGGAAGTGCTTCATTATTCATTTCCTTGTCCGTAATGCTGCCTGTAACCGTTCCTTTTTGTGCAAATGCAAAAACCGTAAATAAAAGGGTAGTTACTAAAAAGTTAAGTTTCATTTTCGTGTTGTTTAATTTTTCGGCAAAGGAACTCCTGATGCGTTAATTTGAGGTTATAGGCTTGTTATGCTTTTGTTTGTGTCCTGTTATCAAATTGTTACTACATTAAATAATCGTTAAGTCAGGGGATGTAAGATTAATCGTTTTGTATTATCTTTACCTTTACATCCCGAAAACACATAATAGTGTCCATTTATGAAAAAGAAAGACATAAAGATTTTATTGGTTGATGACGAACCGGATATTTTGGAAATCGTAGGTTATAATTTAAACCAAGAGGGATATCAGGTGGTAACGGCAAACAACGGTAAAGAAGCTATAGCCAAAGCCAAAAAAGAACTTCCGCAACTTATTATTATGGATGTAATGATGCCGGAAATGGATGGGATGGAAGCCTGTGAAAATATTCGAAAAATTCCTGAATTGGCTGATGTTATCATAACGTTTTTAACGGCCCGTAACGAAGATTATTCACAAGTAGCCGGTTTTGATGCCGGTGCCGATGATTATATTGCAAAGCCGATCAAGCCAAAATTACTGGTAAGCAAAGTAAAAGCGTTGTTGCGCCGACTTAAGGATGAAGATACAAAAAGTGATGTGCTTCGTGTAGGGGAGATTGAAATCAACCGCGAAGAATACAAAATCATCAGCGCAGGTAAGGAAATCATCCTGCCGAGAAAAGAGTTTGAATTGTTTTATCTTTTGGCTACCAAACCGGGGAAAGTTTTCAAACGAGAAGAAATTCTGGATAAAGTCTGGGGTAATGAAGTGGTTGTGGGTGGAAGGACGATCGATGTTCATATTAGAAAATTAAGAGAAAAAATCGGAGACGATTTGTTCAAAACTATTAAAGGAGTAGGCTACAAGCTGGAGCTGTAAATGAGTATAAGCTTTAAGAAATCATACAAATTTGCCGTAAAATCTGCATTTTATATCACGTTGTTTGCAACAGGGTTTGTTGCTATTTTGCTGTATTTTTTTCTTGAAATCAATTATCCCTTTCTGGCGGTATTTACTATTGCCATTTTTCTTTTTTCTTTTTTTGTATTGCAATTCCGCGTGGAGAAATTCATCTATAAACGCGTTAAGAAAATCTACGATGACGTATCGCTTCTGGATTCCACGACGTTGCGCAACCAGCCAATTACAACCGATATGGCAACGTTGACTCTTGATGTTCAGAAGTTCGCCCGGGAGAAAAAAATCGAAATAGAAATGTTGAAAGTTCGTGAGGAATACCGTAGGGAATTTCTTGGGAACGTCTCTCACGAACTGAAAACCCCATTGTTTACCGTGCAGGGCTATCTGTCAACGCTGCTTGACGGAGCCATGAACGACAAGTCCATTCGTAAAAAGTATCTGGAACGTGCCGAAAAAGGCGTAGAGCGTCTGATTAATATAGTTAAAGACCTTGACATGATTTCCAAACTGGAAACCGGCGACCAGAATCTGAATTATTCCAAATTCAATATAGTGGATGTGGTTCAGAATGTTTTTGATCTGTTGGAAATGAAAGCAGACGAGAAAAACATAATGCTCATGTTCGACATGAAATACACCAAGCCAATTTATGTGCGTGCCGATCAGGAAAAAATAGAACAGGTACTGACCAATCTGATTATGAATTCGGTTAAGTACGGAAAAGAAAAAGGTACGACGGAAGTCAGTATCGAGAATTTAACCAATAACAAGGTGATTGTCCGGGTGACCGATAACGGAGAAGGGATAGAGAGTCACAATGTTCCCAGACTGTTCGAGCGTTTTTTTCGAGTAGACAAAAGTGGCTCCCGTTCGGAAGGCGGATCAGGATTAGGACTTTCCATCGTGAAACATATTATCGAGGCACATCACGAGAAGATTTATGTGGAGAGCAAATATGGTTTTGGCTCCGAGTTTTCGTTCACCTTAGAAAAGGCTAAATAATTCTTCCCAGTCAGGCTCCTCATCTGCAATATTTTTCAATCCCTGATAAATATCTGTCTGAAGTAAATGTTCTATTTTGAAATCACTTTGTTTTGAAGAAGGAACTATTCCCTTCTTTTTGAGTTTTTTCGCCAGATATTCCTGTTCGTACTGTCCTGGTGTAGGGATGAAAAACGCTTTTTTGCCCAATTTTGCCAAATCCATAATAGTAGTATAACCTGAACGGGATAATACCATTTTGCTTTGGTTGAATGCCGTTTCCAGTTCGGTGGAACCCATGAAATTATAACAGGTCAGATTAAAGCGTTTGCTGCTTTTTTGTTCTTCTTCGATTACACCCTGAATGAAAAGAATATTGCCATTGTAGTTTTTTAATTCCAACCGCAGTTTTTCTTCCAGCAAAGTTCGTTGAGGTTCGGGTCCTGATAAAATAACCATCAGGTCGTAGATTTCTTCAAGGTCTTTCTTGTGAAAACGACTCAATGGGCCAATGTATTTCAGGTTGAGAGTTGTTTCTTTTAAATGCCCCAGTCTTCCTGATAAATTTGGTTTTCTGGCTACATCGGGAACCCAGCAAATATCAAATTTTCGGATAAAGAAATGGTGTATTTTAGTTGTAAACCACGATGTGTTTCCGGTTAAGACATTCAACTGATGGGTAATGAAAACCGAAGGTGTTTTTTTGGAATGAACCCCTAAGCGGTTGTCCGAAATAATTCCGGAGATGTCAAATTGCTGAATCCATTTTTCAACGGTTTTCCGTTCATGACGAACAGCTTTGACCATATTTGGGATTTGCTGAATCAGTTTCCATTTGAAATAGGCTTCATTTTGGGCGTACTGAATTTTATAAGAAGGAAGTTCCAATGCAGTAAGGTGCGGGAATTCTTTTTTTAATAGCGCCAGGGCAATCCCGTCAGAAGCAAGCAGGGGTTCGAAGCCGTTGTTTTCCAAGGCTTGAATAATCGGAATGCAGCGTGTGGCGTGACCTAAGCCCCAATTTAAAGGTGCTACTAAAATTCTTCTTTTGTTCATTTTTGCTAAATGTTGACAACAAAGCTGCTTAACTGTTTAATAACCAATTCTTTTAAATGGATTGCTTATCTTTGGCCGCAAAATAATACTGCAAGGTAAAACTATTTTTATTGCGGTATATTTCCTTAAATTTACAAAAATTTTAAATCAAGTCGTGGGAAGTAAAAATAAATTAAAAAGATTTAAGGAAAACGCTACATTCAATAATGTTTTCCAACCAACAAGAGAAGAAGTAATAAATGATACATTTCCGTTGAAAGGCAAGTGGAACAAGGAGTTTTTTAAAAATGACCATCCACTGGTTTTGGAATTAGGATGTGGTAAGGGAGAATATTCGGTTGGTTTGGCAAATCGCTATCCCGAAAAGAATTTTATCGGTATAGATATCAAAGGAGCCCGATTCTGGCGCGGTGCAAAAACTGCTGTAGAAAGCGATATGCACAATGTAGCCTTTTTGCGTACTCAAATTGAATTGATAGAAAATTGTTTTGCTGAAGGAGAAGTAGATGAAATCTGGATTACTTTCCCGGATCCGCAGATAAAATACAAACGTACAAAGCACAGAATGACGAATTCCGAGTTCCTGCAACGTTACAAGAAGATTTTAAAGCATGACGGATTGATGAATTTGAAAACGGACAGCGAGTTCATGCACGGGTATACGCTTGGGTTGCTTCACGGAGAAGGGCACGAAGTGATTTATGCGAATCATAACGTGTATAAAAACGAAGGAGCGCCTGAAGTGGTTACGGCGATTCAGACATTCTATGAGAGCCAGTACTTGGAGCAGGATAAACCGATTACGTACATCCAATTCAAAATCAAATAATGAATTATTTTTTGCCGCTAATAATCGGTTTTACCGCAGCGTCAGTAGGTGTGGCTCCTCCGGGACTGCTCAATATGACGGCGGCAAAAGTTAGCGCTGTAGACGGAAGAAACCGGGCTGTGATTTTCGCGCTGGGCGCCAGTGTCACGGTTTTTTTTCAAACCTATATCGCTGTATTATTCGCTAAATTCATAGATAGGAATCCTGGTATTGTGGTTCTTTTACAGGAAGTCGGGGTTTTTATTTTTTCAGCATTGACCATTTACTTTTTCTGGGCAGGTAAAAAGAAAAAAAAGGAAGAACAAACCCTTAAAAAGAGGAGTAAAACCAGTCGTTTTTTTTTAGGAATGTTGCTGGCGTTTCTCAATTTGTTGCCCATTCCGTACCATGTGGTCATAAGTATTTGGTGTTCCCGGAAAGGATGGTTTTTCTTTAATCAGTCGGATATCTCCCTTTTCGTTTTGGGCTCGGTAACCGGTTCTTTTTTAATGTTCTATCTCTACATCTTGTTTTTTAAGAGAAAAGAGACTGATAAACCCTCATTTCTTATGGTTAACGGGAATTACATCATCGGGACGGTGACCGGCATCATTTCATTGTTTACAATTTTTAGAATCATAAGCAGTTAAAAATGGCTTCGGATAACGATAATTTTTTCGAGAGAGTCTACGCGGTTGCCCGCCAAATCCCTTACGGAAAAGTTACGTCTTACGGCGCTATTGCAAAAGCACTTGGAACAGCACGTTCGGCAAGGATGGTAGGCTGGGCCATGAATGCATCCCATTTAAAAGAAGATATTCCCGCGCACAGGGTGGTTAATCGGAAAGGGATGCTTACCGGAAAACATTATTTTGAAGGAACAAACCTAATGCAGCAATTGTTGGAGAGCGAAGGAATTAAGGTGGTCAATAATCAGATAGTCGATTTTGAAAAGCATTTCTGGCAACCGGAAGTTCAATATTATCTTAAAAATTCACAAAACTTTTGCGTTTAGCCTTTTCTCTATTGAACTTTTCAAGTTATCTTTGCAATCTAAAATCAGTCTTAATAAAGGGCTGTAAAAGAAAGATTTAAAGCATTTTCACACAATATGAAATTAGACAGAAAAGAAATTCTTAGTGCTTTGGAAACCATTTCCATTGCCGGAGAAGGAAAAAATATGGTTGAAAGCGGAGCGGTACAAAACGTAATCACTTTCGGAGACGAAGTAGTAGTTGATTTAGTATTGAATACTCCCGCCCTGCATATTAAAAAACGTGCTGAGGTAGACATCATCAAAGTAATCCACGAAAAGATATACGAAAAAGCAAAAGTAAAAGTCAACATCAAGGTGGAGGCTCCGGAAAAACCTGAAATCAAAGGGAAATCTATTCCGGGTATCAGCAATATTATAGCCGTTTCATCAGGAAAAGGAGGAGTAGGTAAATCTACGATCACGGCTAATTTAGCAGTATCCTTAGCTAATATGGGCTTTAAGGTTGGTGTTTTGGATGCCGATATTTACGGGCCATCAATGCCTATCA
Source organism: Flavobacterium enshiense (assembly GCF_022836875.1). Classification (NCBI taxonomy): domain Bacteria; kingdom Pseudomonadati; phylum Bacteroidota; class Flavobacteriia; order Flavobacteriales; family Flavobacteriaceae; genus Flavobacterium; species Flavobacterium enshiense. The sequence continues at coordinate 1,075,565 of NZ_CP090376.1, forward strand.
TGTTCGATGTTGAAAAATCAAAACCGATTTCAGTTCAGGTGGAAGGTAAATCAAAAATGAAACCGATTACCAGCTACGGCGTGGAATTGCTTTCCATCGGATTCTTTACCAGTCCTGATCAAGCCGTTATCTGGAGAGGGCCTATGGCTTCCAAAGCCTTAAACCAAATGATCTTTGATGCGGATTGGGGCGAACTGGACTTCATGTTGGTGGATTTACCACCGGGAACAGGAGATATCCATTTATCCATCATGCAGTCTTTGCCGCTTACCGGGGCAGTCGTCGTGAGTACGCCTCAGGCAGTGGCTTTGGCCGATGCGAAAAAAGGAGTGGCGATGTTCCAGAACGAAAGCATCAACGTGCCGGTTTTGGGAATTATCGAAAATATGGCCTATTTCACTCCGGAGGAATTACCGGAAAACAAGTATTACATCTTCGGAAAAGAAGGTGCTAAAAATCTTGCGGCCGACCTGAACGTGCCTTTCCTTGGTGAAGTGCCAATCGTTCAAAGTATTCGTGAAGCTGGTGACTACGGTCGTCCGGCAGCGTTACAGACCGCTACTGTAGTACAGGCAGCGTTCGAAGAATTGGCCAGAAGTGTGGTGTCTGAAACGGTAAAAAGAAATGACAGCCTTCCGCCAACCGAAGCAATTAAAATTACAACAATGGCAGGATGCTCTGCTGTTAAAAAATAGATTTTTAGTTTTTTAGACCAGTCGATAGTTAGAAAAACTATTGATGTCTGAAGATCCAATAATCCAATAATCCAACAATCTAAAATGATGAATACAGAAGAACTTAAGTCTACCGTAGAAAAGGCACTGGATGAAATTCGTCCGTTTTTAAATTCTGATGGAGGTGATATTTCGCTTGTGGAAATTGAAGACGGGAAACACGTAAAAGTGCGTTTGGAAGGTGCATGCATTTCCTGTAAAATCAACCAGATGACCTTAAAGGCGGGTGTGGAAACTACCATTAAAAAGTATGCTCCACAAATAGAAACCGTTGTGAATATCGCCTGATTTTTGGGCGTGACCACAAGGGTCGGGCTTCCCGATCGCTATCGGGACGATATATCTTTTTATCGGGGTTGTTTTGAGAACAACCTCAATAAAAAGGATGCCGCTCCCATTCCTCACGCAGAACTGACATAAATCATGTTTTGTGAGGCTGCCACCTTGTAACTTTGTTGCTCTGACATAAGTTAGAATGACGAACAGATGCAATAAACTTTTGAAAAATGATTGAAACTGATATACTTATCATCGGAGCAGGTCCTACGGGGCTTTTCGCCGTTTTTGAAGCAGGACTTTTAAAGCTGAAATGTCACATCATTGATGGTCTGCCACAACCGGGTGGACAGTTAACTGAATTATATCCCAAAAAACCTATTTTCGATATTCCAGGGTTTCCTTCTGTATTGGCGGGAGACTTGGTTCACAATCTTATGGAACAGATCAAGCAGTTTCAGCCTGGATTTACTTTGGGCGAAGTTGCTGAGAAAATCCAAAAACTGGAAGACGGCACATTCATCGTAACGACCAATAAAGGAACCGAACACAAAGCTAAAGCAGTTGCCATTGCAGGTGGTTTGGGAAGTTTCGAGCCGAGAAAACCATTGATCGAAGACATTGAATTTTACGAAGATAAAGGCGTAGATTATTTTATAAAAGATCCGGAAAAGTTCCGTCACAAGCGTGTTGTAATTGCCGGTGGTGGCGATTCGGCGTTGGATTGGAGTATTTTCCTTGCCGATGTAGCGAAAGAGGTTACGTTAATTCACCGAAGAAACGAATTCCGCGGGGCATTGGACTCTGTAGAAAAAGTAACGGAGTTAAAACACAAAGGGAAAATCCACTTGGTAACTCCAGCCGAAGTTGTAGGCTTGAATGGTTCCGAACATTTAGAATCCATCGATATTGATGAAAACGGTGCCCATCGTAATATCAAAACGGATTATTTCATTCCGTTATTCGGACTTACGCCAAAATTAGGGCCGATTGCACATTGGGGATTAGAAATCGAGAAAAATGCCATCGTAGTAAATAACGCCTTGGATTATCAGACGAATATCGAGGGGATTTACGCAATTGGAGATGTAAATACCTATCCGGGAAAACTGAAACTGATTCTGTGTGGTTTCCACGAAGCTACGTTAATGTGTCAGTCGGTATACAATAAACTGAATCCGGGTAAAAAATATGTGTTAAAATATACTACCGTTTCCGGTGTTGACGGTTTCGACGGAACAAGGAAAGAAGCAGAGAAAGCAGTTGTTAAATCAATAGAGTAATCATGTCACAAGACGTAACTATCAAAATAATCGACCGTGAAGGTGTTGCTCACGAAGTTCAGGCTCCAACGGATATGAACATGAATATCATGGAATTGGTTCGTGCCTATGAACTGGCTCCGGAGGGTACCATTGGGATCTGTGGAGGAATGGCTATGTGCGCTTCTTGTCAGTGTTATGTTTTAAACGATGTGGAACTACCTGAAAAATCAGCTGATGAAGATGCGATGCTTTGGGAAGCTTTTAATGTAAAAGAGAATAGTAGGTTAGGGTGTCAGATCCACATTACTCCCGAGATTAACGGCTTGGAAGTGGAACTCGCTCCGGAATCGTAAGTACTAAGAATATAAAAAATAAAAGTCCCGATACAATCGGGACTTTTTTATTATACAGCTAAATGTGTTTCGTTGATGTGTTCTTCAATCGCATCCCATAAACCGATGCGTTTTTCCAGAGCTTGAATCGAGATACTTTCCACTTCTTTCCATTTCTGGTTGTCGTTCCCGCAAAGTTCTGTTATCATCTGCATAGCCATTGGTCCGTGGTCGTCCGCATCCAGTTCGATATGTCTTTCGAAATAATAGATCAGTTTCGTTAAATCGGTTTCCGGGAAATTCGCCTGAAAATTTTTCAATATCTCAGAGAACATATCCGGAATTAAATCTTCACGTCCAAAAGTAAATGCTGCGGCAATTTCGTGTGGTTTACCGTGTTCGATTACTTCAAATGTGAAATTAAGGAATTCCTTAATTTTTGGGTGTAAATCACTGATTTTGATAGATACGAAAATGTTCTGCATCGAAATCACGCTTTCCAGGAAAGTTTCGATGTTTGCAGTATTTGCACCACTAGCTCTCATGGCATCCAGGTACATCTCGAAATGGCTTTGTCTTTTTCCGTCTAGACTTATATCAGACTCTTCAGCTAAGACAATTTCATTGATCAGATATCTCATTTCAGCATTTGGTGAAGCGAACCAAGGTATCGTTGTACACGTAAGTTTTTGCTGAAGCGCCTTCAACAACGACATAAAATCCCAAACGGCATACACATGTCCTTCCAGGAAATGACGTAAGTCGTCTACATTCTGAATTTGCTTGTACAGCGGGTGGTTTAGTAAAAGATCTTTTTGGGGTTGGATGCTTTTGTTTACGGTTTGGATATTCATAGCAATTGGGGTTTGAAATGCGAAATTAAAAAAAGCTCCCCATTGCAGGGAAGCTTTTAACATTGATTTAATCAATTGTGAAATTGATAAAAATTATTTGAATGCAGAGAATCCGGTCACATCCATTCCTGTGATTAACAAGTGGATATCGTGAGTTCCCTCGTAAGTGATTACCGATTCAAGGTTCATCATGTGACGCATAATCGAATACTCACCGGTAATACCCATTCCTCCTAACATTTGACGTGCTTCACGGGCGATTTCGATTGCCATGTTCACGTTATTTCTTTTTGCCATAGAGATTTGTGCAGTAGTAGCTCTTCCTTCATTTCTCAAAACCCCCAATCTCCAAGTCAATAATTGTGCTTTGGTAATTTCGGTGATCATTTCGGCTAATTTCTTTTGTTGTAATTGGTATGCGCCAATCGGTTTGTCAAACTGGATACGTTCTTTAGAATAGCGTAAAGCAGTATCATAACAATCCATTGCTGCTCCGATAGCACCCCAGGCAATACCGTAACGTGCTGAATCCAAACAACCAAGTGGTGCGCCCAAACCTGATTTGTTTGGTAATAAGTTTTCTTTCGGAACTTTTACGTTGTCGAAAATCAATTCTCCCGTAGCTGAAGCTCTAAGAGACCATTTGTTATGTGTTTCCGGAGTTGAGAATCCTTCCATACCTCTTTCTACGATCAGACCGTGGATTCTTCCGCTTTCGTCCTTTGCCCAAACCACAGCTATATCGGCGAATGGTGCATTAGAAATCCACATTTTGGCACCGTTCAATAAATAATGGTCGCCCATATCTTTAAAATTGGTTACCATTCCGCCTGGGTTGGAACCGTAATCTGGCTCTGTTAAACCAAAACAGCCGATCCATTCTCCGGTAGCTAATTTTGGCAAGTATTTCATGCGCTGCTCTTCGTTTCCGTATTTCCAAATTGGATACATTACCAAAGAAGACTGAACAGATGAAGTGGAACGTACTCCCGAATCACCACGCTCGATTTCCTGCATGATTAAACCGTATGAGATTTGATCCAAACCGGCACCTCCATATTCTACAGGGATGTAAGGTCCGAATCCGCCGATTTCGCCCAAACCTTTTACAATCTGTTTAGGGAATTCAGCTCTTTGTGCATATTCTTCAATAATTGGGGATACTTCTTTTTTAACCCATGCGCGTGCGGCGTCGCGTACTAATTTGTGTTCGTCAGTCAGCAGGTCATCTAACAGGTAATAATCAGGGGCTTGGAATAAGTCTGGTTTCATTATATAAAATTTTTGGTTCACAAAAGTAAGAAAGAAATTTAACTATTCAATTTACCTATGTTATAATTTTATCTATAAAGTAGGTTGTAGATGAAGTGTTTTCTTGATTAAGTAAGAAATGTTTTTAAAAATAATTTCTGTTTTTGCAGATTTCTGAAATAATCATTTATTTTTGCAGTAAAATCTTATTCTTATTAATTGATAAAATCAACTTCGGATTTTCGGTTAAAAAAGTGAGAGTGTTCTTTCTTGGTATGCAAAAGTTTAAAAGGAGAGTTTAAAAAGCAGAATTTTTTAATAAGAGTGTATTTTTGTTTTTTTGAGTTGCCGAAAAATAAAAATGGAATTATCTGATTAGGCGGCCTTAAGTAAGACAGTTGATGGTTTGTAATTGTACTTGAGATTAACGGAAATCAGTCGTGAAAAGATTTATTATTATAACGTTATTTTAAATAGATAGCGATAAATAGTCTTTTTCAATAAAAAGTTTCTGTAAATAGTGCGTTTTTGTAATGTTATGCTTTACGATTTTAAGTTGATTGCGTTTTGTTAAGTTAGATAATCAAAGGATAATAGTTACTTTTGCGGAAAGAATAATGTGAAATGATGAGGTTATTTTTATTTTTTATGTTTTTTGTTTTTTCAAATACTCTTTTTTCGCAAGGGAAAGGTGTTTTGAATGATGAAAGGGCTTCGGTACTTGAAGAAAAAATAAAATCGTCTTTTAGTTCGAATATCGATAGTGCTTATGTTTATGCATCCCAACTTGAAAGTTCGGATGATCCTTCTCATAAAGCATTTTCTACTGCTTGTAAAGCTTATTTTTTTCAGTTAAAAAGCAGCCCTTTTGAAGCTGATAAATACTATCAAAAATCACTTATACATCTGGAGAAAGTTTCGGTTTCAGATAAAAAAACCAGTCTGAATGCTTTCATACTCAACATTGGCGGACTCATTGACTGGAGAAGGACTGATTATAATCAGGCTCTGGAGAAATATCAAAAGGGGAGAGATCTTTCGTTGAGCATTGATGACTATATGCAGGTTATTAAATTCGACAATAACATCGCGATGATTAATGCTGAAGTCGGTAATTATAAACAGGCGATTGCAGTTTCAAGAGAAGTAAACCGTACGACGGATAAGATAAAACACCAGTATACAGAAGAACAATTCATAAGGGATAAAGGAAATGTTTATATGAATCTGGCAAGTTTTTATGAACAGTATTATTTCAATATTGAAAAGAATTTGCGACTCACGGGTAAGAACGAGAAGGCAGACGTTAACTTTAAATTGTTGGATTCTGCTGAATATTTCTATAAAAAAGTAGTAACCTTCTCAAGTAAATTCACAGACCGGAAAATAAGGGCGCAAATTAACCTGGCCAATATCTACAATACGAAAAAAGACTTTGCAACAGCTGAAAAGGTGTATTATAACCTTATACTGCTTACTAAAAATAATAATTTTGAGGAAGAGTATTATAATACCAATTTTAATCTGGGAAATTTATATTATACTACCAAAAGGTATGATAAAGCATTGACCTGTTTTCATAAAGTTGATTCGATTTACAATATAAAAAAGATGGGTAATTTGGAATTTATCATGTCCAATTATTATCAATCAAAGATTTACAGTGAGAAAAATGATGCTTTGAAAGCTTATAAACATTCCGAAATTTATTTGGATGCTTTTGAGAAAAATGAATCGAAAATTACAAAAGAAGTTTTGGAGGTCAATTATTCGATAGGATTATCCAACTTGAAAAAAGAAATGGATGATATGCAGGTAAAATATAAGAACAAAGTACTTCTGAGAAATGGTTTGTACATTCTTATTTTTATATTATTTGTGGCTCTTTTGTTTGTTTTGTTGAGGAATGTGAATCAAAGAAAGGAGGTCGAGAAAAAAATCAGTTCGATGATTGCCGAGCATAAGGCCAATTTAGAAAAAAATAATGGCGAACATGAAATCACCTTGCTTGCAAAAGAGGAATATTCAGATGACGAAGCTTCTAAAAACAAGCTGCCTTTATTAAGCATCGACGAAGAAAAAGAAAATGAAATTGTCAGAAAGTTGATAAATCTGGAAAAAAAGCAATATTATCTTAATCCCGATTTTACACAACAGGTAATTGCAAAAAAAATAAAAACAAATACCACTTATCTTTCTTACGTTGTTAACAAGCGTTTCGGAAAGACTTTCAGTGAATATGCCAACGAGCTAAAAATTAATTATGTCATTAATGAGATGATCACTAATTCGACCTATAGAAAATATTCTACTCAGGCCATGGCAGAAAGCGTTGGCTATAAGAATGCCGTTTCATTTACTAAAAGTTTTAGTAAGCGAACCGGCGTTACACCAGTCCGCTTTATAAAAAAGATAGAAGAAGAAGCGGTTAACTAGTTCTTTTGTTTGTCTTCTTTAAATTGAACCAACCCCTTTAATAGGGACAACCCCGCCTTCATCCTGTTTTTGAATCGTTTCTGTACTTCCTTTAGTTTGTGTTTTTACAGCATAATCATCTTGTTGTGTAGAATCTCCTCCTCCTCGTATAGATTTTTGTTCATTTTTACTCAGTTTGTTTTCTTCGAATTTTTGAAAATTTAAGAATGATCGTTTCATGAGAGTGTTGTTTTAATGGTTTGCTCAACAAATTTATCAAGAGCAGTGACTGAAATGTAGTTTTGACATCCTTTTAAAGTTGAAAAATGTGTTTTTAGTTATAGCGTTCTGTTTTTCAGTGGGTTGTGTTTTTAAAGACCTGTGATAATTTATAAATTATCTATTCATAATTTACAAATTATGCCCCTTCACTCTTTTTTTTTAATCTGAAAAGGCTGAATTTCGTCATCAAATCACAATGATTTTGTAATTAAACAATTGATTTTTTATGACCGATTTGATCGAAAAATATTTGACGATAAATCATTATTCAGAACAGAAAAAAGATTTTTTGGATCTGTATGCATCGCATCCTAATTACCCAAGTGTATTTGCAATTACCGATACATTAGATTCATTATCGATTCCTAATGTAGCGATTAAAATTCCAAAAGAACAATTTATAGAATTACCAGATTCCTTTTTGACGATTTTTAAGCAAAGTATGGTTTTGGTTCTGAAAAGTGACATTAGCGTGACGATTGAATTTGAAGACGGGAAAGGTAGAAATTTATCATTTAACGAATTCCTTACTGATTGGGGTCAGGTTGTTATAGCTATTGAGCCTAATGAAGTGATGAATGATGCAAGCAAAAGTTTAAATATAAAAAGACTTCGCTATGTTGCTCCGGTTATTGTTTTAGTTGCTTTTTCGCTTATTTATAATGAGTACAGTACCACTAGTCTGATTTTGTTATTAACTTCTCTTTTGGGATTGGGTACCGCCGTTTTAATTCTTCAGGAAAAGTTTGGATATGCAAACGGAATGGTATCGAAAATCTGTACCATTAATTCAAATACTTCCTGTAATTCCTTAATCCAATCGGATTCGGATAAAAAATGGATTCAATTTTCTGACCTTCCATTTTTATTTTTCGGAATTAGTGTCATGTCAATAATAATACAACCCCAAGACGCTGCTTTAATTGTCGGGATAATAAGCATATTGTCTCTTCCGGTTATTTTGTACTCCATTTGGCTGCAGAAAGTCCAATTAAGAAAATGGTGTGTCCTGTGTTTAATGGTGTCCTTTATAGTGATTACACAAAGTTTGTTTTTTGGAATAGGAACGCAAATGTCATTTTCCTTTTCTTCCATCCAACTTTTTGACTTTTTGTTCTCAGTTTTTTTTTTCGCCTCAATTTGGATGGTCGTGAAACCGATTTTTGAAGCAAAAATAGCTGCAGAGAAAGAAATTGTCCGGTTGATAAAATTCAAAAGGAATCATAAGTTGTTCATGCATCTGACAAAAGAGATTCCGAATTCTTTGGGGTTTGATCAACTAAAAGGATTGTCTTTCGGGAATAAACAAGCAGATATCCAATTGACGATTATAATCAGTCCAAGTTGTGTTCACTGCCATAAAGTATTCGAGGACGCATATAAGTTAATGACAAAGTTTCCGGAGCGGGTATTTTTAAAAGTATTGTTTAATATCAACCCGGAAAACGATGAAAATCCATATAGGACTGTTGTGGAGAATCTGCTGGTTATAGGTAATTCTTTTCCGGAAAAAGCCCTTGCAGCCATCACGGATTGGCATATTGAGAAAATGGAACTTGATGAGTGGAAAGCGAAATGGGCGGATAATGTCATCGGCATTAAGACAAGAGAGCAAATTCAGCAACAGTATAATTGGTGTCGCGAAAACGGATTCAATTATACGCCTGTTAAAGTCATAAACGATAAGTTGTTTCCTGATGGATATGAAATCGATGAGTTGAGATATTTTTTAAATGAATTTTCAGAAGAAAGTGTGTCTTTGGGAACGGCATTTTAATCAGATTTATAAAATTATAAAACCATACATAAAAGTGGACAGAAGTCTCAAATGTCTTAAAATGATTGAGATAATATTCAGTTATAAAAACTTTAATTATGTTATTAAAAGACATCTTAAGTATCGACGGGGTTGAAAAAATATCCCAAAAGCTGCAAAAAAGTATTAGAAACGAAAAGGTTATTTGCAAAGAAAACAATATGTGTGCACAGTATGGAAAGCATTGTGATGAACTTGCTTGTAAAGAGATTCCTCATTTTGAGATAAACTTTATTTAAATCGTCTTAATATATTTCCCCGAATTAGTCGTAGTAGCATTTCCCCGAAAAGACTGATCCTTATATGACTGAATCAGAAGATTTTTTGTTTCAGTCATATAAAATGAAAAATCTCAGGCCAAAAGAGACACAGCCCAAGTGTCTCTAACGGCAGAGTATTATGTCAAATTTTAAATTATTGATTATGTTAAAGAACATTTTAAAATTAAAAGGCGTAGAAGAAATTACGAAAATCGAGCAAAAAAGAATCAACAGAGGAAATGTTGCTTGTAAACCAGACCCTTGTCCGGAAGGATACTGCTGCAGTAGTACTTTGTCGTGATATTGGGATTTTTATACAGAGTCATTATTTTTTTTTAAATATTTTGTTTTTAACTAGAATCATCTTAGGATGATGCCCCAAATCTCTACTGAAGAGTTGTAGTTAAGCTGCCTGGAAATTACTTTCAGGCAGTTTTTTTTTTTGTTATCTATGATTTCATAAACTTTATTTGTAAGAATTTATTGTAAATTTAACAGGTATGATTTGGTTGTTTGAAAAATGTAAAGTATAATTGCAAAGAAATTCCTACTTATTTAACCAAAGCAAGCGCGCAGTGAGTAGCGAGATGAAGTTGGATTTCAAGAGAAATAATTTATTAATTATCTAAAAAAAATGATTAAGATGAAAAAAATGAATTCAAAATTGTTTGATAGTTTAAAACTGTCTGAAAATGAAGCTAAAAATGTTGTAGGAGGATTAGCATATACCTCGAAAAATTCTGATACTGCTGCAAGTACAACTTCTTATGATGTCGTATTTTGGACTACAGATATCAATGGAAACAATGGGCATTTTGATTCTGAGAATACTGGAGGGGGTGAAAAGGATCAGCCTCAAAATTAAGTTGTAATCCATTACAGCAGCATAGTCTACTCAAAAAAGTAGACTATGCTTTATAATTCCGATTTTTTTCGGTTTGATATAGATGATTTCAGTTGGATGAAAGGTTGTTTAATGGATTTGATGAAGCTGATTAACTACGGATTAAAATAAAAATCAAAAGAATGCGTACAAAAAAATGAAAATATTATTGCTCTTTTCGACGTTCGTTTTGAGTTGTATCTCATATTCTCAAAGTAATTATAAAGAATATCATTCTTTAAGCATCAAGTCACAAAAAACAACAAAAGATTCTGCCATTTTTTATTTAGAAAAAGCAGTTAAAATAGCCATTCCGTTTCCGGATGAATTGAGAAATTTAAGTTATTATTATTTCCAATCTGGAAATGACGTAAAAGCAAAAGAGGCATTTTTTAAATCTATAAGATTTGGATATCAATTTGAATCGGATAATAACAAGCAACAAAGATTTGCAGTTGAATATGATTTGGGTTATATGAGTTTAGAAAATAAAAGCAATTATGGTGTGTTTCTTAATGGGCTTTACAAAAAAAAGCTAAATAAAATGAGAAGATTGAGGCAAAGATATTTAAAAGAGTTAGATAAAAATGACAATGTTTTATTTGAAAATATACTACATAATGAAAAATATTTTCAAGAATTGCGGTTTCTTTTTTTTGACAATAAAGTTAAAGATTCTTTGGCTTTTAATTATATTGGGAAATACGGGTCAACGCCTAATAGTTATTATATGTTGGAGCTTTTAAAGAAAGGTGTTTTTCCCAAGCGGAGAAAATGCAGAAGATTTAACGGTCAGACAATAACAATATTGTTGAATCATGCCATTGCTGGATTTTTAAAAAAGGAAGACGCTTTGCAGTTTGTTCAGATGCTTTGGCCTCTTGTTGAAATTGGTGAACTGACGCCTGACGAATATGCATCTGCATATGATCATTATGTACAGTATTTTATAGACGCAAATAAAAGTTTGTTCGGTACAAAAATGTACACTGATATTGATGGGAAATTAACGTTAATGGAGTTAATTAATCCAAATGATGTGAATCAGATCAGAAAAGAATATTGGATTGTTGATATTGAACTGTTTTGTAAAAATTTCAACATTAAATTACCAAAAAATTATGAATGATAAATTAATATTGATATGCTCAGATGTTTCTGAGCCAAGCACCGATATAGTCTGTTCGTGGTTAAATTATTACGATAAAAAGTTTGTTCGGGTCTCAGCGGAGAATATTATTGATATAAAAAGTATTGTAATAAAAGATAATTACATAGACATAAATTTTAATATTGATAATGAAGGATATAAATTGTCTGATTTTAAATCATATTGGTATAGAAGGTCAAGATTAAAGTTCGCAATATTTTCGGAAGTAAAATTCCTTTACAATGGTAAAGATATAAGTTCAAAAATGAATGTTTTTTTGGAAAAGGAATACAATAAGGTAGTAGAGTTTTTTGAGATGAAATTAAATCAGTTGGCAATCTTAAACAAATTTAAAGACAATAATATAAACAAACTACAAGTTTTATCACTAGCTAATGACTTAGGGATAAAAGTTCCGGAAACTTATGTGCTTAATGATTTTAGTATGCTTGATTTTAGCAATGAGGGTTATATAACAAAAGCTATTTCAGATCTTGCGATAATTGATAATGATACGACTTTTTATTCTATGACTCAGAGGGTAAATTATGACGATGGGAAAAACATCTGGTATTCATTAATTCAAAAAGAAGTTCAGAAAAAATTTGAAATTCGGAGCTTCTATTTTAATAATAGGTTTTTTAGCTCCGCAATTTTTTCGCAAGAAAACGATAAAACAAAATTAGATTTTAGAAATTACGATTTTGAAAATCCGAATAGAGTTGTCCCCTTTAAGTTTCCTATTAGTTTAGAAGAAAAAATAAGTAAATTATGTAATAAGCTTGATTTGAAATCAGGGAGCTTTGACTTTGCCTACACAAATGAAGGGGAATATGTGCTTTTTGAAGTTAATCCTGTAGGTCAGTTTGAGCAGGTGTCTGCCCCTTGTAATTACAACATACATAAAGAAATTGCAGTTAGTTTATGAGAGAAAATAATAAGTTGCCAGTTGTAGTGCAAAAAATGCAATCTGCTGAGGTTGTTGAATTAATTTTTCACACTGTAGAAAGTGCAAAGCTCCAAACAGCAAAGCATGTAATAAGAGAAATATATTTAAGAACCTCTTTCTTTCCCAGAAAATAAAATGTATCAGATTTATAATAACATCCTTTTTTGTAAAGGGTATAACAGGACTTTGATTTACGATTCGTTGAAATCACAGATTCATTTTATTCCAAATCATTGTTTTGAACAATTAAATTCGACAGATTTCTTTTTTAAAGGAAATGATGTGGATGAAGATTTGCTTTGTTTTCTAAAGGAAAAGAATTTAGTCTTTGATTCAAATGAAGATATTAGAAACTGTTTTCCTCAGTTTAATGATGACTTTGAAATACCATATGATATAATAACGGCGGTTGTTGAACTGTCTGAAATAAATGCACTCAATTTATATAAATTTAATGAAAATGGAGTCAATGGGCAAATACCACAATTTAATTTTATATTTTCAGAATATACTACTGTTAGGGCTTTAGAATTGTTTAGTGATTTTGTTAATGAAAATGAAGCGGATACTTTTGAAGTGACTTTAGTTAACGGGTTTGAACTTACAGAAATGCTTTTCAAATTGCTTGAGCCTTCTAATAAAATCATTTCTATCAACAATTTTTCAGGGGTAAAAATTATCGATGGATCGAATAAGAAAAATAGATTTTACAATGATATTGATGAAATAAGTTTAAAGATATCTCCTAATTTGTTAACTTATTTTGAATCGGCAAAATGCCATGTTTATTTTAATAGAAAATTATTTATTGGAAAAGACTCTGAAATTAAAAATGTCTTTGAAACGGTAAATGTATTTGGATACTTAAAGGATTTGTCAAACATAAATATAAAAAATTTAATATCACTAAAAGGACTCAATGAATTTTGGGAAGTAAAAAAAGATGATACATTTGTGTGCTCGGATTGCGAGTTCAGAAGATTGTGTGTCGATAATCGTGTTCCTATTAGGGGAGAAGGTAAGTGGAAGTATAATACGGAATGTAATTATAATCCATACATAAGTAAATGGCAGCATGAGGAGGGTTATGCATCATTGTCTGAGTGCGGAGTAAGAAGTGACTTAAATGAATTTTATGTTGACAGTGAAAAAATTAATCGAATTAATTCCCAACTTTGGGATGAGTAGTAATGCTTAAAAGTTTCCCTTTTTACAAACAAGCCGATGCAAAAGACTGTGGTCCGACCTGTTTAAAAATAATTGCCAAGTATTATGGCAAAACCATTAATATTCAGGAATTACGCAGCTTAAGCGAAACCACCCGTGAGGGAAGTAATCTACTTTTTCTTAGCGATGCTGCTGAGAAAATTGGGTTTCGGACCCTTGGTGTAAAGCTTAGTCTGGAGCGATTGGAGGAAGCTCCATTGCCGTGTGTTTTGCATTGGAATAACAATCATTATGTCATTTTATACAAAATAAAAAGGGACACTTTTTATATTTCCGATCCTGCTCAAGGGTTACTCGAGTATTCAAAAGAAGAATTCATCAAATTCTGGATAGGAAACAATGCCGATGAAGCCACCCAGGAAGGCATCGCCTTATTATTGGAACCTACTCCTAAATTCCACCAGTCGGATTTTGATAAAGAAGAAAAAAAAGGCTTGGGTTTCGGGATGTTGTATCAATATCTTTGGCGTTATCAATCCTTTTTGATTCAGTTAAGCATCGGTTTGTCAGCGAGCAGTTTGCTGCAATTGATCTTTCCGTTCCTTACCCAAAGCATCGTCGATGTAGGCATACAGAACCAGAATATTCATTTCGTCTACATGATTTTGTTCGCACAGCTGTTCTTGTTTGCCGGAAGAACAGGTTTGGAACTCATACGAAGTTGGATTTTGCTGCATCTTTCCACACGAATCAACATTTCGCTGATTTCCGATTTCTTCATCAAACTGATGAATCTCCCGATTTCCTTTTTCGATGTAAGAATGACCGGTGACATCATGCAGCGGATTAACGATCATCGACGTATCGAACGAATCCTTACCACATCGTCGTTAAACGTATTGTTTTCCCTGATTAATATGATAATTATGGGAGGTGTATTGGCGTATTATAACCTGCAGATTTTTTTCGTGTTTTTTGCCGGAAGCATCTTATATTTCGGTTGGATAACCCTGTTCTTGAAACGAAGGGAAGCTTTGGATTACAAACGTTTTTCCGAAGTGAGTCAGGAACAAAGCAAAGTAATGGAACTTATCAACGGGATGCAGGAAATCAAACTCCACAACGCCGAAAAACAAAAACGTTGGGGTTGGGAATATGTTCAGGCGCGATTGTTCCGGGTTTCCATAAAAGGGCTGGTTTTAGAACAGACACAAACCATCGGTTCTTCTGTAATCAACGAATTAAAGAATATTTTCATCATTTTTTTATCGGCGAAATTGGTAATCGACGGTGAAATCACACTCGGGATGATGATGGCAATAAGTTCCATAGTGGGAAGTTTAAACGGACCCATTACGCAACTCATCGGCTTTGTCAGAGAAATGCAGGATGCCAAAATTTCCTTGGCCCGCTTGTCTGAAATTCATGAAAAGGAAGATGAAGTTCAACAGGAAGAACATCAGATACATGATGTGCCTCAAAATGAAGATATTCATATAAAAGAGCTGTCGTACCGTTATCTGGGATCAGATATTCCGGTTCTGGAGAATCTGAATCTGACAATACCGGCAAAAAAAGTAACGGCTATTGTGGGTGTCAGCGGAAGCGGAAAGACAACTTTAATGAAATTGTTGCTCAAGTTTTATGAGCCTAATTCCGGCGAAATCAATCTCGGAAACACGCAGTTAAAAAATATTTCCCAAAAAGCTTGGCGTAATAACATAGGGGCGGTAATGCAGGAAGGTTTTATTTTTAATGATACGATTGCCAATAATATAGCGGTAGGCGTAGATATTGTAGATAAAAAACGATTGGTTTATGCTGCGGATGTGGCCAATATTAAAGAATATATTTCAGGATTGCCCTTGGGCTATAATACCAAAATTGGCTCGGAAGGACTCGGAATGAGTACTGGTCAAAAACAGCGTCTGTTAATTGCACGCGCCGTTTATAAAAATCCGGAAATGTTGTTTTTTGATGAAGCGACATCTGCATTGGACGCCAACAACGAAAAGAAAATCATGGAGCAGCTGGATTTGTTTTTCAAAAATAAAACGGTTGTAGTTATCGCACATCGTTTGAGTACCGTGATGAATGCCGATCAGATTGTTGTGTTAGATAAGGGCAGGATTATTGAAATGGGTAACCACTCGGCCTTAGTGGAACAGAAAGGGAATTATTTCGAGTTGGTTAGAAATCAGTTGCAGTTAGGAAATTAATCATGGAAGAGAAGAATAAAGACACATTTGAATTGCGAAGTGAAGAAGTTCAAGATATACTCACGCGAGTACCTCACTGGATGATCCGCTGGGGAACGGTTTTGATTTTCGGAATCGTCTTCATGTTGTTTTCTATATCCTGGTTTTTGAGATATCCGGACGTGGTGGCTTCCGAGATTGTGATTACCACCAATATTCCGCCTGAAAAATTGGTGGCAAGGGTTTCCGGACGAATTGAAGCCATTCTGGTGAAAGATAAAATGACGATAAAGGAGAATACATCATTGGCTGTAATTGAAAATTCGGCAAATTATAAAGATGTTTTTCTGCTCAGTAAATTAATCAATGATTCAGAACAAGGGGCGAAATTTCCGTTTGAAAAATTGAATAATGCACAATTAGGCGATATAGAAAGTGCGTTTGCGGTTTTTCAGAAAGATTATATCGCAGAAGGTTTAAATGCCGATTTACAGCCGTTTCAGGTTGAAGGCAATGCTAAGAAATCAGAGACCGTACAAATTCAGCAGCGATTAAATTTATTGTTGCAGCAGAAAAGTATTAATGAACAAGAGTTGAAACTTCAGAAGAATGAAATCAGCCGCTACACCGTATTACACGGAAAAGGGGTGATATCCGATCAGGAATTTGAAACCAAAAAACTGAATTACCTCCAATCGGAAAAAAATTATAAGAACCTGCTGACATCCATTTCGCAATTGCAATCCTCTTTAATTGAAAACAAAAGGGCGGTTAAGGGAACGGAAATTGGCGGAACCAAAGAAGGGGTAACGTTGAGCCGGAATGTTGCACAGTCGTATTTCCAGCTGAAGAAAGCCATCAAAGACTGGGAGCTTAATTACGTTTTGAAATCATCTATTGAAGGTGAAGTGGCATTTGCACAGATTTGGGTGGAGAATCAAACAATAACGGCGGGAGATAACGTTTTTTCAATTGTTCCGAAAACCGAAAGGGGTTATATTGGTAAAGTAAAAGCGCCGGCGCACAATTCAGGAAAAATCAAAGTCGGACAGCAGGTGAATATCCGTTTGGCTAATTTTCCTGATCGCGAATTCGGAATTCTGAAAGGCGAAGTGAAAAACATTTCTTTAGTTCCGGATAAAGATGGAAATATCATGATGGATGTTATCTTGCCTCAAAACCTGAAAACGACTTATAAGAAAGAAATCCCATTTCAGCAGGAAATGAAAGGATCAGCCGAAATCATCACGGAAGATTTACGTTTGCTGGAACGAATCCTGTATCAGTTCCGGGACGTTTTTAAACCGAATTAAAGTTTCAGGTAAAAATCCTTTGTCAGTTCAATATATTCCGGAGTGTATTGATGACGGGCGGTTTCAATAACCAATTCATCAACAAGCGGAGTTTGTTCAATTCGGCTGAATGCCATTAAACTGCGCTTGATTTCGGTAGTAGGAGTGCCTTTAACACGCGTGATTTTTAGAGGAAACAAGCCTCTTTCGGCGCAAAGGGTTTTTAATTTTTCTTCCTCTTTGAAAGGAATGATCAAGGAAAAAATACCGTTTTCCGATAAGAAAAAATCAGCGGCTTCGACTAGTTCTTCAAAAGGTAAAGAATCTTCAAAACGGGCATTATCACGTTGATTGTCTCCGGATTTGTACTCATCGGTATAAAAAGGCGGATTAGAAACAATCAGGTCAAATTCCTCGTCCACTTCGTCCACAAACTCATCCAGTCCGGCGTGATAACAGTATAAGCGGTCGTTCCAAGGTGAGTTTTCAAAGTTTTCGGTGGCTTGTTCGTAAGCGTTGTCATCAATTTCGATGGCGTCAATCTGCTCGGCATGGCTGCGTTGAGCTAACATCAGTGCAACTAAACCAGTTCCGGCACCAATATCCAGAATGTTGTAAGGATTGTTGATAAGCGGAGTCCAGGCTCCTAATAAAACACCATCAGTGCCCACTTTCATGGCGCAGCGGTTCTGTTCTATTTTGAACTGTTTAAATTGAAACATGTTTCGGGAGTTTCTGTCTGCTGTGACTTTGGTCTATCCTAAGTAAAGATCCACCAATCCTTCAGGGGTATTCAGTACCACTTTTTTGTTGGTTCTGTCAATTTGAACGATGAAATCATCTATCATCGGAACAAGTATTTCTGTGTTTCCTTTCATGATTTCGAAAAGAGGCTGTGCACTGGAATCGTTAATGGAAACGATTTTTCCGATGTTGCCTAAACGCACATCTTCTACATCAAAACCAATCACTTCGTGGAAATAAAACTTCTTGCCTTCCAGTTTTGGTAAGGCGCTTAATGGTAGGTACACAGCTGATCCGATTAATCGGTCTGCATCTTCCTCGCTGTCCACTTCTTCAAATTTAACTCTAAGAAAGTCTCCTTTGTGAAGGGCGCCTTTTTCAATAAAAAAAGGAATCAGGTTTTTGTTGAATTCAACAAAAACCGATTCCAAATCTTCATACATTTCGGGTTCGTCTGTATCCAGATAGATCAGAACTTCCCCTTTGAAACTAAACTTTTTGGCGATCTTGCCTAAATAGAAACAATCTTCTTTACGCATGGAACCGCCTTAAAATTATGCTTGAGTTTCTTCGTTGTTTTCTTCAACAGCCGGAGCTTCTTCAGTTGCAGCCTCTTCAGCTACTTCTTCAGTTGCCTCAGCAGCTTTAGCAGCTTCAGCCTGAGCAGCAACACGTTTTGCGTTTACTTCTTTCTCAGCTTTTAAAGCTTTTGCTTTAGCATCAGCCTCAGCTTTAGTTAAACCAGCTTTCTTAGCGTCAACTGTTCCAACTTTTGCTTCTAACCAAGCAGCCAATTTAGCGTCAGCTTGCTCTTGAGTTAAAGCACCTTTACGAACACCTCCGTCTAAGTGGTGTTTCAATAAAGCTCCTTTGTAAGAAAGGATAGCTCTTGCAGTGTCAGTTGGCTGAGCACCATTGTGTAACCATTGTACAGCGCTATCAAGGTTTAAGTCGATAGTTGCAGGGTTAGTGTTTGGATTGTAAGTTCCGATTTTCTCTAAGAATCTACCATCTCTTTTCGCGCGAGCATCTGCTGCTACGATCCAGTAAAAAGGTTTCCCTTTTTTACCATGTCTTTGTAATCTGATTTTTACTGACATAATCTAATTTGATTAATTTGAGGTACTCGACCTCGGTTATTTAAGGGTGCAAAGATAGAAAGTTTTGGTATATAAAATAAATTTCGATCCTTTTTTATTTGTCATGTCTTAAGTGATTGCCTGATGTTTGAAGATTGATATGAAAAAACTTGCCAATAATCAATAAAAAACTATTTTTGTAATAACACAGATTTAACTCCAATTAATCCCAGTAAAAATGAAAAAAATAGTATCATTATTTGTTTTGGCGACGGCATTTGTTTCTTGCGGTGAAGATATTCAATTTAACAGCCCTGCAGTTCAGGCTACTAAAAATGGTGCGTTTTGGAAAGCAAATACTATGGATTACTTTTCAAATGCAGAGGGATTGACGATAACTGCCTCGGTAGGAACCGACATTATAACGTTGCATACGAGTTCAGCTGCTCCGGGAACATATGTATTAGGAGAGAATTCTACAAACAAGGCAACATATAAATCAGTAGAAGGTGAAGGTCGTTTATTTGAAACGGGTGACGGAATCGGATCTGGGAAAATTGTAATAGCTCCGGGGGGAGGAATAACTGGTAAGTTTGATTTTATTGCTGAAGATGAGGAAGGTAATGAAGTGAATTTTACGAATGGTGATTTTTATCAGATTCCTCCGCGACAGTAAGGAAAAGATGATTTATAGCGCTTCGGAAGAAGTGGTTTTTTGTTGAGCTGAAATTTATTTTCAAAAGAAAAGCTTAATATTGAGTGATTTACAAAATTAAAAGGTTATCTTTGACAAAATTATTTAAATAATACATATGAACATTTTTGTAGGAAGTCTTCCGTTCTCAATTGACGAAGCAGATTTAAGAGAATCATTTGGGGTGTACGGAGAAGTGACTTCAGTTAAAATTATTACCGACAAATTTACTGGAAGAAGTAAAGGTTTCGGATTTGTTGAAATGGAAAATGATGCTGACGCTCAGAAAGCCATTGAAGAATTAAACGGAGCTACTGTAGGTGGTCGTGCGATCGTGGTAAACAAATCAGAGCCGAAACCGGAAGGTGAAAGAAGAAGTTTCAATAACAACCGTTCAGGCGGAGGTTACGGAAACAACCGCGGTGGTGGAAACTACGGTGGAGGAAACAGTCGTGGAGGAAGATACTAAATCTCTTTTATTGATAAAAATACAAGCCGTCTCATTTTGGGACGGCTTTTTTTATGGAATTTATTTTTTTATTTGGAGCAAATGGTTTTGGCTTTTCAGGAATCCCTATTCCCGTCTTCGCCTCAAGTCCCGATAAATCGGGAGCTACCGGCTTAACCGGGGCTAAAAAGTAAACGTCTTTTGTGTTTGTTAATAACTAAAATTGACATTCAGCTTCTTAAAATGTACTTTTGTTTTTGTCTAAGACAGACTTATAGTCTTTCGCTTACAATCTAAATATCAGCCTGATGTATTTAATTTTCGATACCGAAACCACCGGATTACCACGAAGTTGGTCGGCACCTATTACGGATACCGATAACTGGCCGCGATGTATTCAAATTGCGTGGCAGTTACATGATGAAATGGGGAATCTTGTCGAACATCAGGATTATCTGGTAAAACCTGAAGGTTTCAACATTCCTTATGATGCCGAAAGAATCCATGGGATTTCCACGGAGTTGGCTATGGAACAAGGTATTCCGTTAATGGAAGTGCTTGAAAAATTCAACTTAGCCTTGTCAAAAGCTAAATTTATCGTCGGGCAAAATGTTGGTTTCGACGTGAATATCATGGGGTGTGAATTTCACCGAATGAATATCGGTTCGGATATGGTAAAAATGTCTGTTTTGGACACTTGTACTGAAACCACGGCCGAATTGCTGAAACTACCCGGGGGTCGTGGCGGAAAATTCAAATTGCCTACATTAACCGAATTACATCAATATTTATTCGGAGAGCCTTTTGCAGAAGCACACAACGCGACTGCCGACGTGGAAGCGACCACAAGATGTTTCCTCGAATTAATCAAACGTGAGGTTTTTACCAAAGAAGAACTTGATGTTAACGAAGATTATTACCGTGATTTCCGTGAAAACAATCCGCAGGAAATCAAGCTGATTGGGTTAAAGCATATCAACCTGAAAAAAGCTTCCGATGAAATTCGTGAGCGTTTAAAGAAGATCCAGCACGAAGATGTTGGTCAGTCTGTATCAGAAGAAGTTAAGAAGGATTTAGAACATGCTGCTTTTGCGCATCTGCACAATCATTCCCAATTCTCGGTACTGCAATCCACTATTTCGATCAATGCTTTGGTAAGTGCGGCGGTTAAAAACAAAATGCCGGCAGTTGCCATGACCGATGTAGGGAACATGATGGGGGCTTTTCACTTCGTGAGTGCCGTTCTTAATCATAATAAAGGCGCCGAAGCCAAAAATAAAGCAGCCGAAGAAAACGGTGAAACTCCATCCGAAACGATAGTAAAACCGATTGTAGGTTGTGCGTTTAACATCTGCGACGACCACAAAGACAAAACCAAAAAAGACAACGGATATCAGGTAGTGTTGTTGGCAAAGAACAAAAAGGGCTATCACAACCTGGCAAAAATGGCATCCATTGCCTATACCGACGGATTTTATTATGTGCCGCGAATTGACCGAGCGGTAGTCGAAAAATATAAAGAAGACATTATTGTTTTGTCGGGGAACCTGTATGGGGAGATCCCGAGCAAAATTTTAAATATTGGTGAAAACCAGGCGGAAGAAGCGTTGGTTTGGTGGAAAACCCAATTTGGCGAGGATTTCTATATTGAAGTCATGCGTCATAATCAGGAGGATGAAAACCGCGTAAATAAAACGCTTATCGATTTCGCCCGAAAACACAATATAAAACTGATTGCAACTAATAATACGTATTACGTTGCCAAGGAAGATGCTAATGCACACGATATTTTATTATGCGTAAAAGACGGTGAGAAGCAGGCGACTCCAATTGGCCGAGGACGAGGTTATCGTTATGGATTGCCTAATCAGGAATACTATTTCAAATCGGAGACAGAAATGAAAAAGCTGTTCTCTGATTTGCCGGAAGCCATCATCAACATTCAGGAAATCATTGATAAAGTGGAAGCGTATTCGTTGTACCGCGACGTATTGCTTCCTAAATTCGATATTCCGGAAGAATTTGTGGTAGAGGAAGATAAAGCGGATGGAGGTGTACGAGGTGAGAATGCTTATTTGCGACATCTCACCATGGAAGGAGCCAAAAGAAGGTATGAAGATATTACACCCGATATTCAGGAACGACTGGATTTTGAGTTACTAACTATTTCCAATTCAGGTTATCCCGGTTACTTTTTGATTGTACAGGATTTCATTGCCGAGGCACGAAAAATGGGGGTTTCAGTAGGGCCTGGTCGTGGTTCCGCAGCGGGTTCTGCGGTAGCATACTGTTTAGGGATTACCAATATCGACCCGATTAAATACGATTTGCTTTTTGAGCGTTTCCTGAATCCGGACCGTGTGTCCATGCCCGATATCGATATCGATTTTGATGACGAAGGCCGCGGATTGGTTATGGATTACGTAATCAATAAATACGGAGCCAATCAGGTGGCACAGATTATCACTTATGGTAAAATGGCAACAAAATCGGCGATTCGTGATACGGCACGTGTATTGGATTTGCCTTTATTTGAAGCCGACAGGATTGCGAAACTTATTCCGGCCATGATGCCAGGTAAATGGAATCTGGCCCGTTTCCTTGCGGAAGATGAAAGCGAAGTCAAAAAAGCCCTGAAATCATCGGAAGAATTCGACAGGGTTAAAGAACTAATAGCGATCGCCAACGAAGAAGATCTTGCCGGGGAAACCATCCAGCAGGCAAAAGTTCTGGAAGGATCGCTTCGAAACACCGGAATCCATGCCTGCGGTGTAATCATTACGCCGAGTGATATTACCAACTACGTACCGGTAACCACAGCAAAAGATTCAGATTTGTATGTAACACAGTTCGACAACTCTGTAGCGGAAAGTGCCGGTTTGCTGAAAATGGACTTCCTGGGGCTGAAGACGCTAACATTGATTAAAGACACGGTTAAATTGGTGAAATACCGTTTGGGAATCGAACTCGATCCGGACAATTTCCCAATTGATGACCAAAAAACATATGAGTTGTTCCAAAGAGGAGAAACGGTTGGGGTTTTCCAATACGAGTCGGCCGGGATGCAGAAGTACATGAAGGACCTTAAGCCTACGGTTTTTGGTGACCTTATCGCGATGAATGCGTTGTACCGTCCGGGGCCTTTGGAATACATTCCTTCTTTCGTCCGAAGAAAAAACGGATTGGAAGAGATTACCTATGATTTGGATGCCTGCGAAGAATATTTAGGAGAAACATACGGGATTACGGTGTATCAGGAGCAGGTGATGCTTTTGTCACAGAAGCTTGCGAATTTCTCCAAAGGTGATGCCGACGTACTTCGTAAGGCGATGGGTAAAAAGCAGAAAGATGTTTTGGATAAGATGAAATCCAAATTCATCGATCAGGCAATGGCCAACGGGCACGATGCAAAAAAACTGGATAAGATATGGACCGACTGGGAGGCGTTTGCGAGTTATGCCTTCAATAAATCCCACTCCACCTGTTATGCATGGATTGCTTACCAAACGGCTTATCTGAAAGCACACTATCCGGCCGAGTATATGGCGGCGGTACTTTCCAATAACATGAACGATATCAAGCAGGTTTCGTTCTTTATGGAAGAGTGTAAGCGTATGGGACTGGCGGTTTTAGGTCCGGATGTGAATGAATCGTTCTATAAGTTTACCGTAAACGAAGAGTATGCAGTTCGTTTTGGAATGGGCGCAATTAAAGGTGTAGGGGAAGGTGCCGTACGAACTATTGTAGAGTGCCGAAAAGACGGAAAATACAAATCCATATTCGATTTGGCGAAGCGTATCGATTTACGTGCTGCCAATAAAAAAGCATTCGAAAACTTAGCTCTGGCAGGTGGATTCGATTGTTTTTCCAATACCCATCGTGCGCAATATTTCCATACCGATGGCGATAACAGTACGTTCTTAGAGAAAGCCATGCGTTATGGTTCTAAGTTTCAGGAGAATGAGAATTCGTCGCAGGTGAGTTTGTTTGGAGATGCCTCTGAAGTGCAGATTCCTGAGCCTGTCGTGCCACCGTGTGAAGAGTGGAATACGATGCAAAAACTGGCGCAGGAGAAAGAAGTGGTGGGGATTTATATTTCCGGTCATCCGCTTGACGATTACAAGTTTGAAATGAAATATTTCTGTAATACGAAACTGGATGCGTTGAAAGATCTGACGCCATTTGTAGGGAAAAATATCTCAGTGGGAGGAATTGTAACCAATGTGCAACACCGGGTTGCCAAGAACGGTAAAGGCTGGGCTACTTTCAATTTGGAAGGTTACGACGAGAGTTACGAATTCCGGATTTTTGATGAGGAATACTTAAAGTTCCGTCATTATCTGGGGCAAAATCACTTTGTGTACATCCGTTTGAATGTAAAAGAAGGCTGGACGAACAAGGAAACCGGTAAGAAATCCGATCCGCGTTTGCAGTTTATTGACGTTTTACAACTTCAGGATGTATTGCAGAAATTTGCCAAAAAACTCATACTGCAATTTTCTGTGGTTGATTTACGTGAACAATTAATCATGGAACTCAACGAAATTTTCAAAGAAAATCCTGGTGAAGCTACTGTGACTTTTGAAGTGATGGAGCTGGAACGAGTGAAAAAAATTGTGGAAGTGCCTATAGTGAGTGATATGAATGATGTTGATGAAATTTCAGATTCTGAAGATTCACTTGATGAAGTAGAAATGACCGTTTCTGAAGAAAAAGAAGAAATTAAAGTGGTGACCAAACTCACCATGCCAAGCCGAAAACTCAAAATTGGTATTTCAAATGCTATGTTGAGTGAGTTGGAGCGTTTGCAGATCAACTTCAAATTGAATTAATTGTTTTAGAATCTGAATACGGATAATTTAAAACTACATTCAGAAGGAAAGGATGATTTTCTTGAAGAACTTTGAAAAACAATCTGATAAAACAGGATAGGAATAAAGAATATCAATTTAATCATAATTAAAACTGATTTTCAATAAGTAAACAATTCAAAATAATATTCTACTTTTGTCAGACAATTTAAAAAATGAAATTATGGCTTTAGCAATAACAGATGCAACTTTTGATGAAGTAGTATTGAAATCAGAGAAACCGGTATTGGTAGATTTTTGGGCAGCTTGGTGTGGACCATGTCGTATGGTAGCTCCAATCATTGATCAGATCAGTGAAGAGTATGCCGGAAAAGCAGTAATCGGTAAAGTAGATGTAGATGCGAATCAGGAGTTTGCAGCGAAATATGGTGTTCGTAACATTCCAACTGTATTGGTTTTCCAAAACGGAGAAGTGGTAGGACGTCAGGTAGGAGTTGCTCCTAAAAACACATACACTGAAGCAATCGACGCATTATTATAATCGATCGCATCAAAACATAAAAAAGGCTAACATTTCGTTAGCCTTTTTGTTTTTTATATATTTCTCAGGTTGATGATTTCCTGTTCGGTCAGGAATCTCCAGTTTCCTCTTGGTAAATTCTTTTTGGTTAAACCTGCAAAAACCACACGGTCTACCTTTAAAACATCATATTTTAAATGTTCAAAAATGGATCGCACCACTTTTACGTTGGAGGTTTTCATTTTTAGACCGATTTCACTCTTCGGTTGGTCTTCAATGTAGGACACTTCTTCTACAAAAACACGGTGATTGTCAATGGTCAATCCACTGGAAATCCGCTCTAAATCTTCGAATTTCAGATTTTTGTCCAAAGTAACCTGATACACTTTTGAAGAGCGTTGGTTTGGAATCGTGAACTTGCGGACAATATCTGTGTCGTTGGTGAATAGCAACAAACCAGTAGTGGTTTTATCCATTCTTCCAACAGGCTGTAATTTGGCTTTTGTCGCACCGCGAACCAAATCCAATACATTGTTGGCATTCATGTCTTCTTCTTTGGAAGTCGTGAATCCTTTTGGTTTGTTCAATAAAATGTATTCTTTTTTCTCAGGAGTGATTAGGCTTCCGTCAAAGTTTACAACGTCGTTCGGTTGTACTTTGTAGCCCATCTCCGTAACCACTTCACCGTTTACTTTTACGTTTCCGGATTGGATGTAAATGTCGGCATCGCGGCGTGAGCAAACACCTGAATTAGAAATGTATTTGTTCAGACGGATTTCGTCCGGATTGGCAGGTTTTTTAGGTGCTTTGGGTTTTTTATCGAAAGCAGGTTTTGCTTTAGGGAACCCTGTTTTTTTATCGTCTTTTTTAAAAGTAGCCTTAGCCGGTCCGCTTTTTTTGGAACCCGAGCCTGGTTTTTTAGACGTAGAACCTTTTTTATTATTTCCTTTTCCGATCATTTTTCTGTGAATTTATGCAAAGATAGTGTTTCTTTAATTGATATTGGATGAGGGAGTTGTTAGTTATTTTTTTCGCCTTACCTGATAAGGGTACATTTCATAAACCACATTGTCTTCGTTGATTTTGTAACCCAGCTCATAATCGGCTTTGGATTCCTTCATAATTGCGTCGGATTCTTCCGTTTTTCCTAATCTGTAAAGACAAATTCCTTTATAATATTTAACGTCGGAGTAGTTTTTGTATCTTGCTAAGGATCGGTCAAATACGGTTATGGCATCGATCCATCGTTCTTGTTCGTACATTGAAATTCCTAAATAGAACAAGGCAGTGTGATGTACCCAGTCTTCTCCATTTTTCTTTAAGGTGGTATCCACATAGTTTTGCAGCAATATTTCAGCTTTCTTAAATTCGTTCAGTTGCAGATAACACAAAGCGATATAGAAATCGTAGGTATGGTCCATTACATAATTATTGCCGAATTTTTTCTTGCAGTCTTCAAAATCTGCAATGGCGTCTTTGTAGGTTTTGACGAAAATACACTTGATAAAAGCGCGGTATGGCTGCCATCGTTCCGCGTCGTATTTGACAGCTTTATCAATAAAAACCATTCCTATTTCATACTTTCTGGCTTTAAAATAAGGCATTGCTTTTTGCTGCCATAAATAGGCAATCGTACTGTCTTTTTTCAATCCGGCATCCAGGCAGGCTTGCCATTCAGCCATTTGATAAGAGTAATTGTATTTTAGAGCACAATCTGATAAATATTCTTTGACGATTGCTTCCTGAGCTTTCTTTTTATCAGCGTTTAATCTGTTCTGCTGTTGGGCATAAGTGAAAAGAGTCAATGTCAGAAAAACAAAACTGCAAAAATGTTTCATGATCATATTTTTAAAAGAGTCCTTCCGTGAATCAATACAGACGGATCAATAAGGACAATGCTGAATACCCCGGCCACAATAAGTGATTTGAGGATGTTGTGCAATTGCAGATATTCG
Organism: Flavobacterium enshiense; assembly: GCF_022836875.1. NCBI lineage: Bacteria > Pseudomonadati > Bacteroidota > Flavobacteriia > Flavobacteriales > Flavobacteriaceae > Flavobacterium > Flavobacterium enshiense. Next base: position 1,102,940 of record NZ_CP090376.1, read on the forward strand.
TTGTGTGTTTGGGATTTCCAGAGTTTTTGCAGGAAGAACAGCATTACAATCAGGCTGATGTAAAAATAAATGTCCATATAACCCACATCGTATTTGTCAATGAGGATATAAACCGGGAGTGCCGTTGAAATTGTCAAGACCGTGATGAGTTTTTTGGATATTTTTTCACCGAAGCGCACCGGAATGGTTTGGTAATCGTTGGCCACGTCTCCTTTTATGTTTTCAAGATCCTTAATCATTTCACGAATTAAGATCAGCAGGAATAAGAATGTTGCGTGGACAAAAATGACATGATAAAAATTCTTGAAATACAGTAAAATACCGAAGAAGGGCAAAACAGCTAACAAAGAAGCTGTCAGATTGCCAATGATGGGATATTTTTTAAGTTTGTGTGAATAGAACCAAATCAGGAAAATATAAACCGAAAAAAACAAAGCGGCACGGAATGAAATGATGAACGCCAGGGCAGTTGCCAGGAAATTCAGTCCGAAATAAACCTGTAGTTTTGTTTTTTGGCTGACCAATCTGTCCAGCATTGATTTGTTCGGGCGATTAATCAGGTCTTTTTCTGAATCGTAAAAATTATTGATGATATAACCCGAGGCAATTGTTAGCGTTGAAACAAAAACGATAATGAAAAGACGCCAATCGAGTATCACATCCAAGGCTCTTTTTTCGGGAGCCAGGATAAAAATTGACGATAAATACTGCGCTATGACAATTATAGGAATGTTATAACCCCGCACCACAGAAAACAAACTGAGGATTTTCATCAGTAGTATTTTTGTTTTACGTGTGAGCATGATTTAATATTGAAAGTTAAGCGTTATGTGTTGAAAGTTTTTAAAAACTTAGAACTGATAGACCACTTCCAATTTATAGTCTTTTAATGCATTTTTCGCTTTTTCAAGGTCTTGGGTAAATCCTAAAATATACCCACCGCCACCGGAACCGCACAATTTCAGATAGTAATCATTGGTTTCGATTCCTTTTTGCCAAACCTTATGGAATTGCTCCGGGATCATAGGTTTGAAATTATTCAACACCACTTTGGAAAGTTGCTTGGTGTTTTCAAAAAGGGATTTCATGTCGCCGTGCAGGAAGTTTTCCACACAGGCGTCAGTGTATTTAATGAATTGGGATTTCAGCATTTTGCGGAACCCTTCTTCTTTCAGGTTTTCCATGAAGATACTCACCATCGGTGCAGTTTCACCCACGATTCCCGAATCGATTAAGAAAACGGCGCCTTTTCCTTCGGTACTTTGGGAAGGAATTCCGGTTGGTTCAATATTATCTTTGGAGTTGATTAAAATCGGTAAACTCAAGTAGCTGTTCAACGGATCTAGGCCCGAACTTTTTCCGTGGAAAAACGATTCCATCTCTGAAAAAATAGCTTTCAGCTGTAATAACTTTTCGCGTGTTAAGTTTTCCAGAACCGTGATTTTGTTATTGGCATATTTATCGTAAATCGCCGCTACCAGCGCACCGCTGCTTCCTACACCATATCCCTGGGGAATGCTGGAATCGAAATACATGCCACGCTCAACATCGGCTTTTAAAGTTGCCAGATTGAAAGTCACTAACTCGGGCTGTTCACTTTGCAAGTCTTTCAGGTACGATACAAATCGTTTTAAACTTGCATTCGATTTTTGGGCCTCTTCTGAAGGATTTTCTTCTACCTTTAAAGCTCCGTTATAGAAATTATAAGGAATAGATAAACCTTTGGAATCTTTGATGATTCCGTATTCTCCGAAGAGTAAGATTTTCGAGTAAAAAAGTGGTCCTTTCATTTGGGCTACAGTTTACGATATTCAGTTTATGGGCTAAATATACAAAAATTATATCATTAAAGCTCCTAATCCTATTTCGTCACAAATGTACTGACCATTTTGACAATAGCCAACTAATTCGTCCTTAATAAATTGCAGAACTTTTTCTTTAACGTTTTCCGGATACAGTACGTGTACATTCGCGCCAGCGTCAAGCGTAAAGCATACCGGTGTTTGTGTCTCGTTTCTGAATTTCCAGATTTTATTGATGATTTCAAGTGTATTTGGCTTCATCAGAATGAAATACGGCATTGAAGTCATCATCATGGCATGAAGTGTTAAAGCTTCACTCTCCACTATTTTGATGAATTGTTCCACGTCACCGCTTTCCAAAACGTTTTTTATAGCCGATAAATTGTGATGTGCCTGAGAAAAACGCTGCTCGGCAAACGGATGCCCAAACATCAAATCGTGTCCGACGGTGCTGGAAACCTGTTTTTCTCCTTTGTCCACCAATAAAATAGTATCCTGATAGTTTTTGAAATTGTGGTGAACTGTTGAAGGGAATTCAACTCCAAACAAATCGGAACTTCCTTCAATTTCAGTATGATTTCCCCAAACCACTACGCTTCCTTTTACGCTTCGGCACGCGCTTCCGGAACCCAATCGGGCAAGGAAAGAGGCTTTTTGGTAGAAATAGTCTTCTGAAATAGCTGGATTTAAAACTTTTTCCAGGCTCATGATATTCATCGCCAAAGCAGCCATTCCCGATGCAGAGGAAGCAATTCCTGAGCTGTGCGGAAAAGTATTTTGCGTGTCAATCGTAAAATGGAAGTCTTTCAGGTACGGACAATATTCAAAAATACGCTCGAAAAATTTTTGGATTTTCGGCTTGAAATCTTCTTTAGGTTGCCCTTCAAACAACAAGTCGAAAGAGAATTGAGCCTGTGCTGAGTTTGTCGAAGTATTTTCTTTTTTTGTAAAACCCAGTTTGGTAATCGTCTTACAGTTATTTAATGTAAAACTGATAGAAGGATTGGCTGGAATCTGTTTGTCTTTCTTTCCCCAATATTTCACTAAGGCAATATTGCTCGGGGCACTCCATTCAAAATTGCCACTTTCTACAGATGCAGTATAATTGTTTTGGATAAAATCCTTTTCGGAAATCATAAACTTTAAAAATTTAAGCAAAGATACATTTTTAGTTAGTTCGTAGCCAAAGTGCTTTGGGATCTGTGGTTTTTTTCTATTTTTGAAATCCTAATTTATCCAAATGCAAAAAATTACCCGAATTCTTACCGTTGTTGTGACTTGTTTATGTATAGGTTATTTTTCAAAACTCATAATTGGCAATAATATTGAAGCTTGGTATTCCAATTTGATAAAGCCTGTTTTTAATCCTCCCAATTGGGTTTTTGTTTCGGTTTGGTCAGTACTTTTTATAATGATGGGAGTGGCTGCCGGTTTGGTTTGGGATCGAATGGAATTGGATAAAATCAACGTTCGTAAGGGGTTGCAGTTTTTTGCGATTCAATTAGGGTTGAATATTTTATGGACTTATATTTTCTTCGGTTTGCATAATCCGTTGTTGGCTTTGGCTGAAATAGCGCTTCTGTGGCTGATGATTTTCGAAACCTATGTTGTCTTTAAAAGAGTGGATAAAATGGCATCGATGTTGCTTTTGCCTTATCTGGCCTGGGTTAGCTTTGCTGCGGTTTTAAACGCTGCCATTTTTTGGTTAAACAGATAGTTTTTTTGTCGATTTTTTTTGCATTTCATCTATAACCGCAATTATCGGATAATCAGTAATTTCTTTTATCATTATCTTTACGCTTACCCAAAAATCTCTCCGGAATCAATTTTTCTGAATGGTTTCTGTATACTTTCTTAACCATGCTATTTGTCAAAATGGTTTTTTGAATCAACTTAAAATTTAGAGATATGGGCGCATTTTTAGTTTTGCTTGTAGGCTTAATTGGAGTTTTATTAGGCTACATCATTGGGAAATCAGTATTAAATTCAAATTCTAAAGAAGCTTCTGAGGTTGAAAAACTTAAAAGAAAGATAGCTGTGCTTTTATCGGAAAATGAAGTTTTAAAGGCTAAAATAGCTTCAGGAAGTCATGTTTTAGGATTCTCTCCCGAACCTTTGGTTCATCCTCCATTTGACCATGATTTAGCATCATCGGTTTTAGGCAAAGATGTTGAGGAAAATGACCTGAAAGTGATAGAGGGTGTTGGTCCGAAAATTGAACAATTGTTTAAAACCTCCGGAATTCTGACCTGGAAAGGTTTGGCAGAAATGTCGGTTGACCGCTGCAATGAGATTCTAAATAAAGCGGGGGACCAATTCGCTCGTCATAACCCGTCAACATGGCCACGTCAGGCTCGATTGGCCTATGAAGGAAAATGGCGGGACTTAAAAGTTTGGCAGGAATCGCTTCAGGGAGGCTTGGAATAATGAAGCAAATTTTACTTTTCGGAAATGGCTCTTGCCGCTAAGAAACCTCCTGTCCAGGCATTCTGAAAATTGAATCCGCCTGTTATGGCGTCGATATTTAAAATTTCCCCGGCAAAATAAAGGTTGTCGTGGAGTTTGCTTTGCATGGTTTTGAAGTCGATTTCCTTTAGGTTGATACCGCCGGCAGTTACGAATTCTTCTTTAAAGGTGCTTTTCCCATTTACTTGAAATTGTCCGTTGGTCAGCTGATTAGCTAAATCGGTCAGTTGTTTTTTGGAAATGTCGGCCCATTTTGTTTCTGCTGAAATGCCTGATGCGGAAATCAAACTTTCCCAAAGGCGCTTCGGAAACTCAAACGGGCAGAATTTCACCACGAGTTTTTTTGCATTTTCATCTTTAAGGTTTTTCAGAATGTCCAATGCTTCTTCAAAATCGGTTTCGTTCAGCCAATTGACCTGTAATGTGAATTTATAGCTTTTCGCAGCCAATTCACGTGCTCCCCAGGCAGAAAGACGTAAAATTCCGGGTCCACTCATGCCCCAATGCGTAATCAGCAAAGGTCCTGACGCTTTTAGTTTGGAGTCTTTCACCTTTACGGATGTAAAAGCGGAAACACCCATCAAATCTTTAATCCGATTGTCTTTGATGTTAAAGGTGAATAATGACGGTACGGGTGCTTCGATGTTATGTCCCAGCGATTCTATCAGCTCCCACATTTTCGGATTGCTTCCCGTGGCCATCACCAATGTCCCACATTTAAACGATTGGTGATTGGTGTCTGCTTTCCAGTAGTTTTCGCCTTTATGAATAGATTGGACACTTTGACCGGTCAAAATATCGATTCCCAATTTTTTTGTGGCGGTTAAAAAACAGTCGATAATGGTTTGCGAACTGTCGGTTACCGGAAACATTCTGCCGTCTTCTTCGATTTTGAGTTCAACGCCGTGTTTTTCAAACCATTCAATAGTGTCCCCAGAGCAAAATTGGTGAAACGGACCTTTTAATTCTTTTTCGCCTCTCGGATAAAACTTTACCAAATCATTCGGAATAAAGCAGGCATGGGTCACATTACAGCGTCCACCACCGGAAACCTTTACCTTGGAAAGTACTTCTTTTCCGCGTTCGAGTATGGCGATTTTTAACTTCGGATTGTTTTCTGCGATGTTGATGGCTGTAAAAAATCCTGCCGCACCGCCGCCTATGATAAGTATATCGTAATTTGTAATCATAATCTGTCTGGGAAATCGGATATAATTCCGTCAATAATATGTGTTTCCAGGTGTTGAATATCCTCGTAATGATTAACGGTCCACACGTTGATTTTGTAGCCTTTCTTTTTGGCTGCGTGAATATTGTCGTCTGTCAGTAAGGAAAAATGCGGGTGAATGGCGTAGGCGGAAAGTTGATCGGCCCATTCCAAAGCTTGTTCAACACTTGCTTGAGATAAAGTTGCCAGTCGGATTTTGGGATTAATTGCCTGGGCTTTTTCCAATTCTTCTTTTTGGAAACTGGAAACGATGAAATCTTCGTATTCCCACCCTTTTTCACTAATGTATTTTTCAATCAGTTCACAGGCAGGCTGTGCGGTTTCGTGTCCTTTTAATTCTACGTTGATCCAACATTTTCGGTTAATCAGGTCAAAGGTTTCGGCTAAAGTCGGGATTTTGAATTCTCCTGCGACTGTAAGTTCTTTAAGTTCGGATAATGTCAGCTTATGGACCTCACCCTTACCGTTAGTCATGCGTTCTACGGTAAAATCGTGAAAGACTACTAATTCACCGGAAGCACAAACGTGAACATCGAGTTCGATTCCGTTTACGCCCAAATCCATTGCTTTTTGGAAGGATTCCAGGGTGTTTTCTGCGACATGTCCTTTAGCGCCGCGATGTCCGATTTTTTGAAACATGAAAATTTTGACGTATATTTAACTATACAAAGATATAATAGATTGCAGTTCGGTTCGTTAAATAGTAAGGATTAATAATGAAAGGGTATGAAAAATGCAGTTATACTTTTGCTGATTGGGCTTTTTGCTTTGGGTTGTTCGTCTAAGAAAAAGGTCGCCGAAGAGAAGAAAGAGCCAGCGGTTCAGTATCGTGATGATTTCAGATCGGTTTCTGACGCTGCAAAAAAGAAGTTTTTGACGGAAATGAAAGCGACCGGGGAAACGGCATCTGTTTTAATTCTAACGAAAGGTTTTAAAGGAGAAAAGGTTACTGTGGCCAATGAGAATAAATTGGTGTACTCGGGAACTCCGATCAGTAATTTGAGTACAGGGATTGCGGGTTATATCACCATTGATAATAAGCTTGATACAAAAATTGCCGATGAATTAAGTAAAAGTGAAGCGGTACTGGATGTTAAAAACACTGAAAAGTACAAGTTTATTTATGTGATGAAAGATCCTTCGCGTCAGGGAAATCCTTATGTGATAACCTATAGCAATAAACTTCGCCCTTTGAAATAAAAGGTTTCTTAGTGAATCCGGTAATCTGGATTTTATTTTCAACCCTCATTTTTTGTTGTTTCGTCAATTTCTTTTGTTTTTTGTACAATCTGGGTTACTGCGGAATCTAAATTTTCTGTTGCGGTTTTAAGTTTGTCGATTACCTCAAGATTAGCCGGGTCGGAAGGATTGTCAAAATTAATTAAGTTGATTAATCCCTCTATGCTGGCTACGGGTCCTCTTACCATGTGTGATTGGAATTGGGCTATTTCGATCAGTTTTTCGTTTCGGCGCTTTACGGCTTCTTCCGATTTGATACGGCGTTCGAGTTCTTCCTGGGATTTTGCCAGGGCCTTTCGCAGCGCTTCAACCGATAGGTTCTCCAGAAAACACAGTAAAAAAATTGCTGTAGCTGTGAATGTCCAATGGATTATTGGGCTAAGGCCAAGTGGTTCTTTTCCGGTGAGCAGATTACTATGTTCGGCAAAAACAAGAAAAAGGCCTCCTAATGCTGCAATAATTCCAAATATCCATATTTCCCGTTTTCCCATGGTTAGGCCGGCAAATAATACGACAATCGGTAAAAGTTTTATACCGTGAGCTTTAATTCCTCCGCCGCTCCAGGAGAATAGTATAATCATGATCAGCAGAAAAGAGATGTAAATAGAGGCGATGACACGTACATTTTGTCTTTTGGCGAGCGATGCCAGCATTAAGCTTATAGTCCAAACGATAAAAAGAATTATAGAATAGCGTAAAGCATATTGGCTTAGGACGAACATGGCGATGAAGAGGGAAACAGATAGTATAGAAAGGAAAATCAGGATGATTTTTACCAGGATTAATCTCTTGTCGTTCAAATCAGTGTTCTGCAGTCCGAAAAATGAAATTATTTTTTGCATGTCTTTACATTTTGTTTTTAGCTGATCTTTTTGAAAGAAAGCTGTACTCTTATGTGTGACAGATATGAGTTTTCATTGTCTCTTTGGCTTTCAATATAGACTTCTGGCTTGATTTGTCTTTCTTACTGAAAACGTTTACTGAATTTAAAGTTAGTTTAAATTTTCTTTTGAACGTCGTTTTAAAGAATTAATATTTTTTGAATTGCCTAGAGAAGGAGTTTTGATGTAAAGGAGGGGAATAAAAAAAGCTTCCCGATTTGAGAAGCTTTTTGTGCGGGTGATAGGACTCGAACCTACACACCGTGAGGCACCAGATCCTAAGTCTGGCGTGTCTACCAATTTCACCACACCCGCGGGCTTATAAAACAAGTAGTTGTTTCAGTAAGTGGGTGCAAATATAGGTATAACTTTTAAAAATGCAAATTTTCAATACAATAAATCCTTAAAAAATTATAGCAAAAGTGATAACTATTTTAGTATTAGTGATTTGTAATTTTTTATTTTTTATGACGAAATACAAATTAAGTATTGAAATTTTCAATTTGTAATTTTCCTTTTGATTTTTTGTACATTTGGCTTTCATCATTTTAAAAACATAATGGACAATATTAAACAGTACGTTCAGGAAAATAAAGAACGTTTTCTTAATGAGTTAATTGAATTATTAAAAATACCTTCAGTAAGTGCCGACAGTGCTTACGCTCAAGATGTTATTGACACCGCCGAAGCTGTAAAAGCTAGTCTTGAAAAAGCAGGCTGTGATTTTGTGGAGTTATGTGAAACTCCGGGTTATCCAATCGTTTACGGTGAAAAAATAATCGATAAAAATTTACCAACTGTTTTGGTGTATGGACATTACGATGTACAGCCGGCAGACCCGATTGAATTATGGACTTCACCTCCCTTCGAACCAGTTATCAAGGCTACTGATTTGCATCCTGAAGGTGCTATTTTCGCTCGCGGCGCTTGTGACGACAAAGGTCAGATGTACATGCATGTGAAAGCGTTCGAATACATGATTCAGAACAACTGTCTTCCATGTAACGTGAAATTTATGATTGAAGGGGAAGAGGAAGTAGGTTCGGCAAGTTTAGGCTGGTTTGTAGAGCGCAATCAGGCGAAATTGGCTAATGACGTAATCCTGATTTCCGATACGGGAATGATTTCCAACCAACAACCATCCATCACAACGGGTCTTCGCGGCTTAAGTTATGTGGAAGTGGAAGTTACCGGTCCGAACCGCGACTTGCACTCCGGATTGTATGGGGGAGCCGTTGCGAATCCAATCAACGTATTGACAAAAATGATTGCTTCCTTACATGATGAAAACAATCACATCACAATTCCGGGTTTCTATGCTAAAGTAGAAGAGCTTTCTATGGCAGAAAGAGAAAAAATGGCGCAACGGCCATATTCTGAAGATGCTTACAAAAAAGCTTTGGATATCGAGGAAGTTTACGGAGAAACGGGATATACAACTAACGAAAGAAACTCCATCCGTCCTACGCTTGACGTAAACGGAATCTGGGGTGGTTATACCGGAGAAGGTGCTAAAACGGTTATCGCAAGTAAAGCGTTTGCTAAAATTTCAATGCGTTTGGTTCCGAATCAGGATTGGGAAGAGATTACCGAATTATTTAAAAAGCATTTTGAAAGCATAGCGCCTAAAGCGGTAAAAGTGAAAGTTACGCCACATCACGGCGGTCAGGGATATGTGACTCCGATTGATTCTGTGGGCTATCAGGCAGCTGCTAAAGCCTATGCCGATACTTTTGGAGTACAACCGATTCCGGTGCGTTCCGGAGGAAGTATTCCGATTGTGGCTTTGTTTGAAAGAGAACTGAAATCAAAAACCATCATGATGGGCTTTGGATTGGACAGTGATGCAATCCACTCGCCAAACGAGCATTTCGGGGTTTTCAATTATCTGAAAGGAATTGAAACCATTCCGTTGTTCTATAAATATTTTACAGAACTTTCTAAATAATACAAAAGGCGCCTAAGAAGGCGCCTTTTTATTTTGTGAAAAGTCACTTCATAGGCCTGTTTAAGAAAATAGTCTATTTGGGAACCATTACTTTGATTAATTCGGGAACAGAGCGGTAAATGTAATCACCATGTTGGCCGGTAAAATATTTGCCCATTTTTTTCTCGAATTCATTCTGGCTTTTTTCGTCTTTCCATTTGGCTTTAAACAATTCCTCTTCTTTCTTCCAGGAGTTTTCAAGGTCGCCAAGGTTTTCCACCACGAAAACTTCCACAAAATCCAAATTGTTTGAGCCCCATGCATGTTTATGGGGGTAGTAGGCTTTTATTACATCGTTTTTCATGTATAGATTATCAAAGACCTGTTTGCTTAAATCGTCGAATTCTTTGTCAGTTCCGTCTTTCGGCATGGCCAATTCGCTTTTTCGGACATAATATACCATTGGTTTGTCCGGAGTTTTAGCAAAATTTTTGGGATTGCCATGACTTGAATAGATTTCATCGGAATGGTTAGGTTTGTAGTACTTGTCTCTTTTTTCAAAATATGCCTTTCTGGCTTTTTCGTCTGGCCAGGCTTGTTTAACAAGTTCCTCATTTTTATCCCAGGCTTTTTTAATCGCGTCCCAGCTATCGTATACAAATACAAAAAGGATTTCGTCGTTATTTGCAGTGTAATAATGGTTTAGGACATTTGTCGCCAGGATGAGATCGTTCTTTTTGATGACCTTATCGAAGTATTCTTTCTCCAAAGCCAGCCAATCCTCGGCTTTCCCTTCTTTATGTTCAAAATTTCTGTGCATGGTAGTCACCGTCAAATAATACTTTTTAGTCTCTTGAGCCAGAAGGGTAGAGTATTGTATGAAAAGTAACAGGATGAGTGCGAAAAATTTGTAATGGACAGTTTTCATAATTTCAAAATTTATGTTGGTGAATCAGTGAAAATTCAATTTTGAAATTTGAGGCGGCGTGGGATTTGAAATCATGTGGTATGTAATGCAAAATTACGATTATTTTAACATAAATAATTGATTATTAATTAAATGTATCGGAAACTGTCTTTTGAAATTAGCAAGAAGATAAAAATGAATAGATTTTTCACCTAATTGTTTTGTAGGATAATTTTTTATTCTACATTTGTAGAGTTAATTCTAAACTTGTAGAACACATGGCGTTGTCTAATGCTGAAGAACAATTGATGGAACATTTATGGAAACTTGAAAAAGGCTTCATGAAAGATTTACTTGAAAGTTATCCGGAGCCTAAACCGGCAACAACAACCATTGCCACGCTTTTGAAGCGAATGACTGACAAAGGATTCGTTGGGTACAATGAGTTTGGTAATTCAAGAGAGTATTATCCCTTGGTTAAAAAGAACGATTATTTCTCAAAACAGGTCAAGGGATTGATTAAGAATTTCTTTGACAATTCGGCTTCTCAGTTTGCTTCGTTTTTTACCAAAGAAACCAATTTGTCTGAAAAAGAATTGGAGGAGTTGAAGAAAATAATAGATGCAGAACTTCAAAAAAAGAAAAAATGACCGGCTTTTTAATCAAATCATCTATCAGTTTAGTGGCACTGCTTGCTTTTTATCATTTATTGTTGGAAAATGAAAAGGCACACCGTTTTAACCGTTTTTATCTTTTGGTTTCGGTGGTGGTTTCAATGATTATTCCTTTCCTGACTTTTGAAATCAGAGACGAGATTCCTGTGCAGACGCCAGCTCCTATGAATCTTCCACACTTTGAAGAGGTTAAAAACATCTCTATCCCTGTGAAAGAAGTAATCGACTATACACCCATAATTTTTTGGAGTCTCTTCGGTTTGATTACCTTACTGATGCTATTCCGCTTTGGGAAAAACATCTGGAAAATTCATATAAAATCCAAATCAAATCAATCAATACAATACGGTGGTGCAAGGTTGGTTTTGTTAAAGGAGAAAATACTTCCACACACTTTTCTTAATACAATTTTTGTTAACGAAAAGGATTACTACACGATGGATATCGAAGAAGAATTGTTTACGCATGAATTGGTCCATGTGAATCAGAAACACACATTGGATATCTTATTCATCGAATTTTTAAAAACAATTTTCTGGTTCAATCCTGTTTTTTTCTTCTATAAAAAAGCGATTCAGCTTAATCATGAATTTCTTGCCGACCAAGCAGTAGTGGTCGCATACGACGATGTACCGTTTTATCAGAATCTGCTTTTGCAGAAGGGAATCATGAACGAAACGATTTACCTGACTAGCAATTTGAATTATTCAGTAACCAAAAAACGACTACTTATGATGACGAAAAACTCTTCTAACGGGTTAATTGTTTTGAAAAAAACTGCTATTCTGCCTTTATTGGCAGGCTTGATTTCTTTCTCTTGCGTTGAAACCGTAGAGGAAGAAATAACAAATTCAGTATCATCAAAATACTACCAAAAAAATCTTGATGAGGATAAGCGAAGAGATTCCTATTATGCCGGAGTCAGGGTGATTGTAGACAACCAAATGGATGGAATAAAATTCGATAAAGTTTACGAAGAATTGACCCTGACTGAAAAAAGAAAGTACTTGGGACTTCCTTCCAGATTTAAGAAAAAAGAATTGTACCAAGGAATTTATGACAGTTATAAAAACCCAAAGGAATATGCTGTTTGGATTGACGGGAAAAGTGTTGATAGTAAGGCTTTGAATAATTATAAACCAGCAGATTTTGCTTATTATACTTCTTTTTATGTTTATAAAAAAAAGAGAAGTGAAAAATTCCCGCAACCCTATCAATGTCAGTTGTATACTAATGCCTATTTTGACAAAAATCTTAAAGACAAGCATTTAAAGTGTGATAGGGACACTATGAAAATTATTTTCTATAAAAAAGGAGTTCGTGTTGCAGATTCGGTTGCTATGAAAGAAATGGCAGAGGAGATTAGCGATGAACAGGCAAGAAGATTAAGAGAACTGAAAAAACGCAATAAACTTTCAAATTTTAGTAATAGGGAAAGGATGAAGGGGTCTACCGATAAAATGGCAAGAAAACTAGGGAAAGTAAGAAAAACGATATGAATCTTCAGTTTGTAATAATTAGGAATAATGACATCTTAAAAAGGTTAGCCTTTAATAGTTACAAATCTATTTATTCGAATCAAGATTGAAGTAGGTATTGTGAATTTTGACTGATTTCGAAAATAAAAACCACTTTTAAAAAGACTGTTTTTTCTATAACCAAATTTATATCAAATTGTTACGCCGAAAAATGAAATTTGGCGTTAACTTTGCAGTATCATCATCAATCAAAAATCATCATCATGTTAAAACGCTTTTTCATTCTGTGCTCCGGCGCAGATAGATCGCTTCTCGACTCCTGTAGCGAAGGGGAACAAACCAAGTATGTAGGTGTAGGTGCCACCGTTTTCTTTACGGCTGTTATGGCTTTTATAGCGGGAAGTTACGCCCTGTTTACCGTTTTCGATAATGTCTATTTTGCGGTTTTCTTTGGGATTGTATGGGGGCTGCTCATTTTTAATTTAGACCGATTCATCGTTTCCACCATCAGAAAAAGAGACAGGTTTCGCAGCGAATTGCTTCAGGCGTCGCCCCGAATTGTGCTGGCCATGATTATCGCCATTGTAATTTCAAAGCCGCTGGAAATCAAAATCTTCGAAAAAGAAATCAATACCGTTTTGTTGAAAGAAAAAAATGAAATGGCCATCGCCAACAAAAATCAGGTGACCAATTATTTCAAAGGAGATGTAACTAAAAATCAGGCGGAAATAGACAGCATCAAATCAAGTATCAAGGGCAAAGAGAAAGAAGTAGCTGATTTATACCAATCCTACATTACCGAAGCCGAAGGAACCGCCGGAACCAAAAAAATGGGAAAAGGACCTATTTACAAAGAAAAACGTTCAGCTCATGACCTGGCACTCAAACAACTGGATTCTTTAAAAGTGGCTTCGGCTAAAACCATTGTCGAAAAAGAAGCACGATCAAAAACCCTGCAAGCGGATTTAGATAAGAAAGTAGCCGATTCCAAACCGATTATCGAAGGTTTCGACGGACTGATGGCACGAATCAAAGCCTTGGATAAATTGCCATGGCTACCGTCATTTTTCATCATGCTGTTGTTTTTGGCTGTGGAAACCTCTCCTATTATTGCCAAATTACTATCTCCCCGCGGAGAATATGATTTCAAGCTGGAAGATAATGAAACGGCTTTAAAAGTACAGATCGAGCAAAACTTGTATCAACGCAATCTTCAAAAACAAACCGATGCAGCGATTTATGATAAAGTGTATGCTGATATCCGGGAAGACAAAGAAATTTACGATTACAAACGAAAAGCCGCTGCCGAGTTGTTAAAAATGCAATCCGATGCTTATGCTGAGAAACAGAAAAGTGTGATGTAATTTTAGGGAAAAGTAAAAAGAGAAAAGGGATAAGCGGTTTCAAAAACACTTATCCCTTTTAGCTTATCCCTTGTTACTATTTTCTACATGTACTGTAAAATTTCCGCTTTCAGTTTATCATATTCGCCCTGAAGGATCAATCCGTTGTCCAGCAGTTTTTTGTAATTCTGCAATTTGGCAAACAGTTCATCGTGGCTCATTTCGCTTAATTTCTTATCACCGCTTGGCTGTGGCGCCGATTCTGAAATACTTTCCTGAACAAAAGGAGTCACCGGCATAATTTCGGCAAATGACGTTACTTCTTCGGTTTCCATTTCTTCAACTGTTTCTTCAGCGGGGATTTCCGCTTTTGCTTCTACGGCAATTGCAGTGACTGATGTTGGATTCTTTAATAAATCCAATTGTTCTTTTGAGAACGTATATAATTTTCGGGCTTGATTTTTTGGTAAATAATCAATGGTATGCGTAAGTTCCGATTCAGTGCTGAACGTAAATTCGGCACCTAATATACCTTCTTTTACAAACGCGGCTGCAATGTCATCCCAATCATAATCTGTGAATTCCATTGACAAACCTAAATTTTTCGGTTTACACAGAATGATTCGCTTGTTGGTCACCACAATGCTGTCCGGTAAAATGGTTACCGCCGGTTTTTTTTGTACGGCGATATAACCAACTTCTTCATTGGACATTAATAAATTCTCCAGTTTGGAAGTGATTTTTTCAATCGCTTTCGGATCCTGGTCTTCGTTCAATATTTTCTTTAAATTGTCAATCATCGTTCTTTGATAAAATTTGTCGTGAAATCGGCATCAAAAGTAATGCCTATTTTTAAGATTCGTTAATTTCCTGCTGTTGTTTTTTAGTTAAAGTCTTAAAAACCAAATCATAAGAATGGTCGATAAGTTCTTTTACAAACACATCAGTAACCGATTCGTTTATCTTGACGGTATTCCAATGTACTTTGCTCATGTGATAGCCTGGTTGGATGTCATCATACTGTCCGCGCAATTCCAAAGCCCAATCCGGATCACATTTCAGATTTACCGAAGGTGTTCCGTTTTCCCATTCCTGCAACGACGATAAAGCGAACATTTTTCCGCCCACCTTAAATACCAGGGTGTCTTCATCGAAAGGAAAATGTTCGGTGACGCCTTTTTTGGCCAGGCAGTAATCGTAATACACGTCGATGGTCATGGCTACATTATTTTATACAAAACTGGTTTGCTCGGACTCGCATCGTTTTCAAACGAAGCAATTTGCAGGTTTAGTATGTAACTGCCGTCAGAAATTTGATCTTCCACATAAATCAGTTCGGTGATGGTACAATTCATTCTGGCATCACTATTTAGATTATTTACGTCTTTTACATTCCAGAAAGCTTTGTGCGCCAATAATTTGCCTTCGTCATGTTCTTTATCAACACTAGGCAAATCAATTAACAAATGTTTGATATCGCTTTCGCGGATGAAAGTTGCCGCTTCTTCCAACAGATAGGCCCAATTCGTATTCGAATATTTTTTTGAGGTTTTTTCAGCAGAATTTGGCAATGTTCTGATAATGATGGCTTCCGGAGATTTTCCCTGTAAAGCCTTTTCAATCTGTGCTTTGGTAATTACAAAATCTTCACCATCCGCTTGTGGCTGTACTGAAATCACTTCCGCAGTAAAAAAGAATTGCTTCAGAGATTGATTAATGCTGTAAAAATCACGTGTGATGTGTCCTAAACATTCCGTGTGCGTACCATGTCCGTGCGGGTTGAAAAAAATGTTGTTGAAATTCGTAGACGAACTCCCTTCAGATACTTTACCGACCCAATCCCCGAAACGAACAGGTTCGATTTCCGGTTTTTCTATGTACCAGGCAATCGGGTTCTGGTCTGTATTGGATAGAGGCAGGGAAATATCAAGCGGTTTTGATAAGTCGATTTTGAATTCGTTGTTGTTGTGGAAAATCGTAGTTAACATTAAATAGGAAGTATTTATTCCTCCAAATTTAAATAAAATAAATCCGATGCAATTCCGTCGCAAAAGAATTTTCCTTTTTTTGTAGTCCGAAGCACCTTGTTTTCCAGAATCAGTTTTTCATCGTCAAGATGACGCTGTGCATTTTCAAGCAGGTAATGCAACATGTTTTCTCCGAATTCGGTTTCGATTTTGTCTAAAGAAACGCCCCAAATGGTACGCAAACCGGTCATGATGTATTCGTTATAGTGGTCAGTAACTGTCAGTGTTTCAGTTTCGCTGGGTAATTTGTTTTCAGCTAACGATTTGAGGTAAATGGCGTTGTTGGCAATATTCCAGCTTCGGTTGACCCCGTCATAACTGTGTGCGGACGGACCGATGCCAAGGTATTTTTTTCCGAGCCAGTAGGCCGAATTATTCAGGGAGAAATAGTCTTTCTTTCCGAAATTCGACAATTCATAATGAATGAATCCGTTGGCTTCAAGGATATCCACAAGCATAAGGAATTGTTCATGGGCCACCGCATCATCGGGTTGGGGAACGAGTCCCTTTTTAATGAATTTCTGCAATGCGGTTTTCGGTTCGACCGTTAAGGCATAACTAGAAATATGCGGAATATTCAAATCCAGGAGTGTTTGAATGTTTTGGCGCCAATGTTCGTTGCTCAGTCCCGGAATCCCATAAATTAAATCGGCAGTAATATTGTCGAAATATTTGGTGGCGATTTCGAGGCATTTTTTCGCTTCATCAGCATTGTGAGCACGGTTCATCAACTTTAAATCGTCTTCAAAAAACGACTGGATACCGATGCTTAAACGATTGATTTTTGTTTCGGAAAGCTCAATGATCCTTTCTTCCGATAAATCGTCCGGATTGGCTTCTATTGTTATTTCGGGGTTTTCTGTGACCGTGTAATTTTCATACACTTGGTCAATCAGCATTTTCAAATCGGCAATTGATAAAATGCTTGGTGTCCCGCCGCCGAAATAAATGGTTTCGATTACTTCATCTGCAAATTCGTCTTTGCGTAGGCGGATTTCTTTTGCTAAGGCCTGTACCATTTCGTCTTTCTTCTTCAGGGAAGTCGAAAAATGAAAATCGCAGTAATAACAAGCCTGCTTGCAAAAGGGAATATGTATGTAGATGCCGCTCATTATTTAGTGTTCAGTTGCAGTCGCAGTTAACAGTGCGGAGACTGAAAACCGAGACTGAAAACTATTTCTTTACTCTATTTTCATTCTGTTTCACAAAAGCATCCCAACCGGAATAACTTTTTCCTAATTCAACTCTGCCCGAATTAAAGAAATGGCAGACAGCTGCTGCGAGTCCGTCGGTGGAGTCCAGGTTTTTGGGAAGTTCTTTTAATCCGACCAATTGCTGAAGCATTTTGGCCACTTGTTCCTTGCTGGCATTTCCGTTTCCGGTGATGGCCATTTTTATTTTCTTTGGTTCGTATTCGGTTATTGGAATACCGCGAGACAAACCAGCGGCCATAGCCACTCCCTGAGCGCGTCCCAGTTTTAACATTGACTGTACGTTTTTCCCGAAGAAAGGTGCTTCAATGGCAATCTCATCAGGGTGATAGGTGTCAATGAGTTCAATGGTCCGTTCAAAAATTCGTTTCAAACGCATGTAATGATCTTCCATTTTATTGAGCTGCAATTCGTTCAGCTGAATGAATTCCATCTTTTTATTCACGACACGAATGAGTCCGAAACCCATAATGGTCGTTCCTGGGTCAATTCCTAATATGATGCGTTCGTTTGCCAATTTTAATTTGTTATTTTGTGCCGATGATTTCTGTACCCCACAAAGCTAAGCAATTCCTCGTTCTTCTGATCAAACTTTTGGTTGTGGGCGGCGCATTTTATTTTATTTATGACAGGTTGGCCAATGATGATAAACTGGATTGGATGAAGTTTAAGGAGCTGGTGCTGGAAAAACAGTCCTTCGGAAGCATAGCTTTTATTTTGTTTCTGACATTTCTGAACCGTTTTCTGGAGATTTTGAAATGGCAGAATCTGGTGGAAGTTATTAATAAAATAAAGCTAAGGGAAGCGTCAAAGCAGGTTTTAGGAGCGCTAACGGCGGGATTGTTTACACCAAACGGAATAGGGGAATACGCTGGCAAAGCCCTGTTTTTTGATAAATCACAAACCAAGAAAATAGTCTTTCTGAATCTTATCTGCAATGGAATTCAAATGCTGCTTACCATTGTGTTCGGAATTTTCGGGTTGATGTATTTCAATGCGAAATTCAGTATTGTTACAGGGAAAATGGTCGGGATTCTGTTTGGGATTTTACTATTAATTCTAATTGTTCTCTTTTTTACGAAAAAGATTAGTGTCAGAGGTTATTCTGTTGAAAAATTGATTCACAAAATTAACGGGATTCCGAAGCGCATTCATCAGAAAAACATATTGCTGGCTATAGGACGCTATCTGGTTTTCTCTCATCAGTATTATTTCCTATTTTTAATTTTTGATGTTCAGCTGCCTTATCTGATGCTGATGGCAGCCATAACGAGTGTTTATTTTCTGGCTTCGTCTTTACCAACGTTTCAGTTTCTCGATTTTGCGGTAAAAGGAAGCGTGGCCGTTTATTTCTTTGGATTGATGGGCGTAAACGAATGGATTGTGTTGTTTATCAGTACGCTAATGTGGTTTTTGAATGTTGTGATTCCGGTAGTAATCGGAAGTTATTTTGTTTTAAATTTTAAAGCGCAATGGAAATCGTAAACTTGTTTTTTGTGTTGATTTTTATCAATTACGTGTTTTTTATCGGATTGCTGATTTGGGGTTTTTCGAAAGTAAGCTATTTTCAGAAATCGAATGGTTCGGAAAACAAGACCGGATTTTCAGTCGTGATTCCGTTTCGCAACGAAGAACATAATCTTCCCGATTTATTACAGTCGTTATCGCATCTTAATTATCCGAAAGAGCAATTCGAAGTCATCTTTGTTGATGATGAATCCAAGGATAATTCGGTTCGTGTTATTAATAATTGGCGTATGGAAAATCCATGGGTGCATCTGACAATCCTGGATAATGTACGAATTTCCAAATCGCCTAAAAAAGATGCAATTACCCGTGCCGTGACCATTGCAAAACATCCCTGGATCATTACTACCGATGCAGATTGTATGGTTCAGCCGGAATGGCTTTCTGTTTATGATGTGTACATTCAGAATAATGGTGCGGAAATGATTGCCGGAGCAGTTAAGTTTCCAACGAAAGGAGGATTGCTGTCGCATTTTCAGCAGATGGATTTATTGAGTCTTCAGGGCGCCAGTATAGGAAGTTTTGGTTTGAATGAAGCGTTTATGTGTAACGGAGCCAATTTTGCTTATACGAAGGAGATTTTTTCCGATTTGAAGGGATTTTACGGTAATAACCATATTGCCAGCGGAGATGATGTTTTTCTGTTGCAGAAAGCCATTGCTAAGCATCCTGAAAAAGTGCATTATCTGAAAAATAACGATGCGATAGTAACTACTAAACCTGAGAAAAGCTGGTTTAAATTATTCAAGCAAAGGGTGCGTTGGGCTTCAAAAGCATCGGCGTATCAGAGTGATTTTGCCAAAGGATTGGCAATAATGGTTTTTGTGGCCAATTTTATTATGGTTGCCGGTTTATTACTGACAGTTTTTAATCTGATGAATTGGCAATTCCTTTTGGTTTTGTTTTCGGTAAAGTTTGTTGTCGATTTTATTCTGATGATCCAAACCAACCGATTTCTCAAAATGCATGTATATTCGGTAGTGGTAAGCAGTTTGATTTATCCTTTCTTCAGCACGTGCGTAGCTCTGTATTCGCTCGTAGGAGGTTTTGAGTGGAAACGCGAAAATATCAAATAGCTTATTTGGTTTTTAGGATAACCGGCAGTATAAATTGTGTTTTTACCGGGATTCCGCGTTTTATGGCCGGGTTTACTTTCGGGAGGTCTACCAGTTTAGCGTGCAGGATGCTGTCGATTTCGATTTTGTCGTAAGCCACGCTGTCTTTCGGGAACTGCGGCTCGAATTCCAAACGGGAATCCGGGAATACCGTCACCTTAACTTCGATGGTGTCGATTTCGGGATAGAGTATGGTTAAAGTGTCAACACTCAGTTTTTCCTGAATGGTTTGTGTCAGATATTCAAAGAAACATTGTTTGCGCTGGGCTTCGTCGGTCAGTACATCACAAGCGTCCACAGATGGGAAGGCATCTACTTTTTTCCAGTCGATTTTCTTAAGTTCTTTTTGCAGCAATTCGTCTTCGGACGGTGTTTTCTTGTCAAAAAGCTGACAGGAAATAACCGTTAGCGAAAAGATAGTCAGTGCAAAAAGTTTTTTAGACATCGTAAAAGTGTAATTTTAAGTGTCAAAAATAGTAAAAAAATAGATGGAATACTTTTTATTAATTGCAGGTTTCGTTTTAATGATTGTTGGCCTATTAGGAAGTGTTCTTCCGGTATTGCCCGGGCCTCCTGTCGGTTGGCTGGGTTTACTTATGTTGTATCTCACTAAAGCGGTGCCTGATGATTATTGGATTTTGGGTGTCACATTGCTTATTGCGATAGTGGTTGGCATTTTGGATTACATTATTCCTGCCAAAGGAACCAAAAGGTTTGGAGGGAGTTCTTATGGTGTTTGGGGAATGAATATCGGTCTGATTGTCGGTTTAGTTGCGCCGATTCCTTTAGGTGTTGTAATTGGGCCGTTTGTTGGGGCCTTGATAGGTGAATTGATTTACGACAGCAGGGATCATAAACGTGCAGTTAAGGCGGCTACTGGTTCTTTTGTTGGTTTTCTGGCTTCAACTTTTGTGAAATTTGTCGTTTGTGTGATTTACTTTGGATTATTTATTGCAAAAGTGTGGGAGTACCGAAGTTCCTGGTTTTAGTTTTGATTGCTTTTGCGGAAAGTTATCCCGATTCCTAATAAGATGATTATTCCGCCAACTATCATTTGGAGGGTGATGGTTTCTTTTAGGAAAATCCATGCCATTATTGAAGTGATTAATGCCTGGCTGAGAAGACTGAGCGAAACGCGGTTGGCTTCCATTTTTTGCGTCGCATAACTGATCAATGTCCATGCAATCAGCTGACACAGGATTCCCTGAACAAACAAAACACTCCAAACCGTTGTTGAAAATCCGTAAAAAGGCTGGTTGAAAATCAGGCATATTATTGCAAGAAATACACTTGAAACCAGCATGCTGTAAGTCATGAAACTTGTGGGCTGCAATTGGTTAAGAACATATTTGCTTAATAGGATGTAGACCGCGTAAAAAACTCCGGACAGGAGTCCAAATGCAAACCCGATGTCGAATTTTAACTGATAAAAAGTTTCATAGCCAATCAAGACAATCATTCCGATAATGGCAAAGAATGCGCCAATCCAGAAATTCCTTTTGGGTTTGTTCGGAAGAAAGAAAAACATGCCCAGTCCGACCCAAATAGGGGCCAGATTGGTGAGTAATGTGGCCTGTGTGGCGGAGGATTGCTGAATGGCGATGTTCCAAACGGCGATATCCGAGCCAAAACAGATTCCGCCAAGTATTATAATCAGTGCTGTTTTGTGATTTGGGATTTCCAGTTTCTTTCGGAATAGCATAACTGGTAGAGCAATAGCGGCGGCGATGGCCATTCTGTAAAATGCCGAGCTTAAACCGGAAACAGGTGTCCATCTTACCAGGATCGGGAAAACAGAGATGCAGAAAATACCGATGAGTAATGCCAGCCGTGGATTTTTCATAGTCTTCGAGTTGCAGGCAAATGTAGTATAAAATAAAAAAAGCTCCGATTTCTCGAAGCTTTTTTGTTACTGGCGGTCTGGACGGGACTCGAACCCGCGACCCCATGCGTGACAGGCATGTATTCTAACCAACTGAACTACCAAACCAGTGCTTTATTGCGTTGCAAAAGTATGTCTAATTTTGTGTTTGTGCAATATTTTTTCAAAAAAAATCAATATTTTTTTTAAACAGTTGATTTTCAGTAATTGAAAAGTGTTTTAAAACTTCGAAAAGAACTAATTCGAGTCAGAATCAAAAAAGCTCTCCATAAAAATGGAAAGCTTTTCATTGGTCTAACTACTAAACCTGGTACTTTCGTACCTAAACAACACAACTGTTTTTAATTTTGTTTCTGAGGGCAAAAAAGCCTTTCTTTCGAAAGGCTTTTTACTCTACATTTGACTGGCGGTCTGGACGGGACTCGAACCCGCGACCCCATGCGTGACAGGCATGTATTCTAACCAACTGAACTACCAAACCAGTGCTTTATTGCGGATGCAAATATACAATCATTTTCAAGTCTTCCAAATGTTTTGGCGAAAATAATTTTGTTTTTTCTGATTCGTTTATCTAAACTTTTGTTTTTCAATAAGATAGGTGGTTAATATTTTTTCGAATTTTTCATCTACAGAAACGGGAACGTATTTTATTTTATATTGTGAACAAGTGTTGGCTACTTTTTCAAAATAGGCTTCCACCAGTTTTTCATAGTCTTTTTTAATGTTTTCGGCAAAGAGGTTTACCTGTTCACCGGTTTCTACATCAATGAATTTTCTCGGCGCATTGTCAAAATCAAAATTGAATTCTGTTTTCTTGTCGATAACATGGAACAGAACCACCTTATGTTTATTGTGTTTTAAATGCTGCAGTGCTTTAAAAAGTCGTTCGTCATCTTCGCCCTGAAACATATCGGTGAACAAAATAATCATGGAACGGCGGTGCATTTTTTCGGCAATATGATGTAAATACGTGATAGTGTCTGTTCTTTTGGCTTCTTTCGGTGTTTGTAAAATCGATTCCAGCTGGTTTAAAAGCATGCGATGATGGCGCTCGCTTCCTTTTTCCGGAGCATAATAGTCATAGGTGTCGGAATAAATGCTCAACCCAACGGCATCCCGTTGTTTTTTCAAAAGATTCATCAAAACAGCCGAAGCCAGAACGGAAAACCCGATTTTATTTTCATAGAAAAATTGCCCGTCTTTCAGTTTCGGATAATGCATGGAAGACGAATTGTCGATAATTAAATGGCAACGCAAATTGGTTTCCTCTTCAAAGCGTTTTGTATACAATCGATCAGTTTTGGCGTATAATTTCCAGTCGATGTGTTTGGTGCTTTCTCCTGCATTGTAGATTTTGTGTTCGGCAAATTCAGCAGAAAAACCATGAAACGGACTCTTATGCATTCCGGAAATGAAGCCCTCCACAATCTGGTTGGCTAGAAGTTCCAGATGTTCAAAACGGGATATTTTTTCTATTTGATTGTCAATCTTCATAGTTTCAAAGATAAGAAAAAAAGGAGTGATGTAAATTTGGATTTTATTTCCAATATTTGCGCTATTAATACAATTCAATATGAGTCCGGATACATTACAATCGATTGCCTTTCGTTGGTTTGAAGCGTTCAATGCGAAACAGTTGGAAAAATTATTGGCCCTTTATGATGATGAGGCACAGCACTTCAGTCCTAAATTAAAAATCCGTAAACCGGAGACTAACGGGCTGGTTGTCGGAAAAGATGCCATGCGTGATTGGTGGCAGGATGCCTTCGATCGTTTGCCGAGCCTTCATTATAAAGTCACTTCGTTAACCGCAAATACGGACAGGGTTTTTATGGAATACATACGTAAGGTAGATGGTGAAGAAGATATGCTGGTAGCAGAAGTCCTGGAAGTTCGTGATGGAAAGATTATTGCCTCAAGAGTTTATCACGGATAAAATTTTATTTATATGGAGGTAGATCTTCGATTGAATAGAGGAGGGATTAGTTCCCTCTTTTTTTATTCTCTTAATGAAGCATTTTAACGAATATATAAGGCGTTAGGTAGGTAAATACATTATAAAACGAAATGACTTTGTAATTTTGTAATATGGAGTCGAATCGTAAGGGTTTATTAGTCAAGTTTTTAAAAGTCTCTTTTATAGCGATCGCTTCCTTATTGCTTCTTATGTACTTATTGCCAATTTTGTTCCCCGGTAAAATAGGTCAGGAGGTTAGGGGGGTGGCTAATAAAAGACTGAAAGGCGAATTGAATTTTAGCAAAGCCAATCTTTCATTCTTCAAACATTTTCCTTCATTAACACTTACGGTGGAGGATTTCTCTTTAAAAGGATCGTCACCTTTTACCAAGCAGAATCTGGTTTCTTCGGAAGAAGTTTCTTTTGGAATCAATATTAAGTCGCTTATTTTTGGAGGAGAGGTTAAAATCGATGAGATTTTCATTTCTAAGGCCGACATACATATCAGAATAAATGAAAAAGGTGAGGCGAATTACAATGTTTATGTTTCCGAAACTAAAAAAGAAAAAGATACTTCGACGGCTTCCCTTCGGCTTGATAAAATAGTTATTCAGGACAGTCGTTTAGTGTATGATGATAAATCCTCTGAAATTCTCATTAATGCCAAAGGGCTTGAGTATATCGGAAAAGGCGATTTGCATGAGGCAATTTTTGATTTGAAAACCGATGCGTCCATTGCTTCCTTTGACCTTGTTTTTGAAGGGGAGGAATATCTTAAGCATAAAAAAGTGGATGCGGAATTGATTACCAGAATTAATACCAATTCGCTGGAATTCGTTTTTCAGCAGAACAATCTGATTTTAAACAAGCTTCCTATTGATTTTATAGGAAAACTAAACATCCTTAAGAGTGGCTATGATATTGATTTGCAGGTAAAATCACAAAACAGTGAGTTGCACGATTTTTTTACGGCATTGCCTCCTCAATACATAAAATGGTTGGAACAAACCGAAATGAGCGGCAAAACCGATTTTTTACTTGTTTTTAAAGGGATTTCAGATGAATCTAAAAACCAAAATCCGGATTTGATGTTTAACATGAAGGTACGCGATGGCTTTGTTTCGTATAAAAAAGCCAATATTCCGGCATCAAATATTTACTTGAATTTTGATGCAAAAGTCCCTGCGTTAAATACTGGCAATATGTATGTTAAAGTTGATTCGCTGTTTTTTAATGTCGGTAAAGATTATTTCAGCGGAATTGCTGAGGTGAAGGGAATGGAAACGCCTGATATCAATGCTAAAATAAAATCGCAGCTCGATTTAGGGAAACTGCATCGTGCGATAGGAATTCAGAATATGAGTTTTAAAGGGATTTTGAAATCGGATATCAGGGCAAATGGGAAATTTGACCAAAAAGCCCGTCTCTTTCCGGTGACTAAGGGAGATTTGGTATTACAGAATGCGGCGATAAAAACAGAGTATTATCCGAACCCGATTGAAAACATAAACCTTAATGCATCTGTCTTAAATACAACAGGGAAGTATAAGGATTTACAAGTAGCTATTAAACCTGGGCAATTCAATTTCGAAGGAAAGCCGATTTTTATTGATGCAGATCTGAAGAATTTCGATGACATTGTATATGATATCAAGGCCAAAGGAGAATTGGATTTAGGGCGTATTTATAAAGTTTTCTCCAGAAAAGATTTGGATGTACAGGGTAATGTGAAAGCAGATTTGAGTCTGAAGGGAACACAGAGTGATGCGGTAAATGGCAATTATAACAGGCTGAACAATAAAGGGACTTTGGTATTACATAATATCAGAACAAAATCGGACTACCTGCCTTTGCCGTTTGTTATCAAAGAAGGTTTGTTTACTTTCAATCAGAATGATATGAATTTTAAAGATTTCCGTGCTGTTTACGGTCAGTCTGATTTTAGAATGAATGGTAAAATGCAGAATGTCATCAATTTTATCATGTCGGATAAAGCTGTTCTAAAAGGGGAATTCACGGTTGATTCTGATTATATCAATGTGGATGAATTTATGACATCTGTGTCGGCGGATTCTGTAAGTGTTGAAACGTCAGGCGAAAATCTTCCGAAAAAAGAGGTTGCAGGAACAGGTGTTGTGGTGATTCCTTCCAATTATGATTTTGATCTGAAGGCCAGGGCTCAAAAAGTCAATTTTCAGGGATTGAATATTGATAAACTGAATGGGGGATTAGTGATGAAGGATGGAACGATTAAGATGAAAGATACGAAGTTTGCGATGATCGGAAGTCCGTTTGCGATGAATGCAACATATGCTGCACTATCGACTCAAAAAGCGGCTTTTGACTATTCGATAAAGGCGGAAGATTTTGATGTTAAAAAAGCCTACAACGAAATCAAGATGTTTCGAGAAATGGCTTCTGCGGCTGAAAGTGCTGAAGGAATTGTTTCTTTGGATTATAAGATTGGCGGTCATTTGGATGGGAATATGGATCCGATCTATCCGTCGTTGAAAGGTGGAGGAGTTTTGTCGGTTCGGGATGTAAAAATGAAAGGTTATAAATTGTTTAATACGGTTGGAAGTAAAACGAATCACGATGAGATCAAGGACCCTAAGCTTTCGAAAATCGATATAAAAACCACTGTCAAAAATAATATTATGACTATTGAGCGCTTTAAATTTAAAGTTTCCGGATTTCGTCCGAGAATAGAAGGGCAGGTTTCCCTTGACGGAAAACTGAATTTAAAGATGCGTTTGGGATTGCCACCGTTTGGGATTATAGGAATTCCAATTACTATTACCGGAACTCAGGAGAATCCTAAGGTAAAAATCGGTAAAGAAACCGAAGATCTGGAAGAAAAGGAATATGATGGAGAGATTACCGGTACGGGTGTTGCTGTAAACAGCAGTATTAAACAATAGGATTTTAATCTGTCTTTTTTGAATTGATAAATTTCTGAAAATCAATCATCGGCTGTTGGGAAACCTTGATGAAATTGTTTCCCGGACGATCCAGTACTGCAATCAAAGTTATGACAATCGAAAAAGAGAGTGCTAAGATAGGGGTTGACCATGATCGTGTGGAATCGGCAATGGCTGTCCGGTATCCAACTGAAAACATGGAGAGAATGAAGAGAACATAAAGCACAAACCAAAATCCGTTTGGAATTCTGGCTTGCCAGGAGATAGCCACCCTTTTATAGTGCATGTTGGTCATTTCGTTTACAGATTCAACGTATAAAGCACCTATATCCGAGTTTAGATCTTTTTTCCCATTGGCAACCGCTATATCGAAAAGTTGGGTGTGTATTTTTATGGACTGATCGATTGCTTTTTCGATTCGTATCGTTTTCTCTTTAAAAGATTCGTTGCCGCGTGGGAGATTAACGCGTATCGCCACATATTCTTTAATTAAGTTTTGACTTTTAATGCGGTTTGCCTCATCTAGAAACTCCGATCTGAGCCATACATCCCTAATTGCAGCCGCTTCATCGCGTACAATGGCTTTTTTTGTATCATATCGTTCGGAGACGATGTTAAAGGTGAAAACCAAAATAAATGCCAATAATCCCAAGATAGAACCCGAAATACCTGATACAGGTGATTCTTTTTCTTCGATGGATTTTTTGTGGACTTTGGCGCCAATTCGATAGCCTCCTTCAATACAAAGAACTACCAACAGGCATGTCAGTAAAAAAAAGAGCCAAATAGGAATGTAGTCTAATGTCATAAACTATCTTGATTAAAAGTAGAAGTGAATACTGATTGGCTTTCGCTACTTAAAAGTACGAAAAAATTGTAAATTAATTGTTTACTGAATTGCGTTTAAGTGTCTGGTAGTTGGTCAGATGCTAAGGTCTGTCTGAAAATAGGAAGAAGATGCGTTGTGTAGCCGGTGACTTTCTAGTGGAATAAAAACAAAAAAACCACTCGTAAAGAGTGGTTTTTGTTGTGGTGCCTCCAGGAATCGAACCAGGGACACATGGATTTTCAGTCCATTGCTCTACCAACTGAGCTAAGGCACCATTATGTCTGCTTTCGTTAAGCGTGTGTTGCTTGCTGATTGCGAGTGCAAATATAGAGTCATTTTTCATTTATCCAAAACAATTTTTTAAAAAAATCAATTTGTATCTTTGTTTTCACAATCCAAGAAATATGCTTTTAGCCGTCGATGTGGGGAATACCCGAATTAAAGTTGCTGTCTTTGAGAAACATACCGTTTTGACTCAAGATGTTTTTTTGAGAGAAGAGGCACAAAAAAAAATTGAAAATATTTTTAAAAAAAATCCAAAAATTACTGAATCGGTACTTTCATCGGTCGGAAAACTCGATGATGAGGTTGTTGATTTGCTAAAAAAACACTCTGTTCTGAATGTGATTTCTTCCGAAACTCATTTCCCTTTTCAAAATAATTACGAAACACCAAAAACTTTGGGTGTAGATCGAATGGTTCTTGCATCGGGTGCGACTCTTATGTATCCGAATCAAAACCGATTGATAATTGATGCGGGTACCTGCATTACTTATGATTTTGTTACAGCTGACGATGTTTATCTTGGTGGGGCCATTTCACCAGGGTTGCGATTGCGTTATGAAGCCCTTCACAATTATACGGCCAAATTGCCGTTACTTGAGTTGGAACAGCCGGTTCATTATATCGGGAATTCTACTAAAGAGGCTATACATTCTGGAGTTGTTAACGGAATTTTAAATGAAATCGACGGATTTGTAAGTCAATACCGTCAGCAATATCAAGTTTTAACAGTAATTTTAACAGGAGGCGATGCCGAATTTTTGGCTAAAAACATAAAAAACACCATATTTGCCAATTCAAATTTTCTTTTGGAGAGTTTGAGCCATATACACTATTATAAAATCGAAAATGATTAAAAAGATAATTTTAGGCATTAGTTTGCTTTTTTCTGCTGGGCTTTTGGCTCAGGAAAGCGTAGCCTCACCTTATTCGTTCTATGGAATCGGAGATGCAAAGTTTAAAGGGACAAACGAAAACAGAGCCATGGGGAGTGTTGGGGTGTTTGTAGACAGTATCCACATCAATTTGCAAAATCCAGCATCCTATTCATTTTTAAAATATACTTCATTAACGATTGGTGCTACAAACATTAAAAGTACTTTTAAAACAGATTCAGAAAAGGAGAAAGCAAACAGAACTTCGATAGATTATCTTGCAATAGGCTTGCCTTTTGGTAAAGCAGCTGTAGGTTTCGGATTGGTTCCTTATACATCAGTGGGATATAATGTGCAAAACATTGTAACCGGTGAAGATACTAGGACTATTACAAATGAAGGTGAAGGAGGGCTTAATAAGGTTTTCTTAGGTGGTGCATACAAGATTACACCTAAATTGAGTTTTGGTGTTGATTTTCAGTATAACTTCGGAACAGTGGAAACATCTTCAGTTGTGTTCGTAACTACGCCTCAGGTGCCGCTGGGGTCACGAACTAAAGATAAAACGATTTACAGCGGTTTTGGTATGGTGACTGGGTTGTATTATCAGACTAAATTGCAAAATAAGCTTGAATGGTCCAGTAGTTTGACTTATACGCCTCCAACTAATCTGAATGCTGAAAAAACAAGAAATATTGCCACTGTTGTCTATGGCTTTAACGGTACCGAAATTGTTGATGATAATAAGGATATTGAGGTGCCGGATGCAAAAATAAAAGCGGCTTCAAAAGTGTCTGTGGGAACAGCATTTGGTAAGAGTAAAAAATGGTTTGTTGGTACAGAATTTACATTTCAGGACAGTAACGATTTAGGAAATCAGGGTAATTTGTCAAATGCAAGTTTTGAAAGTTCTACACGATTTGCTGTAGGGGGGTTTTATATTCCTAAATACAATTCATTCAGAAGTTATTTTGATCGCGTTGTGTACCGAGCAGGTTTCCGACATGAAAATACAGGATTGGTTCTTAATGATAAGACTATTAGGGATACTGCTGTTAGTATGGGATTTGGTTTTCCGGTGGGAGCCAGTATTTCCAATATTAACATAGGTTTGGAATACGGGAAAAAAGGAACAACGAGCAATAGCTTGATTCAGGAGAATTATTTTTCCATCAATGTTGGTTTGTCATTGAGCGACCGTTGGTTTATTAAGCCAAAATACGATTAATCTAAATCTAAGCAGATAGTGAGGGTTTTTCTTAAAAATAGCATAATTACATTGTTCACGGTATTAGCCGTGACTGTGTTTTTTTCGTGCGAAAGTAATTTTAAGGAAGTAAAGCGGATAAATTCCGTTGCGTTTTCTCCATCCGGAGAAGCGGATAATGTTGATTTGAAGTACACGGATTCTGGAAAAATCAAAGCGATATTGGTCAGTCCCAAAATGTTGGATTATTCGAATGCCAAATATCCGTTTACCGAATTTCCTAAAGGGATCCATGTAACCCTTTACGACGATAATCAGAAACAAAGTTTTGTGGATGCTGATTATGCCATTACTTATGCGCGAACGGATATTATCGATTTGCAGGGTAATGTGAAGATTACTTCCAGTGATGGGAAGTTGCTACAGACAGATCAGTTGTATTACGATCAAAAAAATGAATGGTTCTTTACGGAGAAACATTTTAAGTATACCGATGAAGCCGGCGGTTATTTAGAAGGGCCGGGTGTTGATTTCAGTAGGGATTTCAAGGTTTTTAACATGCAGAACAGTAGGGGAGAAGTAACTAAATTAGAATAAAGATGAAATTTTTACAATACATACATTACATGTATCTCATTATGGCAGTTTTATTTATTTATGATGGAATTGTCAGAGTGCAGAATAATGAAAATTCAATATTGAGTTTTCTTTTTGCGGCAGCTGCCGTATTTATGTTTTTCTTTAGAAGGCGTTTTTCTGAAAAAATTAAAAATAACAACAAATAATTCTAAAGTAAGGGGTAAAAAAATTTGCATACTATTTTATTATTTGATAGATAATTGTATTTTCGCCCACTGAATAAAAAATTTAACTAAAATAAAAATGGCAGTTTTATCAAAAATTAGACAACGTTCCATATTGCTTATTGCGGTGATTGGGTTTTGTTTATTGGCATTCGTTGTTGGTGATGTAATCCAAAACGGAGGTTTTAGTCAAACCTCAAGAAATGTAGGGAGCGTAAACGGTGAGGATATTTCGGCTCAGGAATTTTTACAGAAAGTTTCCATGGCGGAGAAAAACGGCCAGGGAACGAGTAATACTCAGGCTGCAAATGGCGTTTGGGAACAAGAAGTAAAAAGAATCCTTTTAGAAGGTGAGTACGAAAAATTAGGTTTGAAAATTGGAAAAGACCAATTATTGAACGTAATGAAGCAAAATCCTAACTTTGCTCAAAATCCACAGTTTTTAAATTCTGCCGGAATTTTCGACATTAATAAATTCAATGAATACTTAGCGACTATTAAAAGTTCTCAGCCGGAACAGTGGAATGCTTGGTTAGACTTTGAAAAACAAGTTGAGCAAATGGCTACTGAGCAGATGTATACAACCATGATCAAATCGGGATTGGTAACTACAAAAGTTGAGGCTAAAACGGCTTACGCTAATGAAAACAACAAAGTTGATTTTGATTATGTAACGGTTGCTTATTCTACAATTAAAGATGATCAGGTAAAAGTTTCTGATTCTGAAATCATGGATTTCATGAAAAAGAACGAGAAAAAATACAAGTCTGAAAATTCAAGAGATATCGAGTTCGTTTTCATCGAAAACAAACCTTCTGCAGCTGACGAAGCTGAAATGAAAACTACTATTAATGGTTTATTGTCAGGAAGAGTTGTTTACAATGATAAAACTGGTAAAAACGATACATTACCTGGATTTAAAGCAGCTGTTAACGCAGAAGAGTTTGTAAATGCAAATTCAGATATCAAATATGATTCTTCATATATAGCTAAAAAAGATTTACCGTTAGAAAACCAAGAGCAGTTATTCAACTTGCCACAAGGTGAAGTTTTCGGTCCATACATTTACAATGGCCACTACTGTTTATCTAAAATGTTAGGAAGACAATCAGGTTCTTCTGCAAAAGTTAGCCATATTTTACTATCTTATGAAGGAAGTAAAGCACCTGCTGCTGTTAAACGCACTAAAGAAGAGGCAAAAGCAAAAGCAGATGAGTTATTGGCTCAGGTTAAAGCTAATCCGGGAAGCTTCCCAATGTTAGCGATGATGAATACAGATGATACTGGTTCTAAACAAAACGGTGGATCTTATGATAACGTTACTAAAGGTCAGATGGTAAAACCATTTAATGATTTCTTATTCAATAATCCTGTTGGAGCAATGGGAATCGTTGAAACAGAATTCGGTTATCATGTTATTAAAGTTGACGCTAAATACGATGCAGTAAGATTAGCTACAGTGGCAAGAAAAATAGAGCCATCTGAAACTACTGCAGATCAGATTTATACTCAAGCTACTAAATTTGAAGCTGATGCTAACGAAAAAGATTTCGCAACAGTTGCTAAAGAGGCTAAATTAACTGTGAAACCGGCATCGGTGAAAGGTACAGATGAGTATCTTCCTGAAGTTGGTGCTCAAAGATCAGTTGTTACTTGGGCATTTAACAAAGACACTGAAGTAGGAGATGTTAAGAAATTTGACAACATGCAAGGACATATCATTGCTAGAGTTAAAGCTAAAAACGAAACTGGACTTATGTCAGTGGAGCAGGCAAAAACTATGGTGGAGCCTATCTTGAAAAATAAAAAGAAAGCAGAATTAATCAAAGCTAAGATGGCAGGTTCTACGCTAGAGGCTGTAGCACAAAAATCGGGTGCAACTATATCAAACGCTGTAGCAGTAGTTCTTGCTAATCCATCTATTCCAAACGCAGGTTACGAGCCAAAAGTTGTTGGTAAAGCATTTGGACTAGGTGCGGGTAAAACTTCTAAATTAATCGAAGGTGAAATGGGAGTTTTCATGATCAGAACAAAAGCAGTTGCTAATGCACCAGCTTTACCTGACTATACTACTTATGTAACAAGACTTAAATCTCAAAGTCAAGGTTCGGCTTCCGGAAGAGCAGTTACGGCTCTTAAGAATGCTGCTACTATCGAAGATAACAGAGTAGAATTTCAATAAGAAGAATTATTGATTGAATATAAATAAAAAACGCTCCTTTTTAGGAGCGTTTTTTTATTTTATCATATTTCTGTAAGGTACTACAATTGAAAAACCTTTTGTTTGAAAATATGGTGTGGGGTTTTCTTCAGATATCGCTAAGACAAAATCACCTCCCCAGGCTCCTAAACTTTTTACGGTGCCTGTAAAATCCGAAAAAAAGGCTTCTTTGACCGTTTGCATTTCCAGGACATGAGACATGGTTATTTCATGGAAATTGAGCGCTTCGGAAAACTCTAAAAGGCTTTCAGTGTTTATTACGATGTTTGTAATTGCGTCTATTTTTTCAATTATTTTTGCCATTTGTGGCCTTTTCTTAGAGTAAAATGCTATGGCTTCTTTACTGTTCTGTTTCTGATTTAAATACACAAAGTAAAGATTATCGGCGAAGGCAGGATTAAATTGAACTGGCGCTACTATAGGTTTATCGTTTTCCAGACAGTACAAAATTGGGGTGTCGTTTTGCGCACAGGCAATGTCATAACCGCTGCCTCCGAAACTTTTTCTCAACAGTTCAAAGGCGTCAATTTTTAGCCATTGGGCTATATTGTTAATCAGTGTGGAAGAAGTTCCCAGTCCCCAAAATCGTGGGAAAGTCAATTCGGTTACTATATTAAAACCTTCTGAATTATCCAGAAAGTCATTGTTTTGAAGATAAGCCTGATGTAGGATTTCAATCAGGGTATTTTTTATGCCTTGAGACGTATCAAAACTTGTTTTACGTTTTACATCATCAAATAAAATAGTGTCTTCAAACCAAATCGAACCGTCTGCATCAAAGCTCTTCCAGGAAATCATTTGGTTTTTCCCAGCTGAAACGTGAAGATATTGCCCTGATTTTGTAGGTAAAGCCAATGCCTTAGCGCCATCAAGAACCGAGTATTCTCCTGTTATTAGCAGTTTACCGTTACTGTAAAATGATTGTTTCACAAATTATTATTTTCTGATTTCTTCCAAATAAGAAACTACTGCGGAATGGGAAACCGTATGTTTTTCAAAATGTTTTGTTACCTGTTTTCGCTCCTCCTCATTGGCATTAAACTGATTTAAAATATTCATCAGGTGCATTTTCATATGTCCTGACTGGATTCCGGTTGTGGTCAATGAGCGCAAAGCGGCAAAATTTTGTGCCAGACCTGCAACAGCTACTATCTGCATTAATTCATGTGCAGAAGGGTTGCCGAGCATTTCCATCGACAGTTTTACAAGCGGATGCAGATTCGTCAGTCCGCCAACAGTTCCTAAAGCCAATGGGACTTCCATCCAAAAAGTAAAAACACCGTTTTCCACTTTGGCGTGCGAAAGACTTGAGTATTTTCCGTTTCTGGATGCATAGGCGTGTACGCCGGCTTCTACTGCTCTGAAATCGTTACCTGTGGCTAAAACGACAGCGTCAATTCCGTTCATGATGCCTTTGTTGTGTGTCACTGCGCGGAAAGGTTCTACTTCGGCAATTTGCACTGCGCGTATAAATTTTTCGGCAAATTCTTCCTGTGAGATATGTTTGTCTTCTTTAAGTTCGGAGACCAGACAGGAAACTTCGGCTCTGACAATACAGTTAGGAACGTAGTTTGACAAAATACTCATTACGACCTGAATGTTTTTTTCCTCTTCAGATAATATTGCACTCTTTTGAGCCTCTTCTTTTAATGTTTTGGCAAATTGTTCCAGACAGGAATTGATAAAATTTGCGCCCATGCTGTCTTTGGTTTCAAAGGTTGCATGCAATTGGTAATAGTTTTCTAATTCAGATGTTTTGTCGCGTAGTTCAATATCTAAAATGCCACCGCCCCGTTTTTGCATGTTTTTGGTGAGGCTTTCAGTTTCACTGAAAAATTTAGGTTTGATTTCTTTTATGAATTGATGCAGCGTTTCTTTATTTCCGTTGTAGATAAAATGAACCTGTCCTATTTTTTCAGAATTGATTACCGTAGCTTTAAATCCTCCACGATGCGACCAAAATTTTGCTGCCTTAGAAGCAGCAGCCACAACCGAACTTTCTTCTATGGCCATCGGGATGGTGTAGTTTTTTCCGTTGATTAAAAAATTGGGTGCCACACCTAGCGGCAAATAAAAATTGGTAATAGTATTTTCAATGAATTCGTCATGCAGTTTTTGTAAATCGGCATCAGAATTCCAATATTTTTTTAAAATTTTTATTGCTTCTGCCGGATTCGAAAAGTGTGTGTTTGCAATCCAATTTATTTTTTCGTCTTTCGATAGTTTCGAAAAACCGCTAACTGCTTTTGTCATTTTATTTCAGTTGAATACTTTTGAGTGCAAAGATACATTTTCAGGTATTATAAATTAATTTTTCAATTCATTAGTCCATTTGAGAAGCGCATTTTCAAGTACCTTTCTTTCAATGGGTTTAGTTATATAGTCATTCATTCCCATCGATTTGCATAATTCTTCTTCACCTTCAATAATCCCGGCTGTTAGCGCAATAATAATGGACTCTTTGTCTCTCTTCCGAATTTTTTGAGTCGCTTCATATCCGTTCATTAACGGCATTTGGATATCCATCAGTATGATTTCCGGATGATGGAGTTCAAACTGTTTCACGGCTTCAATTCCATTCACCGCTTCTAAAATGATTGCATTAGGAATGATTTTCTGAATCAGCGTTTTTGAAAGCAACATATTGATTTTATTGTCCTCCACGATAAGTACTTTGTAGGTGGCGTCTATTACAATAGCGTCAGCGCCCTTTTCTTTTTGTGGATACGTTTCTTGTGTTTCTTTGTTGTTTATTTCGTTGAGGACATGTTGTAATACATGTATTTTAACTGGTTTTACAATCGGTTTTATGATCGTGTTTTTAGGGTATTTAATTTCTGTCGAATTTGAATTTTGCATCAGAATGATTGGTTTTTCAAATTTTGATAGTTCATCAAGTCCCTTTTTTCCAATCAGTTCATAATCCGCCAAGAACAGATCGACTTCCGGGGTGTATTTATAAGCATTCTGATAATTTTTATTGACAAGCGATGCGATGTTATAGTGGTTCATCATTCGTTGGATAACCTGGCAATTGCTTGCATTATCGTCTATCAATAAAATTTTGGATATTTTATTGTTTTCGAGTTCATTCAGTGAGCCGCACGGTTTTGCTTTTACTTCCAAATCAAAGAAGAATATGGTGCCTCCGGTTGGACGGTCTTTAATTTGGAGTCCGCTGTTCATTAAGCGCAACAGGCTTTCTGAAATTGGGATTCCAAGTCCTGTACCGCCATATTTTCGTGTTGTGGAGTTGTCTTCCTGTGAAAATGCCTCGAATATTTTCTTTTTATTTTGCGGACGAATTCCGATACCTGTATCTTTTACCGAGAACTTCATTCGGAATTGATCATCATGAAGCGGTTCGTGCTTGATTTCAAGTTCTATTTCTCCCTCCTGAGTAAATTTAATGGCGTTGGAAAGCAGGTTGATGAGAATTTGTTTCAGTCGGATTTCATCAATCCAAATAAGGCAAGGGATGTTTTCATCAATATTTACAATAAGATCGAGTTTCTTCTCGTGTGCGGAATATTTAACCATATCAACAATCTGATTGATAAGGTCGTGTAAATTGGTTTTCGTTATGTAAAGTTCTAGTTTTCCGGCTTCAATTTTGGAAAGATCCAGAATATCGTTTACTATTTCCAGCAGGGCATCGGCCGACTGGTTTACCGTCACCATGTATTGTTCCTGTACCGAAGTCAGATTTGATTTCAATAACAGATTACTGAAGCCGATGATGCCGTTTAATGGTGTTCGGATTTCGTGGCTCATGTTGGCCAGGAATTGCGTTTTTGCTTTGTTGGCTGCCTGCGCAACTTCCTTTTCCTTGATGGCTTCCTGCATCTTTCTTTTTTCCGTTGTCTCAATTATAACGCCTTCAAGTTGCGGTATTTCATTCTCAGTCGCGATAACTTCACCGTATTCGTCTATCCAAGCAATTTCTCCGCTTTTTTTAACAAGGCGGCAGGAAATATGGAAAGGAACCCCATTTTTTACGGCATCGTCTATCTCTCTTCGAACCTGTTCTCTTTCCTCAGGGTGATACAATTCAAAGATGTCTATTTTGCCCTCAAAAAATTCTTCTCTGGAATAGCCCGTCAATTTTTCAATTTCATCGTTCAGGAAGAGTTTGGTTCTCTCGGGATTGTATTTAACCATATATACCGTTGCCGGAATATTGTTTGCTAATAAACGGAATTTTTCTTCACTTTCAGTTATGGCTTTTTCGTTATTGATTCGTTCAATTGTAGAGGCAAAGTTGTTGGTGAATGTCTGAAGGATGTTTATTTCATCTACTGCCCACTCTCTTTCCGTGATGCAGTCGTCGAAACCGATAAAACCATAAAGTACATTTTTTATGAACAGGGGTAAGATTAAGAAGGATTTTACGTTCTGATTTTCCAAAACGGTTTTAATTTCACCATCATTCATTGTTTTTACAATTGCCTGGTAAGGTTTGTTTTCAAAAAGGTCATTCGCAAATTTAGGGTATTCAGAAAGCGGGAAATTCTGTAGTTTATGATTCTCGAATTTATTGAATTCCGTGTTTCTTACCCATTGCAAACGCTGGCTGATTCTATTTGTGGCGGTGTCATTTTCAAAGTAATACAATCGGTCTGCTTTTGTTGCCTCGCCGATATAACCCATAGATTTTTCGAAAATTTCATTTAAACTATTACTTTTTAACAGTTCTTCAGTCGTTTTTGAAATAGAGGACAGGAGCTCACTTTTGTAAACGATAAGTTCTTCAGCGCTTTTTCTTTTCAGGGTCTCAATGGCCAAGGCGATGATATCCGAAACGGTTCTGGCAAAATTGATGTCATCACTTGTCCAGTTTCTTATTTCCTTGGTGTTTTCATAGCAGGTGATCCCCTTCAGTTCTCCTGAAACATAAATTGGAAAATCCAGTAAAGACTTTATGTCATATTTATCGAAGTAGTTTCCTAGGAATTCAGCGGTAATAGGGTCGGTTTTAACATCCGAAGCTACAATAAACGGTTGGGTTTCTATGGCATCGAAATATCGAGGGAAGTCAGTTTTGTATAAGGAAATGTCATTTGAAAAACAGTCGTTGTCCTTTTCATACATGCAAAACAGTTCGACCCCTTTTTCTGTTTTATTCCACAAGCTCACCCGGCTTATATCCAATGCCAATGAGGCCTCTTTAACAATATGCTGGATCAGTTTTTCCTGGCTTCCGTAAGTAAAGAAATTTAGTGTAGAGAGCTGATTCAACGTTTGATTTAGTAAGAGGTTTTTTTTCTGGCGCTGACTCTCCTCAATCTCAATTTTCTTTAGTTTGGTAATATCCCTTACGATTGCCGAATAACCTGTTATTTTTCCGTTTTCGTCTTTTTTTACGGTAACTTTCTGGGATACCCACATTTCTTCGCCATCGCTTTTTAAAATCGGGAACTCGATAATGTCAAAATCTGCTTGGTTTCCACTTTGTCTAATGTAGAAATCTTCAATAGTCTTTGCGTGTTCAGGCTTGATAAGGGTTGAAAAATGCTTTCCGATGAAAAAATCCGTCGGGTAACCTAACGATTTTTCAGCAAATTGATTTACAAAAGTGAAAAATCCTTTTTTGTCAACCTCGAAGATAATATCGGAAGCAAACTGAACCAAATTTCGGTATTGCTCCTCCACCATTATTTTGCCTGTGATGTCCTGTCCGTTGGCAACAAAAAGGTTATCACTGTATTTTTGGTCGGTCCACTGGATGTATTTATAATCTCCATTTTTACATCTCAATTTTCGGGTATACAGTGAATCCGGAACATATACATCGTTGTAGTCAATATCTTGGAATTCGGTATCTTGTGTCAGTTTCCAGAAATTTTCTCCCATTACTTCTTTGGGTGTGTATCCTAAAATCTTTTCGATGGATTTTCCGCAGAAGGTAAGTTTTCCTTTTCTGTCTGTTGCTATGGTTAATGAGTTCGAGTTGTTGATAATGCTGTTTGAAAACAAAAACTTGTCGTTATTGTTTAATATGGAAATACGTCTGGCATAATTAATAACCAAAACAATAAAGGAAGTGTTGATTAAGGTAATAATTTGTTCTGTTTCCGAAGGGATATTGAAAAGTAAAATTAGAAGGGAGGTCAGTAGTGCAATCACAAAGGCTGTATATTGTTTTACATTTTTAAATGCGCTATATGAGAAAAATAAAATCAGTAGAAACTCAGTATAGGTGATTAAGTCGAAAGGTTGTGAAGCAATTTTAGTAATGACATGAATAGAATAGCTGACTAAAATCAGAATAAATAAAGGTCTGAGATATTTGTCAAGCAGAGAAGATCTTTTGGATATTATATAAAGGGAAATGAAGAGTAACCCTATGAATAGGTTAGCTATTAATTCAGAGTTAGACCGCTTTATAAAATAGAGATTTATGATTTCTGTGAGCGGAAAAATGATCCCTAAAAAGAAAAAGAAAGTCTGTATTTCTTTGTTGTCTTCGCCTTTTTCCGAAAAATTCTTGATAAAATCTTTGTTGTAGGTGGAAGCGCGGTCAAAGATTAATTTCATGAACAGCCCAATGAAACAAAATACCGGAAGCAGGAACCACCACTTAAAGTAATACGGTGTGTCAATCCTAAAGGTATAGGATACAGGGGAACTTTTTATATTTCCAAGGTTGTCGACTAATCTTACCTGAAAGGTATAAAATCCGTATTTTAAATTGGAATAGGTAACCTCATTGGATTTGGAAGGGCTCGACCAATTTTGATCCGTTCCTTTTAAAAGAAAAGAATACATTAGCTCCTCATCTTCTAAATAATTAACCACTCCAAAGGTAAACGTGAGTTGGTTTTCCTGCGGATTAAAGGTATAGCCTTGCCTTGGGATATTAAACCAGTAGTTGTCGGTTTCATTTGAGTTTTTCCAGTTTTTTGATTGTTTGAAAACGTCGATATTGGTTATTTTTAATATCGGAGTGGATTTTGCCTTTGGCGTGTAGTTCGTTAAGTAGATGTAAAGGCCGTTGGCGGTCCCAAAAAACAGATTTCCATTGCTGTCCTGTGTTTGTGCCCTGGCATTGGTTTCCAAACCAGTGAATCCGTTTTCCGAATTATAGTTTAAGATGTTTTTGATTGTTCCGTCTTCGTCAACTGTGATTTTTGAAATCCCAAGGTTATGTCCCGTATAAATAGCCCCTTTTTTATCTGCCGAAAGCGTAAAAATAAATGTTGATGTAAGGCCATTTTTTGTGGTGTATTTTTTAACCTTTTTTTTGTTTACATAGTAAAGACCGTCGCCACTGGCAAACCAAAAATTACCAAAACTGTCTTTGCATGAGGTATTTATGGTTTTTCGGATAATTGGTTCAACGGAAAAAGTATTGGTTGTAGTTTCAGAAAGAAGGTATAGACCATTGTTTGTTCCTATGTACCATTGTTTTTCATTTAGAGGTTCCAGTGTGGTTACATTTTGGGATTGAAAAAGGTCGATGGGTTTAATGAGATTCTCATTCTTGTCTAATAAAAGCAGTCCTTTTGAATAGCCTACAAAATATCGTTTTTGATTGTCCTGCCAGATGAATCTAATGGATTTTTCTTCTGGGAGTTTTGCATTGACAGCCAAGGGAATGAGACCGCCTTCAGTAATTTTGAATAGCCCGTTAAGGGATCCGGCCAAAACTTCTTTTTTATGATTTTCGTATAATGCTGTCGCTCTTTCGAGCTGTGGATATTTTCTTTTGAGTTTAAGGTCTCCGTTTTGGTTGGGCTCGAAATAAAAGACTCCCTCGCTAACCGTTCCCGTATAAATCCCTTTTTCTGTGTTTAGAATGGAAAATATATAAGGAGTATTTAATTCCGGGACATTATTGTAATTGTAGAAGATTTGCGAGTGTGTTCTGTACAATCCGGTGCCGTAAGTGCCAA
Organism: Flavobacterium enshiense; assembly: GCF_022836875.1. Taxonomy (NCBI): domain Bacteria; kingdom Pseudomonadati; phylum Bacteroidota; class Flavobacteriia; order Flavobacteriales; family Flavobacteriaceae; genus Flavobacterium; species Flavobacterium enshiense. The sequence continues at coordinate 1,143,637 of NZ_CP090376.1, forward strand.
GGTAGAGTTGACTGCTTTTGTCCTGAAACATGCACAATACATTTTCTCCCGTAAAACCGTTGGTATTGTTTATAAAACTAAGGATATCTTTTTTGTACATGGCCAATCCTTGCTTTTTGTCTCCGGCCATCCAGACAAAACCACTTCTGCCAAGCAACATTTTTTTTATGAAAAAAGCTTCTTTGTTGGGAAGGACAATTTTGCTTTCTAATTGAGTATCATATGTGTCTTTTGCTAGGGAGGAGTGTCTCCAGACTTCACCTTTATGGTTTCCTATCAAGGCTTTGTCCTTGTCTGTGGATACAATGCAGGTGTATCCTGAAAACTGTTCGGGCTTAAATGGGCTTGCTGAATTGTTTTCAATTTTTAAGAGCCCTTCGTCGGTTCCGACAAAAAAGGTAAAGTGCTTGTCACAAAAAACGGAATTGATAGTTGTAGGTTTATCAAATTTGGCAATGGGCTCAATAGAATAGTCCTTTTTAAGCAGGAACATTTCTTTCTCTGTAAAACAATAAACACCATTCGGAGTTGCCAAAAGCCGTTGCACAAAGTTTCCTTTTAGATGAGCGTTGCTTCTGTCGAAATGTTTAATAAACTCTTTTCCGTTATAAACCAGCAGTCCGCTGTATTTTGTTGAAACTATGATATTAGCGTTGGTGTCTTCAACTAAATCAGTTACGAAAAATCCTTCACTTTTTTTTGATTTATCAATGATGTCGAAATTTTTTCCGTCGTAACGAACCAAGCCGGCACCGTCCGTACCAATCCATATGAGGTTACGACTGTCCTGAATTACAGCAAAGACAGTTGAAGAAGGAAGTCCGTTTTTTTGATTAAGTATTTCATAATCAAAAACTTGTCCAAAGGCGCCTTGGAGAAAAAACAGAAGATAGATACAAAGCGCAACTTTTTTTATCATAGTTCCGATTATTGTCTTTTGTTGGGAGGTTTAATATAGTAAATAAATTAATAGCTTTCCTACAGTCTGTAATTCAAATTTTTAATGAAGTATTTTTTGTCGATAAAAGACAAAAAATATCGACGATTAAACGTGAGAGGGGGGAGGATATTTTATCCATTTAACAAATTAAATTGCGTTAATTGATAAAATTTCACTAAAATTGGGAGTTTTTTTACCATCAAATTTATGAAAAATACTTTTAAATGCCTGTTTTTGTTCGTGTTAACATCGTTTTCGGCGATAGCACAACAAAAAATTACCCTTGAAGAAATTTGGGGAGGTGCTTTCAGAACGCAGGGAATGACTGCTTTGGAAGCAATGAAAAATACTAATCAGTACACGGTACTTAATTTTGACCGTGCTACTAAATCTTCGCAAATCGATTTGTACGATTTTGGAACTTTGGAGAAGGTGGCAACTTTGATCGATTCCAAAAATTTTAAGGAATTGGAAGGGGTTGACAGTTACAAGTTCAGTAAAGACGAAAAGAAAATTCTAATCGCCAACCACACTGATCATATTTTCCGTCATTCATTTGTTGCCGATTATTTTATTTATGATATTGCATCAAAATCATTGACAAAATTAGCTGATTACAAAGTTCAGGAGCCTACTTTCTCTCCTGATGGTTCAAAAATCGGATATGTTTATCAGAATAATTTATACGTATACGATTTAGCAGCTAAAAAGCATACTCAGATTACCACTGACGGAAAGAAGAATGCCGTAATTAATGGTGTTACTGACTGGGTTTACGAAGAAGAATTTGCTTTTGTGCGTGCTTTCGACTGGAATGCAGCCAGCGACAAGATCGGTTTTATCCGTTTTGACGAATCGCAGGTTCCTGAATTTTCTATGGACATGTACCTTCAGGGATTATATCCAACTCAAAATGTTTTCAAATACCCTAAAGCAGGTGATAAAAATGCTTTGGTTTCATTGCATGTTTATGATGTGAAATCGGCTACAACCAAAAAAATAAACTTAGACAAATACAACGATTTTTATATCGCAAGAATTGAGTGGACTAACGAAGCAAACACTTTAAGTGCCCAGATTCTAAACCGTCACCAGAATAATCTGGACTTGCTGTTTGTTGACGGAAATTCAGGTGCAACCCGTGTTGTTTTGAATGAAAAAGATAAAGCTTATGTAGGAGTAACTGATGATTTAACGTTTCTGAAAGATAATAGCTTTATCTGGACAAGCGAAAAAGATGGTTTCAACCACATTTATCACTACGATAAAAATGGGAAGCTTAAAAAACAAATTACAAAAGGTAAATGGGAAGTAACTTCTTATTACGGTTTTGACGAAAAAAACGGGACAATCTTCTTCCAGTCTACTGAAAACGGTTCTATCAACCGCGATGTTTACAGTGTTAAATTAAACGGATCTTCCAAAACACGTTTAACTACACAAACAGGTACTAACAATGCTACTTTCAGCCCTAATTTCCAGTATTTTATCAATGCATATTCGAGCGCTAAAAATGCACCTAAATATACTTTGAACGAAGCGAAATCTGGCAAACTGATCAAAACCATTGTTTCCAACGAAGCTTTAGAAACTAAATTGGCTAAATACGATTTGCCTTCAAAAGAATTCATGGAATTAACCACAGAGAAAGGTCACAAGTTAAATGCCTGGATGATCAAACCAAAGGATTTCGATACAACTAAAAAATACCCGGTATTAATGTACCAGTATTCAGGACCTGGGTCACAACAGGTGAACAATGATTGGAGCAATTCTGATGATTATTGGTTTATGATGCTGGCACAGCAGGGCTATATCGTTGCTTGTGTTGATGGTCGCGGTACCGGTTTTAAAGGTGCTGATTTCAAAAAATGCACTCAGAAAGAGTTAGGTAAATTTGAAGTGGAGGATCAGATCGATGCCGCTAAAGTTTTCGGATCATATTCTTATGTTGATAAATCCAGAATCGGAATTTTTGGTTGGTCTTACGGAGGATTCATGGCTGCAAATTGTATTTTCCAGGGAGCTGACGTGTTTAAAACGGCTATTGCTGTGGCGCCGGTAACTAGCTGGAGAAATTACGATACTATTTATACTGAAAGATACATGCAGACACCACAGGAAAACGCGAGTGGTTATGATAACAATTCGCCAATCACCCACGTAAGTAAATTAAAAGGAAATCTACTTGTAGTTCACGGAACAGGCGATGATAACGTTCACGTTCAGAATACAATGAAAATGGTTGAAGCATTAGTGCAGGCAAACAAACAATTCGATTTGATGCTTTATCCCGACAAAAATCACGGAATTTACGGTGGGAAAACCCGCTTACAGTTGTACACAAAAATGACCAACTTCCTTAAAGAAAAATTATAATAGCTAACTAAAATACAAATACCAAAAACAAAAAAATGAGCGAAAAAGAAGTAAAACAAGGACATCCAAAGGGGCTTTGGGTATTGTTCGGAACCGAGATGTGGGAGCGTTTCAATTTCTACGGAATGCGAGCATTATTAACTCTGTTCCTGGTGAATTCATTATTAATGAAAGAAGCTGATGCTTCATTAATTTATGGTGGATTTTTGGGTCTTTGTTATTTAACGCCTCTTTTAGGAGGTTTCATCGCCGATAGATTTTTCGGAAACAGAAACTGTATTCTTTTAGGGGGTATGATGATGGCTGTAGGACAATTGTTGCTTTTTACAAGTGCAACAGTTTTTCCAAACAATCTTTCTTTAGCAACCACTTTAATGTGGAGTGCGCTGGCCATTATTATCTTCGGTAATGGATTCTTCAAACCGAATATTTCCAGCATGGTGGGAAGTTTATATCCAAAACAGGAAAAAACAAAATTGGATACTGCGTTTACCATTTTCTATATGGGAATCAATATCGGTGCTTTCTTAGGTCAGTTTATCTGTCCGTTTGTGGGTGACGTTAAAGACCGTGGCGGGGTGAGAGATATTCATGCTTTCAAATGGGGATTCCTGGCAGCAGCTATTGCGATGGTAATCGGAACTCTGGTGTTCTTCTTCCTTAAAAATAAATATGTGGTTACTCCGGAAGGAAAACCAATCGGAGGCGTGCCTTCAGGTCATGATTCAGGAGATTATGAAGAAGGTGAATCACAAAAAGCACATTTCACGCCAATGTCCTTAGGTATTGCGGTTTTAGCGTTCTTTGGTTTATTTTTTACGTTCCATTTTTTAACGGAAGGGGATAACGTTGTAAAAACAATTATCTATCCAATTATTTACGCGAGTGGTTTAACATTGGCTGGTTTGATTTTATCGGATAAAACCCTGACCAAAGTGGAAACACAGAGGATCTGGGTAATTTATATCGTATCATTTTTCGTAATTTTCTTCTGGGCTGCATTCGAGCAGGCAGGATCGTCATTAACGTTCATAGCTGATAACCAAACCGACAGAAACTTCTTTGGCTGGAACATGCCGCCTTCAATGGTACAGATTTTTAACGGTTTATTCGTGGTAATGTTCGCGGTTCCGTTCAGCTTACTTTGGGATAAATTAAGAAATGCTGGTAAAGAGCCAACGTCTCCATTCAAACAGGCAATGGGATTAATGTTAATTGCAATCAGTTACTTTATCATTGCTCATAACGTTAAAGATTTAGGGAACAGTGGGTTGTTAGCGATCTATTGGTTAATCTTATTGTACTTGATTCAAACGTTTGGTGAATTGTGTTTGTCTCCAATCGGACTGTCATTGGTAGGGAAATTAGCTCCAAAACGTTTCGCTTCTTTGGCTTACGGGGTGTTCTTTATTTCGAATGCTGCCGGATATGCCTTGTCTGGAACATTAGGGTCGATTTTACCTGCAACAGGGGACAAATTCAAAAAAGCTCAGGAATTGGGAATTAACCTTCAGGATGTCTTGGATAAAAAAGTGGTTCCAACAGAAGCACAGTTAAAATTATTGACGGATAATCAAATCAGTGCAGAGAACCCAGTTTTTGCTGGATTTGAGATTCACAATTTATACGAATTCTTCATGGTATTCGTTGTATTGTGTGGTATTGCGTCAATTATCTTATTCTTAATTACTCCGATACTTAAGAAAATGATGCACGGTGTAAAATAATCACTTTCAAAAATATTTTATATCTTTCAAGCCCGTAGGAAAACCTACGGGCTTTTTTTAATTAAATCATTATGAGGAATAAACATCCTAGAGGATTACTGTTTTTGTTTTTTACCGAAATGTGGGAGCGTTTCGGGTACTATTTAATCATCGGAATTTTTGTTTTATACATGATCGATCCGGCTGCGACAGGCGGGATGGCGTTCTCCGATAAATATGCCGATGACATCTTCGGAACCTATATCGCCTTGACCTATCTGACCCCTTTTTTAGGAGGCTACCTTGCCGACCGTGTTTTGGGTTACTTTAAAGCGATTTATCTCGGAGGATTCCTGATGGGATTGGGTTATATCGGATTAGGATTTCACAATACCACCGCTTTTTATGTGTCGATGGCACTTATTATTGTAGGTAACGGATTTTTTAAACCGAGTATTTCAACGCTGGTTGGGAACTTATATTCCACCGATGAATACAAAGCCAATAAAGATGCTGGATACAATATTTTCTACATGGGGATCAATATCGGGGCGTTCATTTGTAATATCATAGCCGCTTTTATGCGTAACCAATACGGATGGAGTGCCGCTTTTATTACGGCGGGTATCGGAATGTTTATTGGTCTTATCATTTTTACTTTGGGGAGAAAACATCTGCACAGTGCCAATGTGATGAAACCGGTTCAGGAAGGAGATATCAGTTTGGGTCGAATTCTTGGAATGGTTTTTTTACCGGCCATTATTTGTGGGGCTATAGGATGGATGATTCCGGATAATATCTTCAAAAGTGATTCGACAGACGCTTTCATTTTCGCCTGTATTCCTATTATCGTTTTTTATGTTCGATTGTATCTTAAAGCGAATCATGAAGACAAACGTCCGCTAGGCGCTTTGCTGGCAATCTTTGCAGTTGGAATGTTGTTCTGGGCGGTTTTCAAACAGAACGGTACAGCCTTAACGCGTTGGGCAAACTATTATACGGATCGACAGGTTACCGGTTCTACAGAACAGGCATTGTCTTCTATTTATCTGGTAGATAAAAAAGATTTCCAGACCAAAGAAGTTCAGAAATACGACAACCAGTTTCAGGCTGAAAAAGACGAAGCTGGAGAACCAATTAAGGTTCAGGGAAAAGATGTGTATTTTACCAATATTTCCAATGAGCAGCGTGCCGAACTGGAAAAAGATCCCAATCAGACGGTTTCATTAATCAATACCGAATTGTTTCAGTCGGTCAACCCTGGTTGGATTATTTTGCTGACACCTGTTGTAGTGGGATTTTTTATGTTTATGCGCAAAAGAGGCAAAGAACCTTCAACGCCATCAAAAATTGTTCTTGGATTATTCATTTCCGCATTATCCTGTCTGTTTATGGTGGCAGCGGTTTATATCGGAAGTAATGGCGCAGTTAAAGTATCGCCGCTGTGGTTAGTGGGTACTTACGGTGTTATTACTATCGGTGAATTGTGTTTGTCTCCAATGGGACTTTCGATTGTTTCCAAGCTAAGCCCGCCGCGATTGACTGCACTGATGATGGGAGGATTCTTCTTGTCTATTTCCATCGGAAATAAATTATCAGGTGTATTGGCAAGCATGTGGTATGATTACGAGAACAAAGCGAATTTCTTTTTGGTAAACTGCCTGTTGCTGTTGTTCGCCACTTTGTTAGGGTTGTCTATCCTAAAACGTTTGAATGCCGTAATGAAAGAAAAGGGATTAAATTAATAAGTTAGTATGAGTTCAACAATAGACGAAGTTCAGGATTTCAAAGGGATAAAGGTGGACGATATCCAGAACTTTAAAGGGAAATACCCAAAACAGCTTTGGTATTTATTTTTTAGTGAGATGTGGGAGCGTTTCTGTTTTTACGGAATGCGCGGAATGTTGGTGGTCTTTATGGTTAGCCAGCTGATGATGGATGAAAAAACAGCCAATCTGCAGTATGGTGCGACTCAGGCATTCGTTTATGCCTTCACGTTTATTGGAGGGTTGTTCGCCGATAAGATTTTAGGTTACAGAAAGTCATTGTTCTGGGGAGGATTGCTAATGATTGCCGGGAGTATTATTTTGGCAGCGGATCCGAAACAGTTCTTTTTCTTTGGAATCAGTTTCACCATTATCGGAACTGGTTTTTTCAAACCGAATATCTCCACTATGGTAGGTAAGTTATACAAAGACGACGATCACAGAAGGGATGCCGGTTTTTCTTTGTTTTATGCAGGGGTGAATTTAGGGGCCTTGATTGGTGGTTATATCTGTATTGCCGTTGCTAACGGTAATATGTTGGCTTCTTATGTTCCGCAACATTTGCGCTGGAATGTAGCCTTCGGATTTGCAGCAATCGTAATGATTATAAGTTTGCTGACTTTCACCCAAACCCAGAAAAGTTTAGGAGAGATTGGTTTGTCTCCATTATCTCATTTGGAAATTTCTAAACGAAGAACATTTGAAATTGCTACCTACGTAGGTTCTTTGGTAATTATTCCGGTTATCATGACGATGGTGGCCAAAACGGAATATACAGACTATTTTATGTTTGTTATCGGACCTGCTTCGCTGTTGTATCTGTTCTATGAAATGCGTTATTTTTCTTCAGCAGAAAATAAAAAGTTATTAGCTGCCTTGGTGTTTATCATCTTCTCTATTTTTTTCTGGGCCTTTTTTGAGCAAAGCGGCGGTTCCCTGAGTTTATTCGCAGCAAACAATCTGCACAATACAGTGTTGGGAGTGAAACTGGATCCTAACGGAGTAAATAATTCGGCGAATTCGTTATTCGTAATTGCTTTTGCAGCTTTGATCGGAATGGTGTGGTTGTGGATGAACAAACGAAAATTCGAACCTAATACAGTTGTAAAATTCGGATTGGCATTTCTATTCCTGGCAGGTGGTTTCTATGTGTTTTATTACACAAAATTCTTCGCGGATGCTTCTGGGAGAACATCCTTGGATCTGTTCACATTCGGTTGGTTCATCATAACCTTTGGGGAATTGTGTTTATCTCCAATCGGAATGAGTGCGATGACCAAATTGTCTCCTCAAAAAACACAAGCGGTTATCATGGGGATGTGGTTCCTAGCTAGTGCGTACGGACAGTATTTTGCAGGATTGTTAGGGGCTAATATCGCAGAGGCTTCTGAGAATGCAACGAACCTTGAAAAGTTAAATGTGTATGCAGACGGTTACCAGCAATTGGCTGTGTATGCGGTGATTGCCGGAATTGTATTGATAGCTATTTCCCCGTTCGTGAAAAAATTAATGCAGGACGTTAAGTAATAATCGGCATTATTTTTGTTATTTAGTAGCTGATTTAAAAAGGGATACAATGAAAAAGATACTTTTAGGATTACTTATCTGCTTAAACACGTTAGTCTTGTCGGCCCAGGAAGGCGATTTGACATGGCATACCAGCATCGATAAAGCAATGGAGGTTTCCAAAAAGGAAAAAAAACCGATGATGTTGTTTTTTACCGGAAGCGATTGGTGCGGTTGGTGTGTTCGTTTGCAAAAAGAAGTTTTTTATAAAGAGGAGTTTGTAAAATGGGCAAAGGAGAATGTGGTTTTGGTGGAAGTTGATTTTCCTAGAAAAAAACAATTGGAACCCACTTTACAGCAGCAAAATTATGCTTTACAAAATGCCTTCGGAGTTCAGGGATATCCAACCGTTTGGTTTGTGAACGCCGACATCAAGGAAGGAAAAACAAATTTCACCCAACTTGGCAGAACAGGTTATGTTGCCGGAGGACCGGAAGCCTGGATTTCAGGAGCAGATCAGATTTTAACAAACAATAAAAAAGGATAATAAATGAAAAAAATACTATTTGCCGTGCTTTTCGTTTTAGGAAACCTGGCAGTTCAAGCTCAAGATGCAGTAGGTAAAGAGATTAAGTGGATGACTTTGGATGAGGCATTAAAGCTTCAGAAGGAAAAACCGAAAAAAGCAAAGCCAATTTTCATGGATGTGTATACCGACTGGTGCGGACCGTGCAAGATGTTGGATAAAAATACTTTTCATGATCCTAAATTTGTAGAATACATCACTGAGAATTATTATCCGGTTAAATTTAACGGAGAAGGTAATTTTGAAGTGACTTACAAAGGAAAGAAGTACGCGAATCCGGGATATGACCCTAACAGGAAAGGACGAAATTCGGTTCATGAGTTTACCATGTTTTTGCAAGTACAAGGGTATCCGTCAATGTATGTTTTCGATAAAGCAGGGGAAGTGAAAAACCCGATAGTAGGTTACCTAACCGCCGATCAGGTAATCGAAGAACTCAAGAAGATAAATTAATTTTCAATTTTATAGAATCCCTTTTCTGCGGTAGCGTGAAAAGGGATTTTTTTTGTTTCGCACGTGGATTTCCATCGGTTTACATAGCTTTTGTAATTCGTGGCATCCGCTATTACTGCTTTCGGATGAATAGTTTCAATTACACGATTCAAATTTACTTTCGGCGATTGGATCAATAACAAAATGTCCGGTTTCTGGTTAAGTGAATAAATGCCGAGACTGTCAATAACTAAAATTTTTCGGTTATCATAAAACAATACATTTTGAAGTGGCTGCACTTCTAGAGTCTGATTGAAATTGCCGCAGCTATAGGCTTTCAGGTTTTTATTTTCCTTCGGCAAACTGTCGTTAGAATATACACGGATTTTGTCATTTCGTTTCTCTGCCAACAATGGACTTTTTTTGTTGTTGAAAACGATAAATTCGCTTCCTTGTTTGGATTGCCACAGCGTGAATAAAATCAAAATCTGAAAGACAAAGGAGCTGCTTAAGAATAAAATGAGTCTTGAATATTCTTTTTCGTATAACCAAAGTACGATAGCGGTAAGCATCAGATAAAAAATCAGCAATAACGAAAATGAAAACGGAATGTCTTTGATTACAAATGTTTTAAAGGACGCAATCCCGGCAATGTACTGATTCATTATTTCGATGGCAAATCCGAGTAATTTTCCTAAAATGATTGCCAAGCCCGACGCAATGAAATTAAAAGCCAATACAGTAATTCCCAAAATCAGTACAAAACTTGATAACGGAATCACCACAAGATTCGCCAGGAAAAAGAGCAAAGGAACCTGATGAAAGTAGTACAGACTCAGTGGTAAAACCCCGATTTGCGCTACAAATGAAATCGTGAGAAGATCAACAAAATAATTGACCAGTTTGAATCGGGAAGGTTTGAATGCGCTGTAGAAAGGTTGCAGCCAAATGATAGAAAAAACTGCAATATAACTTAACTGAAAACCCACATCGAATAAGAAATTCGGATTGCATAATAGGATAATCAACATGGAAACAGCCAGTATATTATAGATGTTTCCTGATCGGTTAATATATAGACCGAAACTGATGAGGCTGAACATAACGACAGAACGTACTGCCGACGCCGATAAACCAGACAAGAAGGCGAATATCCATAAAAAGGCTATTATGATTATGAATTGCAGCAGTTTTCCTTTTTTAAAATGGTTTAATGGTTTGAGAATGAAAAGCAATAATGCATATAATATTGCAATATGTAAACCTGAAATAGCCAAAATATGAATGACACCTGCATTGGTGTAGTTGTTCGACATTTGGCTATCCATATCCTGTCGTTGCCCTAAGAGCAGTGCGTCGATGATGAGATTGACATTCTTTGGAAAATGATGGATTTCAAAGCTGTTCAGTAATTTATTCCGATAGGTTTCTACATAATAGTCAAGATTGTGATTGGTCCCCGTTTTTAGATAAGTTCCAGAGTTTAAATTTAGCTGATGGAATACATTTTGTTTTTCCAGATAAGATGCATAATCAAATTGGTAAGGATTAAATGATTTTGCAATAGGGGACAATTTACCTTTAAGAAATAACTGATCTCCGGCGTTGAATTGTTTAGCCTGGACTCTTTTAGGAACAGTCAAAAGAATTTTTCCGAAGACTTTTTTTTCGTTTAACCGGGTTATTTTGAAATAATATTTTTCTGCATAGGTATTGGGTTTAAGTCTTTCCGAGATTGTGCCCTTTAATATATCGGCATCAGTTGTAGAATAACTGTAATGATTTTTATAGCCGCGATGATCATGAAGCGAATGCGTCAGCATACCAATGCAAAAAGAGAGCAGACAGGTAGAAAGACTGAAGTAAATTTTTTGAAAAAAATGCTTATTGGATAGTCGGAAATGAATTCCGAAAACAATTAGTATTATAAGGTTTGATACCGCAATCCATGCCGTATCCAGTCGCCAATAAAAATTGACAACTATGCCAAAAACAAAAGACAAGGTGATTAAAAATGTAGGAAATTTTATTATTTTCATACCAACGAAGATAGTCGGAACGAAACAAATAAAAAAGAAAATTCCTACATTTTAATAAAATTTAATTAACACTAAATTATTTTATTGCAGTATAAATCAAATGAGCTGTTTTTTCGCTGGCTCCTTCACCACCCAACTTCTCTTCAAGCAAATCATAATTGCTTAAAATTTTGGTGCGGTATTCTGGGTTTAGCAACTTTTCAAGTTCGGTTTTGATCTTTTTCGGATTGCATTCATCCTGAATCAATTCGGTCACGACTTCCTTGTCCATGATTAAATTCACAAGGGAAATGTATTTCAGGGTGATAATCCTTTTGGCAATCTGGTATGAAATCCAATTTCCTTTGTATAAAACAACTTCCGGAACTTTAAAAAGGGCGGTTTCCAAGGTGGCGGTCCCTGAAGTTACTAATGCAGCATGAGAGACACTTAGTAAATCATAGGTTTTGTTGGAAATAAAATGAACCTGATCGTTGGTTAAAAACTGTTCGTAAAAAGAAAACTCCTGACTTGGCGCTCCCGCAATCACAAACTGATAGTCTGGGAAGTCTTTCATCACGGCGAGCATTTCAGAAAGCATTTTTGAAATTTCCTGTTTTCTGCTGCCGGGCAAAAGTGCTATTATAGGCCTTTCGTCCAAACCGTTTTCCTTTTTGAATTGGGTTGCATCGGTTTTTTGGCGGTTGTGAATCGCATCAATCAGCGGATGTCCTACAAATTCAACCGGGAAATGGTGTTTCTTCTCATAAAAATCTTTCTCAAACGGAAGGATTACATACATTTTGTCGACATCGCGCTTGATGGCTTTGATGCGGTTTTCTTTCCAGGCCCAAATTTGAGGTGAAATATAGTAATGATTTTTAATGCCGAGTTTTTTAGACCATTCTGCTATGCGCATATTGAACCCCGGATAATCAATATAGATAATCACATCGGGCTGAAATTTGAGAATATCGCTTTTGCAGATTTTAATATTGTTCAGGATGGTCTTTAAATTCATTGCCACTTCGGCAAAACCCATAAAGGCCAAATCCCGATAGTGTTTTACCAAAGTGCCGCCGGCCTGTTGCATTAAATCGCCTCCCCAAAAACGGATTTCCGCCTGTGGATCCTCTCTGAAAATGTTTTTCATCAGATTAGAACCGTGTAAATCACCCGAAGCTTCGCCTGCAATGATGTAGTATTTCATTCTTATATGATTACCGTTAGAATTGCCAAAAGTATTGTCGCCAAAATTACGCCTCTGGCCATTAATTCTTTCTCGAGTTTTAATAAAATAAAGAAAGCGATTAAGTTAAAAATAGCGCCAAGAGTGATTAATTTTCCCATTAATCCCTGAGCGCGAACCATTTTAACATCTTCCAGAGAACGGGCATCGGCAAAAAAATATAAAAATAATATACAGCCTATTGTAGCTGCCAGTAATCCGATTAAAAAACCAATAAATAAATCTTTTTTATCCATTTTGTAATTGTTGCTGTTATTCTAATTCCCAACTGTTTAACTGCTGAATGGCATGATGCGCCGTAAAATCAAACTGAACCGGGACTACTGAAATATAATCGTGTTTCAATGCCCATTCATCGGTGTCTTCTCCTTTGTCTAAATTCACGAATTCACCGGTAAGCCAGTAATATTCTTTTCCTTGCGGATTTGTTCGTTTGTCGAATCGTTCTTCCCAAACGGCTTTCGCCTGGCGACATACCTTAATTCCTTTTATGGGCTTTTTAGGTAGATTAACATTCAGTACAACACCTTCGGGCAATCCTTTTTCCAGGACTTCCAGAACTATTTTTTTAACATAAGGTTTAACTGGTTCAAAATCAGCACTCCAGCTGTAATCCAAAAGGGAGAAACCGATAGCGGGAATTCCTTCGATACCTGCTTCTACGGCGGCCGACATGGTTCCGGAATAAATAACATTGATGGAAGAATTGGAGCCGTGGTTGATGCCCGATACGCATAAATCTGGTTTGCGCTTCAAAATTTCATGTACCGCTATTTTAACACAATCAACTGGTGTTCCGGAACAAGTGTATTCGTTTTTCAGTTCTTTATCGATGGAGACTTTTTCAAGATGAAGGGTATTGTTGATGGTAATGGCATGTCCCATGGCTGATTGCGGGCTGTCGGGCGCCACTACGATGACTTCGCCAATTTCTTTCATTACTTCAATCAGTGCACGGATGCCCGGTGCAGTTATGCTGTCGTCATTCGTGACTAATATCAAAGGTTTTTGTGTCATTCAGGCATTATTTTTTTACTTTCGCTAAAGTAAGCAATTTCTAAATGCATGCTGGTACAATTTTTGACTTCAATTCGCAGTACTGAAGTTTGGTACGAGGAAACCTTTAACAAAAAATTATTGGAACATTAAGAAAGGGGCTTCCTTTTTTATGTAATTTAGTGAAAAATAGTAATGAACACTTTTTGGCAGTTTATGAAGAGAAATTATAAGATTGTATTGTTGATAATGGCTTTATCAGCGGTACTATGGAGTTTTATGCCTAGTAAAAAAGAGGATCCGGAAAAAGATAAACTTTTGCTGGAGTTGCTTTCTTTTGTGCTGGAAAAAGGGCATTATGACCCAATAGCGATGGATGATACATTTTCAAAAAGTGTTTATAAGGAGTATATAGATGCTATTGACCCTTCCAGACGTTTCTTTGTGCAGTCGGATATAGATGAGTTTAAAAAGTACGAAACTCAGATTGACGATATGATAAAAAACAAAGATTTGCGATTTTTTGAACTGACATACAGCCGTCTTGTGGAGCGTATGGGAGAATCTAAGAAAATATACAAAGAAATTCTTGAAAAACAGTTCGATTTCAACAAAGAAGATAATATCAATACGGATTACGAAAAATTGCCTTTTTCTAAAAACAAAGCTGAATTGAAGGAACGTTGGGAAAAACAACTAAAACTTTCTGTTTTGTCTTCAATTACTGATAAGTTGAAATTAGAGGATGATAAAAAGAAAAAGGATCCGAATTACAAAGCAAAAACATTCGCCGAATTAGAAGAGAATTCACGTGAAACCACAATGAAATCACTGAATGAATATTTTGAATTTGTTGGTGAATTGGATAGAAATGACTGGTTTTCAGTGTATTTAAATGCAATTGTGGAACGCTTCGATCCGCATACGTTCTATTTTGCTCCTGAAGAAAAGGATAAGTTTGATATCAGTATGAGTGGAACCCTTGAAGGTATCGGTGCTCGTTTGGTTAAGAAAAATGATATTACCGAAGTATCCGAATTGATCCCTGGTGGACCGGCATGGAGAGGAAAAGAATTAGAGCAAGGTGATTTGATCCTGAAAGTAGCCCAAGGAAACGGAGAGGCTGTTGATGTTGTGGGAATGCGAATCGATGATGTGGTTAAAAAGATAAAAGGTAAAAAAGGCACCGAGGTACGCTTAACTGTTAAAAAAGTTGATGGTACAATAAAAGTGATCAGCATTGTCCGTGAAGTGGTAGAATTGGAAGAAACCTATGCGAAATCAAGTGTGGTTAAAGACGGTGGTAAAACCTATGGAATTATTTATTTGCCGAAATTCTACATCGATTTTGAAAATAAAGATAAAAGAGATGCCTATAAAGATGTGGCTCAGGAAATTGAAAGACTGAAAGCCCAAGGAGTAGAGGGTATTGTTATGGATTTAAGAGACAACGGTGGAGGTTCGCTTCAGACAGTTGTGGATATGGTTGGATTGTTTATTGAAGACGGACCCGTAGTTCAAGTGAAATCCTCCGGAAAGAAAAAAGATATTTTATACGACAAAGATTCACGTGTGCAGTGGGACGGTCCTTTGGTAGTTATGGTGAATAATTTCTCGGCTTCGGCATCTGAAATTTTTGCGGCTGCTATTCAGGATTACAAACGCGGAATCGTAATCGGAAGCAAGCATACTTACGGAAAAGGTACCGTGCAAAACGTTATTGATTTGAATCAGTTTGTAAGAAGCAGTTCTTTTGGAGACCTTGGAGCATTGAAAACGACGACTCAAAAATTCTATAGAATAAACGGAGGGTCAACGCAAAGAGAAGGGGTGCTAAGTGATATTGTTATGCCGGACAGATATTCGTATATCGAAATGGGAGAACGCGATGTTGACAATGCAATGCCATGGGATAAAATTGACGAAGCGCCTTATAAAGTTAGTAAAACTGCTTCTTTTGATGATGTAATCTCAAAAAGCAAAGCCAGAATGGCAAATAGTTCACAATTCAAATTGATTGATGAGAATGCAAAATGGATTAATGAGCGTAAGGACATCAACACTTACAGTTTGAATTTTAAAAAATTCAAAGCCGAAGAAGATGCTGTAGAGTTGACAGCTAAGAAATTCAAAGCAATTACAGATTACAAAAATACTTTGAAGTTTACATCGTTGCCATACGAACAGGAAATGTTTAAAAAGGATACGGTGCTTGCTCAGAAAAGAGAAAGATGGCATGAGAGTTTAGCCAACGATGTTTATGTTGAAGAAGCAATGCATATTCTTTCGGATATGAAATCAACTTCTGTAGCAAAAGGAACTATCAATTTGAAAGATAAAAAAGTTAAATTGGTAGAGGCAAAATAAAGTATCTCTGACATGTATAAAAAAAGCCATTCACATTTGTGAATGGCTTTTTTTATTTCATTAGTTTGTCTAATGCTTTTTGTTCTTTTTCCAGCTGACGTTGGTATTTTTGTTGTTTCTCGGCAAGTTTCACAAGTTTTTTTCTCGCTTTTAGTTCCTCATCCGTATCTAATTTACCTTTTTCCATTTTTCGGTCAAATTTTGTCTGTTCGTCTTCCAGTTCTTTTTTGGAGTCTTTCAGTCTGGCCTTGGCTTTTTCAACATCTCTCTTCGCATCGTCGAGCTTTTCTTTTTCTTTTTCTTTTTCTTTCAGCTCTTTATCCATTTTAGCCTTTTCTTTTTCAGCTAGTTGTTTTTCTTTTTCTGCATCAACTGCGGGTATTTCACCAACGTCGATTTTCTTTTCGACTGGTTTTACGGGCTCTTGTGAGAATCCCAGTTGGAATCCTAATACAGCCATTATTACGATTATATTTGTCTTTATTTTCATAGTGACTTATTTTGAATTAATACCTTTACAAATTTATTAAATATTGTATCATAAAATTAGCAATTTGCGATAAATCTTATAGAATTGATTGTTATGAAAGTTTTTAGTTTGCTTTTAGTATTATCATGTTTTTTGTGTGGTCAAAATGAAACGGAATCCACAATGACCAAATCAGATCCTGTGACAGGAGATGCTATCAGGCAGGAAAGAATTAAAACTTATTCGACAGCTCCTTCATTTAATTTTTATCCAACATCTTCAACGGGAACCATTGTTCATCGTGATGGCTATTCCTTTTCGTATTCGGAAAAATTTGAACAATCTGAATGGGTGGCTTATGAATTGTCGACGAAAGATTTTTCAAATGGAGATTTCAAACGTCCTTATTTTGTTCAGGATCCAAAAGTAAAAACCCAGTCAGCAGACTGGAGAAATTATAAAAAATCGGGATATGATAAAGGGCATCTGTGTCCGGCCGCCGATAGAAAAAGGTCCTATCAGGCTTATGTGGAAACCTTTTTCACATCCAACGTAACTCCACAACAACATGATTTTAATGACGGTGTTTGGAATCGATTGGAGGAAAAGACGCGTTATTGGACAAAAAAATATAACGGACTTTATGTTGTGACCGGAGGCGTGCTCAAGGGCAATATGAAAACAATCGGTAAAGAGAAAGTGGCCGTTCCGAATTATTTTTACAAAATACTAATGACTAAAGACGGCAAGAAAATGATTGGTTTTCTGGTTCCACATGAAAAATCTGATCTTCCTCTGTACGAGTTTGTTGTTTCTGTAGATACTATAGAAAAAATGACCGGAATCGATTTCTTTCCAAAATTATCTGATGAAAAGGAAAAACAGTTGGAAAAGGCTTCCGATTATAAAAACTGGAGTTTTTAATTACCATTCATTCACCTTATTGGCGTCCATTTTAATAAAAATGTAGAGCATTATTGTAAACGCCCAAAGACTCGATCCTCCATAGGAAAAGAATGGAAGTGGTACTCCAATGGTTGGGAATAGTTTTATAAGCATTGCTATATTTACCATAAAGTGGGTAAATAAATAGGTGGCAACGCAATAGCCATATATTCGGCTGAATTTCGTTTTTTGCCTTTCGGCCAGATAAATGATACGGAGAAAGAGACATACAAACAGAAAAATGACCGCAGCTGCGCCAACAAAGCCCCATTCTTCTCCTACTGTTGTGAATATATAATCGGTGTGTTGTTCAGGCACGAAACCTCCTTTGGTTTGTGTTCCTTCAAGGTATCCTTTTCCAAACCAACTGCCTGAGCCAATGGCAATCATCGATTGGTTAAGGTTATAACCTTCTTTTTGCATGTTTACGTCTTCGCCAATCAATACGTTGATACGGTCTTTTTGGTGAGGTTCCAATACGTTTTCATAAACATAATCCACCGATAAAACCATACCGGTGATGGCTACAAACAGAACGGCGTAAATGATCGGGTTTCTGGTAATTCTCGCATTCAAAATGAAATGAATGATCATAACTACCAATACAAAACCGATAAGGAATGTTGGTTTCACAATCAATGCAAGTATAAATAGTGCTATGCCGATAAAACCTGTCCAAAGATACCAACTGGGCAAACCTTCTCGATGAAGAACGAAAACCAGCGAGAGGAAAATCATAGCACTTCCTGCATCGGGTTGCATTAAAATAAGTAATACCGGAAAGCCGAAAACAGCCAGCGCAATCAGTTGGTGCTTAAAGAGTTTTAAGTTGATTTGAGTGTCGCTGACCAATTTTGCCAACAAAAGGGCCGTGGCCGTTTTTACGAACTCGGAAGGCTGAAAACCAAAGCTCCCGAACTGGTACCAGTTGGTTTGTCCCTTAATCGTTTTACCAAATACGAATAAACCTAACAGTAAAAAGATTCCCAATATATAAAAGACGGTGGAGTATTTTTCAAATATTTTAGCATCCATGGATAGGATCACCAAAATCAACGGAATGGCCATGATTATGAAAAGCATCTGTTTTCCATAAATCTGTGTCAAATCGAAAAAGGAAGTCTCTTCAAGAGGCAACGAAGCGGAATAAATATTCATCCAACCCAAAATCACAAGTATGGCGTAGATGAGTACCGTAATCCAATCGATGTTATTTACAACGCTTTGATTTTTCATTTCTTCTCCGACTTCTGTTTTTTATTGGTAGTAACGGTTGTTTTTTTATCCGTACCCGTTGTTTTTACGTTTGGATTGTTTTTTTGAGGACTTTCTTTTTTCTCTTCTTTTTTAGCGCTGGATTTACTATTTGCTTTTTTATCTTCTTTAACCTCAGTTTTTTTGTCATCCTCGACCTCTGTTTTTTTCTCCCAATTAGGATCGACATAAAAACCATTGATAACTTTGTCATATTCGGCCTGAAGGCTGCCTTCTAGCATGCGGCGTTCAAGGTCAACGCGCGTGATAGTGTCTTTCTTGATGTATTTCTCAATCATCAAACTCGATATCGGAGCTGCCCAAGTTGCACCGTAGTGACCGTTTTCAACTAATACTGCGATAGCAATTTTAGGATCGTGACGCGGAGCAAAAGCAACGAAAACAGAGTGGTCTTGTAGCTGAACGCGTTTGCCGTTAATTTTGGTAAAGTTTTCCGCGGTACCTGTTTTTCCGCATATTTCTATTCCTTCCACGCGCACTCCGGCGGCGGTACCGTGGTTGAATACGTCAAACAAACCATTTACTACAGGTGTGAAATATTGCTTGTCAATCGTAGTGATGTGTTTAGTACGGAACTTTTTGTCGATTTGCTGCCCTTTGATCTTTTTAATGATATGAGGAGTGTAATAGTAACCTTCGTTGGCAACGGTGGCCATCATATTAGCCAATTGGATAGGCGTCATCAAAACCTCTCCCTGCCCGATTGAGTTCGAAATAATGGTTGAACTTCTCCAACCGCCATTAGGATACCAACGGTCATAGTATTTAGAGGTAGGGATGTGTCCCTTTCTTCCGGGCGGTAAATCATATCCCATAAAATTACCTAAACCAAAACTTTTCAGGTGGCCGCTCCACGCATTTACTCCGAATCGTGGTTTTTGGTATTTATCTATTGTTAGTTTGTATACGTTTCCAAAATAGGCATTACAGGATTTGTAAATTCCGACATTCAGATTGCGCACGCCGCCTCCGCAGTGGCACTTCATAAAAGAGCCACGACCATAAGACCACCCGTGACCACAGGAAAATTGCGTATTTTCATCAATAACACCTTCCTGTAAAGCGACTAAGGCGGTTAATATTTTAAAAGGTGATCCGGGCGGGTATTCGGCTAATAACCCTCTGTCAAACAAAGGCATGGCAATTGAATCATTATACAAAGCTGTATAATTTTTAGATCGTTCTCTTCCGATTAAAATGGCTGGGTCATATGATGGTGCTGTAACTAAGGCTAAAATTTCGCCTGTTTTCGGTTCAATAGCCACAATTCCGCCTCGTTTATTTTTCATTAAGGCTTCACCGTATTTCTGAAGTTCGGCATCAAGGGTTAATGTAATGTCTTTTCCCTGAACAGCAGTCGTATCGTAAATGCCTTCTTTGTAAGGGCCGATATCTTTATTGAAACGATCACGCTGACGGTATTTTACACCTTTGATTCCGCGTAAAACCTCTTCGTACATTTGCTCCACTCCCTGCATTCCAATCAAGTCACCGCTTTTGTAGTACGGATTCTTTTCTATGATAGCATCGTTTACCTGAGTGATATACCCAAAAACATTGGCGCCCACTTCGACCTGATAATCACGGAGCGAACGTTTTTGAATGTAAAAGCCCTCGTATTTTCTGATTTTTTCCTGAAAAGCGGCATATTCGTTTTTATTAAGCTGAGCTAAAAAAACAGAGGGAAGTCGGGGACTGTATACCTTAGCTTTTTCGATTTTCTTAATAAACTCGTCTTTGGTGATCTTCAGTATGGTGCAAAACTCTAAGGTGTCAAGGTTTTTTATCTCTTTAGGGATAACCATGATGTCATAAGAGGGCTGGTTTGCTACCAAAAGAGTTCCGTTTCGATCATAAATATAACCGCGCTCCGGATAATCGTATACTATTTTAATAGCATTGTTGTCTGATTTCTTGATGTAAGAATCGTCTAATATCTGCAAATAGAAAAGCCTTGCTATCAGCACTACTGCTATAACAATAATAAAACTGGGTAAAAATAGCTTTCTCATCGCTTGCTTGGCTTAATCAAATAAATAATTATAAAGCAAAGTAACAGTGTAAACGTTGTTGATAACAAAGTTCGCCATAAAATTTCCCAAAAGAAATTAAATCGGAAGATTTCTAGAAGATATAACACCATGTGGTGTAATAATACTGCGATAAGAATAAAAGAAAAGCGTTCCGGGGAAAACTTGTCGGCAATTTTAACGGTTTGGTATTCATAACTGACACCAAATGAAAATTTAAAAATCGAAGGTCTGATGAATGCCAAGACTAAACAGGCAGTAGCGTGCACGCCTCCCGAATTAAGAAACATATCCATGGCAAGACCAAGTAAAAAACTTGCAGTAAGCAATCCGGCTCTGTTGCCGTTTACAGGATATAGGATTATAAATAAAATGTAAGGGAAAGGATTTACGAACCCTAGAAAGTTAATGTTGTTAAACAGCACAATCTGAAGGGCCAGCAAAGCCACAAACCGAAAAATATTTAGGAGAAAAGTGCTATTCATCAGGTTTTGTTTCTTCTTCTAATTTAATGATTTCCTTTCGTTTTACATTTTCAATCACATAAACGTGACCTAAATTTGTCATATCGTTGAACAAACGGATGTTGATCGTGTAATAGTTTGTTGCTTTGTCGATAAATATTTTGTCAATTTTGCCAATTGGAATGTTTTCAGGGAAGATTACCGAACGACCTCCGGTTACTATGGTGTCTCCTTTTCGGACACTTGCCAGCCTTGGAACGTCAATCAGCTGGGCATAACCCACATTTTTGGCATTCCACACTAAAGAGCCGAAGTGATTCGACTTTTTTATCTTGGCATTGATTTGTGATTTCAGGTTTAGAATACTTTGTACCGTTGAAAAATTCTCACTTGTTTTTTCAACAATGCCAACAATACCCAAACTGTTCACTACACCCATATCGGGTTTAATGCCTTTTTTGTATCCACTGTTAATGGTGAGGTAATTCTCCGGTACATTGAATGAGTTATTGATCACCTTCGACTGGATCACTTTGATGTCTTCATAACCCCTTGGAATCAGTTCGGTAGAAGCAATAACGGTATCAGGTTTGTTGTAGAGTAATTGTTTCAGATAAGCATTTTCCTTGGCAAGGTCGTTGTTTTGCGTACGTAAATGAAAATATTCTTTCACATTGTTGATTCGCTGGTAAACCCCTCCGGTCACATCATTAGCGGAACTTACAAATTGGCTTCTGTGATAAGAATGCGATTGAATTGTAAGTGTTAACGATGTTGTCAAAAGCAGCAAAAACAGCAATCGGATGCTGTTTTTAAATATAAAATTAATTATTTGCTGCATGTATTATTTCGTTATTTGATAAGAATACTTCTAAACTTTTGTAGGTTTTTCAATGCCATTCCGGTTCCTCGTACAACTGCTCTCAGTGGATCTTCAGCAATGTAAACCGGCAGGTCTGTTTTTTGTGAAATTCGCTTATCTAATCCTCGTAACATCGAACCTCCTCCTGCAAGGTAAATACCTGTGTTATAGATGTCTGCTGCTAATTCAGGTGGTGTCTGGGACAAGGTTTCCATAACTGCATCTTCAATACGCTGGATGGATTTGTCAAGCGCTTTGGCAATCTCGCGGTAGGATACGTTAACCTGTTTTGGCTTCCCTGTTAAAAGGTCACGTCCCTGTACTTCCATGTCGTCCGGTGGCGTCTCCAGATCCTCTGTTGCGGCTCCGATGGCAATTTTTATTTTTTCTGCAGTGGTTTCCCCGACAAAAAGGTTGTGCTGGGTTCTCATATAGTAGATGATATCGTTGGTGAAAACGTCACCGGCAATTTTAACCGATTTGTCACACACGATACCGCCTAAAGCGATAACCGCAATTTCTGTGGTTCCTCCACCTATATCCACAATCATGTTTCCTTTCGGCTGCATGATGTCAACCCCGATACCGATAGCCGCAGCCATCGGTTCGTGGATCAAGTATACTTCTTTTCCGTTTACACGCTCACACGATTCTTTTACCGCACGCATCTCCACTTCGGTAATCCCAGAAGGGATACAAACCACCATGCGGAGTGCCGGTGTAAACATTCTTTTCTTTAAGGCCGGAATACTTTTTATAAACATGCTGATCATTTTCTCCGACGCATCGAAGTCAGCAATAACCCCGTCTTTTAACGGACGGATGGTTTTGATATTCTCGTGAGTCTTACCTTGCATCATGTTTGCTTCCTTACCAACGGCAATGATTTTACCTGAGATACGGTCGCGGGCAACTATAGACGGGCTGTCGATAACAACCTTGTCGTTATGGATGATTAAGGTATTTGCGGTTCCAAGGTCGATTGCGATGTCCTCGGTCATGAAATCAAAAAATCCCATACTCAAAAGAGGGTTTAATTTATTTATAAATAATTAGCCTACAAAAATAATAAAATTAATGTTTAAAATGGCGAACTCCTGTAAATACCATTGAAACTTTGTTCTCGTTGCAATAGTTGATACTCAATTCGTCTTTTATGGAACCACCTGGTTGGATAACCGCAGTAATCCCCGCATTTTTTGCCAATTCCACACAATCTGGGAACGGGAAGAACGCATCGCTTGCCATCACGGCACCATTCAGATCAAATCCGAATGAGTTTGCTTTTTCAACAGCATGACGCAAAGCATCTACTCTTGAAGTCTGTCCTGTTCCAGAAGCCAATAACTGACCGTTTTTAGCAAAAACGATAGTGTTGGACTTCGTGTGCTTACAGATTTTAGAAGCGAAAAGTAAATCAGCCACTTCTTGTTCTGAAGGCGATGTTACTGTAACGACTTTCAAATGCTCTTTATTGTCTGTGATGTTGTCTTTATCCTGAATTAACAAACCGTTAAGACAAGTTCTCACTTGTTTTGTAGGTAATACTACTTCGTTTTGAATCAAAATGATTCTGTTTTTCTTTTCTTCTAAAACTGCAATTGCTTCAGCATCATAGCTTGGTGCAATTACTACTTCACAGAACAACCGGTTGATTTCATTGGCTGTAGCCAAATCAATATTTCCGTTTGCAATCAAAACACCTCCGAAAGCTGAAGTCGGGTCTCCCGCAAGAGCCTCCAAATATGCCTCTTTCATAGTGTTTCTTGTAGCTAAACCACAAGCGTTGTTGTGTTTTAAGATTGCAAATGTAGGGTTGTCGTTTTTGAATTCGCCCATTAAATTTACAGCTGCATCTACATCCAATAGATTGTTGTAAGATAGCTCTTTTCCGTGAACTTTGTTGAACATTTTTTCAAATTCTCCAAAGAAAAATCCCTTTTGATGTGGGTTTTCTCCGTAACGTAAGATTTGTCCGTCAGCAATACTTGCTTTATAGATAGTTTCGTCTGTATTAAAGTAGTTGAAAATAGCTCCGTCATAGTGAGAAGAAACATGGAATGCTTTAGTAGCCAGAAGTTTTCTTTCTTCAAGGGACGTTGTTCCGTTTCCTTTTGTGATCATGTCAAGGAATAAAGCGTATTCATTCACAGATGCCACGATAACGGTGTCTTTGAAGTTTTTAGCCGCTGCACGGATTAATGAAATTCCGCCGATATCGATTTTCTCGATGATGTCTGCTTCGCTTGCGCCCGATGCTACCGTTTTTTCGAACGGATATAAGTCCACAATTACTAAATCAATCTGAGGAATTTGGTATTCTTCCATCTGCGCCACATCACCTGCATGATCCTGACGGTTCAAGATTCCTCCAAAAATTTTCGGGTGTAATGTTTTAACTCGTCCGCCAAGGATTGAAGGATAAGAAGTTACATCTTCCACCGCCACAACCGGAATGCCGAAGCTTTTAATAAATTCTTCCGTTCCGCCGGTAGAATAAATCGTTACATTGTGCTCGTGTAATTTTTTTACGATTGGCTCTAAACCTTCTTTGTCGAAGACCGAAATTAACGCTGATTGAATAGTTTTTGCAGTGTTCATTGTGTCGTTATTTTTAAAGGTGCAAAAGTAGGTATTGTAACGTTAACATTAAAACATTATAACATAGTTTTTTGTATTTTTTTGAAGCGTCCCGATAGCTATCGGGAGGCAGGGTGCTTTTTTGTAAACCATATTCCTGCTGTCCGTTTTATTTTTATGACGCACAGGTTTTTAGTACCTGTGCGTCATAAAAGATGTCACTCCCATCAGGGCTAGGGAGGATTTGTCGTGTATTTCTGTAACATTTTTGGTTTTTTTTATACAAATCAGGTATCGCTTTTATGCAATTTCAAAATCACAGATTCATGAGTCATCACAACAATGCTGTTCTTTACGCCCGTCTTTTAAAAGAAAGTTTGAGTTTTGCACTTAACGCGCTTCGAAACAATAAGTTACGGACACTGCTTTCGTTGTTAGGGGTGACCATTGGGATTTTTTCCATTATCGCGGTACTGACCGCTGTTGACTCCATGGACCGAAAAATCAAAAGCGATTTGAGCGGACTGGACAAAAACACTATTTATCTATTCAAATATTCATTCGGACCAACCGATGTGCCGGATTGGAAAGTAGGGCAGTTCCCCAATGTTTCCTATGACGAATATTTATATTTAAGACGTTCGATGTCCAATTTGGATAAGAGTTGTTTCGCGTATTTCACCAAAAGGGAAAACATTAAATTCGAAAAACAAACCGCCAGCGATATTGAAATTGTTCCGTCAACAAACGAAATAGAAATTATCGATGATGTAAAAGTGGGTGAGGGAAGATTCTTCTCGGAAGCTGAATCCAATGCTGGCTTGGGTGTAATTGTCTTGGGTAGTGAAGTGGCGACAACGCTTTTTGGCGATATGAATCCTATCGGTAAATCGGTTCGTTTGTACGGCCAACGCTATAATGTAGTCGGGATTTTGAAAAAGCAAGGAGAATCCATTTTTGGAAGCAATGATACCAGAGCTTATATTCCGAGTAATAACTTCCGAAGAATTTTTGGCGACAATAACGACGCCTTAACTCCGGTTATCGAATTAAAACCGGAGAAAGGAACCGATATCGAAGAGTTTAAAGGAGAGTTAACTTATAAACTACGCAATTTCAGAGGCTTGAAAACCAGTGAGCCGGATAATTTCTTTATTAATATTCTTTCCGGATTTACAGAAATGATTGACAATATTGTCGGGCAAATGAATATGGTGGGTTGGATTATCAGTGGGTTCTCGTTATTGGTTGGTGGCTTCGGAATTGCAAACATCATGTTCGTTTCGGTGAAAGAACGTACCAATCTTATCGGAATCCAAAAAGCATTAGGTGCCAAAAACAGGTTTATCATGTTTCAGTTCTTGTTTGAGGCGATTATTCTGTCAGTAATTGGGGGGATCGTTGGAATGTTATTGGTTTGGGGTATAGCTGTAGGAATGTCCAAAATGCTGGATTTTGAATTTGTACTCGGTTTCTGGAATATATTTATCGGAACTTCCCTGGCGGCTTTTATCGGATTGGTTTCCGGAATCGTGCCTGCTATCGCGGCTTCTAAATTAGATCCGGTAGAGGCCATCCGAAGCGGGATGTAGTTTTACTACTCGCTCTCAAATGAAAATATTTTTCGTGCTAAGATTCTGTGAAAAATTAGATTCGCTTCGCAAGACGATTATTTTTTATTTTCCTCAAACATATATCTTAGGTTTACAAGCTTTTGTTGTGAGCTTTTTGTGGTGATGATTCCTCTTCTTGGTCGGTCTAAATCCAAAATAATGAAGATTGTCAGTGAAATCATTATGGAGAAGCCGCTGATGAGAACGTAGTTGATTTTCTTTTCATTGGAAAAGCCTATCATAAAACTGGAGGAAAGCAGCAGTATGAAGAGGAACCATATGATTGATTCCGGGACGGTTTCATTATTAGTGGCTTCGCGCGTAGTTACAATGTCAATCATACTGTTGAGTGCCGGCACCATTTGGTTGGAACGCACTAGGTTTTTGGGATCCTGAGCGGCTTCGCTTACGCGTTTCCAGATTCTTTGTTGAATTTCATCTGCTTGCTGAAGCGCTTGGGTTATTTTTTCACTGTTGATTCCGGCATCATAATAGTCTATTCTGCATTCGACATATTTTTGGAAGTCGGCCCGTAAAGGTTTACGGATGCTGTCAGGGTATAAATCGGCTCTTAATACAGCGGTCCCTATATCGTTGGCTTCTTCTATTAGGATTTGTCTTCGGTTGTCATATCTTGCAGAGGCCATGCTGAAGGTAAAGGAGAGCAATAATGCTAATAATCCCAAAAGAGATCCCAGAATGGTTCCCGAGTTCGTGTTGTCAATCAGTTTGTTTTCTGCAATTCTTTTTTGTTTTGCCTTATAGCCGAGCCAATGGATAAACAAAGAGGAACAAAAGAGTAGGATGATAATTATGAAAGTGGGGGTTCTGTAAAGAAGTGTTGTTTCCATAACTGATTACTTTACGTAAATTTAAGAAATACTTAAGTCTAACTGAAGAAAACAGTATGGTTATTTAAAGGGGGAACTGATTTGTATTGTCTATTAAATAAAAAATCCCGAGAACTTCTCGGGATTTTTGTTTTTATCGGATCGGTTGATTTTGAATCAGGTCGATGAACAAATTCAACTTGTCTTTCAATTCTTTTCTTGGGGTGATGAAATCTAGGAAACCATGCTCTAATACGAATTCAGAAGTTTGGAAACCTTCCGGTAAATCTTTTCCGGTGGTGTCTTTTACCACACGTGGTCCGGCAAATCCGATTAAAGCTCCTGGTTCAGCGATGTTGATATCCCCTAACATTGCATACGATGCAGTCGTCCCTCCAGTAGTAGGATCAGTACACAATGAAATGTATGGGATTTTTGCATCAGCTAACTGAGCCAATTTTGCAGATGTTTTTGCTAACTGCATTAGTGAGTAAGCGGCTTCCATCATACGTGCCCCTCCTGATTTTGAAATCATAAGGAATGGGATTTTATTTTTGATAGAGTAATCAATTCCACGAGCGATTTTCTCTCCTACAACAGCTCCCATAGAACCTCCAATGAAAGCAAAATCCATGCAGCAAACTACAAGGTCTTTTCCTTTTGATTTGCCAACTCCTGTACGAACCGCGTCTTTCAGTTTGGTTTTGTCCATCGCGTCTTTCAAACGCTCGCTGTATTTCTTTGAATCAATGAAGCCTAAAGTGTCTTTAGAAGTCATGTTAGCATCCAACTCTTTGAATTCGTTGTTGTCAAACAAGATTTCGAAATATTCTTTACTTCCGATACGAACGTGGAATCCGTCTTCCGGACTTACCCAAAGATTTCTGGCTAATTCATCTGCATCAACGATTTTTCCTGTTGGCGATTTATACCAAAGTCCTTTAGGAACATCTTTTTTATCTTCTGTTGCGGTTTGTATCCCTTTTTCTGTTCTTTTAAACCAGGCCATAATTTTAAAGTTATGTGTTTAAAGTTATAAGTTATGAGTTATAAGTCTGATCCTATAATTCATTAATCATAACATAATTAAAGTGTATTAACGTTATTTAAATCGGCGAAAGCCTGCTCTAATCGTTTGTTGAATGTCATTTCTCCATCACGCATCCATTTTCTTGGGTCGTAGTGTTTTTTATTTGGAGAATCTGGTCCCTCTGGGCTTCCGATTTGTGTTTTCAAATAGTCGATTTTATCAGTGATATAATCACGAACTCCTTCTGTGAAGGCAAATTGTAAATCGGTATCGATATTCATTTTGATTACTCCATAAGAGATTGCTTCTCTGATTTCTTCCAAAGAAGAACCTGAACCTCCGTGGAATACAAAATCAACCGGGTTGTTTCCAGTGTTGAATTTTTGTTGTACGAATTCCTGAGAGTTTTTAAGGATTTTCGGAGTCAGTACCACGTTCCCCGGTTTGTATACACCGTGTACGTTTCCGAAAGCCGCTGCGATAGTGAAACGCGGACTGATTTTCATCAATTCCTCATAAGCATAAGCTACTTCTTCCGGTTGAGTATATAATTTAGAACTGTCTACGTGAGTGTTGTCAACACCGTCTTCTTCACCACCAGTAATTCCTAATTCGATTTCCAAAGTCATACCCATTTTACTCATACGCTTCAGGTATTCTTTGCAAAGCTCGATGTTTTCTGTGATTGGCTCCTCAGACAAGTCAATCATGTGTGAACTGTATAAAGGTTTTCCGGTTTCTGCGAAGTGTTTCTCACTAGCATCCAATAAACCGTCAATCCAAGGTAATAATTTTTTAGCGCAATGGTCTGTGTGAAGAATTACAGTAGCTCCATAAGCTTCAGCTAATGTATGGATGTGTTTAGCACCAGCAATTCCTCCTAAAATAGCCGCTTTTTCATTTTCGTTCGACAGGCCTTTTCCAGCATTGAAAAGACAACCTCCATTTGAAAATTGAATGATTACAGGAGCATTTAACTTCGCTGCTGTTTCCATAACACCATTTACAGTACTGGAACCGGTAACGTTAACAGCCGGCAAAGCAAATCCTTTTTCCTTTGCATAATTAAAGATTTCCTGAACCTGATCTCCGGTAGCTACTCCGGGCTTAATATTGTGAGCCATTGTGTTGTAATTTTATTTTAGGTGACAAAAATAATAATTTCTATACTTAGAACGGATAATTAATTCCAATATTTACAACCGACTTGTCAAAACGCACGTCTTTAAACCAACGTTCGCTTTGTGGTTTAGCAGGATTGTAGGTCTTAAATCCTAAATCCAAACGGCCGATGAAGAAGTTGAAATCATATCGGATTCCCAGTCCGGTCCCCAAAGCAACGTCTTTTAAAGATTCCCATCCGTTAAAGGTGTATCGTTTGTCTTCTACGTTGTCCCAGATGTTCCAGATGTTCCCTGCATCGGCAAATAAAGCGGCATTCCATTTTCCGAAAAGATTAAAACGGTATTCGGCACTGAAGGCCAATTTCATGTTTGCTTCATTAAAGTCGTTGATACCACCACTGGTACCCGGACCCAAGCCATATGATTCCCACGCTCTGTTGTCGTTGGATCCTCCTCCGTAGTAACTTCGTGAAAACGGAACGTTGTCGGCATTTCCGTAAGGGATGGCAATTCCGAAGAAACCTCTCATGGCGTAAACGGCTCTTCTTCCCAAGTCCCAATGTTTTATAAAATCGAATTCGGTTTTTACGTATTGTGAGAACTCTACATCCAAAAAGGTCTTTTTACCATTTGGGCCTAGTTTTTCCGGGCCGATATTGGATGCCAAATTCAAAAAGGCTCCGGCAGATTCAATTTTTGTTTTGAAAATGTTGAACGAATTGTCCAAAAGATCGGTTTTTGACGATTTTGTATAGGTGAAATTGGTGGCAAATATTAAGTTGTTCTCCGTTAATCGGTTTTGTCTTTCATCGATGCTTCGGATGTCTTGGTATGCTTCGTCTTCTGGAGACAAAACAGTTTGTCCTGTCAAAACATCGTTGATGAAATTATCCGCTCCACCATCTTCGATAGTAAGGTCGCCGTTTGGATCTACGTTATCCGGATTAGTGTTATAGACCTGCGCATAATCATTCAGAGTTTCATAGGAAGATTCATAAACGTTAAAGTAATTTTGCGGGTTCAGGTTTCTTACAAACTGGATGTTGAGCAGGTCAAGTCGGGCCGTATTTGTTCTTTTGGGAAACCAGTTGTATGTTGCTATTCCCGAGAAATTCTCTTTGTCCAAACCGATGTTTCTTTGTCGGGAAAAACCAATAGTCGCTACTGTAGATGGAAACATGGATCTCGGTATTATTTTTTCGGTTTTTATTGGTGCCAAAATCCTTGGGATAGTCAGTTTTACATCGGCACCATATTCGGAGATATTAAAAAATACGCCTTTTGGGTTGGCCATGTCTTTTGAAGAGCCGATGCTTCCTCGTGTGGAGATGTCCAAAATTTCGGCTCCCCTGAAAATATTTCGCCAGGTCAGTGTCATATTACCAGAGATTCCGAAATCCTGGATGTTGGAATGCATGAAATCCAGGGCGGGAATCCAACTGTATTTTTTTCTCGGACTCAGGACAATGTTGGTTATTAGTGAAGTCCCGGTAGAATCTTTTGGATCTTCTATAAATTCGATTGAAGGATAATTGAATATGCGCAGGTTATTTAGCGAACGGGATGTCAATGTTCTTTTTGTGTCGCTGAACACGCTTCCTTTGGTGATGAATATTGCATCAGTGATGGCTTTGGGGCGATAAGCTAATTTATCGGAACTGTATAGGTTTATGTCTTTATAGGTAACGCTGTCAGCGACTTTCAATTTGTCTTTACCCACATGGGTATCGGTAAATACATTTACTTCGCTTATTTTGTACAGTTTAAAGGGAATTTTTATTAGCGAATCTCCAGTTTTGATTGTCTGGTTTTCAACAATAACTTCTACATTGGCTTTATACCCTGTTTTAATAGTGTCAACGTTGTAAGAGATGTTTGTCTCCTGAAATTTATAAGCGCCATTGTCTCTGAAATAAGTCGAAATTCGCTTTCTTTCGACTATAAAATCATTAGCGTCATATTGTTTTCCCGTTTTGATCAGGGATGTACTTTTTATTTTTTGATACAGAGAATCGAGATCAGGACTTTCAACCACAGCAGAAATACTGTCAACTTTATAAGGTTGTCCCGTTGCAATATGATATTTTATTTGTCCGCGTTTATTCTTTTTTAAAGTGTCAATTTTATAATCGACTTTGGTTTTGAAATAGCCTTTGTTGATATAATAATTTAGAAACCGATTAGTGGTTTTTTGTGCTTTTTTATCGTCTATTATTACTGGAGCTTCTCCGCTTTTTTTAAGGAAGTTGCTTAAACCGGAAACCAAAAATGATTGGCCAAGACGATCAACTTGTTTTTCAGAGAGTATAGCTGCCAGGGTTTTGTGACGACTTGGTTTTCTTTCCAGCCAAACATGATAAGAAGAATCTGCATTTTTTTTAGCCAGATTGTACATGTGCAAACGCAGCGGGAATCCCAATAAAGAACTGTTAGGCTTTTGCTGTTGCTGGTTGACTACAATTTCTTCGTTTGTTTTTTTGTCATTGACCACAATATTGCTCTTGGTTAAAAGGAGCTTGCCTTCCGGGACCCTTTTAACAAGGGAACAAGAGTATATAATTGCACCTAATACAAATAATAGTGCTATTTTTGGAAAATTCTTTTTCAAGTCAATAACAAAAAGTCGGTCAAAAATACGTTTTTTATGCTTAGTAAAAACCAAATAAAGCTAATAACAAGTTTACAGCAAAAAAAATACCGAAAACAGCATCAGTTGTTTTTTGCTGAGGGAGTAAAGGTAATACAGGAATTGTTGAATTCCAATTTTGAGCTGGAGCATATTTTTAGCACAACTGAGCTTTTTCATGACATTCCGAAAAACAAATTTTCGATAATTTCTGAATTGGAATTAAAAAAAATATCGGTGCTGACTACACCTAATACCTGTCTGGCGTTATTTAAGATCCCTGAAGAACTGCCTATTACAGATAAAGGTTTGGTAGTGGCTCTTGATGATATCCGTGATCCCGGAAATTTGGGAACCATCGTGCGTTTATGTGATTGGTTTGGAGTGAAACAAATTGTGTGTTCGGCTGAAACGGCAGATATTTACAACCCGAAAGTTGTTCAGGCTACTATGGGCTCTTTAACGCGTGTTAATGTTGTTTATACTAACCTTGAAACATTTTTGACTGAAACTAAATTCCCTGTTTTTGGGACTTATATGGATGGGGATTCGATTTATGAAACGAAACTTCCCGGTGAAGGAATTCTTGTTATGGGTAATGAGGCTAATGGGATTTCTCCGGCGATAGAAAAATTAACTGGGAACAGGATTTCCATACCACGTTTTGGCGACTTGCAGCAAACCGAAAGTCTGAATGTAGCAACCGCTACGGCAATTATTCTGAGCGAGTTTAAACGACTTAGTTAAAACGGTTGTTGGGTTGTTTTAGTGGAAAGCAAAATTGATGAAAATACCTCTGGTTTTCATCGATTCAACATTTCCGGTCCATGGGCTATCCGGATTATTGTCGCGGATAAGTTCGTCGTCAAGACCAAAAACCCCTCTGATGGAAGGTGAAAATTTGAAGTATTCGAAATAGAGATCGATACCAAATCCGAGTTCGTAATTGGAAGTCATTTTTTCCATTCTGAATTTATCGTTGTAATTGTCGTCTTTGGATTCGGAGTTACTTCCTAAATTCATCGATTTTGAAAAACCACCAATAAGGTAGGGGCGGAAGTTTCCAATTCTTTTGGACGAGAATTTTAATAATAGTGGGAAATTGATGTAGGTTGATTTAACCTCCCTTAGTCTGTCAAAAGAATCTTCAATGTTAGGATAGGTCAAATTACGCTGTGTATAAGATAGGCCCGGTTCGAACCGCAAATCCAGGTACTCCATAAGGCGAAGGTTTCCGATCAAGCCTACATTGAAGCCTGTTGTGGATTGCACTTCTATGTCTTTGTCTGGTTCTATATAATCAAATTTGAAATCATATGAATTGAATCCTAAATAATACCCCCAGTGAACACGTTGCTTGTCGAAATTTTCAAGATTGATGATGGGGTTTTTACCAAACATACCTATCCCTTTCTGGGCAAAACTTTTTCCAGAAACAATAAGTATAAGTAAAACAAATAATTTTTTCATATTATTTTTTTGAAGCCGAATAAATGGTTGCTACTCCAAAAGTTTGAGGCATGTCTTTAACATCTATAAACCCAACTTTTCGCAAAATATTGTTCAAGGCTTCTCCATAAGGGAAATGTGATGCCGATTCAGACAAGTAAGAATAGGCTACTTTGTCTTTTGAAAACAGTCTGCCGATAAGCGGAAGTATGTTTTTGGTATAGAAATTATATCCTTGTTTGAAAGGGAATTTAGTAGGTACAGATGTTTCGAGAATTACAAAACGGCCGTTTGGTTTCAGTACGCGAAGTATTTCGGACAGTCCTAATTCTAAATCTTCAAAATTACGAACACCAAAAGCTACAGTTATAGCGTCAAAATAATTGTCTTCGAAAGGGATTTTCTCGGAATCACCCAAAACCATTTCGATTTTGTCATTCAGCTGTTTTTGGGCTACTTTTTGCTTTCCGATTTCCAGCATTCCGGCGGAAATATCCAGACCGATTATCTTTTCGGCATTGGTATTGGCCATAAGGATTGCTAAGTCTCCGGTTCCGGTTGCAATATCCAGAATATTATTCGGATTTTTTTCAGTAATAAGCTTTAAAACATTCTTTCTCCACTTAACATCAATCCCAAAAGAAATTACCCGGTTAAGGCTGTCATAATTGCCTGAAATAGTATCAAACATTTTAGTAACCTGTTCTTTTTTACCTAGATTGGATGTCTTGTATGGAGTGATGTTGTCGTTCATCGATTAAAAATATTTGTACAAAGATAATACAAACTTTAACATATTCAATCTAATGAAATAATTGTAATTTTAAGACATAAAGAAAGACGAAGTTCTTTTACATAATGGAAGAAAAGCTAAGATATCACCAAAATTAGTGATATGAAAAATACACTTTTTTAGTGATTGTTTGGTGTTATAATTCGTTGCAATTTTACAGTCATTATACAAACGGGCTGATATGTTGTCTAAGCTGATGTCATCGGAAATTAAATGGGTATTACTGGCACTTGTAATCTCATTGGTTCTTGTGGAAAGCGTCAACAGTGGTGTTTTTTTTGACACTGCTGGTTCAGGGGTGCCGCAAACGTTCTTTGGGTTAAATTTGTTTTTGGAAATTTTAGTTTTTTTTGTCTTTAGTACTTTTGTGGTATTTGGTATTAGAGGCTTTTTTGAGATGTATTCTCAGAAATTCGCCAATGTTATATTATTCATAACAGGTTTATTGTTAACAGTGGTGATTTTTATTTTATGTTATCAGGTGCTTTCACTTGAATAATCCGAACGTTAGAATAGATACATTTTAGTTTGTTAGTTTGAACATCCCGATAATTTTTTATCGGGATGTTTTTTTATGCCCGTATATAAGTTTGGTATGAAAAATCAAAAGCGTGTTTTTCGTCTTTCGGATGGAATTCTTCAAATATCAATTTCCATTCGTTTTGATTGATTTCCGGAAAAAAAGCATCGGCTTCCGGAGCAGCAAAAACGCGGGTAAGTTCAATTTTATCGGCAATTTTTATTGATTGACTGTAGATTTCCCCTCCGCCTATGATGAAAAAATCTTCTTCTTTCGGACAAATGTTTATGGCTTCCTTTAAAGAACCAACCACAAGGCAGCCTTCAGGAGCTTCATAGTTTTCCTGTCTTGTAATAATTACATGGGTTCGATTGGGTAACGGCTTTGGAAAGCTTTCAAACGTTTTTCTTCCCATAATGATGTGATGGCCGGTAGTGATTTGCTTGAATCGTTTGAAGTCGTCGGGAAGGTGCCAGATCAAATCGTTATCTTTTCCTAATGCGTTATTTTCTGCAGCTGCAGCAACTATAGTAATCATTGTTGTGAAATGTTGTTTTTTGAATTAAAATCTCTTTCGATTTGTTCCAGTTTTCGTTTCTGTTTCATGATTAATTTGTCAATTTGGGCGCGTTCCCATTTTTTGTTCATGAAACTGTCGGTTATAAATACCCTTATGAAATGCAGTGTGAAAATAAATCCCCAAAAGGCTATACCCCATTGATACCAATTGATTTCGGGTTTGACATCGAGTAATTTGTTGGCGACAATCATGAAAATGCTCCCCACGAAAAACAAAACAAAGTGAAAGTAAAGTCTCTTTTTTTGTTTTAAGCGTAAACGGGCATATTCGTACAATTCGTGTTGGTCGATTTCCATAAATAGATTTTACGGAATTAAAGTTAAGACTTTTGCTTCAATCTATCCTCTGGTAGATCTAATTTATCTTTATTGTAATAGGGAGGGTGAACTGTGAACGAAATATTTTGCCTCTGTGAACTGCCGGAATCCAGTTCTTCATTTTATAAAGTGTTTTTTTTGCAGATTTTTCAATCTCCGCATTGTCACTCCGTAAAGTTGTTATTTCGTTGATACTGCCGTCTTTTTCAATAACAAATCCAAATAGGACTCTTATTTCTTTGATGCCGCTTCTAATTTCAGGAGCGTCAAAGTGAGACACGAATGTTCTGTAGAAATGCTGGATGCCTTCTACAGGTGCTGCCTGGGATTGGATTTTTGTGTAAGCATAAGTGCTATTCATCGAATCTACAGAGGTCCCATCGACTAATTGACCCTTTTTGTAATATTCTTTAAAAGCAAGGTTGCCAATTTTTGAAGTACCTTCCCACAACCCGTTTTTATATCCGTTCAGGATTTCCCCTTTTGCACTTTCCAGATCGGAAACCTCATTATAAGTTCCGTTTCCGTTAAAAACTTTTTGTGTACCGTTTTCTTCCCAATAGTTTTTTATTAGTAATACGGATGTTTTTCTTCCGTCCTCATCCTCAAAAATCAAATACTCGCCATCTGTCTTTTTGTTCCCGTTTTCATGCCAAAGAAAAAAATCGCCGTAAGGTAATCCTTTATCATACATAGTGCGCGATTGTAAGTTTCCGGATTCATAATAGCTGTTAAGTATTCCTTCTTTGGTTCTGGATAATTTGTTGTTGAGTATGCCTTCCGATTTTAATTTGCCTGATTTGTAATATTCACTAACGTTGTACTGTTTTTTTTCTTTATGAAAATCTTTAATTACCAGATATGTTGTGTGATTGACATATTGTGTTTCACCTCCTATGGAGTCTAAATAAAAGGTTTTGTCTTGCTGGGCATAAAAAATAGTTGAAAAAAGGCATAGAAAAACCGACAATAAAAAATGTTTCATTGTAGTGAAATGTGTTGATGTGTGTTTGTTAATTAAATGGCGACCTGTCCTTTAATGTGAGGATGTGCATCGTAATCTACCAAAGTAAAATCTTCAAACTTAAAATCGAAGATATTTTTCACATTTGGATTTAAGACCATTTTTGGGAGTGGTTTCGGTTCGCGGGAAAGCTGTAATTCCAACTGTTCGATGTGGTTGTTGTAAATGTGGGCATCGCCAAAGGTGTGAATGAATTCTCCTGGTTGTAAATCGCAAACCTGAGCTACCATCATAGTGAATAGGGCATAAGACGCAATATTGAACGGAACGCCTAGGAAAATATCGGCACTTCTTTGGTATAACTGACAGGATAATTTTCCATCGGCTACGTAGAATTGGAAAAAGGCATGGCAAGGAGGTAAGGCTGCTTTGCCATTGGCCACATTTTCGGAAAATGATTTTTTATCATCCGGTAAAACGGAAGGGTTCCATGCGGAAACCAGCATTCGCCTGCTGTTCGGATTTTTTTTCAGGGTGTCGATAAGCTCCTGGATTTGGTCGATTTCCTCACTGTCCCAGTTGCGCCATTGGTGACCATACACTGGACCCAAATCGCCGTTTTCGTCTGCCCATTCATCCCAAATACGTACGCCGTTTTCTTTTAAATAGGCAATATTGGTTTCGCCTTTTAAAAACCAAAGCAATTCATGAATAATAGATTTCAGGTGCAGTTTTTTGGTGGTTACCATCGGGAAACCTTCGCTTAAGTCAAAACGCATCTGGTAACCAAAAACACTTTTCGTTCCGGTCCCTGTTCTGTCCCCTTTTTGATTTCCGGTTTCTAAAACGTGCTTAACTAAATCTAAATATTGTTTCATTTTTTATTGCTTTAGGCTTTAAGCTCTAAGCGTTTGTTTGTTAGTGTAATGCTGAGGTTTGCTGTGAAATTAGGATTCCCTTTTCGAAATTTCGTCACGTATTTTAGCAGCTTTTTCATAATCTTCATTCTGAACTGTTCCTTCAAGAAGTTCGTAAAGTTCGGCTAAAGAATATTGGGAATAGGATTCGCCTGTTACGGATTCTTCTCCTACCAATCCGAAGGTTTCAGGGTTCTCCAGCGGATCATCGCTTTCTTCGGATGATTTGCTTTCTTCTGGCGGATTTATTTTCAGATAGATTCCTGCTTTGTCCAAAATGTTTTTGTAGGTAAAAATAGGAGCGTTGAAACGTAAGGCCAAGGCAATAGCGTCCGATGTTCTGGCATCGATGATCTCTTCAATACGGTCTCTTTCACAGATGATGCTGGAGAAGAAAACGCCGTCAACTAATTTGTGAATGATAACCTGTTTAACCACAATATCAAAACGATCAGCAAAGTTTTTAAATAAATCGTGAGTTAAAGGTCTTGGGGGACGAATTTCTTTTTCCAAAGCGATAGCGATGGACTGGGCTTCGAACGCACCGATAACAATAGGTAATTTTCTCTCACCATCCACCTCATTTAAAATTAGTGCATAAGCGCCATTTTGAGTCTGGCTGTATGAAATCCCCTTTATAGTTAGTTTTACTAAGCTCATATTTTTAGCCACTAAGGCCTTTGAGGCACAAAGTTTTTTGTTTGTTAATAGCTATTGGATATACTAATTTACGTCAATTATATTAATAAATTATAAAAATATAATAGAATTGTGCTCTTCTTCCGATTGAATCGCTATATCTGTACTGAAAGTAAGAAATAAGTATCAAATAAGAAAAGCTGACTGCAAAGTAACGAAAAAGTTTTGCTTCGGAAAATAAAAAAACCATCTAAAAAAGATGGTTTTTTCTATTAGAATATGAGCGGAATTTTAGTGTTGCGCCGCTTTGAAAGCTTTTAATTTTTCGATTAATTGAGGAACTACCTGGAAAGCATCTCCAACTACACCGTAATCAGCCACTTTAAAGAAAGGAGCTTCCGGATCTGTGTTGATGGCTACTTTTACTTTAGAGGAGTTGATTCCTGCAATATGTTGGATAGCTCCTGAAATACCTACAGCAATGTATAAGTTAGCTGCTACCGGTTTTCCGGTTTGTCCAACGTGTTCACTGTGAGATCTCCAGCCTAAATCAGAAACTGGTTTTGAACAAGCTGTTGCCGCTCCAAGAACTGAAGCTAATTCTTCAATCATACCCCAGTTTTCTGGGCCTTTCATTCCACGACCTGCAGAAACCACGATTTCAGCATCAGCAATAGTTACTTTTCCTGTTACTTTTTCTACTGATTCGATTTTTACCGAGAAGTCAGCATCGTTTAATGATGGAGCAAAATCTTCTTCAGTTAATGATGAAGTCGATTCTTTGATTCCGTATGAGTTTTTAGCGATTCCCAATACTTTAACATCAGTAGTGATTTCAGTGATGTTGAAAGCTTTGTTTGAAAATGCGTTTCTTTTTACTGCAAAAGGCGAAGTGCTTTCCGGTAATGCTACTACGTTAGAAGCATAACCAGCGTTTAAACCTACTGCTACAAGCGGAGCTAAGTATAAAGAATCGGTTGTAGAAGATAAAACCACGACTTTCGTTCCTTCTTTCTGGGCAGCCTGTTTGATAACATCAGCGTAAGCTTTTGCATTGAAAGAAGCCAATTTGTCGTTAGATACTTTTAATACTTTGTCTACTCCGTATTTTGATAATTCAGAAACATCACCTGTATTTACAGTCACAGCCGTAACAGTTGTTCCCATCATTTCTGCAACTTTCTTAGCATAAGAAGCCAATTCGAAAGCTACTTTTTTAAATTTTCCTTCTGCTGATTCAGCGTATATTAAAATTGACATATTTTCAGTATTTAAAAATTGAAAGATTTAAAGAATCAAAAATTTCGTAATTCGTAATTTTTAACTCGTAATTAAATTACTTTCGCTTCGTTATGTAATAAGTTGATTAATTCGTCTAGGTTGTCCGGGCTAACCAATTTTACTGCTGTTTTTGCAGCTGGTTTTTCGAATTTTACTGCTTTGGTAGCGTTGTCTGCTCCAACCGGTTCCAAAATAGTTAATGCTTTTGTTCTCGCGGTCATGATACCTCTCATGTTCGGGATACGCAAATCTTTTTCTTCTACCAAACCTTTCTGACCACCGATTACCAATGGTAAGTTAGCTGAAATGGTTTCTTTACCACCGTCGATTTCTCTAACAGCTTTAGCAGTTGTTCCGTTGATGTCTAAACCGATACAAGAGTTTACGAAATCGTTTCCTGTTAAGGCAGCTAGCATTCCCGGAACCATTCCTCCGTTATAATCCAACGATTCTTTACCGGCAATTACTAAATCATAACCTCCGTTTTTTACTACTTCAGCAAGCTGTTTTGCAACGAAGAAACCATCAGTAGGATTAGCGTTTACACGAATTGCTTCGTCAGCTCCTATAGCTAATGCTTTTCTTAAAGTAGCTTCTGCATCAGTACCTCCAACGTTCACAACGGTTACGTTAGCACCTTGTTGTTCTTTGAACCAGATGGCTCTTGTTAAACCGAATTCGTCATTAGGGTTGATTACAAACTGAACACCGTTAGTATCAAATTCGGAATCTCCATTAATGAAGTTAATTTTTGAAGTAGTATCAGGTACATGGCTGATGCAAACTAATATTTTCATTTTTATAAAGTGTAAAGTTGATATTTCAATTTCAAGGGACGAATTTAAGTAAATATTTCAAATAAAATAGTATGCGTGCATATTAATTGTGAATTTGTTAGTGATTTGAAAAATTATTCCTATTAAACGCAAAAAGAGAAGGTGATCTGGAGTTTTGGTTGCGAAGTTTTTATCAGAGCTTTTTAGGGAAGCGTTCATGAAAGCCGATTTTTAGATGTTTTGATGTCTTTTAAAAATATTTTTTTTGAATTAATTCACCTTAATATTATATATCGTAACCGATAAGTAACATAAAATTTTTATTTTTGCTCTTCAATTTTACAGAGATACATAGAACTTATGAGAACGATACAATTTAGAGAAGCGGTTTGTGAGGCGATGAGCGAAGAGATGCGTCGTGACGAATCGGTATATTTAATGGGTGAAGAAGTAGCGGAATATAATGGTGCCTACAAAGCATCAAAAGGAATGCTGGATGAATTTGGACCAAAAAGGGTTATCGATACACCGATTGCCGAATTAGGTTTCGCAGGAATCGCAGTAGGTTCTGCAATGAATGGTTGCCGTCCGATTGTGGAATTTATGACTTTCAACTTCTCGTTGGTAGGTATTGACCAGATTATCAATAATGCAGCAAAAATGCGTCAGATGTCGGCCGGACAATTTCCAATGCCGATGGTATTCCGTGGACCTACAGCTTCGGCGGGTCAGTTAGGGGCTACGCACTCTCAGGCTTTCGAGAACTGGTTTGCCAATACCCCTGGCTTAAAAGTAGTAGTTCCTTCAAATGTATATGATGCTAAAGGATTGTTGAAATCGGCTATACGCGATAACGATCCGGTAATTTTCATGGAATCAGAGCAAATGTATGGTGATAAAGGAGAAGTGCCTGAAGGAGACTACACGATTCCTCTTGGTGTTGCCGATGTTAAAAGAGAAGGAACCGATGTAACGATTGTGTCCTTCGGAAAAATCATCAAAGAAGCTTTTATCGCTGCAGATGAATTGGCAAAAGAAGGTATCTCTTGTGAAATCGTCGATTTGAGAACGGTTCGTCCGATGGATTACGATTGTATCATCAACTCGGTGAAAAAAACAAACCGTTTGGTAGTGTTGGAAGAGGCTTGGCCGTTTGCGTCGGTAGCTTCTGAAATTACCTATATGGTTCAGGAAAAAGCTTTCGATTATTTGGACGCTCCAGTACAAAGAATTACAACAGCAGATACACCAGCTCCTTATTCACCAACTTTATTGAAAGAGTGGTTGCCTAATGCAAACGACGTGGTTAAGGCGGTTAGAAAAGTAATGTATAAATAGATTGTAAGATTTTTTAGAATATTAGATTTTTTGAATTGTTGAAGGATAAATCATCTAAAAATCTAAATAGTCCAAAAATCTAAAAATCTAATTAGTATATTTGAAACTTCATCAGCAATTGTTGGTGAAGTTTTTTTTTTATCGGCCTATGAAGAAGTTTTTACTGGTTT
This sequence comes from Flavobacterium enshiense, assembly GCF_022836875.1. Classification (NCBI taxonomy): domain Bacteria; kingdom Pseudomonadati; phylum Bacteroidota; class Flavobacteriia; order Flavobacteriales; family Flavobacteriaceae; genus Flavobacterium; species Flavobacterium enshiense. The sequence continues at coordinate 1,185,174 of NZ_CP090376.1, forward strand.
TAAGTTTTTTTATTTTTTATATCAGCATGTCGGCACAGACCAAGGTGGGTGGAGTGATCTATGATGAAAACAACCAGCCGATGAGTTATGCCAATGTATATTTTAAGGGTTCGACCGAAGGAATCGTTTCGGATGAAAATGGGCGGTTCTATCTTCAATCCGATAAAACTTATAAGATACTGGTTGCGTCCTTTGTTGGATATAAGGCGGTAGAAATCTCCTTGACAAAATCGGTTGATCTTAACATGAAGATTACCATCAAACCGGATAATCAACTTCAGGAAGTTAAAATTTATACCGGAAAAACTTCAAAAAAGAACAATCCAGCCATTGATATTCTCCGAAAAATATGGGAACGTAAGAGGAAAAATGGATTGCACATGTTTGATCAGTATCAATACGATAAATACGAAAAAGTGGAATTTGACTTGAATTCCATCGATAGTGCTTTCAAGGCAAATAAGATTTTTGAAGGCATGGAGTTTATCTGGGACAGAATTGACACTTCGAAAGTCACAGGAAAGGCTTTCTTGCCAATATTTATTAACGAAACGCTTAGTGAAGTTTACGCTGATAATGTCAAAGGAAAAAAGAAAGAAATAGTCAAGGCTAATAAAAATTCGGGTTTAGGAACCGGAGACGGTGTGAATACCTTTATTAAAGATTTGTATGCCGAGTATGATATTTATAATAATTACCTGAAATTTTTTGATAAGGATTTCGTAAGTCCGCTTTCCCGAACCGGTATCAACGTGTATAATTATGTGTTGTCAGACAGTGCTTTTATAGACAACAAATGGTGCTACAATATTATTTTCTATCCGCGAAGAAAAAATGAATTGACGTTCAAAGGTGATTTTTGGGTAAATGATTCCACATTTGCCATTAAAAAAATCAACATGGAGGCAAGTAAAAGTGCCAATATCAACTGGGTGAAAGAGATTTATATTGAACAGGAATTCGATGTGCTCAACGATTCGGTATTTTTATTGAAAAGGGATCATATGATGTCGGATTTCAGTTTCTCCAAAAAGGAAAAATCAAAAGGAGTATATGGAAAACGAACCACTTTGGTGAAAAATCATAAGTTCAATATTCCTAAAGACGAGAAATTCTATAAGGAAGAAGTGGATGCTTATGACAGCGAAGTCTATACTAAACCTGATGAGTATTGGGAGGAAAATCGTTTTGAAAGCCTCAGCAAGAATGAAAAAGGGATTTATGGGCTTTTGGATACATTAAATACGATTCCGAAGTTCAAAAGGTTCTATAGCCTGGCCACTGTTCTTGCTAGTGGTTATATAGAGATGCCCAAATACAAGTTTGATTACGGACCGGTGTACTCCACTTTCGGATATAATGATGTTGAAGGGTTGCGTTTGCGTGTTGGAGGAAGAACGTATTTTGGTCCCAACGATCCTTGGCGCTTACAAGGGTTTGCCGCTTATGGTTTAAAGGACGATCAATTTAAATACGGGATTTCCGGAAAGTGGTTGGTTGACAAGAAAAACAGATTGATCCTATCGGCAGGGCACAGAAGGGATGTGGAGCAAATAGGGGTGAGTTTGACCACTACAAACGATGTGTTAGGGCGTAGTTTTGCATCCAGTTCCTTGTTTTCAACCGGAACCAATAATAAACTGACTTCAATTAACCTGTCAATGCTTTCTGCCGAAATGGAGGTCGTAAAAAATTTGACAGTTGAAGCAAATCTTACCTACCGAACCTTAAAATCGGCGTCCGATCAATTTAGTTTGGATTATTTTGATGAAAACGGCACTATTCAGAGTCAGGTAAAACAGTCTGAAATCGAATTTAGGGTGGATTATACTCCAAACCGAAGAACCATTGGGCATGGTGTCGAAAGATTGCTGGTAGATTACAATTTCACACGTTTTTTTGTCAATTACGCTCACGGTTTTAAAGGTGTTCTTGATAGTGATTTTGATTATAGAAAACTCCAGTTTTATTACAGACAGCCTGTTCTTATAGGAGGTTTTGGCCGTTTGTTCACTACCATGGAACTTGGGAAAATATTTAATGAAGTGCCTTTGGGCTTAATGGGAGTTGTTCCAGGTAACCAATCATGGTTTCAGATAGATAATACATTCAGTAATCTGCAGTATTATGAGTTCCTTGTTGATCGATATGCCTCGTTTCATTTAGAACACCATTTTAACGGAAGGCTTTTTTCAAGGGTACCGCTGCTGCGAAAATTAAACTGGAGGGAAATTGTCGGTGTCAAAGGGGTAGTTGGTACTGTTTCAGATGAAAATATAGCTATAAATGCTTCCGGATTGGAATACCGCGCTCCGGAAAACGGATATTGGGAATACCATGCAGGAATTGGGAATATTTTCAAGTGTTTCCGCTTGGATTTCAGTTGGAGAGGGAATTACTTAAATGTACCTGATGCTAATAAATTCGCCGTTAAAGGTTCATTTGGCTTCTATTTCTAATGAAAAATGCAATAGCGCATCTTCTTAAAAACGAAGATAAGTTTCAGAAAATAGTTGCGTTATATGGCGAACCTACTTTTGTACAGCGCCCACCGGGTTTCGAAACGCTTTGCCTGCTGATTCTGGAACAACAGGTTTCCATAGACTCGGCCAAAGCGACATTCAATAAAATTAAACATAAGCTTCCTGATTTTTTACCTGAAACACTATTGGCTTGTTCAGATGAAGATTTTAGGGCTTGTGGGGTAAGCCGTCAAAAGACAGCCTATTTAAAAGCGCTTTCTCAAGCTGTTACCGACAAAACGCTGGATGTGGAAAGTTTGTCTTTTAAAGAACCCGAGGAAATCAGGGATGAACTGATAAAAATCAAAGGCATCGGTCATTGGACAATTGACGTGTATCTGATGTTTTGCCTGCAATCACCCGATATTATTCCGCTTGGCGATATTGCAGTTGTAAACACTATTAAGGAATTGTTTGACATTCACGAGAAAGAAGCTATGGCAACTTATGCTGAAAACTGGAAGCCGTACCGTTCCGCTGCTACTTTTTTTCTGTGGCATTACTACCTTAAGAAACGGGGAAGACAACAGCCTTATTAGATCTTTGTTATAATATTGCGAAATATGCTTCATAATTGTCTGAATTTCTTGTTGGAGAGTTGTTTTTGTACTACTTTTGCACCCGAAAAAAATACGTAAAAGTTAATACAATGACAGCTGATAAAATTAAAACTTTCGATGTTTTAATCGAAATCCCAAGAGGGAGCAGAAACAAATACGAATACGATTTCGAATTGAAAAGAATGCGTTTCGACAGAATGTTATTCTCGTCTATGATGTATCCTGCAGATTACGGTTTTATTCCTGAAACATTAGCGTTAGACGGAGATCCGTTGGACGTATTGGTTTTGGTTAACGAACCAACTTTCCCTGGATGTGTTATGGAAGTGAAGCCGATTGGTGTTTTCCACATGGCAGATGATAAAGGACCGGATGAGAAAATTATCTGTGTGCCGGTATCGGATCCAATCTGGAACAAATTAGACGATTTGTCTGATATGAATCCTCACTTGGTAAAAGAAATCGAACATTTCTTCCAGGTATACAAAGATTTGGAACACAAGAAAGTTGATGTTGAAGGATGGGGAGATGTAAACGATGCTAAACGTATCTTGAAAGAGTGCGTTGACCGTTTCAATGCTGTGGAAAATAAACCGGAAGGATTATTCAGTATTAAATAATAAGATTTCTTAAAATTTTATATAAAAAGCAATATTTCGCAAGGAGTATTGCTTTTTTATTTGTTTTTGTTTCTATATATTTACGAATATTAACCGAATACCAAAAACAAATTTTATGGGATCAATGGTGATTTACGTGCCAATCATAATGGCATTGTTAGGACTTGCTTTTATGTGGGTTAAAAGGAGTTGGGTTCTGAAGCAACATGCGGGTGATGGAAAAATGAAAGAGATTTCAGACCACATCTACGAGGGAGCATTAGCTTTTCTCAAAGCAGAATATAAATTGCTGGCACTTTTTGTTATTCTGGCAAGTATCATTCTGGCAACCGTTTCGTTTATTGTACCAACTACGCACATATTAATCGTTGTTGCCTTTGTTTTTGGTGCCTTTTTTTCGGCTTTGGCCGGAAATATGGGTATGAAAATCGCAACCAAGACAAATGTCAGAACCACTCAGGCAGCACGCAGCAGTTTACCTGATGCATTAAAAATTTCCTTTGGAGGCGGAACCGTAATGGGGCTTGGTGTCGCCGGTTTAGCCGTTTTAGGACTGACGTCTTTCTTTATTTTCTTCTTTAATTACTTCATGCATGGCACGTGGACTTCCACCGAAGATATGACTGTCGTGTTGGAAACGCTGGCCGGTTTTTCTCTTGGTGCAGAATCTATTGCCTTATTCGCTCGTGTGGGTGGCGGGATTTACACTAAAGCCGCCGATGTGGGTGCCGATCTTGTTGGAAAAGTAGAAGCGGGTATTCCCGAAGACGATCCGCGAAATCCTGCGACTATTGCTGATAATGTAGGTGATAATGTGGGGGATGTTGCCGGAATGGGTGCTGATTTGTTCGGTTCGTACGTGGCAACGGTTTTGGCAGCCATGGTACTCGGAAATTATGTTATCAAAGATATGGGAGGTAATATTCAGGATGAGTTTGGCGGAATCGGACCCATTTTACTGCCAATGACAATTGCCGGTTTCGGAATCCTGTTCTCGATTATAGGAACGATGCTGGTTAAAATTACAAGCAACGATGCCAAAGAAAAGCAGGTTCAAGCTGCTTTAAACGTTGGGAACTGGGTTGCAATCGGACTGACATTAGTGGCTTGCTACTTTTTGGTGCAATACTTGTTGCCTGAAACCATGAAAATGAATTTTTACGGAGAAGGTCTAAAAGAAATCTCATCCATGAGAGTGTTTTATGCTACAATCGTAGGATTAACGGTAGGAGGTGTGATTTCCTCGGTAACGGAATACTACACTGGATTAGGAACCAAACCTGTTTTGGCAATCGTACAAAAATCGTCTACAGGAGCGGGAACAAATGTAATTGCCGGTTTGGCTACAGGAATGATTTCTACTTTTCCAACGGTATTATTGTTCGGGATAGCTATTTGGGTATCGTACGCTTTAGCAGGATTCTACGGGGTAGCTTTAGCGGCTTCGGCAATGATGGCTACTACGGCTATGCAATTGGCCATTGATGCATTCGGGCCTATTTCAGATAATGCGGGAGGAATCGCCGAGATGAGCGAATTGCCAAAAGAAGTCCGCACCAGAACCGATATTTTGGATTCGGTAGGAAATACTACAGCGGCAACCGGAAAGGGCTTTGCCATTGCGTCGGCAGCGTTAACTTCATTGGCATTGTTTGCTGCGTATGTTACTTTTACTGGAATTGACGGAATCAATATTTTCAAAGCGCCGGTTTTGGCGATGTTATTCATAGGCGGAATGATTCCGGTTGTTTTCTCTGCTCTGGCTATGAATTCGGTTGGAAAGGCAGCGATGGACATGGTGTACGAAGTACGCCGTCAGTTCAAAGAGATTCCGGGCATCATGGAAGGTAAAGGAAAACCGGAGTACGGAAAATGCGTAGAAATCTCAACAAAAGCCGCGTTACGCGAAATGATGTTACCGGGGCTACTTACCATCGGTTTTCCGATTTTTATTGTGATCTTAGGTAAACTGGTGTATTCAGGTAATAATCAAATGATCGCCGAAATGTTAGGCGGTTATATGGCAGGTGTTACTGTTTCGGGAGTGCTTTGGGCAATATTTCAAAACAATGCCGGTGGTGCGTGGGACAATGCTAAAAAATCATTTGAGGCAGGTGTGATGATTAACGGAGAAATGACTTTTAAAGGTTCCGATGCGCACAAAGCAGCGGTAACCGGTGATACTGTCGGAGATCCGTTTAAAGATACTTCCGGTCCTTCAATGAACATTTTAATCAAATTGACCTGTTTGATTGGATTGGTTATTGCGCCAATTTTAGGCGACGGACATTCTGATTCTGCAGTGATGGCTAAAGGCGGTTGTTGCGGTCAAAAGGGAATGTACGCCCAGCATAAAACGAAATGCGATATGTCTAAAATGGCCATGATGTCAAAGGAGGAATGCGCAAAAATGTGTGAGAAAATGGGCTGTTCCGATGAAGAAAAAGCCATGTGTGCGTCGTATTACGACGAAAACGGAAAATTCAAAGGTAGAAAAGGGATGATGAAAAAAGAAACGATGAAGCGTGTTTCCATCGAAAAAGAGACGGAAGACGGAAAAACAAAAGCGACAATTAAAACGACAACTATAGAAAACGGAAAGGAAACAGAAAAAGTAGAAACTTTTGAAGGAACCGAAGCCGAAGTTGATGCTAAAATTGAAGCCTCAAAAAATAAATAAACGGTTTGATAAGAAATAAAAGTCTCACAATTTGTGGGACTTTTTTATTTTTACATCAAAAATTGTTTTACCTTAGTTTTTTATTAAATGCCTTACAAATTACATATGAAAAAATATTTTTACTTCCCATTATTGCTGTTGTTTATTACTATAGCTAAAGCACAACAACCCAATGATTGTGTCAATGCCATTACGATTAGTGCAAGTGGTGTTTTTAACTCGAATGCCTCAGGTGCTGGTAACGTTCAGGAAGTTATTGCATGTGGTCCAGGACGTGAGCATAATTCTATCTGGCTGAAAATTGTTATTGGGCAGGCAGGTACCTTGGGGTTTGATTTAATTCCAAAAAATCCCGATCTACTTAATGGTGATTATGATTTTTGGGTTTACGGACCAAACAGAACTTGTGGAACTGGTTTAGGCAGCGCAATCCGATGCAATGTAACTAATCCTCTAGAAGCTAATTTACCCAACAACATTACAGGCATGAATGGCAGTACTAATAGTATATCTGCCTGGTCTGGTACCGGAGGTAATAATTTAGCCTATGTAAAATGGCTGACAGTTGCAGTTGGTGAAATTTATTACATCGCTATTGATAGGCCATATGACACTGAAGGATTTGAGTTGCATTGGACAGGTTCTGCAGCTTTGGTGCCGGGACCGATAGCAAATCCCACTAGCGATTATACGATTGTTAGCGATGCTACACCAAATGTAGGCCTTTTTAATTTAGGTGTTAAACGAAGTGAAATAAATTCAGATTGGATTGCGAATTCTGTTGATTTTTTTACAACACTTGCCAATGCTGTTGATTATGTTTCGCCATTACCAAATATTTATGCAAACACCAGTAACCCACAAACAATATATGCACGGGTCACCAACAAAACAACAGGTTATTTTAGCCTTTCACAATTTAATTTAGTTGTGTCTACTACTACTCTAAGTGTTAATCTTGATTCAGCAAATGGTTACTCGGTTACAGCTAATCCAAACCCTTTTAAGGAAAACTTCAAACTCGACTTAACCACTTCTAATCAAGAGACAGTTGGTGTTTTTGTGTATGATATGTTAGGAAAATTAATTGACGAAAGACAAATTTTACCAAATGCAGTTTCCGATTGGCAAATAGGAGGTAAATACCCTTCAGGGATTTACAATATTGTAGTAAGTCAGGGTGATAAAACGAAAACCCTTCGAATAATAAAAAAGTAATTCTTTTGATAAATTGATAAATGCCTCACGAAAGTGGGGCATTTTTCTTATCTTTTTTATATAAATTAGCCAAAGACAAACAACACTTCCATGACTTCTAGACTAATTGTATTTTTAGTATTGCTTTTCAATAGTGCCTTTTCGCAAAATCCATTGCCGTTAATTCCGAAACCCAAAGAATTGGTTCAAAAAGACGGGAACTTCGTTTTAAACCATACAACACTTATTCTGATTGGTAATTCAGAAAGCAATACAGAAATTAAGCTGTTCAACCAGTTTTTAAAATCGGCATACGGATTCGAACTGAAAACAACAAACAATTCCAAGAGTCCGCTGAAGACAATTCAGATCCAGGTTGAAAATCCGAAAGACAATCAATCGGGTGAATATGAGTTGAAAGTAGGCAATTCAAAAATACAGATTTTCTCCAAAGGGAACATAGGACTGTTTTACGCGTTTCAGACATTGGAACAATTGCTTCCGGTCGAAAAAAAAGCCGAACTGAAAATCCCGTGTCTCGAAATAAAAGACGAACCAAAATACGTTTGGCGCGGAATGCATTTAGATGTCGGACGTCATTTCTTTCCAAAGGAATTCATCAAAAAATATATAGATTATTTGGCGATGTACAAAATGAATACTTTTCACTGGCATTTAACCGAAGACCAGGGTTGGCGTATCGAAATCAAAAAATATCCGAAATTAACTGAAGTAGGCGCCTGGCGCAATGGATCTATGGTAGGACATTATAACGATCAGAAGTTTGACGACAAAAAGTACGGCGGATTTTATACGCAGGAAGAAATTAAAGAAATCGTTGCCTATGCCAATGAACGCCACATCACTGTCGTTCCCGAAATTGAAATGCCTGGCCATTCCCAAGCGGCTTTAGCGGCGTATCAGGAGTTATCATGTACCGGCGGACCGTTTGAAGTAGCGATGCAATGGGGTGTTTTGGATGATGTGTATTGTCCTAAAGAAGAGACATTCGAATTTTTGCAGAATGTCCTGACCGAAGTTCTGGATTTATTTCCATCAGAATACATTCATATCGGTGGTGATGAAAGTCCGAAAACACGTTGGAAGAACTGCGCTCACTGTCAGGCACTCATCAAAAAAGAAGGGTTGAATGATGAACACGAATTACAAAGTTATTTCATCAGACGAATTGAGAAATTCCTAAATTCCAAAGGAAGACAAATTATCGGTTGGGATGAAATCCTGGAAGGCGGATTGGCGCCTAATGCAGCTGTAATGAGCTGGCGTGGTACGGAAGGCGGAATTACAGCGGCAAAACAAAAACATAAGGCTGTAATGACACCGGGCTCGCATTGTTATTTCGACCATTATCAGGGAGAGCCCAAAAACGAGCCGGTTGCCATCGGCGGATACACAACAGTAGAAAAAGTATATTCGTTTGAACCGACTCCAAAAGAGCTGACTTCGGAGGAAGCAAAATATATATTGGGCGCCCAGGGAAATGTCTGGACCGAATACATGAATACGCCTGAGCATGTCGAATACATGATTATGCCACGTATGGCCGCTTTGACGGAAGTGGTTTGGGGAACTTCCGATGCGTCGAAGTATCAGGATTTTCAAAACCGCTTGATACAGCATTTTTCGGTTTATGAAGCAAAAGGTATCAATTACAGTAAGGCACTGTTTGAAGTGACCTCCAAAGTTAGTCCGTCTGATAAAAGGCAGGGCGTTGTCTTCCTGCTGAAATCGACAAAAGAAGGTATCTGTTTTACCACTGACGGAACGAATCCGACCGCAGCTTCGAATAAATATGAAAAACCTATTTCAGTTACAGAAAGCCAAACCGTAAAAGCGGCTTATTTTGAAAATGGGAAACAGAAAAGCGCCATAATCGAGCAACCGTTTTTCATTACAAAATCAACCGGAAAGAAAATAAGTCTGGTGAATCAGCCTCATGGGAATTACGGAATCGGAGGTTCATTTACTCTGGTAGACGGAATGCGCGGAAATATGGAGAAATACGGGCGCGACTGGATTGGTTTCTGGGGAAAAGATTTGGATGCGACCATCGATTTGGGGAAGAAACAAGATGTTTCAAAAGTAACGGTTGATGTTTTAACCAGTGAAGGAAGTTGGATCTATTATCCGAAGTATGTTGAAGTTTTGGTGTCGGCAGATGGTAAAATGTTTCGTTCTGTGAAGAAAGTCACTGTTGAGGAAATCATTCAACAGAGAGGTGTGGCTGCAATCACATTTGATAAGCAAAAAGTAAAATACATCAAAGTTACAGCTCCAAACGCGGGCAAAATTCCGGAAGGGAAACCGGGTGCGGGCTCGGATTGCTGGTTGTTTGTGGATGAAATTATGGTGGAATAAAAAGTAAAAATATGGCAAATCGCAGGAATTTTTTAAAGACAACAGCCATCGCTTCAGTAGCGGTAGCCTTGAATGGCTTCCGTGGAAAAACGGAAGGAAACGAAGTGATTTTTCCTTCAGGGAAAGTAAAGAAACCCATTGTGCTTTCTACATGGAATTTCGGAATTCCGGCCAATGCAGCGGCATGGGATGTTCTTAAGAATAATGGACGTGCCCTCGATGCGGTGGAAGCCGGTGTAAGAATCCCGGAAAGCGACCCGAATGAGCGCAGTGTTGGTTACGGCGGGCGTCCTGACCGTGAAGGAAGGGTAACTTTAGATGCATGCATTATGGATGAGTTTTCCAATATCGGTTCGGTTGCCTGTTTAGAATACATCAAACATCCAATTAGTGTGGCCCGTGCCGTGATGGAAAAAACGCCTCACGTAATGTTGGTAGGCGATGGGGCTCTGCAATTTGCCTTGAACCAAGGATTTAAAAAAGAAAATCTGTTGGTGGAAGCTTCTGAAAAAGAATGGAAAGAGTGGCTGAAAACCAGCCAATATCATCCCAAAGCAAATATAGAAAATCACGATACCATCGGAATGATTGCCTTGGATGCGCACGGAAACCTTTCAGGTGCGTGTACCACAAGCGGATTGGCATACAAAATGCATGGCCGCGTGGGTGATTCGCCAATATTAGGTGCCGGACTGTACGTGGATAACGAAATCGGTGCCGCGACAGCCACAGGACACGGCGAAGAAGTAATCCGAATTACGGGTTGCCATTTGGTGGTGGAACTGATGCGTCAGGGGAGATCTCCACAAAAAGCATGTGAGGAAGCGGTTGCCCGAATTGTAAAGCTGACCAAAATCCGAAACAAAAATCTTAAGGATATTCAAGTCGGATTCATCGCATTGAACAAAAAAGGAGAGCACGGCGCATATTGCGTTCAGGGTGGGTTCAATTATGCGAAATATGATGAAACCGGAAATAAATTAATTGATGCCGATTACTTTTTGAAATCATGAAGAAATTAGAAATAGCTTGTTTTAATCCTGAGTCTGCAATAATTGCGCAACAAGGCGGAGCCGACAGGGTAGAACTTTGCGACAATATAAAAGAAGGCGGAACCACGCCAGATTTTGAGGCTACAAGGCAAACCCGCAAAAAATTAGATATTGATTTATATGTGATGATCCGTCCCAGAGGTGGTGATTTTGTGTATACCGAAGAAGAATTTCAGCAGATGAAAAATGAAATCGTGCAATTCAAAACCCTTGGTGTAAACGGATTTGTTTTCGGAATTTTAAATGCGGATAAAAGTATTGATGTACAGCGAAATTCTGAATTAGTAGAATTAGCAAAACCGCTTCCGTGTACGTTTCATAGGGCCTTTGATGAGGTTCACGACGTTTTTTTGTCGTTAGAGAACGTAATTCAATGCGGGTTTTCAACTATCCTTACTTCCGGAACAATGCCCAATGTGGTGGAAGGAATCACTGTGCTAAAGCAATTGGTGCAAAAAGCGAGTAACAGAATAGTAATAATGCCAGGTGGTGGCTTACGTTCGACTAATATCGAGTTACTTCAAGACCAAACCAATGCCGGGTTTTACCATTCTTCTGCCATTACAGATGGAAGTGAAATAGCTTCCATTGATGAGGTTAAGGTCTTGAAATCTAATTTAAACGAATGAAAGTTTTTTTGAGATTTCTTTTTGTTTTCTGTTGGCCGATGTTCATTTTGGCTCAAAATTCCTATTCCGATTTGGGAAAGGAAAACTGGAAATTCAGAAAGGAAGGCGATGCTAAATGGAGTCAGGCGTCTGTACCGGGAACGGTTCATACGGATTTGTTGCGCAATAAAATGATTCCGGATCCTTTTTTCGGAGCCAATGAAAAAGAACTGCAGTGGATTGAAAATGAAGACTGGGAATATGAAACTTCGTTTACTGTTTCTGCCAAAGATTCCGAAAGCGAAAATATCGAATTGCAGTTTGATGGTCTGGATACGTATGCCGAAGTTTTTCTAAATGGGAAATCGGTTTTGAAAGCCGATAATATGTTCCGAACCTGGAAAGTTGAGGTTAAGAATTACTTGAAACAGGGTGAAAATAAATTACAGGTTGTATTTCAGTCGGCCGTTAAAAAAGGGAAAAAAGCAGCTAAAAATCTTCCCTATACCTTGCCCGGCGATGAAAAGATATTTTCCCGAAAGGCACAATATCAGTACGGTTGGGATTGGGGGCCTCGTTTTGTTACAGCGGGAATATGGAAAAAAGTGCAGTTGCATTTCTGGAATTCGGCAACCATCGAAAATATAAAGTATGAGCAAAAGTCACTTACCGATGAAAAAGCAGAATTGATTTTTGATGTTGTGGTGAATTCTCAAAAAGCCGCAAACTATCAGTTGACGATAAATGAAAAATCAGTTGCTTTTCTGCTAAAAAATGGGAAGAACAATCTGAAAATAGGATATGAAATCAGAAATCCCAAACGTTGGTGGAGCAATGGTTTGGGAGAGGCCTATTTGTATCCGTTTGCCATTACTCTTTCTGGTGGGACAATTGTTTTGGATAAAAAAGAACTGAATATTGGTTTGCGGACCATTGAGCTGGTTTAGGAAAAGGACAATCTCGGAAAAAGCTTTTATTTTAAGCTCAATGGTGTTCCGGTTTTCATGAAAGGCGCCAACTATATTCCGCCCGACAGTTTTCTGCCAAAAGTAAACGATTCTGTTTATAAAAATATCGTAAAAAATGCTGTCGATGCCAATATGAACATGTTGAGGGTTTGGGGTGGCGGTGTGTATCCCGACGATGCTTTTTACAATGAGTGCGATAAAAACGGAATTCTGGTCTGGCAGGATTTTATGTTTGCCTGTGCGATGTATCCGGGTGACGAAGCCTTTCTGGGTAATGTAAAGATGGAGGTTGTCGATAATGTCAACCGACTGCAGAACCATCCGAGTCTGGCCATCTGGTGCGGGAACAACGAAAACGATGAAGGCTGGCATAATTGGGGCTGGCAAAAACAATACAAATATTCTGAGAAAGATTCGGCTAGAATCTGGAACGACTATAAAAAATTGTTTCACGAACTGATCCCGAAAACACTTGACAGTCTTTTGTCAAAAGAGAAGAACCTGTATTGGCCGTCATCACCGTCAATCGGTTGGGGGAGAAAGGAGAGCTTGCTTCAGGGGGATTCCCATTATTGGGGCATTTGGTGGGGTATGGAACCTTTTGAAATTTACAAGAAGAAAGTCGGCCGTTTTATGAGTGAATATGGTTTTCAGGGAATGCCGGATATGAGAACATTTAAAACGTTTGCCAATGAAAGCGATCTAAATCTTACTTCCGAAGCCGTAAAAAACCATCAGAAGCATCCGACAGGTTATCAGACCATTCAAACGTATATGGAGCGCGATTATAAGGTGCCCTCAACGTTTGAGGACTATGTTTATGTTTCGCAGCTTTTGCAGGCAGAAGGGATGAAAACAACTATTGAGGCCCATCGCAGGGCAAAACCGTATTGCATGGGAAGTTTGTATTGGCAGCTCAATGACTGTTGGCCGGTGACTTCGTGGAGTTCGGTGGATTATTTTGGGAACTGGAAAGCCTTTCATTATCAGGCGAAGCGTAGTTTTGAAAGTATTTTGGTTTCAGTTGCAGAAGAAGATAATCAATATAAAGTTTATGTGGTTAATGATGACGTGAAGTCCAAAAAAGGAATGCTGCAACTGGAATTGGTTGATTTTAATGGTAAAGTCTTGTGGAGATCGGCCTCGGAAATTCGAGTGGAAGAAAATACAAGTAAAATGTATTATTCAATCGATAAAAGTGAATTTGCAAGTTTCAATCACAAAGAAATCGTACTTTCAGGTAAAATTAAGTTTTATGATAGAGAAATTTTATCTGCATTGTATTATTTCGTGAAGCCGAAAGATTTAGAATTGAAGCAGCCGAAAATCTCCGCAACTCATTTAGATGAAAATACGGTGGAATTAACTACGGATGTTTTAGCTAAAAACGTTTTTCTTTCATCCGATAGAGGTCATTTTAGTGATAATTATTTTGATTTGCTCCCTAACGAAAAAAAGGTGATTCACATTAAAGGGGATTCGAAAAATATGCAGCTAAAGACTCTGAATGCATTCGTTTACCAATAATAAAAGCCATCGTTTTCTATGAAAAATATAAAAGCCAAAACAACTACAGAAACAAATGTGATAGTTCCAACTGTAGCAATTGTTGATGTTGTTTTGTCGGCTTGACGGACACTTTTAATTTTGTTTTTCTCAATCAGGACTTTTTTCATCTTCCCATAGTTTTTAGTGTGTCCATAATACATGCTGTCTGATTTTTCGACCTTCAGGTATTTGTGTTTTTTGTTATCTATAGTGGTGATTTTTATTCTTCTGTTTGCTGTGGCAGCTTCATCTAAACTTATTGGGATGCTTGAATAAACATGACAACCCTGAAAAAGAAAAATAAGGGCTAATAGTATACTAAGGATTTGGGTCTTTTTGTAAAGTGTTTTCATGACTCAGCTATTTATAGTTAATCATCCGCGGGGTTATTGATTTTTCTTGTTTTCTTGTCTTGTTCATTTGAAAAAGTTAATTAGGTACTTCCGCGTAACCAAGGTCAGACGTCATTGCAATGATCATTAAAATGCCAATTGGAACCACAACAATTCCGACCGATAAAAGTGTAGAACCTTCTTTGTTGACCGGATGGATACTCTTGATTTTTTCTATCTCCAATGGCACTTTTACTTTTTGTCCCCTAGTTTTGACAATACCGTAATAGGTGCTATCCGACTTTTCTATTTTTCTGAATTTGTGTTTCTTGTCGTCTGTAGTAGTGACTTTCATTCTTTT